>NZ_JACGXO010000007.1:0-311875 GCF_014138335.1 Phyllobacterium sp. P30BS-XVII
CTTCGCGCATCGGCACCCTTTGCACTGGGAACGATGGATATCGAGGCGCGCGGAACAATCGGCTGGCAGCATGCCTATGGCGATATTACACCAAACTCGACACTTGCCTTTGCCACCGGCAATGCTTTCTCGGTGGCGGGAGTGCCAATTGCCGAGGATACGGCGATGGTTGAAGCAGGTGTCGACTTCAAGCTCAGCCGCAATGCAACGCTCGGTCTCACCTATACCGGACAGTACGGCTCGGGTCTTACGCAAAATGCCGTTGATGCGAAGCTCGGCGTGAAATTCTGATGCGTCTGCGCACTGTGATCTATGGTGTGGTGGCAAGCTTGCTTGCCACCACACCGCTTTATGCCCAGACCGAAGCCAAACCGGTTGCCACCCCCTCCTCCCTTTCCGAAACCTACGAGGATTGGAGCGTAAATTGTGCAGTTCAGGAGAGCGGTACACGTCGTTGTGCCCTGTCGCAGCAACAGATGCACAAGGGCGGGCAGCGCGTATTGACAATAGAGTTCGTGCCTGACGGTGATACGGGGTTGAAGGGCAATCTTGCCATGCCCTTTGGCCTTTATCTTGAGAAAGGCGTCACATTCCGCATCGATGACAATCCGGCAGGAAAACCTTCCCGGTTTCGAACCTGTATGCCCACCGGCTGCATTGTCCCGCTGACTTTCACCGATGCAACCACCAAAGTCCTGCGTAAGGGAAAAGCCCTGAACCTTGGAGCCTTCGCGAGTGACACCGAAAAGGACGTTACGTTCTCCATATCTCTCAAGGGGTTCGAGCCCGCACTCAACAGAACGATAGAACTTCTGAGGTAACGAACAGAAAAACCTTCCCAGCAAAGCTTATCGGCTAGCTATGCAGATAAGCCAGAACTTCGAGGGTTCCCCGATAGATCATTTCCAGAGCGACATAGAGAATGATCGCAAGGCCAATGTAAGCAATCCAGCGATGTTTCTGCAGCAGGCGGGCAATAAAACTTGCGGCCAGCCCCATAAGGGCAATGGATAATATCAGGCCAAACACCAGAACGGCCAGATGCTCGCGTGCTGCACCGGCTACCGCCAGCACATTATCGAGTGACATCGACACATCTGCAATGACAATCTGCCACGCTGCCTGAGCAAACGTTTTACGCCCGATCTTTTCACCTGAGGTCGTATCTTCATCCAGTGTGCCGTCAATATCCACGTCGTCTGCACTGCCATTGTGCAATTCACGCCACATTTTCCAGCACACCCACAGCAGGAGAATGCCGCCGGCAAGAAGAAGACCAATGATCTGCAGCATCTGGCTGGCGACCGTGGCAAAAAGAATCCGCAATACCGTGGCAGCAATAATCCCGACAAGAATGGCCTTGTTTCGCTGCTCGCGTGGTAATCCGGCAGCCGCCAGACCAATGACGACCGCATTGTCTCCGGCCAGAACCAGATCCATCATAACAACTTGGAAAAGGGTTGAAAGTGCCTCGGGAGTAAGGAGTTCTGTCATACTGCCATGCCTATCGTTTCTACGCCTGCGATTTTTCACACTCAGTCATACGAATCTCGCAAAATTGAGTGATCCATGAAACAAGGGGAATCCTATCTTATAGACATAATCAGGGACACCCCTGATCGATTCAGCATGCATTTGATGTGGTTTTGATTAGCCTTTGACGGCTCCGGATGTCAGTCCGGCGACGATCTTCCGCTGGAAGATAAGAACGAGAATGAGCAGGGGTAACGTGACAGTCACGGATGCCGCCATAATCTGCCCGAACGGGTATTCATAACGGCTGCTGCCGGTCAGCAAACCGATGGCAACCGGAACCGTTCTGTTCTCATCAGTCAGGATGAATGTCAGTGCAAACAGGAACTCATTCCACGCCAGAATGAATGCAAGCAGACCGGTGCTTGCAATGGCCGGACCCATTAGCGGCAACAGGACATGTGTCAGTATCCGCATCCGCGAACATCCATCAATCAACGCGGCTTCTTCAAGCTCAACAGGCAGATCGCGGATGAAGCTCGTCAGAACCCAGGTCGTAAAAGGCAGGATCAGCAACAGATAGGAAAAAATGAGAGCCGCAGGTCGATTGTAGAATCCGAGCCAGCCAATGACCTCGAACATGCCGGAAAGAACCACCACCTGCGGAAACACTGAAATCATCAGAACGCAGATGAGAATGATCCGGCTGAGCTTGAAATGCAGACGCCCAAGCGCATAAGCCGCAAAAAGACTGATGATCAGCGATAAGACACTGCTGGAAATCGCAACGATAGCCGAATTGACGATCGCACCCATGAAGATAGGATTGTTGAACAGGCTGATATAGTTGCTGAAATCCAGCGACGGCACCAGACTGAAGCTATAGAGGCTCTCACGGGTTTTGGTGGAGGAAATGATCGCCCAATAATATGGGAACAGCATATAGATGAGAACGAGTGCGACGCCAGCATAAAGACCGATACGCTTGAGGGCCTTCAATCTGCGATAGGTTCTGTTCGAGTAACGGTCAGATGTTTGGGTCACTATGCCGTGCTCCGGTCAAGCCGCAACAGGCTGACAATCAGGATGGCAATCAGCCCGACAATCAGAAACACCCACGTCGAAGCCGCAGAACCGACGCCAAGATCCTGAAACCCGATGAGCTGGTCACGCGCATAGATCGACATCGTCATGGCTTTTTCATTGTTAGCGGCGATCACATAGCTCAAGTCAAACATGCGCAGTGCATCAAGCGTGCGGAAGAGCACCGCGACACCGATTGCAGGGGCCGCCAATGGCAGGGTTATCGACCATAATCGTTTCCAGGCTGGTACGCCGGATACTTCGGCAGCTTCATAGATTTCCTCGGGGATAAGTTGCAATCCGGCAAGAATGAGAAGCACCATAAACGGTGTCGTGACCCAGATATCGATGAAGATGACTGTGCCGAGAATGAGCGATGAATCGGCTGTCCAGGCAATACCTTTGTCCAGAAAACCCAACCAGATAAGCGCCTTGTTGATCAGGCCAAATTGATCATTCAGCATCCATTCCCAAATCTTGGCCGACACAACCATCGGCATCGCCCAAGGCACCAGAATGGCGGCGCGCACCAGACCGCGTCCAGCGAAGGCGCGGTGCAAGAGAAGTGCAATCCCGAAGCCGAGCACCGTTTCGAAGCTGACAGATATGAGTGTGAAGATCATGGTATTCGTCACGGCGCCCCAGAAAACCGGGTCTTCCATGACGATTATGAAATTTTGCAGACCAACAAAGCTGTACTCAGACGGATTATCCAGAAAGGCATTGGTGAAGGAAAAATACACATTGCGTACAAGCGGCCAAACCGCGACAGCCGCCAGTGCAACGAGAAGCGGCAGAAGAAAAAGCCATGCTGTCCTCGTTTCCCGATTGCGCATTGGAATGCCCATCCTCAACTTTGTACGGCGGCGACGGGACCGCGTGCCACTTCAACATCGACACGTATTCCAGCCTCATTGAACAGATAGAGATCCTTTATCTTCCAGCCCAATCCGACGGTTTGCCCGGGCGCATGTCCCGTAAGAGGTTCCGTCGAACGAATTGTCCACACCAGATCTTCAGACAAACGAACATAGGCAATGTGTTCGTAGCCAAGGTCTTCAGCTCTTTCAAAGGTGCCGCCAATGGATTGAGCTGTTCCTGCATCGACAATTTCCAACGCCTCCGGTCGCAGCCCCAGTGTCACAGGCTGGGCATTTCCGCCGCCGCTTGTTGCAAAAACAAAGCCCGAGGGCCCATGCAAAAGACCGGAAGACGTATCAGTATGCACGGGTGCGAAGTTCATGCGCGGACTTCCAAGGAAACCTGCAACGAACCGGTTTGCGGGACGGTCATAAAGCTCGCGCGGAGTTCCAACCTGCTCGATACGTCCGTAATTGAGAATAACGATCCTGTCGGCAAGCGTCATGGCCTCGGTCTGATCGTGCGTAACATAAATCATTGTGGTGCCGATCTCGGCGTGCAGCTTGGCAATCTCGAACCGCATCTCCATACGCAAATCGGCGTCAAGATTTGACAGTGGCTCGTCGAATAGGAACAGTTGCGGTTGGCTGACGAGAGCACGCCCAATGGCGACACGCTGGCGTTGCCCACCGGAAAGCTGCTTCGGCCGCCGGTCCAAGAGGTGGCCGATCTTCAACATGTCTGCCACTCTCGTCAGGCGCTGGCGGATTTCAGCCTTGGCCATACGTGCAGTTTCGAGGGCAAAGCTGATGTTTCGCGCCACATTCATATGCGGATAGAGCGCATAGGACTGAAAGACAAAGGCGATACCGCGTTTTGACGCGGGAACATCCGTAACCTGCTCACCACCGATAAAGACATCGCCTTTGGAAACAGGCACGAGGCCCGCAATCGCCCGCAACAGGGTCGATTTTCCACAGCCGGAAGGACCAACGAAGACAACGAACTCGCCGTCTTCAATTGTCAGATCGATCGACTGCAAGACATCGAATGCGCCAAAGCTTTTGCTTACTTCCTTCAGAGTGACGGATGCCATTTCACTGTCCCTGGATATTCTTCGGCCACTGTTTGCGATCATTGCCAACCCGCCGGAGAGACAGGCTGGCAATATCTGCGATTCCGAAACTCAGTTGGCCTTCACATCGCGTTTCAGCCGCTTCTCCAGTTGCGCCAGTTCCGCACCGATGTCGCCAGTTCCAGAAATGATATCATGGACCGAGCGGTAGAAAGAACGTGAGACACGATTGTAATCCTTCCCCGTAACCGCCGATGGGCGTGCGACAGATTCTTCAAATGCGCTTTTTGCCATTGGCAGGAAAGGAATTTTCGCCAGGACCTCCGCATCGCTGTAGAGGGCTTCGACCGTCGGGTTATAGCCGCCCTTGATAGCACGCATCTTCTGATCTTCCAGACCAACCATATAACGCAAGAGATCAGCGGCCTTTTCCTTCTTCTTCGAATATTTGGAAACGGCAAGATAAGCTGTTCCAAGTGTACCACTGGACTTCTGGCCTTCAGCGCCGACAGGAAGCGCCGACACACCAACCTTGCCTACGAGCTTGCCACCATCAGCCTGCGACGTACCCCAGACATAAGGCCAGTTTCGATGAAACACCGCATTGCCACTTTCGAACAGTGCCCGGGAACTCTCCTCGTCATAGTTGAGAACGCCCTTCGGTGAGATCGTGTCAATCCATCCCCTCGCCCGTGTCAATGCGGCAAGAGTCTGAGGATTGTTGACCGTGACAGCGCCCTTGTCGGATAGAATTGTTCCGCCGCCGCCCGAAGCCATCCATTCAATGGCATCACAGGTGAGCCCTTCATAGCTGCGTCCCTGCCATGAATAGCCCCACATATCGGCATTGCCTGCTTTGCGTTCGCTATCCTGAATCTCCTTGGCAGTTGTTGTCAGCTCGTCCCAGGTCTTCGGCGCTTGTTTGCCGTATTTTTCCAGAAGATCCTTCCTGTAAAACATCAATCCGGTATCGATGTAAAAAGGCATGGCAAGCAGCTTGCCATCGATGCGCGCCGCCTCGACAGCAGATGCGAAATGCGCCTTTACTTCGGCTTCCGGGACCAGCTTGCTGATATCCTCGAAATGATCTTTCATCATGCCGAGCCAGATGACATCCACATAGAGCAGATCGACATCCGGGGAATTCGACGCGAACAATTGCTGGTAGATCGGAATGGCATCGTCAAGGTTTTGTGGCGTCCGGTTAATCTTGACTTCATTGCCCGATGACTTTGCCCATTTCTGTGCGCCCTCCTCGCAGAGTTCATAATCGGTCGCTGAGCAGAACATGGAGATTGTTTCAGCTTTGGCGGGAAATGCCGCCGTCATTGCCAAAACCGCGAGACCTGCAAGTGCCTTGAATTTATGTTTCATGATTGTTCCCTGCTTTTCTTGTTTATTGAAGCGAATTAGATCGCGGCTCTGCGCCGTCGATATTGGTCGAGATCGGAATGAAAGGGTAAATTGCGACCGCCATAACCGGTGACGGCTAGCGAGCCGCAAATGACCGCGACTTCGAGCGCCGAATAAAAATCCGGTTCATGCAATATCCCATGCACAAAGCCAGCATTGAAACTATCTCCAGCCCCTGTGGTATCGAAGACGTCTACAGCCAGTGCAGGAACATGGTAGATCTGCCCGTTTTCCGAAGCGATTGCACCGTCGGCACCGCACTTGATGACAACAGTCGGACAATATTGCGCAAGAATCTTCAGCGCGACGTTGATATCGCTTTCACCCGTCAGCGCCTTCGCCTCGCTCTCATTAGGCAGGAACACATCGATCTGCCGAAGGGCTCCAATCAAACCCGGTGCAGACAAATCCATTTCAATGTGCTGACAATCGGAACAGACCTTGATGCCAAGCCGCCGGGCCGCATCCACGAGTGCGAGGCGCTCCGGTGCTAATGAAAATCCCTGTAGGAGCAGAATTTGAGGCCGTATACGCTCCAGGTCCGCAGGAAGTGGGCTCGGATCGCGATCTTCGCTGTAGCTGATGAAGCCACGGTCATGGGTGAACGAGAAAGCAGAACTGAGACGACGCCACGGTTTCTGGAAATGTATGAAAAGCCCTTCGTCGATACCCTCACGGCGCGCCTCCTCGATAATCATCTGGCTGAACACATCATTGCCGAATGCACACCACCAGCCCGCCTCTGTGCCGAGCCTCGTCAGGGCAAGGGCTGTTGAAAATGCTGCGCCGGGGACCCACTCGAATTCCTTTGCCCAAAGGTCGGCGCCAATTTTCGGCACATCAGGCAAACCGCGAAAGATCAGGTCGAAGTAATATTCGCCAACTACCATCACGTCATAAAGCGACTTTGAGGCCTTTGCGGTCACTTCCACTCTCCTGCGTACTGTGCATGCGCGGCGAGATATTCATCCACAAGCGGTACTGCCCGGGAATAGGATAGGACCAGCGGGTGGGCCATCAACGCTTCTACCGCAACATCGCGACTGCGTTCCCTGATCGCCCGCACGGCAAGACGCTCATAGCGCTTTACGTTCTGAACGAGCTGGAACTGCGCTTCAGGCATTGCCCCCATCTTCAAGGGCCTTATTCCATCCTTGTCGACCACGCAGCTAACCTCCACCACATCATCCGCGCGCAGTCCATCAATAGCGCCCTCATTGCGAACATTCAGCCCGCTATAGCAAGGTTTTCCTGTCTGCAGGGCATCAATGAGATTGAGCGCTACCCCCGCATAACCTTCCCCTTCCTCGCCATGATCCCCTGCCGCAGGAACGTCAGCCAAATGATCGGCTTCTTCCATGGTTGGCGCATCGTCGAGCGCATAATGCATATAGGTGGCGCTGCGCCGGCGTTCATAGGCGTAATAACGTGCCAGCGCCTCATCCGCACTGGTATCGAGATTGATCGTACCCAGCGTCGCCATCAGTGCCTTATTGAGATCCTTGACCTCTTCACCGCGTGTGCGTTCATCTGAATTCAAGGCCTCCACCGCCTTTTCGGCATAATAGTAGTAATAGAGGTATTCATTGATCCAGTTGCGCTGATGACGGATCAGCTTTGCATCGAACATGCGCTGGGATGTTGCACTCAAGAAGCTGTCATCATCGAGGAGCGGCTGCAGCACCTCTTTACCACTGATTTTGGCGCTGCGTGTAAAGGAAAGATGGTTCAGCCCAGCCACCTCCGCATGCACATCGTTTTGGGGTACCTTGAACCAGCGCGCCAGCGCTTCCTGGGCGCCATTTGCACCATCGCAGATGCCGATTGTCCGATGATAGCCTTCGTCCTGCAGCGCTTGGGCGACCAGACCAGCCGGATTGGTAAAGTTGAAAAGCCACGCATCGGGGCTGACCTTCTTCAATAGTTCCGCATATTTCAAAATCACGGGGATACTGCGCAAAGCCATGGCAAAGCCACCAGGGCCCGTGGTTTCCTGCCCGAGTACGCCATGGGACAAGGCAATGCGCTCATCCTTGATGCGGCCTTCCTCATCGCCCGGTCGCACCGTTGTCACAACATAGCTTGCGCCTTCAAGTGCTCGCTCGGCATCGCTCGTCATGGAAATCCTGACCGGCGACTGGCTGCGGCGTGCAAGTTCCTGACTGATCCGACCAAACAGTTCGAGCTTCGTTTCGTTGATATCCTGCAGGCATATTTCCGTCAGACCGCTTCTTTCTGCACGCCTGAGCGCTGACCCTACAAACAACGGCGCGCGGACACCGCCACCACCAACCAACGCAAGCTTCATCGATTGCTCCAATGCTCCAATTGTGCTATCGGTACTGGTTATAACCAGTTATGTCAATCAATCGAAACCAACAATCTTCGAACTTGGAATTCTAGGCTTCAGGGCGGCATTCACAGGCAAATTTTTCAGCGGCTTGTATTGAATTGGCGAAGGTGCAATCTGAACAATGGATACCGAAATCCAGGAAAGCAAAGAGTTGAGATGGCAATGACAGCGCCGCCCGGTGGCACCTTGATAGATCGCAATCATCCGGAGCCGCTTTACGTTCAATTGCGCATCATCCTGAAATCCATGATCGATGCCAGGCAACTGCAACTCAATGACAAACTCCCGTCCGAGCGCGAACTCGTTCAGTTGTATGGGGTGAGCCGAATTACTGTGCGACAGGCGATAAAGGATCTGGAGAATCTCGGATTTCTTCAGACGCGTGCAGGAAAAGGCATTTACGTCACAGAACCAAAGCCTACCTACGAAATCGAGATCGTCCGCAGTTTTACGGAGACCGCCGAAGCAAATAACCGCAAGCCGGGGATGCAATTGCTGACGGGCGCTATCATTCAGGCCGATCTGGATATTACACGACCGCTTTCTCTGCCCGCCGGCTCGAATGTTGTTTTCATCGAGCGGTTACGCTTTCTGGACGATTTGCCTGTTGTGGTGCAGCGGGACTGGTTTGCCGAAGCGATCGCGCCCGGAATTCTGGATATTGACTGGAACAATGGAAACAGATCGCTCTATGCAGAATTCAACACCCGTTACGGCGTCGTTCCAACGCGGGGCCAATCAACCCTGAGCGCGCGGCTTGCATCCGAACAGGAGGCAAAGCTGTTGCAACTGGATCTCCCGGCGGCGGTTCTTACACTTGATCAAATCGCCTACGACAATGAATATCGACCGGTTAATGTCAGTTCCATGGCATATCATCCCGTACGTTATCCATTGTCGCTGACCCAATCCCGGCGAAGGATGTGAGACCCTTATCTGCGAAAGCACGATGGACGTATTAGGCTAAAGCTTACGGTATTTGCGGATGTAATCGACCAGCGCCCGAAGTTTCAAAGGCTGCCGCTGTCGCTTGGGATAATAGAGGTAAAAGCCCTGGAACGGAGGACCAAAGTCTTCCAGCAAGGGCTTCAACTCTCCGCGAGCGATATATGGCTTGAACGTCTCCGCCATGCCGAAGGTGATACCCGCGCCAGCACATGCCATGCGGATCATTACTCCCATATCGTTGGTGGTTATTGCAGGATCAACTGCAACATCGAAATCACGGCCCTTCTCCGCAAACTCCCAGCGATAGGGTGCTGCATCAGGGCGCGGCCGCCATCCAATACATATATGGGAGGAAAGATCGCGTGGATGCTTCGGAGTGGCACGGCGCGTCAGATATTCGTGAGACGCAACGGCACATTGCTTCTGTTCTGATGAAACAGGCACCGCAATCATATCCTGCTCGATAACCTCACCGAGCCGGACACCCGCATCAAAACCCGCTTCAACAATGTCGAATTCATCATCAGTGATCGTGATATCTAATTTCACGTCCGGATAGGCTTCCAGAAATCCAGCGAGGAGTGGGCCTGACAAAAAATTCTCTGCAATGGAGGATGCGGTGATCCTCAACATTCCACTCGGGCGGCTCTGCATCTCGCGCAGGGCCTGCAAGGCGCTGCCGACTTGCGTCACGGAAGGTCGAACTGTTTCGTAGAATATTTCACCCGCTTCGGTCAGGCGAACACTGCGGGTCGTGCGCTGAACCAGAGCCACTCCCACCCTATCTTCGAGACGCTGCAACGCTTGGCTCACCGCTGATCGCGTAACGCCGAGCCTCTCGCCCGCAATACGAAAATTCCGCGCTTCGGCCACTGCAAGAAATACCGAAATACCTTCGAGATCATCTACCATTGGTTATATTTACTAACCAAACTATTCAGGATTAGCAACTCGATCTCACCAGAGAGGAGCGGTATTTCATATTAATCAACAACGGGAAACGCGGAGCCACATCGCACCGGTGATCCCAGCCACAGGAGCTTAACAATGGTTGCACAGCCTTCCAACAACGCAGCGCTCGGTCTCCTGGTCGCGTTTACAACGATTGGTGCAGTCGTGATGCCCGCATCGGGAGAAACCACGAGCAAAGCACTACCGAGACATCAACAGACAAGCGAGAAGACAATGCCAGAACACCCTTATGTTGGACTATGGATTACCGATGATGGCCATGTGCGCCACGAACTGCTGTCAGATGGACGCTATGACGAAGCGCGTGGTGTCCGGGAAAGTGCATATCAGGGCCGTTACGAAGTATCCGGTAATCACATCGAGTATTGGGATGATACGGGCTTTACCGCCGATGGTGACTTCGTTGATGCCAACACCCTCCAGCATGGCGGCATGATCCTCCGCCGCAAATGATGCAAGCCGCGATCTCGAGCAATCCAAAATAAATGGAGTATAAAATGTTGAATATTAAAGGAAAAGTTGTTGCCATAACCGGCGCAAGCAGCGGCATCGGCGAAGCCACTGCAAAGGTGCTCGCTGCGGCCGGTGCTCATGTCGTCATTGGCGCTCGTCGTGTTGATCGCCTGCAGCAGCTTGCCAGAGAAATCTCCGAAGCTGGAGGGACAGTTCGCACAAGACGGCTGGATGTTACCGATCAATCAGATGTACAGGGCTTTGTGGATTTCGCAAAATCGGAATTTGGCCGATTGGACGTTATTATCAACAATGCAGGTGTTATGCCCCTCTCCCCACTTGAAGCGCTCAAAGTCAATGAGTGGGACCAGATGATCGATGTTAACATCAAAGGCGTTCTGTATGGGATAGCGGCTGCTTTACCCCATATGAAAAGGCAGGGCTCTGGACATGTTATCAACGTCGCTTCCATCGGCGGTCACAGTGTATCTCCCACGGCGGCAGTCTATTGCGCGACCAAATTTGCAGTCCGCGCGATTTCTGATGGGCTGCGACAGGAGACGGATCAACTGCGGGTAACGATCATCTCGCCGGGCACGACGACATCGGAACTTGCTGACAACATCAGCGATCCTTTGGCCCGCGACGCCATGAAAGCCTGGCGCGCAATCACGATCAGCTCCGAGGCCGTTGCCAATGCTATCCTCTATGCGATCAGTCAGCCGGAAGACGTTGATGTGAGTGAAATCATTATCCGGCCAACAGCCAGTCCCCATTGAGTATAAGCAATGATCAGATGGATTGAACCGCCAGATGCGGCTCCATCCATCGATCTTATTCGGCAACCTTCCCAATAGCGGCATAATAAAGGGTAATTTCCGTGCGACGTATCATTTGGAATTGATCTCCTTTGCCGCAAGCAGCGCTTCGGCCCTTTCGGTCAAGGGACACCCTTTGCCTTTCAATATTGCAAGAGCTTCCATGGCATTTCTCCGGCTGGCTGTATTGGCTGCAAATGTACGAATGGATGCCCGAAACTCGAAAACAATATTCACTGTGCCGATGGTAGTGCGCAGATCCACAGCGGACACGTCGGTGTAAGGCTGCCGCTTCAGACGGATCACCCTGTATTCCAGATCGCTCTCATGCAATACCAGCAAGGGTGCAATGGATGAACTGGTCCTGGCGATCCAGATTACATATTTCCATCCACCAAAGGCAGCGACCAGAGGCACATTGATCCCGCCATCCGGCCGCTTGGTGAGACCTTCACGTTCCACTTGCCGTTGCTTGGCGCGAAAAACTGTGATGATGAGCCAGAAAGTCAGGCCGACTCCACAAGCAACCAGACAAAAGAACACAACAAACAAATAGGGTTGGGCATTCATTTATTCGTCCTGCATGATAACCGGTGTGAGTGACAGTTTTCGCAGCACCATACCCCAACAAAGCCGGCAACCGTTCACGCGAGCCTCAGCGGCATGGTGAGCAGCGCACGAAAACGGGATGGCGATACGGGACCTGCCACTAAAGTTCCCGCCTGAGGGAAACGCGTTTGAATGCGAAGGGCAACATTCGAAAGGCCGATGCCTAGTCCCGCTTTCTTTTCGACGTTGAACTCCTCAGTAACCATGGAAGCATTCTCTACCAGCAACTTTAGGGATTGCCCCTCCCGAAAGGCACTGATGACGATCTCCAGGTTTCCGGAAGAGTATCCCAAGCCATGCTTCACAGCGTTTTCGACCAAAGGCTGCAAAATCAGGCTGGGAACAAGTGCTCCCTCCAGCTCGGGGGGAACACGAAGCGTTACCTTCATACGATCAGAAAAGCGTTCATTCTCAATCCTGAGATATTCAGCCTGCAACGCCAACTCATCTGCAAGCGGCAGATCGCGCAAGGGATCGAGCTCCAGCGTGCTGCGTAAAAACGATGAGAGCGACATAACCATTCGGCTCGCATTGGCCGGGGCACCCTCTTCAATCAAGCCCACAACAGAATTAAGCGTGTTAAAGAGAAAATGCGGGTTAATTTGATAATGCAGAGCCTGCATCTTTGCTGCCAAAGCTTCTTCCCGAGATGCGGCCAGCCGACGCTCGTGCGCACGTATTTCCAAATTGTACAAATACGCGACAAAAAAACTGGACCAGCCGAAGAATAATGATAGACCGTAAAAAAGCGTATAGCAAAAATTCTCCAAATTGTACTCGATAGAAAGTGAAGGATGGAAAGTATTAAATAGATAATAGTCCGAAGTTGATGTAATAGTAGACGCGATTATAGACAAAATGAAGCATATAAAAACTTGAATAATTAGATTTATATTTCTAATATACGCGATAATATACGTTATTATCATGGCAATAGCGATGGATAGCAAAAGTATTATAAGCTTTATCGGTATATATTCTATCGGATTGACGCCCAGAGTGACCCAGAGCAGGCAGCAAATCAAGAATTCTGCAGCCCAAAAGCCGGAAACAAGCAAGAGGGTTGTACGAAAAATCTCCCCGGCACTTCTGTCTGTATCTAAATTTTTCATATCGATTGTCCGATATTAATTTCGGTAAGGCCACCGGATTTGCGCTGAAGATTACACTCGCGTTTGTGTATCATAAAACGCTCCTGCTTTGGCAGCATAAGCATCAGCAATATGTTGGATACGAAATCGATCGCTGACAGTCAGCGAAGCCTATCAATGTTTCCAAAACTCAAAATTGGGTTATGCCCGACTATCGAATCCGGCAAGGACTGCCTTTGCCGCAGCTGCTGATCTTGAACTCACACTCAGAACACGCAAGAGAGCGGAAACATGGATACTGACAGTATAGGGCGAGATATCGAGTTTCCGGGCAATTTCCTTGTTGGTCTTTCCTTCGGTAATCAAACGCAAAACCTCGCGTTGCCGCGCTGTCAGGAAAGAGATGTCCGTGCGGCGACTGGTGGGAGGCGGCATTACTGATGACGACCGCTTGATAACAAACTCGCCATCTTCAATGCTGCGTATGGCGGCGCTCACTTCGTCAGGCATAACAGCTTTGTTGATAAAGCCATTCGCACCCATACCCGTTATCCGATCAATTGTGGCCACATCATCCAGCATTGACAGAATGATGATGGAGGAATGTCTGAACTCCTGCCGCAACTCTGTGATTGATCTGGCCGGGTCGAGGCCGGGAAAAACCCAATCAAGAATGAATGTGCGTGGCGCTGGTCCGGTGCGCGCCAGTGCGAGCATCTCCCCCATGGTTCCCGCTTCCTGTATCTCGGCAAATGGATACAGACGCTGAACAATCCGGCGCAATCCTTCGCGGAACAAGGGATGATCGTCGGCTATGATCGTTCGGCTTTTTTCTGATCGTTCCGTCACATTTATTCCACAAGCAATGAAGCTTCGACCAAGAGCGGGGGATGCCCTTCGGATTGGCTCCGGGGAGCACCCTACCTGCGGCGCTATAGCAAACCCAAAACCGGTAAGGATTCAGCTTTCTACGAACGGCGACGCCACCGGACGAAGCGCGCGGTTTTTCTACGAACGGCTGATTTTGATCGACGAGCGCTTCTCGACAGAAAGGACGCGTTGGAAGATAAAGACATATGGAACAGGCAAACAGTGCGATATTGCCAAATGGCAGCTATTACAGCGACACCGTACGCCGTGCCACGCTTTGGTTGGGCATTTGCTATTGGGCAACCGAATTTATCATCAGCAGTATCATGTGGGGAATTCTCGGCGTAGATCCGATGGAGGCCGCTCCGGGTAAATTCGTTTTGATGCTGTATGGAATCGGCATGACGCTGGCCATTTCATTTGTCATTTACAAACTACACAATGTGCATCTGGCGGTTAAAATAGTGACCTGTTTCGCACTGGCTCTGGCTGCAGCGGCAATCGGCGCAGTTGTTGATTTCATTATATATTTGGTCTGTATTCTGCCTCAGGTGGCGGTGTTCAACTGGACCAATTTTGGCTATACACTTGTTTATGGCATGTCCCTTTTTCTGGGATGGTCCTGCCTCTTCGTTGCTCTACTCTACAGTTTTGAGATACGCGAGAATGAACGGCGGCTGGCGGCATCGCGTGAAGAGGCCCTGTCAGCTCAAATGCGTGCTCTGCGCTATCAGGTAAATCCACATTTTCTTTTCAACACGCTGAATTCTATCGCGGGTCTGGTTGAGGAAGGAAACAACGTTGGAGCGGGCCGCATGGTCTTGTCGCTCTCTTCATTTTTACGCACCACGCTCGAGCTTGACCCCCTTAACGATGTGAGGCTGGCGGAAGAACTGACGTTGCAAACCGGATATCTCAACATTGAAGGAGAACGCTTCTCAGACCGGATGAAAGTGCGTCTCGACGTGGCACAAGAACTGGAGAACGCCCTTGTGCCAAGCCTCATTCTCCAACCGCTTATCGAAAATGCTGTAAAGCACGGTGTCAGTGACAAGCCCGGCATGGTCGAGATTCTCATCAGCGCCGGTCGTGTCGGTGAGGTCTTGAATCTTTCGGTCGAAAATGATGTTTCTGAGACCCCAAGGCAGAGCCGTATGCAGGGTATGGGTATCGGATTGAAAAATGTGGCCCATCGCATCGAAACACGTTTTCCGGGCGCGGGTTCGTGCGTCGCAGGGTATGTGGCGCCCAGCCGGTTCAGGGCGTCATTGACCATGCCTTTGAGGCTCGCATGAAAGAGCTTTCCGTCCTGATTGTAGATGATGAACCTTTGGCGCGCCGACGACTGATGCGCATGCTGGAGACGATCCAGGGGTTCCGGAAAATAGGCGAAGCTGGCGACGTTCGTCAGGCCTATGAATGTGCCCTCGAATTATCACCGGATATTATGCTGCTCGATATTCAGATGCCCGGCGGCAACGGGTTTGATGTGCTTGAACAATTGGGAACAGATGTGCCTGTTGTGATCTTCGTGACAGCGTTTGATCACCATGCCCTTCGGGCATTCGATGCATGCGCGGTCGACTATGTCACCAAACCCATTGAGCCTTCCCGATTGCATTCCGCTTTGATCCGGGCCCGCTTGGCTGTCGAAGCACGCAGCAGCGTCGAACACGTCGAAGAATTGCAGGAAACTATTGCGGCATTACGACAAGCTTTGCACAGGGACGAGCCACGAAATACTGATCTCTGGATCAAGCATCACGGCGATTCCATCCGGCTTCCGCTGGAGAAGATAAACTGGATCGAAGCGGAACGCGATTATGTGCGCATCCACACCAGCGACAGACATTTTCTTCACCACGAAAGCCTTGCATCCATGGAACGGCGGCTTGATATCTCCGAGTTTATTCGCATTCACCGAAGCGCAATTGTTCGCCGAAGCTGCATTGCCAAATTGAAACAAGCGCCTTTTTCAGCGTTGATTGCAGTTCTGGCCGACGGCAGTGAAATCCGCGTCGGCCGGACATATTCAAAAACGGTACGCGTATTTACCGGTGCATGACCATACGATCATGCGGGGTCAAATACCGGTTTGTTTTTGGCGGGCAGCGACGGGAACGCAAGCGCAATAGCCGCCGCTCCAAGTCCAACCAGAGCCGAGCCGATAAAGAGCCAGGAATAATTGTTGAATGTATCGAATATCCAGCCGCCTATAAGTGGTCCAAATGCCATGCCGATGCTCGAGAGCATCGTTGCAGCCCCGAAGACCGTTCCAATGATACGCGGGCCGAAATATTCCCGGGCAAGCACCGCATAGAGCGGCATCACGCCGCCATAAGCGCTGCCGAAAATCACTGCGAGGGCATAGAATTCGCCCAGCTGACTGACAAAGAGATATGCGGCCAGCACAATGGCCTGCACCAGCAGCCCGGCAATCAGGACAGGCTTCACCCCGATCCGATCCGCCAATCCGCCATAGAGGAGACGACCGCCAAGGCCGGCCAATCCTTCCACACTATAAATACTGACCGCCGCCATCGGCGCGATACCGCAGATAGTGGCATAATTCACCATATGGAAGATCGGCCCTGAGTGGGCGGCGCAGCAAGCAAAGAAAGTAAAGCCGAGCACAAGAAACTGTGGTGACTTGAATACTTTTGACAGTGACGGCGCAGCGCTCTGAGCAGACAAAGTGGTATCGGAATCGCTGGATTCGGCCGGTGTCCGGCGGACGAGCAAAGCTGCTGGCAAGAGTAGAACCCAAGCTGAAATGCCGATAATCAGCATGGCGGTTCGCCAATCATAGGCTGTAATGAGCCAGCGCGCGAACGGCGATATGGTCATCGGCGCGACACCCATGCCGGCAGAGACCAGCGAGACGGCAAGGCTTCTATTCGTATCGAACCATGCGGTCGTGGCTGCAATCATTGGTGCAAAAAATGTGCTGGCGGCAAGGCCAACAAGTATGCCGTAGGTCAATTGAAACTGGAGAAGCGACCCGGCGCGGCTTGCAAGGACAAGCGCCAGCCCAAGAACGACAGCCCCGATGAGGACAACAATGCGAGGACCGAAGCGATCACTTGCCGCGCCCCACAGGAAGCCTCCAATCCCCATGACAATGAAATTGAGTGTCATCGCGCTGGAAATACCCACATGCGACCAGCCAGTATCCGATGCGATCGGTTCCTGAAAAATTGCCAGAGAGAACATTGCTCCGAGAGCAACACATGTCATCAATGCGCCTGAAGCGACGATGACCCAACGATAGGAAGTATTCATGTTCATGTAACTCCTCATTGCGATCAAGAGAAGCGCCATGAATTTGATGAACTATGCGCTCCTTAAAGCCAAGGACGTTTGAACTGACGAGATTTCGACAATGATACCGCAATTTTTTGCAAAGGCATCAAATATAACATTTGGTTGTTCATAGGTGTCGGCGGAATGCACCAACCCCGAGCCCGCGGACGCGACCTCGGGGTTGTGTCATGAACACTGCCGTTACTTTAGAAACAATCCGACGCCCGGCGCCAGTGGCAAACCAACCTCGATCCAAAACACCAGGAAAGCTGTCCATGCAACGAGAAAGCCGACCGAGATCGGCAGTGTCATTGCCGCAAGGGTCCCGATGCCAGCGTCCTTCCGGTAACGCTGCAAAAAGGCAAGACACACAGCGAAATAAGGGCTCATCGGCGAGATCACATTGGTAGCCGAATCCGAGATACGGAAGGCAGCCTGCACCAGAGCCGGCTCCATTCCGACAAGCATCATCATCGGTACGAAGATCGGCGCCATGAGTGACCACTGGGCGGAACCTGATGTAATGAAGATGCTCATGACTGTTGCCAGCAGGATAAAGGCAAGGACAAGCGGCGTGCCGCCAAACCCGCTGGCGTCCAGCAAATGCGAGCCGCTGATCGCAATCCACTCGCCAAGATTGGTCCATTTGAACCATGCCAGAAACTGCGAGATGGCAAAGAACAACACCAATGTCGGCGCCAGTTCCTTCACCGCGTCAACCATGAACCCGACACCATCGCGGGCACTTTTGATCTTGCCGACAGCCACACCATAGATCCAACCGAGCAACAGGAAGAACACCGCGAGGATTGCCACAACACTTTCGATCAATGGGGAAGGTACAAACCCACCCGTTTCATTGCGCAATGGTGATCCGGCAGGCAGGATCGCTGCCAGGATGACCACAGCAAAAGCCAAAGCTGCCCAACCGGCACGTTTCAGGCCTTGCATTTCCAACGCGCCGATTGGTTGAATATCCAACGCAACATCGCCCGTATATTTACCGGCCATCGGCTCAACAATGCGCTCGATGACGAATGTTCCGACAACTGACAGGAGCAATGCAGAGCAGGCGATGAAGTAGTAATTATCCAGCGGTGAGACATAGGCCTTGGGGTCAATTGTATGAGCCGCGCTGGTGGTGATACCGGAAAGGATAACGTCCACCGGAGTAATCAACAGGCTGGCATCATAACCGGCACCCACCGCGACATAACCCGTGACGGCGCCGACCAGTGGATTTCGGCCAACCGCCTGAAAGATCATCGCCGAAAGCGGGATCAGGACGATATAGGCGGCATCGGAAGCTACGTGGCTGCACATCCCCACCAGAAAGATGACGAAGGTTGTCAGATGCCTGGGTGCCTTCATGACGCTGACCTGCATCAGGCTGGCGATCAAGCCCGCCCGATCAGCAACACCAATAGCCAGCATGATGACAAGGACCACACCAAGCGGCGGAAAGTTGATATAATTCTTGGCTAGTGACGTCAGAGCAAAGACAAGTCCATCGCCTGATATCAGGCTCTGAACATAGATTTCCTTGCCGGTTTTCGGATTGACCCCTGCCGCACCATTGAGTGCCATCAGCCAGGACACGATGGCGACAACAACACAGAGTATCAGAAACAGGATGAAGGGGTGGGGAAGCCGGTTTCCGGCGCGTTCAATCACATTAAGCAAACGTTGCATGGACCTGGGTATCCTTAAAATGACACGTTGGAAACAGCTTGACCCGAACTGGCGAGACGGCGCTCGGCGATGGCTAGAAACATTCCCGCAGCAACCGGCAAAATCTCATCGCGATAGTTGTAAAGCGGGTGATGCAGATAGGCACCGTCCTCGCCATTGCCGACAAAGAAAAAGCAGCCGGGCACACGCTCCAGATAGAAGGCGAAGTCCTCGGCCCCCATCGTCGGCAATGTATCAATCCGGCCTGCCTTATCGGGACCATAGGTTGCGATCGCCGTGGCAACGGTAAAGTCGGTCTCATCAGCGTCATTGACCACAGGCGGAATGCGCATCTGCTGTTCGACCGTTGCAAGGGCACCGTGTGCGTCGCAAATCTGTGTCACGACGTGGCGCAACTCCCGGTCGATGAGTTCATAAGCGGCGGGCGAACCATCTCTGGTATTGATTGATAGCTTCACCGCAACCGGAATGATGTTGTGGCTATTGCCGCCGTGGAACTGGGTAACGGTAACAACGCCGGATTCCAACGGTGACAGACGTCGGGAAATGACACTCTGCAACCCCTGCACCACCGCAGTGCCAACAAAGATCGGATCAACCGCCAGATCCGGCCGCGAAGCATGGCCACCCTTGCCGGAAATCGTCACATCGTACAGCGTGCTACCGCCCATGGCAGGACCTGTTTTGGCAAACACGCGGCCGAGCGGATATCCCGGACGGTTATGGTAGCCGTAGATCGCATCGACCCCCTTTAGCGCACCAGCCTCAATCATGCGTGCAGCGCCAAGGCCACCCTCTTCAGCTGGCTGAAACAGCAGCCTGATTTTGCCGCTAAGGCGATCATGCAGTCCGGCAAGTCCATTGGCTGCCAGCAAAAGCGATGCGGTGTGCCCATCGTGCCCGCAGGCATGCATCTTGCCCGGATTGCGCGAGGCATAAGGCAGACCAGTCTCTTCAATAATGGGCAATGCATCCATGTCGGCGCGAAATGCAATGGTCGGGCCGGGACGACCCGTATCGAGGATTGCAACCACCCCGGTTTCCGCAAGACCGGTGGAAACATCATAGCCCAATCCGCGCAGACGTGACGCCACCAGCTCAGCGGTTGCGTGTTCTTCGTATTTGAGTTCGGGATTGGCGTGCAAGTGCTGACGTGTCGCTATTGCCTCTGCAATAGCCTCGGCCGAAAAGACAGTCATGGCCCCCTCCTGTTTTCAATCGATAGTTCCCTGCCGGTTGCATGCAGCTCCGGTTTTTTTCGTTGATACCAACAGCATTTTGATGCCACAATCGCTTTAATTCGCATAAATCATTGCCGAAACGGCAAGGCAAAAGGTTCTCATGCAAAGCACTGGACTGCGTTATTTTCTCGAGGTTGCCCGATCGGGATCTATTGCCGATGCGTCGGCTCGCCTGAACGTTGCCGGATCAGCTATCAGCAGGCAAATCGCCAAGCTGGAACGTGAGCTGGGTGTCGAACTGTTCGAACGCCGGCCAAGAGGAATGGTGCCAAGCGCTGCGGGAGAAGTGCTGGCTGCCCATGCCCGCAGAACTACACTGGATGCAGAACGGGTGATCGCGGATATCCGCGATCTGCAGGGACCGCATCGGGGCTTTGTGCGTCTTGCGAGCTATGAGGGTTTTGCAGTCGATATTCTGCCCGAAGCCATGGCCAGATTCCGGCGAGACTATCCAAGCGTGCGTTTTCATCTTTGGGTTGGCAATTCGATCGAGATTGCGCGCCTCATCCATGACGGTGAGGCGGATATTGGCATGACGTTCAACTACGCCCCGCCGCGTGGTGTTAAGATCGAGCAGATCATCCGCCGGCCAATGCATGCACTCATCCCGCGTCACCATCCGCTGGCGGACCGCCAGAGCATTACAATGGCCGATACCCTCCCCTATCCTGTCGCTCTGCCTGACAAGGATAGAACTCAACGTCATCTGATCGATACGGCCTTTGCCATGCAGGGGCTCACGATTGATCCGGTGCTATCAACCAATTCCATTTCAGCGTTGCGGCGTTTTGCGGACGCTGAAGGTTGCATCCACTTTAGCAGCGCCATACGCATCCCCGGCAGGATAGTAATTGGAGAATATGTCGCTATCCCCGTTTCAGACGATGTTATGACCGATAGTGTTCTGCAAATTCTGACCATGGAGGGGCGCACATTGCCTGTCGTTGTTCAGGCTTTCCTCACTGGCTTGCTCGCAGAGATATCAACTGTTCCAGAGGTATGATCCGAAATGTCCAATCATGTTTCAAGTCATGAACTTTGGCAGCGCGGCCGCCAGTGCATCAACAGCCAGACGGACCTTCAACGGCAAGTGCGGTGTCTGTAACCACAGCGCGTAGACATCATAAGGAAATTCCGGCTCATCCGGCAGGAGTTGGATAAGCGCGCCCGCTTGAATGCGGTCGCGAACGAGCCAATATGGAAGCCAGGCAAGCCCCATGCCAGTGATCGCGGCGTCAGCGATTGCGTCGAGGTCATCGAGCCTTAGCCGGCCAACTGGCATGATCTCTACAGGAGGTTGATCCTTTTGGGGAAATAGCCAAGGCCGAACACGTCCGGACCGGTGGTAGATGATGGTTTGATGCCTGCCCAGTTCATCTATCTGCCGCGGCTGGCCCTGCCTCTCAATATAGGAGGGTGATGCGCAGACGACCATGCGCTGGCGTGCAACGCGGCGGGCAATCACACCGGCCTTGTCCTCCAGATCGCCGGTTCGAATGGCAAGGTCATAGTCATCCTCAGCGAGATCGGCAAAACGATCATTCAAAGACAAATCAAGTTCCAGCGATGGATATTGCTGCGCAAGTTCAAGTAAAACAGGGGCAACGCAGCACCGCCCGAAATGTACAGGCATGGTGACACGCAGCTTCCCGTGAGGCTCAGACAGTTGATCGGCTGCAAGAGCATCAGACGCCTCGGCTTCGGCCAGAATCACCCGGCAGCGCTCGTAATAGGCGCGTCCGAAATCTGTAAGACTTTGGCGACGCGTGGTGCGATTGATGAGGCGTACACCAAGCCGCTCTTCAAGAAACCTTATATGTTTGCCCACCATCGGGCCAGAGAGTTCAAGCGCATCAGCGGCAGCCGCAAACGATCCAAGATCAATGGCTTTGACGAAGACAGCCATGCTTGTAAGGCGATCCATATTCAAAACTCCTGGTTTCTGCTGTTCTTCATATTGTCCTATTTATCCACTCTATACCTAATGGCATAGCTTATTCAGTTCAATTGTTTTGGAGTTATAGCTATGGCGCGCGTTGTTCGCTTTCATGAGCATGGTGGCCCCGATGTCCTGCGTATCGAAGACATCAACATCCCGAAGCCTGACCGGGGGGAGGTTCGAATCCATGTCAAGGCGCTGGGTCTCAATCGGGCTGAAGCACTCTTGCGTTCCGGGAATTATATCGAAACACCTGCCTTCCCCTCCAGACTTGGTCTGGAAGCGGCTGGTATCGTCGAAACGGTCGGCGAAGGCGTACGGGATATCGTGCCCGGCGACGCTGTCAGTATTGTGCCGCCGGTATCAATGGTCCGTTGGCCAGCCTACGGTGAACTTGTGACATTTCCTGCCGCGTTTGTCGTCAAGCACCCACCGTCCTTTAGCTGGGAAACTGCCGCAGCGATGTGGATGCAATATCTCACGGCTTACGGCGCCCTGATAGACATCGCTAAACTGCACCGGAACGATTTTGTTGTCGTTACAGCCGCATCAAGCAGTGTCGGCCTTGCGGCAATCCAGATCGCCAACATGGTTGGTGCTACTCCGATCGCAGTCACGCGGACATCCGTCAAGAAGAATGCCCTGCTCAGCCATGGCGCTGCGCATGTTATTGCGTCAGCTGAAGAAAATCTGGAAAGCAGGCTGAAGGAGATTACCGGCCCGGATGGGGTGCGGGTCGTACTCGACCCGGTCGGCGGCCGAATATTCGAACCTTTAACAGCCGCAATGTCGCGCGGTGGCATTCTCATTGAATATGGCGGCTTGAGCCCCGATCCGACGCCTTTTCCACTGTTTGCCGTGCTAAGCAAGGTGCTGACGCTTCGTGGCTATCTGGTTCATGAGATTATCGGCGACCCCGCACGATTGGAAGCCGCCAAGGCGTTCATCCTTGATGGTCTCATGTCGGGGGCGCTCAAACCTGTAATCGCAAAAACATTTCCGTTCGACCAGATTGTCGAGGCGCATAGGTTTCTCGAGTCGAACGAGCAATTCGGCAAAATTGTCGTAACAGTTTGATCGGCTGCGTTTTATGCCGATTCAGTCGCTATTTCGCGAGTACCGAAACACGATCCTGCGCTTCAGCAAACCCGTTCAATGATACGTTGAGGACGACTGGCTTATTATCGGCGCTCGCAACGGCGTTTACTTTCAGAACTTTGCCTTTTCTTATTCCGGCCAGTTTTTCAGCGCTGAATGACAGGGGAACGACACATCCAACAGGAAAACAGGTCCTGAACGGCATCGTTGCATCTGGCTTGCCCTCATCCACCTGCAAAGTTGCACCCGAAGCCAGCGCGAGACCGAAAGGCAATACAAGATTGCCAGTAACGCTTTTGGCATCATTCGTCGTCAATTCGATGCTCAGAATGACCTGACCATTCTGCTGGGTTTGTTGCTGTGAGAATGAACAACTTTTTCCAGCTTGCTGCTGAACGCAGGAAACCCGCCAATCCTGATACGTTTCTTGAATAGAGGAAGCGCCGCCAGGAAGCGTTGAAGGCGTTGGTGCTTGAGCAAAGCTCTGGGTAGACATGAGGAATGGGACTACAAATACGAAACCGAAACGCCACATCATACTGTTACCACCTGACCCCATTTGCTGAATGCTCACTACAGTCCCGATTATAGCCATGGCCCGAAACAATGCCATCCCGGAATCGCTCATACTATAGTCGCCCACCATCCCAAAAAAGAGCCGGACCAAATGGCCCGGCTAAGTTGTGAAGGCCAAAGCCTTCCCTTGGGGTGGGTGTCAGCACAATTGGAGTAAATTGCGCCAACGTTTTCGATGTAATCCCGCTGTCTGACACATGCAACAAGAATGTCAGCCAAACTGCCATATTAGAAATTATGAATACCTACGGGATTGTGTTCTTTTATTAGAGATTATCCCGGAAGAAACTCCCAACTTTGGTCTCAACTTCCTTATGAACAGCTGTGCGATCAACACCTTTTGCATCCTCGCATATGTCAGAAGCTTCGGCCTTCAAAGCAGGCGGACAGGTGTCTGTGAAAACAAAATGTCCCCCAGTCACATATTGAAGTGGCGGAGATACGGGCAAATTTTTCACAAGCGCGCGCGTATTCTCTTCACCAAGTTTGCTCTGTCTTGGACGGAAGAGAAAGACCGGTGCGCTTACGTTTTTCAAGCCCTCTCGACTAAACGGGATGCTGAACGGATCGAGCAAGACAAGCGCCTTCAAGGCAATGTTTGATGCCGGTTGTCGCATCTCTTTGTCGGCAGCTTTGCCCTTACTGCCACCGGGACCTGCATTGCATGACTGAACATCATCCGGATGCGCAGCACAATAACTGGCAAGGTGCCTGAAGTCAGGCACGCCGCCCGCAAGGCCAAGCGAGACCGCACCACCAAGCGAGAACCCAAGCATGCCGACCTTGTCTGACGCGGCGTGCGCATGGAACCGGGGATCAGCCAGCACGGTGTTAAACGCTCTGTCAACCTGAACCATCCGACCAGAAAGATCAGTTTTGCCATGCATCGGTGCGACAACGATAAACCCCTGACGGGCAAGGGATGTTGAAAGATCACGCAGAGTGAGCGGACTGCCCCCGGTCTTGCCTCCCCCATGCGAGATTAAAACGATGGGAAAAGGCCCCGCAGCAATCGGTGCATCACGGCTTGCTGCAATTGGAAACGGGCCGATCTGCCACGCCACTTCCTCAGCCTGCGTCGGATACCAGACCAAAGTATCGAAAGGTGTGCTTGCCGAAACCGTAATCCGGGCGATACCGGCGCGAAACGGCGCGGCCTTCGCCCAAACCGTCGATATGGAACACGTGGCCAAAATAGTGAAGGCCAGAAAGAGTGCACGCATAGTCGCTCCTAATCGTGGAGTCCCACTGAGCCCGTCGAATGGGTGAGACGAGAAGGTGTCAAACGATGCACAAGCAGCATTTGCTCACTCGCGTTGTTTTTAACACCAACTCCGAAGGACGCCAAGTAGTGGCAGCCACCCTGTTGATCGAGACAAACCAAGCATTGGAAAATATCTGGTCAGCCGACCGCTTTGCAGTCATTGTAAGGAAAGATTCATTGAGTTGTTCTCGCGACTGATCATCCGATATAGTGTTAATGAGGTAAGTTGAATGCTTCGTCCCATTGTTATCTGCATCTGTCTGTTTCTCGCAAACCTGCCCTCCGCTTTCGCCAAAGACGCGCTGCCGGTTTCCCGATTGGATACGATCCTTGAAACGGGCGTTCTGAAGGTTGGCTCTACCGGCGATTATAAACCATTCAGCTTCAAGGACCCCA
Organism: Phyllobacterium sp. P30BS-XVII; assembly: GCF_014138335.1. Classification (NCBI taxonomy): domain Bacteria; kingdom Pseudomonadati; phylum Pseudomonadota; class Alphaproteobacteria; order Hyphomicrobiales; family Phyllobacteriaceae; genus Phyllobacterium; species Phyllobacterium sp. P30BS-XVII. Next base: position 25,529 of record NZ_JACGXO010000007.1, read on the forward strand.
CGAGTGGTGCATTTTCCGGCTTCGACATCGATCAGGCAGAGAGCTTAGCCAGCGCACTGGGTGTAAAACTGGAAATCGTACCGACGTCTTGGCCGCAGATGTTGCAGGACTTCGAGGCAGGGAAATTTGATGTCGCTATGGGCGGCGTGTCGATCACATTCGACCGGCAGAAGAAGGGCCTGTTCTCTATTCCCTATATGCGTGAGGGAAAGACACCGATTGCCCGCTGCACCGACAAGGATAAATTCAAGACGTTGGCCGATATCGACAAGCCGGAAACAACGGTTATTGCCAATCCGGGTGGCACCAATGAGAAATTTGCCCGTGCCAGTCTGAAACAAGCAAAGATTGTCATTTTTCCTGACAATACGAAGATATTTGACGAAGTCGCCGCAGGCAGGGCCGACCTCATGATGACCGATGCTTCAGAAACCCGTTATCAGGAGAAACTGCACTCCGGTGTCCTGTGTGCAATACATCCTGACGAGCCCTTCAACTTTGCCGAGAAGGCGTATTGGGTACAACGCGATATCGGTCTCAAGGCCTTTGTCGATCAGTGGCTGCATCAATCCATTGAAACCGGCGCCTATAATGAGATCTACAACAAATGGTTCAAATAAGATCCATTCGGTAATGATGGTGTCAGATAGACGCGCAGATTTGACCGTTTGACGGAAGTTGCAATGAGCATGGCGTATTAGTTTTCTCCCGATGTAACAACCGGAGGAAAATCATGTTTATTGCCATAGTGGATTTTACGGTAGCGGCCGAGGATCGTGCCGCTGCCCTCAATATACTTCTTGCTGAAGAGCCCACCGTTCGCGCTATGCAGGGGAATATGGCATTTCGGACATATGCCGATCCGGATAATGCGGAAGCACTTTGCATCATTCACGAATGGGAGGATATTGAGAGCTTTAAAGCCTACGCCTCGTCGGACACATTCCAATCCTCGGGTCAGGCGCTGCGACCATTGATGACGACAACACCGGTCAGCCGACGCTTTACGGCACAGATACTGGAAACAGTAGGCTAACAGCCATGGCAAAACGCAGTGGGGGACACGTTTGTGAAAGCTGACGCTTACAGTGTGTTTCAAACATTTCCGGCAGCGCCGCGCAGCGAATTTACCTTTGAGCGGCATTACCTCCTCTATTGCGCTTCGGGCGCATTGCGGCTGGAGGCGGAGGGTAAAGTCTGGGCATTACCCCCCGCTAGGGCCGCATTTATTACGGCAGGCAAACCCATCTATGTCACGCTCCCACGCCCTGTTGTGGCGTGTTCAGTGCTTTTTGATCCCGCTTATATAGCGCAGCCAGCAGCAACCCTCACCATCGTGAATATGTCACCACTGGCTCGTGAACTTGTTCTTGCCTGCAGCAAATGGACCGATCCGAACGGTGCTCTCGATACATACGGCCATCAGCTGTTTTCGACCCTTGCAGCTGTCATTTCAAAATTGGCCGAAACGCCATCACGATCTTCCATGCCTGCACCCAAGTCACGCGGGTTGATCCATGCCATGGCCTTAACCGAGGAGAGAATGGCGAATGCACCCGATTTCGAGACCCTTGCGCGCGACGTAGCAATGACACCCCGTTCCCTGGCTCGTCGGTTTGAAGACGAGATGGGAATGACATGGCGGCAAGCACTGCGACGGCTGAGAATGATAAGGGCGTTGGAATTGCTCGCTGACCCCGTCGCCAGCATTACACAAACCGCTTTTGCGGTTGGATATAGCTCGCTCTCCGCCTTCAATGCGGCTTTTCTGGACTTTACCGGGGAAACTCCGAGCAGCTACCGCTTCGGCCTCTGTCATCCTCAGTTGCATCCAGCAAATCTGGGCCACTGACACATCGCATGTTTATAGGATCAACGGAACTTTGCGCGCATCGCATCAATCCCTGGAATTTTCGCCATCAACGGTCGGTGTCTCTCCTCAAAATTCTGAACGAGAGAGCGCTGCGTTCTGCCAACGAGAATGGTGAAAATATAGGATGCATGGCCCGGCGATGTCGATGTCGGATGATAGCCGGTTGAAAAGGCAAATGTATCACCATGACGGGTGACATGAGCATGGGGCTCCTGCCCCTCTTCATACCAAAGCTGCGTACCAAATCCCGTCGGCGGATCAAAACGCCAGTGATAAAGTTCCTCGTGAGCAGTCTCGCCGGGCTGGTCTGTGTCATGCTTGTGCGGCGGATAACCGGACCAGCACCCTTCATCGGCATAAAGTTCGCTGACGAGTAAACGTCCTACCCGATCAGCCTGTTTGTTGCCGAGAATGTGGAAGATGCGGCGGCGGGATTTTGTCTCGTTTGAGCCGACATCAACCATATCGACGTCTTCAGGCAGAACGCGAAATGGTTCCATTGGCTTGTCCCAGCGTCCGCCCGCAACGGCAACTTCGCAATCATCAAGCGCGGTGACAGTAACGGCGGCATCGGGGCCTGCATAAACAGAGTCCGCCAATCCGTCCCACACGCCTGCACGTCCACCGACTGCCTCAAACTTCGTTGCATCAATCTTGATATCACAGCGACCGGATAGCGGAACGACCGCCGTTTCAAAACCCGACAAGCGATAAGTGTGCGACTTCCCGGCAGCAAGTTTGACGAGATTAAAATGAATGAGTTTTGCCGGTTCATCACCTTCAACTATAGGCTTGTTGGCGTTGTCGTGAGCCCGGATCATTTGCGACGACATACTCAGTTTCCTCTGCTGCCAAGCACCTGTAGGAGTGCTGCAATATAACCGTAGCTGAATGCAAAGGCGGTATTCTCAGGGTCACGACCAGATAGTTGCGGCACATGATCAGGCATGATCATGTACTGATAACCGACCTCCGCATAGGTCCGCAGCGATTTCCACATATTCATATCACCCTCCTCGGGGAAGGTTTCCATGAACGAAAGCTTGCCGCCGCGAATATTGCGGAAATGGACATTGAAGAGCTTGCCGCGCGTACCGAACCAGCGAATGATATCCGAGATTTCATCAGCCGGATTATCCAGCATTTCACCAACAGTTCCCTGACAGAAATTCAGCCCATGATAGGGATTTTCGCGCAGTTGAACGAATTTCTTCAGGCCCTCAACCGTGCCGAGAACCCGCGTCACACCGCGATAGCCGGGCGGTGTATAGGGATCGTGCGGGTGGCACGCCAGCCTTACCTTGTTGGCTTCCGCGACCGGAATGACCCGCTCCAGAAAATAGTCGATCCGTTCCCAGTTCTCGTCTTCATCGAGAACACCCGCCAGAGTTGGTGGAGCATCGTGGTCAGCCTTGTCCCAACGGAACGCTTCGTTGCGCGATCCGCCGCGACCTGTTTCCATTTCCGTGCGCGGAATGCCGATAATATTCAGATTGTATTTCACGGCCGGAATTCCTGCCTGTGCGGTGCGTTCAATCAGACGGCAAATTGAATCAATCTGCCGGTCACGTTCCGGACCTGCCGAGAGGATATCGGGGCTGTACTGTTTTTCGATTACTTGGGAACTCAGCGGCAACTGGATCATATCAACAGACAGACCGAAGCCTGCGAGATGATCGCGATGCCGCTTGAGGACATCAAGTGTCCAGTCATGCGGATTTCCAGCCGGATCGGCACAGATGTGCTCAATACCGAGCTGGGCCATGATGCGATAATCATCATCGTCTCGCGCCCGAAACTGCGTCCCAAGAAACATACCTTACTCCTGTTAAGCCAACACCTGAACGAGGTCGCGCGGGTCTTCCCCGTAGGCTTCACTCGCTGCGATCAAACGTTTCGTATATTCCTGCGTCGCTCCACCATTGACGAGCGCATCGACGCTGAGCGTTTCGACAATGATCCCAGCCTGCATGACTGCGGTGCGCCTGCACATATGTGCAACCACACCCAGATCATGCGTGACCATGAGATAGGTCAGGCCGCGCTCATCCTGCAGATCGCAGAGAAGATTGAGAATTTCCGCCTGTACCGACACATCGAGCGCCGACGTCGGTTCATCGAGAAGCAGGATATCCGGCTCGGACATCAGCGCCCGCGCAATGGCAACGCGTTGCCTCTGCCCTCCGGAAAGTTGATGCGGATAGCGCCACAACAGGCTGCGGCTGAGACCCACAGCGTCAAGCGCCGCGTGACCGCGCGCCTCCGCACCTTGAAGCTTTTGGATTCGCGCTGGTTCCATCAGTTGCCGCCAAACGGTATGGCGCGGGTGCAAGGCTTCATAGGGGTCCTGAAAAACCATCTGCACTTTACGATAGAAATCCTTGCCGCGTGTTTTGCGGATGTCGGCGCCTGCAACACGCAACACACTGGCTTCGTTGGCGACAAGTCCTGTGACCGCCCGCAGGATCGTTGATTTGCCCGAGCCGGATTCGCCGACAAGTCCGAATGTCTCGCCGCGATTGACGGAAAAGCTAACGCCGTCCACGGCGCGGCGTTCATCGCCATATTCACCAAAAGTGACGGACAGGTTCTCAATTTCAATGATTGGTACAGCTTCGCTCATACCATTCACCATGCCGTATCGCGCGTAAGGACAGGCAGACGCTTGCGTGGTGTATGAATACGCGGCATCGCATCCAACAGTCCCTTGGTATAGGGATGCGTTGCATGATCGAGTTCACTTGCCTTCAAAGTTTCGACCACCCTGCCCCGATACATAATCAGCACACGGTCACAGAAGCGGCGAACCAGATTGAGATCATGGCTGATGAAAATCAGGCCAAGGCCGCGCTTTCGCACGAGATCATTAAGAAGATTGAGAATCTCCAGCCGCACCGTCACATCGAGTGCCGAGGTTGCCTCATCGGCGATAAGAATTTCCGGTTCTGACACCAGCATCATGGCAATCATGATGCGTTGTCCCATGCCGCCTGACATTTCATGCGGATACATGCGATAGACCCGCTCAGGTTCACGGATTTGCACCGCACCAAGCATGGCCACCGCCCTTTCCCGCGCCTCAGACGATGAAGAGCGTGTGTGAATGCGGTAGGCCTCGGCGATCTGCTCTCCCACGGTCACAACAGGATTAAGCGAATATTTCGGGTCCTGCATGATAAGCCCGATGCGGCGACCGCGAATATCATTCATGGTTGCTTCCGAAGCACCAAGAATATTCACATCGCCAAGCTGTATGTGTTCGGCGCTGACCTTGGCAGCCGGCGGCGTCAAACGCATGATTGCCCTGCCTGTCATGCTCTTGCCCGAACCGGATTCGCCGACAATACCAAGTTTCTCGCGACCAAGATCGAAGGATACACCGCGAACAGCGTCGAATATTCCAGCCGCACCGTGGAAGCTGATTTTTAGATCACGTACAGAAAGAAGCGTGTCAGTCATCGCGCTTACTCCTGCCTCGGATCAAGCGCATCGCGCAGGGCATCGCCGACCAGATTAAAGGCAAGGCTGACAAAGAGGATCGACAGACCGGGCATGGTGCCGACCCACCAGCTATCCAGCATAAAACGCCGTCCAGTTGAAACCATGGCACCCCATTCCGGGCTTGGTGGCTGCGCACCGAGGCCAAGAAAGCCAAGACCCGCTGCGGTCAGAATGATACCGGCCATGTTGAGTGTGATCCGCACAATGACCGAGGGGATGCACAAGGGTGCGATGTGAGCGATGACGATGTGCAGGCTGGAAGCACCCATCAACCGCACCGCAGAAATATGATCACGGTTGCGCAGGCTCAATGACTCTGCACGTGCCAGCCGGGCGATTGGCGGCCACTGGGTGAGCGCAATGGCAATGATTGCATTGTTCAGATTTGGTCCGAGCGCCGCAACAAAGGCCAGCGCGAGAATGAGACTTGGGAAGGATAAAAACAGTTCGGTGACACGCATCAGGATCGTATCGAGCCAGCCACCGTAATAACCGGCCAGGCAGCCGACGATCAAGCCAATTGGCGCAACAATGACACTGACAATTGCAACAATCGAGAGGGTAATGCGGCTGCCCCAGAGAATACGGCTGAGAATATCGCGACCAAGCTCATCGGTGCCGAGAAGATGCTGTGCGTTTGGTGCGACCAGCGTTTCGCGCAGGTTCTGGTCGAATGGCGAATAGGGCGCGAGCCAAGGCACAAAGACAGCAATGAACACCAGAAGCAAAATGATGGCGAGACCGGCGACCCCTAGCGGATTGGAGGCAAACCGCGTCCACACGCGCCAGACATTTTGCAACGCCGCGTGTCTGGCGCTGCTCGGCTCTTCCGTCGTCAGCCAGGCTGTCAGCCCTTTGCTTGCGATACTCATTTGATCCTCGGGTCGAAAAATTTGTAGAGCAGATCGGAAGTCACATTGAGTGCGATGAAGACGCAGCCAATGATCAGCGTACAGGCGACGACGACATTCATGTCGCCGATAACAAGCGCATTGGTCAGATACTGACCGAAACCCGGCCAGCCAAAGACTGTCTCGATAAGCACTGCGCCTTCCAACATGCCGCCGTAAGAAAGAGCCACGACGGTGACGAGTTGAACGCGAATGTTTTTGAAAGCGTGCAGCCAGATCACCCCACGTCGCGACACGCCTTTTGCCCGGGCGGTGATGACATATTCCTGGCTGAGTTGCTCCAGCATGAAGCTGCGTGTGATGCGGCTGATATAGGCAATGGACGCATAGGCAAGGACGGATGCGGGCAGGATGATGTGCGTCACTGCACTCCAGAATACGTCCATATCACCAGCAAGCAGAGAATCGATCAACAGAAAGCCGGTAACACTTGGAACAACGTCCTCATAGAACAGATCGAGCCTTCCTGAACCGCCAACCCAGCCGAGCTTTGCATAAAACAGCATCAAGCCAACCATGCCGATCCAGAAAATCGGGGTCGAGTGACCGAGCAAAGCGATCAACCGCACCGCGTGATCGGCAAACCGTCCGCGATTAACAGCCGCATAAACACCGAGCGGAATTCCGATGCCAGCGCCCAGAATAATGGTTACGGTTGCCAGTTCGACCGTTGCCGGAAGCACACGGACTATGTCTTCCATAACAGGTCTGCCGGTCAGCAGCGTCGTTCCAAAATCACCATGCAGCAGGTTCTTCAGGAATATCCAGAACTGCTGCATAACAGGCAGATTCAGACCCAGTTCCTCTTTGACCTTGAGATAGGTTGCCTGATCCGCATCAGGACCCACAACTGCAATAACAGGATCGACAGGCATCAGGCGGCCGATAACAAATGTCAAAAGCACCAAAAGAAACAGCGTTGTCAGGACGCTGAAAAGCGAACCGCCAAATCGACTGTATTTTCGCAACCCCGGTCGCCTTTTTGACGACGAGATTGCTGTTCCCACTTGATTGACCATGCGCTGGCGACCTGACTTCCTGCTTTAGTCCTGCTTTTCGACCTGATCCCAGCGGGTCATCCAGCCAATATCACCCACATAGTTCTTCAGCCGGGCGCTTTTTGCGTAAGGGTCGACCCGCTGTGAAATTGGGATGATGGGTGGTGCGGACTCTTCGAACAATTTTAATGCTTGCTTGTAGAGTTCGACACGCTTCGCCTCGTTATCGGTGATGGCCTGAGCCTCATCCATCAGCTTGTTGACTTCAGGCAACTCAAACGACGCACGCCAGGCTTGAAGATTGGTAAGGTTGGCATCGTCCTTATTGTCTGGATTATAGACGTGCGTTCGTAACCAGCCATCTGCATCTGTCTGCGCCGAAGACGCTGTGCGCCCGACGCCCAACTGGAATTTGCGATCGCGCATCGGTCCATATGTCTGATCGCCATTGCCCGTGAGGATATCGACCTTGACACCGGCAACGGCGAGGTTCTGCTGGATCGCAGTTGCCATGTCCGCATAGGGAGTGGAATTCAACGAGAGCAACTGCTTGCTGAAGCCATCGCCATAACCTGCCGCTGCCAAGCCCTGTTTACACTTCGCAGGATCATAGACATTGCCGATATCAGGAATGTAACCCGGAATATCGGCAGGGATGAACGTCGTGGCGCTTGTGCCATAATTTTTCATCACGACATCGTTGATATCCTTGTAGTTGATGCAATAGCGCAAAGCCTTGCGTACTTCCGGCTTGGCAAATTCCGGATCTTTCGTGCTCATGATCAGATAGTAAAAACCTGATCCGACGAGGCGGTCGATTACGATGGCAGGGTTCTTTGCCAAACCATCGATGTCTGCGGACACCAATTGAAAACCAACATCCAGATCACCCTTTTCCAGTTGAAGCCGTTCCGTCTGCGACTCAGGCAGATGCCGTACAAGGACGCGCTTCATCTTCGGCTCGCCGCCCCAATAGGCGTCAAAGCGGGTGAGCACGACGATGTCGTTTGGGTTCCAGCGATTGAGGGTAAACGGCCCGGAGCCGGCAGCATTTGATGCCAGCCAACCCCTGCCCATATCACCATCTTTTTCGTGCTTGGTGATAACTTCCTTGTCGAGAACTGCACCATAGACCCGTGTGAGTGCGTTCAGCTTGAGCGACGGCGCCACGGGTGTCGCCACTTCCATCACGAAGGTTTTGTCGTCCTTTGCCCGAAACTTCTGCTCCACATTGGCGGCATCGTAGCCCCAATTGGCATAATAGGCTCTGGCAAGAAGACCCAGCTTCACCGCACGCTGGAATGAATAGGCCACATCCGCAGCTGTTATCTTGCGGCCGCTCTGAAAGGTGGCCTTGTCATCAAGCACAAATTCGAGACTGCCATCGGGCAGCACAGTCCATGACTTGGCAAGACCGGGAATGACTTTACCTGGCGTATTGGGATCGCTGCGTATGAGCGTGTCATATAGATTGGCAATAACGTGATAGGATTCGTAAGAATTGGCATTGTGCGGATCAAGAGTGGTGAGGTTCACCATATTCATCCCGATAACCAGTTGGTCCTTCGGCGTCTTTGCTTCGGCTACGTTGACGGCCAAGGCCGCAACCACCGCGGTTGCCCCAATGAAACAGGCACGAAAATGCGGCATGGTTTCCTCCCCTACAGCCATCTTCTTCTATGTTGTATGACATCGTAGTATTGTTTTTTCAGGCAGGCAAGGCTAAATTTATGCCGAACATGTCGTGTTGCAGGACAGTCGTCATGACATGACATTGTTTTCTGTCCGGGTTTCGGCCTGACAGCGTGCAAATGCCCTGATGCAGATGAGGGTTGAATATATGATATCTTATGCTGCAAATGAGTTTCTGTTGATCACCTCGCTCTGGTTTCCAAACCAGGCCGATAATTTCAAAACTGCCCAGCCTCTTCCGTTAGAGTCTGAGCGGACTGCGGAGTAACCCATGTCAGGCATTGGCAAGCGAGAAACCCTTACAGGTCAATTGGTTAAGGCTGTTGCTGATCGCATAACCTCGGGCCATTATAAGCGAGGGGAACGCCTGCCGACTGAGCAGGAAATGATCGCAGAGTTCAACGTCAGCCGCACGGTCGTTCGCGAGGCGATTGCCAATCTGAAGGCAAAAGGGCTTGTTCATACCCAGCAAGGCATCGGCGCTTTCGTTCTGAAAGACCTGCAGACTGCACCATTCAGGATCGAAGAAGACAATCTCGAACTGGTCGAAGAAATCATCAGCGTCATGGAATTGCGTATCAGCATCGAGCTGGAAGCGGCAGCTCTGGCAGCCGTGCGCCGAGACGAGACGGAGCTTGCCGGCATTAAAAATGCGCTCGATATGATGAACGCAGCAATCGAACAGGGCGAAAGCTCCGTTCAGGCCGATCTGGAATTTCATCGCGCCATAGCGATCGCAACCAAGAATCGACATTTTCTTAGCATGTTCAATTACTTGGGTGAAATGTTGATCCCCCGGACGCGGCTTCAGACACACAAGATCAATGGCCTGCCGCAACGGGAGTATCTGGAGCGGGTCAATCGCGAACACGACCAGATCTACCAGTCAATTAAAGCACAGGACGTGGAAGGCGCACGCGCGGCCATGCGGCTTCATCTCGGCAGCAGTCGTGATCGGCTGCGCACCAACGCACCAGCTGCGGGTAAAAAGACAGCCTGATCCCGACTTATCATATGGGGGGCCGCAAAAGCGTATCTCACTATTTTAACAGTTGTATGATGACATATGAGATGATACGCCTTATCAACTTTCGATCTCCCGCGAGGCTTTCATGGATTACCAGACGCTTAAGAAGACAATCAGTTCCGGACTTCTCTCCTTCCCTGTCACTGACTTTGACCAGAATGACGATTTCGCGCCTTCGGCCTATACAAAGCGTCTGGAATGGCTTGCGCCATATGGCGCATCCGCGCTGTTCGTCGGCGGCGGGACTGGAGAGGGATTCTCGCTGACACCCGGCGAACATGAAGATGTCGTGCGTACAGCTGTTGCAGCGTGTGGAAAAGATGTCCCCATTCTCGCGGCGGCAGCTTATGGAACACGTATCGCCGCGCAAATGGCGCGCAATGCGGAGAAGAATGGTGCGGCGGGCCTGTTGCTGCTTCCCCATTATCTCACGGAAACCAGTGCCGAGGGCATTTGCCGCCACGTCGAGGCCGTCTGTGCCGCGACCGGCCTTGGCGTCATCGTCTACAATCGCAATGTCTGCAAGCTAAATGCTGATGCGCTGGAGCGACTTGCGGAAAAATGCCCGAATCTGATCGGCTTCAAAGATGGTATTGGTGAGATCGAGAATATGGTTTCGATCCGCAGGCGGCTAGGTGATCGTTTCGCCTATCTCGGCGGCCTGCCCACGGCTGAAGTGTACGCGGAAGCCTACAAGGCCATGGGCGTGAGTGTCTATTCATCGGCAGTATTCAACTTCATTCCCCGCACTGCTCTTGATTTTTATAAGGATGTTTCGGCCAATGATCATGAAGCAACATCGCGACTGCTCAGCGATTTCTTCCTGCCTTACATTGCCATCCGCAATCGCGTCCCCGGCTATGCCGTCAGCATCGTCAAGGCAGGCGCGGCTATCGTTGGCCGGTCAGCTGGCCGAGTGCGCACGCCATTGGTGGATTGTGGCGAGCGCGATATTTCGGACCTTAGAGTGCTGATTGAAAAACTCGGTTCGCAGGAATAGATAGTCGAAACAATCCAACACTCTGCCTAGAGATTTGGATTGTTCTTCATAATCGAGATGGGAACACCTTTTTCTGCAACAAGCTTTTGCAGCGCCGCGACGTCAGGACGTTGCGGCAGGGAAGCCAATACATTCTCCACCGGACGACCATCCGCCCGAGCAATAAACGCCGCCATCAACACACTTTCGCCAGTCGGAATCTCGCAAAGGAGTTGCGGCACCGTTGTCTTTGCGGAGACGAGATTGGTATTGGGCGGCGCAAGATGGAGCCGGGCAGCACGAACAGAAGTTGAGCCCATATCAACTATCGCCGAGATATCATTCGCTGTTCTGATAGAAGCGTAACCGCCTTCGACGTTGATCTGGTCTTGATCAGGATCACCACGGGCAATTGAAAATCCGCCCTCTATCGTTTTAAGCGGCCTTGGTGTTTCAATCTGGTGAACGCGCAGATGAAATGGACCATCCCAATAGAGCCAAGTGTGAACAACCACATCGGGATATGGCCGCCACCTTGCATAAAGAGTTTCATCAGCGATCACCGCAATTTCATTGGTCTCTCGAACACGGAAATGTTTTCCGTCGTCCGAGAAGCCAATCATCCCGTCTAGCACCGCCTCATCAAAACGGACCCGATCGCTTTCGACGCTGAAACCATAGCGTGCAGAGTATGCAAACTTTGCGTATTTCTCTGCGCCATGACGCATGTGAAGGCACTGTTGCCCGGACGAAAGCGCAATCGCATCGCCTGATGGATTGGCAATGATAAATCCAGTGTGCTTTTGAACGGAAGGGGTGTTGTCCACCGGGTAGACCATTCCTTCAGCCAACCAGAATGGATGATTTTCCGGCAGCGCAAGTGGAAGGAATGCCTTCAAAGCCCAATAGGGGGATTGAGGGGAGTTGTAACTCTCCGACATCAGAAGATTGGGATAAGCATAACCAATGGAAAGTATGCCATCGCTATGGGCCATTGGCTGACTAGACCACCAGCGAAGATGGCGCAGATACAATCCCTTCAATACGCCCCAAGGCAAGGCTTCTTCGCCTGCAAATGCCAGTGCGCCAAAGAAACCAGCTTGCGCAAATCGATAGGTCAGCGAGCGGCCAAAGACGATCCCTGCCCCATCATCCGCGAACCAGCGACTGATATCTGAAGCGATCAAGCGCGCACGCTCCCGATATCGCTCATAAGCAGGCTTCTGACCAACTGTCGCGAGGATCAATCCATAGAAATGGAATGCGAAAGGAATGTAGTAATCAACACGCCGTATCGGACCGTCACTGTACCAGCCCTCTCCGAGATAAAACGCTTCGAGTTCAGCTTCATACTCGTCATCAAGTGTATGATCATAGTCAGCGCCGATTGAGCGTAACCCCATTCCCATCAGCAGGCGAAAGAACTTCCAGTTGTTGTCATGGCAATGACGACTATGCGCTGTGACCAGATAGTTCGTAACGTTCCGTTTGGCCTCGTCATCCAGTGGCTCCCACATCTTTGAGGGGACCAGTTTCAATGCAAATCCGATTGCCGCCAATTCAACGAGACGCTGATTGCGATCAGGTACAGCGCCCCAATATTCCCGATGCTGGGGGTTTGTTCCCGAGGCAAGACCGCGGGCAATGGGTTCCCAGTCGATCCAGTCAGCACCACCCACTTGTGCGGGAACAAGTCCCCATAACAGTCTGGAAAAACCTTCGAGATCAGCAGCAGCCTGATCGAAATGCGCCGCCGCGATTCCGCATCGCACGCGGGCACCGCCTTCCGACCGAAAGCCTTCCATAGGGCGGGCAAGTGTAGCAAGCGCCTGTTCTACGTCTGCCCTCGTCAAAAATGGATTGTTCTGCAGCGGACGGAAGGAATTTGCCGGAAAAGCGATATCGGGCATGCTGGACTCCAATAATTATTCTGGAAGAACGCGGCCGTTGCAGCCGCGTTCTGAAAGGCAAGTCAGGACCGCAGGAACCTCATCCCTTTAATATGCGCTTGCCTTGCGCGATCAATTCTTTCCCCGCCTCCGCAGGCGTCAGATTGCCAAATGCAAGTTTCTGCGCGACGGGCATGAAAGCCCTTGTGTCGAACTCTGCCGCTCCCAGCGGGATGGGAGGCGGATAGGAGCCAACGCGACCAGCAATCGCATTGATGAAATCAACCGTTTTCTTGGCCATCGCATTAATATCAGGCGTTATAGCCTGTTGGACATCAAGATTGATGGGAACGCCGCGTTCAATGCCAAGAGTCTTTCCAGCATCTCTATCGTTGATGAAAAAATCGAGAAATTCAGCCGCAAGATCAGGATTTTTGCTGGTACTTGCAATGCTCCATATAAGGGCGGGCCGATAGAACAGGCCGGTTGGAGATTTCGCATCCTTGATCGGCGGCGCAACGATCTCCAGAGGTCCCTTGTAAACGGCTTGGTAGGCTGGAAGCAGGTTCGAATAAGTCAGGGCGATGGCAGCATTGCCAGTCGTCAGCGGATTGGTTTCCACCAGGCGTTTGTCCATGGCCTGTATTTCCGCCGGTGTGCAACCACCTTGCTTGGCCAATACATTCCAGTATTCGTACCACTCGGTGGCATCTTCCGCAGTGAAACCGAGATGACCTTCTTCCGTAAACATGGCCTTGTCACGCTGCTTGAGCCATGCGGTGAACACCGAATTGTAGTGGGAACAGTTGCCCACAGCCCAGACATTGTCCTTGCCGATAAATTTCGTCAATTCAACGCAGGTTTTGGCAAACTCATCCCACGTCGTATCGTCGGATGGCGGCTTTAACCCGGATTTTTCAAAAACATCCGTATCATAAAGCATGGCGCAGGCGTTCACCGCAATCGGCACTCCCCGCACCTTTCCATCAACGCGAACCAGATCCAGAGCACCCGGTGCCAGCCGGTCCGTGCGGATGGTTTTACCCAGATACTGGTCAAGCGGCATTGCGGCGTTGCGCCGTCCGTAGTCCGCAAATGTGCCGGGCTCCAACTGAAAAATATCGGGCAGATTTCCGCCCGCCATCATTGTGGTCAGTTTTGTCCAGTAATCTGAACCGGCTGTTTCGGCATTAACGGTAACGCCCGCATGCTTTTGCGAAAAGAGTTCCGAGACACCCTGCGTTCGCTTCAGGCGATCAGGTGTTCCCCACCAGTAGAGGCGCAGCCGCGCCTCTTGTGCGGCAGCAGTTGCAAGACCTGAGAGCGATGCGATGGCACCTGCTCCCAACATGGCTCCATTCAATAATATCTGGCGTTTGTTGATCACTTGCTCCTCCATCATTGCGATCAAAATGCTTTGATTACTGCGGCCTCCCTATCCGATCTCAATCGTTCAGGCGGTTGCCGTCCTCCCCGAAAAGATGGCAATACTCGTGAGCGATACCGACATCCAAGGTATCATTCGCGGCGATTGCCCTTTGACCTTCGAGCACGATGGTCAAACTTTGGTCATCTCCGAGCCGGCCATAGGCCAATGTCTGGCCACCCAGCTGCTCCACATGACTTACAGTCAGCGTTCCGAGGTTCACGTCGGCTTCCCTTCCCGTCGTGATGTGTTCTGGCCGGACACCGAGAACAGCTTTTGTCCCGGCACGAATGCCCTCCAATGTCTTCAAGACGATTTCTGCAGCTGCAAGCTCAAAGGCCGCCCCTTGGGGTCGGCGCTCTAAGAACGTAACGTCAAGAAAGTTCATTTTCGGACTACCGATAAAGCCTGCTATGAATCGGTTTGCAGGCTTGTTGTAGAGATCAAGCGGCCGTCCGCATTGTTCGATGTTGCCACTTCGCAGGACAACGATGCGATCCGCCAAGGTCATGGCTTCAACCTGATCATGCGTCACGTAGATCATTGTGGCACCGATCTCCTTGTGAAGCTTTGCGATTTCGACGCGCGTCTGTACGCGAAGTTCCGCATCAAGGTTGGACAGGGGTTCGTCGAACAGAAAAATGTTTGGCTCGCGAACGATGGCGCGCCCAATTGCAACGCGCTGGCGCTGCCCGCCCGACAGGGCTTTCGGTTTACGATCAAGGAGATGGCCGATCTGAAGAATATCGGCGGCCTTTTCCACGCGCACCTTTATATCTTTGCGTGGCAGACCGGCAGTCTCCAATCCAAATGCCATATTCTTGTAAACACTCATATGCGGATAGAGCGCATAGGACTGGAAAACCATCGCGATTCCACGCTCTGATGGCGGGACGTTGTTCACGACGGCATCATCAATGACAAGCTCACCGCCACTGATGGGCTCCAGACCAGCTATCATACGGAGCAAGGTGGATTTGCCGCATCCGGAAGGCCCGACAAAGACAACAAATTCGCCTTTGTTGATTTCAAGATTGACACCGTTGATGACTTCGATTGCTCCGAAGCGCTTGACGACATCTTTAAGTGCAAGATTTATCATTTTGAACGTCCTGAAATACAACGCACAGGGGCGAATGGTGCTGGATCGATATGCATCATCGTTTCATTCCTGTTGTGGCAATGCCTTCAATCAACAATCGCTGAAACGCGATGAAGAGAATAAAAATGGGAAAGACAGTCAAAGTGGACATGGCGAAAAGCGCACTCCAGTCCGATTGCGCCGTTGAATCGACAAAGGAACGCAGGCCGAGCTGTACCGTGTAGTTCTGGATGTCATTGAGATAGATAAGAGGTGCAAAGAAATCGTCCCACGTCCAGATGAACGAAAACACCGCTGCTGTGGCCAAGACAGGGCCCGATAGCGGCAGGATGATTTTGAAATAGATCCGCCACGGGCCACAGCCGTCCATAATGGCAGCCTCATCCAATTCTCTCGGTAATCCGCGAAAAAACTGCACCATGAGGAAGATGAAAAATGCGTCGATTGCCAGAAACTTTGGTACAACAAGCGGCAGGATCGTATTGACCCAGCCCAGCTTCAGAAACAGCACATATTGCGGTATCAGCACGGCATGCTGCGGCATGATCAGCGTGCCGAGCATCAGGGCAAACCAGAAGTCACGCCCGAAAAAGCGGAGCCGGGTAAAGGCATAGGCTGCCAGTGAACAGGAGATAAGGTTTCCAATAACAGCCAGAACGGAAATAAGCAGCGAATTGAAGAAAAGCCTGCCGAAACCGCCGCTCAACCCATTCCATCCGCGCACATAGGCATCAAGTGTGATCTTGTCCGGTAGCAGAGAAACCGATGTGAAAATCTCATCATTCGGTTTGAATGAACTCGAGACCATCCACAGCAATGGATAAAGCATAACAAGGCTCGCCGCCGTCAGCAGGCAGTACGAGAAAACGCGCTTTGAGCTATGGACCAAGCCCTGTTGGCGACCGCGAGACAAACTTGCTTCAGTCATCGTAATGCACCCAATATCTGGCGGACAGGAAGGACAAGGCTGTAAAGAACGCAATGATGATGACGAGTATCCAGGCGAGTGCCGAGGCGTAGCCAATATGCAGATTGACGAAGGCTTCCTGAAACAAATAGAGCGTGTAAAACAGCGTGCTGTCGATCGGCCCCCCATCGCCGCCGCTTATGACAAATGCTGAGGTAAAGGCTTTGAAGGCATCGATTGTCTGAATCACCGCATTGAAAAAGATAACTGGCGTCAGCAAAGGCAGGGTAATTTTGAAGAACTGCCGCGCCCGGCTTGCACCATCAATGCTTGCAGCCTCGTACATGTCCTGAGGGATCTGCCGCAGCCCGGCCAGAAAGATGATCATGGACGATCCAAACTGCCAGATTGCGAGCAAGACCAGAGTATAGAGTGCTGTTGACGGGCTCGAAACCCAGCCGGGCCCATCATATCCAAAGAGATATTCGAGACCTCGGTTCAAAAGACCATCGCGGGAAAAAATCTGCCGCCACATGAAAGCTATGGCAACAGTGCCGCCCAACAGCGATGGCAGGTAGAAAATCGCCCGGAACACCGCGAGCCCCCTAAGGCCCTTGTTCAGGGCCACAGCCACCGCCAGCGCGAAAGCCAGTTTCAGCGGGACAGACAAAAGCACGAATGTGAAAGTGACGTTCATCGCAGTCCAGAAGCGCGGGTCATCCGAAGCGATGCGGATATAGTTCTCCATGCCGATCCACTGGGGTGGTGCCATGAGGCCATAATCGGTGAAGGACAGGTAGATTGAGGTCGCAATCGGCCCCACGGTAAGCGCAAAGAACCCGATCAACCAGGGGATCAGGAAGCTGTAACTCGCAACCTGCCTGCGAAATCCGGCCCCGGCTAGACCGCGTGCGATCATTGGATACAGCCCGACAACCAGAGATAGGAACACGAAAGCTTTAGGAAAAACTTTCGTTGTTTTTTCGCAAACTCCACGTCACCCTCCCTTATATGTATTGCGAAACTCCCGTTTCCGCCCCTCAACACTGTATGTTTCACGAAAAAATGTCAAACGAAAAAATATAATTGACGAAACTTACGCTTAATGCGAAAAATAAATCATATTGGAAAGGAAAAACCATGAAGATGCCCACGGACAATTATTTCGCGAATGCCTTACGCCCAGCCAGCCTTAATCGCGCGGAGCATCAGATCGCTCTGGAGCGGTGCATTGGCAAAGTTCGCGAAATTTTGCCTGTGATCGGGGTACGCAATCCCAAGATTGGGATTGATAATCGCAAGTGGTCCTATTGTGCACCCGGAGACTGGGTAATCAGTTTCATGTCGGGGCAGCTCTGGTTGGCGCTTCAACTGACTGGTGATCCGATTTTCCTCAACGCCGCACGCGCCCGGCGCCCGGCTTTCCGGGATATATTGCGCAATCGCCGATCACAAAACCACGATCTTGGATTTCAGTTTTCTCTGAGCTGCGTTGCGGACTGGCGCATGACTGGTTCAGGAGAGGCGCATGATATGGCTCTGGATGCGGCACGCGGCCTTGTTTCACGCTATTGTCCGCGTGGACGCTATATTCAGGCGTGGAATGCTCTCGCCAAACAGGATATGACCCGCGCAAAGTTCGTTGCCGGTCGTATGATTGCCGATACAATGCAGAATCTGGCGCTCCTGTACTGGGCATGGAGTGAAACAGGAAACGCGGATTTTCGCGACGCAGCGGACGGCCATGCGGAGACGACTGCCCAATATCTGGTACGACCGGATGATACGAGCTTCCACACTTTCATATTTGATGTTGTCACCGGTGAACCAATCCGCGGCGAAACCCATCAGGGTTTTGCCAACGGCTCCTGCTGGTCGCGGGGTCAGGCATGGATGATCCACGGTTTTGCACAATCCGCACGCACAACGGGAAACAGCGCCTATCTGGATATTGCAAAGCGACTGGCGGTAAAAGCCGTAGCATTGATGGGCAATGACGATGTGCCCGTCTGGGATTTTTCTGTAACAGACGCAAATGCCCCACGGGACAGTTCAGCTGCCGCAATTATGGCCGCCGGCATTTATATAATCGCCGATCTGAGTGACGAGACCGAGTCCACCCACTGGAAATCGCAGGCCGATCGTTTGATAAGCGGCCTGCTGCGCAGCTGCGATATCAGCGGAAACCCTGAAGCTGAGGGGCTTCTTGCTCATGGCGCGGCGCATGTCACAGCAGGATATTCCGACACAATGCTTCCCTATGGCGACTACTATTTCATGGAAGCTTTGATGCGTTCGCTTGGCCACACAGATTTCTTCTGGTAGTCGGGATAGATCGAGTTCAGACGCTTTCGCCGCCCAACTGGGTTTGGATACCACAATATGACAGATAAAACGGAAGCTGCCGTTACACTTCAGGATATTGCGGATGCGGCTGGCGTGTCGGTCGCCTCCGTTTCAAAGGTGTTGAACAACCGCCCCGGTGTGGGCGATGAAAGCCGAAGACGCATCATCGGCATCGCCGATGAAATGGGCTACCAATCCCGCGCTTCACGCGGACAATCTATTGTCAAATCCAAAGACCTGACGGTTGTTACCCCAGGAGAGTATTACTCCAACTCGCTGTTTTACAGCGACGTTATCAAAGGGGTACTCGATCAGGCAAAATCCCAGGGCGTTGAGGCAAACGTTCGACTGGTTGCCCGTGACCTGCCTGAAGCAGAATCCGATATTGCCAAAATTCTGGATGAGGATGTCACGACTGCTATTCTGCTTGTCGGACTCGATTATCCTGAGATTATCGAGCGTATCGTTCAAAGCGAAGTTCCGACCGTTATCATCAACGGCACGGATCGCTCGATGCGACTGAGCAGTATAACGCCTGACAACAGGTCCGCCGGTTGGTTGGCTACGTGCCATTTACTGGATGCCGGACACCGAAATATCGTGCATGTCACCCTTCCCCATCGCTCGTCACTGGTTCGGCGCATGGACGGCTTTCGGGATGCTATAGAAGAAGCGGGTATACAGTTTGATCCTGCTCGTCATGTTCTGGATTTGGGTAAAGAAGGCGTCCGGGACTTTGAGGCGGCACTCGCTATCAAGCAGGCCTTGAAAGCCGGGCGGCTTGAAGGCACGACAGCTTTTTTCTGCAGCACCGATCTTGTCGCTCTTGGTGTCATGGAGGGCTTGAAAGAGTCTGGATATTCAGTGCCGGGTTCTTATTCGGTCATTGGTTATGATGACGTGCCAATCGCACTATACAGCCGCCCTCCTCTAACGACCATTCGAGTGGACCGAATGGAATTGGGGAGAGTTGGCTTCTCTATGCTTCAGGAAAAAATCGCTAACCCATCCATGAGTGTGAGGCATGTCAATCTTGGCGTTGAACTGATCGAACGCCAAACGGTGACTTCATTGCTCTAAGGCTTATGGGAAAATGAGTGACTGATGCGCCGCGACGCCTGCCAGTACGCCGGATGCTGACGCGAGCGTCGCGTTCGGCATCGGACTTGCAACGTCGCCAGCGGCGTAAACACCTTTGACGGAGGTGAGCTTGAAATCGTCCACCTTGATGTAAGGTCCCTTAGGGCCATTTTCCAAAGCGCAGCCGAGTTGATGCGGCAGGTCACTGACTATATGCGTCTGCGGCGCGATAAACAGGGCTGACAGAGGAACCGCACGACCATCGGCCAGCCGCATTGCTTCCAGAGTTGGCACTGGCCCAAGCAATTCGACCACGGGAGAGCGTTCGATGCGAACACCTCGGGCCGAAAGCGCAGCGAGCCCCTCTGCATCTGGCTCATGAAGCCCTTGTGTAAAATAGGTTGTCGGCCCCCAATCCGACACGAGCATTGCCTGATGTACCGAGAGCGGACCCGCTGCCAGAACCCCCAACGCCATATCGCCATATTCATACCCATCGCAATAGGGGCAAGCAAAAACGGAACGCCCCCAGCGCAAGTCCAAGCCGGGCACATCTGGCAATTCGTCCCGCATGCCAGTCGCCAGCACCAAACGCACTGCCTGAAGGACCTCTCCACCGCTCAAAGTCACATTGAACACGTCACCCTCAGCAGCAGCCGAAACAGCTTCCGCGTCGATCAGTTTTACCGTGGGATAGCGGCCAAGTTCACTGCGACCAGTGGCTACGATCTCGTGCGGGCTCTTGCCGTCCTGCCCCAGAAATCCATGCGACGCTTTCGTGAAGCGGTTACGGGGCGCTGCTGCATCAATCAGCGCAACGCGGCGCCGCGCCCGCGCCAACTGCATGGTTGCCGATAATCCGGCAAAACTACCTCCGACGACAATAACATCGAACTTCATTTATCTGCTCCGCTGGTATCTCTGAGCCTGCCGCACTGGAAAATGCTCGCTTCATAACGATGCTGGCGCAAGACTTCCTGTGTCTTTTAGAATGAGCAAGCTCATGCATTTCTTGGTTCTTGTCACTTTATATGTTACGATCTAATTCAGATCAAGACCCGTAACTTCTTTTGTTTCGGATGTTGTGACTAAACACAAAGGAGTGCAGGGATTGCGACGCGACAGCCGCCTATCGAGAATGCTTCATGTGCTCATACACATGGATCGTCACACGAAACGCATGACGTCCGAGACCATCGCACAGATGCTTGGAACAAATGCCGTCGTCATTCGTCGAACGATGGCTGGCCTCAAAAAGCAGGGTTATGTCCGCTCGGAAAACGGCCATGGCGGCGGCTGGGAGTTAACGCGAGGTCTCGCCGAGATCTCGCTATTGGACGTTTATGTGGCAATCGGAGCGCCAGCCCTGTTTGCCATTGGCCCCTCTTCCGATCACCCGACATGCCTTGTGGAGCAAGCGGTTGACGCGGCGCTTGACGACACCTTGCGAAATGCCGAACTGCTATTACGAGATCGGCTCGCCGCAATCACTATTGCCGACCTGGCGTCAGATTTTGATCAGCGATTTGCTGCAATTCACCTGTCTGACGGCATTTGCGCAGTAAAAGCCTAGACAAAATTATGCGCGTTGATCAAACAAGTTTGCCATTTGCGTAGGCCAGCAAGTCTCTGACCATGCTGCTTCCAAGTGATTTACTGATGCCGCAAAACTCGTAATACGCCTCACAGAAATCAACAGCATCCTTAAAACGCCCCTGGCACACAGAAATATTGGCAAGTATCTCAAAAATATCCGCCCGGAACTTCTTTTTCTCCCTGACGGCGGCGTCTCTTTCCTTAAGGGCCAGATCGAAAAGAACATCAAGGTCAGATGCTTTTGCCGCAAGCTCAGTGTGAATGGTTTCGATGGTTCTTTTGAATGCAGCGGGCTCGGGCGGACATACTATGTTGGAATATTCACCGGTAAGAAAAAACAACGAGGAGGAGTTTCCCAACGTTACTCGGCGAACAATTGATTTAGGTTTCTTCAGACCGATAATGTCAAAAACCGCATCGAGCATTTCTGAATTGTACAGATAAACCGAATTCACAGACACCTGATCGCGTCCACCCAGCGTTATTCCGTATTCTATGCCGTCCTTGCTTCGAAAAATGCCCCCGTTCGGCTTAGAAGCAGTGAAGCCAAAGGTCTCTGCTTCCTTCATGAAACTGTCTAGGTCTGTGAGCATTATCAATACCTGTTAACTTCGTAGCGATCGAAGGTGACGACACCATCTTTTGGAAGACCGGCTATTTGTTCGGCATTTTTGCCATATAGTTCGACCGGCTTGCCTTGTTGAATGGCTTGCTGAATTTCCCTTTGTTGGGGCGTGAGAGACCGTCCTTCAGGTTTGGATTCAACAGCCACAAAACTACCGTCCTTCACCGCAACCCCGTCTATAACACTGTATTTGTCGGAGCCTGGCACTCGGGCGTAGACTTGGTCATGGTAGTCAAAACCTTCATTGGTATACTTATTTTTGACAGCAAGTTCGGCCACTCCACCAGGCTTTGTGCCGGGACCACTCCACTTACCATTTGCATCTCGAGGTTGTTCACCTACATGAGTGGCACACTCAGTCAAGCCTACCGGATCAACTCGCGTGGCAGGATTGGCCACGTATCCTTGCAGACGCGAACCGCCGATCAGCCCAATGGGATCGGGTGACAGATATTGTGCGGAATCAGGATCGTAATAGCGCTGGTGGTTATAGTAGAGACCACTTTCGCTATCTTCCCATTGGCCTTGAAAACGGAGAGGACAGTCAACAGTTTCGATCGGCTCATTGTCGTTGGCGGCGGGATCATCCGGCAAGAACTGTTGTTTATCGACTTGCCCCCAAGTCTGGAACTGGGCAGCCCAGACGACTTTACTGCCATCTTCGCTAATGAGTTCGCGCGGGGTGCCCGCCTGATCTGTCACCACATAGTGCAGACCGCCATTTGCGCCGAGTTGCGCGAGGGGCTTGAACGTGCCGGGTTCGTAGATCCAGTTCCGCGCCTGATCCCATGCCACCGTTCCATCCGCATAGACGGGTGCTTCGGCAATGAGCTGATTGCGGTCCCATTGGAACGCCGAGCCAACAGCAAGATCATGAGGTTTGCCCGATCCGCCAGACGTGGGATACCGCTTCTTGGTATTGTTGCCACCCTCAAATACACGTAGCCGCCTTATGCGACGACCAAGCGCGTCATAGCCATAGCGCCAGATTTCACCGTCCGGTGTCTCGAGTTGAACGAGCCTGTTCTGGCTTTCCCATTCATAGCGCCAGATTTTAGGCCGAAAGCCATCTTCCTCGTAGCGTTTCTCGATGACCCGTCCGCGTAGATCATAGGCATATCGGAAGTGTCCGCGTTTACGCACGCGGCCACCAGCGTCCTGTTCGACCGTCTGACCGGGGAGCGTTTCCTTGACCGATCGCGCCGGATCTTTCCCGCTCGTATAGTCTGCCAACGAAAGATTGTTGCAGGCATCATAACCGAAGCGCTCCATGAATGACGCGCCTGCAAAACGGCTTTGATGGGTCGTTTGAATGATCTGGTTTCGATCATCGTGGGTGAAACGCGTTTCCCCCCACCGTCCATCTGTGATGCCAACAAGATTGGCAGCAGGGTCCCATTGATAATGGCGATTGACCTTCAACGCACCCATAATCGTATGCCGACCGGGAAGCCGTTCACGTCCGGGCAAGCCGGTTAATTGGCTCGACACATCCCCGAATGATCCAGCGACCTGTGCTTCGAGCAGCCCAATCGATGAATAAGACTGGGCTTGAGCAAATCCAGCCTCGGTACGGCGTAGAACTTCGAGACCACGGGCATCTCTTGAAAACGCCATGGCATCATGCCCGGCGATTGATAGGGATTGCAGTGTGCCGACGGGATCATATGATAGCTCGAGCGCTGCAGCGTCACCTTCGCGCGTAACACGCCTCGACTCGCCTTTTGTATAACCTGAAACAACGGAGCGGCCATTCAGTTCTTCACGCGTTGCTCGCCCCAGTGCATCATATTCAAATTTAACAAGGGAATCGGCGTTCTCGGCAGAGGTAAGCAAGCCACGCTTATCATAGGTGTAATGTGTGCTGATCTTCTCGTCATCCCGAGCAACACTTACAGCCAAAACCTCATTGCGCTCGTTATAGTCATAGAATGTCTCTACACCATCCGCCGTGAACCGGGATATGGTTCGACCATCCGCATCACGCGCATAGCTTGTCGCAATCCCGCCAAACTCCTTTTCCCTGACGATGCGTCCAGCAGCATCAATAATAAGCTCGTAACGTTCCGACTTTGCGTTGACCAAGGCGGTCATGCGACCTTCGCCGTCATATTCGTAACGCAGGCGATTGCCAAAAGAATCCGTTGTCACAAGCGGCAGATCAAAAGGCCCGAATGAGAAATCACGTATATTGCCGTTGGCATCGATAAAGCGCGCTGGATTGCCTTCACTGTCATATTCAAATTGTTCACGGCTACCGTTCGCCAGCAAAACCTCACGCAACAAGCCTTTCGGATTGTGTGCATCACGCGCGTAGTCAAATCTGGTTTGATTGCCAAGTGCGTCGGTCGCCCACAGTAATCTGCCTTCAATATCATACTGCATGGTCCGCGTGTTACCGGCGGCATCCGTAACCGCGCGTGGCCGCATATAATGATCATAAAAGACACGGGTTTGCCCGCCATTGGGCTGTTCAATGCGCAGCACTTCCCCGCGTTCACCAACGCGCAGCGATGTGGTCTCCCCCATCTCATTGACCATCGCAATCATATTGCCGCGATTGTCATAGTGGTAGTTTCGACTGTTACCTTCTGCATCCGATGCGGATGCGAGCAAACCATCTGGCCCATATGACCAGGAAGAGGTTGCGCCGCTGGCATCCGTCAACGTGACCACATTGCCGATCTCGTCATATTGGAGTGTCGATTTCAGGCCCAGCGGTGTGGTAGCGGCAATAATATTGAACGATACGCCCCATTCGGTGAGCCATTCGTTCCCAAGCGGATCGATTTCTTTCCAGACCAGACCATCTTCATCGTAGAAATAGACGGAGGTTGCGCCGAGGCTGTCAGTGAAGCGGGTTATCCGGTTTTTGGCATCATATGCGAAATCACCAGACATATAGCCGGATGTACTGACAATGCTGCTGACGCGGTCTTCCTTGTTCCAGACATAGCTGACATCGCTTGCCTTGCTGTCATGCCAGCGGATGATGCGATCATGCTCATCATAGTAATAGCGCATATATCCACTCTGCGCAGAGCGTACTTCCTCGAGGCATCCGTGGGTGGTGTAAGACCACTTGACCATTTGCCTGGTGTCATCAGCAACGCCGGTGAAAACCGATTTAAGCAGCCAGTTCTCGGAATGAACAGTAAGTTCAAATCCATCCGAATGTATGACACGGGCAAGGCCATCAGGATCGTAAGTGAACTCCACCGTGTTGCCATTGCGGTCTTCGATGCGCGACAGCCACACACGTCCGAGATTGGCTTCTGCGAAGATGTAGTAAAGCTGCTGCCTGCTGTTCCAGATTGTAAAGGATTGCCGGTCCTCGGAAAAAAGCCGCAAATGCGGGAAACGGACATTTTCGGCGTCGATCTGCTCATAGGGAGCATGAAAACTGATAACCACTCCTTCGGGATCGTGGAACTGGACGACACCACCATTGACATGAAGATGTTGTGTCCAGTTGGACATCCAGCCCTTGCCAAGCAGGCCTGCTGCATTGCGCTGACATACCCGCTGAAATACGACCGGAATTGTACCCGGTAAATAGAGGTCAGTGCGTACATCAAAGAACTGGCCGGTGGCCACGTCAGCCGGACAGCCTCTGGTGGTGCAAACACCTGCTGGTTTGTTCTCGACCGGATGCGCACTGCTTTGACCTGGCTTTCGTTTGCTACTTGGCAGTGGCAGAAAGTTGAGAATGGCCAACCCCGTCCGGGTGATCCGTTTCATCCAACCGACATCGATGTCGAGCTGCTGCGGGTTGGTGTCGAGATCGATTACAATCGTTTTGCAACCATCATTGATAGTACCGTCGCAGGTTGTCTTGTGACCGATATGGGCAATTGCAAGACCATTGGCAAACACTGTCATGTTGCCCTGCGCGATCTTCTGGATGCCGTGATCTTCGCACACAACTTCGTCGGTGATGCGCGCTACAGGTTTTCCCTCGAAAAAGACATTGGGTGAGCCTTTGGATATAACCCCTTTATTGGTCCCATATTGTCCAGCAGCCGATGCGAAACCGGCGCCCAATCCGGCCAACGCTCCGCCAACGGCAGCGGCAGCGGCGAGCACAACAAGTCCTGTACCGAATGTGGCAACGACGAATATACCGGCTGCCAGTCCGGCGACTGCACCGAGGACAAGTGCGCCAAGCCCCCAACCGCTCTCATGAGCAATCGGATGCAATATATGGGCTGGCATCTCGCCATTCTGGGCTATTTTCTGGTAGCCCATGGCATCCATCGCCCAGTTTCCGAGTTTCTCACCGGCCCAAGCGCCAACCATCGCACCGGCCAAACCCGCTGCAACCGGGACAAGTGCTGTCCCCATCGCAGTTGCGCCACCAGCCAATGTTCCCGTCGCCATTGCTCCGGTCACACCGGCATAGCCAACCATTCCCCCTGTGACGGCATAATTGAAGGCATCGCTCTCAACGAAGTCGAGTGTTGAGTCCCACCCCTTAACGGCATCCGATCGTGCGGTGGGATCGTCGAGTGGCCCCATGTCATAAGTGGGGGTACCAGCCTGCGGCGTATTTGAGTTCGGCACACTGGTATAGGAACCGTGCCTGCGACCCGCAGCAACTGCTCCTCCCGTAGCGATGTTGTTAAGAAGAGACACTTGGGCTCTTAATCCTTGCGGTCAACAAAACGAAATGTATGCACCGTAGCAACAAGCTGCTTTTTCTGCGTTTCGGACATCTTCACCGGGCTGGACGCAGTAACAACAATAGCCTTGTTACGCTGCGATATCGTGGTGATGATCTGATGCATCAGCCCCTGCTTGGCCACCCAGGTACATTCGACCTGATGGGCCGGGTTACCGGATATCTGCACCGGAACTTTCTCAACGATGGTGAACTCATTCAGGGCCTTGGCGGCCTTGCCAAGTTCAGCGTCCACATACTCGTCAAACTGCATACCCCACGGCATTTCCTCGCGGGTAATGGTGAAGGTTAAACCAGCCTCAGAAGTGCCCGTACTTGAAATGATATTGATGGTCTGGTCTTTCCAGCCATCCGGGATCGCCATGTATCCCTCGTCGAAATGAAACATCATTCCGCTTATGCTCCGCCCTTGTCTTTGTTCAGATGAATATTGCCGGCAATCTGGTCAATGATGAGTGCATCCAACGTGATGACCGAGCCTGCGTGCTTGATGATGATGTTATTTTTCGTCAGGGTTATTTCGCTGACGCCCACTTTAAGGGTGATCTGATCATCGGCCGTATAGGTGATAAGTCCCGGTCCGGCCTTGCCAGCGATTGCATTGGCGCCGATGGTGTTGGCTTCGGTCTTGCGGGCCAAAGCTATCTTCTCGGAAAGATTACCCTGACCGATGGTCTTGGTTTCGTCACCTGTTTTGACGCTGACCGTCCGGTTGCCCTGGTCCAGTGTCTTGTGCTCATCACCCTGTTGCAGGGTGGTCGTTCTGTTGCCTTTTTCGACAGTGGTCGATTCATTGTCCTTGATAATCCGGCTCAGATCCTTCTGGGCATGGACGAAAATCTTCTCATTTCCATTGTCGTCATCAAACGACAGCTCATTAAAGCCCTGCCCCTTATGGGTCTGTGTCTTGAACCCGGATTTGGTTTTGGCGGCAGGAAGACCATAGGGCACTTTTTGCCGCTTGTTTGGCACCAGACCTGCTATCACCGGTCGATCCGGATCGCCGTCAATATAGGTGACCATGGCTTCCATGCCGATACGCGGTATGGTTTGCGCGCCCCAGCCAACACCGGCCCAGCTCTGCATGACGCGCATCCAGCATGTATCGGACCCATCTCTTTTGGCACGCCTGTCCCATGGGAACCAGACTTTCACCCGTCCATATTCATCGGGATGAATTTCTTCGCCGGATGGTCCTGCAATAATGGCGACCTGAGTACCGTCAATGCGCGGACGCGCTGTGGTGCGGTGCGGTGTTGCCGGAAGCCGCGCGGGAAGTGCGGCGAAACTATTGGTATAGTCCAGCGACCCGTCCTGAACCGTTTCATAGGAATGATCGACCATTTGATGGATAATGGCCGTCACCACATATTCTTCAAACTGGTCGTCAGCATGGGCGACTTCGTAAGGCTTGAACTTGCGACCGGCGGCAAGGGTTCTGACGGTCGATTCACCCTCAATCTGCTCATGATCAGATTCCGCTGCCTGCATGCGCAACTTCACTGCGGCTTCGTTGGAAGCGCCATCCATCGCCTTGGCCGGATATTCATACAATTCGTACTCGGTATTCTTCGGCAGCGAGACCAGCGAGGATGTCTTGCCACCTTGCGGGTCACTCGGCATTTCGAAGTTCCAGTCACCACCAGCTCTCTTACCCGGAATGAACTGGAAGTGCTTTTCGAAGCGGGTAATATGGTTCCGGTCACTGGAGCCAGCCGCAAGCCGCACGTCCGTGTCCTGACCTTCCGTATATCCATAGGAGTGGCTCGCAATGTGCAGCGTATGCTGACCTTGCTCATGCTCGAACCAGTAAAAAAGACCGTCCTGTTCAAGCCGACGTGTCAGATAGGCAAGATCGGTTTCATTCCATTGTACCGAATAGTGGATCGGAGCCGGGGGAGCAAACACCCCACCCGTAACCGGTGCCTTGATTCCGTGTTCGGAAAGCAAGGTTTCCGCGACTTGCAAAGTTGTTTTGTCCAACCAGATACGGCAATCGGAGCGCTGCGAGAGCAGCCATAGTTCAGGACGGATTGTCAGCCTGTATGCGCGAAGCCCGCGCGACACGGGAGGACCCTCCATCAGTCCGGTCACCAGACCGTTCCAGTACCGGCGTTCCCCATAAGCAATTTCAACCGACAGATCGGCCGTTTTGCCGACGATCTCGTCTGGTTTTACATCCAGTCGTTTGGACTTAACGACAACTTCGATTTCGAACAGGCCGTTGATCTTTTCCTGTATCTGCGACTTTTCGGGAAGAAGTACGTCCTCACCCAACGGCGTAGATAACCGCAAGAGTCGATCAGCCTGCTCCAACTCTGCTTCTACGAACTGATATGCCTCTCCAGACATCGGATTGCTACCCCCGTTTAACTGGCAGGCTGGAACATAGCCGCATCTTCCCGTTGTGCCAAGCATGCGGTTGCATTTCTTTCCGTCGCCCTTGGCGATCAAAAAAGACGCTCGTTCTGGAACACCAGGACGCTTTTTTGAAACCGATCAACCGTGAAGAAAATGCCAATAAAGTTTGGCTTGCGGTAGCCCGCAAACCGGATATAGACGCTCGAATTTCATTCTGATGATCACGACGAAAACCGAGCTTTGGCAGGCCTAAACACCGGCCTCATAAGCGGAACAAGGGTTCCATAGGGCTCACCGGATGGTTGATGACCCCTCAGCGTCCAATACAGGCCAGCCAAACGCCGCCGCATAGTGCGTTTACACTATAGCTCTCACTTTTGAAGTCGAGGAAAGCTGTTGGTATGATGTGCGTTCTGACCTGCAGCGGGGATTATCCTATGAAACGCGTATGTGCAGCTGGTTTCGGAATAATCGTACTTTTGTCCACAATTGCTCTGGCGGACGAGAAAAAGCTTCCGAGCGTTCCGACGCAGGCTATTCGCGAGTTAAACCAGATTATCCGTATTGATCCTTCAAATGCTCTGGCCTATGGCCGCCGCGGTAACGCTTATGTGGAGATAGGGGAGTATGACAAGGCAATCGCTGATTTTGATCAGGCTATTAAACTCAACCCTAAATTTGTCGTGGCCTACAACAATCGTGGGAATGCCAGTTTTCGCAAAGGTGATATGGATGCGGCGCTGAAGGACTTCGAGCGGGCAATAGCCATAGACCCCGGTTATGCAGCTGGTTATAACAGCCGCGGTGCGATTTATCTAAAGTTGAATAATTTTGATAAAGCAATTGCCGACTTCAATCAGGCGATCAAGCTCGACCCAAGATATGTGATGGCCTACAGCAATCGCGGGTTGGCGCGATACAGAAAAGGTGAAGTGGATACAGCACTTGCTGATTATGACCATGCGATTGAACTCGATCCGTCATATTCTGCGGCCTACAACAATCGAGGATATGCCCGATTTAATAGCGGCGAAGTGGACAAGGCTCTCATAGATTACGATGAGGCGATCAAACTCGATCCCAAAAATGCCGATGCATACGGCAATCGAGGCGAAGCGCGCATCAACCGAAAAGACTTTTCGGGAGCAATGGAAGACTTTGAAACTGCCATCAAACTCAATCCAAACCTTGCCGGTGCCTATGTTGGTCGCGGTGTTGTTTTTATCGCGCGCGGGGAATTCGCCCAGGCAGTTCCTGATCTGAATGAAGCACTCAAACTCGAACCGCAATCTATAAATGCTTACAAGAACAGAGGGTACGCCCGTGCAAAGATGGGGGATCTTGATGGCTCGATACTTGACCTCAATAAGGCGATCAAGGGCGGTCCAAATGACCCGTGGTCATTCAACTATCGTGGGGTGGCTCGTTACAGCCAGGGCAAGTTTGATGAGGCATTGGGCGATTTCGATCAGGCGATCAAGCTTAATCCCAGATTGGCCGATGCCTATAACGGACGCGGGCTGACCTACCTCAAACGCGGCAATATTGATGAGGCGATAAAAGATTTCGATCTTGCAATAAAATACGATCCGGAAACGCCGGCTCCTTACGGCAATCGAGGCGATGCTCACAAGGCCAAGGGCCATTGGGATAAGGCAATGCAAGACTTCGATCAAGCGATCAGGCTTGATCCTAAAAATGTGGAATCTTATCAACGCCGGGGATTGGCTCGCATGGAAAAGCGGGATTTTATCGGTGCCATTCCTGATTTTGACAGCGCAATCCGGCTCGATCCCACTGATTCCAGTGCGTATGTCGGACGTGGGTTAGCTTACGGGGAGACAAACAATTTGGACAAGGCACTTTCAGATCTTGATCAGGCGATCAAACTGAATCCCCTGGCGACTGCAGCTTACAAAAACAGAGGGTATGTTCGCGCGAGACGGGGGGATTTCGACGGAGCTATAAGTGATCTCAACGAAGCAAACCGGCAAAACCCGGACGACGCTAAACCATATTATTATCGCTGCTGGGCCCGTTCTCAAAAGGGTGAGCTTGGCGAGGCCAAAGGAGATTGTGATCAGGCAATCAAACTCGATCCTCAGCTGGTCGATGCCTATAATATCCTTGGGTTGGTCCGTTTCAAAGGCGGCGACGCCAATGGATCAATTGATGATTATAGCAAAGCGATCAATCTCGATGCGAACAATGCAGATGCATATGGCTTTCGTGGCAATTCCCGTCTTGTCCTGCGCGATTTTGACGGGGCGATTGCCGATTACGATCAGGTGATAAAACTTCACCCCGATTATCAGACAGCTTACAATAACCGTGGGTTTGCTCTCTTCAAGAAAGGAGATGTGGGCGCTGCAATAGTGGATTTCACCAATGCCATCAAACTTGATCCAAATTACGTGGAGGCATACAGCGGTCGTGCTCATGCTCGTCTGAGCAAAAGCTCTTTTCCCGACGCATTCGCTGATCTGATTGAGGTCGTCAGACTCAATCTTGGAAGCACGCCCACAGAACTCTCGCTCGCTGCCGAAAGCATCAAGACTGGCGACCCCGACCACAATATCGCTGAATTAAACGCATTGCTGGAAGCAGACCCGCAGAATGTTTCCCTCTATTTCAGGCGGGCAATTTTACAAGGCGTGAAGGGAAATCTCAACGGAGCCCTGTTTGATCTCGATGCGGCGCTCAAGATCAAACCGGAATACAAGCCCGCATTGTCCTTGCGCGATCACCTTTGGGGTGCAAGGAACAACTAAAGGACATTTGGGCAAAATCTCTGATGCTCGACGGAGAGCCGGGAAATCAATCCCATCAGGACCATGATGGGGTTGATCAATGCTGGCTCGTTCGTAAAGCTCGCAGTGGAACAGAGCCTGCTTAAACACCGTCAGCTTTGCTTCGAACGGATGGAGAATACGTTTTTACTAGGGTCGCAGAGCTGCCAGGAACCAGATCCAGCGGTAATTCTCATCTGTGTTGGTTGATTTTGGCAGCTGTTCGTAGGGCCAAACGACATAGAAAGGGCCACGATCCGCATCGGTCAGCACTCTGAATTCCTGATCTTTTGTACATGTGGCAGCCAGCCTGTCAGCATCCACGCAATCGACCTCTGTCGCCACGATAGGATCGAAGGCTTTGATTTCTTTTGTCTCCAGCTTGGCTTCAAAGCCATCAAGTGCGACACCTGTGACGGTCGCGGCATCTGCTGAACCATACTTGGCGAGGATATCTTTCAACGGAGCGCCACGATAGCGGCGTTTCTCGCCATTGGTCCATGGAGTAACTGTTTCCAGGGTCTTGGATGGGAATGCCTTACCCAGCTCTTCAACGGTAAAAGTTGCTATAGGCTTCCCCGCTTCCTTCTCAATGGTTAATACACTCGGCGCGTTTTGTGCGGCAGTTGCCAGAGTAATACCCGAGATGAGCATGAGGGAGGCAGCAATCGGAATTGTGTAATTACGCATGGACGTTCCTTTGGTCAGTTAGAAGGAGTGATCCAAACTCCCGATAAAGGAGTGGATATCGCCGGAGCATCGTTCGCTTGTCGAACTGCGTCTCTTTAACGGACGTTGCCTTGGCGGAAGCGCAGATGTTGATGACCTCTTCCCCAGATGATTCATTCGCCGCCAGTTATCCCGGTCTTATCGAATCTATTCAACCCCAACTTTATATGGTCTGAGTTAGACGAGAGCCATAGGCGAAACTCTCATTGCCGAAAGGGCGCTGCGGTGAGAAGATTTTGCTCAATCGGGCTCAAAATGGGCACAGTTCACTTTGTGCATATAATCTGGCGACCTATGCTCCCCTGATCAATTTGAGGGTGACATATGAGATTCTCCACAATGGGACTATTCGCGCAGCAGTTCGGATTTACCGCACCGGTTGAAGCTGTTCATACTGATGAACACCTCCGGTTGACTTTCATTTCGCGGGTGGGCAGGTTCCACCTTCCCGTCATGAAGGATATCGCTATGCGCTTCCATGATCTGATCCCGGTCCGCCGTCGCCAAACCAGCCTTGTTTCCCTCGCATTGATCATTGGTACCCTTGCCTTCAGCCCGTCCGCCCAGGCGGATGATGTGCTCCCGGATGGCACCACTCCTGCCACGGAGCTTTCACTGATCCCTGCCGTCGCCAAAGCACGCAAGGATACCGTAGTCGGAGCGATCAGCTCGCCACAGGGCATATTTAACCCCTATTTCTTCACCAATGGCTGGGATGAGAACGTCACCGATGTCATCTTCGGTCGGCTGATCAATTATGACAGTCACGGCAAACTCGTTGCGGAACAGGCAGACTCCTGGACCATCAGTCCTGATGGTCTGGTGTACACACTGAAGCTTCGCCCCGATCTGGTTTTCAGTGATGGTTCGCCGCTGACCGCCGAGGACGTGGCTTTTACACTAACCGTGCTGCATGATCCAACCTATGATGGAGAGACCGATATAACCCCCGCCGCCATAGTTGGCGGAGCCGAATATAAAGCCGGAAAATCGGATAGTATTTCTGGCCTCAAGGTGATCGACCCGCAGACGCTGCAAGTCACCGCCACACAGCCGGGCGCCAAGACGCCGTATCTGATCGGCGGCCCCGTGCTTTCCAAGGCGCATTACGGCAATGGTTTCGCCCGTGGCAAGCTGGATGGTATCCGCGCTTTGGGTAATAATCCGCTTGGTGCCGGTTCGTATGTTTTCGACAAGTATATTCCGGGGCAAGAAGTGCGGTTTCACGCCAACCCCCATTATTTCCGCGGCAAGCCGGGTGTTGAAAACTTCATCTACCGGATCACCTCGGATGCCACCAAGCTGCAGCTGTTCCAGACGGGTGAGACTGATTATGACGGCTTTTCGGTCAATCAGGACAATATTGATACGCTGAAGAGCCTCGGCTTCGCTGCTATCAATCTGTACGGTTCCAGCGATTATAGCATGATCGAATTCAACCAGAAAAAACCGGCGCTGCAGGACCCCAAGGTGCGCCACGCCCTGACATATGGGCTTGATCGGCAAACACTGGTCAGCGTGGTCTATCAGGGCTACGGACAGGTCGCGACTATACCCGTCGCGCCTATTTCATGGGCCTATGACCCATCCGGTATTGAACCCTATGCCTATGACCCGGCCAAGGCTGCCGCCCTTCTCGATGAAGCGGGATGGAAAGCCGGACCAGACGGCATCCGCACCAAGGACGGCCAGCGCCTGTCGTTGACATTGCTGGCAACCAAATCGCTGATCAACGACGCCTTGATCCCGATCGCCAAAGAAAACTTCAAAGCGATCGGTGTCGATCTGGTGCCTGAAGTATCCGATTTCAATGCCATGCTGGCCAAGATGAAATCTGGCAATTTTGATCTGGCGACCTACCGCACGTCAGGCATCAATGACCCGCATGATGGCGTCGAAGACTTTATATCTGCGACTGGAGAAATTGGCCGGCGCGGCTATCATAATGCTGATGTCGATCGGCTTGTTGATGCGGGCAATGCCACAACGGATATCGACAAGCGCAAGGCAATCTACCATGAGCTTTACAAGGTTCTGGCCGAAGATCCGCCGGTGATTTATCTGGCCTATCGCAAGATCCTGTCTGCTGCGGATGGCCGGGTCAGCGGCTTCAACCCTGATATCTACAACGGCATAATCTCCAGCCTGCCAAATCTGAAGATCGTGCAGTAACGTCACATGGCGTGCTGTCGAACATGAAAAACTTCATTATTCGCAGATTGTTGCTGTCGGTGCCGATGCTTCTTGGAGCCTCGGCACTGATTTTCTTTATCTTCGCCCTGACGCCGGGCGATTTCATTGACGGCAACATCAATCTGACCGCTGAACGGGCGGCGGAACTGAAGGCACTTTATGGCCTCGACCGGCCTGTTTTTGACCGGTATTTCGATTGGCTGGGTCACTTGCTGACGGGTGATCTCGGTTATTCCATGCAGTATCAGATTCCGGTGGCCAGTCTTCTCAACCAATACATCTGGAATTCCTTCCTTCTGGGCGGAACGGCGCTGCTTCTCTACTGGTTTGTCTCGCTGCTGGCTGGCATCACCGCAGCTGTCTGGCCCTATTCCTGGTACGACCGCATTGTGACGCTGGCGATCTTTGGCGCCATGTCATTTCCGGTTTTCTTCCTTTGTCTGCTCCTGATCAAATGGTTCGCGGTTGACCTGCGCTGGTTGCCGGTTGGCGGGATGATAAGCACCGGCAGCGAGACAACCGGTTTCGCGTGGGTCATCGAGGTGGCAGCTCATATGGTGCTGCCGGTTCTGGTGCTGACCGCATTGCAGGCCGGAAGCCTGACGCGCTACATCCGCGCCAGTATGCTTGAGGCACTCTCGATGGACTTTGTGCGCACCGCACGGGCCAAGGGATTGAAAGAACGAACCGTCATTTTCAAACATGCCTTGCGCAATGCGATGTTACCCATGATCACGCTTCTGGGCTTCGAACTGCCCGGCCTGTTCTCCGGGGCCATTGTCACCGAGAAGATTTTCAATTGGCCCGGCGCCGGGCACATTCAGATCGACACACTGGCAGCGCGTGACTATCCGGTGCTTATGGGCTTCACTATGGTTCTGGCCGCAATGACCATACTTGGCAATTTGCTGGCTGACATTGCCTATGCCGCCGCTGATCCTCGAATCCGGCTACGGCGAGGTTAGAATGGTTTCCTTCAATCCTTTCCGCCGAAACCAAACACGTCAGGTCGAACTGCTCGCACTGACCGGGCATCTCGGCTCGACGCGCTCACCGCTTGGCGACGCATTGTGGCGGATGCGCCGCAACGCCACTGCCATGACCGCACTGGCTGTGCTGCTGTTGATCGTTCTCATCTGTGTGGTTGGACCATTCGTCAGCCGCTGGGATTTGAACGCCACCGATGCGCTCAGCGTCAACCGCCCGCCAAGTCTGAAGCACTGGCTTGGAACGGATTTCCTCGGACGCGATATTATGGCAAGACTGATGTCAGCCGGTCGTATTTCACTGACGGTCGGCTTGGCGTCGGTATTCCTGTCGGTGGTCATCGGCTACATTGCGGGCGCGATTGCCGGTTATCTCGGAGGCCTGACCGACGCCGTGATTATGCGTGGGGCCGATCTCGTGATGACAATCCCGACGCTGCCTCTTCTCATTATCATTGGTGCCGTGCTGTCCGAGTTGAAGGTACCACCTGATCAGCGCATCTATCTCGTCATCCTCATGCTTAGTCTGCCGAATTGGGTAACGGTCGCGCGCCTTGTGCGGTCCCAGATCCTGTCACTGCGTGAGCGTGACTTCATGATAGCGACGGAGGTTTTAGGTCTGCCTTTGCACCGGCGGCTGTTCCACCATCTGCTGCCCAATACGGTACCAATCCTGATCGTGGCGGCAACCATAGGCGTTGCCAGTGCCATCCTGAATGAGGCCTATCTCAGCTATCTCGGCCTTGGCGTGGTTCCTCCGACGCCATCCTGGGGCAACATGATGGATACCGCCAACAGCTTTGTCGATTTCCAGCGCAGGCCCTGGTTGTGGATGCCGCCGGGCGTTGCAATCTTCCTGACTGTGGTTGCCATCAACATAGTGGGCGACGGGCTGCGCGATGCACTCGACCCAAAGATGAAACGGTAAGCCGAACATGCCCCCGCTTGTCGAATTCCAGAGCCTGTCGACTTATTTTAAAACCGATGAGGGCGTCGCCCGCGCCGTTCAGGATGTCAGCTTCACCATTGGCGAAGGCGAAACTGTTGGTGTGGTTGGCGAATCCGGTTGCGGCAAGAGCGTGACAGCACTGTCGCTGATGGGTCTGGTCTCCCGCCCGAGCGGATATATCGCTGGCGGTCAGATCTTGTATCGCGGCCAAGACCTTCTCACCCTGAAGCCGGAAGCTATGCGGACGATGCGCGGCAACGAAATCGCCATGATTTTTCAGGAGCCAATGAGTTCGCTCAATCCAGTCCTGACTATCGGCGAGCAGATTGTCGAACCGTTGATCGAGCATCGCAAGATGCCACCAAAAGCCGCATGGGCAGAGGCAATTGCTCTCCTGGCACGCGTCGGTATTGCCCGGCCCGAGCGGATTGTCGAAGGCTATCCACACCAACTTTCCGGCGGCATGTTGCAGCGCGTGATGATTGCCATCGCCCTCAGCTGTAAACCAAAACTGCTGATCGCCGACGAGCCAACAACAGCGCTTGATGTAACCATTCAGGCTCAAATCCTGGATCTGCTCAATCGGCTGAAACAGGATGAAGGTACGGCTTTGATGCTCATCACGCATGACCTTGGACTGGTGGCGGAACTGGCTGACCGGGTGATCGTGATGTATGCTGGCCGAGTGGTTGAAACCGGTACGGTTCGTGACGTGCTGCGGCACCCGAAGCATCCCTACACGCGCGGCCTGCTCGCCTCGCGGCCGGTTCCGGGGCAACGGTTACGCCGTCTGGTTTCCATTCCGGGTCAAGTCCCCAGTCCAGCCCGGCTCCCTGCCTATTGTGCCTTTGCCGAACGCTGCTTTGCTGCGGTCGATATCTGCCGCTCCGGCATTCCATCGCTGGGACTGGCAAGCTCGCCACATCGTGCTGCCTGTTTCCTGGCTCAGTCGGGGGCGATATGACAGACGTTTCCGCTTTGCTTGAAGTCGAAAACCTCAAAGTTCATTTCCCGATCCGTGACGGGCTATTCGGTCAGGTCTCAGGCCATGTCAGGGCCGTCGATGGTGTGAGCATTCGTATCCGGCGTGGCACCACTTTCGGACTGGTCGGCGAATCCGGCAGTGGCAAGTCGACACTCGGACGGGCCATGCTTGGGCTCTACAAACCAACAACCGGCACTGTTCGCTTTCATGGCAAAGACATTCAAGCCGGTGGCCGCAAGGCGCTGGCAGCGCTGCGACCGAAAATGCAGCTGGTGTTTCAGGACCCTTACGGCTCGCTCAATCCACGGGTTCGGGCTGGCGATGCGATCGGCGAAGCGCTTCTGACGCATGGGCTAGTCAGGAAAGCCGAGTTACGCGACACGGTGCTCGAAGTGATGCGCATCTGCGGCCTTGCGCCATACCAATACGCACGCTACCCGCATGAATTCTCCGGCGGCCAACGCCAGCGTATAGGCATCGCCCGAGCACTGGCATTGAAGCCCGAATTGATCATAGCCGACGAGCCCGTCTCGGCGCTTGACGTTTCGATCCAGGCCCAGATCATCAATCTGTTTTCCGACCTCAAGGAGCAACAGGGACTGACCTTCCTGTTCATCTCGCACGATCTGGCTGTCGTCGAGCATCTTTGCGATGAAATAGCCGTCATGTATCTCGGCGTGATCGTTGAGACGGCGAGCCGCAACGCGCTGTTTGACCAGCCACGTCATCCCTATACGCAAGCCCTTTTATCGGCGATTCCCGTGGCTGATCCGGACGTACGGCACAACCGGGTTGTACTGCAAGGTGAGTTGCCAAGCCCCGCCTCGCCACCAGCCGGGTGTCGTTTTCATACCCGCTGTCCATTGGCAGTCGACCGTTGCAGGATTGAAGTGCCGGAACTACGGACGCTGGACAAGGGCCATCACGTTGCCTGCCACCTCGCCTAGCATAATGATGATCAGGTGACGTGAATCATCAGGACGTTCACATTAGCGCATAGAGAATTTACCCAGTATTGCCGCTAAAACTCGCCCCTGAAGCCCAATTATTGAAAATAAGTATCAGTCTGGCTTTAAACGCAATGTAGCGATCATTGCGATAGAACACTAATCTGCAACCATCCTTTGTAGATAAAGGTAGATTACAGACGTTACCCACGAATGACTACAATGTCAGTGTTTGAGCCAAGGTACCCCTGTCGATGGAGTGTCGATACTCCAATAGTCGAATAGGCTCCCATAGTCGAATTGGGTAGAACGTTACGCAGCTGAAGAACTTAATTTGACGGTGCTTGGTTTCGCAACTTCGCATCGGGAGGATTTTTTTGCGCGAAGTTAACGCCCGTCAATGACGTGCAAACGGCGCGCGACTTTCCCTCAAATCAAAGAACACAATCGCTTGGCGATTGTTTTGTCACTTAACCCAACTGGATGAATTGAAAAATTGCGGAAGGCTCTGAAACCATCACTGATCATTGCGGCGTCCATCTGGTTTTTGGCGCAGGTGATGTATGTTTCAATTTCGGGGTTCATGACCTTTCAGGACAAGTCGCACGCGTTCTCCGCGACAGCCAATGAAATCGCCGATTGTCTGGACCGCCGCATTACCCAGAATTTTGCTTTCGTCAAATCCTTCGAGATTTTCGCTACACTATCCGACTTGGAAGCCATGAAAATCTTTGGCGCATTGGTGCAACATACGATGGAACAGTACCCACGTATCCGGATCGTGAACCTGTATGAGCTTCCAAAGGATGATAACCCCTTATATGCCAGACGGATGGCAAATTTCCCCGCCGACAGGAGTGATATGTCGATACGGGCAATTCTGCCGAAAGTTGTCAACCAGCCCCATGGCACGCTTCGCGCCTTTGCAGATGGCAATTTTCCCGGGCAATATATTACGACCGCACATGCTGAGAATGCCAATTTTCACTATGCTATTGTCATGGTTGTTGACGTGGCGGAAATGCTCAAGCCGCTGCTTCAGGATGGCTCTCCCAAGATTGAGTGGGATATCGGCGACATGCCCATCATTCAACTGAATGGTCGACAGAACTCCGCATTCTCTTTCGAGCTTCAACTCGACCGGACAATCGTTTCAAGCACGCCCAATATTATGCCGGATGACTCGACAAGATTTTCAGAAAAGACCGTCTTTCACCTGAGTGAAACCGTCAAGCTGTATGAACTCTTCAGTCTGATAGGCTTCATTGTATATTGCGGCCTCTCCACAATTGCGGTGGTAGCCAGCTACTATGCCCTGCACCAGCACAAGCTTTCGCGGCGGTTGCAACGATCCGAAGGCAAGGCACTCAAGCGTGCTGCGAGGTTGGAAAAGGAAACCCGGTTGGAGCACGCAGCCCGTGTTAACGCGGTCGGAGAGCTGGCCGCCGGTATCATTCATGAGCTAGCCCAGCCGCTTTCCTCCTTGCTCAATCAAAGTCAGGCCAGCCTCAAGTCTCTTGAGGAAGGTGACGATATGGCACAGACGGATTTTCTGCGCCGGACAATGACCGCTAATATTCGTGAGGCGAAAAGGGCAAGTCTGATACTTGGAAGAATCCGAGACTATATTGTCTACAAAAGTGCCTCACCGGAAGCCACCGAACTCAACAGTTCAATCTTGGATATTGTTGAAATACTCAATCCGGAAATCAAGCGCCAAGGGGTTTCATTGACGCTTGATCTTGCCGAACTATCACCCGTCGCAAGTATCAACAAAATAGAATTTGAGCAGGTTATTCATAATCTCATACGCAATGCAATTGACGCACTTAGCGCATCACACCAGACAAGAAAGCGCATCACAATCAAAACCCTTGTCGATCAGGATACCAGCATCGTCCGTGTATCCGACAACGGCTCCGGCTTGAGCGAGGACACACTTGGGCAACTATTCCAACCCTTCTTCACAACCAAGGACAGTGGAATGGGCTTGGGTCTTTCCCTGTCGCAGAGAATCGTGGAACGCGTCAACGGAACGCTCTCGGCGTCAAACAAGAACGGAGCGGTTTTCACGGTAGCATTGCCGAAATTGGATATCGCGCCCATGTCAGCGCTCTCCACGGCGAAGGCCGCATGAGCCCCGCACACGCGTCGATTGGATCAAGACATTGCCTTATTGGTCAGCTGCTTTCCTTGTAAATTGCGTCGCATATAACGAACGGAACCGGGACGGTGGCATACCCTTCAACGTCAGAAACTGGCGATTGAAGTTTGAAAGATTATTGAAGCCGACTTCGTAACAAATGTCCGTTACCGTCATGTTCTCCTCGCTCATCAATAGCTGGCAGGCCAGATTGATCCTCAAGCGGTTTACATAATGCACCGGCGTCATCCCTGTGTGCCGGCGAAATGACATCGAGAACGCGCTGGCACTCTGCCCGGCAATGGCCGCGAGGCTAACGTCTTTGTCAAATGTCGTCAGGTTTTCAGAGATATAGGACAGCACCTTGTTTATGGAGCTGGACATATAGCCCGAAGGATCTGGCATATAGCCATGGCTTGCCAATTGCCTTCGCTCTCTGGCATTGATCAATTTGTCAACAATGCTCATAAATTGCGCAATCCGGCGGGCTCCGCTTGCATCGAACAGTTCCAGAAGCATAGGCCGGACAGCGGCTCCGGTCTCAGCATCAAAGAACAGACCGCGTGGACTTTCATCCAACAACACCTTGAAAGCAGATAGTTCCGGTATCACCTCAATCGTATTCTCAATAAACTTCTGGGTAAATTGAACGACGAAATCACGCATATCGATAATTTGGTCGTCTGGGATATTGCTTATCCAATTGTGCGGCAAGTTGGGTCCCGTCAACACCAGATTGCCCGGTTCAAATTCGCCGATAAAGTCCCCGATGAAATAGTAACCCGTTGTCTCTGCTATCAGATGGATTTCATATTCAGGATGGAAGTGCCATCGGGCTATGTGATGAGGGTAGCCATGCGACCAAGCCCTGAATGCTTCGTCGCTATTGATCTGAACGACTTCAAGATCCGGCCGCATCGACCTTCCTCCCAATATGAAGTCTACTGACGAATGCATATTGCCCGATAAGGCCGCCAATCAAAAGACCTTCTCCGTCATAGATGAGCTAACCTGACATCACTCAGTGGATATCCCTGATCGCATGATTGGCGACAGGCTAAGCACCCAGCGTTCTGGATCATGGTTATTATGTAATATCATTCAGCCCTTATGTAGTGAGATTGGCGTTTATAGTAATGACCACCCGGAGTTCCGGGCTTTTCTTTTATGGAAGCTTGGGGTATTCCGCATCCATGACGGAGAGGTCATTTCAGCCACGGCGCACAGCCAGCCGATAGACAATGCTTTGTGAAGAGATTGCATGATGCCCTGCGCGAACATATGCGCGGCAATGCTTGGGCTATGACTAGAAAGTATGGAAATGGAACACGGGGTTGACGGTGCCGGACTCGATAAGGGCGCGGCGAAGAATGCAAGTAATCAGTCCGGAACAACGGCTGGTTTCGGAAGTGCTGATGCGACTGTGAAAAAC
Source organism: Phyllobacterium sp. P30BS-XVII (assembly GCF_014138335.1). NCBI lineage: Bacteria > Pseudomonadati > Pseudomonadota > Alphaproteobacteria > Hyphomicrobiales > Phyllobacteriaceae > Phyllobacterium > Phyllobacterium sp. P30BS-XVII. Next base: position 67,676 of record NZ_JACGXO010000007.1, read on the forward strand.
ACCCCCGCTTCCGGAATTGCCGCGCACCCTCAGATTCTGACGGGTGCCGATTTTGCGCATGAAGGACGGCCAGGCGAGCGCCTTGACAAGTTCTTCGAACAGCTCGCTGTCGCTTATGATTTGTCACCGGCTGTAATCTCCGAAGGCCGTGTCTGGACGTATCGTGACCTGAACAAGCGGGCCAATCAGTTTGCCCGCGTTCTGGTTGACCGGGGTGTGCGACCGGGCGATCGGGTGGGGCTCCTTCTCGACCGGTCCGCCGAGACCTACGTTACCTTGCTCGCTGTAATGAAGGCGGGAGCAGCCTTCGTTCCGCTCGCTACGGCTTTTCCTGAAGAGCGCATGAAGCTCATCATCGAAGACGCCAGTGTCGGGCTGCTTGTTTCCATCGCGGCCTATTCGTCCCGGGTCGAACAACTGCCCGTACCCCACGTACTGATTGACAGCGTTGCCACGGAAATCACGGCAATGTCTGACAAACCATTGCCATCAACCGCTGCGACCGCCCCATCCGACGATGTCTGCTACATTCTCTACACGTCAGGAACCACCGGCAGACCCAAGGGTGTGGTCATCACGCATCAGAGTATTTGCAATTTTGTGCGGGTTGCTGCGGCATCCTACGGCTACCGGCCAGAAGACCGCGTTTATCAGGGCATGACCATTGCCTTCGATTTCTCGGCGGAAGAAATCTGGGTGCCGTTTGTCGCCGGTGCAACGGTGGTGCCTGCACCGGGCCCGCTGACCCTGGTGGGCGAGGAGCTTGCCGATTTTCTTCGGACGAACGACGTTACCTGCATGGCCTGCAGCCCAACGCTGCTTTCGTCCATAGAGAGCGACGTACCGACTTTGCGGGCGCTACTGGTGGGCGGTGAGGCGTGCTCCCACAACCTCGTGGTGCGCTGGTCGAAGCCCGGCCGCCAAATCCTCAACACCTATGGCCCAACTGAAGCCACCGTTACTGCAACAATGGGCATGCTCACGCCAGACAGGCCCGTGACCATCGGCGCGCCATTGCCCACCTACTCTATTGTCGTTCTTGATCCTACGACGCCGGCACTTACCGAGCCCGGAGAATTGGGTGAAATCTGCATTGCAGGTATCGGACTTGCCGTGGGCTATCTCAACAGGCCTGATCTGACCGAACAGAAGTTCATCCCCGATTTCATTGGCCTGCCGAACAACCCGTCAAAGCGCATTTATCGGACGGGCGATCTTGGCCGGATCAATGATGGCCGGGAGATCGAATATCACGGACGCATAGATACACAGGTCAAAATTCGCGGATACCGCATCGAACTCGGAGAGATCGAAGCGGTATTGCTGGATCAGCCCGAGATTGCACAGGCCGCTGTGACAACCTGGGAAATTGAACCGGGTCGCGTGGAACTCGTTGCTTATTACGCACCCAAGACGGGATTGCCAACAATCTCCCGTGCCGACCTTGCCCGGGAGCTGAAGCGTCGCTTGCCAGACTATATGGTGCCTTCCTATCTGGAAGAACTGTCGGCAATTCCGATGACAGTTGCCAACAAGACAGATACGCGCCAGCTTCCGAAACCGACAAGCGTTCGACTTTCGGCCGAGCGAACGATCGTCCCACCCAGCAATGATGACGAACGTTTTCTGGGTGTCGCACTGGCCGAAGTGCTGAAATTCGATGAGGTGTCCATGGAGGACAACTTCTTCGACGATCTTGGTGCCAATTCTCTTCTCATGGCCCGCTTCTGCGCCCGTGTGCGTACCAAAAAAGAATGGGCGACAGCGTCCATGCGGGATATCTACCTTTACCCGACCGTGGCACGCCTCGCGCAACATCTGCGTATCCCGGAGGAGATGACGACTGCCACCAATGAGCGCGTTCTTACGCACCGGGCGTCGAACATGGCCTATTGGACCTGCGGCATGGCGCAGCTGCTATTCTACGGGCTCTATAGTTACCTGGGTTTGTGGGCATTCAATCGCGGGCTCAACTGGACCTACGACAAACTCGACGAACCGCTGCAACTGTATCTGCGCTGTGTGCTGCTTTCGGGCGGCGTTTTCTTCGGAATGTCGGGAGTTGCAATCATCGCGAAATGGGCGCTGGTGGGCCGGTGGAAACCGGAAGCGTTCCCCATCTGGGGCTTGCGCTACTACCGCTTTTGGGTCGTTCAGACATTGATCCGCACGGCGCCTGTCGTTCTCTTCCGCGGCAGCCCGCTTTACAGCATTTATCTGCGGCTTCTCGGTGCCAAGCTTGGCCGAAACACTGTCATTGAATGCCGTACCGTGCCTGTGTGTACGGACCTCATATCCATTGGCGACAACACAATCCTGCGCAAGGAATCGATGATCCTCGGCTATCGTGCCCAATCCGGCTATATCCATACGGGGCCGCTGACGATTGGCCATGATGCCTTCATAGGCGTAGGGTCCACACTCGATATCAATACCAAAATGGGTGATCGCGCCCAGCTTGGTCATGCATCATCACTCCAGCGGGGGCAAAGCATTCCTGATGGCGCGCACTGGCATGGATCACCGGCTGTGCCAACGACGGCGGAGTATTGCAAAGTCCGCAATGTGAATTCCTCCAATGTCAGACGCGTTCTCTATGAAGCGGCGCAACTTGTGGGGCTGTTCGCCTTTGTTACGCCTATACCGCTGCTGTTCCACAGCTATTGGCAGAATGTCAGCGACGATTATCAGGAGACGATCGGTATTGTTGCAATTGGAACCACCGTCACGCTGTTCGGATATATCGCTATAGCTCTGTTCTCAGCGCTTGTAGTGCCTCGACTGTTCAGTCTGGTTTTGAAATCCGGACGGGCCTATACCCTTTATGGTTTCCGTTACTGGCTGCAAACTGTCGTTGAATTCAGCAGCAATTCCCGCGTCCTCAATCTCCTGTTTGGCGATAGCTCCGCGATTGTCCATTACATCCGCGCCATTGGCTGGAATCTCAACAAGGTTGTACAGACCGGTTCGAATTTCGGCAGCAATCAACAACACGAAAACCCTCTCCTGTGCGAGATTGGCAGCCAAACCATGGTGTCGGATGGCCTGTTCATGATCAACATGCACAAATCAGCCTCAGCATTCCGGCTTGAACATACGAAGATTGGCGAGCGTAACTATCTGGGCAACAATATCTATTATCCGTCAGACGGTCGAACCGGCGACAACTGCCTGCTCGGCACCAAGGTGATGATCCCCATTGACGGACCAATCCGCGAAAATGTGGGGCTTCTGGGCTCACCTTCCTTCGAAATCCCGCGCATGGTAAACCGGGATAAGGAACTTATAGCGGGCATCAGTGAAGATGAACGCCGCAGCCGCCTGATATTCAAAAACCGCTACAATGCAGTGACGGCACTTCTGTTTCTGGCGGCTCAATGGGTCATGCTATTTGCCACACTGGTTATTTGGGATCGTGCGCTGAACTATTATACCGAATGGGCAGAGGTCGCGCTTTTCGTCGCCGTACTCCTGACATCGGCGATCACCATTCCTTTCTATGTTCTGCTTGAACGGGCAAGTCTTGGTTTTGGCAAGTTGAAACCACAGATGACGACGATCTATGATGCTCCATTCTGGCACCATGAACGCCATTGGAAGCTGTCGGATTCGCCTATTACCCGCCTGTTTGGCGGCACCCCATTCCGGCCAATGATCTTACGCCTGCTGGGCGTCAAGGTCGGCAAGAGGGTTTATGATGGCGGCAGCAACCTGACCGAACGCTCACTGGTGGAAATTGGCGATGACACCACCCTCAATGAAGGTTGCGTCATTCAGGCCCACTCGCTGGAAGAAGGTGCGTTCAAGTCCGACTTCATCCGCATCGGCAAGGGTTGTACGCTGGGGCCTGCCGCCTTTGTTCACTACGGTGTCGTGATGGGCGACGGATCGATGGTCGACGTCGACTCATTCGTGATGAAGGGTGAAGTGCTGGAACCGAACTCCATATGGCGCGGCAACCCGGCCAAGCTGCATCGGTTCGTCACTCCGGTTTTCAATAGCGGCTCCAAGACATCCGCTTGACTGGAAAGCTGGTCGTGTCATGTAGATCAATGAACCGAGAAATTGGATCGGAGATTACGCCTTGGCAGACCAGCAGAAAACCGCGAAAGTCCATCTAGAGCCTGTGACCGAGGCCAATCGTGCCTTGGTTACGTCTCTGACGCTTGGTCCTGACCAGTTGAGTTTTGTTGCAACTAACTCGGATTCGCTGGGCGAAGCTGCGCTTGACGAAGATGCACGACCACGCGTTGTGATGACGGAAAATCGCGTGATCGGTTTCCTGATGTACGAAGCGCCCGAGGACGATGATGAGGCACGCATATATCGTTTCATGATCGATCGTGCGCATCAGGGCCGCGGCTATGGCAAAGCTGCACTGAGAGAAGCACTGGAGGAAATCCGAAGCCTCGGTCATGTGCGGCATGTTTCGATTTGCTATGCTCCCGAGAATGAAGGCGCGCGGCAGCTCTATCGCGCCGCCGGCTTCGTAGAAGAGGGGCTGGACGAGGACGGCGAAATGATTGCCGATCTGGTCCTGCCTGCATGATGGACAATTATTGACGCAGGACGCCTTGGCCCCACGGTCGACGTCGGCCTTGATTGTTATTGTACCCTTGGTCTTACGCCCCCGCAGACTTATCCGGCCCCGGGTCGCCACCAGCCGCAGCCACGGTCAAACGGCCCAGATAATGGTTCCAGCCCTTTTCATGGTTTGCGCGTTCCGTCTCGTTGGGCAGTCCGCTATGGGTGAACCGCACCAAAGTTCCCCCGTCTTTCTCGATAAGATCGATCTCGACCAGGCTTGAACCCGGCGGCACGTCCTGGCTTCCCTCCCAGCCGAAGCTATAGGCAAGGCGATGAACCGGGATTACCTCGGTGAACTGACCGCGCGCTGTCATGGCGTCACGCATGCTGAGCAGATAGATGCCCCCAGGGTGTGGCTCAATGGTTGCTTTCGTGCCCATCCAGCGCAGAATTTTGTCGGGATCGGTGAGGAAGGCAAAGACTGTTGCCTGTGGGGCTGCAATTTCGATTTCATTGCGAAGCGGCTCGGTCATCGGCGATCTCCTCCCAACAGGACGCAATGCCATTCAAATACTGGTGCAATGTAAGCCAATCAAGATTTAGCGCAACAAACAAAACCTCGTGACAGGTGCCCGTCACCGCTGCATGATAACAGTCATGCAGCTGCCATCCGCTCTTTCCTTCCTGATTGATAACGCAGTTGATATGCCTGACGGCGACGCCTTTCTGACGGCGCTCGCCGCGCGGCTCATGGCCGAGGATATGCCGCTGGTCGGTGGTGCGCTCACTCAAGCAGCGCCCCACCCCGTCATCGAGCAGCGCACCTGGCTGTGGCGAGCCGACACAGGGACAGTTATCGAGGCGCTGGGCTTGGCCAGATCTTCCAATACTGACCAAAACCATATCGCCCGCAACTGGCTTGAGAGCCTTGGCACCGGTGTCGTACAGGAGGATTTTGCCGGAGGAGCGGGAGCATCTGACGGTACAATGCTTGGCTGGACTGCGAGCCGGCCATTTACCGCAGCTGAATCGGAACTGCTGCGTGAGGTCGCACGCTTTGCCGCCGCACCGCTTGCTTTGCTGGCCACGCGCTCGACATTGTCAGCGCTGCTAACAGCTTATCTCGGTCGGCGCAGCGCCACTCAGGTACTGGCCGGTCGCTCCCGGCGTGAGCCCGGTGAAACCATTCGGGCCGCCCTGCTTTTTGCTGACCTTCGTGGTTTTACCGAGCTATCGGAATCAACAGAGGCAAAGGAAGTGATCACGGCACTTGATGCCTGGTTCGACCGCATTGCCGGTGCTGTTCATGTCTTCGGCGGTGAAGTGCTGAAGTTCATCGGCGATGGTGTGCTGGCGATCTTTCCAATCGGAGAGCGAGACGCTACTGCTGCATGCGAGGCGGCACTGCGCGCCGTCGCCGCCGCCCGTGCCGGAATGGATCATCTCAATCGCACCCGTGCCGCGCAGAATGTGCCGCCACTGTCATTCGGCACCGCGCTGCATCTTGGCGAGATGCTATGGGGCAATATCGGCACCGCCGACAGGCTGGATTTCACAGCGATCGGCTCTGCCGTCAATCTGGTGAGCCGGTTGGAGGGTCTTTGCAAGCCACTTGGTCACTCGGCGTTGCTATCAGGTAGTTTTGCGGCGCAAATCAGACAACCATTGATCCCGCTCGGCGAGCATTCATTGCGAGGCATTGCTGCGCCTTGTGCGGTGTTTGCACTGCAATAGCAAAATACGACGCCCCATCATCTCACCGGACGGTTAAACTGAACGCCGCTCGCTTAGTACGTCCGTGAGAAAGTTTTGAACATAATCAAGCACCTGCATTCTATCATGTGAGATACCGGGTACGAGATCAAACCGCACCGAGACACCGGCATCTTCGAAGGAGCGCCGCAAGGCTGACAATCGTTCCGGGCGGTTACGCCCGGCATCGTTGGCTCCCGGCATCCAGTTCACGCTGTTTTCAGGGATGGTGATTTCCCATGTTTCCAGATCGGCATCGCCGACGACCATGTGAACGGGAATACGAGCTAGTTTCTCCCGGTCAAAGGTAACACCAAACCGATCCTCAAGATTGCGAATGCCCACCCACCAATCCTTCGAGGGGTCAAGAAGGGTAACTGATCCCGGCGCTCCAATGGAAGCCGCCCAGAGCAGTTGCGGATGCAATATCGCAAAACGATGGGTAAAGTGACCACCACCGGAAAATCCGAACATGGCAAATGTATCCCAGTCCTGTTGATACTTGGCAGCAACCTCCGCCACCATTTCAAGCAGAACCAGATCATAGCGGATATCGCCTTCAATCATGAATTTGTATCCGCTTCGCGCATCATCTCCCCTCACCCCAATCGGGAAAATGGGACAAAGGATGGCGCAGCGGTTCCACCGGCCGAACTCGGCAAAACCATCACGAAAATCCAGAAAGGACGTTCGACCAGTGCCGTGGACAGCCACCAGAAGATCGACTTTCTCGCCATTGCCGACAATGGGAGGAACATAGAGACAATAGTGAAAGCGCGGGTCGGACTTGAGGGCAAAAATCGCCGTACGACCAAGATCGTAAATCGCCTGAGCCCGGCCTTCAAATGAAGATGACATGAGATTCCTCGCTATAACAAAACATGGTTTCAGTTCCTGCCTTGGACTGATTTCCTGCCGACTTCGTCAAAACGCCATCCCAGTTCCACACCGCCATTTTCTGTTCCAAAAAGAGCGGGAATAGCCTGAAGCAGTTTGCGGGTGTAATCATGCTGCGGATTGTCAAAGATGGCATCGCGGCTCCCTTGCTCCACGATCACGCCATTGTTCATGACAATAACCCGATCGGCGATCTGCTCGACAACCGCCAGATCATGGCTGATGAACAGGCACGAGAACCCATGCTTTCGTTGCAACTCGGCAAACAGCTTGAGCACCTGCGCACGAACGGTGACATCCAGCGCAGACACCGGCTCATCGGCAATCACGAATTGCGGCCGCCTTACAACCGCCCGGGCGATCGCAACGCGCTGACGCTGGCCACCGGAGAGCTGGTGCGGGAAACGGGAAGCAAACTCCGCAGACAACCCAACTTCATCGAGAACCTCCGCAATGCGCAAGCTCCTCTCTCTGCTGGTCAGATCAATCGAATGGCGCAATGCCTCTCCCACCAGACTGCCGATTGTCATGCGCGGATCAAGTGACGAATAGGGGTCCTGGAACACCATCTGGCAGTTGAGCCTGTAATCAGCATAGTCGCTCGTCGACGTTTGGATCGACTTCCCATTGAACAGAATTTCGCCGCCGCTTGGCTTGATAAGCCCGGCAATTGTCCGACCCAATGTCGTCTTGCCAGAACCCGATCCGCCAACGACAGCGACGACCTCTCCCGGCATGACATTCAAACTAACCCCGTTCAGCGCACGTTTCGGTTGCCCTTTGCGCAGAAGACTTCGGCGAGCCGCAAAATCCACAACGAGATTGTCGACATTTATTCGTGCAACAGGCGAAACCTCCGTGGAACGCGCAGGTATGCGGTGTGGCAAGGCAGACAGCAATTTGCGGGTATAGGGATGCTGCGGCGCGCGAAGCAGATCTTTCGTATCGCCCTGTTCGACGATTTCGCCTTGCGACATTACCACGACACGATCCGAGTACTTGGCCACCATTGCCAGGTCATGGCTGATCATTAGGACAGCCGTGTTGTTCTCCCGCGTCAGATCGACCATCAACTCGAGTACATCACGCTGGACCACCGCATCCAGTGCAGTCGTTGGCTCATCAGCAATGAGTAATGCGGGCTTGAGCAGCATCACCGCTGCCAGCATGATACGTTGGCGCATGCCACCGGAGAAATGGTGCGGCATGGCTGCAAGCGCAGTTTGCGGATCATTCAGGCCAACGCGGGCAAGCATCTCTACAATCAGCCGATGGCGCTCGCGGCTTGTCAGCCGCCGGTGCAGCCGCAACCCCTCTTCCAGCTGACGGCCGATTGTCATTGAGGGATTGAGCGAAGTCATTGGCTCCTGGAAAACCATGCCGACCCGCGCACCACGCAAAGCCTGCAAATCGCGCTTGTGCATGGAGCCCGTATCCCGGCCTTCGAAACTTATCGTTCCGGCGGTGCGGTGTACTGCGGACGGGTTCAGGGAAATGATGGCACGGGCGGCCATGGACTTTCCGGACCCGGATTCTCCAACTATCCCAACAATCTCACCCGCTTTCACATGAAAGCTGATGGCTTTGAGGATTTTGATGCCTGTTCGCGCTACTTCCAAAGAAAGGCCGCGCACGTCAAGAAGTGGTGACTTTTCCTGCATCGTCATCCCCTCATCCTTGGATCGAGCCTGTCGCGAAGTGCGTCGCCAAGCAGATTAATCCCGAGCAGGGTCAGCGAAATGCAAAGGCCGGGGAAAATGGCAAGCCAGATCGCCTGCGAAATGAATGGCCGCCCGCTGGCCAGCATATTGCCCCATGTCGGCGCGGGAGGCGGTACACCAAGACCGAGAAAGCTCAACGCGCTTTCAGCAAGCAGCACCCAGCCGAACATCGACGTCGCAAGAACCGTAAGCGGCGCGATACAGTTGGGCAGAATATGTCTGAACATGGTGTAGGCATTCGAATTGCCCATCACGCGGGAGGCTTCGATGAATTCCCGTTCCCGCAATGACAGGACATTGCCACGGACAATACGAACAACTGTCGGTGTATAGGCTAATCCAAGAGCCAGAATAATGCCGTATTTATTAGCACCAACCACTGCGAGCAATCCAAGCGCCAGCAGGATACCGGGAAAAGCAAGCAAAGCGTCGTTGAACGTCATGATGATACGATCGACCCAGCCACGGAAATAGCCAGTCAGCATTCCGATCAATGTGCCAGCGGTCACTGCCAGAACAACGGTCAGCAGGCTTATCCAGAAGCTGGTTGCAGCACCGGCAAGCAACCGGCTGAGCACGTCACGGCCAAACTCGTCCGTGCCCAACCAATGGGCTGCACTTGGTCCGGCAAGTCTGAGTTTGAAATTCAGACCAAGCGGATCGTAGGGCGTCCAGACCGCACCCATAAATGCTCCAGTCAGAAGTGTTCCGATAAGGGCGCTGCCTAAAAGCGCATTGGGAGCAAGATTTCTCATTCTGCAGTCACCCTCGGATCGAATATGGGATAGAGCAGATCGACAACGAGGTTTACCAGCACGTAAACAGTTGCGATGAGCAGGAGACAGCCTTGGATCACCGGATAGTCCCGGGCAAAAATTGCATCGACAAGCAACCGCCCGAGACCGGGGATCGTGAATACCGTTTCAACCACGGCAATGCCGCCAAGCAGGTTTCCCAGAACAATGCCGATAAGCGTCCATGTCGGGCCAAAAGCGTTCTTGAAGGCGTGACGCCAGAGGACAGCGGATTCCGAAAGGCCCTTGGCTCGGGCATGGGTAATATATTCAAGCTGCATGACCTCAAGTGTCGAAGCGCGTGCCATGCGCAGGATGACGCCGATCTCATGCAGGAAGAGTGTCACCACGGGCAGGATGATATAGAGCAATCCTTGTGGAAGATTCTGGGACATGGAGACATAGCCGAGCACGGGGAGCCAGCCCAGTTTCAATCCGAAGAATAACAGCAGAAGCAAACCCATCCAGAATGCGGGGATGGAAAGCAGAAGGGTCGCCCCACCCACCAAAGCCACATCTGTGATGCTGTTCTGTCGCCATGCGGCGATCATACCTGCCGGAACAGCAACAATGCTTGCCAGAAATACCGCAATCAGAACGATCTCCGCACTGATACGCAATCGCGCCAGTATGAGAGGCAAGACCTCCTGCTGGTTGGTGATCGACCGGCCAAAGTCCCCGTGCAATATATTGCCGAGCCAGATTGCAAACTGGGTCGGAATAGTCTGGTCAAGTCCCAACCGCGCTCGCAAATCCGCAAGACTGGCCGGGTCGGCAAGATCACCCAGCATCAATGCAGCTGGGTCGCCGGGAATAAGCCGAATGAGAAAGAAAACGGACACCGCCACAATAAACAATGTCGGGATAGCCGTACCAACTCGGGTGAGCGCGAACTTCAACATGCTGGCCTCTCAGACGTATCGAACCAGAGTGACTATTGCTCGACACTGAGTTCCCAGAGACGAAGCTTCGCCTGCCAGACGGGTATGCCCTTCAAACGCTTGCTGCTGACGGTTTCACCGGTTCCATTGCAGTAGATGATCAAAGGGACATCATGCAGAAGCTGTTTGTGAAGCTGGTCAAATATGCCTTGCCGTTGCGATTGATCGGATATCTCCATGGCTTTGGCGATAAGCCCGAGAGCCTCCGGATTGTCCCAGACTTTTCGTGGCTGTTTGTCTTTCGGGCCGGAGAACTGTTCAAAGCTCAGCGCCGGATCGAGACGCGCCGAGTATGAGAAAGACATCATCTGGTATTTGCCGGAATTGTACCGGTCGAGCTGCGTTGACCAATCCAGAACCTCAATTCGGACATTGATGCCAACGGCCTGAAGCATTGCTTGCGCAACGACCGCCGCATCAAAGCTTGGTGCCGTGGGGCGTTTATTGGCGATGATGGTGATTTCTTCGCCCTTATATCCGGCCTTGGCAAGCAGTTCTGCTACCTTAGTTGGATCAGGGGTAAAAGCCTCTTTCTGGGTATCGCTATAATATCGCGATCCCGGAAAGATCGCGGAATTATTAGGCTGACCGCTTCCATTGGTGGCCTGTGCGACCAATGTCGGAAGATCCAGCGCCGCAGCAATAGCCTGCCGCAATTCCACTTTTGAAAGCAGCGGATCTTTGGTCTGCATCAGAAATGTGTGCTTGGAGGCCTCTGCTCCTGCGGTCACCACAAAGTTCGGGTTGGCGGAGAATTCGGGAATGTCCGTACTCAGAACCGATGCGATATCCAGCGCGCCGGACAACAGGCCAGCTTTCACCGTTGCAGGGTCAGGGACGACGAGAAATTTGATTTCCTTAATCAAAGGTCGCTTTGCGCCGATATAGCCATCAGCCTTTTCTCCGGCAGGCGAGGTGTAGTTTTCAAACGCATCAAGGGTGATGTATTCGCCGCGCTTCCAGTCGCCAAACTTATACGGTCCGGTGCCGATTGGTTTGTCCCAGCTTCCATCAGCTTTCACTGAAGCCTTCTGCAAAATGGCTGTCATTCCACAATCAGTGCGTGCCAGTGTATCCAGGAAAATGGCGCTGCGGTGATTGATTTTCATGACAATCGTTTGCGGATCAGACGCAGTCACTGACTCGACCTTGAGCCCGTTGCGTCCGTCAAACTCCGGCAAGCATCGCCACTCTGTTTTGGGGTCCATGTAGCGGGACCAGCTCCAGAGCACGTCATCAGCGGTGAGCGCTTCTCCATTATGGAACGTCACGCCAGATCTCAGTTTGAACGTATAGGTCAGCCCATCGGGCGACAGCTGGTAATCCTGCGCGAGAAGTGGGCCGACGGTTCCATCTTCCTTGTATCCGACCAACCCTTCGACCGAATGCAGAACCACAGCGTCGGTATAGTCGTCACGGTTTACCCCGGGATTGGAGCTGCGAATATCAGCTGGAATTGCTGCTGTGATTGATTGGGCGGCGGCAGGCGCTGCGGACAGCCCCAACAACAGAGAAACCAAAATAGCATTCTTCATGTTCTGAACCCCATTATTCATCCGGACTTGGTGCCCGGTGGTTGAAGAAGGAAAACTTTGATCGACTACGCGGCGGCAACTTGAACCGGGTCTACGGTGAGGCTGTAACGCGTGAAATTGCGGTTGATAGCCGGTAGGCAAGCGACCTCCATCGTGCCACTTGACGGGTGCATGATGACCATTGCCACCGTGGCAGAGAGATTACCCTCGGTGTTCAATCTTGGTGGCCTGCACACGGCGTAGGGCGTCAGGAAGTCATCGAAAAATGCACGCTTCATATCGGCGATGCCAAGTTTCGGCCCGGCCTCCTCCAGAATCTTGCGCACACGCCAATCGCGGTAGGGGCTCTCAGGCACATGCGGCAAGCCTGTGTCCTTGAGTTTCGAGAGCGCAATGGGACTGGTCCAATGGTTTGCATGAACGACAAGACCATCCGTCGGCAATATCTGAAACACTTCATCGGGCGCGCATTCCAGATCGATCGCAAAACCTGCGCTTGTAGAAAGGATCATATTGTTGGAGCAGGCCTTCGGAGTGCCTGCAACCGCGCGAATCGCAAGCGCGAAATGTTCCTGTTCCAATGCCTTGCGGCGGATCAACGCCAGAGGAACACCCTGCTGTTTGTAGTCGCGATCCGATTCAAGATAGTTTGCGGTGATGCAGACGCCTGAACTGTTCATTCCGTTTCGGGCAAGTCCGCCCGCTTCAACGAATGTCAGAAAATCCGGCCCGTCATCCTGCAGCACGCGAAGGACAATGGCAGTCTCGGCGCATTCGGTCTTCCAGTCCCAGTTCTGGCCATGAATAAGCGTACCGTCCGCACTTCGCTCGGGCAAAATGACCGCACCGGTGCAGCCATCATCAATTTCATCTTCTTCATCGAGTGGCGCATTCTTTTCCAGACGTGCCTTCGCGATCACTTCGGTGCGGGCATTGATCATGACAATGTCCTCAAAATCCACACCGGCACCTTCAGCTATACCGCGCATCTCTTCGATGTAATGCGCCCCGAAATTCGCAATCTCCCCGGCAAACTCCTGAATAAGCCGCGTCTTTTCGGCTGAGCTGTAACCCAGTTTGGCAAGCTGATCGCCATATAGCGCAACGCTGATTTTCACGCGTTCTGGCACCGCAGCACCATACTGACGACCGCGCTCGAACGGCGTTCCGGAAACGGTTACAAATGGAAAGGATGTTGGGTAAGAACTCATCATTCAGCCTTGTACTGTATTTTGGTTTAATTACGTACAGTCTAATACAGGATGATTGCGTGTCAATTGGCTTTTGTGCAAAAATAAGCCCGTGATGAAATGGAGCCCATGTTGACAGCAAGTGATCTGCAGATAGAAATCGCCCGTCAGATCGTTTCCTTGGCTTCGTCGGAGCGTTGGCCAGTGGGAGAGCGCGTATCCGATTTTGCGCTGGCCAAAAGGTTGGGCGTCTCGCGATCGCCGATAAGATCAGCTCTGGCGCTGCTGGCGAGCCGCGGAGTTCTGGCCCATGCAGCTGGCCGAGGATATATCCTGGCTCTGCTGCCGGAAGGAAACGGTGGTATCGACGGTATTGCTCCACCGTCGGAACTTGAAGATATTCACAAACGGCTTATGGCCGATCGCGCAACGGGCGCAATCCCCGTTGAAGTATCCGAAACACTGCTTGCCGAGCGGTACAACTCCACGCGGGGAACCATTCGCAAGGTGCTTTTGCGATTTGCCGCAGAAGGTCTTGTGCAGCGTCAAAGGGGACATGGCTGGGCTTTTGCCGAGAGCCTCGATACCGATCAGGTCGAAGAAGAAAGCTATCAGTTCCGCATGATTCTGGAATGCGGTGCTTTACGGCATCCCGGATTTAAAGCGGACAAGGAGCAACTGGCGTCGATCCGGGCTGCGCAAGCTGAAATCATGCGCATTCCCGCTGCATCGGTTCAGCGGGATCAATGGTTTAATGTCAATGCATCGTTTCATGAGGCACTGGCAATCTGGTCAGGCAACCGCTTTCTTGTACAGGCTGTTCGCCAGCAGAACAGCCTCCGGCGGATTACCGAATATGCCTATTTTGAACGGCTGGCTTACGACCGCATTCGCCAAGTCTGCATCGAGCACATTGCAATCCTCGACGCTCTTTCTGAAAATGATGTGGTCTTTGCCGAAGCTCTCTTGCGCCGCCACATCGAAGGCGCAAGCCGTTATGAAGTGGAGTGAGAGCGCAATTCGGCAGTCTCAATGGCCGGGATGAAGCGCATCGTTCAAATACATACATGCGAGCATGGCAAAGACGTAAGCCTGAATGAACGACATCAGCAGTTCGAGGCCGGTTAAAGCGACGGTCATTGCCAATGGCAACACGGCAGCGAGAATTCCCAGTCCGCCCATCCCCACAAGCTCCGCCACAAAGCCCGAAAACACTTTCAACGTGATGTGCCCCGCAAGCATCACCGCAAAGAGGCGCACAGAATGGCTGAGTGGGCGCGACAGGTAAGAGATAATTTCAATAGGGATAATGATTGGAGCGAGTGCGATTGGCACACCATCCGGCATGAATAGACGGAGGAACTTCAGGCCATGGCGTAAAAATCCGAAAATTGTAACCGTCAGGAAAACAAGAACCGCCAATGCAAAGGTGACGATGATCTGGCTGGTCACCGTAAATGCATAGGGAAACAACCCAATGAGATTGGCCACCAGAATGAACATGAACAGAGAGAAAATGAACGGGAAAAAGCGCATGCCCTGCTCACCAGCATTCTGTCGAAGCAGACCGGAGACAAATTCGTAAAGCAACTCGGTTGCCGACTGCCAACGACCCGGTACGAGCTTTCGCCTGACCGTTGAAATCATCAGAAATGCACAGGAAATTGTAACGGTCAAAACCATATAGGCGGCCGAGTTGGTAAAGCTGAACTCGTAACCCGCAATATCCACGAGAGGTACAAGCGGCTTTATCTCGAATTGTTCGATTGGGCCCGCCATTATGACGCCCTCCAGATGAAAGGGCATTCGACGGCAGTATTGGGGAAAGTATGAGGTTGGTCGTACGACACCATCATCTCCTTCAATTGAGATAACGGGGCCGTCCCCAAACGAAACTGCGATACAGGTCGTCCTGTATGGAGGCTTCCTAACCGCCATCCAAAAACAATTCAAGTCCTCAAAAGCGCGTCAACGCAAATGGCCAAAGAAATCGTTCTTGCCGCTCAAAGCCGCTGAAACTTAACACGTCGACACACTGCAAATTCACACATGGGCCACGCTATACACTGGAATCACCCAATTTAATTTGAATCGCTTACAACCGAATGTATACTTAAAGTATATGTCACGCATCAAAACTTAAAACTCTTCACTAAACGAATATATTTCAAAATTAATTTCAATGTAATTCTGATATTATGGATAATAACTTGATGTATTATATAGTTATCTCATGTCATTTGCCTTCTTAAAAAACCTCACACAATTTGGCGCGAAAATCGCATCGAATACGGACGCACTGGGGAGTGTTAAAAATGATCCTTGGAAATGATCCGGCTGCATGGGCGCTTATCATCACTCAATTGGCAACAACTCAGATAGCGGCAACATTGCCTGTTAACCCTGAGCGACCGTTGAATCCTGTCACCTGCGAGGAGGCACAGAAGCGGGTTCAGGAAGCAAGGGACGGCAGCCCACTCCTCTCGCCTGAGGAGAACAAACGGGTACTGCATGAGGCCATCAAGAGAGCCGAACAATTATGTAAGTAAGCCCCTCATCCAAGGTAGCAATGAACGCAACTAGATATCCTCTTTGTTCCTCAGAAAGGACTGGATCACTATGTGTAAATATTGTTCGTACCTAGATAACAAAAAGAAACATTTGAGCACTCATTTCAAAGCATCCGACACGTCAGCAACGCAGCAAAGCGGCTGGCTGATGTCGGGGCAGTCAATCCAGCCGGCGGCTGTTATTGTCCCGCAGGCAATTGGAGCGGCCTCGCCGTCACGTCTCACCGAAACAACCGATGCCGCAGGAAGCACGGCCACGGCCTACACACTCGCCATCGGTAAAACAGCGCAAGGCCAGGTTAGCACAAAGGGCGATCATGACTGGTTCAAGGTCAATCTCGTTGCCGGACAGACCTATACATTTGCCATGGTTGCAACCGGTGTAACCACCACCCGTCTGGATGACACCTATCTCGCTTTGCGAAACAGCGGCGGCACACAAATCGCGTCTGATGATGATGCAGGACCAGGAACGAACTCAACCATCACCTTCACCGCAACCACATCCGGCACCTATTATCTCGATGCAGGTTCCTATGATAATCGCGGCACCGGGCAATACGGCTTGTCGGCCACAACAGGGAACAAGGCCAGCTATGATGAGTTGATGGGCGCAGGTGCTCTGATCAGACCAGGCGTTTCATGGAGCACACCCGGCACCGCCGCAAATGTTACGTGGGGCGTGCGTACAAGCAATTCCGGACAGACCGACGCCTCCGGCAATGCAACCCCCTTTATCGGTCTGACTGCGGCGCAAATTGCAGCCGTCAAGGCGGCGCTTGCGCAATATTCGGAAGTTGGCAATATCACCTTCACGCAGGTTAATCCGGGTGGGACGACCAACAATGCAACCATGCTGTTTGGCGCTTACAGTTCGGACAGCGATGGGGCGGGTGCTTATGCCAATTATCCGGGAACAACAGCCATTTCCGGCGACGTAAGTCTCAACAACACAAGCGTGTCGACAACATCCATCCCAACCGGAAGCTACAGCGCCTTTGCCATTCTGCATGAAACCGGACATGCGGTAGGTCTGGCTCATCCGGGTGACTACAATGCGGCGCCAGGGCAGTCGCTGACCTACGACGCCAATGCCCAGTTCTCGCAGGATGATCAGCAATATTCGGTGATGAGCTATTTTGATGAATCGAACACCACGAGTTCATACAACAGCTATCCCGATACATTGATGCTGTATGATATCCTTGCTGTGCAGCAGCTCTACGGTGCCAACATGACAACCCGTTCGGGCGACACCGTTTATGGGTTCAACACAAATGCTGGTGCGATCTATAATTTCAGCGGTAACACCACGCCTGCATTCAGCATATGGGATGGCGGTGGTAATGACACGATTGATGCCTCCGGTTACAGCCAAAATCAGGTGATCAACCTGCATGACGGCACCTTCTCTGATATTGGTGGATTGAAGGGCAATGTGTCCATTGCGTTCAATGCGACCATCGAAAATGCCATCGGTGGCAGCGGAGCTGACAGCATTGCCGGCAATGCCGTCAGCAATACCCTGACTGGCGGTGCAGGTGCTGACAATTTCTACTTCAAGGACCCGCTCAGCGCTGCTCTCAATGTCGATACCATCACGGATTTCTCCGTGGCCGACGATACAATATGGCTGGACCCGGCAATATTTGCAGCGCTTTCTCCCGGTGGGCCACTCTCGGCAGATGCATTCCGCATCGGTGCGTCGGCCTTGGATGCCTCCGACCGCATCCTCTATGACAGCAGCAACGGATCACTCTCATATGACAGTGACGGTACCGGCAGTGCCGCGGCCATCCGCTTTGCCAATGTATCCAGCGGGCTGGCCATGACGAGTGCGGATTTCCGCGTCGCGGCCTAAGCAGATGGGAGAGCCCCAGCGCAAGCCGGGGCTCTTCATACGCGTCCTAAGGCAATGCTGGATAGTCGGTGTAGCCTTTTGCACCGCCGCCATAAAAGGTTGCGTTATCTGGCTTGTTAAGATCTGCACGTTCACGCAGGCGTTTAACAAGATCGGGGTTGGCGAGAAGCAGTTTTCCGAAAGCAACAAGATCGGCCTCACCCTTTGCAATTACCGTTTCAGCCAAAGCAGGGTCGTAGGCATTATTGACCATCCAGGCTGCATGGCCTCCAGCGTCCGTGTACGCGGCACGGAGAGCGACATAATCGAAGGGTTTATCGCCCTGCTGGAAATCCCGTGGACCGCCAGTAGCACCTTCGATGATGTGGACGTAAGCAAGTTTATAGGCGGCAAGCTTTTCCACCACATAGGTGAAGAGCGGCTGAGGTTCCGGGTCCGATGAATCATTGGCTGGTGTCACCGGTGATATCCGAATGCCCGTACGTCCCGCGCCAATTTCTTTTGTGATGACATCAAGCACTTCGAACAGGAAGCGTGCGCGATTTTCGATGGACCCACCATAGGCATCAGTGCGGTGATTGCTGCCGGATCGCAGGAACTGATCAAGAAGATATCCGTTAGCGGCATGAAGTTCCACGCCATCAAAGCCCGCATCAACCGCTGCTCTGGCCGCTTTGCGATAATCCTCGATGATCCCCGGAAGCTCGGCAAGATCTAGCGCGCGCGGCTGCGAAGTCTCGGCAAAGGTTCCGCTGCCATCCGCATTGATCAGAAATGTCTTGGATTTTGCAGTAATTGCAGAAGGTGCGACAGGCGCCGCGCCATTGGGTTGAAGCGTGTTGTGGGAAATACGCCCAACATGCCACAGCTGGACGACAATCTTACCGCCAGCGGCATGCACAGCATCCGTCACCTTTTTCCAGCCTGCCAGCTGATCAGGGGCATAAAGTCCCGGAACATCGGCGTAACCCTGTCCCTGATGACTGATTGCCGTTGCCTCGGTGATCAACAATCCGGCTGTTGCACGCTGGGAATAATAAGTTGCAGCAAGCGCGGTTGGCACCGCATTGGGCGATCGGTTACGCGTCAGCGGAGCCATAACGACACGATTGGCGAGTTCAATATCACCAACTTTGATAGGATCAAAAAGAGTAGGCATGGAAGACCTTTCATTCAGGGCGAAATTTTTGGGAGGAGCGTTGTCACCGGCGCCCTGACCGATGCAACAAGATCAGATGGAGGCATGCTGGCTAGATTATCCCGGTCATATCCCGCAGGAAGGACGCGATCGTGTCTTCGTTGCGTTTGTAATAAACCCATTGTCCAACGCGCCGGATTGTAACCAGTTCCGCTCGCTGCAAGACAGCAAGGTGCGCTGACACTGCCGATTGGGACAGACCGCAGCGTGAGAACTGGCTGGCACACACTCCCAGATCGAGAGAGTGTTCCTGACTGGAGAAATAATGCTCTGGATTCTTCAACCAGTGGACAATCTGCAATCGGACCGGATGGGCAAGAGCTTTGAGGATCTCATCGTTTTTCATTCCTGATAGATATGAATGAATCGCGATGAGGCAATATATATATCGTGAATACACGATATAGTGATGGACCACTTATCCTATTCGCAGGTCCGGTAAATCACCACGTCAGCTTGTGAACCATGCAGAAGCAGAACAGCTTCTCACGTTTCAGGTTGGACTGATCGCCAGATGTTCGAACAATCGAGCTACGGCCTCAGCACCCGGATCAATATGTCCCTCGAGTTGCTTGGCATTGATATAGACCGCGCGCCCCGCTTTGGCACGAACGAGTGTCGCCGTTAGATTAGCCCCTGTCCGCGCCGCATGGGCGGCAGATTGCAAACTTGTTCCAAGGGCATCCAGCGCAGGAGCAAGTGCATCCACCATAGTCCGGTCGCCAAGGTGAGCCCCACCAATTTCCTGCATGCGCACCAGTCCGGCTTTCAGAGCATCATGCATGGGTAAACCGTTTGCTGCACCATCGCCCGCCGCAGTGAAGAAAATGGCAAGAAGAACACCCGATGAGCCGCCCATCGTCTGGCTGAGTTCCAGACCAATCGCGCGCAACAATTGCGCATGGTCCGATAGTGGTAAACCATCAACCGCTTTGACCAGCGCCCTTGCCGCCCCCGCCAGCGTAGAACCGGTATCTCCGTCGCCAGACTTGGCATCCAAGGCATTCAGATCATGCTCTGCGGAAATAAGCACATTGCAGCAATTGATGAGCAATTCCCGCGTCTCTTTATGATCGGACGGAAGCGGGGCCAATGGCATCAGGCCATCCGGCAGTGCCGCAATAACTATCGGCTTAACCTGCGAAAGACCCGGCCATGCGGTTAACGATACCGGTTCAGTCAAAGCCTCGAGATCTGACCCATCCGCAGGAAAAACGGAAACAGAAAAACCATGCATGTCGAGAGAAGTCATCATGGCTGCCGGGCCAACAACATGTGAAATGTTCTTGCCAATTGATGAGTTGACAAGTTCATGAACCAGTACCGACATTTCAAGGACAGAGGTACCACCGAGATTATTGATGAGAGCAACGTGTGGTGTGTTATCCATATGAGCTGCAAGCTTGCCGGCAACTGCGCCCATCGCCGTTTTGGCGTCGGTGTAATCTATCTGCTCTACGCCCGCTTCACCATGTATGCCCAAACCGAGTTCCACCATTCCCGCAGGGATACGGTTCTCTTTGGGTGATCCGGGAACCGTGCAGGTATCAAGCGACATGCCTATGCTTTTTATACCGGAAATGACCCTCTTGGCCGCATGCGTGATGGTCTCCAAAGTTGCACCACTTTCTGCCATCGCACCGGCAATCTTGTGTACAAACAGCGTACCGGCTATTCCGCGCGGCTGCGGCAAGTCTGGCAGCGCAATATCGTCATCAACGATCACCATGTTCACTTTCAGCCCAAAGCTGCGCGCACGTTCCGCCGCAAGGCCGAAATTGAGCCGGTCGCCGGTGTAATTCTTCACGATGAGAAGACAGCCTGCGGGCCCAGTCACTGCCAATATAGCGGCCAGAACCGCATCTGAACTCGGGGACGCAAATACATCACCGCATACTGCGGCCGTTAACATGCCAGCTCCGACAAAGCCTACGTGAGCCGGTTCGTGACCAGAACCTCCACCCGAAACCAAGGCGACCCTTGATTTGTCCCAGTCGCTGCGAATGACAACGCGAATATGCGGAAAGCCATCAAGGCGGGTAAGTTTACCCTGCGAGGTTGCCAAAATGCCATCTATTGCGTCCGTGACGACATTTTCTCTCTTGTTGATAAACTGTGCCATTGAAACTCCCTTAAACGAGGCGCACATCGCCTCCATCTGTCTCTTCGTACAATTTCGCCCCTATACCGGTTATATCCCTTAAAGACTTCCGTCCGGATTTTCCACGGAGCTTGCGGTCCGGTAACGAAATACCAAGGAAGCCCTGTCAGTTTGATAACAACGCGATTCGGCGCTCGCGAATATTATCAAACCGACTTTGACCTAGCTCGACCACCACCGGGCTCAAAAGGGCAGGATCTATATGGCCACGAGAAAGCGCAGCACCCGTTCATCGTCACGTTCACCGAAGCGGTCATCCTCACGATCTTCGTCGCGGACGTCTTCCACCGGTTCATTATTGGCTCTGGCAGTGATCGTTGGCGTTGGCGCTTTAAGCATCTGGGTGGCAACGCAGCCCAAAAAATCGCAAACAACATTCTCCAGCCTATTCGAGCGCACAGCTACACGTACTGGACAATCGACAGTTGCAAAGCCTGAGGCAACAGGAAGACAGCCTGCGAAAAGCGACCCGGAACAAGAAAAAAGTCGTACCGCCACTTTGGTTGCTCCTGTGCCACGGCCTTCCGTTGCTGTCGGCGCGCAACCCGCAACGATAAAGCCCGTACAGCGGGCAGAATTGCAGCCACCACAGCCGGAGCAACGCCCGCATCTTTCCGTCGGCCCTGTAGAAAAGGCAGTCATCCAGACACCACGCGGCATCAATATGCCCAACATGATGCCATCGGTCGTTTATGCCCGCGAAAGGCTGACCTTGCGGAGCAAGGCATGGGATAAGTCTGCGCCTGCGGGCACTGTCGAGAAGGGACGCGAAATGCGCTCTTATAGCAAAACCGGCAAGTGGCATCGTATTGTGGTTCCGGCCACCGATATGATCGGCTGGGTGCATGAAGATATGCTGATTACCGGAAAATCCCACGCTGGCATTTCAAATATGGCAACAGGCGCGATATTTGCCACGCCCAAATCGGGGCCCGTGCAGGCGGTCTATCCACCCCGCCCGGTAGGTGCGCAATAGAGCCCGGATTGTCGCTTGCCTTTGTCACCTATGATTGACACTGCAACTCTATGGGTTTGTCGGTTTCAGTGCCGACTTGCGACACTCACGCGGAGTACTCGCGAAGCGGCGGCGGAACATCCGGCTGAAATGCGACGAGTCGGAGAAGCCGCATTCAACCGCAATGGTGGTGAATGATTTATCGGTATTTTCAATCAGTTGACGCGCCAGCGATAATCGCATGTCTATGAAGGCCGCCTGCGGAGATGTCCCGAGTACCCGTTTAAAATGCCGTTCGAGGCGGCGCTTGCTGATGCCCAGATGCGTGGCAATCTGGCTAACAGAGATCGGCGCATCCAAGCTTTGCTGTAGCAACAAAAGTGCTTTCCTTACAAAGGGATCGCTGGTGTTAAAATCAAGCGTAGGACTTGGCTGTGGCGATTCTTCCACCTCAGCTTCGTTGATCATCATGATGTGCAGGCTTTTGGTTGCTGGTGCCTTGCCGATATGCTTTTCCACCAGGAATGCGGCCAAATGCGCGGCACTTGCCCCACCGGGGCAGGTAAGTCGGTCCCGGTCGACAATGAATATCTGATTGGACACCGGTCGGAGACCATCAAATTGCTCCAGGAAATCGGCGTGATGAAACCAGCTGACGCAACAGCGATAACCATCCATCAGCCCGGCATGATGTAGAACGAAGGCACCGGTACAAACACCGATGAGTGGTATTTTTGCCGCAGCCGCCCGTTGGAGATATCGCAAATATTCTGAATTTAGATTGGGTATTTCGTCAATCAGTCCGCCTATCACCGCGATATAGTCAAACTTGCCGGGATCGCCGAGCCGCTCATTCGGTTCAACCATCACACCGCTGCTCGAAGCCACCGGGTGCATCGTATTGGACAACACACTCCACGCGCAACGGATTGGCCGGCTGCGATCGCCTTCGTCGGCCGCCAGCCGCAAAACGTCAATGAAATTGGCAAAAGCATTTAGCGTGAAGTGCCGCGCTAAAATGAAACCAACTGACAGTTGCAAAGCCTCACCATTTGGGCGGCCCGGCCCTTTTATCCAGCGCTCACGCATGAATACCCTTCCTTTAAGCCAAGTGTCGCATACATAACATGTAATTGACGCAT
This sequence comes from Phyllobacterium sp. P30BS-XVII, assembly GCF_014138335.1. Lineage (NCBI taxonomy): Bacteria > Pseudomonadati > Pseudomonadota > Alphaproteobacteria > Hyphomicrobiales > Phyllobacteriaceae > Phyllobacterium > Phyllobacterium sp. P30BS-XVII. The sequence continues at coordinate 90,920 of NZ_JACGXO010000007.1, forward strand.
CCATTCTGTTCGAGCGCAGCAAATCCAGCAATAGATTTCAGGAGACAATTTTCAGGCGCCCCCTGAACTGCTGGATTTGCCCCATGATACTTACCTATGCTGCGTTCATATCGCTTGGACTAATCTGGGGTTCCAATTTCATCTATATGAAATGGGCGGCTGCCCTTATCAGCCCTGAACAGATCGTCCTTTTGCGGGTGTTTTTCGGCTTTCTGCCACTGGCATTCACGGCTTGGCATAAAGGTATGATCGATCGCAGTCAGTTGCGTCATCTGCCGCATTTTTTCGTTATGGCTGTTGCGGCAACCGCTTTTTACTACTTTGCAATTGTGAAAGGTACACAGTTGCTCCCCTCGGGCATCGCTGGCGTGCTGGGTGGGTCGATAGCCTTGTTCACTTCGATCTCCTCGCTCCTGTTTCTGCAAACGGAGAAATTCAACAGATTGATGGCGATAGGAGTTGTCTTAGGCTTTGTCGGCATTGTTCTGATTACAAGACCCTGGGAGGGAGAAAACAACTCCGTCAATCTGGTAGGTGTTATATGGATGCTGTCAGGTGCGATCGTCCTTGGACTGTCGTATGTTTACGTCCGCCGCTTTCTGTCACCCCTCAGCTTGCAGCCTCTGGCGCTTGTCACCTGGCAAATGGGGTTGGCCTTGATTGTCCTACTCCCGCTGACTGATTTCTCCGGGATCGGGCGGATACTAGAGAATTCTCATGCGGCCATCGGCCTAGTGGTTGGACTTGGCGTTTTGGGCACCGGAACTGCCTTTCTGCTTTATTATTTCTTGCTGGAAAAACTCGGTGCTATTGCGTCGTCAGGCTCGACCTATATCACACCGGTTGTCGCGTTGCTCATCGGCTGGATCGCCGGTGAGAAAGTGGGCTGGCTGGAATTGGCAGCTGTTATCCTTATTCTCACCGGTATCGCGATGTTGCAGATTGGACGACAACAAGCGGCTCACCAGATAATACCATCTCAAAAACCGTGAGCGGCATCTGGCACTGGTCGCAACTCAGGCATGAGCCGTTGCAGAACTGTATTACCGCCCACGGGAAGGCCCGACTACGGATTCAATTGATCGTCCGACAGCCAAGATATGCTGGTCCTGATTCTGAACTCCAGCGATCATAAGTCCAACCGGTGCGTTTCCAGCCTCATGACATGGGACCGACAAGGCGCAACCGTCGAAGATGTTAACTGCCGATGGATTGCGCAGCATGCGCCCATTGATCCGGTAATAGGTCTCGTCGTCCTTGATGACGTCAGCGATGGGCGGCGCGACATCAGGCGTTGTCGGCATCAGCATGGCGTCATAACCCGCCGCTGCCGCATTAACATTGCGTATGAACTGGCGCCTGAGTGTCTGCAGATCAACATAATCGGCGGCCAGTATGGTTTCACCAGTCTTGATCCGCGCAAGAACGCGCGGGTCGTACTTGTCTGCTCCATCCTTCAGGAATTTGCGATGCCAGGCATAGGCTTCCGAGGCCGTTATCATTCCCTTGGGATTGATTGTGGGTGTCATCTCAAATTCGGCCATCGGCAGCTCGACGATTTCTGCGCCTGCGGCTGACAATTTCGATAGCGCTGCATGAAAAGCATTTGCCACTTCCGGCGAAAGGTCATTCTGAAAATAAACCTTCGGCACAGCAAACCGCAAATCTTTCAAAGCCAGACTTTTTGGGGCCGCCAGTTTTTGATCCGCGATGACGCTGTCCAACAGGATGCAATCTTCCACGGTCCATCCAATTGGACCGGCGGAGTCAAAAGACGTTGAAAGTGGCATGACGCCATCGAGCGTTACCCGCCGCTGTGTCGGCTTGAAGCCGACAAGGCCATTGAGAGCGGCGGGGATGCGCAGTGATCCACCTGTATCCGTACCAATCGCACCTGCCGCCATTCCGTCCGCTACGGAAATGGCACCGCCTGAGGTCGAACCACCGGGAATGCGTCCCGTCGCACGATCGAAGACATTGTTGGGAGTGCCGTAATGTGGATTGATGCCAAGACCTGTGTAGGCAAATTCGACCGTATTGGTGCGGCCAATTATAATGGCTCCCGCCTCTCTCAAACGCTGGACAACAACGGAATCCTTCGTCGCAGCGGGCTGACCAATCAACACCGTTGATCCGCCAAGTGTCGTTTCTCCAGCTTCGTCAAACAAGTCCTTCACGGATATTGGGATGCCGGCAAGAACTGGCAGCTTGTGACCTTGCTTGCGCTTTGCATCGATTGCGTCAGCCGCCAGCTTCGCTTTCTCAGCATGAACCTTGATGAATGAAGGCTTGCCTTCACCGTTAGGGTCATTGATCGCGGCCAACGCATCATCAACCAATTGCCGGCTTGTGGTTTTGCCCTCTGAAAGGCTGCGTGAAAGGTCCGTAATCGATCGATCGTGCATGGAATTTCCTGATGTAGAAGCAAACGCATGGGGAAGGAAAGAATTGACGCCAGCCATGGCAGCACCAATAGCACCTGCTTGAAGGATCGCGCGCCGTTCTTTATCCATCATATGCCCCTCGTGTGAGTGGTGATTGCATAGCTTGGCTGATCGCTTCAGCTTATTGGGTATAGAAGAAGAGAGCTAGAGACAGGAGCCCCTTACAATATCCTCTTCAAGCGACCATGGGCAAGACTTGTGCATCGTATGCATGCCTGATTGTCCGCTTCAACACGGGGTCATTCAGCTCCATTTCGAACCGATCTGATGACCTTATTCCCCCGATCGCTGCCAGGGTGCCGCAAAACATCGCTGTCCCGGATGCTAGAGCTGCGTTCTCGGTATGACGGCGGATCAATTCCCGAGGATTTAACAGCGATGCCACGCTACCTTCCTGATAGAGAACGCGTTCATTAGAAACCGTAATCCATGAGCGAAGCTGCAATTCGTCCCAGTGCTTTTCCACCTCTTCAAATCGCCACAACGCGCGTGCCACAGGCTTGGTACAAAGTTGTTTCGAGACTGCTACGGAATACGTTTCCACCTTGCGATCCGTATGGTCTGATCCAAGACCAACGAAGAGTTCTCCCTCAAACGATAAAATCATGATCTCGGCCTCCCCCGAACTTTCAGGCCCGAGGACCTCAACTTCAGAGGAGGTCGTCAACTGATCTGCCGCGACACGATAATAGAGCGGCACAGTGCTGGGCCGGGGAACGCCCAGCACCGCGAGTTCTTCGATATGGTGCTCGACGGCCGCAAGATTACGTCCCGCCCAGCCCGCAATGACGAGAGAGTTGATCGGAGCACGCAACTCTTGGCCGTCAGGTAGTACAAAGGAAAGGACATGCATCACAGAACTCCTGTTTGTGGGATCATCCGGTTGAAGGCCGATTAGTCTTCCAGTGGCCTGTGTGCTGTTTCACGGGCAAACAACAGGGCCAGACCCGTCACGCACAAAGCGCCAGCCACGTAGAGAGAGATTGCGACAGTGTGGTTATAATTCTGGAACAGCGCCGCGATGATCAAGGGCGCAAAACCACCGCCGACAATCCCCGCAAATGTATAGGCGAGGGATGAACCACTGTAGCGAACCCGCGTCGGAAATTGCTCAATCACGAAGGAAGCCTGTGGCCCATACATGGCGGCATGCAGAAGTAATCCTACGACGACAGCTAAAACGATCATCAGCGGCTGTGCCGTGTCGAGAAGCATAAAGAACACAAACGCCCAAACGATAGCACCCGCTGTACCAAGACCATAAACCGTGCGCCGTCCCCAACGGTCCGACAAGGCTCCAAAGAACGGCACGGCAACAGCGTTACAGGCGGTGCCGATCAGCACGGCAACAAGGGCCATGGAACGCGGCAGATGCAATACGGTCGTCACGTAAGTCAGTGTAAAAACAACGATCAACCCATACAGAACATCAGATCCGATGCGCGAGCCGCCAGCAAGAAGCAGACGACGCCAGTGAAGGCTCAGAACTTCCTTGATGGGCGCTTTTGCTTTGGCAGCCGACTCCTCAAGGCTTTTGAACATCGGAGACTCACCCACTCCACTCCTTACCCAAAGGCCGAACGTGACCAGAGCAAGGCTGACGATGAAAGGAATGCGCCAACCCCAAGCCAGAAATGCCTCGTCAGACATCGTCGCGGTAATCGCTGCAATCAAACCTGTACCAAGCAATGTCCCAAATGACGGGCCTACCTGAGTCCATGATGCATTGAGTCCCCGCCGATCTTGCCTGCCATGCTCCACCGAGAGCAGAACAGCCCCTGCCCATTCGCCGCCGAGAGCGACGCCCTGCAGGAAACGGAGTGCGACCAGCAGTAGCGGCGCAAGTGCTCCAATTGATGCATAGGTTGGAAGCAGACCCATCAAAGCGGTTGTCAGGCCCATTGCGATCAATGTTGCCACCAGCACCGCACGGCGGCCCAGTTTATCGCCAAGATGACCAAATATAATGCCGCCCAAGGGCCTCGACACATAGCCAACGGCATAGGTTGAAAAGGCGAGGATGGTTCCCGCCAAAGGGTCAAAATTGGGAAAGAACAGGTGGCTGAATACCAGCGCCGCCATAGTATTATAAATGGTGAAATCATACCACTCGAGCGTGGTACCCACCATACTGGCTGTGGCCAGCCGTTTGGTTTGATTTTGTGAATGACCGGGTGCATGGATGTGGTCGACAGTGCTTGCAGTTTGCATGAGTAACCCCTCTATTGTTTTTCTTGTAGGTAAGATTGTTCGTCGGATGACACGCCCTTGCGATGGCCGTGCGAAACATTTCAGATTCAGTCCTTCTTGGTTGATGCAGAACCAAAGTGAGCGGTTTAGGCAGCGACGGTCTGCGTGTCGCTCACATGCGACGACAGGTGAGATGCCTGCAGTTGCCAGAGCAACTCAAGGAATGCCGTGTGTAAGGACGCATCGGGCGAGATGAAATTGCTCGCCTTGAAAGCAGCTTCGCGGGCCACTTTTTCGCTGCTGGCCTCAATCAACAGTATGGGATCGAGAACACGTCCATCTCTGACTTCATTGGGCAATGGCGTGGATTTGATCGTGTCCGGAATAAGGAGCGATGTTGAAATAACACCCGGCAATTCCTGAACCAATGCCCCTGCTCCACGAAACGCCGCCATTTCTTTTTCGTTTGGCAATCGATCAAGCCGCAGAACCGCCAGATATGCTCCGGTTCCAAATCCTGTCTCGGCAGTCACAGAACAGACGCGGCGCATCGGATCAATCATCCGGCCCAGATTGGTTACAGACCATGGGGTCTGACGTGTGAAGGCTTTCTCGTAGGCGGGACTGGCGAAAACATCGAGGGAGGTTGTTCTGTAGAGACCAAGGTAACGGCGACCCGCACCAATGATCTGATACCGTGTGCCGGAACTGAAACCGGGAATGCGCACACGTTCTTCCACATGCTCCCGGTCATACCATCGATTATAATCATCTTCGGCCGAAGGGTCGACATCAGACCAGACAAACAGCATACCCGACGGTGCTGGAACTGCCTCTTCCTGCGTTGCAGTGTTCGGTCCTGTCATTTGATCAATGCCTCCATAATGATGAGGTAAAGAACAACGAACAAGTGAGTTTGGGTCAAACGCGTTTTTCCGATCACGAGTGATCGATAAAACTGTTTGAAGCCGGGCAATCAATTTTCGGCTCCCACAACTCATCTTTCAAACCGAATAAAACGACTAAGCCTATGAATTACATATGCTTTTATCTGGCCTCCTCGGGTCCGGGGATAGCGAAGTCAGGGCCTACACTGAGCGCATACTGCGCAGCCTCTTGCCGCGCCATGGCCCCAATAACCTCGACTGTCTGGCTACTCGGGTCTGTCATAAGGCTGGCCATAAGATGCAGCTGAACCATCCGGGTGGTACATGGGATAACAACCAATCGTCCTGCAGACAGTTCGTCACGGAAAGGCGCCAAAGGCACAAGTGCCGCGCCAAAACCTGCACTCACCAAACGCGATATTGCGGCAAGTGAGCTTACGCAATGCACGCGTTTGGGTTGAATCCCCGCATCCCGGCAAGCCTGCAAAAGTGCGTCGTGAGGCTGCGATCCCCGCGACATTGTTATGGCTGGCCGCTGGACAAATCGCGCAATCGGCAATGGACTGCCGTCGCCCCAATCATCTTCAGGCCTGCCGATCCACGCCATCGGCATCGTTCCCATCCGCTGGTTGAGAATTCCGTCACCCAGAATGGCATTGGTCTGCAAGGCGATATCGAGCTGCCCTCGCCGCAACTGTTCGTGCAGCCGGATCGTCGGCTCCGCAGTCAGTTCGATTTCCAGTTCCCCATGCGCCTGACGTACACGCTCCAGAAACGGAATGAGCCAAGTGTAGAGAATGGTTTCGACAGCACCGATGCGAACAGTGCCGGTTAGCTTGGCGCCGGGCGCCAATGCCCCATTCATCTCACGGGAAAGATCCAAGATGCGCTCCGCATAGTCGAGCAACATGCGCCCTGCGGTTGTAATACGAACTTCGCGCACTTCGCGGTCGAACAGGCGTTTTCCGAACTCGCTTTCGAGTGAGGCGATACGGCTGGAAATGGCGCTTTGTGTCATATTGAGCCGGTCAGCTGCACTGCGGAAACTGCCCAGTCGCGCCACCCACACGAATGCTTCCAGAAATCGCGTGTTCATACCGATGGTCTCCAATTTGGGATCTCTAAGCGCTGGTAGCAGAAGAAGCCGCAGTACGCCTTCTGCCAGTAAAGGTGGACGACCAACGAACTGCCGACAGGTTTCGCTCAATCACCCCTGTTCAATACGCCTGAGTACGGATTCAAGAGCAAGTGTCAGAGCCTTTGTTCCACCATTGCCGGTAAATTCAGTGAATACCTGCTCGTTCAGCCCGCCCTTTGTCGAAAACTCAGACGCCATTTCCTCGAATGATTGCGCCTGCGATGCGCCCGTTACATGGGACAGTCCACCAAACAACTGTCTTAAATAGCTGCTCGCCTGATCATAGGACATTCCTTCCGCTTCAAGCCAACGGGCGCTTGTTTCCAGCAACCCGAAATGCGTGGCCATCAGCGCACTCGCTGCACCAAAAAGATTGTACTGCTTGAGGTCTCTTGCTTGAACTGCGGTCCCAAGCGGGGAAAACAGATCCGCAATCAGCTCGTTGGGCGGATAGATTGCTGTCGCGCCCTGTAACTCAGCCACGAATGGCAGGGGGATTGTCCGGGTGATCGTGACTGGTACCTTGATCCAGCTGGCAAGTGCCTCGATTTGGACAGCAGCAATAAAGCTCACGACCTGCATGTGTTCGCGAAATCTAAGCTCGGCTATCACTTCTTCAGCAATTTGCGGTCGTACTGCAAGAAACACGATCTCGGCGCTGTCAACCACATCCTGGTTATCTGTTCCCACGCGTACGACGGGAAATTTGGCTGCCAGCCGGGATGCGATATGCGCACTTCGCGGCGAAACCACGATAGCACTGATATCCGACCTTGATTTCATCAGGCCAGTGATAACTGCCTCGGTGATCGCACCAGACCCTACAAAACCTAACTTCATCATTCCCCGCAGTGTTGACGATCCACATGTCATAATGCAATCCAGTCGCCGAGCTTTGCAAACGCTTTGAAGCAGGTGGGCAGATGCCAACTCAACCCGTCAAGCCAGCGCGAATATACTTCGCCATTTCTGATACGGGCGACGCTACACTGCCTTTCGCTATATGCAGACCGATAGAAAACTGCGGCAGATCAGGAAGGCCGTCATCGGCTGTCAATATGCGAAGATCGGCTGGAACCGTACTGGTCAACAATGCCGTGATAGCAAGGTCAGCCCGCACCATGGCCATGGTGGCTTCAATATTGCCGTTCTCGAAAACTGTTCTCCACGGTCGCGCCTGATGCCCGAGTGCAGAAAGAACCGCGGGGCGGAACGCACAGGTTTCAGCGACCATCGATACAGGCAGGGGCGTCTTCAAATGCGCTCCGCCATTTCTGGCACCGATCCAGACAAGCTGCTCCACAAGCGAGTATTCAGCCTGATCTGAATCGACTTCCTCTTCGAGCAGGACAAGATCGACCTCCCGCCTGTCCAGCGCAGTCGTTAACTCCGGTGAAGACGCGCACATCAAAGACACTTCAACGAGCGGATAAGCTTCGGCATAAGCTTTCAGAACCGGCACGGTGATGACGCTGACGAGATCGTAGGGCAAACCAAGCCTGACTTTACCCTGCAGAGCATCCGCTGTCATCTCCGACCAGATATCATCATTGAGCGCCAGAATACGCCGTGCCTTGGTAAGCAGTCGTTCACCCGGTGGTGTCAGTCGAAGACCACGGCGATTCCGTTCAAAAAGGGTCGATCCGAGCATGTCCTCAAACCGCTTGATCTGCTGACTGACAGCACTCTGCGTTAGGTAACGTGCATTTGCGGCGGCCGTCATGCTGCCGTGATCGGCAACCGCCATAAATGTTCTGAGAAGGTCAATATCCAGATTTCGCGACATCCCAGCATTATGAACGATAATGCCAGATACCTTCAACATTAATTTTCTTGATCTCAATTTTCAGCTTAAATTCCGGTCGCTCTGGATATCAAAGTTGGATGCGCCTTTCCGACGGAGGCCGGCAGATCTAGCGCGCCAAACAGAATTAGCCATCAGAAGGATTTGGCATGATAGAACCGACGCTTGCGCAGGTTATTGAACTGATTGGCCTGATTTATCAAGCTGCCCACAATCCTGAACAATGGAACCCAGCGGTCAAGACGATACGCGAATTTCTGGACAGCCCCAGCATACCCGTCACCAATCACTCCATATACAAGCTGGCAAGCAATGCCTTTTCAGCCAATCCGGGCCACGGCTATTTCCCGAATTACAGCAATGATCTCGACCGGTCTCAAATCGCCAGCAACTTGTCTTCCAACAGGGCCCCCGAGAACCTCTCCTCCGGCACGAACGTCTTTGATATCAGCCAATATAGCCGCCGCGACTTTGGCAAGACGCGGGTAAAATCGCACAATCCCCATGCTAGATCATACGATGACCGTACGACTGACAACGCGATGCTGATTGATATAACGCGCAATGCCAAACCCGACACATGCAACTACAAGGATGTTGAAATTTTTGAGCTGCTGGTTCCGCATTTCGAGCGGGCAAGCCTGATCAACAAGCAGATAAAAATCGCAAACGCATTGCGTTCTACATTTTCACGTCTGTCTTTCGGCATGATGCTGGTTACTCCAGATCTGCGCATTCTTGAAATCAATGATATTGCCAAAGCATGGCTCACAACCGATGAGACTGCCTTGACGCTGCGAGATGGATTTCTTGCAGCCAAGCCCGATATTCTTCGGCCACTGCGAAAACTGATTGCCGAAACCTGTGGATACGGCGTGGTTGGCGGGGCGACCGGCTCAGCAGGACGAATTGTATTGGAACGACGTTCAGAAACCGGGGCGGGAGCCGATTGTGTTCTGGAAGTTGCGCCAGCGTTCGATGCATCAGTCGCAGCAGGCACTAACGGATACTGCGCGACGGTCGTCCTGAAGAAGATACATATGGGGAATTCGGAAGGTCTGAACGAACATATCCGGGCTGTTTTCAAGCTGACCCCATCCGAAGCCAGATTGGCCTGTCTGATTGCGTCAGGTCTTTCTTTGAAAGACGCAGCAAAAATGACAAATCTGAAGAACTCCACGGCGCGCGCTTATGTGGAGCGGCTGTTTCACAAGACCGGCACGCATCAGCAAAGCCAATTGGTTGCGCTACTCAAGAATACCGCGCCTGCTCTTATCAGGTCCGAGTTGCCGGACTAAATTTATGAAAGCGTCATTGTAGCCGCTTCCGCCTCTGTTGGCGCTGCTGCCTGTGCGCCAATAAACTTGCAGAACAACTCACCCTGTGAGGAGATTTTCAGTTTGGCGTAAATGCGTTTGCGATGAACCTTGATTGTTTCCGGGCTGTTGCCGAGCAAACGGGCAATGGATTTTGTTGAATGCCCTTTCAGCATCAATCGAACGATCTCAGCTTCACGGGTACTCAATCTCGTGGTGCCAAAGCGGTCAAACACCAGTCCCATATCGGGAAAAGCCTGATTGCCAGGAACATCGAGATTGGGCCAATGTTTGTGGCACAGTGCCGCGATGACGGGCAACAATGCATCCAGTTGCGCAGTTGCCTCTGGAGGACAATGCACGTCGGAGTAGCGCTGCCCAAGGGACAGAGCAATGCTGGTGCCGTTTCCGGCACCAACAAAAATGGTCACTTCATCACGCAGACCAATCTCTGAATAAAAGATTTTGTAATACTCGGTTGTTTTAAAATCATCCGGCGCACACTCCTCAAGGCTGACGACACGATTGCCGATATCGGACTTGAAGAGTCCATAAAACGGGTCAAGCAAATAGGCGTGGCTCAGATAAGGACCAACTGTGCGCCGCGTCGCTTCGGCATCCAGATTGGAATAGAGCTGACGTGGCGGCAAATCTTGGGAGAATACCGAAATAAAAATGCTGTCAAAATTGAACACGCTCAGACATAGATTGCCAAGCATCTCTGGAAAGTCGCTGGTGCCAACCGCAGTCACTGCATTGGCTATATAGGTCATCTGGCTGGTCGTGGAATGGTCCATTCGATTGCTCCAGTTGATACTTTCCTGCCCGGCAAGCGCACTCATGCGGGTTCTTGTTGCGTAATACAGTGAATGCCGCCACCGCCGATGGCAATGGAGTCGATCCGCACTTCACGCACACGGCGTTCCGGGAAGAGTGACCGGAAGATGCCCCGCACGAGCGTATCGGAGGCAACACCGTAAACGGGCATGACCACACCGCCATTGACCAGATATGAATTGACATAGGAACGGCAGAACTTTGGATGATCGGACGGCGCCTCGACAGCTTCGGGTACCGTTACAATCCTGATCCGTCGTCCTTTGGCATCCGTCTGACCTTCCATTGCGTCAAGGTTCTTCTGGATATAGTCATTCCATTCGCTCGGTTCGGTGCCGGGACTTTCCATCAGAACAACACCGGGAGCGACGAAAACGGCAATGCCATCAACATGGCCATCAGTTTCGTTTTCCAGAGGATTGCCGGGCAACCAGATTACCTTCTCACCGCCAAGCATCTCCATCAACTCATTCTCAATTGCCTCTTTGGTCCAATCGGGATTGCGGTTGATATTGGGAAAGCAAGTCTCGGTCGTGATGATTGTCCCCTCGCCGTCAACGCTGACACCGCCGCCTTCCGCGACAAGGTTTGACGTGAATGACTTCACGTCAGCCACATCGCAAACGGTGGCCGAGAATGTCGCATCGCCATCATGGGGATGATATTTTCCGCCCCAGGCATTGAAGCGGAATTGCGTGCCGGCCCGCTGGCCATTGGCATTGCGCAGAAAGCACGGACCAGCATCGCGCGCCCAACTGTCATTGATATCGGCCTTGATGATATCAATATTGTCGTCAAGAATGGCCCGCGCCCCGGCATAATCTTCGGGACGAACGGACATCGTCACCGGCTCGAATTCGCGGATTGCATGGGCCACTGCCGCATAGTCGCGTCTGGTGGCATCAATATCAGTCCATATCTCTGTGCGGCATGGCCACATCATCCAGGTACGTTTGTGTTCGGCCCATTCGGGGGGCATTTTAAAGCCTGCCTGGCGTGGCGTCTGGTTGGTCACTGGCGCTTCCTTTGAATAGAAATTTCTCATCAATTAAATTGGTCTTGATGCTCTATCTCTAGTTAATCCGAGGATTTTCTGTTATTCAAACGCGAAATTCTCAGCTATTCCATGAGAGATATTCATGCATTCCACCTATCGAAATCTACCTCTAGGCGCTTTGGTCGGCTTTGAAGCGGCAGCCAGACTGGAGAGTTTTTCATTGGCGGCAATCGAATTGAATATGACTCAGTCTGCGGTGAGCCATCAGATCAAAGCGCTCGAAAATCAGCTGGGACAGCAGCTGTTTCACAGAATTAACCGCAAGGTGGAGCTAACCGATGCCGGGCGGGATCTGCGAGGAACCGCAGCTTCAGCATTGGAAACACTCCGCCTTGGCATCAGACGATTGGATTTCTACACCAAGCCCGGATCGATTGTGATCATGATGCCTCATGCTTTTGCAACCGGCTGGTACATGCCGCGCGTTGCGACCCTTATTCACGACTTGCCGAATATCGAGCCGTGGCTGGTGACTTCGGACTCCGAACCCGATGTCACGCATTCCGAGATTGATTTTGCGATCGCGCGCGGACGCGGCAGTTGGGATGGGCTTGTTGCTATCAGGCTATTCGGCGATGAGCTGAGGCCAATGTGCTCGCCGGACTTGCGGCGGCGGTTGCCTGATATCGTTACCCCGCGCACCTTGCAGGACTTCCCATTGCTGCATCACGAGGAGGAGGAAGACTGGCAGAACTGGTTCGTTGCCGCCGGCGTTATAAGGCCCGGTTTCGTCAAAGGGCTTAATTTCTCAGATTCCGGCATGGTGCTCGATGCCGCCGCCCGCGGTCTTGGAATTTGTCTCGGCAGCATGCGCCTTGCGGCCGAGCGGCTTAAGAACGGCGATCTGGTAACCCTTGGCAATGGAGTACCTTCCAGCCGCTCCTACTATCTCCTGGCACACCCGCGCAACCTGAAACGCCCCGGAGTTACAGAGCTGTGGGACTGGTTCATAGCGCAGGCAGACGCCCCTGACCTTTAGCGCTCGATGATGCTTTGCCCGTCCAGCGTCCGCAGTGCGGTGTACATTTCCGGTCGGCGATCCCGAAACACGCCCCAGGCACGGCGATAGGCCTCGATCTCATCCAGATCGAATTTGGCTGTGAGATAAGTCTCATCGACTTTATTGGTTTCGGCAATCTTTTCCCCAATATGATCGGCGATAAATGAACTGCCGTAAAATGTTGTCGATGTCTCCCCCTCTATCTCCGTCCCGATCCTGTTGGATGCAACCAGTGGCACGATATTCGCCGCTGCGTGACCCTGCATAGTCCTCTGCCAATGGCCAGATGAATCAAGCGTTGTGTTTAACGGCTCGCTGCCGATGGCTGTCGGAAAAAGCAGAAGTTCGGCACCTTTCAGAACAAGCGATCGGGCAGTCTCGGGAAACCACTGATCCCAGCAGATGCCGCATCCAATACGCGCAAACTTGGTCTGGATGGCACGAAAACCCGTATCGCCGGGGCTGAAATAGAACTTTTCCTGATATCCGAGTGCCTGCGGAATATGTGTCTTGCGATAGTTCCACAATATCTCGCCGTCAGCATCAATGATTGCCAGCGAATTATAATAAGCCGCCCCTGACCGTTCAAAATAGGAAATCGGCAGTACGACCCCCAGCTGCTTCGCCAGAACCCGAAAATGGGCGACCCCCTGATTATCCGCCAAAGGTCGCGCAAGATCGAAGTGATCAAGCCGCTGCTCAAGGCAAAAATACGGGGTCTGAAAAAGCTCCTGAAGCAGGATGATCTGTGCCCCGTCTTCGGCGGCAAGCCGAACGAGATCTTCGGCCCGTTGGATATTATCATCGATATCGTCACTGCATGCCATCTGGGTCGCAGCAACCGTCAGTTTTCGCATCTGTCTCTCCTTTAGCGATTAACGCGCTGCCATGAAATCTTTGATCGCATCTGCTATCGCCACAACAATCGTATCGCACTGCGCGCGATCAATAATCAGCGGCGGTGATACAATGATGCGACTACCGACCGGGCGCACAATAACGCCGCGTTCAATGCATCCCATGAAGATGCGCTCGGCTGCGTTTTCAGATGCAGGAAGTGGGGCTTTGGTTGCCTTATCAGCGACCAGATCGATCCCAAGCATCAGACCGCGACCGCGCACGTCCCCGACAATGTCCAAATCCAGAAGCTGCTTTGCAGCTTCCTGCAGATGAGCGCCCGTGCTCGCTGCATTCGCAAGCAGTCCCTCGCGCTCCATGATCTCGATGTTTTTCAGCGCCGCAGCACAGGCAACCGGATGGCCAAAATAGGTCAAACCCATGGAGAACACTCCGCCTTCACATTGAGGGCGGCTGATCACGTCGTAAACCTCATCGGAGATCAGCGTGGCCCCAAGCGGGATGTAACCCGAGGTGATCCCCTTGGCGCATACGATGATGTCAGGCTGATAGTTATAGACCGATGCTGAGGCAAACCATTCGCCCAGACGGCCAAAGGCCGTTACAACCTCATCAGCAATGTAGAGAACGTCATAGCGATTGCAGATCTCACGCATCCGCAGATGATATCCCGCAGGCGCCACAAGTACCCCGCCCGCGCCCATAATGGGCTCCGCGATAAACGCGGCTACATGGTTGGGACCGAGCTGTAAAACCCTGTTTTCGAACTCATTGACGAGGAAGTCGCAATAGGCCTCCTCTGTCATACCTGACGGTTTGGCATAAAGATCAGCGGCGGAAACATGATGGATGAAATCCTCACCAACCTGATTGAAGCCATACTTCGTTCCGTGAATACCGGTCAGACTGGCCGCAATATACGTACCGCCGTGATAGCCATTGTTGCGGGAAATGATCTTGCGCTTGAAGGGCATGCCTTTCATGGCAAAATAGTATTGCGCAATGCGCACGGCCATCTCGTTGGCCGTCGAGCCGCCACAGGAATAATAGACGTGATTGAGCGAGCCCGGAGCAAGTTCCGCCAACCGCGCTCCAAGTTCAGCCGCCGGTATGTTTGAGGATGCACCAAAGGGATTGTAATACTGCATATCGATGATCTGGCGCGACACGGCATCGGCCATTTCCGCCCGTCCGTGGCCAATGTTTACGCACCAGAGCCCGGCAATACCATCAAGAAACGTGCGCCCTTGAGTATCGGTCACATACATTCCCTGAGCTTTTTCGATGATCTGGCTACCGCTTTCGGCAAAGGTCGAAAAGTCGGTATAGGGATGCAAAACGTGATCCCGGTCTTTCTCCCATGACGTTCTGTCATTGGAGCGGCTAAGGTTTGATACAGCAGTCATTTGTTTCTCCAAAAGTCGGGGCCAACATGACCCCGGAGAGTGGGTCAGCTCAGTTCAGCAGTTTGGTCCAGACGCGATCATAAAGTTTGGTCGAGGCCGGGCTGCAATTTGGAATGAACTCAGGCGCTGGCGTGCCCGCCGGAGGCGCCAGCTCCGGCGCAGTTGCCAGTTTCGGGTCCACAAATTTTTCCGAACCCTTGATGCCATTGGAATAGCGGGCATAGGTACTGACCATCGCCGCATTTTCCGGGTCCATCATGAAGTTGATGAATGTCTTTGCATTCTCAATATCCGGTGCGCCTTTGGGAACGGCCAGATTATCCATCCAACCTGTGAACCCCTCCTTGGGATAAACATAGACAAGCGAAGGCTTTTCATCCCTCGCACGCATGGCGTAACCATTCCACGCCATTGAAGCGACGGCTTCACCGGAAACCAGCGGTTCCTTGAACTCCGAATTATAGCTTTTCACCCACTGCTTTTGTGTCTCAAGCAGCTCAAGCACCTTCTTCATATCTTCAGGGTTTTCATTGCAACGCGGCAGGTTCAGATAACGCAGCGCAATGTTGATCACTTCATTGACGTCGCGCATCATGTTGATCCTGCCCCTCACCTCAGCAGGAGGATTGAACAGTACGCCCAGAGTGTTGATATCGCCTTTGACAACCGCGCTGTCGACCATGAAGCTCGTCGATCCCCACGCCCATGGCGCAGAATATTGACGCCCGCTATCCCAATAAACATTGCGCCAGCGTTCATCGACGTTGGCGTAATTTGGCATCGTATTGACATCGATCTTTTCGAGCATGTTTTCGCTGATCATCAGCTGTATGTTTGGGTCCCCAGCCACAACAATGTCATAGCCACCTGCCCCAGCGCGTAGCTTGGCCAGCATAGTCTCCATGGAGTCGAACGTGTCGACATGAACCTTGACGTCGAATGCTTTTTCGAATTTGGCCACCAGATCCGGCGGTGTGTATTCACCATAGGTGTAGATGAACAAATCTCCGGCTGCGAACGCTGGCGAGGCCCATGCGATTGCTGCCGTTGTGAGTAAAATGGAATTCAATTTCATGGCATTTGTTCTCCCTTTTTATGAAGCTCATGAATTCTTGCTGGTACGCCCAAGGACACCCGCGATTGCCAAAAGCACGATCGAACCGACAAGCATCATGGTGGAAATGGCGTTCACCTCAGGCGTAATGCCCAACCGCAACATGCCGTAAATATGCAGGGGTAACGTCGTCGAGCCAGGTCCCGCGACCAGCGCGGTGATGATGAAATCATCAAGCGAGATAATGAATGCCAGCAACCAGCCAGACACGAGGCCGGGAGCCAATAGCGGCAATGTTATGCGCCAGAATGCCCGGATTGGGGATGCATAGAGATCGGCAGCAGCCGCGTTGAGCGTTGCATCCATTCCTTCCAACCGAGCCCGTATCGGCAGATAGGCAAACGGAATACAGAAGACGATATGGGCAATGAGAATTGTACTGAACCCAAGGCGGACGCCCAACGATACAAAGAACACAAGAGATGCGACGGCTGTTACAATTTCCGGCACCATCAGCGGAAATGTCAGTGTGGCATAGGCAAGCGTCTCACCTTTGAACCGTCTGTTGACGGTGGCCATTGCAGCGCCGAGCGCAAGCACCGTCGAAACCGATGCGGCTATGGTCGCGATGGTGAGGGAATTCATCGCCGCAGCCTTTATGCCGCTATTGCCAAACACGGTGATGTACCAGCGGAATGAAAACCCGCTCCACTGGCTCACCGAACGTCCATCATTGAAGGAATAGACACAGAGAAACAGGATCGGCAGATAGAGAAACAGGACGCCTGCAACTGCAATTGAACCAAAACCGGAAAATGCGCGGATGTCTTTCATACGAGCGTTAGCCATCGCCTAGTACCCCGTATTCTTGCGCGCGGATCGCCGCGCCATCCAGATCAGTACAACCAAGGTGACTGTAAGCAGGATCATTGAAAGTGCAGCGCCAAACGGCCAATTGTGAGCACCCTGAAACTGCGTCCCGATCAGATTGCCGATCATCAGCGTCTTGCCACCCCCGAGAATATCGGGCGCGAGATAGGAGCCAATCGATGGAATGAAAACGAGCAGACTTCCGGCGATCAAACCGGGGCGCATCACTGGCAAAACGATTTTAAAGAAGGCCACCCGGCGCGAGGCATAAAGATCGTAAGCTGCTTCCAGCAATCGGAAATCAAATCGCTCAAATGCCGAATAGAGCGGCAGAACCATAAAGGGCAAAAAGCTGTAGACCAGTCCCAAGCCTATGGCAAAATTGTTATAGCTTAGCGGCAACGGATTGTTTGTGAGCCCGGCCATCATGATAACCTTATTGAGCGGACCGTCGTCCCGCAGGATGAAAAGCAGCGCGATCGTCCGGATCAAAAGGTTCACCCAATAGGGCACCGTAATCAGAAAGATCCATATCGGCTTCGTGCGCTCGGATCGTGTGGCAATGAAATAAGCTGTTGGCACGCTGATCATGAGGCAGAGGACAGTGCAGATTGCCGCCTGAAACACCGACCGCCACAGGATCACCAGATAATCAGCCGAGAATTGAAGGCTTCCGTCCACGAAATCCCGTTCGAACAGGATCTGAAGATATCCCTCAACCGAGAAATTCCAGACTACTCCGCCGTAGCGGGCGGGCTCGAGAAACGAATAGACAAACACAATCGCGACCGGAGCAATCATGAATATGGTGATGACGCCGACAGCAGGCAGCAAAAGCCCAGTAAAAGCCAGTCGCTTCGAAACACGCAATGGGGATCGCAACCCGGCTTGTGCTGTCATGTTGTCAGCACCTTTGCTGCATTTGGCTCAAATCCCAAAAACACGCTGTCCCCCGGCGCAAAATCCTGAAGGCCACGAAGCCCTCCGCGCGGCGAACGCACGGTCAATGTTTGCTCACCCGCACGCAGATGATACTCGACTGCATTGCCAAGATAGGTGCGATCAAAAATAGCAGCCGGACCAAGACCACACTGCCCGCGCACCGCTGAAAGCGCTATACGCTCGGGGCGTATGGAGAGCGTCACTTCTTGTCCGGGTTGCAGAGCCGCACTGCAATTCAGATTCACAGAACCAAGGCCCGCAAGTCCAAACTCGACCGATGCACCGTCAATGCGATTGACTGTTGCGCAGAGCAAATTGGACTCACCAATGAAATCAGCCACAAAGCGGCTTTGCGGCTGTTCGTAGATTTCTTCCGGCGTACCGACCTGTTGGAGGCGACCATCACTGAGCACCGCTACACGATCACTCATTGCAAGGGCCTCTTCCTGATCGTGCGTCACAAAAATGAAAGTGATCCCGGTTTCACGCTGAAGTGCTTTCAGCTCCAACCGCATTTTCTGCCGCAGTTTCAAATCAAGCGCGGAAAGCGGTTCGTCGAGCAGCAGCAATTTAGGTTGTGGCGCCAAGGCACGGGCCAATGCAACGCGCTGACGCTGACCACCCGAGAGATGATCCGGCTTGCGATCCGCATAATCAGTCATGCTTACCAGGGCCAGCATCCTATCAACGATGCTGTTAAGCTCGGATTTTGGCCGACCAAGCATTTCCAACCCAAAAGCAATATTGCGACGCACGGTCATATGAGGGAACAGGGCATATTGCTGGAAAACGGTATTCACCGGCCTTGCTTCGGGCGGTAACAAACTCACATCCTGACCAAAGATCCGGCACGTTCCCTCGGTCATGGCTTCGAAGCCGCCAAGGATACGCAGAAGTGTTGTTTTCCCACACCCTGATGGCCCCAACAGAGTGAAGAACTCATTGGAGCGAATTGTCAGATTGATATCTTTCAGTGCCTGAAAAGCTTGCGGTGTTGATGGATTGTAGACTTTCTGAAGGTCCGTTACCTCGGCTGCAATCTGAATTGCAGGTGCGGTCTCACCGCTGCTTCGCTCTACGCGTACCGGTGCATCCGACCCCAGCGCCGTATTACGACGGAAAGCGGCTATTACCATCAGGAACATACCTCCTCGAAGTAGACGCCTTCCCCATTATTATTGATGGCGTCTTGAGTAGTATGCGACCGACCTCACTGCGACGTGAGTCACCCAGTTGGGGTATGCCGTCCTGTCCTGATATAACCGAGTAAGCTCGGGTTCCGGTATCCTCTCATGCGAACAGATACCGGAACCTGATTTCAACGAAAACGAACAAAACAGACGTATCAGAGCTTATGCAGGCTGTTGCTGTGTCGTGCAGTGAATGCCACCGCCCCCAGCCGCAATCGCATCGATATTCAATTGAACGATCTCGCGGTTGGGCAAGGCATCTTTCAATGCATCACGGCAGTAACGATCAGCCTTTGCATCACCAAATTCAGGCACGATGACTGCGCCGTTGCACAGATAGAAATTGATGTAACCGGCAGCGAACTCCTTGTTCTCATATTGCGAGCGCACGCTGCCTGGTCCCGGTATGACAATGATCTTGAGCTTCTGCCCAGCGCCATCAGTGGCATCCTTGAGGATTTCGAGATGCCGTTTCGTGACCGCGTGATCATAGGAGGACGGATCATTATCAAGTCCAGCAACAACGACACCGGGACTGATGAAACGGGCGTAGAAATCCGTATGACCATCAGTGATGTCTTTGCCTTTAATCCCCGGCAACCAGATGATCTTCTTGAGCCCCAGAAGGCGGCTCAGTTCAGCCTCGCACTGTTCCTTGCTGACACCAGGATTACGGTTCTTGTTCAGCACACAGCTCTCCGTAATGATGGCTGTTCCCTTGCCATCCACTTCGATACCGCCACCTTCAAGGATGAGCTTGGTGCGCAGTGTTTCCACGTTCGCCTTGTCTGTGACGAACTCCGCCACTTCAGCGTCGCCGTCGTGTTCCTGCTTGTTGCCCCAGCCGTTGAAGTTGAAATCAACGCCAGCCAGTTTGCCCGCGCTGTTCTTGACGAACACTGGGCCGGTGTCGCGCATCCACAAATCATCAATCTCGTGGACGAACAAGTTAACCGCAGAACCGCAGAGGCGCTCTGCTGTTTCATGATCCTCTTCGCGCACAAGCATATTCACTTGCTCATGGGCAGAAATGGCTTTTGCAATCAACGCCAGATTGTTCTGCGCTCCACGCATGAGTTTCTTGCCCCAGACATCTTCACTGGGCCCAAAAGCCATCCATGTCGCCGTATGCGGATCACCCTCATCAGGCATATGCCAATCACTATCAGCGGCGAATGCCATCGTTGTGCTCCTACCAATTGCACTGGCAAGCATGATGCCAGAGGTTGCTTTGAGAATATTGCGGCGGGTTATCATGAGTGACCTCGATTTACGTGTACTGAGAATGGGGATGAATTGGATTTATGCCGATCCAACTGTCCACAGATGCGCAGGCTGCTATCGTCAATACTGACCGATGGCTGTTGTTTGGCAACACGATCTAATCTTTCTTCTGATAGCATATCGCGATACGTATTGCCTATTAGGCTTCCGCTATTGACTGAACTCCGGCTCAGCTTTCGTATTAATGCGATAAAAGCGCGTTGAACCAATTTGGAACTAAAACGCGTTGCCTTTGGTATAAACATCCAGTCAACATCGTGCGAACAATTTCCTGCTAGATACAGCTGGTGGCGCAATGTTGTTAGTACCCCAAACGCGTTACTGCCGTTTTCGACAATCGCCATCACCTGCACATGAACTGGCCCGGAAGATTATCTCGCGCATGAAGTGTCGGAATTTCGTTTAACCATTCGTCTTCAAGACAGACAAGCAATGGAGAATAGCGATGACTATCACAATTACCGCGTTTGAACGCTCGCCCGATAGGGGCCAAGGTCTGGCGCGTGACATGCGTGTCCGCTGGGCCCTTGAGGAAGTGGGCCAGCCCTATGACGTCCGTCTTGTTTCATTCAAGGCGATGAAAGAGCCCGCACATCTGGCACTACACCCGTTCGGGCAGATTCCAACCTATGAAGAAGGCGATCTTGCTCTGTTCGAGTCTGGAGCAATCGTGTTCCATATTGCACAGCGCTATCCGGGCCTCTTGCCTGATGATGCCAATGGCCGGGCACGCGCAATCGCGTGGATGTTTGCTGCTGTTGGTACGGTGGAGGCACCGATTATTGAGCGTCAAGTTGCCAAGTTTGCAGAGGGCGACAGGAGCTGGAGCGCACAGCGCATACCCCTCATTGATGATCGTATTCGTGAGCGTTTGGCAGAGCTTTCCGCCCGGCTTGGCAATACCGAGTGGCTCGATGGCGCTTTCAGCGCCGGGGACCTGATGATGGTGCATGTGCTGCTCAGGTTAAGAATATCAGGGATACTAGACGAGTATCCAAATCTATCTGCCTATGTCGCGCGCGGCGAAGCACGCCCCGCATATAAGCGTGCTTTCGCCGCTCAGCTGATGGTGTTCACCGCCGCATCAACCGGATGAAAAATAACGCCTCCAGCACTTCAGGATAATCCCGCATCAATGCGCGGGAGCCGGCTCTGCTTCTGATGCATCCTGCTTGCGGTGATCCTCGGCCAGCAGCATGTAAACCGCAGGCACCACAAAGAGCGTGAACAATGTGCCGATGGCCAGTCCGGTGGCGATCACCAACCCCATGTTAAAGCGAGCAGCTGCACCCGCTCCGCTGGCCAGAATGAGCGGCACCACACCCAGAACCATAGCGCCGGTTGTCATCAGAATCGGACGCAACCGGATACCGCAGGCACCTTCGACCGCCTCGCGCTTCGATTTTCCAGATGCTTGCAGCGTGTTGGCGACCTCAACGATGAGAATGCCATGCTTGCTGATCAGTCCCATCAGGGTAACCAATCCAACCTGAGTATAGATGTTCATCGTTGCGCCGCCGATGCCAAGGCTAATGAAGGCGAGCGCACCTGCAATCGACATGGGCACTGATACGAGAATGATCAGCGGATCGCGGAAACTGTTGAACTGTGCCGACAGCGCCAGAAAAACGATAATCAGCGCGAGGGCGAACGTGGTCGCCATACCACTGGATTCCTGCACGAACTGGCGCGACTGGCCGCCATAGTCGACCGTGTAGCCCTGTGGCAGTGTGCGTGCCGCAATCGACTTGAGAGTGTCCAGAGCATCACCGACGGCAACGCCTGGCGCCGGCACGCCAGCGATAGTGGCAGAGTTCAATTGCTGGAAATGCGCAACCGAACGCGGGGTCGCCTGGAGTTTCACCGTAGCAATCGCTGACAGCGGGATTTTTGCACCATTCACGCTTGCGATCGGATAGTTCATGATCTGATCGATAGTCTGGCGTGACCGCTGCTCCACCTGCGGAATAACCTGATAGGAGCGGTTATCGATGCTGAAATAATTGACATAGCCGCCGCCCAGCATAGATGCGAGCGCCGCACCCACACTGCTCATGGAGAGGCCAAGTGACGATGCTTTGCTGCGGTCGATCTGGATCGAATATTGCGGATTGTCGATGTTAAGATCCTTCGTCAGGAAGACAAACAATCCGGACTTCTGTGCTTCCTGCAGAAATGTATTGGACACATCGTTAAGCTGATCGAAGCTTCCCGTGCTACCGATGGCGAACTGCACTGGCAGACCGCTGGCACCCGGCAGTGGCGGTATCTGGAAGACCACCGCTTGACCTCCAGCGATTTTTGCCATTTCAGCCTGCACCAGTGGCTGCAGGTCATTCGCTGTCCTTTTGCGTTGGTCCCATGGCTTCAGCACCATGCCCTCAAACGATGTGCCCGGCGCTTCCACCTGCAGAGTCTTGTCAGTTTCCGGAAAACTGCGGAATATCTTGGAGACCTGATCCGAATTGAGCACCTTCTGCTCAAGCGTTGCATTGGGCGCATTGGTCACCTGCGCTCCAAGGAAGCCCTGATCTTCATTTGGAGCAAGCTCGTTCTTGGCGCTGGCATAAAGGAAGTAAATACTGCCGAGGATGATCGCCGCGAATAACAGCGTCACCGGTACCGTATTCAGACTACCATGCAGGATGCGCACATAGGGCCGATGGATCTCCGAGAAACGGCGATCGATGAAATCCGAGATACGCTCCTCCCAACCACTGCGGTCGGTCAGATGCGGTTTAAGAATACGCGAGCACATCATCGGCGTCAGGGTCAGTGCGATGATCATGGAGACGGTTACAGCGCCAACCAGAGTGAAAGCGAATTCTGTAAAAAGGGCACCAGTCAGGCCGCCCTGAAAGCCGATCGGCACATAGACGGCGATCAGCACGACGGTCATGGCAAGGATCGGCCCAACCAACTCGTGCGCGGCAGCCAACGCCGCCTGCATCGGCGGCGCACCTTCCTCGATGTGACGGTTGACGTTTTCCACCACAATGATGGCGTCGTCGACCACAAGGCCGATGGCCAGCACCAAAGCAAGCAATGTCAGAAGGTTTATGGAAAAGCCGAAGACCAGCATCATGGCGAAGGTACCAACCAGCGATAGTGGTATGGCGACGATAGGAATTGCGACCGAGCGCGGCGAACCGAGAAACGCGAACACCACGAAGATGACGATCACCAAGGCCTCGACCAGACTTTTCACAACCTCGTCAATCGACGTCGTGACGAAGGTGCTGGAATCGTAGACGATGTAGCCCTCTAGCCCCTGCGGCAGCTGCGCCTGAATGCCGGGAAACACCGCACGCACACCCGCGATCACATCAAGCAGATTTGCCGTCGGCGCGATCTGGATGCCGATGAAGACACCCGTCTGCGCGTCAAACCCAACCTGAACGTCGGGGTTCTGCGATCCGAGCGCAACAGTGGCAACATCCTTCAAGCGTACGATAGTACTGCCAATCTGCTTGACCACCATTTCATTGAATTCGTCGGCCGAATGCAGATCGGTCTGCGCAGTGAGCACCGTCTGGGTCATCTGGCTGCGCGTGGTGCCAATACCGGAGATGTAGTTGTTATCAGAAAGTGCAGCTCGAACGTCGCCAGCGGTTAGTCCATAGGCGGCCAGCTTGTCGGGTTTCAGCCAGGCCCTCAATGCGAATGTTCTTCCGCCGAGGATTTCGGCTGTCTGAACACCGGTGACTGTTTGCAATTTGGGTTGGACCACGCGCGACAGATAGTCGGTGATCTGGTTACTCGCCAGAACATCGCTGCGGAAACCGATATACATTGCATCGATTGTCTGACCGACGGAAACCGACATGGTGGGCTGTTGCGTGCCCGACGGCAGTTGATTGATGACCGACGACACCTTCGCGTTTATTTCGGTCATTGCCGCGTCCGCCTCATAATTCAGGCGCAGATTCACGGTGATGACTGACGTACCGCTGGTACTCGTCGAAGTCATGTAGTCGATGCCATTGGCTTGCGCGATGGCGTTTTCGAGCGGCGTGGTGATGAAGCCGGCAATGACGTCGGGTGCAGCGCCCGAATATACGGTGGTCACTGTGACAACGGCATTCTGGGTTTGGGGGTATTGGCGCACCGTCAGGGAGCGGAACGACTGGTAGCCGATCACGATAATTAACGCACTCACCACCAGGGCCAGAACCGGGCGCCGAATGAAGATGTCGGTGATATTCATCGCCACGCCTCAGTTGGGGTTTGCAGGGTCTGCATCGGGATTGTTCGACGGCTGCACCGCGTTATTGATAATTACCGGCGAACCATTGCTCAGTTTCAGCTGACCAGAGGTTACTACGACCTCACCCGCGCTCACCCCCTTGGTCACTGCGATCTGATCGCCGCGCGCCAGTCCAGTGGTGACAAACTTCTGATCGGCTACCAGTTGCGGTTTTCCATCTGGGCCGTTGCCCTTGTCGGTCACCACATAGACGACATTGCCATAGGGATTAATGGTGACAGCGGTCTGCGGCAGGGCGATATAGTTTTGCGGCTCACCGACGACCACAGATACATTGCCGAACATACCGGGCAATAGCTTGTGATCGGGATTGGCGAAGCTTGCCCGGAGCGTGAGATTGCGGCTCTGGCTGTCCACCAGAGGGCTGATTGCCGTGATCTTGCCGGAGAAGGTTTGACTGGCGTAAGCGTCGACTGTTGCGGTCACCGCCTGCCCAACTTTCACCTGTGATAGAGCCTGCTGCGGCATCGAGAAATCAAACTGGATCGGATCGAGCGACTGCAATGTCACAACAGCGGTGCCCGCGGCCAGATATTGGCCGAGGCTAACCAGCTTGACGCCAAGACGCCCATCGAAAGGCGCGCGTATCGAATATTGATCGATCAATGCCTGCTGCGCTGCGGCCTGTGCCTGCGCAGCCTTCAAGGTCGCCAAATCGCCGTCGACCTGACTTTGGGGAATGGTCCTCGTCTTGATCAACTGGGAGTCGCGATCATAGGTGATCTGCGCATTGGCCGCCGACGCCTGGTATTGTTGCAGCGTAGCGATCTGCTGATCAGCAAGCAGTTGCACCACCAGATCGCCCTTCTTGGCGTCCTGCCCATCCTGAAAGCCAATCGCCTGTACGATGCCTTGCACCTGAGCGGAAAGACTGGCGCCCTCAACAGCATTGAAGCTACCGACAGATTGCAAGGTCGTCTGCCATGGGCTCATCGCCGCCGTCATTGTGGAAACAGTCTGTGGTGGCGCTTTGAGGTTAGCCAGATACGCCGCGATCATACGGTTTTTGAATGCCTGAAAGCCAAAAATCCCGCCCAGGATCAGGCCTATGACGATCAGCATGATCACCATGCGTTTTATCATGACTACAAACTCCACTCTTCAGGCACGGGCTGGTAGCCGATCGGAATGATATCGGCACTACTGGCGCGTCTCGCAGAAAACGTCGTCCCGCAGGCGCGGCCGCGAGTGAACCGCCGCTTGCATGGCAATCGATAGGGATATGGATTGACTGGGTCGAGTAGGAAGATGTTCGCGTAAAGAAAGACACAAAAGAGCGACATCTCACATCGGCTAAGGATGACATAGGTTCCTTAGCGATTGAAGTCGGCAGTGCCCAGGACCAGTTGAACGTCATTGGCAGGCCTCGTGTCTGATCGAGCACAATTAGGCTCCACCATCGTCACGATAACTTAATTGCCGTGCCCGGTCCATATTGAAGAATGTTAAATAACGGTAACAATGATATCGAAGCAGGTGCGGGTCGAAACAGGATTTGCTTCCCCGCACACGATACCGCGACCTGCCAGAAAATGATGGATCACGCAGCAAAAGAGATGCAAGAAATAATCTACTTATACAAAATACCGCGTATGTGAGCCTCGGTCATATCGAGTTTCAAGCCGATTTCCTTCAGAAGATCATTCTGCTCCATTTCATCGCCTGCTCCTGCCTCGCATACGTCTCGTGCCAGAGTTAAGAAACTCTCACTGCCGATATGTAAATAATCACAGAATAAACCCACAATTGAACTATACGCATTTCACATTCGCAAATGTCCACGCTCCGCTAAACCCAGTCTTTAAACGGCAAACTCTGGTGCGTCATAGACAAGCAAACCGATTTAACTTGGCGAGTAGAATGCTTTGAGAATACGTGCTAACCAAGTTGTTGATAGCTATTTCTAGGGAGCAACGATTGCCCCTATGAACCATATCGGTACACAGGCTTTGGAGGAGATTAACAATGCCGATTTACTTGCAGATTGACGGAATCAAGGGTGATGCGACCCAGGAAACGCATAAACAGTGGATGGACATCGAAGCCATTCATTTTAACGTGGGCCGTAGAATGAGCACCTCGGCTGGTTCGGCAGCGAACCGCGAAGCATCTGAACCAACGATCAGCGAAGTTGTCCTGACCAAGGTCAGTGATTCTTCTTCAACAAAGCTGTTTCAGGAAGCCGTTTCCGGCAGCGCAGGAAAGCTTGCAACCATTCATCTGGTTACAACGGGCAATCCCGGCCAGACCTATATCGAATACAAGCTCACCAACACATTGATCGCCAACTATTCGATCGATTCCAATGGTGATCGTCCGGTTGAAACCGTGCGTCTGAACTTCACCAAGCTGGAAGTGAAGTACACACCATACGATGCAAACCAGAGCCCGCAGTCGCCAATGATTGCTTCTTACGATCTCGCCACAACGCGCGCTGCGTAAAGACAGACACGAGAAAGCGGAGCGGACCTGTGTCCGCTTCGCTTTTTCAATGCAAAAATCATTAGGCCGTCACTGAATAGACGTTGTTCAACTATTCATCAAAGGCGATGGATCAATCCCTAGCTCTTCAAAAGGTAGATAGAAGTCTTCTTTGTCATTGGCACTCCATGCGTAGTGCAATTATCGGAATTTCTTGATAATCAGACCCGCTAAACAAGAAAGCGGAGAGTCTTGGATGTCAGACAAGAGTTGGGACAGAGTGCCAATCGACGCGCAGAGTATCGACGCACCATTGTCACAGGCGGCAGTCTTTCTTGTAGCCACCGTTGCGGGCGATCCCACCGCTCTTGCAAAAACGTTCTCGGTGCTCGGTGGACTTGACGATCTCGTCAAAACGGTTGGGTTCCGCGATCTATCCGGCAGATTGTCATGCATTGCCGGGATCGGCAGCAATCTGTGGGATCGTCTCCAGTCAGAGTTACGGCCACAGGAACTAAGACCGTTTGCGTCCATTGCGGGGCCGGTTCATACGGCGCCGTCGACACCGGGCGATCTTCTCTTTCATATCCGGTCCGAACGTCCCGATTTGTGCTTTGAGTTTGAACGTATTTTACTCAATAGCCTTGGCGATGCCGTGAGCGTCATCGATGAAGTTTCAGGCTTTCGCTATTTCGACGCACGTGACCTGCTTGGCTTTGTCGACGGAACGGCCAACCCGACCGGTCTCGACCTGCCGGAAGCAGCACTTGTCGGCGATGAAGATTTCAAGTTCGCCGGGGGCAGCTATGTTGTTGTTCAAAAATATCTGCATGATCTCAATGCCTGGGGGCGAACGCCAACGCCTGTTCAGGAGGCGATCATCGGTCGCACAAAGATCGACAATATCGAAATCGATGATGATGACGCGCCGCGCAAGTCGCACAAGTCTCTGGCAACTATTGTCGATGCCGACGGGGTTGAACACGACATCCTGCGTGACAACATGCCATTCGGCCGACCGGGGCAAAAAGAATTCGGAACCTACTTTATTGGCTACACCCGGCATCTTTGGGTGATCGAGAAGATGCTGGAGCGAATGTTTGTCGGTGATCCGCCCGGAGCTTACGACAGGTTGCTTGATTTCTCGACGCCGCAAACCGGTACTACCTTCTTCGCACCGACGCGACCAACACTGCAGTTGCTTGCTCAAATGGTGCAAGAGAAGCTTACGGCCACTTGATCGTCAGATACACTATCGCGCTAAAACCAACAGGAATGAGCAAAGCCATGCTCTAACCATATGAATGCGCATTTCTGCGATCGAAGTGAAGGGCTACACAATTATAAGCCTGTCTCACCACCAAGCCGGTCGATATCGCGGCGCAGGATGATGGATGTTGTCACGTCATCCACCTCATCCAGCAATGCCACCTTGTTGCGGATCGTGTTGAGCTGGTTCATCGAGGACACTTCAACCTCGACAATCAGGTCAAGCTGACCACTGACCGATGAAACACGCCGCACTTCCGGATAGGCGGCAAGCTGGTCCAGCACGCCGAGTGCCGGGGTACGCACCAGACTGATAAGCAGGTAGGCGCTAATCACGCCTTCATTCAATTGCCCGATGTCGGCACGATAGCCTCTGATGACACCGGACTTTTCCAGAAAGAGAATACGCTCGCTGGTGGCACTTCTCGACAGGCCAATCTTGCCCGCCAGAGTCTTGAGCGGAATTTTGGCGTCCCGGGAAAGAATGCTCAGGATGTTCCTGTCCTTGTCATCGAGTTCCTTCATTGCTGTTTTCTTCCCCCCGACCAAATGCCGGTTCAGACCGTCCCGGTGACGGCCAAACCGGCAGATTAACGGATGCCCGATTTTTAGCTCCATGCCAAGCTCTGGAGAAAAGGAGCTGATGCATGATCAATTTATCCCATCCTGCGCCGTCATTCTCTGATGCGGAAGCACTTGGCATCGCCCGGGATCATTTTGGCATTGAAGGCCGGATCAGCTCTCTTGCCAGCGAGCGCGATCAGAACTTTCGGATTGATGCCAGTGACGGCTCAATCTGGATTCTGAAGGCCGTCAATTCCAGCGAACCGAAAGACCAGAGTGATTTCCAGACGGCGCTGCTGCATCATCTCGAAGCCAATTCGCCCGGCCTGCCCGTTCCCCGTTTGCGACGCTCGTTGCAGGGACAGGTGCTGGTGCCGGTCCAGTCTCAATCGGGCGAGCAGCATTTCATTCGCATGGTTTCGTGGCAGGACGGTGAGCCTCTGGCTGAATGCAAGCGTACGCCGGAGGTCCTGCAAAGCCTAGGCCAGATGCTAGGCCGACTGGACCGGGCGATGCAGGGTTTCATACATCCCGGTGCACTCAGGACATTTGACTGGGATATCCGGGCAGCGGGACTATCCCGGCAGCGCCTCAAATATATCGATGATACCAATGATCGCGCATTGCTTGGCCGCTTCATCAAACGGTTTGATGCCCATGTGGAGCCGCGTCTGCCCACAATGCGCTCGGCAATCATCCACAATGATGCCAATGACTGGAACGTGCTTGTCGATACGAAAAATCCGACACGCATTGCCGGCCTCATCGATTTTGGCGATGCGCTGCATAGCGTCCTGATTGCCGAAGTGGCAGTTGCCTGTGCCTATTCCATACTTGATCTGGAGGACCCGATTGGCGCGGCTGCATCCATCGTCGCGGGTTTTCATGCGGAATATCCATTGCAGGAACAGGAAGTGGAACTGCTGTTCGATCTGATCGCCATGCGGCTGGTGACAAGTGTGACGCTGTCTGCCCAACGCAAGGAAAAAACTGATGACAATCCCTATCTTGCCATAAGCGAGGCACCCGCCTGGGCATTGCTGCGACGCCTTGATGCAATAAATCCGGGCTTTGCCACCGCGATTTTCCGCCATGCCTGCGGCTTCGATGCTTCATCCGGGGCAAAAGCGATTGCCGGATGGATCAGGCATAACAGCAGCACGTTTGCACCGGTACTTGCCGCGCATCCCGCTACGCTCGCCAAAGCACTGGTCCCCTATGGTGATCCGAAAAACGCTATGACTGTCTGGTCCGCATCGCAGGAGCCCGAAAGGGCAACGGATTGGTGGGATAGCTATTGCAGGGAAAATGACGTTGCACTCGGAATTGGTCCATGGGGTGAAGAGCGTTCAGTCTATACCGGGCCCATGTTCGAATCCCGGTTTGTTGCCGGCGAGCGGCGAACGCGCCACCTCGGTCTTGACCTGTTCATGCCAGCGGGCACGAAACTATTCACCCCCATTGCCGCAACCGTGGCCGAAGTGCTCATTGAACCTGATCCGCTTGGCTATGGTTGCCTGATCAAACTGCTCCACGAACCGGAAGGATGTCCACCTTTTGCAACGCTTTGGGGTCATCTGGCGCACGAGACTTTGACACGGCTGCATCAGGGCGATGTTCTTGCAGCGGGAGATCTTGTCGGGGAAATGGGTGCGCCCGCCGAAAATGGCGGCTGGGCTCCGCATCTCCACCTGCAATTGTCTGTCGACACAGCGCTCTCGGCAACGGACATACTTGGCGTCGGTGAGGCACGCTATCTGCCCGTCTGGGCCGAGCTTTTCCCAGATCCGGCCGATTTTATCGGCTTGCCGCGCGAGACATTCCATCAGACCGGGCAAAGCAGGCAAGAGATCATGGCCGCACGCAAATCAACGCTTCTGCCAAACCTCTCGATTTCCTATGCCGAGCCGATCAAGTTCGTGCGCGGAGAAGGCGTATGGCTGATTGATGATCACGGCCGGGCCTATCTCGATTGCTTCAACAATGTCTGCCATCTCGGTCATGCACACCCGGATGTGGTCAGTGCGCTGTCCGCGCAGGCGGGATTGCTCAACACCAATACGCGCTATCTGCACGACAATATCGTCTCCTATGCCGAACGGCTGACTGCAACGCTGCCCGGCGATCTCAAAGTCGCGACCTTTGCCTGCACCGGCAGCGAGGCCAACAGCCTGATGCTGCGAATGATGCGCGCCCATACGGGCCGCGAGGAGGCGATCGTTCTTGATTGGGCCTATCATGGCACGACACAGGAGTTGATTGATCTGAGCCCCTATAAATACAAGCGCAAAGGTGGCAAGGGTCGCAAACCGCATGTCTATGAAGCAATCATTCCTGACAGTTACCGCGCACCATCAGATTGGCCTCTGGAGGAAATTTCCAAACGCTATGCGGAGAACATCGCCGAACAGATCGAGTTGATGCGCAAGGCCGGTAAAGCGCCGGGCCTGTTTCTCGCGGAGTCGATCCCCAGCGTTGCGGGTCAGGTGTTCCTGCCCGATGGCTATCTCAAGCAAGTCTACGCCATGGTGCGTGCCGCGGGTGGGATCTGTGCCGCGGATGAGGTGCAGGTAGGGTTTGGCCGGGTCGGCAGCCACTGGTGGGCGTTCGAGACGCAAGGTGTCGTGCCGGATATTGTCACCATGGGTAAGCCCATCGGCAACGGCCACCCCCTAGCTGCGGTGGTGACGACACGCGAAATTGCCGACTCGTTCAACAATGGCATGGAATATTTCAATACATTCGGCGGCAACCCCGTGTCCTGCGCCGTTGGACTTGCGGTGCTTGATGTCATCGAGCGCGACAACCTCCGGCAGAATGCATTCGATATCGGCAACTATCTGCTCCAGAGGTTTGAAGCGATGAAAGCGCGCTACGACGTTATCGGAGATGTGCGCGGAAAAGGCCTGTTCCTTGGCATCGAACTGGTGACAAACCGCAAGACAAAACACCCGGCGACGGAGATCGCCCGCGCCATCAACAATGGTGCGAGACAACAGGGTGTGCTTATGGGCACGGAAGGCCCGCACGACAACATTTTGAAGCTGCGGCCACCGATGATTTTCAGCCGGGCTAATGCGGATCATCTCATCGACGTGTTGGAGGACACGTTCACCGCTGTCTTGTCGAACCAGTGATCGCAAAAGCGGAGAAGCCAATCCGCCGGGCACGCGTCCGGCGGCAGGGAACATCTATTCAATCACAATAAGGGAGAACATCATGAAACGGACTGTACTTCTGGCTTTGCTGCTTGCTTCAGCAGCCTTTACAGCCACATCTGCCAAGGCCGATACGCTCTCGGTTATCAAGGAACGCGGGCGTGTCAATTGCGGTGTCAGCCAGGGCGTCCTTGGCTTTTCCAATGCTGACAACACCGGAAAATGGACCGGTTTTGACGTGGATTTCTGCCATGCGGTTTCTGCGGCGGTTTTTGGTGACCCTGACAAGGTCAACTTCATTCCGCTCTCTACCAAAGATCGCTTCACGGCACTCCAGTCGGGTGAGGCTGATCTCCTGTCGCGCCAGACCACATGGACGCTGTCGCGCGATACAAGCATGGGACTCAAATTCGCCGGCACCGCCTATTATGACGGACAGGGTTTCATGGTGAAGAAATCTCTTGGCGTAAAAAGCGCGAAGGAACTTTCCGGCGCGTCCCTATGCACGGAAACCGGCACGACCACCGAACTCAATGTCGCCGATTATTTCAAAGCCAACGATATCAAGTACGAAATTATCTCTTTTGAGCGACCTGACGAAACCATCGTTGCTCTGAACAATGGCCGCTGCGATGTCTACACGACCGACGCCTCGGCGCTCTACGCGCAGCGCCTCACGCTTTCCGATCCCGATGGCTTTATGGTGCTGCCCGAGATCATTTCCAAAGAACCGCTTGGGCCCGCCGTGCGTCAGGGGGATGATCGCTGGTTCAACATTGTCCGTTGGACATTGTTCTCCCTGATCGAGGCGGAAGAACTCGGGATAACCAAGGAAAATATTGCCAAGCAGATGGATTCAGGCAATCCGTCGATCAAGCGCTTTCTGGGCGCCGAGGGTGATACCGGGACACCCTTAGGCCTCGACCAGCGCTGGATCTATAACATCCTGTCGACAACGGGCAATTATGGCGAGATGTTTGACCGGAACCTTGGAACTGGCAGCCCGTTGAAAATTGCCCGGGGTATCAACGCGCTGTGGAATGCAGGCGGCCTCATGTATGCGCCACCGGCGCGATGAGAAACCGCTGATTTTGCAAGCCGGGCACTTCATTGAAATGCCCGGCTTTTGTTTATTCCATCATCGCAGATATACAGGCTCTCGGTGACTATTACGCCACAGTTCTACACGGCTTCTCCGTGCAGGCGCGCGATGGCGTGTCGTTAATCGGTTGCTCGCAACAATCCCCATTGCTCTGCAGGCGATACGGGCCGAGGTCGCGCAAGACACTTCGATCTAATCGTTATACTCAATCGACCCATCAGGGGTGTTCCAGTAGATTGGGGCGAAGTAAATAACGAAGTGGGCCTTTGAAAATCAAATATTCCTGACTTATTCAAAGCATTAGACGCCATCAACTTGTTATGCCAAGAGCTATTTGCGGTGAGGTATAGACGTTTCCTTCAAAATATTGAACGTTGTTAGCTGCAAAGGCCGGGGGGTTAACAATGACAGTTTCGGGTTGGATTTGGCGGGCGCTGCTGGCCGGTATCGGGTGCATCGCCGCAGCATATGTCGGCGATGAATTACTTGGCGGTGAAGCGCTTGGCTGGGTGGTCGGAGGCGCCATATTAGCCGGGTTTTGCGCGCCTCTTTTCAAGGCACTGCTCGCTCGAAATGCGGCTCGTTCCCGTAGACTATGATGCCAAAAGCCCTGATCCGGATAGGTAACTCAATAATACCCACACTCCGGCACATCTGCCCGACAATTCCTTATGCTCCCACAGACTTAACGTCAGAACGCCTCTGCCATATCATACCGTCAGGTCTTCATCGGTCGCTGCCTGAAGCGCTAAAAGCGTTGTACCATCAAATGTGAGAGACCCAATGTTGCAGCCTTCGCTTGTTCTTCCCAATCGCCAGCTCTCTTTGGCGCCAAACGTCATCTCCACGCCGAGCGCATACTTCTGGGCTACACCCATAATCCTGGCAATTGCCGTATTCCTGTTCGTCTGGGAAGCGCCGGGTGTGATCCGCGATTTCCAGATAAGCCAGAATCCTATGACGCTTGAAAATGGCGACGTGCGGAATGGGCACTGCACGACACGCAAAGCTATCTTCACTGATTGCGAGGCGCGTCTCGTATACAGTTACAAGGGACAGAATTACGATACTACGGTCGAGATTATGTTCATCGATTTTCACACCGGGGATTATGAAACTGGCTTGGTGATCTCGGCAGATCATCCAGAGCTGGCGACGATGAGTCTCGGTCTGGATATGCTCTGGAACCGGATTGTGACACTCTGCGTGTTTGTCGTCCTGCTTGGCGGTATGAGCTTGGCCATGGTGTTTTTCGGTCTGCGCATTTGGCGTGTTAATCGCCAACTGAAGCAGCCCGCCAAATTGACGCCTGTTCCGGTTGAAATCACGGCATTTGACCGTAAGCGCAACGTCCTTTCCATCACGTACAATGACAAGATTGCTCATGATAAGACGGGACGATCCGCGTATACGCGGATGAATGACGGGCAGGAGCCGCTGATTATCGGAGCGGCCAACGGCAAAGCCGTAGGACTGGCTGTCAGGCACGGCAATACCGCACTCCCTGTACTTCTGGACAGTAACCTACAGCGCATCAAACTAACCGAAGACGAGCGAACCGCAGCTCTTGCACCATTCGCCTATCATTATGAAGGCGATCAAAATGTGCCGCTTCTGGTCGAAGAACCCAAAAAGACGATCTCTATCTGGAAGCAGTTCCGAAACTTCTTCGGCGTGCTGCTTTTAATCGCTATTGGTGTGTTCGGCTTCTGGCTCTGGTATGTGACAAGCTCTGCGACCCAGTTTCAATCGCCCGGCATGGATATAAACAATCTCATGCCTGCGCCACTGAACAATTGGGGGTGTGAGCAGCTCAAGAAGCGGTTCGGCCACGATCGCGCTCCGTTTGGCTGTGTCGCCGGTGATTACACAAGCTGGAAATGAAAATCAGTTATTAAGGGCAATGAAAGGCATTCATTTTTGCTTCAAAGTCCAGATCGACAATCGAGTTTGGTTTGCCGTAAAGCGCATAGTCTTCAATGATGGAATAAGCTGCTGACGGAGTGAAACCGTGCGTTTCAAAAAACTTCGTCATCTCCGGAGTGTGGGCCCCATCCGGCGCTGCGCTTAAGCTGCCAATACGGCCATACCACGTCAGATAAGTTGTGTAAGGCTTTTTGTTGTAGGGGGCGTCAGTCCGTAAACCTTTATCTATCCAGATCTTGAATTTTTCCTCTTTCAGTAAAGCCTCACCCGCCTTTGCATCATATCTTGATTGGCCGAAGCCCAATCGCGGAGTGATCTTGGCCTAATGCTCTGCGATGCACCAACCTCGATATGAATGCCGCTTAGTCGCTTTTTGGTTTTGTCGATACATGCAGTTTTGCAAGTTGGGCATTTGCATTGATGAGGACACGATTTATGATCTGCAGATATGAAGTGGCGCCTGTTTTTTCGAATAGAGGCTTGACCCCTTCAGCCAGTTTTATTGCCTCCTCAAGCATATTGATTTTTTCTGCATCGGCGACATCGGGGAAACCGGCCTCGGCATAATGCTGCAGCGTCCGGGCCAGCTTCATATTTACGTAAGCAGAGTATTCTTGGGAGTTTATTTGCTCCGTAAGCGCAAAAGCGTCACGCTGCAGTTTGACAGCCCTTTGAAAGCCCGCTTGATCATGCTCCAATTCTCCCAGAAGAAGTACATCATCCCCAAGATTGACCATTGTCTGCCAACTTGCACCGCCTGAGTTTAGTTTGCGCTCAATGTCGTATGTCAAACTATTATATTTCAACGCTTTTTCCGCATCGGGATTTTGTTTGGTGTTTTGCGCGATACGCCCATACGCAGCCCCCACGGATACTGCAATTGGCGTTCGTCGGTGCTGCTTTCATATTTAAGCAACCAATCCTCCAGAGGTTTAACACCTCTGCGCGCGTGGGCACTGTTAGTGCCGGGATCAATTTCGCTTGCATATCCAAGTGTGCTGGAGAAATCTCGGGCAAACTTCAGCTCGCTTCGTTTGTCGGGTTCTTTCACGCCAGCATTTTCGCGTTCCAGCAACTCGGCGGAGCGGAGTAGCAAACCAACATCAGATTTCCAGCGGCCAAGTTCCTCCAGTGCTCCGGGTAATCCAGAGGGAACATACAGGTTGCAATCGGGACGCGCGGTGAGCGGGCAGAGTTTGAGCATGGCTTCACCCGCTTCCACACGCATGGCGGACCCAAAAAGGAAGGATGGAGAATATCTGCTAAAAGATGCGCTCGCATTTCTGGCGATCCAGACATTGTTCAAGACCTCCATAGCTGCGGCAGGTTCCTCAGGTGGAAGAATGTCAAGTGCAGCTTTCAATGCGGATAGCCCGAACACCACGCGCTTATCCTGACTGGCATCATCTTTGGGAAACGAAAATGAAAACTCTTCATCATTATCAGCGATCGCAATCGCCATACTTGTTCTTTTTTGACTGACTTCAATTGGTGTTCCACGCGACAGATCGATACACAGCTCGGTAAATTCGGATGCTGCTTCAGCAGCATTCTTGGTCATCTCTTTGAATTCCGAGCAGAGATTGCTGTCGCCAGTATACTGAAAAGCGTCAAGCAAAGGAGTTGAAACACGCGCCTCGTGACCTGCATTGTCCTTATACAGCCTTGACGGCACATCTTCGACTTTTGGTTGAATCGAGAGAGGTCTGGCGGGTTCTGGGTGCTTGAAAAGAAACGGCAACAACAGTGCCAGCGCCACCATTATACCGAAGAACAGAATGCGATTTTTCATATTTTCTCGCAATTAGCGGCCGCTTCTGAATCAACCTGACTGGCAGGCTTCACTATGCAGATATTCAAGCTCCAACCTATATTTATTATTCTAAAAGCGCGTGTGTAAGATCGGCGTGATTGCGAAAGTCAACCTGGTTTGTCTTGGCTGCCAGAATGCGTCCGATGCCATTCTTCGAACACAGTGTTCAACTGACTTACAACCACTACGAACCACTCCCATATACGACCCGCCGGAGCAACAGGGTCTGCTCCTTTTGAGATATGGGTAATCATGAAGAAGATAGGTTTCCTTTCGTTTGGCCATTGGGCACCTTCGGTGCAATCGCAAACCCGTTCGGCAGGAGATGCGCTTCTCCAGTCGATCGAGTTATCCGTCGCGGCTGAGGAATTGGGTGTAGACGGCGCTTATTTCCGTGTTCATCATTTCGCCCGGCAATTGGCCTCGCCCTTCCCACTATTGGCTGCAATTGGAGCGAAAACCAAAAAGATCGAAATCGGCACAGCTGTGATCGACATGCGCTACGAGAACGCATTCTACATGGCCGAAGATGCGGGGGCAGCAGACCTGATCTCGAACGGCCGCCTGCAGCTTGGGCTCAGCAGGGGCTCACCGGAGCAGGTCATCGATGGCTGGCGCTATTTCGGTTATCACCCTGAGGATGGCGCCACAGACGCCGATATGGGTCGCCAGCACGCGGAGGTTTTCCTGAGCCTGCTCAAAGGCGACGGCTTTGCCGAACCAAATCCGAGACCGATGTTTCCGAACCCGCCTGGTCTATTGCGCCTCGAACCGCATTCTGAAAGCTTACAAAAACGTATCTGGTGGGGTGCCGGCTCTAATTCGACGGCTGTCTGGGCGGCCAAGTTGGGTATGAAT
Organism: Phyllobacterium sp. P30BS-XVII; assembly: GCF_014138335.1. Lineage (NCBI taxonomy): Bacteria > Pseudomonadati > Pseudomonadota > Alphaproteobacteria > Hyphomicrobiales > Phyllobacteriaceae > Phyllobacterium > Phyllobacterium sp. P30BS-XVII. Next base: position 128,575 of record NZ_JACGXO010000007.1, read on the forward strand.
CTTCAAAGTTCTACACTGAAAAACGATGAATCAGGTGAGCCATTCCATATTCAGCAAGCGGCGCAAATACGTGCGTACCGGCAAGCATGGAAGGAAGCAGGCCACAATTGGACACCGCGTGTTTCAGTCAGCCGGAGCATCTTCGCGCTCATGGACGACCGTGATCGTGCTTACTTTGGCAGCGCCGGCAGGGAAGGCGATTCAATTGGTCATATTGATGAAAATACAAGGGCCATTTTCGGTCGGACTTACGCTGGCGAGCCTGAAGCACTCATAAAACAGCTGGCCCAGGATGAGGCCATCAAGGAAGCAGATACTTTGTTGTTGACGGTGCCAAACCAGCTGGGCGTCGATTACAACGCACATGTCCTTGAAGCAATCCTGACCCACATCGCCCCCGCACTTGGTTGGAGGTGACAGTCGACCACTGGTGTAACCAACAGCTATCCAATATCATACCTTAACATTTACACTTACCGGAGCAGCCAATGCGCAGGCGGTACAGGTCGAACCGATAGTCGAACGAAAATCGAGGGATAGGCTTTTGAGAACCGTAATTGGTTGCTTTTTCGCTTTCATCATTTTTGTTGTCACCGCACAGTCCGGCTTTGCACAGGACGCAAAGCCGGTACTGAAGATCGAGGCGCGGCTGTTTGAAAGTCTGACAGGCAAGTTCTCCGAAGACGTGCTGGCGCCAGATGCGGCTGGGCTTGGCAATGTCATTATCGGCGAGAATGCATCGTCTTCGACCATGGTGATCGTGCGCATCGATGCGACGCCTCCTCTCCCAGCGAATGCCAAATTGCGCCTCGTCGCGAAAGAAACACCGACCCGCAACGCAATAGGCAAAGCGCGCGCCAGGTTGCGCCAGTTGCTGGACAGTACCGTGACCGTTCCTTCCACAGCCGCCGGCAACAGAACGACTTATGTTGGTTTCTGGCTGCCGCAGACAGGATGCACGCCGGTGGCGCTCAAGGCACTTCTCTCGGCGGGCGGCTCGGGTTCAGTATCCGCGTCGACCACACTTGACTTCATTTGTTATGAATAATGCAGCCGGGTGGAGACTGATGGCGACAGTGTCGGCTAGGTGTTGGCCGACGGAGTTCTCTGTGGCAGTACACGGCCAAAGAGAGATACACACTCTGTCCGGATTAAATGCCTTGTTACTCAAAGTATCATACATCTATGCAAATAATATGCGCATAAATCTCCTTCAAATGTGATGCTATGGGGCAGGTACTGCCCTTCGCGACCTCGCTCCTTTCACCAAGAGGTATTTGTCTCCAAGCGGCAATTTGCAGCGAAACGGTTATGTTGGCTGTGAAAATTTGAGTTGACCGTTTTCAATGGCAGGGCGACACTTGAAACCCGTAGCAAGGCAGGAGGAAGATGATGGATGAGCCTGACCACTGGCGTCACATGGTGACAGCGCCGAAAGACGGTCGTCGAATCCTTGTCACGATCCGCCCGTCCGAACAGGGGCCAGCAGAAGTTGACCTCGCCTATTGGTCAAAGGGCGATCAGTTCGGTACGGAAGGCTGGCGCGCTTCCGATTCTTCACCTGGCCGCCTCATCGAATATGCCGAGCCGGAACTGAAGTGCTGGATGCCAATGCCCACGGCCAATCTTGATGGCAGCTCCATGCCATCACCCTGGGAGGGCGACGACACCCAACAGCTCGACGGGACAGGAATTTAAAAAGCAGCGCCCCTCGCATTGAGATCGCCGGTCGGAATCAACGGGTCTTCAAGGCAATCTGATTGTAGTCCTTTGGTTTTCGAGTCCGGACCATGCCAAAGTCCTGAAGGTTGGAATCTCTGACCGGTTTATCCGCGGCACCTGCACGCGCTGATCCAGCATATACCTGTTTCCCGTCGGAACAGGATTGTTCCAAAGTCCCAGATCTTTCTGTCACCCGGATCATGACACCGCGATCCCCTGCCCGACAAGATATATAATATTTAAGGACCGAAACCACATTATGTCCACAAAAACTAAGTCCTGCCCAAGTTCATTCATTTGAATTACATTTGCCGACAATGATAATTGAAGCGCCAACAAACACCGGGGAATGAACAGCCGCATGTCTGAAATAGCAGAAGGAAAGAAGGAGCGACGCCAGCGGGACATCCTGCAGCGACTGGAAGCAAATTCCTATTTGGCGCTCGACGACATTGTTGAGCTATACGCCGTCAATGAACAGACAGCGCGGCGTGACATCATCGCGCTTGAACAGAATGGCCTGGCGCGCCGGCTACACGGTGGCGTCGCAATCGCCCGGTCTATCTCTCCCATCGCTTTGCGCCAACGGCGGATAGATAACGCACTGGCAAAGGAGAAAATCGCACAGATCGTGGCAGGCCTCATCCCAGAAGGAGCATCGCTTTTTCTGGATACCGGTACGACATGTGAGGCAATAGCAGCGGCGTTGACCACCCACGGTAAACTTCGGATTTTGACCTACAGCCTCCGATCAGCAAACGTTCTGTGTACCAATCCCGATTTTGTCGTTGCCATCCCCGGTGGTTTTGTCCGTTCCGGCGACAGCGGCGTTTATGGTGCCGATACGCCTGAATTCATCAAGAAGTTCAAGTTCGATTATGCCATCGTCTCGGTCAGTGGCGTTGATCGTAATGGCAATATGGGTGACGATGAACCAGGGGAAGTTTCGACCGTTCGCGCCGCGATGGCACAATCAGCGAGCACTATATTAGCCGTTGATCATTCCAAGTTCGGTCACACGGGTATGGTGCAGCTCGGAACAGTCAACGACGTCGATATGCTCGTATGTGATCAGGCTCCGCCTGATGAATTCATGCCGTTGTTTGAGCTGGAATCCATTCCGATACATCTGCCAAAATAGACATAGCAAATTATCCCAAATTCTATTGAGCCATTTAGTCGGCCAAGCCAACATTACGTATGGTTTGGATAAGAAAAAGACCGCTTGGCGCGTGGAATGTCAAGCCCGTTCGCTCCTTGAAAAAAGTTCTATCTGAACGCAAAAAGATCGGCGTCCGTATCGCCGGTCTTGGTGATCAGCCCCCGGATTATTTGCGCCGCGACCATGGAAAAAGTAATGCCGTTTCCACCATATCCGAGTACGGCATAGCAACGTTTCACATCGGGCAATTCTCCAATTGATGGTAAGCCGGTGTCACTCGCTCCGAAACAGCCTGTCCATGCATAATCGGCTTCTGCAATCACATCAGGAAACATCTTTTTGAGTTTGCGCAGAATTGCCCTGGTTTTCATGGGCAGTTTGGCATCGCGCCTGGCTTCATCCTCAAAATCCTCATCCTCGCCGCCCACGATGATCCGGCCATCCCGGGTGGTGCGCATATAGAGATAGGGATCGGATGCCTCCCAGATCAGGCAACGTTCGGGCCAGAGATTTTCCTTTTGCGGTGGCGTTGCCAGAGCCCAGGTTGAGATAATCTGGTGGCCCCTTTGCGGTACTTGGTCGGGCATTTCATACCCCGTTGCGTAGACAAGATGTTTGCAGCGGATTTTCCAGCCATCGGTTGTTATTGCAGTTACATGCCGGGGATTGGATTCAACGGAAGCAATGTCTACGGGTGCATATACTGCTGCTCCGCGGGAGACGGCCGCGCGCAAATAGCCATGCGCCAGTTTGCGAGGATTGGCTTCGATATTGTCAAAGCACATCAAACCTGCCCGGCGATCAATGCCAAATCGCTCCTTCAATTCCCTGCGGGATAGGAATTGGGTTTCGAAGCCAGCACGGCGGCGGGCATCTGCTTCGCGCTGCAACCCATCGGCATCGAGAAGATCGCCAGCCAGATAAAGCGAATCCCTGTTCTTCATTTCGCAGGATATGCCAAGACGACGGGTCCGCTCCCGCAAGATATCGACTGAAAGCTTCGAGCGTCGCCACGTTCGTTCGGCATCTGCAACACCAATCTTTTTCGCAAGCAGGTGAAGCGGGACATCGATTTCAAATTGCAGAAGCGCCGTGCTGGCGGGCGTTGACCCGGTCACTGGTGCGCGTCTGTCAAAAACCGCCACCGACAATCCAGCTTCAGTCAGACTTTCGGCGATGAGCGCCCCACTGATGCCTGCGCCCACAATAGCCACATCAACCGCAAGATTATTGGAAAGTGGCTCGCAACGGACCGTCTGCGCTGAACGATCCAGCCAGATTGGCTGGCCGGTTCTCAAGTCACGGTGCTGCGTCGCCATGTGGAACTTTCTTTGCAAGGAAATAACTCAACCGAACGGCAATAACCTCCACTTGGTTCCACATTAAAGGCGAGCCAATCCATACTCGGTACAACAATGCGCGGTGTTCTATGAAAGGGGCCAGACCAGCATCAAGGCAGGCACGGCGACCAAAACAATGATAACGGACAAGGGAAATCCGAGCCTCGGATAATCGCTGAATTTGTAACCGCCCGGTCCCATAACGAGCGTATTGCATTGATGACCTATTGGGGTGAGAAAATCGCATCCCGCGCCAATAGCCACTGCCATCAGAAAAGCTTCCGGCTTGAAACCTAGCCCTACGGCAAAGCTTGAAGCAATGGGCGCCATGACGAGCACCGTTGCGGCATTGTTCAGGAAGGGCGTAACAGCCATTGCCGCAAGGAGGATAACGCCCAAAGCCGCAAATGGCGGCAATTGATGCGCGTAAGTGGTCAAGAGCTGAGCAATGACATCGGTACCGCCAGTCGTCCGCAAAGCGTCGCTCACGGGAATAAGTGCTGCGAGCATGACGAGAATTGGCCCATCAATCGCCGAATATACCTCGCGGATCGGAATAGCCTTGAACAGGACCATGGCAACTGCCGCAGCGAAGAACGCTATGGGAACGGGCAGAAAACCGAAGGCGGTCAAGCCGATTGCCACAAGCAGGATGAAAAGCGGGATAAGACCGCGACGCACACTTCCAAGAAGAATAGTTCGTTTGGCAAGCGGCAGACAGCCAAGCTCCCGCACGAGATTTGGTAAAAGATTATCCTTTCCTTGCAGAACGATCACATCACCCAACCGGAACCTGATCTGCCCCAACCGGTCCTGAATGCGCTCGCCTTGTCTGCTCACAGCCAGCAGATTGACGTCATATCGATGAAACAGAGACATTTCGGTTGCCGACAGCCCGATCAGTGGCGAAATATCGGTAATCACCGCCTCAATGGATTCTATCTCGGATGAGTTTTGCACTTCAGATGGAGTTCGATCCTTGGAGAGCACCAGTTTGCCGTTGCTGATAATCGCATCGAGCGCTTTTGGATCGCCTTCGAGCACCAGCACATCACCTTCGGCAACAACAGAATCCGGAAGTGGAGATATCCGGTGCTCTCCCCGGACGATTGAGGTAATGCGCGCGCCCTTGTCGGCGGGTCTGACGATATCGACGACCGTCTTTCCGATAGCAGAAGCGTTTTTTGGGACCGTGGCCTCCGAAACGTAGTTGCGAATTTCTATTGCCTCATCCGCCGAGAGGTCCTCGCGCACCCGAACCGGAACCAGCCAGTAGAACAGCACGAGATAGACAACGCCGACGGCAGCGAGCATCGCCCCGACCGAGGTGAAATCAAACATGCTGAAACTTTGTCCTACCATTTCTTCGCGAACGCGCGACACGACAATATTTGGAGAGGTCCCGATCTGCGTCATCAACCCGCCCAGCAATGCGCCAAATGCCATCGGCATTAGAAATGCTGAAGGCGATACATTTGATTTGCGTGCAAACTGGAAAGCGATCGGCATCATAATAGCCAACGCGCCAATGTTCTTCACGAATGCGGACAAAATGGTAACGACAATGACCAGTACCGCGAGCTGGGCTCTGACTGAACTCAACGAAGGAACGAACCGCTGAACAGCCGCTTCCATCAAACCGGAGCGTGCAACCCCGGTGCTGACAACAAGCGCACTGCCAACGATGATGACTATCTCGTCGCTAAAGCCACTAAACGCCCTGTCGTACGGAACGACACCCAACAACACTGCAATGAGTAATGAGCACATCGCTACCAGATCGTAACGGAACTTCCCCCAGAGAAAAGCTGCCATCATCAGGATAATCACTGCGAAGGCGAGATACTGTTGTGTGGTCATCGATGTCCCCATTTTCAGTCAAAACGCCATAACAGCTGCGCATATCCACCCTCAAGGTGATCAAAGTGCAAACAGTTTGAAAAAATACAACTTCGGTTCGGAAGTTAAAGACCTGCGGATAAATAAGCGCCGAGTTAGACCTTCCTCCCCTCTAGCGCGGCTCAACTGAAAGATTGAGATACAGAGGATCAAATTCCGCGAATTGAGCAAGGCGATCCCAATCCAAGATTGTAACGGTGTGATTGGTCCATGTCAGGAGACGTTCCTTTCTCAAGGACTGAATTGACTTGTTTAAATGAACCACCGAGATCCCGACGACATCTGCAAGTTCGACTTGCGTCAGAGGGAAATGGAAACTCTGGCCGTCCGTTCGCAACACAACCTGAAGGCGGACGAAAAGTTCACACAGCAATTGGGCTATATGTGCCTTTTTGCTCTTTCTTCCCATAGCGACAATCCATTCCCGATGGATGGCTCCGTCAATCAGGGTATCCAGCCAAAACAGGCGCGTCAGATGGGGTGATGTTTCTGTGATGCGTTTGAGATCATCGTGTTCAACCAAAGCAACGTGACACGGCGTCAATGCAACAATTCCATGATCCATAATCTTCAATGGAAAGGCGTGCAGATCGACAAAGTCACCGGCAATGTGCAGCGACGTAATCTGTCTTCTGCCGTCATCGAGTATCTTATAGCGCGCGGCAAATCCGTCCAGCAACAAAGTGCTGAACATTGGGCGGCTTCCTTCCGAGACGAGGTCCTCATCCACCGAGAAGTGCTTTTCGCGCTTCACAAGCGATCGCAAGAGATCCTTTTCTGCTTGCGTTACAACATCGTGGCTTTGCAAATTCAAAAGTAAGGATTCGATCAAAATAGCGCTCCGCAAATATCCTGCATCTTCATCGTGACCAAGGGCTTCAGGGAACTAAATTCGCAATCGTGACTTCTGTTCCGAAAGGAGGAAAACAATGAGCCGATATTATTTTGATCTTCACAACGGCGACGGGCGGTTCATCGATGAAGATGGAGTGGAGATGAAATCGCGCGAAGACGTAACCAAACAGGCTTCACGCATTCTTCTGGATATCGCCCGGGACGAGATCCCCGAAGCCGGTCGCGGCATTGCCTCCATCAGCATCAGGGATTCAAAGAGCAAGCCCATAGGATTGATCAGCCTAACATTCGTAACCGAATGGTTCGACGAGAGTGAGCCTGAGACAACCAAAGCCAACCGGTAATCACCGGACGCAACAGCCACAGCCTGTGCAGCGCACTTTGCTGGGCCAATATCTCAAACAATCATCCTTACCGTTTCAGGTACACATGCAGCAAGAATATCGGGAAGCAGCAAAAGCATTGGGATTGAAAATCGTCGATCCTGACACCTTTGGAATACGCCGCCAGCCATCTTCCAAAGAGGTCCACTACGTCAAGAGCGATGGGCGTGCAGTCAACGCAACACTCAAAAAGCGGTTTGATGCCTTGGTTATCCCGCCAGCCTGGATATCGGTTCATTGCTGTGACGATGAAAATGGTCATATTCAGGCTGTCGGGCAGGATGAACTTGGACGACGGCAATATATCTATCATCACAAATGGAGCCATGTGCGCGACGCGATCAAGACCATGCGTCTTCTGGCATTCGGAAAAGCATTGCCGCATATTCGCAAACGCACATCACGCGCCATTGCCCACAAAGACCCAAAGAAATCGATTACCGCTCTCGCCATTAAGCTGATCGACCGGAAGGCCTTCCGCGCCGGGCATGAGAAATATGCAAAGGACGGTGGTCGCGGTATCGCAACGCTTAGAAAGAGCGATCTAAAAATAGAAGACAATGTTGCGCATTTTGTATTTGCAGGAAAATCCAGAAAAAAGAACGAGATTGTTGTGCGGGACAAAGGGCTCGTCAAAAGCCTGCAGACCTTTTCGCAGCGCGGGCGGCTCTTTCAATACAAGACCGCACGGGGTTGGCATGCATTGCGAGCAACGGAGCTCAATGATTATCTGCGAGAAATTTCCGGCTCTAAAGTGAGTGCAAAGGACTTCCGCACATTTCATGGTTCGGCACGGGCGCTCGCCTTTTTAGCCGGGATCAATGCCGGGACCGATGCGGCAAAAAAACGGGCCATCGCATCGGCAATGCGGGATGTGAGCACTTTTCTGCGCAATACACCTGCAGTAACACGGTCGAGTTATGTCCACCCGCTCATAACAGCCGCTTTTAATCGCGACGAGCTTACGATGTCCCTGTTGCGCGCACCTCTTCGCAAAGGTTTGAGCGCTGCAGAAACAGGGCTGATGCGTCTGCTGGAGCGTTACACCTAAAGGCACCCATCAACCAACAGAAGGGAACAATAAATTCGCCGCTCCGTTTCTGAAGAGAACATGGGAGTGCAGCACATGAATCATTCCACACCATCAGAACGTCCGAGCGACGAAGCAGACGCCAAACAAATCCAAATGGCCAAGAAGGAGGGTGAAGCTTATCACCGTTCTCTTCAATATATGGCAAAGGAAGTTGCAGATAGCGGAGGTCAGAAGCGGGCCGGAGACTACATCGTTGCCTATGCGCAAGAGCGAGCCGAAGGCATGTACATGCTCGATAAACAGGGAAAACTGCATTGGACTGAACCCACTGATGAGAACTGTCATATAGAGATCTCCGTCAGCGATGCGGGCGACAGGCGATTCATACCTTATCTGGGAATTTCAGTGACGCTTTCACCCGAAGGTGGAAAAAAGATTGGCCCTTATGAAATACCTTTTGTCTGGCATCCGGGGCTATATCATTACGGTCGAAATATCAAAGTGCCGGGTGATGGGCGGTATACTTTAAGCGTATCGATCAAACCCCCAACTTTTATGCGACACGACAAGATTAATGGGAAACGCTACGCTGAAAAAGTGGACGTTGAGTTCGATAACATCGAAATCAAAACAGGGCAGGAATGACCCTCTTCCAAAGGCATCAAAATGAAAACAGCGGCCCGAGCGGCCGCTGTTGAGATTCTCATTCCTGAAACTATTTGTTGACCGCAGTCACGGCGAGATTCGTCAACTTGTTATTTGCTGCATTCTCCTGATCCAGTATCTCGCTCAGGAGAACATGCGCCTTTTCATTCCCGAGAACCTTGGCCCATTCACGCAATGAGCCGTAACGGGCGATCTCGTAATGCTCGACAGCCTGGCAGGCTGCGAGGACACCAGCATCCAGCGCGACGCCTTGCGCCTCTGTCATCAGACCGTCGGTCTCTTTCAAAAGACCATCCGTGGCGTCGCACTTTTCGCCCTCGGGTTTTACGTTGATTGTTTTGAAGACTTTCTTGAGGGTTTCAATCTGCCCTTTTGTCTCTTCCAGATGATGGTCGACCGCCTTTTTCAGCTCCGTATTCTTGACGGTTTTGGATACTTTTGGCAGCGCTTTTACGATGGCATTCTCGGCGTAATAGACATCCTTGAGCGTGTGTTCGAACAGTTCAGCAAGTGTTTTCACAACGATCTCCCTTTTGATTGGTACTGGCGTCACAACGTTTGCTGCCTGGATTTCGTTCCTTGCCCGCCCGTGCTGGAACCAATGAATCTCTCCAAGGTTTTAGTCTATTGGGAGGTATTTCATGCGTACACAGATGTGGTATCTTGCGTTTGCCGTTGCCATCCTGATGCTGGCTGTAATTTTCTGGTTCACACCCGTTGAGAACCCTCTACCCGCACGCTCCGCACCACATGCCATCGATCAATCCGGCGACAAATAAGCTCTACGGGGCTACCAATACTCAATCCCAATTTGATAGGAAGAGTACCGTTGTTTGACCTTGCCAGTTTCGTTTGAAATGGTAACGATAGTACAATCAGCACGCAGCCAATCAGCCTGCAGATTTGGCGCGGACAATCGGATTTCTGTCAAAGGTAACACCAACTTGCACATTTTAGATGAGGCGAACACCCCTTTGGTTGCATCCCGATTGGCGGCAATCGTGGATAGCTCGTTTGATGCAATCATAAGCAAAGACCTGAATGGTGTCATAACGACATGGAATCGCGCGGCGGAACGATTCTTTGGTTATGCGGCAGAGGAAATTATTGGAAAAAACATTCGTACCCTGATTCCGGAAAGCCATCAGAATGAGGAAGATGTAATTATCGCACGCGTTCGCGCTGGCGAGATTGTAGAAAGTTTCGAGACCTTAAGAGTAAGAAAAGATGGTTCGCTCATTCCCGTATCCATCACCGTTTCGCCAATCAAGGACGAACATGGCCGGATTGTCGGCGCTTCAAAAATTGCTCGCGATATAACCGCAGCACGAGATAATGAGCGCCGTATACGGCTGCTCCTTCGCGAGGTGAACCACCGGGTAAAGAACCAATACGCCGTCATCCTGTCCATCATTCGTGAAACAGCGAAACGAGCGGAAAATGTCGACGACTTTCAGCTGCAAATCAATGATCGCATCGCATCTCTTGCCAGTTCGCATGATCTGCTCGTAGCCGCCGAATGGAAGGGGGGAGATATTGCAACCCTCATCCATGAACAGCTGAAGCCATTTGGACATGAAGGAATGATCGCTATATCCGGTGCCTCGATTCAACTTGCACCCCATGCGGTTTTACATATCGGAATGGCCATTCATGAACTCGGTACCAATTCCGCCAAATATGGTGTGCTCGCTCAATCAAAGGGAAAAATTTCGGTCTCGTGGGGCGTGGAAAATCACGACGACACTGAGTATTTAAAGTTGAGATGGTCAGAAACAAATCTTGGTGTCGAACAGGACTTGGAGCCGGGAAATAATACTGGTTTCGGTCACGTCGTTCTGCAGCGGGCGACACCAATAGCGCTCGGTGGAACAGCCAAACTTACCAGTAACAAAAATGAACGTGTGTGGGAGCTGTTGGCTCCTATTCAAGAATGTGTGCTCGAGCCGATGGAAGATGATTAGACAGGTTTCTGTTATCAGCTCGCATCCGATTCGAACACATCCATTGGCCGTAGTTCTAAAGCAAGCACTATGCCCACCTAAGGAGCTGATTATCCTCCTCGGCGAGGAGTGCAATTAAACGAACCGCTTTTCAGCGGCGGTCCTAATGCTTGCTGCATCAACAGTTCCGGATGGAAAGACATGGATTACCGAAACCTTGACGTGCCCTATTTCAGCCAGTGGGAAACACCGGAAATGACGTTGGCTGTCGTGTCGGAAGGAACGTCGGCATTGCTTCGTGATCCACTCTGGCAAAATTCTGGCGCAAAAACAGTGGAGGAGTATGCGCGGTGGGCGGTCAACATTTGCGGCATGGCTTGCCTGAAAATGATCCTTGCCGCACGTAGCGAGACGCACCCGATCCTCTCGCTGGCGCGTGGCTGTACCGATTATGGTGGCTACGTCGTCAATGAGATCGATGCCTCGATTAAAGGTCTGATCTACGCACCATTCGTCGATTTCGTCCGCGAGCAGTTCAATCTTTCAGCAGTCATCAAGACAGAGATACCGGCGACCGGGCTTCCCGCAATCCTCGCCGAACATCGGTTCTTTATCGCCTCGGTCAACAGCGCTATTCGTTGGCCCGAACGCGAGCCGGTGTCAAAGGGCGGTCATCTCGTGCTGGTGACAGCTGCCTCGCAGGAAAGCATTCGCTTTCACAATCCCTCCGGCCATGACCGCGCCAGTCAGGCCGACGTTGTGCTATCGCTCGCCACCTTCGATCGCTTCTATGCCAATCGAGGCATCGCGGTTGGCTTCTAAAGCAGCGAAACCGAGCCAAGAACGGCCATGCGGGCAATTTCTTGCTTTAGACTTAAGAGGTTGATGAAAGTGAAGCGGCGACGACCCGGACGCGTTGGCTGATAGCGGCCATGGTCGACGTCACGAGCTGGTCGGGAAAACCGTTGGGCAGCGCCCCAATAGCAGCCTCTGCCTGCTGTTCGGCGTTCGCGGCGATGTCTTCAAAGATCGCCTTCATCACCGGGGTGCCGACACCGGAAAGGTCTGCCGACTGCATGAAGTGACGGGGTACGATGTCGTGGATGGCATAATGTCGGTTTCTGCCAACCGACATCGCAAGTTTAAATTTCTTGCGGGAAATCTGGCCTTCATCAAGGCTCGGTTGTGCGGTCAGTACATCGTAAAGGGGTGTCATTCGGAAGCGCCCGCCGGGACCAAGGAAAATACTGAAGTTTTTAGCGTGACCGTCAGTCGCGCCGAGCAACCAGAACAGAACCCCGGCGCGCATGAATGTCGCGATATCGGCATCGGGTGTGTCACTGCCTTTCAGCAGGTTGGTGATTTCCCGCATTCCAGGGCCGCCGTCAGACTGATATTTTCTGGTAGGCGGGATCGACAGCGCCTGACAAGTATCCTCTTGCGGCAGACGGAGCAATCTTCCGTCCTTCGTCCAAAGGCGGTCGAAACGTTCAACGATTAGTGTACGGCGTTCCCCGAAATCCGCGATCTCGACGCTGGCGGTGGGGACGCCCATTGCTTGCAGCAGCTTCAGGCATAGATACTCATTTTCGACGCTGTTGGAGAGGTCGATGCCATTGGGAAGCTGGCCGATCTGCGGTTTGAGAATATGAGTGGTGGCGGTGGTGCCCGTGGGTTTAAACCACTGGCCATCCTTGCGCAGCAGGGCGGTTTTTTCCTGTGCCCCGGCGATCGAGATTCGAAAATCTTCGTCTTCGCCCATGCCGAGCGGCGCGGCGGCAAGATTGTTGATGATGTCCGCGACCTCGTCGTCGCTGACCGGTTTGCCGTCAGTATCGCCGACAGTGCCGAGATCAGTGCCGTCGGGCAGGAATTGCAGAGCGCCCACGCAATCCTGACCCAGAGCGGTTAGCAGGCTGAAAGCGTCAGTTCCTTGTGCGCCGACGCGCTCGGCGACCCGGTTGCGGATTGCATCATTGTCAGGCAGCAGGTTGTCGAACACATTGATGACCGGGGTGCCGATATAGCGGTCCTCGCGCAAGGGCAGTGATAGTGACACCGGGAATGTGCCGCGCCAATCCAGCCAGCCGCGTCCGTACTGGAAGTCGATTGCGCCTGTGGCCTCGCGGCGCAACACGCCGACATGACGGCCGTTCAGGAAAACGTTGAGGGGTACGTGCGCCCGCCTTCTTGCCATCAGAACAAGTCCTCGATATCGGCGGCGCTGCTCTGGCTGCGTGATCGAACGACCAGTTCCAGATTGAGAGCTGAAAGGGCTTCCATCAGAGTGCGCAACTGGACGGCTGGCTCTCCGGCTTCAAGGCGCGAAACCGTACCTTGCCGCATATGGATTTGTTCGCCAAGCGCACCTTGGCTCAAGTGCGCCTGTTTGCGGGCGCGGCGCAGGATGGCGCCGAGTTGTTTTTCTGTGCGGGCAATCTGTTCGTTCATGGCAGCCTCCAATCGTCCATATACGCGATAACGTATAATCTGTCAATATACGCGAACGCGCTTATATTGGCGATATACGCGAAAGCGTTTAAAAGATATTTATACGGGAATACGTATAATAACGCAAATGCCCTCAGACAGACGCACGCTAATCCTCGCCTCCCGCCAAATGTTGAAACTGGACTTTGATGATGATGGAGGGGCGCATTATGCTATCCTGCAAACCCGAATGTGAGCACCGCGGGGACAGAGGCGATCCAGTTGGCGGGGCACGGGCACAGAGCTCTCAAGAGGCCGGTCTGATAGATGGAGATATTGGGAGACCAGTAAACCCATGAAATTTAGAGCAGTCTTCAACGGCTGGCTAATGCGCTCCAGCAACAGGGGTGGATCTCCGCTCTCCGAAAAAACGAAGATCCCTATTCCAGAGTCAACTCGAGATGAGGAACCATTCCCTTTTGGCAACAGTTAATCCAATCGCATACATGCCGAAGGCTATGATAGCGGTTGCTGGAGCAGACAGGTCCGCGTAGAAGCCCCCGGAAAGATGCAAGCCAATTCCAACAGCTGCGGCTGCAAACCATGCCGTAATGCCGAGAGGGTTAAAAGCAGGAACATGGCTGGCCCGGTACTCGACCTTGTCACCGGCAACACGTTTGTAGTGGTCGCTCAGAATGTGTGATACCGCAATGGCGACCCATGCGACAACGAAGATACCTTGGTAAGCAAGCGCCTGGAGAAGATATGTGAAGACGTCGGCGAGCATCAAAAGATAAACAATTGCACCAACAACAATTGCCCATCCAATGCGCCCAAACGGCAATTTACCAAACAGCTGGAAAAGCGCCTCCATATTGACGGCTGCAAGATAGTAGTTGGCAGTGTTGATGCGAGTTTGCGTAATCCAGACGAACAGCAATCCCCATACTCCCATCAGTTTGAGGAGAGCCAACAGGACTGTGACTTCAGTGACCTTTCCAAGGTCCGGCACGGTTCCGATCATGAAGATGCCAAACAGGCCACTGACAAGAAATACCATGATGTAAAATGGCATACCAAAATTGAACCAGGCGTGATAACCAACATCTTCCTGACGCCCAAAACGGGCATAGTCGAAGGTGAACATCATCAACACCCAGACGCCCATATAGTAGACGAAACAGGACCACCAGCCACCTGCAACTTCTCCAGAAGCTGGGCCGAGATTGAGCCATTTATTGCTGTATCCGTACTCACCAATGGCAAGGACCACCGCGACTACCAAGCCAAGTATATAAAATGGCAGCAGGACTCCGTTGAATTTGTCCAGCCACGTTTGAATGCTGCCGAAGATCAGCGGAACACTGTACAGCACCACTATGAGCGCCGCGAGCGGATAGGATATCCACGGAAAGACGGTATTGATCCCGACAGCAATGACGGACCCTTCAAAGACGGCGTAGTAAATAGCTGTCGCACAAAAAATCAGCGTAGCCAGTCCTGCTCCGACATTACCAAAAAGGACACGCGAGAACAACGCAACGGACAGGCCGGAGCGTATTGCAAAGCGACTTAATACAGCGTTGATAAGACCATAGGTAATCACTGACAGGATCATACCGATGATCGCGTTGCGCGTCCCAAAACCGATAGCAAGCGCTGCGCCGACGACGATATAGAATACAGCACTGCAAACAGCCCACCACGCCATTGTCAGTGCCATTTTCGGCATACGCGCATTTGGTGGAACAGCAATATTTGAATAGTCGAGATTGTCCGCTTCCGCGGCCGATATTTTACCTGCCATCATAATTCCCCTTTTTTATATTTTTTGAATGCAGCTAAACGCCAGTCGATATTCAGACCGGATATACCTTTAGGCTAATGCATGCCTGATACTCTGGAGCAGAGCGGCACGGTGGGCTCGCGCGGCCAGCGCCATCTTCATGTCAACTTCGACAAATCTCGTTGGGGTGTTGGGTTGCATCTGCCCGATCATGTCCATATCAGCGGAAATGACAGTACCTATGGTGCAGTAACCACCGCCGGAAACCGCATCCCGATGAAGGATAATCGGCTCGGTTCCACCAGGCACCTGAATGGAACCGTAAGGATAACAACTGTCGACAATATTCGATGGATCAGAGCCAGCACCAAAGGGCGGCTCACGATCGACAAACTGCAAAGCTCGTCCACCACGGAACCGGTATCCCATGCGATCGGCTTCTGAGGCAACTTTCCATTGATCATCGAAAAAGCTGCCCATCGATATCTTTTGTAACCGATGCCAGTAGAGCCCAGGCAGAACGCGAAGCTCCGCTGGCGTGGCCATCTTTGGCCGGAGAGAGCCTTCCAGACTTGCCCCCTCGCTCAATCGTCCTGAAGGGCCAATTGGCAGTTCGTCGTTGTTGGCAATTGCCCGTCCTTGGAAACCTCCCAACGCACCTATGATGTAAGTCGATCGACTGCCAAGGACGATGGGAACATCTATACCACCAGCGACGGCGATATAAATCCGAGCACCTTTGCTCAGAAAATCAAAGCTAAGCGTTTGTCCGGATTTGACCTTGATTGCCGTCCAACCCGGCTTTTCCTCGCCGTCAATTTTCATTGGCATGTCTGCGCCAGTAACTGCAATCACCGTTTCTTTGGCGAATTCAAGTTCCGGACCTACAAACACAGCTTCAAGGCAAGCCGCGCCCTCGTCATTACCAACGAGAAGATTGGCAGCGCGTAAAGCAAGGCGATCCATGGCGCCGCCGAGCGGAATGCCAAGATGAAAGTAACCGGGGCGGCCGAGATCTTGGATTGTTGTCGATAAGCCCGGATTGATGACCTTAATAACCATTGATCATTCCCTCCAGCCTGGCGTTGTAGCCATTGGTATCTTTTTGGAATTCTCTCAAATCGAATGTAACGTCACGCATTTTCGGAACGAATTGTCCGGCGGATACGTCTCCAAGTATCGCGTCATATTCTTCGCGTGCTATCGGTCTGTATTTGACAATATCCCCCGGACGGAAGAACACCATGAAGTCGCGCAGGTAGCTCGTCTTTTGCTCAGGGTCAAAAATCGGCATCGGCGTAACACCGAACATCTGATAACCGCCAGCGCCGCGAACTGAATAAATGCAGGAGAAGCAGCCGCCGTGACCGATGGTCAGTTTGGGCGTGTCTGTTCGGGGTCGAAGATATTTGGGCACCTGCAACTGTTTCGGCTTATCGACCATCTGATACATGAAGGGCAGGCCGGCAACGAAACCCACCATCGACACAAACCACGGCGAGCCACTGTGCGCGTTGATGAAATCGCTGACACCGTCAAGATTATTTATGCGTGCTGCATATTCCAGATCAGTCAAACTTGGGTCCTGATGCCGCTCGCGAAACCGCATCAGGGTCTCGTAGGTCCAAGGGTCTTCATAGAAGACGGGAATCTCGACGATCCGGGTCTTGATTGTCGGCTCTGCCTTGTCAGCGGCTTTTTCAATGGCCTGTACTTCGGAAAGTACGTCGTCAGGCTTAATTTGATCGGGATTGAATTTTATCTGGCAAGAAGCATTGGCCGGGCAGATTTCCGTCACCCCTTTGATGCCACTTTCGCGGATGGCATTTGTCATGGAGAGGCTTTTGAAAAAGGCCTCAAGTGACATGCTCTCGGCGCACTCGACAAAGAGATGTTCGTCTCCACCAAATGAATATCGGGTTTTCATCCAGTAGCCTCCCGGTATGCTTGGTCTGACGACGCAGGCGGATTAAATTTGGTTTCGAGCCAGTTTTCCAGGAACCGCGTGTGGAAATGGCCGATGGCGATATCGGGGTCCTTCGCAAGAGCGGCATGCAGCGGAATCGTTGTTGGAATTCCGTCGATTTTCAACTCGCTCAATGCCACTGTTAGCCTTGCCAAACATTGGGCGCGATCGGCACCATGGACGATGAGTTTTCCCAAGAGAGAGTCGTAGAACGGTGGAACCACATAACCTTGAAAAAGCATGGTGTCGAAGCGAATATCCTTGCCCACCGGCACGCTGATCCGGTCTATCGTACCGGGAAAAGGCATGAAGTCTTTTGATGGATCTTCAGCGTTAATCCGGCATTCGATTGCATGGCCTTTGATTGCAATATCCTGCTGGCGAACGGACAGTGTCTCTCCTCCAGCAATCCGCAGCATTTCCTGCACAAGGTCGAGCCCGGTGATCATCTCGGTGACGGGATGTTCGACCTGAATACGCGTATTGACCTCAAGGAAATAAAACTTCTGGCTGGCTTCATCGTAGAGATATTCGACCGTTCCAGCACCACAATATCCAACTGAGCGCGCCAGCGAGACGGCACTATCACACAGGCGTTGGCGCACGGATTCGGGAAGGCCAACAGCGGGTGCTTCTTCCCATACTTTTTGTCGGCGCCGCTGCAACGAGCATTCGCGTTCATAACAATGAACAAAATTCTTGCCATCACCGAGTATCTGCACTTCGATATGACGGGCGTTCAGGATCGCCTTCTCGATATAGAGACCTCCATCACCGAATGCTGCTGCCGCCTCCGCCGAGGCTTGCGGGAAATGCTGTTTGAACTCGTCAATATCTTGCGCGACGCGGATTCCACGCCCGCCACCACCAGCTGCGGCCTTGATCATCACGGGAAAACCAATGGCCGAAGCAATCGCCGCGGCTTCTTCGACATCAGCAATACGCCCACCACTACCTGGTACGGTGGGAACTCCGGCTTTTTCGGCCTGATTGCGTGCCGCAACTTTATCCCCCAACAGGCGAATGGAAGCCCCGTCGGGTCCGACAAATTTCATACCGGCGGCAATAACGGCGTCGGCAAAATCTGCATTTTCTGACAAAAATCCATAACCCGGATGAACCGCGTCAACTTCGGCCATTATTGCAGCAGCAATAATCGCGTCGATATTCAGATAGGATTTCTTGGCGGTCGCTGGCCCAATCTCGATTGCTTCGTCAGCAAGCTTCACCGCTAGAGAGTTTGCATCAGCGGCGCTATAAACCTGTACCGTGCGCAATCCCAATGCCTTGGCAGCACGATTAATACGCACTGCGATCTCTCCACGATTGGCAATCAGAACAGAGCTGATGTTCATGTCTCAACCTCAGCCAGCGGTTGGCCAGCCATAACGGCATCGCCATCATCAATCAGAAACCTGATATTGGTGGCCTTCAGGCCCGCTTTGATCTCGTGAAATGATTTCATGACCTCAATGATCCCGATGACATCCGAGCTATCGACAGCATCGCCATCGCGTTTGAACGGCTCGCTATCTGGCGAGGGGCTCCGGAAGAAAATGCCGGGAAGTGGGGATTTTATTTCTCGTACAGACATCTTCATCCTCTCGCGGTGAACTTGGATGGGTGCGCCAATTCGGATGCCGGAGTGATCTTGATTCCATGGGCAATGAGCGCAGCACGCATTGCCTTTGCAATCTCCAGACAGCCAGGCGTATCGGAATGAAAGCAGATGGAATCAAACTCAATGTCGATAAGATCGCCATCAACGGTCTTGACCTGACCTTCCTTGCAGGCACGAACGACTTTTTCGGCTATCAGGCCGGGATCGAGCCTCGCGGTCCGGCGTGTAAAGACAATTGATCCAGAACGATCATATTCACGATCCGCATAAAACTCTCGAATGACAGGCTGACCAGCCTCTATTGCCGCCTGATAAGTCTTCGAAATATCCATGCAATAGATGAAGGCGTTAGGAGCCGTGGTTCGCATTGAGTTGACAAATAACCGGGACATTTCTTCATTACTTGCCAAATCCATGTACAGTGCCCCGTGAGGCTTTACATGTTGAAGATTGGCATCGTAACGCCGGGCAAACTCGCGCAATGCACCAATCTGATAAATAATATCGTTGACGGTCTCCTCACTCGAGCCGCCAATTCGTCTCCTGCCGAAACCCTGTAGGTCCCTGTATCCCGGATGCGCACCTATACTGACGCCATGTTGAGCGGCAAGGCGGACAGTTGCATCCATCAAGTTTGGATCGCCCGCGTGAAAGCCTGTAGCGATGTTGGCCGAGCTGATAATCGGCATCAAGTCGGCATCGTTGGCATCTCCAAGACGCCAATGACCGAAGCCTTCGCCCATATCACAATTCAGATCCACAGCCGATAACGGCATTGCCCCTCCATCAATTCGTGGGAACCTTCCGGCTCTCGTGTTCCATTTCTTTTTTGTTACGATACGACGATGGCAGGCGCTTGAAAAATTCTAAAATGCAATACTCAATATTAAAATATCAGATAGAGAGAGAACGAGCGGCGACGCCCTCAAGCCGCAATTTCTGCGGTTATATCGACTTCCTCTCAATCCTTCGCACCAATGTGCGATCGCCATTTATTGCGCTGCATCGATTTTATCGATAATACTCTGCCCTGTATTTTGAAAAACGGTGAGGTGCGTTTATGTCTCTAAGCCTGCGTCAAATTCGCTATTTTGTGGCTACTGCGGAATATGGCCAGATATCCTTGGCGTCGGCAGAACTGCGAATATCTCAATCTGCTATCACCACAGCCATCAAAGATCTTGAGCAGACGGTGGGCTTGGAGTTATTCAATCGATCGGCACAAGGGATGGACCTCACCACAGCCGGGCGGCAGTTTCTCTTTCACGCATATGACATACTCAATAAGGTCAATGAAGCCACAAATCTCCTGTTACCCGCCGGTGATTTTTCGGGGGAATTAACCGTGGCTGCCTCCTACACGGTGTTCGGATATTTTTTGCCGCAGCATTTAGGTCGGTTGCGGCGTGCATGGCCCAATCTCAGCATCCAATTGTTTGAGCTCAATCGCGAAGCGATAGAAGAAGGTTTGCTGGCAAATCGTTATGATATGGCCGTTCTGCTCACATCCAATGTGATAAACCCAGATCTTACTACGGAAACACTTATGAGTTCGCGCCGCCGTCTATGGGTACCGGCAAGGCATTCGCTATTAACAAAAGAAGCGGTGGGTCTAAGGCATATTGTTGAGGAGCCCTACATCATGCTGACGGTAGACGAAGCAGCACACACCTCGCTTCGATATTGGAGCACAACACCATATCGCCCTAACGTTACCTTGCGCACCTCATCGGTGGAAGCGGTACGCTCTCTGGTTGCTGACGGTCACGGGGTGACAATTTTATCGGACATGGTTCTGCGTCCGTGGTCTTTGGAAGGAAAACGTATCGAGACCATCGTGCCTACCGAACCTATTCCATCAATGGATGTCGGGCTTGCCTGGAGACGCAATGCCCAATTCACACCAGCCATGGAAGCGTTCCGCGCATACTTTCATCAAACGTTCTTTTTGCCTTCAAATAGGTGAAGTTTAACTTCCTACCAAATGGTCCAATTCGGTCAGTGTCTTGATGCGCTTTGCCTTACCGCGCGTTGTCACATGCGGAAGGTGCTGGCAGCGGGCGTGGAGCAGAAGAGCATTCGCGACGGTGGCACTCTTGGACATCGGCGCAGAAATGGGAGACAGAATTTCCGGGTGTAATGGTTACCAAGACAGCACGTCGTCAGGATGTAAATAACAATCAGCCATGAGGTTGGATCTGTGCAGCCGGAGCAGCCGTACCTAGTGAATTTATGGCCAGGCCAAAGGTAGTATCCACGGATACAGCGATGCATGTTTTATTGATACCAGGCAGCAGGAAAATACGCTTGCCGGTATGATCAACCATGATCTGCGTATCGAGTATGGGAATTGCCGTAGCACCTGTCGATTGCATGTAAGCTTGGGCGGTCGCACAGTCACTTGCAAGTGGAAATATTTGCACGGTCAAGCCATCACAGGCACCATCAGGTGTAGGACTGGCAACAATAGCCGTTAACCCATTGGCAGGAATGACGTCGGGACGGCGAGTGATGGCAACACTCTGAAACAAATGCTGGGTGGGTGCGGTCCGATTCCAGCCGGACTGCACGTCATACTGATTGTTAAGAGAACCGCGAGAGATGCGATCGACCATGGCGGCGCATTGCGTAAGGCCAATCTGCTGGATCTGTTGAACTGGCAGTGGCGGCTCAGGCAAGGTGATGGGCACAACCGGAGCGGCCGGTACCGGCTTCGACATAATTACCTTTTCTTTCTTAGCCGACCTTTCGATTGATTTATCTTGGGCAAAGGTCGAGATCGTCAGCAAACTGCCAACAAGCATGCCGATGACAATCAGGAATAGAAACCTCTTCCATTTGATCTGAAGTAAAGCCATATTAGTCGAAGGTATAGGAGAGGCCACCGACGACCCCAATATCTGGCTTTTGTTGACTTGGCGAATAAGTCCCGGCCAAATTCGCCCGCCATTGATGATCTTCCGAAGTCCAGCCGACACCTGCAGCTATACCGATCTGGCTGTGATAAACCGATGCTGCAGCGGCAACCGAAACCTTGCCAGGACGATCATCATAGCGCAGGCCCGATGACGCCAAGGCCAGGGCTATACCTCCATTGGCTTTGCGGTAATTACTGGAAATCTGGTTTTGCAGGCTTGCGATATCACCGCCAATACTATCGAATCTTCTGTCGATTGCACTCATCGCGCTGCCGACATTGTTATAACTCGCGCCGGCAACATTGTACCTAGTTCCAACGATTTGACCTGTAGAACTAACAGTTGACTCACCGCCGAGCGTCGTTGCAACTGATTGTGCCGAGCCGTGAAGCTGAGAACCGTTGATGGCATCGGTCGACGTGGCGGACACTTCGCCTGCATTGATATTGTGCAGCGTCGGCGCTTTGCCTGCGCTGCCAACGAGTGTCACATCGTTTGTCGGCGCAGAACCTGGAGCACCAACTGTGGGGGAAGTTGGCAGCGAATACTGCATCGGAGCCGAAGCTTGCAACGCCTCGATGGCATTGCCCACACTGCTATACTGGGTTCCCCCAACGCCATAGCCTGGAGACGATACCTCGCCGGTCGTCGGATTATATTTTGCGCCACCACCAAGATTGCTGGCCGTAGAAGTGCCAAGCGCGTTGGCGTTATTACCAAGATTATTCGCGGAGGCAGTCAAGGCTGTTAGCTGGCCAAGATTTACCGCATCGGTCGGTGCCACGCCATCGGCCACATTCCTGATCGCCCTGCTGGCTGCGTCAATACCTGCAGCAGTCACACTGGGGCCATTCGCAATGATCAGGCCATTGGTTTCAAGTTTCGCGTTACCCGTTGTCACGCTGGTGAAAGCAGGGGTCAGACTGGTAGCGATGGCAATGCTGCCACCATTCTGTGTCAACGCGATATTGTTACCAGCCGTATAGGTTACTGTATCGCCCGGCTTGACCACTGCACCCGTGCCGTTACCCGATGCCATGCCTGTCCCTGTTTGCGTCGTCGTTACATTCAGGCCAGCATTGGCGCGCACAGCCACAGCATTCAGCTGGCTGAGGTTGACCGCATCATTTGCCTCCGAGCCGTTGGCAACATTTGTAATCCTCTGGGGACCAGAGCCGCCGTGACTTGCATCATAGGCACCAATTGCAGGGTTCCACTGCAGTGCATCCTTCATCAGGTTTGATATCCCGCCGTCCAGCGCGGTGATGGCTCCGCTGACATTATTGTAGCGGGTGTCATGCACCATGAAAGCCGGTTCGCTGAGCTTGCCCGTCTTGGGATCGAAGGTCGAGCCGCCGCCAAGCATGCCGGCAACCGAGCCACCAAGATTATTGACACTGCTGCCAAGCGGATTGGCCGCAGCAGCAACCGCATCCTTCATCTGACCAAGGTTTGCAGCGTCCGTCTCTGCTTTGCCTGCCGCCACATGGGCGATCGTCCTGCCGCCCGCATCAATCCCGCTGGCCAGAATGCTCGGGCCATCCGTTGTCTTGCCGTCCGCTCCCTTCGCCGTGATCCTCAGACCATCCGGGCCAAGGGTCGAGAGCGCACCATCAGCCCCGTTCTTGCCCACTGTCACCGTGCCAAACACCGGCGTCAGGCTCGTGGCGAGGGCAATCGTATTGCCCGTCTGCGTCAAGGCAATATTGTCACCCGCCGCATAGGTTACCGTATCACCCGGCTTGACTGTCACCTTGCCGCCGCTGGCCGTGCCCGACACAGCTTTAACCGCCACGTCAAAACCCTTGCCCGCCATCTCATGCACCGCCGTCAGTGCATCGCCCACAGTGCTGTAACCCTTTTTGCCTGCACCCGTCTTGTCAGCCAGATAGAGCGGCTTCGTCACCTGGCCCGTCGCCGGATCAACCGTCGCACCGCCACCAAGACTGCTCGCAAACTCTGCCGAAGCAGCGTAAAGCTGCCCCCCATTGACCGCATCCTTCGAATCTTTCGACACCTTGCCAACCGCAAGGTTGGTAACTGTCACTCCACCCGACGGAGCCCCGGAACCCCCGGTCGCGCCAAGCGTAATCCTGCTCTTCTGCTGATCGTCATATTTAACCCCGATCCCGGCAAGGTTGGCCGTGTTCTCGTCCAGTGCTGCCAGCGCCTTGGCAACCGTATTGTGCGGGGTCGCACTACCGACAACGCCCTTGTCGCTGATGCCACGGATCTTCTGCTCGAAGCTGCTGATCTTGCCCGTCTTGGGATCAACCTTCGCTGCGCCGCCAAGCGTGCTGGCAAGCGAGCCCGCAAGATCGTTGACATTGCTGCCAGACACTGAGGCACTTATCTTCTCATTCAGCTGGCTGAGGTTGACCGCATCATTTGCCTCCGAGCCGTTGGCAACATTTGTAATCCTCTGGGGACCAGAGCCGCCGTGACTTGCATCATAGGCACCAATTGCAGGGTTCCACTGCAGTGCATCCTTCATCAGGTTTGATATCCCGCCGTCCAGCGCGGTGATGGCTCCGCTGACATTATTGTAGCGGGTGTCATGCACCATGAAAGCCGGTTCGCTGAGCTTGCCCGTCTTGGGATCGAAGGTCGAGCCGCCGCCAAGCATGCCGGCAACCGAGCCACCAAGATTATTGACACTGCTGCCAAGCGGATTGGCCGCAGCAGCAACCGCATCCTTCATCTGACCAAGGTTTGCAGCGTCCGTCTCTGCTTTGCCTGCCGCCACATGGGCGATCGTCCTGCCGCCCGCATCAATCCCGCTGGCCAGAATGCTCGGGCCATCCGTTGTCTTGCCGTCCGCTCCCTTCGCCGTGATCCTCAGACCATCCGGGCCAAGGGTCGAGAGCGCACCATCAGCCCCGTTCTTGCCCACTGTCACCGTGCCAAACACCGGCGTCAGGCTCGTGGCGAGGGCAATCGTATTGCCCGTCTGCGTCAAGGCAATATTGTCACCCGCCGCATAGGTTACCGTATCACCCGGCTTGACTGTCACCTTGCCGCCGCTGGCCGTGCCCGACACAGCTTTAACCGCCACGTCAAAACCCTTGCCCGCCATCTCATGCACCGCCGTCAGTGCATCGCCCACAGTGCTGTAACCCTTTTTGCCTGCACCCGTCTTGTCAGCCAGATAGAGCGGCTTCGTCACCTGGCCCGTCGCCGGATCAACCGTCGCACCGCCACCAAGACTGCTCGCAAACTCTGCCGAAGCAGCGTAAAGCTGCCCCCCATTGACCGCATCCTTCGAATCTTTCGACACCTTGCCAACCGCAAGGTTGGTAACTGTCACTCCACCCGACGGAGCCCCGGAACCTCCGGTCGCGCCAAGCGTAATCCTGCTCTTCTGCTGATCGTCATATTTAACCGAACTATCATTCAGCGCTTCGATAGCCTGATTTGTAGCAAAGAGCTGGCTGCCATTGATACCATCGGTGCTTGCACTTGTGATCCGACCAGCGGCAACATTGGTAATCGTGCGCTCGGCATCCCTCATGCCAATGCTAACGGTGCTTTTGGCCTTGGCGCCTGCAAAGGTATAGTTCTTGCCGCTGATCTTGATATCGGCAGTGTTCACAACAGCGGCTGTTTCCGAACCAGCACCAAGCGCTACGTCCCCGACATTGTTCGCAGTCGCATTGGAACCCAAAGCAACACTCCTGTCGGCCGAAGCCTTGGCATCTTTACCCATGGCGGTTGCGGCGTCCGGATTGGCCTCGGCATTCAGGCCAATGGCAACGCCGCCGGATATCGTCTTGATCGCATCAAGAGCCGCTTTTGCCGTGTTGAATTTCTGTTGGAGTTCCTTGAGGTTTTTCTGAACCTTATTATCAACCTTGGTTGTATCCAAATCAGCATTGGCTGCGTCAAGCTCGTTCTTGGCATCCGCCTCGGCCTTGGCCGCCGCTTTAATATCTTCGGCGTTGGTTTTCTCGACGCTGCCCAATTTGATCACTGCATCCGCCAGCGCTTTCTCGGCGGCCTCCAGACTTTGTTTATTCGTCTCTGATTTATCCTGGTCAAATTTTGTTTTGGCGGCATCACGCGTTTTTATGGCGGCGTCACGCTCTAACGTGACGGTGGCGATTCTATCCGTGACTTCCTTGTGATAGTCGCTGACCAAGGTAAATCGCGCTTCCGCCTCCGCCCTTTTATTGTTTGCCGCTGCTTTGGCGGTGTTCAAAGCAAGGCCAGCATCATTGAAAGCTTTAATGACGTCCTGGTCGGATTTGGCGGATACCAGCACTTTGGCTCCGCCACCGATGGCCACGGAGTCAACCCCCTGTGCGCGCGCACCAATATCGGCGGCACTTGCTCCAATTGCTGTTGAACCCGGAGCATTGGCGAGAACGTGATTTCCCCCATTGTTGCTGCCGCCAATCGCCGTGGCGCTGGTGCCTGTTGCCTGCGCCTGTGCGCCCAAGGCAATGGCTCCCTCGCCGCTGGCAATAGCTTGCCGACCATGGGCGATTGCAAAGTCACCACGCGTTTCTGCTCCCAAACCGATGGCGATACTTTTCTGGGCTGATGCCTTTGCTGCCTCGCCTATGCCAATTGCTCCGTGTTGCGTTGCCTCGGCACCGCCAACGGCTATGCTGTTTCTTGCAGTGGCCCTGGCATAGCCACCAGCGGCAAATGATTCGTGACCTGACGCCTCTGACTTGACACCAATGGCCGTCGCCATTGTGGCTCTGGCTTCCGCAGAGTAGCCAATGGCCAGAGCCACATATGCATCTGCCTTTGATATTGTTCCGAATGCTATCGACGCTCTGCCGGTCGCCTTGGCTGTATGTCCGAATGCCGTTCCTGGCGCCTTTCCGTTGGCATCCCCTCGTGCTTCGGCTTGATACCCAAAAGCCATATCATTGTAGTATGCCGCGTTCGCTGTTACCCCAAAAGCAATCGAGCCTATGCCACCGGCGTTGGCAGCTTCACCGATGGCGATAGTTCGAAATTCCATTGCATTGGCCGATTTGCCCAACGCCAGCGACGCCAATCCGAGTGCTTGGGAGCCCAGACCCATAGCTATCGCACTCTGACCGATCGCCTTGTTGTTGCTACCGATTGCGACGGCTCCTTCGGCGACATCTGTGTCTGAAGGCTTGTCGGCTTTGCCTGCCGCCATGTTGTTGGCACCCAGCGCGACAGCACCCGTGCCAATGGCGGTGTTCGGATCGCCGATCGCCACCGCACCATTGCCGATTGCCTTCTGGCCAAGGCCGATGGCAACAGCACCACCCTCCTTGGTAAAGGCGTTGGCTTTGGCATCCTTGCCGATGGTGACGTTGGTTCCCATCACACCCGAGACAGCATTCGATCCCATAGCGATACCATCTACACTGCTGGCCTTGCTGCCAAGGCCGATAGCGATGGCATGGGCCGCCAGCGCCTGCGCGCCTTTGCCGATTGCGGTTGCGGCGTCCGGATTGGCCTCGGCATTCAGGCCAATGGCAACGCCGCCGGATATCGTCTTGATCGCATCAAGAGCCGCTTTTGCCGTGTTGAATTTCTGCTGGAGTTCCTCAAGGTTTTTCTGAACCTTATTATCAACCTTGGTTGTATCCAAATCCGCATAGGCTGCGTCAAGCTCGTTCTTGGCATCCGCCTCGGCCTTGGCCGCCGATTTGATATCGTCGGCATTGCTCTTCTCGAGCCTAGTCAACTTGTTCCTTGCATCTGCCAGCGCTTTCTCCGCCTTCGTCAGGCATACTTTTTTGCATTTTGATTTACCTTGGTCATATTCCTTTCGGGCGGCGTCACGGTTTTCTTGGGCTGCTGAAACCTCTTCCTTAGCCGTAGCAAGTCTGTTCATGACTTCCTTGTGATGGGCGCTGGCGGAGTCAAATCGCAATTTCGCCTGTTCTTTGTTTACCTCTGTTTTGTTTGCCTCTACTTTGGCAGTGTTCAAAGCAAGGCCAGCATCGTTGAAAGCTTTAATGACGTCCTGATCGGATTTGGTGGATGCCAACACTTTGGCTCCGCCACCGATGGCCACGGAGTCAACCCCCTGTGCGCGCGCACCAATATCGGCGGCACTTGCTCCAATCGCTGTTGAACCCGGAGCATTGGCGAGAACGTGATTTTCCCCATTGTTGCTGCCGCCAATCGCCGTGGCGTTGGTACCTGTTGCCTGCGCCTGTGCGCCCAAGGCAATGGCTCCGCCACCGCTGGCGATAGCTAACCGACCATGGGCGATTGCAAAGTCATCAAGGGCTTTTGCATATGAACCGATGGCAATACTTTTCTGGGCTAACGCCTTTGCTAACTGGCCTATGCCAATTGCTTCGATTCGGGTTGCCTCGGCACCGCCAACGGCTGTGCTGTTTAACGCAGTGGCCTTGGCAAAGTCACCAGCGGCAAATGAGTACTCACCTGACGCCTCTGACCCGACACCAATGGCCGTGGCCCTTGTGGCTGCGGCTTGTGCAGATGAACCGATGGCAAATGAGTACTCACCTGACGCCTGCGAGTTGTTACCAATGGCCGTCGCCATTGTGGCTCTGGCTTCCGCAGAGTAGCCAATGGCAAATGAGTACTCACCTGACGCCTGCGAGTTGTTACCAATGGCCGTGGCCACTTTGGCTGTGGCTTGTGCAGATGCGCCAATGGCAACAGAGTACCCGTCAATTGCATTGGCCGATTTGCCCAACGCCAGCGACATCTCTCCGGGCGCTTGGGAGCCCAGACCAATGGCAATGGAGCTATCACCGGTTGCTATTACGTTTTCGCCGATGGCAACACTGTGCGGTCCCGCTACGTTACTCTGCGGTTCCGTTGCATTGGCCGACGCGCCCCATGCAAATGCAACCGTCGCCAGCATCAAAGCACGAGCGTGCAGCCAATCCTTGATCACCTCAGCCGCAACTCCAAAACCATGAGTGCGTGTTGTCCAACTGGAAGCAATCAACGTTGAAACATGGCCAGTCGATCCACCTCCCGTCAGAGAACCCAAGCCGAGCCGCCGTCTTCCTAGCCCCAACACACGATGCGCCATGCGCAAAATAGCGTGGAGGCGCTTGCGCGCGCGGCGACTGGATTGACTGGAGATGCGGTTGTTTTCGTTGTGGGACATTGTGCTGTTGCCAATCCTGAAATTCATCATGAAAATTGCGTTTTAGGAATTCTTGTGTGCGTAAAATCCGTCATCCAAATCCGGCTCGCCGAAGCAGGCGGCACGATCCGTTTCTCAAATTCAATATTCAGTCGGATTAAAACGCCTTCCGCCGCGCGCAAGCCATCGCACCAACTTTGGAAAAGCCTGAGAAGATTGACCCGAATCAGCCCGTTCCAGAATCTTAGCCGGTTATCGGGCCTTCATCCCGAGATGTATATTCGGGCATTTACCTACAACTTTTGACGTAATTCGCCGGTTAATGGCGCATATTCTGACTTGCGCGCTCTAGCGCAAAAGGGTGAAGTCTTACCGGCCAAATGGCGGCAAGACTTCACGTAAACCTCACAAATTCAGGATGATAAATCACCGCCTCACTGGGGTGATTGCAGCAAATTGGGGTCCACTACCGACTTTGGCTTTGGTTTTGCTTTTGGCTTACCTGTCTCGGGTTGTTTCGCCGCTGGCGATTGCACGACTGGCGCCGGAACCTCAACAGGAGACGACGAGGCATCCTGAGCAACATTGACACTTACACCAAACAGTTTCAGCTTGTTGTCGACGAGCTGATAGAACATTTCGAAATTCAGGCGCGCATCGCCACTCACGGGGAAATGACCAGCAAGGTGCAGAAGCCCGTTGGTTTCGATCTGCGGCGGCAGGGTGAGAGCCGGTTCCATAACTAGCGCGCCAGCCAGATCAAGGTTGACATTACGCTGTCCCGCGAAAATTTCTCCGAGTTTCGCCACCGTATTATCCCGCTGGAAATCCGGTGAGCCCAAATCATGCAGAACCGAATAATTGCCTGTCTTGTTGGCCTGATCAAGCGCAAGAAGAGTGGAGCGAATGATTGCGAGTATCGCCTTCGGGTCCATATTGGCCGGTTGCGGTGCGGCAGGCACAGCCGCCGGGGTCTGAATTGGCACGGGCTGCTGTGCGCCGACAGGCGATATCGCGCTTGCGATAGCGGCGATTGCCAAAAAGCCAGCTCCCGCCAAGGAGTTCGCAACACACCGTTTTTGTATTGAAAGTAAATGTAATGGATTGGTCCGCATAGGAATTCGCGCCTCGTTTGGGGGTGGAATATCTGGTGCGGGATTTCTCACGGCGGCAGGTTAAGTGCCGTTGGCAGCAGGGCCTCGTTTCATCCCGCAGCCTGATCGCGTAATAGGACGGCGGAAAATTGCCCACAATTCGTACGAGTACCTAAAGTCCGAGCTAAGGAATGTACGCGGCAACAGACTGAACGCAGCCAAACGAACGAACAATGCAACTTTCTCCTCATGCTCGGGCAAACGTTTCAAATTTCCCATCCGTGAAGTATTATTCGCAGGCGTATGGGCGCGATGCTTAGACTAGCAAACACCCAAGCGAAAAAGCAGGAGTCAGTCGATGACGAGCACACGAATTTCGCAAGGCTTCTGACATGGCAGCGACCTCTCGCCCGAAAATTACCGGTGTGCGGCAATTCCTTGGATTGGAGCAGCAGCGCGATTGGATAGAGGGCAAGATCGACTTGCCAGACACGGTCGATCGCTTGGAGTCCATGGAACAACGTTTCAAATATGTCGCTCGATTTGAGAAGCTGCTTCGTCGCCCGCAAGCTAAGGAAGTGCTGGAGATTCTCGCGCTATATGGTCCAAGCTGCATTCCCATTCCCCGCAAGACCGAACGCTACTACTGGTCGGTTTCCTGCCTGCCGTCGACATCGGACAAGCCCCTCATCCGCGTCAATGCGAGTTGGATGGAGCTTTTTACGCTGTATGCCCAAGACGAAGATATCCGCGCCAGATTCATCGTGCATCTTTCGGATTTCACTACGGATCGTTCGGCCACGCCGAGCCGGGTGGATGAACCCTTTCTCGAGCAAAGCGTCGCGATGCCAGAGGACGTCAGTTATTTCTTCCCGCGTGGTGCGGACATTTTCGGCATCAACGTGCGCAGCGCCGTCTCGATCCGCAAATTTCTCATAAACAGCCGTGTGTTACGCGGCATCCGGACCTTCAACCTGACGCACATGAACCGGGGGCGTAACGCCTATCAGGCGAGCCATTGCTATAGCGTGGGGGATTACATGCAGGCAGATTGAGGGGTATTTAATGCGCACCATCCTGACGAACTCGCGGGACTTATGTCAGGATTGAAGGCCAAACCGGTAAGTATATCACCACTCTATAGATCCTAATTGATCAGCAAACTCGGATATGAGCGGAAGCGCTCGCGGTATTCTCCGGGCGGGATGCCAACTTGCCGGAGGAAAGAGCGGCGCATCGTCTCCTCGGATTGAAATCCGCAAGTCATTGCAACGATACTCAGCGCAGCCCGCCCATCTTCAAGTGCCCGGCGCGCCGCTTCAACGCGCAGCCTTTCAACCATCCGAGCTGGGGTAATACCCGTCTCCGCCTGAAATGCTCTTGCAAAGTGTCGAGGACTGAGACACGCCCGCGACGCCATTTCGGAAACGGTCAGAGGGCGGTGGAGGTTATCAGTCATCCAAGCGACCAGATCACGGAGCCGGCGTGACGGCGCGCTCTGCGCCGCCAGAACAGAACTGAATTGCTTTTGATCACCAGGACGCCGCAAAAAGAGTACGAGTTCGCGTGCCACGGACAGTGCCAGGACATGCCCGAAATCCGCTTCCACAAGCGCCAGCGCCAAGTCCATTCCCGCCGTGACACCTGCAGAGGTCCAGAGATTGCCATCCTGGACATAGATCGGATCAGGATCAACAGAAACACCTTGATGACGACGGTGAAGCTCAGCGCACCAACGCCAGTGCGTCGTAATCTTGCACCCTTGAAGCAAGCCGGTTTCTGCCAATAGAAAAGCGCCTGTGCAAACACCGGCGATACGACCGGCTCGCTTTGCAAGAAGACTTACGAGTTCCACAATCTCAGGCTCGGCACATCGATTTCGAGCGCCCTCGCCTCCGGCAATGATCAATGTGTCTATTTCTTTTCGGCTGAGCAACTCTTCACGCGATATGGTTGATGAGAGGCCTATGCCGGATGATGATTTGGTTTGTCCCTCATGGGGAATGATAAAGACATCAATTTCATAAGCTGGCGCATCTGCCGAATGCGCGAGAATACCATCACCGCTGCTCGCCTTCATTTGCGTTGCCTGTGCGAATACCTCGACAGGACCAGCTACATCAAGCAGCTGAACCGGCGCTGCCGCAAGGAGGACAACTCTATGAGATTTCGTTCGATTGTTTGTATGATTGGCTGACATTGCAGTATCCATCATGAGGCTCCAAAAGGGGCAGCAAAATGGCAGTAATGCCATTACCCCCTCTGATTCTGCCGTAAAAACACAGTAACAAATTCACGGCGCATAATTTGCGACAACGCCAGCCATGTCATTGATGCTGTCGTGTTGAGGGGTGATCAATCTGCTTACGGCGGATGGCAGAAAATGAGGGAAATTCGGCATTGGCGTGCAAACATTCCCGGCGTTAAGTTGAGTCTGCCAGCAGAAACAGAAGAAGGCGTGACATTTTCTCCTGAATTTACTGACCATGCAACACGGGTGTGCTGTCGTCCGGTTAGCCCGGCTTAAACACCCGAAATCTTCGTCAAACAGCAACGGAAATCGCACGCCCGGCGGTCAGCGATCTGTTGTCAGCGACCGCTGGAAAGAACCATCCAATGAAACACACCCTTCTCTGCCTTGCCCTTCTCACCGGCACCATACTTACTCCTATCGCAAGCCTTGCGGGACAGATACCGGGATACGCTTCCGATCCGGATATTCCAGTCAGTCACAAGGACCGGATCTATGCCGCCGAACAGTATTCCAATACCGTCTCCGTATCCGATCCCGTAGATAACAAGCTTCTGGGTGTCATCAGGCTTGGTGATCCACAGCCGGGCAATATGAGCCCGCTCTATAAGGGACAGGTGCTTGTCCACGGCATGGGATTTTCACCTGATCACAAGACGCTCGCCATTGTATCGATTGGTTCCAACTCGATCACTTTCCTTGATACAGCCACCAATGCGATCAAGCATACGACCTATAGCGGGCGCTCCCCGCATGAGGCGTTCTATACCCCAGATGGTAAGGAGGTCTGGGTCACGGTACGCGGCGAAGACTATGTTTCCGTCATCGACGCCAATAGTTTTGAAGAAAAGACACGCATCAAGGTTGCCGCCGGACCGGGAATGCAAATCTTCTCGCCCGATGGAAAATACGGCTATGTCTGTTCGTCGTTCAATCCGGAGGTCGCCGTGATCGCGGTCGCTGACCATCAGATCGTCGGCCACGTGAAACAGGCAAGCCCATTCTGTCCAAATATCGCCGCATCTCCCGATGGCAAGCAGGTCTGGTTCACACTAAAGGACACCGGCAAGGTACAGGTTTTCAATGTCGAGGCTCCGTTCGATCTCATCAAAACCATTGATACCGGGCCGATCACCAATCACGTCAATCTGGTCATCAACAAGAATGGCAGCTTTGCCTATGTGACAATCGGCGGACTGAACGAGGTCAAAGTGTTCCGCACGGACACATTCGAACAGGTTGCGACCATTCCGGTCGGTAACCTGCCGCATGGTATCTGGCCTTCGGGCGACGGTACACGCGTCTATGTCGGTCTGGAAAACGCCGACCAGTTCGCTGTGATCGATACGCTGACGAACAAGGTCATCGCTAACATCCCGATTGGTCAGGCACCTCAAGCTGTGGCCTATGTACCAAATGCCGTTCCTGAAGGTGACGGCCTTGGAAATCTGGTGCCCATTGGAGTAGCGGGCGAAGCTGCCCATCTGAAGCTGGTTGCGAAAAGCCGGGATGAAGGCCGTAACTCACCAACAACCGTGGCACTGTTTGATCAGGGGCTAACACAGATCCTTCAGGCTGCAGTCACCGGACTTGAGCCGAAGATGCCCTATATTCTTGCTCTATCGGATAAGCCGGATGGAAGTGGTTTGCTGCAAGGTCTGTCGAACTTTATGACAAATCCTGCAGGCTCAGCGATCGTCAGCGCAGTCGGCCCGATCCGCCAGATCGTCGATGCGAAACACAAAGATGAGAAGCGTTATCTTGTGATTGCAGTCTCCAACGAAGGCAAGCCCGGCAAAGTCATTCAGGTGCAGTCAGAATGATGGCCCGTACCTTAAGCGTCGGGGCCCTTGCCCGGCCAATTGGGACGAAATGCGTTTCGATTTTCCGCAACTTTTTGCTGCGGCCCGGAGCCTCCCGGTGAATAATCGTCGAACAGGGCAAGACAACTAAGGAAAGATCGACGTTAAACGTCGGTTCAGCACGATGAAACTTCTGAAAACACTTACATCCTATCTCTTCTGCGCACTATTCGGCGCCGCATTGATGTTCGTTGGCATAAGCACAGCCGCGCCGCCTCCAGAGTTGAAATCACCGTCGCAACTACAGCAGCTCGTGTCGAACCTGATGTCTGTCTGTAATGTTGGAATAGAGAAGTTTGACGATGAGACCGCGTACCTTGTCGCCATGAACAATTCCATGGAAAAAATGATGTATGAAATGGTTGTGCCGCCAACGGGCAAACTTGATCATGACTTCGTGCAGATGATGATGCCGCACCATCAGGGAGCGATCGACATGGCTCAAAACTATCTGCGGTTCGGCAGTAACGAACAATTGAAGCGCATTGCGCAGGAAATTATTGTCGAGCAACAACAGGAAATGGTGGCGATGCGACTGGCTGTCGGTGAGGAGTTGCCGCCTCCTGCACCAGCACCAACCCAGATCAGCCGAAATTAGAGTGAGGGTGTATTGATCGCGTCTCGAAAATGCCATCGCGACCGCTCTACTGTCGCACTTAATCTGCATCGCCTTATGACTATAACAGAATGGAAAACCGTGATGGGGCGCAAATGCCGGCACGGATGATGAAGCGCTGGTTCAGTACAAATGGAGTCTGCAAATGAAGTACAAGACCCTTGGAATGTTGAGAGCGGCTGGTTTCCAGAAGGACGTGAACGATCACATGATGGACATGGGGACCACCTATTTCCTTTCCTCTCATAGGGAGCCCTACCGAGTGGACGTTCAGGCCGGGCTACTCGTACAACTTCAAAGCGGCGGCTTTCACCCTCTCGACACGGAAGCAGGCCTCAATGGAGCGTACATCTTCGTCATGACAGGGGATGGACGGATATACTCTGGGAACAAACAAGAAGTACAGCACCACAGCAGTTTTTTGGCGGGACGAGAAATTGCGGCGGCTGGCGCCTGGATTGTCCGAGGCGGGAGACTGACAATGATCACGGATTTGAGCGGACACTACCAGACGCCAACTGATTATGTAGAACAGGTTTTGACGGAGCTCAAATCCCGTGGTGTGAATCTCAGCACTGTAACCCGAAAATGGGAAGGGATGAGCTCAAAAGAAACCGCAAAGCGTTTGGCATCCGCAGGGCTTCAACGGGAGCGAATCGGCGATAAGAGTGTCGAGAAAACGAAATACTAGAGTGAAATGCCTCGGAGGTGTGGCTAGGTGACATCAGCCTCAAGCATGAATCTAACCTTTGCGTGCATGCCATTTTCTTTTCCATTAGCCGACATGCCCGCAAAGGGAAGCAGATCGTCAGGATATTGTTTGGGAAGCGCGTATCTCACAGCGAGAGACATGGGTTGAGGGAAAGATTACAGCCTGAACATTTGCTGGAATTGTTTTGCGTCTTAATTTTCTCCCGCCTTGATGAGGCGGGAGAAAAAAGCTGGCCTCTTATTTGGGCAAGAACTCCGGACGATCGGCCGGAAAACGGGCAATCACATCGGCATCCAGTTTCAATGTCTGCTGCACCATTTCAGAAGGAACGTGTGTAAGCCAACTGGTGAGGGTGACTTCGGCAAAGCGATCTGACTTGAAGATCGTGAGCACCACCAGATCGTCGTCTCCCGTGTTGACGATATAGTGACCAAGGCTTTTCTTGATGTACCAGATATCCCCGGGATTAAAGTCGTTTGTGGTTGCCTTCGGCCCCGTATCAAAGACTGTGACCCGTGCTTTGCCCTTGATGACAAGCGCCCATTCATCGGCATTCGGATGCCAGTGCATTTCGCGTAAGGCGCCGGGGTGAATCGTCTCGAGAGCTGCGGCAATATTCTTGGAGATCGGAAAATTGCGGCTGTCGGCGACCTGCGCAACTCCAGAGCGGCCAGATGGAATAGGCGGCGATTTCGACAGTTTATATGTAACCTTTTCTGTGCCCGATGTTACACGCGCCGATTTTTTATCTTCGTCCAGACTGGGAGGAATATCCCCCTGGAAAATCCATAAATTGTCGAGAGGGATATTTTTGAAAGCATCCGCGGGAACTCCGAAATTCTGGGCCAGAACTTCAGGCGGTGTATGGGCAATCCAGTCAGTCACAAGCAAAGTGTTGAATTCAGATGACAAACCATTGTCGAAGATAAGAAGAAACTCTGCGCCATCAGGTCCGAGGCCCTGCAAGGAATGAGGCAAGCCCGGAGGGAAATACCAGAGGTCTCCCTCCTCCACGTCTTCAACAGATGATCGTCCCTGCTCATCAAGCGTGGTAATGCGGCATTTTCCAGAGAGCATGATTGCCCATTCCGCCTGTTGATGCCAGTGCATTTCCCGGATGCCGCCAGCACTCAATCGCATATTCACGCTGGATATTGTTTCTGAAATTGCAAAGTCTTCCTGGGTGATCTGCCGTGCCCAGCCACCATCCTGATAGCGCTTGTGCATGATGTTGAATGACGACCAGAACTGCGGCATGCCATTGATATCGGTCGCTGGCGGATTTTGAGAGCTGGGAAATTGTGAGGCAAGGTTCGGGCTTGCCGGCCCGGGATCGCTCGTGCTTGAGAGACTATGGGCGTTTATTTTGCCTTCGGGCGGTCGGTCAGGATTACCAAAACTTGCCGCCTGAGCTACGGATGCTAGCCCAAAATAGCCCATCAATGAAATAAACCCACGACGTCTAATCGGTTCCATGGATTGGTCCTCCGGTTGGTTATCAAATGGTCGGGTTCCGAAGTGCCGGATCAGCTAAGCCCCGCAACTTTGGGATCGTTTCCAGCTTGAGTGATGATGGTGACATCACAACTGTGCGCATATGAATGCGTCCGCTATTCAGTAGCATTAGGACAGGGCGGCAGACACCATACGTAGGTATTAGTTGGGTTATACAAGGGTGGACAGACGGGTTCTGACGTAAGGTTTTGACTGCTCCAAAACTGTATTCCCCCGTACCGAAAATAGAATAGGACTGGTCGCCCCTCATCTCGATATAGACGCCGTATGCTCAACTTTAAGCAGTGTCACTCACACGCACAGTTCTAATCAATTCCGGTTAGTCACGGGGTATGACGCACTGCTGCAACTTGCACTGGCTCTGGCTCAGTATCATTGCATCGACCATAGGCTTAGCCGGACACGACGCACGACGAGAAGCGCCCATGTCCGGGTTGAAACAGTAATGAATATCTGGCGAGCTGGCTATTGGCGCATAATCACGGTTTAAAGCGCACAACGACCCGTTGCCCGATCAGCATATGTACTTTGGGCGGAATGCTGATGATACAATCGGACGTGCGCACATCCACACGGTCGCCAGGCGTGTCTCGGGATTTGACTTGCGTGAGGACGTGGCCAATGCGAACAACCCGTCCTTTGACCAGAACACCATCATCGCTTTCTGCAACAACATCGACGTCCATGCCCGGTTTGATCAACTTGACAAATTGCTCCTGGATTTCAGCACGGACGATGCGTGGTGTTTCCGGCAGAAGCGTAAAAAGCTCGCTCAGATTCTGAGCGGACACAACCTCGCCAACCTTGGTCGAGCGATGCACAATGCGTGCGTCAATGGGAGCCCGAACCGTTCGCATGTCGATTTCAAGACGGCTGTTTTCCATTCGGCTTTCTGCAGCAGCCAAAGCTGCCTCAGCAATCATTATCTCGCCTTTGGTGGTTGCCAGCAGCGCTTCAGCCTCATCCAGTGTTTGCGTGGAAACGGCCTTTCCGGCGGCCGCGCGCCGTAGCCTGTCAACTTGACGTGTCTGCGCCTGTAACTTCGTCTTCAACAGGCTCAGCTGGCCTTGCGCCTGACGTACTTCCGCTTCTGCTGTATGGAGCGCTATAACTTCGTGGCGGCTATCGATCACGGCAAGAATATCGCCCTGCTTGACCTTCTGACCCTCGGCGGCAAGCACCTCCTGGATCATACCGTCACGCTGGGCCGATAGCCGCAAAAGACCGCCTTCAACGTCAACGACGCCGCGTGCTGCAGCAATAATGCCTGGCTTCGCCGCAATCTCCACCTCATTGGCTGCTGTTGCATCGGACATAAGCGAGATACCCCATCCCACGCATCCAGCCGTCGCCAGCGCGATTGCACATCGGACGAATAAGCGTCTGTGCATGATCATGATCACTGTTTCCTTAGGCTACGGTTGTGTGACGAGGGCGGGTGTCTTCGAGTATCCGGCCATCTTCCATGTGCAACACACGTTCCGCATGAGCGATAAGACGCGGATCGTGCGAGACACAAAGAACGGTTGCATTGGTATCTTTTGCTATGGTGTGCAGAATCTCGATGACAGATTGCCCATTGACGCTATCGAGTGCGCTTGTCGGCTCATCGGCAAACAATATTGCGGGATTCTTGACGATAGCGCGCGCTATGGCCACACGTTGCTTTTCACCACCCGAAAGTTCGGTGGGATGCAGGTGCTGCCTGTGTGAAAGACCGACGCGGGCAAGTGCCTGTTCTGAACGTTCGACAGCCTCGTCCTGTGGGACCTTGAGATAATCCAATGGCACCTGCACCTGTTCAAGTGCGGTCAGGGCCGGGAACAGGTTGAACCCCTGAAAAACAAAGCCGCAATGATTGAGGCGAAACGCGTCACGCTCATCATCACTTGCGCCCACCAGATCAGTTGCGAGCGTGTTTATGGAGCCGGTGTCCGGTGTGGTCAGACCACTCAGCGCCGCAAGCAATGTGCTTTTGCCGCATCCGGAAGGGCCGATGATCAGGGTGAGTTCGCGCGGAAAAATGTCGATAGATACATCCTGCAATGCAATCGTGTGGATCTGTTTGACCACAAATGATTTGCTGATCCCGCTGGCGGAAATGGTGGGTTGCATAGCGTTCACCGTAGCAACGTTGCCGGATCGGCATGGTGCAGGCGCCGCAATGCCAGCAATCCCGCGGCAAACGCCACGAGCAGTACGACAATGGATGCCGCTAGCATGACACTGGTGCGAAGCTCGAACGGAACCCGGTAAACATTGGCAATGGTTGCCGCAGTGATACTGAATGTAGCGCCGAGCAGCAGCCCGAGCACGCCGACCCAGGCAGCCTGCTCAATAACGATGATACGGAGCGATTTGAACGACACGCCAAGCGCGCGCAAAGTTGCATATTGCGGAATGGAACCTGCAACCGCCGCCATCAGCGTCTGACTGGTAACGAGCGTTCCAACAAGCATGGCAATTGCCGTTGCAAAGATGAAGGCAATGCCGGCTCCGGATTCGAGAAGCCAGTAGCGTATGGACATTCCCGCGAGATCCTGTGCCGGCCAGACGTAAAAGCGTTTGCCGCCTGCCTGCTGATTGAGACGATTAAGTATGGCGTCACCTGGCGCAAACTTGTTCACGTTATAGAGGAAATAGGTCACGTTATCCGATGTGCTAAGGGCGGTATCGAGCGTGCGTGCCGTGTCGATTGACGTGATCACATTTACACCGCCCAGACCTCTCAAACCATCGATGATGCCGACAACCCGTACACGGCGGCCGTTTATTTCGGCCGAGCCGCCAACGTCAATGGCGAGCTTGCTCTTGTCCGTAGCATCAATGAGAACCGTGCCGGGCTCCAGCAGAAGGTTGCGCATGATTGCGGGAACGATCCGCCCCAATGCAAGGCCGTTTGCCTTCGTATCGATGCCGACAATGGTGACGCCTGTTCCGCCGCCGCGCGCACCTCGCCAGTCGCCCGAGCCTAGCAAAAACGGTTCGATATTTGAGATGTTCTGCTCAATATAAAGACTGGTAGCCGTATCGGCTCCAATGGGGCGGCCAAGATCAACACTTTGTGTGCCGGGAAAGCCGACCCAATATTCAGCCTTGGACTGGGTTACATAAAGCGCGTTCGAACCAATGATCCCCAGAAGCAAAGCCCCCTGAACAATCATCAGAACGCCGGAAAAGCCCACAGCGACAATAGCCGGAAGAAAGCGCCGCCATTCATGTATCAATGTTTTACGGGCGATTGAGACAGCCATCGGCTTACTTCTTTCTCTGACGCACAGCTTCGGCTCCGGGGGTACCCGTAGCCAGCGGAGATGCGCCGCCGATCGCCTTGTAAAAGGCAATCAGGGCCAGTGCTTCGGCTTCTTGTGCTTCCACCAGCTGTCTGCGCTGACCAAGCACCCTGATCGCGCTCGCCGTCTGCTTGGATTGATCGCTCAGACCCGCCCGTTCCAGTACAGCGCTTTCAGACTGAATTTTCCTGACGGATGACAATGTTTCCCTGAACTGGCGGACATTGGTGTGCCCAGCCGACCAAGCCCGAAGTGCCGAAGAGGCCTCTTCGTAACTGGTCAGTACGGTCTGTTTATATGCCGCTGCCGCTTCCTCATATTGTGCCTGACGGGCTGCAACAACCGCGCGGCGGCGCCCCTGATCGAAGAGCGGAACCTGAATCGATGGACCGCCCATAACACCAAACAATGAACCATGGGACGGACCGCCGATGCCAATCATGCCGCCAAGGCGAAGTTTCGGGTAAAGATCAGCTTGTGCTATCCCGATTTCCGCCGCCGCCCGGACAGTCGCCAGTTCGGCACGCCGGATGTCCGGGCGGGCACGCAGGAGGTCGGCGGGTCGGCCGATTGCCGGATCAAGTTTGGCGACCGGTTGCGATTTTGGCTGGCGCAGGGATGCATCAATGCTCGACGTGCCGAGCAATGTTGCGATCTGCTGGAGTGTCGCTTCAATCTGTGCCTGAAGACGGGTATCCTCGGCCCTGGCATCGCCAAGACTGATCCTGGCTTCTTCCGCATCCGAAGCGGTGGCAAGGCCAGAGCGATATTTAACAGTGGCGAGTTGCCCATCGCGACCAAGCAGCGTCAAAGATGCCTTTGCGATAGCGACACGCTCCTGCAGCGCCCGCAGGCGGACATAAGAACTGGCAATTTCCGCGGCGACGGCGATGCGGGCGGCTTCGACGTCTTCGGCAATCATGTCAGCAGAGGCATTTGCCGCACGCTGGGTATTTTCACGCAAACCAAACAGGCCAAGCTCCCATCCAGCCTCCACATTCAGCTGCATGGGGCGGCGCATAAGCTCGTCCGACTTGGTGGAGCCAGTGCCAGCATTGGCTGTTCCGGAAATATCGGCGGTTGGCATGAACAGAGTATTTGAGGTACGCACCATCGACCGGGCCGCAATGAGTTGCTGTTTTGCCTGAGTTATTGTCAGGTTCTGTTCAAGCGAACGCGTAACGAGCCCGCTGAGAACAGAGTCTCCAAAGACACGCCACCAGAGCCGGGTATCGCGCTGCGTATTACCAGGCAGTTTTGTTATTGATGCATAGGCTTTTGGTAGGTCCGGTGCAGATACTGCCAGACCCGATACGCCGCTTTGACAAGCGGCGAGGCTGGCTGCGATGGCAACAACCAGAATGATCTTCAACCATGTCTGGTGGAAGATGTGAAAGACACAACGAGCCAATATCAATTTTCTAGCACGTATCTTTGCTGGAAACGCCTGCCATTCCAGACATAACCATCGCGCCAAGCGTTAAAGGAACGATCGCGCTCCCCGACCAGATATAACGTACCCATACTTAAGTCTTACCCATTATATTCAGCTCTCACCTATTGCACGCGAAGATTGCAGGAACGTGATGATGGGTGGTGAGATGCGATGTCGTCGTGAGAATGTTTGGGGTGATGTTGGGGTTGCGGACTTGGTTTAACGCTATGCTCCGACTTGGGCTCGATCCCCTGAATACAATAATATTCAAAATCCCAATCCAAAAAGCGTCTGTAGTATATTACCAGCGGAATTCACCAAGAACAGCACAGCGCGAGATGCTGTTGCGCTACGGTGCCCAATTTCATCATTGAGACCCAGTTGACGCACCAAAGCCTCGGCATTCGCGGCGCACTGATAATATGATTGAATTAATCATAATTTATGGCTAAAGCGATATACAATTACACCCGTTCAAAAAGGATGCAGTGATGTTTGGTATGGGCCTCAAGTGGTATGTCACTATCGGCTTGTTTGGTATTCTGACGATAGCATCAGCGTCGGCGGACAATTCAAAAACACTATCCATTGTTGACGATAGAGGAACGGCTGTTGAAGTTCCGGCCAACCCGAAACGCATAGCCTCTATTTCTTATTTTGCTACTGACGTGGCATTCGCGCTTGGCATCAAGCCGGTGGCGACGACCTACATGGCGGCCGGGCGCGATCCGGATTTTCTTTTGGGGCTCACGAAAGAGATCAAACAGGTCGGCCAGCGCGCCAAGCCCAATCTGGAACTTCTGTCGGAAGCAAAACCTGACATTATTATCGCCATGCGCCGTTATACGATCGGCAATGCCGAGCAGCTGCAGAAGATAGCCCCTTACGTTGCCTATAATATGGAGCTTTTGAGCGAAAGCGATCGCGAGATTTCCCAGTTGGCAAAAGTACTTGGCAAGCCAGAGCGCGGCGAGGAACTGAATGCTACTTTCCGGCAGCACCTTGCCGAATATAGCGCCAAAGCACCAAAGGATCTGCATCCCCGTTTTCAGATCATGTGGGCGGGAGATACGCCTTGGTCCTTCCATACCGAGAACACCACAGCATCAATTGTTGCGGCGCTCGGTGGTGACAATATCGCAGGGTCCATGCGCCCAGGCGGACCGTTTGGAGTGGAATTGAGCCTTGAGACCATGCTTGAAAGAGATCCGGAGGTCATCTTTGTTTATGATTCCGGTCCGGATCGCCCGCACGAAAACAACCCGATCTGGCAGCAGCTTACAGCCGTAAAGAATGGACGTGTTTTCTATGTTGGCGATCATTGGGTGGAAACCAATGGTCCGATAGCCCGCGAAATCGTTTTGCGCGAAGCAGCCCACTATCTCTATCCCGAGACTTTCCCGAAGATAGACGTGAAGGCCGAAGCAGCAAAATTGATCCCCGCAGA
This sequence comes from Phyllobacterium sp. P30BS-XVII, assembly GCF_014138335.1. NCBI lineage: Bacteria > Pseudomonadati > Pseudomonadota > Alphaproteobacteria > Hyphomicrobiales > Phyllobacteriaceae > Phyllobacterium > Phyllobacterium sp. P30BS-XVII. The sequence goes on from NZ_JACGXO010000007.1 coordinate 171,590, forward strand.
TCTCCACTAGCGATATCCCTGTGATACAACGACAAGCAGCGTCTGTCAGGCGGTCCATGACGATGACCATGTTCGTCTTGGCAGCAACGCTGCTGGTTGTGGTCATTGGCTTGCTTATTGGCACCAAACAGCTCAGCCTGCCTAAAGTCCTGTCGGTTCTGTTGGCGCCGGATGGCAAGATCGATTCCATCCTGATCTGGACGCTGCGCCTGCCCCGCAGCCTTGCTGCGGCAACAGGCGGGGCGGGGCTGGCAATTTCGGGCTATCTCCTGCAGGCGTTGACCCGCAATCCATTGGCTGGCCCGGACATTACCGGTGTTGCTTCCGGCGCTGTTGCACCCATTGTTTGCTGTTTTGTTTTCTTCCCCTGGATATCATCGGTATATTATCCCTTTGTCGGACTGGCCGGTGGCTTGGCCGCGGCTTCCGTCACTCTCTGGGTATCGCGTGGGGGTCAGGGACGACCGCTGCATCTTGCTCTTGGCGGCATTAGTATCTCTCTCCTTCTTGGCGCTATAACAACCTATGTCCTGCTGTTGAGCGGCCCGCAAACGCCCTCTCTCCTCTTCTGGTTATCTGGTGGCTTTCAGGGACGATCATGGCCGCACCTGCTTTATATGACACCTTGGGTGCTTGTTGGTTTGGGGGGTGCCTTGGCATGTCAGCGTGTGATCGGCATGCTGGCTCTCAGTGAACATGCGTCCATTGGCATGGGTCTGAGTATGAACTTCTGGAAACCGTTGCTGTTGTTGCTCGCCGTTCTGCCCGTAGCTGGCGTCGCACCTGTTGCCGGACCTGTTGCCTTCGTTGGTCTTGTCTCTCCTCACATCACTCGTCTGCTCAAGCCGCAAAACACGGGCTGGTCGATTGCCTTGACCGCGGCCATTGGCGCCCTGATGACTGTAACCGCTGATCTGATCGCACGCAGTGTCGCCTTACCCCGCGAGCTTCCGGTTGGCATCATCACAGCACTGCTGGGTGGCCCCTTCTTTGTCTACCTTGTCCAGACGCGAAGCTTTTCATTGAAAGGCGGTCAATGAGCATGAACATTTCTATGCCCACTGGCCGCCCTTCCCTTTTTGGATCGTTGACGATCCTGTCAGCTTTAATGGTCGTGGCATTTCTAGCGGCGGTGTTCCTTGGCGTTGCCGACATTCCAGCGGCAGATGTAGCAGCCGTCCTCACCGGGAAGGGCTCCACTGAGGCCAGATCGATCATTCTCGATATCCGCTTGCCACGCATTGTTACAGGAATCCTCGCAGGCATTCATTTTGCGGTGGCCGGATTATTGCTGCAGACCATTACCCGAAATCCACTTGCTGATCCGTCAATCATGGGGATTTCACAGGGTGCAACGCTGGCGGTTACGGTCTTCCTTCTGTTCACCGTTTATATTTTCGATCCCGGCTCCAACACGCTCGCTGCCTTGCCGCTCGCTTGGCTTCCCGCCATCGGCACATTGGGTGGCATTGCGGCGGGTGGTCTCATTTATCTCCTTGCCTTTCGGCTCGATCTGGGGCCGCTTCGAATTACCCTGTGCGGCATTGCAATCGGTGCAGTATTGCATGCGGCGGCGATTGGATTGATTGCCGGTTGGGGCTCGGCGCGTATTGAAATTCTGCTGGAATGGCTTTCCGGTAGCCTTTATGCGCGCAGCTGGACTCATGTCCTGTTCCTTTTGCCCTTCACAGTCGCCGGGCTTGCGGCGCTTCCAGCCTTGCAGCGGTCAATTGATCTTCTGCGTTTCGACCCCACTGTCGCACGATCCTTCGGTCTGTCGTATCGCAGGCAGTTTTCGATCGTTCTGCTCTTGTCCTGTGGACTTGCGGCAAGCGCTGTCGGTGCCGTTGGGCCCATTATCTTTGTCGGTCTTGTCGTTCCTCATTTGGCACGATTTCTGGCAAGGAGGCACTTTTCCCTTGTACTACCGCTTACCATCGCTCTTGGCGCCTTCATTGTGACATTAGGCGACCTGCTTGGGCGGTTGCTGGGTCAGGCTGAGGAAATCCCTATCGGGGTGATCACTGCCATATTCGGCGTTCCCGTGTTGATCGCTCTGCTTCGTAAAATACCTTGAGGATCATGATGCCCCTTTCCTGCTCCCAATTGTCAGTTTTCTATGGGCGTCGCAAAGCCCTGAACAGCTTCAATCTTGACCTGAAAGCCGGAGAGATACGGGCTCTCATTGGGCCCAATGGTTCGGGTAAAAGCACTGTATTGCAGGCACTGGCTGGCCTGATTGCACCACATGAAGGGCATGTGGAAATCAACGGCAAACCTGCCAAGGTGATGTCGAGGCGCAATTTGGCCAAACAGTTGGCGTTCTTACCGCAACAGCCATCCGCGCCTGACGAAATGACCGTTGAACAGCTCGTCCGGCAGGGTCGCTATCCGCATGTCGGCCTGTTTCGCAGTTACAATGATCATGATGAACGGGCGATAGAATGGGCGCTGGAAAGCACGGGGCTGGCCGATCTGGCAGATAGAAGCTTGCTCGAATTATCCGGAGGCGAACGACAACGTGCCTGGATATCGGCTGCGCTTGCACAAGAAGCACAAATCCTGTTGCTGGATGAACCTACCTCGTTTCTGGATATAGGTTTTCAGGTTGAAGTGCTCAATCTGGTTCATCGTCTCAGCCGCGAGAGAGGCGTGACAATTATCATGGCCATCCATGACATCAATCAGGCCATTTCGATCAGTGATCGTGTTTCGCTGCTGGAAAAAGGTCAACTGCTGTTCGATGGCGATCCAGATACGCTTGCTGAAACCGGACTGATAGAGAAAGTATTTCGCGTAAACGGCAATTTTGTCCGCATTACGCCTGGCAGCCGCCCGCACTTCGATATTGAGCTTATCCGATCATAATTATGATTTAATGAGCCGGAACACGATCTTGGTCTGCGTATAATACGTGAGCGCATCGGCAAAATCTGGCATCCAGCCATCCGCAACAAACGGGATGAACCCGTCAAATTCAAGTTTACGCGCCGACACCTCAAAACCTGCGGCCTTAAACACCCGGGCATAATCGGTAATAGAACGATCCTGCACCACCGTGTTTGTCTTTGCTGCAACAAGGTCGCGCCATTTTGCCCACAATGGATTATCCGTGTGGCAACCGGTTACTGCATAATACACGCCACCGGTCTTCAGACTCCGCCATATGTCTCGCGCATGCATTTCAATATCAGCGATGAGATAAATCACCTCATGGCTGATAGCGAGATCAAACTGGCTATCCCAGCCCTCAACGTGGGCGGCAACCTGGTATTGAATGGGAAGATTACCCTTGAGTAGATTTGCTTTGGCAATCGATTGCTCGGCGATATCCACACCAAGCGCCTTGCGGAATGGCCGGAACGCATAAAGATGACGTAGCAATCCGCCCTGATTGCAACCAAAATCCAGCACTGCTTTCCCCGAAAGATCCCGTTCGGGCAAAAGGTTTATCAGATGCCGCCAGATCGGTGCATGCCCGTCAGCCATCGCATCCTCCGCATCCGGATCGATATACCATGTACTGATATTTGACATGCCGTTATGCATGGAAATCTCCAATCGTTAATAGCCAATGCTCGTACTCTTTCCGCACAACGAACGAAAGCCTTGCATTGATCAATCACCAACGGATTTTTATGAGAGAGTCATTGATTCAAATAAGGAGCGACGACAAAAACTGTTCCAACTTCCTATATACCTGCACCAGATCGCGGCCAGTCTCTGGCTCCGTAGGCGTCTGTTAGATTTCTCGCACAAGAGCAACCCTGCTCACAAAACCGATGCGTTTGACGACGATTGCAAAGATGAGCCCGCATGCAATCACACCGAGCACCAGAACGACCGGAATCTGGATGCCAAGAAAGTAGTCGGAGATCGCGAACAGCCCAAATAATGCCAGGAGTGTTATAAATACAGATCGTTCAGCGGACAGACCAAAACGGTAGACACTGACGATGGTGGCAACACCGATCAGACATGCCGCCGCGCCCGCGGCAAGAGGCAACAGCATAGTGTATATGGGGTCGATTTGAACATCCATGTCAGTCCCAACTCCTCTTCAGCAATACCGCGTCAACACTGATAATTGATTTTTATTGCAGTGAAATTGCGATTGCTGCTTCGACCCTGAATTTCTTATCAGCGGAAGATATATTCCCTCATTGCGTACCAGACTTGACGACCGCTTGGGTCTCGTTGTGGGTGGAGAAGGTCATATAGACAACGATTGCAACGATGCATGCGAGGAACAGGAGGCTCGTAATTACAGTTCCAATGCCGGGAGCGCCGGTAGATATTTGGGCCAGGCTTTCTGGTAATCTTGCAGTCCCGCATTTACCGCTGGTCAACGCAGGAGATTGCCTTGCCGCGGTTGCGGTAACAACCCATGTGGAATAGTTCCGGTCGGGCGCAACATTCGGCTTTTCTCACAGATAACAAATTACTCACAAAAGCCGAATCAACACTAACACATCCTTATGCAACAACGCTAAATAGCGATTTTCTCCAAAAATACATTGAAAAATAAAAGGAATGCCCAGATTATTTGCAATTGGACGCTATATATTTGTGAGTTCATATGACAGTCTTGTGACATAATTCACAGCGAAGAATTGTGCCCATGCGCTTTGCTGCCAACCCGGAGATGATGTGATGACGTTCGGTTCTGGTCCAATTCTGTTCTCCAAATTCTGGCGTAATATCGAGTTGGCGAAACAGGCGGCGATGGTCGCAGCCACCTATACGGCCAAGCAAGGCCAGACCCCGCAACTGATCGCAAAGGCGCTTGGCCAGAGTGATGGCGGCCAGGCGATCGCTAAAGCTAACAAGATGCGGGTTGATCAGGTGCTGGATGCAGGGATTGTGCTCAACATACCCAAGATCGACGCTGTCACGGACGCGTCTCAGATCAAGTTCAACCAAGCTGTTACTGCAAGCAGGAACGGTGCGTCGCCCTCGATCCTTGCCGATGTGGAAGCGGGCAAAAGCATCGACCAGATGGCGGCCGATCAAAAGCGTACCCGCCCCGAAATTCTGCGGCAGATGGAAGCTGCAGGGCTCGGTCTCCAGACAATCGACCCGACAAGCGACAATGGCGACGTCAGGACAATCAGGATCATTGACCGCGCAACCGGCAAGGTTATCGCCAGTCACTACGAAGATTTCCAGCATGGCGGTACCTCTTCGACCATCACCAATGCTGACGGAAAGGAAATCCCTGTTGCCGCCGCCAAAGTGGCCGGGAATAACAGTCAGAAGCCATTTGCACCGCAGGGCAACCCGGAACAGGAAACCGATGGCCGCGTCGATCATCGTATTCAGGGAACGGAAAATCTCGATGGCATCGCACGCAGCTACAATCAGGCTCCATCCGACATTTTGGAATTCAGCGACCCTATTCCCGATATCAACCGGATCAACGCGGGCGATTCACTGCTCATCCTGAGCAAGGAGCGGCGCACAAGCCTCGAAACCATTAAGGCATTGCAAGAGGATATCGACAAGGCTGCGTCACCGGCGGAAAAGGACGACAAGACCCGCGCACTCAAGCTCGCTGTGAACACGGATATGCTTTCAGCCGCAAAGAATGGCGGCTATGCACCGGATACATTGAAGCTTTACCTCGACCAGCGACAGGCGGATCTTGAAGCCCTGGGGCCAAAGACGGACTCCTATAAAACCATCGTGGCAGAGGAACGCAAAGCCGTCGAAGATGGCTTCAATGATGTTTTTAAACCGCTAAGCGCCGCCATAACTGCCGCCCAGCAAGACCCGGCCCGCTGGGATGACGTTAAGACTGAAATCACCCGCCAGTTCGAAACCCTTACCAAGGACGCACCCGACGACGGCGAAGCGGCGATCAACAGTGCCCGCGAGACCTTGAAGCTCTATGGCCCGGCCGACAGCAAGTTTACCGACGCTCTTGATGCCAGTGGCTATGAGGTCCTTGTCGGCAAGCCGGCCCGCAATGTTCAGGAGGCCTATTCCAAGGGCGAGAATAAGTTCAATGGACTTGATGGCGAGGCCGGAAAGGAGGCGCAGCGGGAAGACGGTGCAAGCCGCGCCGCCAAGGCGCTGGATGAGGTGACGAAAAACGTTACGCCGGAAACGGCGATTCTTATCGTCAAAGAAGCCAATAAGGAGATCAGCGCGCTTGGCGACCAGAAGACGCGCGTGGTTGATCTGATTGAGCAGACAATTGGCAAACGCACGGCAATAACCTCGGGGGCCAGCCCCGATGAGCGGCTCGGCGGCAAGAATTCCACTATTGCCGGCGAGATCAAGTTTTCACTGCAATTGACGCAGCGCGATACGGTGGCGAACTACTCCAATGTCATGGGGCATATCGCACAGGCACCGCAGGGAAAAACCTTCATTGATGAGCGGGCACAGTCCATAGCGGAATCCCTCAAGGCGACACAGGACCAGACTTTCGCGGATTGGGAGAAGAAGCTTCCCGAAAAGGTCCGCAGCTTCCCGCCGGAGGAGCAGAAGAAAATCGGCAAGGAGATGGGAATCCCTTATCCAGAGATTAAAACCGCCACCCCGGATCAGATCGGCGAGCCCTTCCGCAATGCAATCGCCAACGGCAAGGACCCGTCCCTGACACTTGCGATCATCAACCGGCTCAAGAATTCTGGCGATACAGCCAATGCGGCCCTGCTTTTGGACGCTGCGACCAAGGGTACTGACGATCTTGTCGCAAACAGTCGGAATATTGTTGGCGAATTTTCGAAAGACCACCTCGTGGTGGCGGATGACTGGAAGTCCGCCCTGTCGACGAAACAGCTCACCGATGGCATTAATGACTCGATTGCCAAGAACCCTGGCAGCAAGAACACAATGGACACCCAGGGAACATTGGTCTTCCGCTCTCTGGCCGCCCTGCATGCCGCCGAGACCGACTTGCATGGGCTGCAGGGGTTTGACCGCTATCAGACCAGCATCCACGCGCTTGAGACTGACGATCAGGTGCAGTTCGCCGTCAACAACAGCGAAGGCGCCTGGAAGGAGATGGGCAAAGCCTATATCGAGAGCACAACGCCCCCGGATGGAGTTCCCGTTCCTGCCACTCCAAGCCTGTTCTGGTCCGGCCGCGCGGTCATTGGCATGCATAAGACCATCGCGGCCTATGAAGCGCTCGGCGGCAACAAGGCATACAAACCGCCCACACCGGGAAGCATCGACATCGCCTCTCGCCTCAACCCCGCCCAGGTTGACGGCAAACTCGCGCAGAAGTCCTCTCTTCTATTGAATGGGCCCAATGCAGCAACCGACCCGGCCGCCCGCAAGGCGGCCCTTGAAAGCCTGAGTAAATCCTTTGACGGTTCGAAATTCGACCCGCGCGCCGGTATCACGACGGCTTCCGGTTTCGGCAAGGGCCTGGCGGCGATCCAGGGCCTGCTTTACCTCGGCAGCACGGTTGAAAATGCCAGTAATCCGGACTTTCTATCAAAGTCATTTGCCGTTTGGCTGACGGGTGGCATTGCCTACGAAGCAGGCCAGTTCGGAGCTGGCATGGCGCGATCCGTAGTCGAAAACGGCCGCTTTCCAAAAGGCGGTTTTCTCGACCGGGCATCCAGTTTTGCCGAAGTCGGTGGCACGCCGAAATGGAGCTGGTTCTCTAAGTATTTTGATCGTGCTGGCGGCGTTCTCATGGTTGCCTATACGCTTGATCATGTCGCCAAAGGCAAATGGGCCAATTCGGCCTTTGCTGCCACCACCACTTTGGGCACATTCCTGTCAATGATGAAATCACCCAAGGCCGGATTGTGGGGGGCCGGGCTTGCCGTCGTCGGCATCGTTGGCGAAATGGTCTACAACAATATTCGCCGAAGCCAGGCAGCCAGTTATTATGAAGGCCCCACAGAGCAATTCCTGATCCAGGCCAATTTCAGACCGGAAACCGCTAAAATTCTCGCGGATCATGACGATGACGGGAACAGCGTTGGCTCGATTATCGAGCCGCTTGCCAAGCAGCTTAAGATGACTCCGGAAGCCCTGACGGAAATGCTGCGGACCTCTACCGACGCTGCAAGACTGAAGGAATTTGTCCGCAACGTACATCAGGTCAGGCCTGACAAGGACGGAAACTATCCGATGTCCGCACCCGAACGCCTGCCGCCATTGAAGATGCCCGACGGCGGCACCGTATCGCGTGATCCGTCGGAAGGGCGTGCCCGCACAATCCCGGAACTGGCCGATTGGGTGGGACAAAACCTTGTCCTGACGAATTAGGACAGGATCCGCGGAGCCGCTTCATACTGCGCGCCACAATACCCAAGGGTGATGCACCGGATTGCAGGATATCGCCCCCTTTATTGGAGACCATGAGGAATTGTGGGGCAGTTCAGGCTGTCAGCCGCTTTTCGTTCCGATCGTAATTGTCGTTTGCCATGCCGGGGTACCATTCCTCAAATGTCGATCTGAGCGAACCGTCCAGGGTTTTTGTTCTGGTTTGTAGCAGAAGGTGCGCTCCACGCTTAGTCCATTGCATCTGTTGTTTCTTCGCGAAACGCTTGCTGATGACCGCGTTCACAGTCGCCTCGATGAAGGCAGACGATATCCGCTCGCCAGCACGAAAGCGTTCCCCATAATTGATCAGGCTGCTTTTGTTGGCAGCAATATAGACTCGAAAGTCACCAATTGCCGTTATGAACTTGCGCATATTGGGATAGTCCGTCTCGAGGCATCCGGCGTCAAAGCACATCCCTTCGATATCTTCGCTCGCACGATAGATGTTGCCATGCCAGAGGTACCATTTGATCCTTTCGAGATTGTCGAACATTTCGGCACCTGCCTTGCGGTCATGGCTCTGAAGCCCCTGAGCAAACTGGCGCATGACTGTAATGCGCATGGTGATATGAAACCAGTTGAGCACATGCTCGCCGCACGGACTAATCGCCTCGGCGAGTGAACGAACTTCCTCGCCGCCATCAGTGATGAAGGTAATGTCCTGGTTGGGGACCGTATAAAGTTGTGGGGCATCACGCGGCCACTTTGCGACGCCGGTTCTGATCGGTGTGGTTTGCCATACCCGGATACCAACCCTCGAAGGTCGATCTAAGCGATCCGTCAAGTGTCTTTGTCCGCGCCTGCAATAGCAGATGCGCGCCCCGCCTGGTCCATTGCATCTGTTGTTTTTTGGCGAAACGCTTGCTGATAACGGTGTTCACCGTCGCTTCGACAAAGGCAGAGGATATCCGCTCGCCAGCACGATAGCGTTCGCCGTAGTTGATCAAGCTGCTTTTATTGCCAGTGATGTAGGCGCGAAATTCGCCGATCGCCGTTGTGAACTTACGCATGTTCGGATAGGCGGTATCCAGGCATTCGGCATCGAAGAACAGGCCGTCGATTTCATCACCGGCGCGATAGGTATTGCCATGCCAGAGGTACCACTTGATCCTTTCAAGATTGTCGAGCATCTCAGTACCTTCTTGGTTGTTATGGTTCTGAAGTCCTTGTGCGAATTGGTTCAGGACAGTGATACGCATGGTAATGTGAAACCAGTCGAGTACATGCTCGCTACACGGGCTGATTGTCTGGGCAAGCGAACGAACCTCGTCGCCGCCATCGGTGATGAACGTGATATCCTGGTTGGGCTGTACACCTTGTTTCTTGAGGTGGTCCAGCACGCGGCGCTGTGGCTTTCGGTCATGGCCATGGACAAAGCCGAGATAGCGAGGATCACGATCTTCAGGCATGGACCGGCCGACGATAATTTCGAAGTTTCGTTTCCTGTCACACCAGTCACGCACGTACCCGCCGTCAAAACCCACAACGACGCGGCCTTCAGGACTAGGCAAGTTCTCCCAGTCACGAGCGCAACGATCTTGCATAAAAGAGCTGCGGTCTTCAGTGAGTTCCTCCTCCAGTCGTTCAGCAACACGCAATACGTGGTGCCTGACGGTCATGGCACTATTGCCGCTGCTGATGGGAAGCACGTCTGCCATGAGATCTGCAGCTGCTGCGTATGGCACGAGTGAAGCCCACCGCGTTTCGAGAAAGAGGCGCTCGGGAGCAATGCTGTTGGGGATCAGCTGTCTCAAAGGGGAAATTGTTGTCGGCATGTTCGTGCCTCGCGTAACCGGCAGATAAAACCGCGGGCTCTTCAGCCTGACATCGCCAAACAAGGTGTGAAAGGTAATAGGATAGCTTCCCTTGCGGCGCAGATGACATCCGTCGAGGATACCTTTGTCTCTGAGCCAGAGATCCACCTGCGTTTCCACCATGTGCTGCTGAAGCTTGGCCAACAGCGCTTTGCCTTCCAACAGGGACAGACCAAGATCTTCTGCGCCCTTGGTCTTTTTGTTAAGATCCGCTACCTGATTCATGGCAATCAGTTCGCCGTTGTCGTCAATGATTTCCAGGATTATTCGCGCACGCATGCCTTGTTCTGCTTCTCATGAGTTTTTCGGCCGATTTCGCCGAGAAGCATATTGGAGTTGATGAGTTAGCAATCAGGAAACCCACTGCTTCATGCTCATGCAGAAAAGATCATTTACAACTGCTGATGCATAAGCATCAAGTGATCGCCCTGTCGAAAACGGCCATTCACTGACTTGCGTTCGAATGGAATGCCCAGCATGGAAACCCTGCCATTCAAACGATCTACCAGAGCTTTGATTTCTTCAACCTGTTGCTTGTCTTTCACTATTTCGAAGTTACCTTGAAAAACCAGCTCATTGACCATCTCTGCGGCTTCTGCCAAATCCTCGTATGCTTCGTAATCAAATGCTGAATCCGTTTGGCTCATGAAGGCAAACGGACCACCACAATCTTCCGGCGGGCAATTGCCACTACCTGCAGTGCAATAGGGATAATTCCTGCGCGGATCTGGCGATAATCGAGCTTCAAGTCGAACCTCGTGTTCCCACGGGATATTGAGATCATATTCGTACCGAAAGCGAATACCCTTACGCAACTGCAACTCGTCGAGCGTCACGTCTGGAGATTTCGCACTCAGTTCCCACGAGCCAAATCGACTGGCCCGCAGCCCAAATTGAAACAGATGAATATTTTCCCAACCCATGGCAACCAGGAACACACCATGCAATTCCCGTAGCGTCATATTGACTGGCACCTGCACGCGCCGCCAAATCATAGGGCTCACGTCTTTCAGCCATATCCTAAACTGCAGGATTTCCTCTTCCGCAATTGAGGCACCTGATTCCGATTCTGTTATATCTGACACGGGTGGGTCTCAAAGAGGTCAACTTGGCACGCTGGTATTTAGACAATAACCATCATTCAGTCACCAACTGCCCCACAACTTTATACGGTCCCTTGGACAGACTGTGGACTACAGACCCGCTCGTTATTTCCTCTCGTTCCGAGTAAATATTTTATTTGGCAAAATAAGAATGAAAACGGCTAAACAAACGACGACTACTTCACTCTGCCTTTTCATTATCGTCAGCAGAGTCCTTCGCTCTTTGCAGCCACTTATCTGCTTCTCCCTTACTTTTTTTAATGCCATTCCCGTCTTTATACATACCAGCAATTGTTGTCTGAGCGTCGACACGGCCCTGTTCTGCCGCTTTTAGAATCCATTTCGCAGCCTCCACTGGGTCTTTCGGTACACCTTCACCATCAAGATACATCACGCCCAAGTAATACTGTGACTCAGCATCTCCTTGAGAAGCAGCTTTCAGATACCATTTTGCGGATTCTTCCAAACTGATATCGACACCTTGTCCTTCGTGATACATTTCCCCGATTGCCTTTTGTGCTTTGAGATTACCGAGGTTGGCAGCCTTAAGAAACCATTTAAAGGCCATGGCATCATCTTTAGATGTGCCTGTGCCCTGAGAAAAAAATACACCGACATAGTACTGTGCCGTTGGATTGCCTTGCTCTGCCGCCTTCTCATACCATTCAAGTGCCTGCACGTAATCTTCCGGAACGCCGTTACCAGAATACAATCGTGTTCCCAACTCCAGTTGGGCACTCGCATCTCCCTGCTTGGCACGTAGTTGCACCTCGCTTAGGTTCCCGCTGTCATATTTTCCAGCTTCGCTAATCTCAAATGCCAAAACAGCTGAGATCGAAAGGGAAAATGCCATGCCAATCATCGCTAACGGCAGACATAGTGTCCATCGATTCCGTGACATTTATTTATGTCTCCTAATCAAGATCAACATGCTCCCACGGCGTCCGGTTTTGTGGCTGATAGTCCCTGATACTCATTTTCTGCGGTGCGTAATTGCCGTTTAGAAATACATCGGCTTCGTCATCTCGCCTGTTGGGAACAGCTGTGCGAGCAAGATTACGAATCCGATCGTCGCCAGTATAATGGTATCTCCCGCGATTAAGCCATTCAGCGTAATTCCCACCCGGATTCCATTCTTGTCCGTTTTTCTTTTTCCCAGTTTTATCAATAATTCCTGGACCTCTATTATAAGCAACATCTGATAACGCATCGTATTCGTTCTTATAAAGCGGTACATGAATAACTTTTTCTACATTTTTCCGATGCTCTGGATACGTCTTGTTCTTGAATAAATCGATCGCATCTTGATCAGTTATACCGTTGACATATTTCATTTCTTCCATTGCATTAGTCAGATCCTTGCCCTTAAGCCCTGTCGCGGGGCCAACAGCAGATACAATGTTATCAACCGTCACCGGTTGACCGTTATCTCTTAAATACTGGACTGTCTGATCAACCTTCGTTTGATCCATGACGAACGCTTTTTCGTGTACCAGTTTACCAATACCTATCGTGACGTTTCCTGTAGCAGCACCGTCACTATCATACTCATTGCGCCGCAATGCTTCTCTGGATGCGGTAAAGTCCTCGCCATCCTTTGTAATCGCCCATGGCTTCCATAGGCGTTTAGTGGTGACTTTCTCGATCTTTTCCTCGGCAATCGGCGCAATGGCATAGGGGATATTCCCTAAAGGTGCTTCGTCATATGCGTTTTCGGCTTCAGACTGGTCTTCTGGATAACCATCGCTCTTGTTTCGATGCCCTAAATAAAGATAAATCGTCTCAGCGGGATTGGCTGTGAAATACCGCTCGGTCAGCCCATTCTCGTCGGTTGCACCTGCATAAATATCGCCGGACAACTTGTATTTGACCGTGTAATACATCCCCTTGGATTTATTGCCGGTCCCTTTGTTGCAAAGATTGCCGTTGGCGTCCTTGACTTCAAAAGCGACGCTATACGGCTGGTTTTTATCACACGTTGCACAAGGCTTGGCCGTGCCTGTTTTCAGACTCTGCTGGCCTGCCACAACGATGCCCCTCGCTTGTTGGGGCGTAAAACTCCCGGCCTCGCTGGCATTCTTGGCGAAAAACAGCGATGGACTGGGATAAGCAGCATTTCCTCCAAGCCCGCCCGCTCCAGAGAATATATCCGGTTGACCCGTAAGAAAATCCGGGCGCATGGATGCCTGTGTATAGCCAGGAACAGAAGGGGGCTTATCGGTCATTCATCGACTCGCTTCTATGGTGGACTGATTATTCACTTTGCCGTCTTGTTGGTCATGTCGGACAGATTATCCATTAATTTGTAAATCTTATCATCCGGAGTTCCGTCCTCCGGGTGACCTTGCAGATATTCACGGGTGAACGGTCGTCTTGCGATTTCACTCTCGCTGTTAAGCATCAGCCATGCCCAGTAACCAATTGCCCGCTCGTCCTTCAGCCCAAAACTTTCACCGTTCTTCTCGCTGGCTGTCACGAACTGCAACAGTTCGCGGTCATTCATACCGGCTGTAGCCTGTGGATCATTGTCTCGCAGGAATTGGGCGATCCGCATATGCGAAGCATCACTGCGAACCTGTTGAAGTTCGGCAATTTGCAGGGGATCGATCCGCAACGGACCGCGCGGCGCAATCGGTAGCGCTTCCGGTCGTGGTGCAGAACGGGAACCTCCATAATCGGGTGCATACATCATGATGTGACTGGCAGGACCGAACAGACGGGCAAACTGAGCTTCATCGAGGAGCGGCAACAGTGCGACCAGAACACTCGGATCCCAATGCCGGAACAGAACGCTTTCCTCACTGGCTGCTAGTGACACACCATCCTCTTTTGCGGGCAGCGGTTCATAGCCTGGAATCGCATCCGATGGGATCATAACCATGTTGATAGTCCGCAAATGCCGGTGTAGCGCATCTTCGCCGGAGGGACATGACCAGAAAACCATGGAATCCATCTCGCCCGACAGACTGTAGAGACAGTAAAGGTCTTCTTTCCCATCAACAGGTACAAGCCAGCCACCTGCCCGCTCGACTTCCACATCTGCATGTTCCAGGAATAGCGAACGACCGGATAAGCCCATATGGTCTAACTGCCTTGGCAAATCTCCATAACGACCGCCATCGACAACCGCAAAGATTGGTTTTGGCATGTCGAGAACATCGCTGAACAGCTGCTTCAGCTGCGCCGGCAAGGGCATTTCTTCAAACGTCGCTGTCCCGGCGGACTCACTGTCTTCGGTACTCTCAATAGTGCCTCTCGCCACAGTATCGCTATTCATCCGAACCTGCCTTGACGAAGGCTGGACCCTGCGCCGACATCTTCTTCAGGCACTGCGAGGGTGGCACTGGAGCCTTCCCCGGAACAAGCGCCGGGGAATAGAGAACCGGCCCTGGCCCTATGGTCAATTGTGCTCCACCACCCTTGGCAATCGTCATTTGCGGAGCAGAGATAATGATAGTGCCACCCTTGTCCATTTCAAGGCGCGCATCGCCCACCTTTACGCGGAAGGTATCGCCTGCCTTGATTTCAAACACCTTGCCGGCCTCGATGGAAATGTTTTCGCCCGCCAGATAATTCAAGTTCTTACCAATATTCTCCTGCTTATTAGCGCCAACGACTACCAGTTGATCCATACCCACAAAGGTAGATTTAAAAACGCCCACCTGTTCACTCGAAACCTGGCCCACCGTACGCGAAAAGCCTGAGCCAACCGAAAGCGTTTTGTTGATGCCGATCGTCTCGGTGTGATTGCTGCCAATACTGATCGACTTGTTGCGCCCGACATCTTCCGATTGGTCGTTCCCCACATTTTTTGAACGGTCATGCAGAATGTCTATGTTCATGTCCTTCTGACCGTGAATGTAGATTTCTTCCTTTTCCTTTTCATCCTCAAATGAAAGCTCGTTGAAACCTTGTCCCTTGTGAGTGTTGGTACGGAATACGGACTTTGTCTTATGCTCCGGTAGCGTATACGGGACCTTGGTGCTCGGATTGGGCACTATACCTGTCACGACGGGGCGGTCGGGATCGCCTTCGAGATATGTAACCATGACTTCCATGCCGACGCGTGGAATGATTTGTGATCCGAAGGTGCTTCCAGCCCATGATTGCATGACGCGGATCCAGCAGGTGTCGGAACCGTCTTTTTTGGCGCGGTTGCGCTGCCACGGGAACCAGACCTTGATCCGCCCGTATTCGTCCGGATGGATTTCCTCTCCCGGGGGGCCTGCAACGATGGCAACTTGCGAACCATCAACGCGTGGGTTGGGCGTATGACGATGCGGCGTTGCGGGCAGCCGGCTGGGAAGCGCGATGAATGAATTGCTGTAATCCAGTTCACCGTCCTGCACCGTCTCGTAGGAATGATCGACTATATGATGGACAATCGCGGTGACCACATACTCTTCAAAGACATGATCGGCGTGTGCTACTTCATAGGGCTTGAAACGCCGTCCTGCAGCCAGTGTTCTGACGGTCGAATGTCCTTCGATCTTCTCGTGGTCTGCTTCGACCGCCTGCATGCGCAATTTTGAGGCTTGATCATTGGTGGATTGGTCTAGGGCCTTTGATGGATAGTGAAAAAGCTCGTACTCGGCATTCTTCGGCAGTGACACAAGGGAGGGAGTCGTTGCCCCTTGCGGGCCCTTGGGCATTTCAAAATTCCAATCACCTCCGGCGCGCTTTCCCGGCGTGAATTGATAATCTCTGGCAAACTCGCTGATGTGATTCCTGTCGGTTGAGCCTGCCGCAAACCTGACATCGGTTTCTGGCCCTTTCGTATAGCCATAGGGATGACTGGCCATGTGAAGGGTATGTTCACCATCCTTGTGCTCAAACCAGTAGAACAGACCATCATATTCCAAACGCCGGGTTAGGTAAGCAAGGTCCGTTTCATTCCATTGCACGGAATAATGGATTGGGACCGGAGGCGTCACAACACCGCCGGTAACGGCTGCCTTAATCCCATGTTCGGACAGGAGAGTTTCAGCGACCTGAAGTGTTGTCATATCCATCCAGATGCGGCAGTCCGAGCGCTGGGACAGCAGCCAAAATTGCGGGCGGATGGTCAGTTTGTAGGAGCGAAGTCCTCGGGAAACAGGCGGGCCTTCCCGAAACCCCGTTATAAGTCCGTTCCATGGTCGGCGCTCGCCATAGGCGATCTCAAGGGAAACATCAGCCAACGTGCCAACGAGTTCTTCGGGCCTGATGTCGGTTTGCTTGGATTTGACGTCAATTCCGATCACGAACAAGCCGTTGATCTCTTCGTGAATATCCATCTTTTCAGCAAGAAGAACATCTGTACCAAGCGACGTCGAGATGCGAAGAATGCGATCAGCCTGAATCAAACCAGCGTCCGAGAACTCATATTCCATGCACACCTCAACATAGTTCAAGTCTAGGTCAACACTCTTTCGATTGTTTTTAGGTTGTCGGGAAAGCTACGTCGAGTGTTAAATCCGCTATAGTTCAATCAATTATAAAAGATCACTATCAATGGGAACAAATGTCGTTTCATTGACCTAATTGTTCTCTGCGCGCCCGGGCAATGTCTTATCAATTGAAGCAGTTAATGTGCTTTGGTGTAGCCGAACTCAAAGGGCAAACGGTAAAGGACAGATGTCAGTGCTCGACTACATGCGTTTCGTACTAAAATTTTCTTGCATTTACCCGGGGCGTCCACAGATGTTCAGAGGCCATAATAGAGCCAGTTTTTTATCAAATTAAGTGCAAATCCGAATCTAACCGCCGATTTCTTACGATTAAGTGCCGTGCGACAGCAGCGCAAATTGCCAGCAATGATCTTGTGGTCTGTGCTACGATCGAGTTTGATCAGATGGCAAGACAACCCGTAGCCACAAGGAACCAAATACCCGTCGCGCTGGCATCCGAAAGCCGTTTTTGGGAAGCATAACACAGCATTTACGCTATAAAATCCGAACCGGTTTTTACGATGCAATGATAGTGACCCTGTCAAAACGCCGGAACTTGAGCAGTTGCAGCGTCCTTGCGCAACTCTTTGAGTGCGGCGAACATCCATTGCCCGACTTCAGCTGAACCAACTTTGTCCTGCTGTAAGGTTACATTCGTGCGGCCTGCGGCACGATAAGCATCATTCCCCTGACGAGCTAGGTGATCTGATATCACCAGACTGGCGGTGGCAGGATTGGTCATGGCCAAAACACGAAGTGTAGGGTTTTGCACAATTGGCTTTCCGAGATTTATGTTTTCAGCCTCGTTGATATGACCATCCGGGTCTGCCTTGAGCCAGGGAACCCCGCCCATGCCCCCATGGGTGCAATAGAAAAATCTTTCCCGATAGGCCGTGGCATCGCGATAGACCTTGGTGCCATAGCTGCCAAAGCTGTTGCGTGAATTGCTTCGCGGATCGCGACGGGCATGGAAACAGTAGCGGACATTTCTGGGAATAAAACTGGGGGTAATCAGCACTGCCCTATCGACCGCATCGAACAGGAAAAGACCGTGCACGGGTATGCCCCTGTCCTGCAGGAGATCACATACTTTGACGACCGCCGCACCACCCCGACTATAACCAGCGAGAAAAATCCGCTTAGGCTTCTCAGCTCTCTGGTCATAAAGCTTATGGACATATTCGAAGGCAGCAAAGGCCAGATTGGCTGTTCCGATACCATCTATACTTGGGCCGCGCCGGTAAAATTTCGCTGGCGTGTCCCATTCCCGAAACATGCGGTTGACGAAGCTGTTCTGAAATTCCAGCTGATACTGGCGGTCGTTAAATACCCCCGTCCCGTCAACGCCCGCGAAAATATCCGTTGCGGCATTAACCGCCGCAATTTCCGCCTGCCGTCGCTGCTCACCTTCAATTTTGGCAATTTGCCCGCTAACATAGCTGCTCATGCTCGCAGGGAATGGACTTTGCATTGCCGCACCTCTTTGAGAAGTATCACAAGATAGTCTACACTTTGATATCTCACGCATATGACATAATTACTGTCAATGATCACAATGGATACTCACATCTTCATGGCGAAGTTCCGATCAGATCGCGGTACCGTCTCGAACAGAACTTTCCTGCCATGTCCGAACGAACGCTCGGCTCAGCAAGAGGACACAAGCCCGTAAAATCGCAAATGCAAAGTATCGCTTCAATTGAATGACGGTGCCTACAAAGTGATAAGAAAATTATCAGTCGCTCGCGCTGCGGACGTCTTGGAGCCTTCATTTGCGAATGTTGATACTACCGATTATGCAGTTTTGGTACAGCATGCTGGCAGCTTCGAACCAACAGAGCCATACCTCCGTTTAGAAGTGCAAAATTGAGCGTGACACACCCTCTGTGGCCGAAACCTAAGTTGCCCCGATGAGACGTACATGGAGCAGATCGATCTTGGCGCGGCCGTACATCTGTCTCTTAATGGGTTTGGTGATCAGGCCCTCGGTCTGATCATTCGACCACAGGGAGATGATCGCGTTGCGAACCGCTGCGATGTCCTTTTCGACGCCGTTGGCAAACGATCCGACGAGGCTATCCTTGGCTGCTTTAGACCACCAACAAAGTTGGCGGCCCCCGTTTTACTGGATCATCTGCTGAAAGTCGTCGATCAGCGCTCGCGCGATGACGAGGTCAGGAAGTTGCTCTCGATTGCAGCGATGAGTACTGCCTATGATTTGGACAGGTTATCACGCGCCAGTCTCATAGGTCTGGCGATGTTTCGTGCTGAAGACGTGCGGGCATGTATACTTTGATCAGGTTTGAGCAAGGCGCCTGCGCCGTACCTATTCAAAGACGACGCCGATCTGACCACAAAAGTGTTTCTTACGTATTTCGCGCCAGAGTGCCGAAGCATCGCGCGCGCCTTGGCCCTAGTGGTCGTCAAGCCAGGCTAAGGGGTCAAAGTTCATTGCTGATTGATAATCTGCTAGTCAATCGGCTTGAAGGAGTGTCTCGAGCCAATCAGCAAACACTTCGAGGCGACGCGTCAGAAAATGGCGATGTGGATAAAGCAGGGTCATTGGCATGGAACGGGCGCGATATGCTGACATGACCTCAACAAGTTCGCCTGCATCAATATGAACCTTTACATCGAAGGCCGGTATTTGGATCAATCCGGAACCGGCCAGGCAACAGGCAATGTAAGCTTCAGCATTATTAACGGTAACCCGGCTGCGCATGGATAAGGTGTGCAGCTTTCCTTTATCTTCCCATTCCCACCCTGTTGTACGGCCTGTCGAAGGGGAAGCGTAGTTTACGGCCCAATGAGTGCTGAGTTCATCAGGTGAAGCGGGGACACCATAGCGCGCCAGATATTCGGGGCTCGCAACATTCATGAGTGGTAGTTCTCCGAAATTGCGAGCAATGAAGTTTGAGTCAGGCAGAAATCCAACCCGTAGAGCACAATCGACGTTGTCTCCTATAAGATCGACAGTGCGATCGCTGACGCCAAGATCAATATCAATCTGCGGATATTGATCCAGAAACCGTGGGAGCGCTGGAGCGATAATCAATCGGCCAATCCGCCCTGGAACATCGATCCTAAGTCTACCAGTCGGTTGGGTGGAGGCGTGTCGGAAAAGATTCTCCGTCGCGTCCATGTCGGCAATCATCTGCTGGCAGCGTGCATAGAAGGCAAGCCCTTCTTGAGTGGGCGAAACCTTGCGGGTTGTTCGATAGAGAAGTCTGGCGTCGACGCGTCCTTCGAGTTCCAAAACGGCAGCCGAAATAGAAGATCGCGGAATATCCAGCGTATCAGCGGCGCGGGTGAAGCTCGAACACTCAACAACCCTGCAAAAGATGCGGAATAAATCAATGCGATCCAATTGATAAACACCTCCGATTGTATGCCTACACTGACAAGTGATGTCAGATTTGTCGACTTTATCCCATCAATCTAAGCGATATCGTTGTCTACGGGAAGCGACTGCATTGTGTAGCGTTTTAAATCAAGGAGCCTTCATTCATGGCCGATCATAGTATTAAAGGTAAAACCGTAATCATCGCCGGAGGAGCAAAGAATCTCGGTGGGCTTATCGCACGTGACCTTGCCAAGCACGGCGCAAGGGCAATAGCCATTCATTACAACAGTGCAGCGACGAAAGCTGATGCGGAAGCAACATTGGCGGCAGTGAAGGCAGCGGGTGCTGAGGCAATTGCATTTCAGGCAGATCTGACCACTGCAGATGCCGTGGAAAAGCTCTTTTGCGATGTCGTGGCTGCTATTGGCCGCCCGGATATTGCCATCAATACCGTTGGCAAGGTCCTGAAAAAACCACTCCTCGAGATATCGGAAGCAGAATATGATCAATCGAGCGCGGTGAATGCAAAAGCGGCCTTCTTTTTTCTTAAAGAGGCAGGAAAACATGTCAATGACAATGGCAAGATCTGTACACTCGTAACGTCACTCCTGGGTGCGTTCACACCGTTTTATGCCGCTTATGCGGGTACAAAGGCACCCGTAGAACACTTTACCCGGGCCGCTTCCAAGGAGTTCGGGGCGCGTGGGATTTCAGTGACGGCAATCGGACCAGGCCCGATGGACACACCATTCTTCTATCCTGCGGAGGGGGCAGATGCCGTCGCCTACCATAAATCAGCCGCAGCATTGTCAAAATTCACCAAAACTGGTCTGACCGATATTCAAGACATTGTTCCGTATATTCGGTTCATGGTTTCGGAGGGATGGTGGATGACTGGTCAAACCATTCTGGTCAATGGCGGTTACACAACGAAGTAGGGCGACCATCTTGAGCAAATGGGCAGTCCGGTAATTGTGTCCATGAATCCAGAAAGTTATCGTGTTGCGAAAGCTTGCAAGTCTTCGGTTTGACTTGCCGATAGTTGCTTCGCAGCGCGACATTCCCATCAAAGATTTGAATCGATGAAGCTCTACAGATTCAAATTTGTCATTGGACGATTGCTTCTAAAATCAGGATCCTTGAGGGCATGTCTGACAGCCCATAATCATTCCATGTCACGCGTTGTGATCCCGATCGCAACATGGCGCGATATTATAGCCTGATCATGCAGCCAACCCTTTTTGGAGATATCGCTCGTGCGCAACTGGGGGAGAATTGGCACAAGAGGACAACAGAAGGTCGACACGTTTTCCAACTCTTCCGCATTACAGAAAGCCTTTGAAAGGCTAGCACAACAGAAATGCCGTAAAGGCAATAAGTAAGCTTCCTTTGTAAATGCCGCTAAGAGCCAGTTTCAGCTAATTTCGATTAGAGACAATAATTCCTCAATCGTTCGACATCCCTTTTGAAATCAAGGATTTACAATCATCATCTTAAAGAAAGTCCGACCGAGAGCCATACAATCGACAATGAACTCGGGGGATGCCATTCAAATCACAGGACGGGATTTGTGGAACTTAACCAGAGATTCGTGAACCTTCCCTTCAAAGCAGATCAAAGAGTTTCGCAGCATTGCTATCAAGAATTGCCTTACGATCCTTCTCCGATAAATCTGCCCGTTTGATGTAACCAACAGTCGTTTCAAAGAGTTCTGCCGGCTGAAACGGAAAGTCGGTACCAAAGACCAATCGATCAACGCCGAAAGAATCTATCGCGGCCCGCAAGGCCGGAACATGGTCATGTCCAACTGTGTCATACCACATGCGTTGGGCAGCCAAGCTTGGCCTTTCCGGTTTGTCTGGTGCTTCCCAGACGACATGTTGATCAACTCTTTCGAGCACCATGGGTAAAAGCCCGCCGAAATGCGGAATAAGAATCTTCATGTCCGGATAGCGTTTGGGAATGCCTTTAAGGATCAGTTGCATCGCGGCCACTGTGTCTTCGACAGGTGCGCCGATGGACCATGTCAGATGATAATCTGTTATCAGCGGCGAATGGGCACCATGGCCAGCCGGATGAACAGAAAGGACACGTCGCCGACGATTGAGTTCCTGATAAAGCAGCTCGAACATGTCGCTGGCAATCGAGCGGCCGAGAACCGATGTGGTAATACACACACCGAGCATGCCGAGCTGAGAGATTGCCCGGTCAAGTTCAGTAAGTGATGCTTCGATGTGAGGCAGGGGGAGCGAAGCTATGGCCCTAAACCGATTGGGGTATCGCTGCACAAGTGCAGCATATTCGTCATTGATATACCGCGCCGCGTTCACAGCGGTTTCCTCATCTTCAAAATGAGGTGACAGAGGGGTTGCAGTCAGGATCTGCAAATCAATACCCACTGAGTCAAGCATGGCAAACCTGACATCAAGCTCGCCTTTGGTGACACCAGCGCCAAGTTGTCGATAGGCAGCCACTTCACTTATACCCAAGCCTTCAAGCCTATCCAGATATTCCGCACTCCAGGCGTGCGCATGAACATCGACCCGCATGATCATTCTCCAATTCCAATTTTAAGAACGTGTGGTTGCCTCACCGCGCGCAGCGAGAATTGATACCAGGATGAGTCCACCAATCATGCCGATATGCTCTTCTGCAGTGTATAGGGTGACAACCGATTGATGTCCTTCCATTGCCCAAAAGCGATGTACAAGGAGTATAGTGAGGGCATTGAATATCCCGAGAGCACCTGCTCCCAGCCAAACCCACCGCCCGGAGACAATCAGAGCTGAGCCGGCAAGATGTACAATGATGGTTGCAAGATTAAAGGCGGCGCCGGGTAGAAAGCCAAAGTGCTCCATCTCCGCAACGCCCCCGGAAAAATCAAATAATTTCATCAGGCCGTTGCTCCAGAATGGTAGCGTGAGCAAAACACGGGCAACAAACGATGTCGTACGCGACATCAGGATCGTGCGGATAATTTCTTCACCCACGACAAGCTCCTTTATGTTTCATGAATTCGGTGCCGAACCCGCAGTGATATTTCGGCGCCTTATGGCCTGTCTTTTTCGGTAATGGGTTTTGGCATGACCGACACAACCAGCCTCGACGGATTGGCCGCGTCATGCAAAATGCGTTGTTGCGCGACGACAGCGGTACCCGCCCCCTGAAGGTTCCCATTGTTCATGTTGCGATCGTAATGCGGGAAATTAGAGCTGGATATTTCCAGCGCGATGCGGTGCCCGCGCCGAAAAACTGACGATGTCGGACCAAGATCAATCGCATATTGATAGATCTTGCCGGGCTCTATCTGCGCACGGCGCTCAAGGGAGTCACGCAGACTGGCACGGATGATACCATTCGCAATATTGTAGACTTTGCCATCGGGATAGATATCGACAAGCTTGGCGGTAAAATCCGTATCGATAGCTGATGAACTTGCATGAAGCACGACTTGTACCGGACCTGTTGCTTCCATATCCCGCTCCAACGGCGGTGTTGCATAGACAAGCACATCGGCACGTTCCTCAACGTTCGCCTGATCCATCGGACCGATCGGGGCACCATCAGGAGAACAGCAGGAGTGCCCGCCAACGCTCGGCACTGGGTTGGAAGGATCATAACGGTATTCATCGGAAGCCTGTACCTCCGGCTGTTTTTCGGTCGTCAGTAGACCATTGCCAAACCGCGTATTGGCCTGTCCCCGGCTCTGAAGATAGAACGAAACAGTCTGTGCCTCCGCCGGAGGCCAACTGTCTGCCTCACGCCAACGATTGGCTCCCATGACAAATATGCGAACCGGTTTTTCAGCTTCAATTCCGTTCGCCTCGCCTTTCAACCAATAGTTGAACCAACGCAATTGCAGCTCATCAATCGGATTGGAGGCTTCAGCTCCAAAATCCAGTTCGCCAACTTTCTGCTGCCATGGCATGTGGCTCCAGGGTCCAATGATCAAACGCTGTCCTGAACGCGCCACGTCTGACGAGCCTTTTTCATGCATGCCCGCGAAGTTCTCCACCCCGCCCCGCAGGAACACGTCATACCAGCCAGCAAGATTCAAAGCGGGAACAGCAATTTCCGTATAGCGCGCGCGTATGCTCCAGGCTTTCCAATAGGAATCCCAGGTGTTGTGGGTAATCCAGTCACTATAATATGGGGCAATCTCGCCCTCATGTTTTGATGCAGGCAAGAGACGCGAAACGGGTAGCTGCGCATAAACGGATGGAAGCTGGCGCATGGCCGATTGAATATCATTCAGCGCACTCTGATCACCCAGTCGCCGCGACGCGGAGAGCGCCACGGAAGAAAGGGGCCACGACTGTACAAATGCCTGCGACAGTGCCCCGCCTTCGTAGGTCCAGCCATTGTAGTAATCCGATCCGGTCTGTGCCGGTGCAATGGCTACCAGATGCGGCGGCTGTTCTGCAGCCGCAAGCCACTGCGTAGCACCCACATAGGAAAACCCGTACATCCCGACTTTGCCATTCGAGCCGGGCAATGCCGCTGCCCATTCCACACTGTCATACCCGTCAGAACCTTCGTGCCGAAATGGGTAAAAACTGCCTTCGGACTTGAACTGGCCCCTGATATCTTGGATAGCAACGATATAGCAATGCGATGCATAGGCTTCCGGCCGCGCATATACGATTGATTGCGCATCGCTTTTATTATAGGGCAGCCGCATCAGCAGGACGGGATAATTACCCGGATTTGTCGGGCGGTAGACGTCAGCAAGCAGCATCGTTCCATCACGCATAACAGCCGGGACATCGTACTCCACCTTCACGTCGCAAGCGCCATTCGGCAAGGCTGACCAAGCCGGATTTGCAGCCATGATTATCGCGGATATGGACACTATGGCCGCAAGAACAGCGTGAGAAATAGGGCGCGGCGTGCTCAGTTGATACATCTCAAACTCCTGACGATACGAACAGAACAACGTTATTCTGCAGGTATCGCCACGCGCACGTCCATCTGCCAAAATTGCAGGATGGCCATTCAAAAACGTATAGCGCACTTTGGTCGCACGGCTAGTTTGTCTGATTTCTCACAATACTGATCCGGCAGCGTTACCCGGGACTGAGCACTGGTGCCAGCAGCTTGAATTCACGCGCGGCAAAGTCGAGCAAGGCACGAATACGGGGATTATCGCGCATATCAGCATGAACGCCCATCTGAATGGTTTGCACGGGCTCTGGCTGATGTGTTTCAATGCGCATCAAGGTTTGTTTCTGGTCTGCTATATATCTTGGCAATACGCCCATCGCTATCCCTGCCTCCGTTGCCGCGATATGCGACTGAACAGAGTTCGTCCGCAGCAAGGTGTGTGCTCTGGGCGCGAGCGCAGCAAGCCAATCCCGATAGCACACACGTCCGGCTGCTTCATGCAACATGATAATGGAATGACCTGCACAGCCTGCCGCTATATCGGGGTGCCCCACGCGTTCGAGATAATCATGTGATGCATATAAACCGTACGAAACTTCGGCCACCTTGCGAACAATCAGATCCTCCTGCTCGAATTTCCCAAACCGGAATGCAATGTCGGCTTCATGGCGCGACAAATTGAAAACCCGCGTTTCGTTGAGCATCTCTATCGACACGAGAGGATGCTGCGCTGCGAACCGGGCAATGATTGGCACTGTCAGAAAATCCGCTAGCCAATCTAGACTTGTCACAACAATAGCCCCTTCCAGACCCGTATCGCGCGAGGCTATTCGCCGCTCAATGGAGAGCGCGCCTTCCTCCATCATGGACAGACCGTCAAAAAGCGCAGCACCCAGCGTGGTTGGCTTCAATCCTTCCGTGCTTCGGTCAAAGAGACTAACCCCCATTTTTCGCTCAAAGCTCTCCAACCTGCGTCCCACCGTGGGCTGGCTGACACCGGTCGAGCGGGCCGCCGCACTCAGTGAACCATGACGGGCAACGGCCAAGGCCAATTTCAAGTCGTCCCAATCCATATGTTCCTCCTGAAGTTTGAGGGGAGACATGCAGAATTGTATAGGGGCGCTACAAAATTGTTGGATGTCAAGTGTTGGATTGCCGGGCTAACGGTTGGCCGAGCATATCGTGCAATTACCCTCACGGAGCAAAGAATGTCCAAGTCAACCGAAACACAACGGAGCGCCACGCCAGAGAAAAGCCACATGGCACTCGTTATGGCACTTCTCGCCTTCGCTCATTTGATCATCTCGATCGACTATACGATCGTTTTCGTGGCCCTTCCCGAAATCGGTGAAAGTCTTGGCTTCTCGGCTCAATCCCAGCAATGGATAATCAGCGCCTTTGTCGTCCCCTATGGCGGTCTGCTTATGCTCGGCGGGCGCGCAAGCGACTTGCTTGGACGACGGCGCATGTTCATTCTCGGATTGCTGTTGTTTGCGATAGCATCCCTTGCCGGTGGTCTTGCCGGGAACTCCACGGTTTTGATTGCCGCTCGCGCCATACAGGGCGTCGGCGGCGCATTTCTGTTCCCCGCAACACTCTCGCTGATCAACACACTCTTTCATGAGGGGCCGCAGCGAAATCGGGCTATTGCCATATGGGCGGGCGTCGGCGGTAGCGGCATGGCCTTGGGAGCGCTGCTCGGTGGTGTTCTTACAGAAGCGTGGGGTTGGCGCGCAATATTCTTTGTCGTCGTTCCCCTCTCCTGCATCGGGATTGTATTCTCCCTGATCCTGATCCATCCCGACAGACACTCTACCCAAGCAAGGAGCTTTGACCTGCCGGGCGCTTTGACTGCAACGGCTACAATAACGCTTCTCGTTTTCGGGCTCGTTCAAGGCCCCGAATCCGGTTGGAACTCAATCGAGATACTCACCAGCCTGACTGCGGCAGCCGTCCTTATCATCATTTTCTTTGCAGTCGAATATCGAAGCCGTGATCCGCTCCTGCCACTGCATCTGCTCAAGAACCATAATCTGACGACGGGAATTGCAACCATCCTCCTATACACAATAACGTTCGGATCTGTGTTGTACTTCCTGACAATTCATTTTCAGGTTGTCTTGCAATACAGCGCCCTGCAAACAGGATTGGCCTATCTCGTTCCCTACACTGCTATCTTCTTTGGCTCATCGATTGGCGGCACTCTCGCTTCGCGCCTTGGCGTACGCACATCGCTTATAGGCAGCCTCGTTATTGGGCTGGCCGGGACGCTCATGTACAGCGCCGTGTTGTCATCACAGAGTACATTCCTCGCTCTGCTCCCCTCCCTGTTGATCCTCAGTTTGGGAATGGGTGCTACGTTCACGATCATGTTTGCCGCTGTGGCAACAGGTATTATTCAACGAGAACAGGGCATCGCGTCTGGATTAGCCTCAACTGCTCAGCAAATCGGATATGCGCTTGGGCTGGCAATCCTCGTGCCGATCGCGAACACACCCGTTGGCAATCTCGCCGGAGATCTTCGCTTGGCGGCAACGGCCAATGGGTTGCGTACCGTAGTACTCCTTATCTGTCTGGGAATATTTCTTATGATCATCGTGGCATTTAATTTTCGCCAACATAAAGCCACGCAGACCGTTCGTGCAAAAGTCGATGATACCTGAACCCCTACATTGTAAGATCACATTGCTAGGAAACCTGTTGGTGACGAAAAATCATCGATCGTCGGTGCGCACTCAAAACGTCAACCCATTATCTGTTTTGAACGGCTGCTTTGCGCCCCCAATCCAGCCGTTTAACCTGCTGCACAAACTCCTAAAAGCCGTCGGTGGCCTTGTGCAGTGCCTGGCCGCTTCTTTCTGAAAAGCAGGAAAAGGGGACATTCGCTCAGGTCAGTTTACCTGTTCTTCGCCTGCTGATCAATCAAGACTGCCTGTTGCCATCGACTTGGGACCTTGTCAGTGCGATGAATGCAGCCTACCCAGCAGCAGGGGCGTTTCTTGCCCTCCAACAATTCGTCGCAGGTTCGCTCAATGCGACGCTGGCGCGTGTTTGGTTGTTTCGCGTCATCCACCCAGCAGATGAACTCATTCCGACCGAGTGGCGTCAGATTTTCCCACAACACAAAGACTTTCGGATCCGATCGCAAGGCTGCTTGAAGGTCTTCGCGTGCTTCGTGGACAGTGCCATGTGGAAAAGCGTTCGTCATGCAACCTCCAAACAATTTGGCCGACAAGCCGAGTTCACCAACTCCGGCATAGAATGGCTGTTTCAGAGTTTGGCCGTTGAACGATAGAATGTCCACCTTGAAGTCGGTAGCTGAACGACAGCTATTCAGTGGAAGCGACCCAAAAGCTGTCGGTCCGCTTCCGGCCCCCTTTCGGTCATTCGATGTCGCCGCCCCATGAAGGGCTTGTAATGGGTGTGACGCAGAAGGCGCCGCTTGCCAGCACTTTTTGGTAATGAGATCAGCAATCCGGCGTGGAAGTCCAAAAACAGCTGGTATCAGATTTCCAGTGATGACCACATGATCCATCCGGCCAATCAGGAATTCATGTCTGGCCGCCTCGGCGCCAAGAAGATCATCACGCTGAAAGCCAGCCATGCTTCGCTGGCTTCAAAGCCGATTGAAGTTGCAGCATTCATCGATGAGGCTGCAAAATATCAGTGATATTAGGAGATCATCCATTGTCATCTAAGAAAAGCCGATCCGCCTTCGACACCTGAATTAAGACTTCAGTGGGTAATTCTGATACGCATAATGGGATGGATCGACCGTAGATCAATTATAAGGTTGGCATTGGAGGTAAAGGTGGAAAAGATCGATTTCAAAAGGACTTTCAAGGCCCTCTATAACCCTTCCCCCGATGCGTTCGTCTCGGTCGAAGTGCCGTTAATGCAGTTTGTCAAAGTGGATGGTGAAGGCGATCCAAATACCGCTCCAGCTTACCGCTCTGCCATCGAATGGCTCTATGGCGTTAGCTACGCCATGAAGTTTGCTGCGAAGGTTGAGCTCGGAAAAGATTATGTAGTGCCTCCACTTGAAGGATTGTGGTGGGCCGATGATCCAAGAAACTTTGTCAATCGCGAAAAAGATCGATGGAACTGGACAATGATGATTATGGCCCCCGACTTCATTACCCTCAATATATTTCACAGCGCGGTAGAGAAGATCGCCAAGAAGCTTGGCCAAAATCCAAAGAGTCTGCGCCTTGAATCGTACGAAGAAGGATTATCGCTCCAGACTTTGCATTTGGGAAGTTATGATGATGAAGGACCAGTCTTAGCGCGACTTCATGATGAGGTGATGCCAAAGGAAAAAATGGACTTCAACGGACAGCACCACGAGATTTATCTCAGCGATCCCCGTAAAACTGCGCCATCCAAACTCAGGACAGTCCTGCGTCAGCCGGTCAAACCTAAAGGGTAAAGCTCTAGGGTGGACTGCTAACTTTCCGATAAGATCACTTTTAGCGGCCGTTGTTTCGGCCAATCTGTGATCCAGCTATGTATTCCTGAAGTCTCGACATAACGTCTGCTATGTTCCTGCTCGATAACGCGCTCGCACAGAACATTGTTTCCAGCCATGCGCATGTTTCAGGAAATGCTTGACTATACGGGTGCGTAATTATCACCGGCTCTACCGCTGAACATGCACCCCATTCACATAATGCCCAAACAACAGGTCCGATTGTCCTGCCGTTGTCTTCCGTCCCACAAAGTTCAGAGATATGCTCTAGGTAAGCGAGCGTTGGCCACGTACAAATCCAACAGCAAATGCCATAACTGGGGTAACAGCTAATACAATACTCACTCCCAGACTGCCGCCGGTGATGAGGGTAAAGTTGGATACGACCAGCCAAAGGCAGTCGAGTAATCCAAATACGGCCAGGACCGGCGCGATGCGGGTTGACCAAAGCCTACCAATTATCAGCTCTTGTCGCCCGTTGAAAAACATAAGAACCGCGACTGATGTCGTAAGCATCAAAATGATCATGCCCATCGTAGCCACCCCGGCCATCGAGCCGAATACTCCAACCAATGGATCAAGCTTGAGCAGCGCGAAAATCGCCACGATAATAATTGCGGTTACTGTCTGTATCAATGATGAGAATGAGGGAGATTTATGCTTTGCATGGACGATTCCCAACCTGGTTGGTAGCAGGCCTTTTTGTGCCAGGACGTGCTGATAACGCGCAATGACGTTATGAAACGATAGCACACAGGCGAACAGACTACTCAACAACAATGCATTGACCACATCGCGTCCAATGTGTCCCAAAGAATGGAGCGTCTGGTCGAGTAGCAAATTTGCTTTTCCGGCGAGGGTAGCTTCCGCCACGGCTTTTACATTGTCAACACCCACGCCCACTACAAGCGCCCAAGCGGACAGCGCATAGAATCCTCCGATGATTATAACTGACAAATAGGTAGCACGGGGAATAGTGATCTCCGGGTTCCGCGCTTCATCGCGAAAGATTGCCGTAGCCTCAAAACCGATAAAACCAGTTAAGGCGAACAGCACTGCAATCCCCAAGGATCCTGACATTATGGCATCGGGAGTAAACGATGTGATGTTCAGTCCGGCATTGCCGCCGTTGACCACAATCATCAGGTCCATCAACACTACAATGGCGACTTCCAGGACCAATGCCAGCCCGAGGACCTTTGCGCTGAGGTGAATGTGCCTGTATCCGAGTAGAGCAACACAGCCCAGGGCCACAAATGAATAGACAGGCCACGGCACATCGGGTCCACCATAGAAGCGCATTGTGTCATTTGCTGCCCAACCGAGATAGCCGTAAATGCCAACCTGAATTGCTGTGTAGGCAAGAAGTGCAACAGCAGCTATTCCCATGCCGCAACGATCACCCAAACCGTCAGTCACATAAGAAAAGAAGGCCCCAGCCTCTTTGACGTGAGGCGTCATCGCAACGAACCCGACCGAGAAAAGCAATAGGACAGCTGCGGCAATCAGGAAGCCGACGGGTGCCCCAGCACCGTTACCCAGACCGATGGCCAAGGGTACATTTCCGCCGATCACGGTCAAGGGGGCGGCAGCGGCCAACACCATGAATACAATGGCGCCAACTCCCAGATTGCCTTGTAAAGAATGTTCGCTTTTTTTCTGTGAGACTTGAAGGGATGACATGGGGGTCGTCATTCGTAACTCCTTATCTATTTGCCAGCCTTATGTGATCTAATGGTTTCCTGTTGCGTCAGACGAACGAGCGGGCAGCTATCAGTTGTTTGAGCTGATCCGTGTCCATAGCGTTGACGACCCGGCCGCGCTTGCCAGTCATCGTCTCTGCCGCACATAAAGCGTTTAATATAGCCTCATCGACGCAGGAAACTGTCGCCAGAAAGAACGCATCCATTTCGGCGTCACCCAACGCTCGCAAGCTGATTTCGGCCGCCATGGGAACTTCACCGGGATCATTCGCCGTGGACAGAGCCAGAAAAATATCGCCTGAACCGTTGCCGGACGGTGTTCCTGAGCGTCCCATGCCGATACTGATACGTTTGGCGATACGGTTTAACTGAGTGGGCGTCAGTGGCGCGTCGGTCGCCAGAACGATGATGATGGAGCCCTGTTCTCTCTCGTAAGCCCGACCTTCTGGCATTGCCAATCCAACTGGAACGCCGCACACCTCGAGCCACGGCCGAAGCCCATGGTTTGCCTGTACAATCACACCAAGACTGAACTGACCCGCTCGCGTTTCAACAATTCGAGAAGAAGTGCCTGTCCCGCCTTTGAATTCGTAACAGATCATTCCTGTACCGCCCCCGACATTTCCTTCGCGGACGGGCCCGCCAACCGCGTTGTCGATAGCATCCAGGACATTCTGCTCACTAACGTGCAAGCCTGCTATGTCGTTTAGCCAGCCATCGAACGTCTCGCCAATGATAGGAAGAGGCCATTGCGACTCGCCCATCTTTTCAGGAAACTCGCGGATAAGCCAACGCACCGCGCCGTGATGCGCCATGCCTAGCGAGCATGTGTTCGTAATGAGTATGGGTCCATTGAACCAGCCCGCTTCGTTGATCCAATGACAACCTGTCAACTCGCCGTTGCCATTCATGGCGAAGGTCCCTGCCCAGCAAGGATGAAGTAGATGCGAACGTTCTCGCGGCAGGATGGCCGTGACACCCGTGCGCACGGCATGTTCGCCGTCGCCTTGTATCAGCGTTGTCATTCCGACGCTGACACCGGGAACATCAGTGATGGCATTGAGCGGCCCCGTATTGCCCTTCAACGGCAATCCAAGTCCGCGTGCTCGCTTGCGTCCATTCGGTGACACGACACTGGGGTCGTGGTCCGGCACTGTGCTCATACACCCTCTCCATTTCTTAGTGTGCCGGCTTAAGCCTGCATTATAGTTTTTGTGATAATGACTTGATCGATGCGGATTGCCATTCCCCGAATGTGGTATTTTACACACCGTGCGATACCCTCAGAGGGTTAGGACAATGCATTTCACCGAAGAAGATTTCGCGTTCCATCAACGTCTCGGCCATCTGCTGGAGCTAACAGAGAGCGAAGGCTTTTGGCCGGCCTTTGCCGCTTTTTTGCGTGAGAGTGTGGGGTTCGAATCCTGGGTGGTATTAATCTTCCGCAAGACCCATTCCCCTCTTCTTGTGCAAGAAGGCGACACGGACGATATCGAAGACGAACTTTTCGGCAACTATCTGCGTACCTTCTTTACTGATGATCCGTTCTATCGATTTGCAATGGGACCCTTTTCATCGGGAGTTTATCGATTGGACGAGGTCGCTTATCCGCAGTTCCGGTTGTCGACCTACTTTCACGACTATTTCCGGCATAATGTAGTAGGAGACGAAATACAGCTTCTCACCTCGTTCAAGGAAGGTAATGAGAGCCGTGGAGTGTTGTCTTTGTCACTCGGATCGCGCCAACGTTTTTCGGCTCGCGATTATGGCCTGCTTGCAATCATCAGCCCCTGGGTCCTGCCGCTGCTTCGACTTGCGACGCGTTACACTCTGGGCGACATACGCATGCCTGCGGATCAATCGACCCGCTCCAATATAGAAAAAAAGCTGCGTGAGTTAGTTGAGCCACGTTTGACCGAACGAGAAATACAAACAGCTCAGCTGCTTCTTTCCGGCCAGAGCACCAAAGGAATTGCAGCGCATATGGGTATTTCCCCGGAAACTGCCAAAGTCCATCGGCGCAACCTCTATGAAAAGCTTAGCATCACCAGTCAGGCGGAGATTTTTGCCCGCTTCTCAAGCTTCGATGGATGATCGTAAGCGGTACTTCAATTCCCTTGGCCTGAAAGAACCATAACACGTTGCAACTCCTGCCCCGGTTATCAATCCGGAACGCGCTCCAATCTCGGCTGCTGGACATTTCGCTTTGTTTTATTATTATATTTCACTTATAATGCATTTACTAAGATTTTAACTTCTTCATTCTGGACTAAAAATACTCACTACTTATGAGTTACCCGCGTTGCCACGCTGTCTCATAGGGGTGACGACAAGAACTGTTCCAAATTATAC
This sequence comes from Phyllobacterium sp. P30BS-XVII, assembly GCF_014138335.1. Classification (NCBI taxonomy): domain Bacteria; kingdom Pseudomonadati; phylum Pseudomonadota; class Alphaproteobacteria; order Hyphomicrobiales; family Phyllobacteriaceae; genus Phyllobacterium; species Phyllobacterium sp. P30BS-XVII. Next base: position 204,981 of record NZ_JACGXO010000007.1, read on the forward strand.
GGCAATGAAATTTGCAAATTTTGTCAGTGGCTTACAAGATCATGTGTTCTTGTAAAATGGGCAGACCCGGCCCTGATCTAGCGGCAAAATCTTGGTTTGTTTATTATCTGTTCTTCATTTCGATTCTAAGCGTATGATGGGGAACAGTTCTTGTCGCCGCCCCTAATGAGTGACCCTAGCGGCTATGGGATAACGTCGTCTGCACGCCTCGACTTGACATTCAGTCTGTCTAAGTTCACTGGCAGCTTCGGGCCGGTAGGGCCTTATTTGAGAATTGACCAGATTATATCAAGAGATAGTAGACTCAGAAAAATAAGCACCACAGTGACGGCCGAGACATACAATTCCGAAAACCCAAAAAATAGTTCTTCTTTTGTTTTTACAGGATCACGCTGCGCGGCCCACGTGGATGGAAATTTCAAGACTATCTCCTTCCAATTCCACGAGAAATACAGGCAAAATGCCGTAATTATGCCTAGAGCCAACAAAATGAACGTCGTGAGTGCATATGGCAATTTGTACGCAAACAATATTCCCACCGACCCAACTACAGCCTCGGGGTGAGAGATAAATCCAACGATTGTCTTTACAATGATCGCAACTATGAAAACAACGCACGCTCTACGTAGCGCACGCTCAAAGTTTCTTTGTGTATCAAGCTCGTACATTTAACCCGCCTACAGTTCCGCTTTAAAATCCAAGATTGCCACAAAGCCCAAACTTCTGTCATGAGATTTGGAAAGAAAAAGCTGCGAGTGCAGATGCAGATCAGGCTTGAGGGGCAGCGCCACTTGCATGAGCGAATTTGCCAGTAGCTTTCATCACATCAAATCGTAAATCAAGTGATGCGAGCTTTGATCGCGTGTTTGTACAAATTCGAAAGTCAACAGAAAACGAACGTTTGTACGAATGCGGAAGTTGCCAGAAACCGTTCGGTTTAACTTGCCGATAGTTGCCTCGCAGCACGGCATTCCCATCAAAGATTTGAATCGATGACGCTCTACAGATTCAAAATTGTCATTGGACGATTGCTTCTGAAATCAGGATCCTTGAGGGCATGTCAGAAAGCCCCCAATCATTCCATGTCACGCGTTGTGATCCTGATCGCAACATGGCGCGATATTATAGCCTGACCATGCAGCCAACCCTTTTTGGTGAGATGTCGCTCGTGCGCAACTGGGGGAGAATTGGCACAAGAGGACAACAGAAGGTCGACACGTTTTCCAACTCTTCCGCATTACAGAAAGCCTTTGAAAAGCTAACAAAACAGAAATGCCAGAAAGGCTATAAGTGAGCTTCCTTTGTAAATGCCGATAATAAACAAATTTCGGGCTTTTTTGATTGTAGCTTAAAAGTATACAATCCACGTCGATAAACGGCGGCTTCGCGCCCCCAAAATGGAAGTTTGGCTCATACTTGCATTTCGCCAAAAGCTGACATTGTGGGGGACAGGCAGGTTTGCTCCGCCCTGACTGTCGGCGCGGTTTACCAAGGAGTTCTATGTGCGGGCGGAGACATGGCAGTGGATCGATCGTCCGAAATGATCAGTCGCTATCTTTCGTCGAGCATTTCCAAGTCATCGATCAGCAGCAGCGTCAGTATCTGACCGAATCCTATGTGAATGCTTTGTTCTCGCAACTCGTAACACTGAGCCTCGGCCCGGTCGAACCATGCGTCGGCGGGTATGCGTTGGGGAAACATGTCATCGCCCTTGTTGCTGAAGACCAGGTCGAAGGCCGGGCTTTCAGCATCTAGCCTATCCTGAGGAAACCACCGGTCCGGCACATCGGGGGACCGGCGAAACCATTTACGTCCGTCTCGACCGTGGCATACAAGAAGCGCCGAAGCGTTCTTAGTCTCGACGCAGCGGATGGCCGTTGCCGTCAGGCTGGAGCCGAACTGGTGAGCAAGCGCCCGGATGGCCTTAAAATTCAGCTTCGAATGTTGGCGAATGGCCGGATCGAAAAGATAGCGGGGCATGAGTAGATCCGCGGCGAACCTATCGGCGGCCTTCTCTGCCTGCGTCGCCCTGGAACTATGGCCTCCAATGTCGGCATCCTGGCACATCAGCACCTTGTGTCGATGGAAGTGCCAGTGACCCAATTCATGCCCTATCGAGAACCGTTGCCGCTCTTCCGAACTTCTGGAGTTGATGGCCACGATGGCCTTGTCGCCATTTCCGGTTATCCGGGCTTCGCAGCCATCTAGTGGAATACGGCGTACCCGGACACCCATCGTCCGGGCGATAGCCTCCAGGTCGATTTCCATTGGATCTGCGACGCCAAGATTCTGGAGCAAGGTCTCTGCAGCGCTCATTTCAGATCATCCGGGTCGATGATGCCCAACTCCAGAAAGTCCTCCAGTTGACTCACGGCATCAGCGTCCGAGATAGACTGGCCCTTCCGGGCCGCCATGGTCAGCTCGGGAAACGCCCCGGGGTCACGGTTCACGATAGCGTCCAGTTTCGCCCGAGCTTCACCCGGGCCGAATCGAAGCAGCGTCCCGGTTTCCGAGACGTGGGCCGGAGCCTTTGCGAGTTGGCCGCGGGCCTTGCTGAAGATGGCCCGCGCAATGACCGCCCCCACCTTACTGGTAGCGTCTTCCGGCCGGTAGCCCGCAGCCAGTAACTCGGCATCGACAGCGCCGATATCCAGCTCGAAAACGTCCTCCGCGAGGGCGGAAGCCAAATCGTGTATCTTGGGATTTTTCATCCGGTCCTGATTCATTTCACGATCCTCCTGGGGAAGGCCGCCTGGAGGCGACGGCTGACCCGGCGGCGAACCGTTGCCAGTTCCGCTGGGCTGATGTCGGCAAGCGAGCAGAGGTCCGCCCCCTCCATTCCGACCATTATGCCTTCGGCGACGGTTTGCCCGACCACATCGGCGTCGAACAGCGCCAGCACCGCGGTTAAATCCTCCTGGTCGAGCAGGATGCGCTCTGGCGTTATCGGGTCGACGGCCCAATCAGGAACCACCCCATCGGTATCGCTATGGGACGGCACCAACTCCAGCGTGGGCAGTTTCTTGTTCTCTTCGTGAATTTCGGATGCGATGCTTCGCATCACCTGGCTAACTATCTTCAGCAAAGGAATGCCTTCGGGACATGCCCGGGTTCCCTCCAGAAGGCGCTTGATTGCCTCATGGATGAGGTCTTCGGGTTCCCAACCAGTGTAACGAAAATGGTGGCCGTATAGCACAAGTCGCTTGTGGTCTTCCGATGTCATCGCAAGCAGCGCTGCCGAGATTTCGTCCGAAGTCAAGGCTTGTTGTTTGGTCGATTTCTGCAACGCGCGTCCTCCAAGCTGACCCTCCTACAGACATATGCGCCGGAGTGACTGCCATTCGGACACGCCGGTTAAAAATCATTCTGTTGTCCGAATGCCCCGTCCGGCTCCGCATTCAATAATAAGGCTGCCGCTTCCTTCGCATCTCCGGTGGCAGGGAAAGGACTTTAACATGATCTACGCAATCAACTACGATCTCAAGCGCCCCGGTCAGAATTACGACCCGCTGTATCAGGCGATCAAGAGTTGCGGTGTCTGGTGGCATTACCTCGGGTCCACTTGGCTTGTTGACACCAATCTGTCCGCGCACGGCGTGTGGGAGCGGCTTGCGCCGGTCATCGACAAGAACGACCGCGTCCTGGTGATCGGCATTACTAAGGAAAAACAAGGCTGGCTGCCCCAGGAAGCCTGGGACTGGATCAACGCGCGCACAGCGCATCTAGCATAGGAGCCGAAAATGACACTGCAGAAGCCGGGAGAGACCCCGAACCGTCCGGGTGAATACAAAGAGCGTGGACCGCGTGGCGGTGAGGTGCCCAATCCGCGCCAGGTCACCATCGAGCCGCGCGACCCCAAGCTGCCCCCTACTCAAAAGCCGGGCCACACATGGGAACGCACGGGACCTCCGCGTCCCTAGCCAACCCCGTGGCGCCTATCGGGGCGCCGCCCCTCCGTTCGAAGGAAAGCGTCATGGCCCGCAAGTTCAATGCCTCCCAATTCCGCTCGCAGATGCGGACCGCTGCTAACAAGCTCAACAACGAACTGCGCCGCGAGGTTAACAAGGTCAATGCCCACAACCGCCAGGTGGTTGCGCGGGCCAACAGGGAGATCGACGGGTACAACCGCAAGGTCAGGCAGGAGGCTGCGCGCCATAACCTGCAGGCCCGCATGGCCGTAGCCAAGTACAACCAGGCGGTCCGGACCCACAATTCTAGGGTGACTGCCGACCGCCGGCGCCTGCGTACCAGTGCGGCAACAATCAGGGTCAGGACGGTTTCGACTACCTACGCAATGCTAGGGGAGTCAACCGCAACCTTGCACGAACATCAGCAGGACCTGGCAAATTCCTTCGGGGCGTCTCCGACATACGCCCAGTTCCTCGAGATGGCAGAACGCGAAAGTGCCAACGGCGTTGCGGTGGTCGAGGCACTATTGGACGATTCCGCTGGCGACATTCCGGCGGACGACACCGGCATTCTGGAATACCTTACCGCGCTCTCCGAAGACCTGTGCGATCGGTGGAGGGGTGCGATCTTCGCGTTGAATCCAATCAACCCTGACGCTGCCCGCCACTTTTGCACCAGTGCGCGGGAGATATTCACGGAGATCCTAGAGGTCTGGGCCGAGGACGGCGAGGTCGAAGACGCCGACCCTCAGTGTGACCGCACGCCCCAAGGCAAACCCAACCGCAAGGCGAAAATCCGCTATCTTCTCGGCAAGAAGGGGATGCTTCACGACAAGGTCGAGGACTTCATTGAGACTGACATCACCAACATTGTTCAGCTTTTCAGCGTCTTCAACCAGGCCACTCACGGCGCGGCGGGCAAGCACAATTTCACGAAGCTCAAGGCGATCCGGAGACGTGTCGAGGACGGCATCATGTTCCTCGCCACCATCGCCGCATAACGGGGGACGAGACATGTCGTCATACTCCGCATCTCATCGGTGAACCGCTGGCAAGGTAGGCGCCCCACTGATGGCTTTAGTTCAACTGCCGCGACGACGAGTAAATGATGCATGTCCATGGCTCATTGGAAAACTCACTTCAAATGCCCGCCTTGAAGGGATCTGAATCGTCGACCAGTCATTGAACAAAGCTAAAGCTCTGAAATCCCTCGATGTTGTACGTCGGCTTCAACAATACGGAATGATGATGGACCAAAAGCGAGCTGGAAGCGTTCGAGGATTACGAGTAGATTTCTCATCTTCGTTAAGGGGTTCGCCCTGCGAAGACGGACAACGCTAGCGAAGGATCCGGCGCGTGCGAGAAATTGAGGATTTCACTGACGATCGGCTGAAGGCTTGGTGCATCCACTGTGGCGCGGCGATAGCCGACATCAAAAGTAATCGCGACCATGTTCCGACCAAGTCGCTCCTAACTAGAACACTTCGAGAACGGGGCGCCGCATATGACATCGGCGCGGGGGATGAAACGGACTATCTTCCTCAGGTCATCGTATGTCGGCGCTGCAATTCGAGCTTCTCGCCAGACGAGAATTACCTTCTCTGCGTGCTTCACGCGGTTATCGCTGGAAGCCTTTATCCGGATCCGGCGAAACATCCCGAGGCCGCAACCATTCTACGGAGTAATCGCCACGTAGTCCGGTCACTAAAAAGCGGGCCGGACGGACAGCTCCTTTCGTTCGAAAACAGCAAACCGCTCGCCCTCTTTCCTGACACCGACAAGATACGGCGCGTCATTGTTAAGAACGCTAGAGGCCATGCCTATCACGAGATCGGCGAGCCGCTTCTAGAAGCACCTGATCACGTTGGATTCATACCGCTGGAGCATTTGAGTCGAGAACAGTGCGATGCCTTTGAGACTGCCGGTACCGGTGCGGAGCTCTCTGTCTGGCCAGAAGTCGGAAGTCGTATGATGATCGAGCTGCTAGACGAAGAAGCGATGATCGGCGGCTGGATTACGGTCGAGCCCGGTCGCTACCGTTATTCTATAGACTGGTCCGGCGCAGTGACGGTTAAGACTGTCATGTGGGAGTATCTTGCCACCGAGACACGCTGGGAACGCTAGACGCTACCACACGACTCTTGGAGCAACCGGACACTGCAGAGTAGAGCCTCCATTTGAAGAGGCAGCCCGCTGGAAAGGCAAGCGCGGCACAAATCTCTCGACCAGTTCGCCCGTTGCACCCATGTCGACAGCCGCCGATTTGACGAGAGTCTCTAGAGCGACACGAGCTCCTTCAAAAGCAACTTGGCATCCGCTCGATTCGACCTGTTCAAGTAGCTGACGCAGCGAAGCTAGCAGTGGTTCGATATTTCATGAAGCACCACGCAACAAACATGCTTACCCATAGTGTATCAACCATCCGCTGAAAGTTGAAGGCAAGACAATGGGAAGATTTTACGACAAATTATGCGACACGCCAGAGAGATCATGTTTCTTTGCCTGATAGTCGTATTGGTCGCTGCAACCGGTTGGGCAACCGAGCTCGCCGACTTGAAACGGCTGAATACTCCTCGTCCGGCGTAATTCGCTAGATGCCGTGGAGATCAAGCCCGACTCGAGCGAGTGCCCGCTCGAACCTCTGCATTCCAAGCGCTTAGTTCGGCTCGCAATGTGAATTTGCCTCACATTGCGGACCTCGATAATCATGAGCGAAATATTTCGCCCGAGGTGCTGTTCGAGGGAGGAGCGAAGACGAGTGCTATTGGCTTGTGTCAAGACGAGCCGCAACTGCTTCACCGGGGAGAATACCTCGCCGTGAAATGCGAGGGCATCGTCCGCCGCCTTGTATCTTGGATCGCCGGGTCCCGTGTTGGTGAGATCGAAGGTCACTAGCAAGACGCGCCATCGCCCGGGAGCGAGGTGACGGATTCGTGGGGCAGTTGCCATGGCCTTCCTTAGCGTGTTGTTACCTCTCCAAGCGTCGTTCGCTTTAGAAGTTGCCGGGAGCACATTGCAAGCATGCAATCCCATTTCTTCTCCACATGTCCACCACCTGTTGGCGGTCGTCCACCGCGAAAAGTATCGGCCCATGCGCATTCGTTATCTGGCCAAGCAAGTCTTGCTTCAGCTGGTAGTCCGGTCTGGTGTCGTCGTCGGGACGCATATATAGAGTATCAAACGGAATGTGGTTCCAGACGAGCCACCTTTCGGTGTACTGCCTTGCACCCTCATGACGCCCGGACGTCAATATCATCTTGAAGCGCGCGGTGCTCCATAGTGCCTTGTACAACTCCACAATTGGGAGGTTCGGCGTATCCGTTTCCATGCTGGCGTGGAAACGCCCCCAATCTGGTTCCGATCCCTCCAAATAGCGACGCCGTTGGCTTACGTCGGCCAGAGTGCCGTCAATATCGAAGACTACGACGTCCGTCATGCGTGCGCTTTCAGGATATGCCGGATATTGTCGAGCTGGGCGCGCGTGCCGTTTCTGATCGCAATGCAGTTGGCGTCACTGTGGTCCGGTTCAAGCGCCTCCGCCGTTCGGTGCGCATAGTTGTTGCGGACTGTATTGAGCCCCCCATCCTTGAGGTATTCGCGGAGCACCAATGCGTGGCCCTCCATGCCATCTGAGACGGCCAGAATTTCCTTTAGGAGGCGTGCCTTCGAATAAACATCAAGAAGCTTCACGTCGCTGATAATCAGAGCCCTCGCATTCTCGAAGTCAACGCCCTCGACTTTTTGGTAAATCTTCGTGGCCGATTTCATCCGTGCTTCGAGGAGGTCCTCCCGCACATACTTGAGCAACTTCTCTTCACTGCCAGCCTTGATCCCGGTCCAGACCTTCGGGTTGGAAAGCGCCGCTATGATGTTCGCATCGAGCTCACTGATCTGATCCATCAGCATTCCCCGCACCTGATTGACCTTCTGCTCCTCGCGATGCATTTCCTTGGCGATTTCCCCTAACGTTCGCTCCATGCCGGTCCGCGGGGCAATCAAAATGTTCCTTCCCAGGATACCGCTCTTCCCGGCCGCGTCGTTCAGCTGCTCAATTGCCTTTTGGTGGGTGGCCGGATTGCCTGCGGAGTAGAATATCACCGGACGATATATTGTGTGGTGCTCTCGGATGAACTTGATCAGCTCATGGCCCTCGACTTCGATGTCCAAGTGGAGGTCGATCCAAATCAGGTCAAAGGTAGAACTCGAGAATGCGCGATTGATTTCGCCTTCCATCCGTGCGACGTAGTCGTCGCGCGCGACCTCGCGAGCGCCGGCCTTTGCATCGATGTCGTGATAGTCCACGAGGATGCCAATTGCTTCGTTTATCTTGGAGAACTGCGCCTTGATCGTGCGCAGGCTTTCAAGGTCGTCATCGATGCACAAGACGTTGTATTTCAGCTTCATTTGTCCCACCTAAGCCTAAGCGTCGAACCGCCAATTGAATTTGAGGATATCGACGTCGTGGCGTCGAGCCTTCCTGCGATTTCCCTGACATGGCTAAGGCCGATGCCAGATCCATTCGTGGTAGTGATGCCGACCTTGAACAGGTCCTCTGCTGCAAAGCGGGGATCCAATGGTGCTCCGTCGTCGATCACGTCGAGGTAGTGGTATCGCTGGTCCGAATGGGCTTTCACGAGGATATGCCGCGAGGATGTCTTCATCGAGTTGGATATGGCATTGTCCATCAACATGGAGACTTCGAGCGGGCTGAAATTTAGTCGCAAGGCAGTCGCGTCGTCATTAACGAAGGCTATGTCGACGTTGGAGCCAACGTCCGAGTTCAGCGACCGGATCTCTTCGATATACTCCATGACGTATTCAAAGACGTCGAGGTTCATGCTGTCGGTCATGAGGTTGAAATTCGCCTTCGTGAGGATGGCTGACAGCTTGTTGATCTTCTTGATCAGGAGGAAGCTTCCCTCGAGGAAGCGCGTTGCCTCGTCGACATCTCCCTTCCCGAGATGATGCATCGCGTCGCGAATGTCGTCCTCGATCCGTGTTCCCCAGAGGCCGATCAAGTGTTGGATTTCAGTGATCCTCTGGGCATCGGTGCTAGAGTGCGCCTCCGCGAAGAGGCGCCTCTTTGTCTCGATGTTTGCCTTCTCCCTATAGGCCTCTGTAACCTCTGCCCTGGCAGCGAGCGCGCCCTCGTGGCGCTCGACATAACGCTTCAGGTCTCGTTTGTCGGATTTCGTCAGCTCGTAGACGCTCTTGTCGGCGACGCGCTCCATGAGCGTGGAGACAAAACCCTTTACCTCCTCCACTTTTTGCCGGGCGATCTTGCGCAGCGCTGGTTCATCGATGAATATCTTTCGGAACGCGCCAGACTTGGACGAAGCCTTGACGATAGCGTTTACCGAGGCAAGCAAGTCTTCATAGGAGAACTGTTCGTTCTCCGGCGCAATGCGATCCCAGTCCATGCCTTCAACAACATACTTCTCGAGCGTCCTAACCAGCGTCGTGAGATAGGCGTGCTTGGCGGCGCCCGCGAACGCGTCATCGTCGGTCAGCTGCGAAAACGCTGTGTTGTGGGCAAGGCCCTCGCGGCTGGACACCGGCACAAAGGCGCGGGCCTCGTCCATGACCTCTATCAGGCCGAACAGCTCTCGAGTACCCAGATATCGAGAGTTTCCTTGGTTCTTGCGCTCGTTCAACTGGAGCCAATCATCCTTCGGCTCTCCGTAGGGCATGACGCGGAAACCATTGAGGAACAACATGACCGAGCCATATTCAGTCGATGTATAGCCAGTGATGGCCTTGAACGAGATCTTGGCGTTTTGGCTGAGATAGTGGATCTTTGCCCGGATATTGCGCAGGCTGTCGTAGGGATTGTCCATCTCGTACGACAGGATGACATGGCCAAGATGGTGGATCTCGTTCCTGATGGTCGTGCCGTCGCTCGAGATTGCCGAGGAGATCGCAATGGTTTTCTCGTCGATGCGCGAGAGGAGCTTGTTCTCGATGTAGCCGTCAAAGACGAGTTTGCTATTCTTGTCCTTGATGTCGTTGCTTTTGAAATGAACCTTGAATTCGCCGTGCGGATCAATGACGAAGCGCTCGAGTTCCTTTTGAAGCTTCCTTAACTCGGTTTCGCCCCACGTCTCACGAACGCTACGAATAACCAAGGTCGTCCCGCTCGGTCGGTCGCTTGGATCTTCCCGCGGGAATTCGCCGGCCCCGAGATGGGCTGGATGGAGTTCAATGTCGGAGATTTGCTTGGCCGGATCGTCGAGCTCGAAGTCGGCCCAGTTAATTTCTAGATGCGTCCAAGCCGTGTCATGCCTCTTCGAATAGAGATCGAGCTTGGCTCCAAGGCGGTCGCACGAAAACCGCCCGATGCCCTTCTCGCCAGCGTAGTAGCCACGGCCTTGCCTAGCGCTTACCCGCTTTTCCGAATAGGCAATGTTCAACCATTTTGACGCAATATCGTCGAGGCTCATGCCTGCGCCATGGTCGCGGACGACAATCGTTGACGTCGGATCGCCGGCATGGGCGTGGGAAAAGACAATCTCCACTTTCGAGGAGCCCGCATCCTTGGCGTTCTTGATCAGCTCGATGATGGCGATGTTGCTGTTGTTGATCAGGCCCTGACCAATGATGTCCTTCAACCGTACATGTGCCCTAAAGCTATATCTTTCAGCCATTGCCTGGGTCCAATTCCTTGATCACACGTCCTAACGCCTCCGCCATGAGGGGTGGGACGGCGTTGCCCACCTGACTGTACCTTGGGCACTCGTCCTTGCGCCTAGAACCGCCTGTCGTGAATTTTCCACGAAAGTGGTACCAATCTGGGAAAGTTTGGATGCGCGCGTTTTCCCTGACAGTCAATATGCGTGGCTCGCTGTAGTGCAGCAGGTCGTCGGGCAACGTGGTAATTGTCTTCGACAGGTGTTCGGGGTGCAGAGGGGTTACAGAGTGTTTCTTCGTGCCCAGTGCCTCTAGATGGATTTTCGACACCGCCTTGCCCTTCGGAAAACGCGCCAGAATCCGCTTGAAGCGGGCGCTGACCTCGCTGCCATGGTTTGGCAGTCTTAGGCTGTTTGGGGCGAAACCGTCTGGCAGCCCCGACCGCATGGCCTTCTGAAAGGGGCTAAGTCGGCGTTGAATGTATTGAAGTTGCTTGAAGCCCTGTGTCTCCGGGCAATCAACGAGCCTTGCGCCTGCGATTTCCAAATCGGAGATAGCATCTCGGACGCTTGTATCTCCATGGGCCGGCAATCCGTGGCCACGACGGAACTCTTCAATCCGCTCCGCCAAAAGACGGAAAGGCCGCACGCCCTGATCGACGTCAAGACGCGTAGCAATCATGATGAAGCGCGCACGCGTTTGGGGCACGCCAAACTGGGATGCGCTGAGCATCTTGCTGTGGAACCTATATCCAAGTTGCTCGAGGCGCTCCTTCAAGACGTCCGCATAGGCCCGGCCGGGCTCCGAGCCTGCAGACCTAAATCCGGAAGCAAACCCGCGGACGTTCTCCAGCAACAGAAACTTGGGCCGCAGGACGGCGACAACGTCGACATACTCCTCGAACAGCTGGTTGCGCGGATCGCCTTCGTTGCGCTTGCCCGCAAAGGAGAAGCCTTGGCAGGGTGGCCCGCCGGCAATAAGATCGATCGTGCCGGCAAGGGACTTGAGGAATGGCCGATGGAGCGCTAGGAGCGCGCCAACTTGCATTGCCTCGCAGGGTAGCTCCACTGGCCAATTAAAGGGCTGCACAACGTCACCATCAACGAGGTTATGCTTGAGGGTTGCAAAGGCGTCCGGTGACTTTTCGATGGCGAAGAGGCCGTTCCAGCCGGCGCGGATCAACCCCAGGGAAAGCCCGCCGCATCCTGCAAACAAATCAATGAATGTATTTCCCACGAATCACTCCCCGGAAAGGGGATGGTCCCCAAGAACGAATGCCACAATCAACAACTGCGAGAAAACCCGTAGCCTAGGTGGCAAGGGACAACGTTACTAAATATTTACTAACAAAGTGTGGCCGCCCCTGATTTCGTCTGCGAGATGGAGGGCCTTTGACTGTCTCGCTGCCTTCGAGCCGAGTTCGCACTCCCACGCGACAAAAACCCGCCAACCAAGGTCCTTGAGCTGCTGGGTGACCTTTGCGTCGCGGGCCACGTTCCGCTGGAACTTGTCGAGCCAAAAATCTGTATTGGACTTCGGGGTCGTTGCCACCTTGCAGGAGGGATGGCGGTGCCAGAAGCATCCATGGACAAAAATGACGGACCTGTGCCGGGGAAGGACGAGGTCTGGCTTGCCTGGGAGGGTCCGGTTGTCGAGGCGAAACCGCAATCCAGTCGCATGCAGGGCCTTGCGCAGCCCTAGCTCCGGCTTCGTATCCTTGGAGCGGATCCTGGACATCCGCTCTGATCGCCCCTCCGGGGACAGCGTATCGACCATGGAATCCTCCTTGCTAATTTCTTTCTCTGATAAACTCGAAAAATGGCAATCCTCGGATGACCTCGCCGGGCACGTCGAACGACTTGTACAGGCATTGATGGTTTTGGAGTGACTTCACGCGTTCGGCAAGCTCGGCAACCGACCCCGTCAAGCCAAGCGCCGAGAGCTCGGCCGGCGTGACGTTGGGCACCTTGTGGATGAACCAAGTGAGCAGTGGATCGCGGTAGTCGGTCGAATTCACCTTGAAGTGTCGAAGATATTGCGACGCAAGGATGATCCCCGTGCCAAACTCTCGTCCCTGCAGCAGAAGCTTGCGGAGGACGTCAAACTCATAGCGCATGATGTTGTCGGCTTCGTCGACGAGAAGGTATGAATCGATCGCGCGCAGTTGTGGATCTGTCCCGATAAACGGACGCTTCTGGGTACGGAGCATGTTCTCGTAGAACAGGTTCAGCATGACAGCGACGAGCATGTTCTTGCTCCTGTCGTCCTGCCCGAGCGCATCGAGCGAAACGACGACCACGCCATCAAGGAACTCGTCCAGAGGGACAGTGTCGCGAGTGCTTCGCGCGAATACCTCCATGTCAACTAGATCGTCGATGATCGCCATGATTGAATCAGACTTCCCGTCGAGCATCTCGGCATAGGCTGCGTGGACATCGTAGAGCGTCGGTGGCTGGCCAGGCAGCGATGCCTCGTAGGCCGAACGGATCGCCCTCTTGAGCTTGTCACGCTGGACCGGGCCGATACCCGAGTAGATCTTGTCCAATACGTCCGCAAAGAAGCGATACCTGTGTAGCCACGGGGCGGTCGTCGGCTCCATCGTGCTCGTATCGAAGAGATTTATCGGCAATCGCTCGGGCCTTACGACGCGTGCGCCGGTGGCCTCGACGAAGTCGGCACTGCTGTAGTCGCGCTTGTAATCGAAGATCAGGAAACGGGGCCGTACCCCGCGGTTCGTTTCGGCAGCCGCGGAAATCTGCAAGATGAGCGACTTAAGGAGCTGTGTCTTGCCCGTACCAAGATCGCCGACTACCCCCATGTTGAGATGGTTGAGGCGGGTGTCGGCAATGTTAAGGCTCAACTCACGGGACGTGAAGCCATCGACCGTGCGCCCCAAGGCAAGCACGATGCCCTCCTCACCCGTCGCCGCGACATCAACCGGGGTCGTGCCCCGCGAAGTAGGGACGTCGGCTACCGGTTCCGCCTCTCCGACCGGCATCGCACTCCCGGCTACGCGGCTTCCCGACTTCGCCTCGTCGTTGCCAGCGTCCCCGATGGCGCTACGCACCCCGTCGACGACCGGTGGCAGGAGCGACCAATTCCCAAGCTTCAGCCGGACGCTATCATAGAATGCGGCCGGATCCCCGGCAACGATCCTGCCCGCATCCTCGGCGCCAATGACGATCGTTTCATCGAAGCCATCGCCGTCGCGGTCGCCAGCACTGCTCCTAGCGCTTTCATCGATGACGACGAGGCGCCCGTTTGGATCGATGGTTACCGGGCACTCTTCGGCGAGGACCGCCGCCGCGATCCGTTCGTGGAACGACGACCATTGCCCTTGGTCGACGACGTCTGGATGCTGGCTATAGACCCTCATGCCGAACCCTGTGAAGGACAAAAGTAAGTGCTGGAACGCCAGCGACCACAAGCGAGGCTGCCCTTCATGCGGTCGCATAGACGACAGTAGCCGGGACATGTTCCTCGCTTGGTCAAGTGCATCGGCAACCTCGGTCGCGGGGAACGTTGAGCCGGGGCGGCACTTTACCTCGACAGGTGTCAGGTGAATGCGGACGACATCCCCCGAAATCCTGACGCCGACCACCAGGAGGTCGGGCCGCGACAGTGAGGTCTCCTTACCCTTTCTCAGGGTCCGGCCAAGATCGGACAGGTATCCCCTGAACGGATCGACCGGGACGATGATCGCAAGTTCGGCGTCCTCCGCGGTTCCACCGATCACCGGGAGAAGGCTATGGCCATCGCCGCTTTTACGAAACCTATCCTGCAGCAAGCGTACCGCGAGGAAAAGGCCAAGGTCGCCCGTGGCACCTGAGTCGTCGCCGGCCAATCCCCTAATCGTCGGGATGCCGCGGCGCGCAACTTCTAGCAAGACCTCGTGGACGCTTGCCGGCTCCATGCCGCCGCAACCAGGCAATCGCGCGAGCGCTTTCGAAAGTGCCTCTCGATCGGCATCCTTCACGCGCGAAAGGAGATAGTATCCATTCGTGTCGCCAGCCCTGTGCGAATATGAAGGCAGGTCGTAGTCCCATAGATAGGCGCCTTCCAGCCATCCCCCAAGGAAGCAAGCAGGATCGATGGCCGAGGACGACACGGCCACGAAATCCGACTTGCGCCGTTCCAGCATATCATGGATGGCGTTCACGTTCGGTGCGAAGCTTAGTCCGGTGCGGACCGCGCCAAGGTTCTCCATCGTTGCGACGCAGTTGGAAATCTTGTCTGCCAGCAGGTCTCCAGACGCGGCACCGGGCGATCCCTGCCGGGATTCACTGATGAAAGCACCAGGCAACTGCCGCCGCACGCGATGCCTCACCAACGCGGCATGACCGAGCGGCGTCTTGTTGTCGACACGGCCTGCTTCCGGTTCCGACATGTCGAGCTGTGCGATAATCCCAAGGTCGGGGATCACGCCGGCGGGTTGGCCGTCGAACCAGCGCACCCTATTGCCGGTGTCCTCCGAGAGATTGGCAATTCGAGCGGCGTCCGGGCGAGCGGCCACGTCTCGATCGTCATAGACGTTGACGAGTCGAACGCCCGTCGATTGGCGAGGGGGCCGGCTTTCTGCCCCCAAGTAGCGATCGGAGCACCAACCAATGAGCCCTTCGTTGCAGGCGTCGGTAGTCCCGCCGGCGCTTGTCACCGATATCCCGACGACGGGCTTGGCCGCCAGTAGGTCGGTCACGTCGTCGAGCGCGCGGCTAACCTGCGCCGCGCTGAAGCCTACCGAAATTCCGCCAACCGAAATACCAAACCCAGGGCCGAACGGCGCTTGCCGCGAGCGGCTTGCCAGGTTGCGAAGTTGCTGGCCGTTCCAGAGGACCGACCAATAGTCAGTCCCATTCTCGACCGCGACGAAATCAACATGGTCGATTCCCGAGGCAGAGCGGAGTGCCATTTGCAGGATGTCGGGGATGCAATCCGGATCGAGGACGCTTGCGGCGGGACACGGCTTTTCTGCCTCGTCGGCTTCGACGAGAACGCGCTGCGCCGCGGCCTGCCAAGCTATCCGGAGCGGATGGAGTGGCGAAAGCAAGATTGCGTCGGGAACCCGTGCAAGCGTGCGACCGTCCTGTTGGAGGGACGTAACTGCAACGACATCGACCCAGCAGGCAACATCCGGTTCCGCTGCAAGCCAGGACTGGTAGCAGCCGAGATAGCGCTCGACGAGTTCGCGGAAGCCATCGTCGGCCGCGAGCCACTTTCCGAGTGGGGCCGATTCGACGAGCCCGGTCTCGTCGCCACCACCCCGGATGCGCGCGGCAAGGGCTTCGCGGGCCTCGACGAATCCGTCCGGAGGACTGAATTCGGTCGCCATCGGCCGTGGATCTTTTATGAACCTCCCATTAGAGAAGATGGGGCCGTGTTGCTCGCTCCAGCTCGGTTGCACCCAGCAATCGACGTAGTCCTCGGCCATGACGGTTGGCACATAGGAGAGCGAGGCAAGGTCTGCCGACAACATCCAGTCCTGGAGGCTCGACGCGCGCGCGTTCCGATTGAGTTGCACGATCGCGCGCGCCTCTGATGGCTGGATCGCCCGGCGGTTGGCACGGATTAGCCGCTCGAACTCGCTTCGGCAACCATTTTGCTCGGTCTCCTCGATCGACAGGAAGACCCTGCAGGTTTCCTGGGCCATGGAGCCATCTGTGTCCCGGCGTTCGAACGCTAGGTCAAGCTGGTAGTTTCCATCGACTTCGACTTCGATCTGGAATTGCCGGGGGCGAACCTGTCGGACTGGTAGCGTCGCCGAGGCATCCCCGCGCTCGGCTGCGTCGTCTGGATTGCCCGCGGCCTCGTCGCCAAGTTCGACTTGAGGCGAGCAGAAGACCAGCAGCTCGTACCTGCCTGCTCCGGGAAGTTGCAAGCTAGCCTCGAATTCCGGAGAACCCTTGCCCTTGCGACGCTTGGGAGGTGAGAGCTTGGTGGCGAGCCGGCAGGCCACGAATATCCCCGGGGACCAAGTGGCCAGCGAGACAATCTTGATGGCACCCGGCTTGAAGTGCTCGGCCGATGCGACGTATCGCATCGGCGTGCGGTGCTGGGGAGGCAGGTGATCCACGAAGGCGCGATTGCTGTCTGCCCGCACCTGGCCAACTTGCTTGCCTTGGGGACCACCCGGCGTACGCTCGATCGTCACCAAGGCATCCGAGGCGTCGGGGCCTGCGGTTTCGAATTGGAGGGCGACCTCGGATTCGACGAGCACTGGCATGCCCTTGCCAAGTGGTATAATCCCGTTGGAGCAAACCATGCTTATGTCGCCGGTCGCCGTTGCGTCTTCGTCGAGCAGCTCGGTCCACTTCTCGACCGTCAGCGACAGCCACCACGACGGGGTAGTGTCCTGAAGCCTCAGCCCCCTGCTAGGCCCGTAATAGGCCGCTGGTGCTCGCTCGAATGCAGTGGGCCGGTCGCAAGCCGCCTTAAGGCTGGAGAGAAAGTCGCCGAGCCATGCGGCCTCCGCGTCGGTTGCTCCGTCTTGCGCCCTTGCCACCCCGGAATTGAACCCCTCGCCGAGCGCATCGGCGATCTTGTCAAGGGCGACGAGCTGGTCCCGCGGGGAAATTCCGCCCTCGCGCATCGGCGGCACGCCGCAGGCGAGGCTAACCTTGGTCGCTGGAGACAGCCCATCGCCACTTGGACCTGCTGAGTAGAGCCGCGACACGATGCGCCAGGCCGCCGCCCTCTGCGTCCGTTCTTCGTCGACCTCGTCCGCGGCCGCTGAAGCGTGTGCCACGAGCGCCAAGCCCGCGTCGCGCGCTGCGTCCGAGAGACCGGAATGCCTCAGGCCGCCGGATACCAGCTCCTGGAGAAACTCGTCGGCCCACCAGTCCTCGAAGGCAACGTTGCCGCCATTGTTGGCCGACAACATCCCGAATTCGTCCGTCGTGCTGGACACGGACTTGTTGCTATGGTGCCCGGGTGGCACCAAGGCGATGTAGCTTGGCTTGAACGGCGAGTTGCGCAGGTTAAGCAGGTGGGTCTGGTCGCAACGCCCTGAAACTCCGATCGGCGGGTTTGCCTGCCCGTCGGGAAGGGCTGGCACTTGCAGCATGACCGGCACGAGGGGAGCCCCGCTTCCTTGGGCCTCCACCACGATGGAAAACGTTTCCTCCAGGATCTCCAGGGGCGGGCCATGGAATATCAGCCGGACCTCGCCGGTGGCGTTGGACGCGAGTTGGTCGATCCTGGCCATCACGATGGAAGCGAGGGCGGCGGCAAGTTGGTTCATGGGCGAGCTTCCGGGAACGGCGAGACGAGAAGCATGCCGCTTTCCGCGTCGGGGCTGTCGAGGACTAGGCCGAGCATCCTTAGCTGGTGGCCCAGATCGTTATCCGGGATATCCCGGTGGTCGACGGAGATCCCATATTGCTGGAGGTGCTGGGAAAGCCGCCTCACCGATCGTGGACCCGACGTCCCGGACAAGGAGCAATGGACAAGTGCCAGGACTGCGACGGGCCCAAGCGCGACGACCCATGGGCTCGAGCTTGCGGAACTTTTCTTCCGAAGCACGTAGCCTTGGTCGTATCCGCGCAATATATCGCTTGCAGCTTGTCGCTGGCCGAGGACATGCCGCGCGAACTCCATAATGTTCGAGCCGATCCCCTTGCGACAAAGGATTGCCCGATTCTCCCGCTCTTGTACTTCGTCCACAATCGCGAGCACGTCTAGTGCGCGAAGCTCACTGGAACGCGCCCTCGCCGCGTCGCAAAGCGCCAGAAGCTGGACTGCACTCCCTAATGAGGCAATTGGGTGTCCTATTTCCTCGAGGCCCCAGAGGACCGCGTTGATCCCAAGCCTTGCCTGGAGAAAGGCCGATGCGCGGTCCTTGATAGTCGGCAATGCGCGATCGCCGTAGGAAAGATAGGAAAAAGCCTTCGGGAATAAGGCCGAGCGTGCCTCGGATTCCGTGCGGGGGCCAGCACCCGAAATCGCTTGCCGCAAGCAAGACCACATACGACCGTGCAACTCCGACAACCACACGACGTGCGAGACCGTACCAATCCGCAATATCGATTCCAGTAGGCTCGTCCATTGCCGTCGCGTCATGGATCCCTTTGCGCCGATAATCGCGGTCAGGTCATGGGTGAATTGGCGTGCAGGATAGGCAAGCCCAACGCGATCCTCGGGGGCCATGGATGCCAATTCATCGACATCCTCCTGGCCCCACGTCGCAGTGGGGCCCCACGCGGTCATTTCCTGCTCGAGGAAACGGGCAAAGATGTCGTCGTCACGCGCGACCGACAATGCGCGGAAAAGATTCTTCCAGTTTTGCTGCGCGGCCTCGTGGCTTGGCGATCCCAGCCAGATCATCCGGCGCACGAGGGTGCCCGCTGACCAGGGGTTGCCCGCCAGCCGTGCAGAGCCGGAGAAAACCACCGCTTGCGGGACAAGTGGCGTGATCTGCAAGAAGCGCTTCGACGACTGGTTTGGAAGCTTGGGGCTCTCAAGCGCCGAATGCAGCATCATGTGGAAGGAGTCAGGGTCCAGGGCAGCGCCATCGCGGTCGCGCCGGCGATTGCGAAACTTCTGTATTTCCCTGTCGAGGTCACGGCCATTCTGGGGTACCCTACTTTCCGCCACCCCTGGAAAACCAGAAACTCGGTAGAGGGACGATAGGATGACCTCCGAGCTCGCATATTCGGGGGCCGGCGCCATGGCGAGAGGGGATCCGGAATAGGCACGATGCGACGTCTTCCAAGGATCCTCGCGAAACTTTGCAAGCGTCATCGGCTAGGTCCCTCGCGGCGGGCGGCAAATCCCCTTCGCCGCTCCTCGACCACCACCCCGCCCGACCCGATGCGGATGATTGCCCGGTCTAGGATGTCGCGATCGCGCACGATGGGCCCGGAAAGCCTAGCCTTGGCGGTATCGAGCAATGCTAGCACCGTGCGCGGCAAGGATGCGATGGACATGCCGCGTTCAAGCTCCCTCACGGCCTTGAACAAGTCATAGGTCAAGGCGATGGGCTGGGATGACTTGCCCGTTCCCACTTGCAGGAATGCGATTGGATTGCGGGGACGCGCCACGGGATCCTCGTCGAGGGGCTTGACCTGCCGAGCCGGCACGACCAGCGTCGCCCTTTGCATTGGGGGTGGGAGTGGCTGGCCAAACGTCGTCGTCAGCGAAATCTCGAAATCCTGGTTGGTGTTCAGGAGCTTCTCGACCTCGCGCGCAACGTCGTAAAGGTCGCTTCCTGCATCGTCTTCGACGACCGCCTGGAAATCGGCAAGGATACCCGCGTCCAGGACGGTCGCGGTCCGCGTTCCCAAGGTCCTGCGCACGAGGCGGCATGCAAAGTCCCGGGCGAGCCGCTGGACGCGGCTGGCGGCCTGCGGCCGCTTCCTCCGGATGGCACTGCTTGACAAAAGCGTATCGAGCGCCGCTAGGCGCTCAAGAAGCTCCAGTTCAGTCCTCGACAACACCTGCGCCTTGCGCACGTAGTCAAGCCCCTCCGCGACGGATCGACTGAACCGCGCGTCGATGTCGCGAAGCCACCAAATCGTCCGCTGCGTCGCTCGCACTTCCGTATCGGGATTTGCAAGCGCAGGGTCCATTATGTCGACCACCCCCTCAAGCGAGGGCGCGATCATGGCTGGCAAGTACTTTATGCGCCGAGAGGCGAGAAACCAATGGAGGCCCATGGCGGTGTTGTGGTCGGCAAGCCCAAGCTCCTTGAGGTCGCGCAACAGGGACGGGCCCGCCTCTCGGTCGAAACGATGGAACAGGGCATGCTGGTACTGCGCCGCAACGAGTTGGAACAAGGCGGAGGAGGTTTGCCGCGATACTTTCCCCCCGCGCCGCGCGATATCATCTTGCTCGACCAATCGGGCCGCCCATCGACACGGATCAATGCCTTCATCAATGGCAGAGCCATGGTTGCCGGCGAGAAGGTACGAAATGACGGAAAAAAGGTCACGGAAACTCCATCGCTTTCCACTGGCGACTTCGTGCCATCGCAGGATCTTGAGCACGGACGATAGCTCGCGCTCATGGGAAAGGAGCCGGCGACTGTGACAAAATGGGCAAGCCGGCCCCGCCGCACAGGCATCGGTGGCCGCCCACTTCGCCGGGTCCAGCGCAATCTCGAAGAGCGCCGATGCAGGCGATGGCCCACCCTTGGCCGGGGCGACGAGCAGTGACCGACATCCATTGGCCATACGGCGACGTCCGGGAAACCGGGTAGGGGCCAACACGGGGGTGCGTTCGGGAACAGGCCGACGGCACGCGCGACCGCCTCGAGAAGTCTGCGTGCGTTTTCGTCGCCGGTGTCTATGGCCTCGATCAGCGCGTCGTCCAGCACCCCGCGGTTCACGCAGCATAGATATGCGCCGCCCGCGCGGGTGGCGCTCGACAATTCATCCAGCAACATCTGGGAGGCAGCACGAGTGCCATCCGTGACCACCGATGCATCCTGGACAATCGATAAGAATCCCCGCGCGGCGGCGCTTGGCAGCGTGTCAAGATCTATCTTGACCACGCGTGGGACCAGACCATCCGAGGGAGAAAAGGCTTGGCGCAGGAGGTCGACAAGGCCGGAGTTAAGACCGAGTGCACCATCGAGCCACCGGACCGTCGATTCGATCGCCTCCGTCTTGCCATTGCCGGGACCGCCTACGAGCAAGATGATCCGTGGGGTTCCCTTTACGCCGCGGGCGTAATCGACTGTCCATTCCGCGAGGCGATCGAGCAAGTTTGTCTTGAACACGACAGCCCCCGGGCGACCGCTTTCCTCGTCGAACAGGCGCCTGACGCCGCCTGCCTTGTGTCCTGCCCAGTCCAGCAATCTTGCGGGAAATGGCGCGCTAGAACCCACCTCGGTCATGACATTCCCCAACTAGGCCGTTGCTGCAACGGACACTTGGGCATGGACTCCCGCCGAGCCTGCCGTTGCTGCTGCAATTTCGACGAGCAACGCGTGCAATGCCTTTCCAATCGCGCGCGCCATCAACGGTGGAACGGCGTTTCCCACTTGGGTGTAGCGCGGGCACTCCTTGGTTCGGCGGTCACCCCCCGTCGTGTACTTGCCCTTGAACTCGAACCAATCCGGAAAGGATTGGAGGCGAGCGGATTCCCGAACGGTTAAGATCCGCGGTTCCGAATAATGGAGGATATCGTCGGGCAGCGTCGTGACCGTCGGCGCCGGGTCTGTGGCGGACATTGGAAAGATTCGATGCTTCTTGAGTCCATACGAACTACGGGTGGCGTCGTCCATTCTCACACCCTTGCGGCATTGCGAGATGATATGTTGGAAACGCTGTCGCACGTCGTCGCGGTGCCGCGCGAGCCGCATGCTATCCATCCCGGCGAGGCAATCTGCATGCATGAGCCGTTGATAGCGCGTGCGCGGGCCACCATAGGCAACTTCGTGAAATCCACCGCGGGACGCTGGATCGTCGCAGTCGACAAGCGACGAGGTCGAAATCGCGAGATCCGATATCGCCTGCTCAGCGCTGACTGGTCGTTTCAGCCCCAGTTCGCGAAGCTGCTCCATTCCCGCCTGTTGGAGCAAGGCGAATGCGCGAGATGGCCCGCCATCTACAAGGCGCACCAAGTCCTTTCGGATACCCATCGCGATCAGCCTCGAGCGCCGTTGGGGAACCCCGAAGCCAACCGCATCCACCAATTTCCCCTCCATCGCATAGCCCGCCGCCTCGAGACTCGCAACGAGCCGCTCGTAGAACGACTGGCGACGAGGTTCGTCGTGGCCCTGGAGCAGGTCGATGACCTTGCCGCGGTGATGCAGGACTTTCATCCCGGGGACGTTTTCGAGCACGAGCAGCTTGGGCCGAATGGCCTTTACTACCTCCACGTACTTCTCGAATAGGAGATTGCGGGGATCGTCTTCTTGTCGCCTGCCTGCAAAACTAAAACCTTGGCATGGAGGTCCGCCCGCAAGCACGTCGACCGATCCCTTGAGGCGCTTAAGGTCAGCCTTATGGCACTCAAGCAAGTCGTCAATCGCCCAAGCTTTCCTCTCAAGCCACGCTGGCCATTCGAATGCACCCGCAGGGCAGTGGTTGCCGAGGAAGTTGGCGGCGAAGGTCTCAAAAGCCATGGGGTCGCGCTCAATTGCGAAACGACCCGAAAGGCCAGCCATTGCAAGACCAAGGGAAAGGCCACCGCAACCGGAGAAAAGATCTGCGAAGCTAAATTGGCTCATTTCTCTCAGTATCCCGCATGCAACCCCGAATCTGTGATATCGTAGACCGGCGATTGAAACTTGTCTTTAAATTTATCAGCTTAATTACCACTAAAGACTGTAGGAGCCGCAGTCTTAAGACTTGGGTCAGGGCGATGACGAGGATCGAAATAAAGTTAGCTGGTGGCTACGCTGTAAGAGAACTAACTTTTTCAAGCGTGGCCAATCTCGCGGCATAGGCGCACAATCAGCGACCACTAGCGTCCTAGCGGACACGCCGAATCAGAAGAAACGGATAACGCAATGCGTAGCTCGCTCATCCCGCCAACGGCCTGATTCCATAATCAGCTTATCGACGTCGCCGGCAGTTGTTTAAATATGTACGCCATTCTTCCAGCCGTTCCATCCTCGTCCCAGTCGAGGTTGTAGAGCAGCGGATTTTTCCGAGGCATCGCACGGCGGGGCCGATTTGCATTCTCGGTTGCCGCGTGGGATCGGGCCAGCGCATCAATGGCGGCGAATTCGGCGTCAATCGCGCTTACACGGGGTAGGTTGAGGATACGTGTAAAAAGTTGCTACACGGATAATTCAAATGGCAACGGCTTTGGATTCAGTGGCGGTGGGACTTCATCCATATCGAGAGTGAGTTTACCAAAGCGGCGAATGTGCTCTCGCGAATAAGGGCTTATGGATGCTGCGAGTTCCGGCGTGACGGGATGGCCGTCTACAGCCATATCAGCCATTACCTCGGTCAAGTCAGTGACATTGGATAACATGATCGTGTTGGCGATGAGGCTGGCATATTTGAGTTGTTTTTCCTGTTCGACCGGATCGCCGCTTTTGATAACTGGTCCGCCGAACGTAATCCAGTCGAGGAAATCATTGTAGGACTCGATTTTGGTCGTTTCGGCACGAATGGTGTGCCGAGTCTCTGGGTCGGAGATATAGCGCAGCAGGAACAGGGTGCGCTCGACGCGACCAAGCTCGCTGAAGGCACGGCACAGGCGGTTTTTGCGATTGTACGATCCAAGCTTTCGCAATAGCATCGATGGTAAGACCAGCCCCGCCTGAATGGAAAGAACCACCTGCATCATGTCCTGCCAATGCGTGATGATCAGCTTCCAATCGATATCCGCAGTGAAGAGTGTATCGATGTGGCGGTAGCGGATGGATTTGTCCGGTCGGCAAAACGCAACATCATGCCAGTTGCGGATGCGCGGCATCAGCATGATACCAAGCAGCCTGGCCAAACCGAACACGGGTTCGCTTTGACCTTGTGTGTCGGCATGCAACGTATCTGGCTGGATATCAGAATTGTTTTTCAAGAGACCGTCGAGAATGTGAACAGCCTCCCAGACGCCGCAGGAAATGAAACTGGTAAACAGGGCGATATAGTTGTTGGCAATGTGATGGTAGGCAATACCACCATAGCCGCCGTAACGAATATGGGTGGATCCTAGAAGATTGTTCTCGCGCAGCGGCACGTGCGTGCCGTCAGCAATGGCGGCATCTCCGGCACCCCAGACCTTTGGCAGCGCAAAGCGGGCATATTCACCAATGACATCGCTCATCGCAGCCTCGAGTTTGCCGGCATCGATGTGCTGGGCATTGATCCGCCGCAGTGCTTGTGCCGAAGCGATATCGGAAGCGTGCTTTGCCGCCTGGCTTGGACCAAGATTGCAGCCGTAACCGAAGACAGTAAACAGATAACGCCGGACAGCGTGAGCCATCTTGGTATCAGCACCAGATGGCGGCCCGAAATGGCGTGTATATCGAGACCAGTGTTCTGTGTATTTGAGGATATCAAGCAGGTGCCGTTCGGGCATGCGCTTACGGATTTCATCCACAAATGCTTTCTGACCGGCAAGTTGTTTGGCTGCAGGCAACTTCTTCAGATGGGGTGTGCCCTTGGCATCGATAGACAACTGGGAGTTGGTTGGAAAGGCCGCGTCAACTTCTGCTGCCAATTTCGTCAATTGTTCCTTCATCATGGCGGCAAAAGCCTCTCCGCTCTGCGGTATGGAAAGATTTTCGCAATAAGCAGGCAGCCGCTTCTGGCATTCGGACCAAGGCAGGAGTTGCGTGCGGTAATCGTCGTAGCTTTCAGCGCCGACTACGTAGAGATCACCTGCCTGCAGGGCATCCGCCAAATAGATGAAGACGCAAACCTCAAGGGCGCGGCGATCATAGGTTCTTTTGCCCGAACGGTTTTTGACAATGAAATTCTGCCACCGTTTCGAAGCAAAACTCAGATCGATCGGTCCGGTGAGTTTATCCCGACGGGCCGCTCGATGTTCTTTTATGACCATCAAAGCCTGCAGCAAGCTCTGATCTTGTGTCGCCGATCCTATATCCATCAGGTCCAGCAATTGGAAAAGAGCACTGCGCGTGTTGGCATGGATAGGCCAGAGCAACGGCAAATCGTTGCCGTTATGGTATGCAGTCACGGTTTGGCATTGTTCGGCCAAAGCTTCGACACCGCCGCGATCTTCCAGAAGACGCCGGATGTTACTGCCGAACTCGGCGTCGGTGTCATATTCCGTTGCAGTCTCGACAATGCTTCCAAGGATGGCGATAAGTGCTTCTTCCATTGGACGATGCTGGTCGTGCAATTCTTCGAGCTTTTCTTTCGCCGCAGCCCTTGTACGCCTGACGCGGCGGATGAACATCTCAATCAGCTCATCGCGGCATCGGGCCCGCGTTTGCCGGATCAGACAGAGCAACAAGGTGTGTCGTTTACCAAGCTGAACGATATCCAGAAGGTCACTCACCTCAAGCGTGGCGGCTTCGCTTGCGAATTGGCGCTGTTTGGTGTGGGCAATGTCCTTCAGAATTGTATCTCGACTGATCAGGCTATCCAACCATCGAAGCCGATCAGCCCACAGTTTGATCGCCGCAAACGTCGTGGGTCTAGGTGCTTGTTTGAGCCGATTGAACGGTGTCGTTATCATATCAGGCGGGACAACCAACAAGTTATCCAGCGCCGCCATGTCCACGACCGTGAGGTTCTGTGCGACCTGATCATAAATCTGCTCATGCACTTCCGCCCGCAGATGGTTGACCAGACGGTCCAGAGTGCTGAAAGCAGGCAGATCTATCTTGGCTTCCTTCAGTGCTTCAATGGCGCGATTGATGAGATCGGCCGGGTCACTCATGGTTTTGGCAGCGAAAAGGACGGTATCTTTGACGAGTGCTTCACCTATATCACCATAGGCAGTGGCGTTGATGTGATCGCGGACGGCAATCCTGTAATGATAAAGCGTCGTCTTTCGTCGTGCTTCATCCAGCAACGCGACGGGCTTTTGGAAGGCAAGCTGCGATGCCAGATATTCTACAATATAAGCATGGACATCGGACAGTATCGGAAAGTACCCGATATCCCCCCGCACCTTCAGCATCGTTGCCAAGGTCAGTCGTCCCGCATCATTGCGGGCAGAGATACCGATAAAATCACGTTCAGTTTCAGAGAGCGCATATCGCGACGTCAACTCGTCAAAGGTCGGCCGCGCTGCAGGGCGCGGATAGGCGGTACGGTCTATGGCTGTCATTTGGGTGTCCGGAAAAGGCTGCGCCGAATGGGATTTGTAAAATGAATGATTTGAATGGGTTAGGGCATAGCGATTCAGTGTCCGCTAAGGAACACATTTCAGGACGGAATCTCCGCGTCATCCTGCCGCAGAAAATGCGCACGGCGCTTTACCTGCGTGTCTCAACCGCGGATCAGAACCCCGACCTGCAACATGATGGCTTGCGCGATTATGCGGAACGGGCCGGTCTTATTATCGTGGGCGAATATCTTGACGTCGCGGTGTCAGGCCGCCGCGAAGGTCGGCCACAACTCAATGCTCTAATGACCAGTACGCGCAACCTAGAGATCGACAATGTTCTGGTCTGGAAGTTCGATCGCTTTGCCCGTTCGACCAAGCATCTCCCGACAGCCCTTGAGGAGTTCAATCATCTTGGCATCCGCTTTATCAGCGTCCAGGATCAGATCGATATGGCGAGTCCCATGGGCAAAGCCATGTTCACCATCATCAGCGCCATGGCCGAACTTGAATCATCCTTGATCAGCGAGCGCGTTACTGCCGGCATGCAAGCTGCCAAATCTCGCGGCAAGCATCTGGGTCGGCCATCACTCCCACACTATGTCATCGATGAAATTGAACAGCTGGCAGCATCGACTGATCTCAGCGTGCGGAAAATTCATGAGAAGGTAGCAGGAAAAGCTAGCCGCAGTGTTGTCGGTGAGATTGTCAAACGTATCCGAGCTGATCGCAGCAAAGTTCTGTAGCAACTTTTTACACGTATCCTCAACCTACCCCTAGAAGGTTTTGCGCATTGTCGTCTCTCTCCGATTGAAGTTTGAGACACGACAAGGAGGGCAAATTTTTAAAAATTGTCAATTGGCCTTTATGAAACACGAGATGTAATCAGCGATGACGTACCGTTAGCTCACAGGTTTGAGCAATTGGCCTTAGATCGATGGGCTACCAACCAGCGGTTCGAAGCACTATTGGTATCAATTCTGCGCAATACTCCACTACTACATCCATCAGTGCTACCCGAAGGTGGCAGTCAGTTCGTCGGCGTTCGGCACTGTTCGTCAAACCCTAAGATATCTGTAATTTCAATTGGTTCTCGCAATGGCAGAAGCGGATGAATGCCCCCTCTGACAGCGTCCCTTACTTTTGGACGTTGTTGGTTCTTCATCAAACTCTTGATCTGAATCTCAATGTCCGGATCTGCACTGCCCGGGAGGATTAACGACAAGTCGTCATTCAGCGCAACAATGCTCTTCCATATACAAAGTTATATCATCCCTCACGTACTCAATAGAAACAGAGTCGAGATATTCGCAGAAGCGCCATTCATCCACGTAGGCGGAGTTGCCGAAATTGTCGTGCATTTCAATGACTATTTTTGGCTTCGGTCCCTGACGTATGAAGCGCAATCCAATTCCATGTTTGTTAAATCTCCACGTCTCGCCTTTCGCCGTCAGCTCGCCAAATCGGGGAAAATTCAGAAGATATTTAAAATCCTCGGCGTTAGGAAAGCTGTCTACGAAAGCTTCAAGCAAGCCACGCTACAGCGTGGTGAATTCTGTGATGTGATGTTTTAGATTATCCAATGGGCCCCACCCCAAGCTCGCAAGACGTACCGATACCATTGATTGAAGTGCCTCGAAAAATTGAATAGAGCCCAAGCAGTATTGCGATTGCTGGCAGAGAGAAAAATACAACTCCGATTACCACGAAGATTGTGAGCCCGTGGCATTCCCAAACATTGAAGGGGTGCGTCGCAAAGTTTTCATCTCTACGCATTTGTGTCAAAGTCTCGTCGTTAGCTGAAGGAAATTGAAGACAGCCTTTTGTCCCACCGAAAACTTTGCGATACAGCCATCTCTTGTTCCCAGCATCTAAACGAAACCCAGCCAGAAATTCCACTTGTACCGCCTCTCCGCTTTTTCCGAGCCATCTCTCCGCGACGGATGCTCAATTGTTGTTTCGGTACGGTCAATCAATTATGGCGATCGCGTCAACTTCAATCAGATAGCTGGGGGACAGGCTTGCTACGCCAAGCACCACGTCTGCTGGCTTGTGATTTCCGAACAACGCTATTCGGGCCTGTTCAATAATCGGCAAACACTTGTCGCGTTCGTAGTTGGCAACGTAGATTGTAATCTTGGTGACCTGCGCCGGCCGCGCATCGGCAGCATCAAGTGCACGGCCGAGATTGGCAAATACCTGGTGCGCTTGAGTTGCGAAATCACCAGCGCCTACAAGATTGCCATGTATGTCTTCAGGCTCCTGGCCCGAGACGAATACCATCTTGCTTCCCCTCGCAACGACGACCTGAGTGTACGTTTGCGGGGTAGGCAGATCCTTGGGATTGATGCATTCGAGAGGCATTGATGAAGTCTCCTGCTATGGTTCACCAACATTCTAAATGTTTCTAGCGCCAGATGTATACGGTTCGAATCGCGGCGTAGTAACGTTTATTGACCGATTTGGAGCAGTTCTTGTCGCCGCCCCAAAATACGCCAGTCTTGTCGCCAACGCGATCATGCTTTCAAATGTACCTGATCAAACAGAAGTGTTGGCAAGCATGGATGCGGATCGCCATCGCGTCACGCCGGAATATGCCGCAGCGCTCAGCCCATACACCCGAAAGCATATCCGGCGGTTCGGAAAGTAGGAGCTCGACATGAATTATTTGCCAGAACCGCTCGTCCCCAAGAATTTGCCATTCGAGTTGACCTTGTGACAACTTTTTACACGTACTTTGAATCTACCCGTGTACGGCCTAGATGGTACGCGACAGAGCGGCCAATGAGGCCCCCTCCGATGATGGCCACGCGCCTGAGTTGGAAAAGCTTTTGCCTTAACAAAAATGGCAGCAAGATGCCCGCCCACGGTAATCAGCTGTCTTGCGCACTCCAGATTATCAACGAATGGCACGTTCCGTTTCAGCGTCGAACAGATGAACATTGTTTGGCGAGATATAGAGGATGATCTCGCTGTCTCTCCCGACACCGGGCCGACCACTATGGGCGGCAACGACCTGCTGCGATGCAACGGATGCGGTGACAAATGTCATGCTGCCAGTGGATTCGACGGCTTCCACGATAACCTTGATCGCGAGATCTCCCGGGCCGCCCAAAAATGCAAGATGCTCGGGACGCAAACCGGCCAGCAACCGCGCATCGGGAACCAGCTTCCGGCCAAGCGGCAACGATTGGCTCGGGTCCTTCTCAAGTACAAGTCTGCCCCCCTCAGGACTGACGGTGACTGGCACAAAATTCATCGCGGGTGAACCGATGAAGCCAGCGACGAACTTGTTTGTAGGGCGGTCGTAGAGTTCGAGTGGGCTGCCCTGCTGTTCGATCACTCCGGCACGCATAACCACAATATGGTCGGCCATCGTCATGGCTTCGACCTGATCGTGCGTCACATACACCGACGTTGCTTTCAAACGTTCATGCAACTTGCGGATCTCGCTGCGCATATGAACCCGCAGTGCTGCGTCAAGGTTGGACAGAGGCTCATCAAAGAGAAATACTTTTGGATTGCGGACGATAGCACGGCCCATGGCAACACGCTGGCGCTGACCACCGGAGAGGGCTTTTGGCAACCGGTCAAGCAGCGCACCGAGACCAAGTGTTTCCGCCGCGACGCGTGTTCTGTCTGCGATCTCCTGTTTGGGACGTCGCTTCAGGCGCATCGAATAGTTCATATTATGCTCGACATCCATATGCGGATAGAGCGCATAGGACTGGAAGACCATAGCCACGTCCCGCTCGCGCGGCGGTTTGTTGACCACGCTTTCTCCGGCAATGCGCAAATCTCCCGAACTTGTCTTCTCAAGCCCGGCAAGGGTGCGCAGCAAAGTGGATTTGCCGCAGCCCGAGGGCCCCACCAGCGCGACAAACGCGCCCTGCTCGATAGCAATGTTGATATCTTTGAGCGCATGAAATCCGCCATAATGCTTGTTCAGGTGGTCGATTTCGATCTGAAGCATGGTTCACCTCATTTCAGCGCGCCAGCGGTAAGTCCGCTGACGATGCGCCGTTGCAGCAGCATGAATACGAAAAGGATGGGCGTTACGTAGATCGCCGCATAGGTCATGATCCCGTTCCAGTCGCTGGCATCTGGCCCCATGAATGTTTGCAAGCCGACCGTTGCTACCTGCAATTCATTCTTTGCAATCAACGACCGGGCATAAACATACTCGCCGAAGGATTGCAGGAAGATCAGCACTGATGTGACAAGGATACCGTTACGCGCCAGAGGCAGCATGATGTTGAAGAACGCCCCGATGCGCGATGAACCATCGACAAGCGCTGCATCCTCCAACTCGCGCGGTACCTGCACAAAGGTGGCCCGGCACAGGACAATATAGAGCGGCAGCATTTTGGCGGTTTGCGCCAGAATGACCGCGACGCGCGGGCTTGCCAGAAGACCGACTTGATTGAACATGACAAAGATCGGCGTCACCATCAGTGATGAAGGCAGTACCTGCATCATGAGGATGGCAAAAAGAGCCATATCCATCCAGATATTACGCACGCGGGAGAGGACATAGGCGCATCCCGTTCCCATGAATGTGACGAGAATGGTAACGCCAACCGCAATCAGCAGCGAATTCCAGATATACCGACCCATGCCGCGGCTCTGCCACACACCGACAAAACTCCATTGCGGATCAGTTGGCCAGAATGTTGGCGGATACTGAAAAATCTCCGAGCTGCCTTTGAAGGCCGTGAGATACATCCAGTACAGCGGAAAGAGATAGACCGCCGTAAACACAAGGCCAATCGCGAGGAGAATGTAACGTTTCACCGACTCTCTCCTCAATAGCTGTGTTCATGACGGGTGGAACGGACATAGACGGCGGCAACAATGATCACGAAGAGGATCATCATGACCGAAACCGCGCTCCCCAGCGATATTTCATAAGTCTGGAAGGACAATTGCCATGACCAGTATTGCGCGACGTTCGAACTATCGGCCGGCCCACCTTGGGTCAGAGCGGCGATGAGATCAAATTGCTGCAGGGTGAAGATTACCCCCAGCGAAATGACGGCGCCGAGTTGGGCACGCATGAGTGGCAGCGTGATTGACCAGAAGCGTTCGAAGGGCCCAGCGCCGTCAAGTTCCGCCGCCTCATAAACATCACGCGGGATGCTTGCGAGCCCCACGGAAAGCAGGATCATGTTGAAGGGGATACCGAGCCACACATTGGCAATGATCACCGCATAGAGCGCAACACTCGGATCTGACAACCAGAAGACGCGCTCGTCGGCAATACCAAGTGACATCAATACGTAATTGATGACCCCGAAATCCCCGGCAAACAGCCACTTCCAGATCGCGCCCACCACAAGCGCAGGCATAATCCAGCCTGCCAGAAACAGGCCGCGCAGATAGGTGGCGCCGGGAAAGTCCTGCTGGAAGAACAATGCCAGCCCAAAGCCGATCGACAATTGAAAGACAATCGATAGAACCACGAATTTAACCGTGTTCCAAAACACAGCCATAGCAATCGGTTGTGACAGCACATCGTAATAATTCTGCAAGCCGATAAAGGGGCGGTTGAATGATGTGATTGTGAACATGTCTACCGTCTGCAACGACATGATGATGTTGTAGACGATTGGAAATGCGGAAAACGCAATGAGATAAAGCAGGGCCAGTCCGAGCAGCAGAATATCAAAGCCTCTTCCATCCCTGATGGTCCTGATAATGCCCTGCATAGTGCCCTCCCGCGCCATGTGGTTGTTGGTTGCCCTCGCCAACAGAAAGCGAGGGCAACGTGCCATCTACTTTTTCAGAACCACGTCGATCTGCTTCTGCGCTGTTGCCAGAGCCGTTTTTGGATCGCTCTTATGTGTCAGCGCCGACTGAATGGCGGTGTAGATAGCTTTGGAGATTTTGGGCCATTCCGGATGCGGGCCGCGATTGCGCGCATATTTCATGCTCTCTTCAAAGACAGCATAAATGGCCGGTATTTTGGGATTGTTGGACTGGATCTTGGATGCTGGAAGAAAACCAAACCGGTTCCAGACATCAGGCATTTTGCCATAGAGAAATTCGAGCAGGATAAAGGCTTCTTTCGGGTGCTTGCTCGTGGCAAGAATAACGTTATCACCCTCACCAAGAGCAGAAGCGCGTGTCGCACCTTCTTGCGGGATGGGCAGAAGTGCAGCGCGGAAGTCGAACTTCGCTTCCTTAGTCATGCGCGGTAATTCCCAAGGTCCCGAGATAGCCATGCCGGCATTGCCAGCATTGAACGTACCGGTTGAGTCATACTGACCACGGATGAGGGTATCGGGCGAAGCAAGCTTTTCGTCGATTAACTTGCTCCAGAACTCAAGAACTTTCACGCCGCCTGCCGTGTCGACCTTGTTGTAGTCGCCGCCCGCCATCTGCAACCATGGCAGAAACTGGAACGTACCCTCCTCTGTTGCAACAGCCGAGAACGCCATTCCATAAATGTTCTTTGCCGGATCGTTCAGTTTCTTGGCCGCAGCGTAAAGCTCATCCCACGTCTTGGGTGGGTTTTCAGGATCAAGGCCCTTCGCCTTGAACATATCCGCATTGTAGTAGAGTGCCAGCGTGTTGGCGCCGCGCGGAACGCCGTAAATCTTGCCATCCCATGTCACTGATGAAAGCGGACCGGGGAAAACATCCTCCTTCTTGATGACCTTTGATTCCGCCAGCATCGGCGAAAGATCAAGGAGCAAACCACGCGAGGCAAAGAGGGCCACCTCAGGATTGTCGATATAGGTGACATCAGGCGATTCACCTGTCGCTGTGGCACGTGCAAGGTCGTTCACCATATCGCGAAACTGAACGGTTTTAACATTCAGCTTGATATCAGGGTGCGCCTGTTCGAATTCATCCTTTAGAAGATAAATATACTGATCAGGCCGGTCGATGGTCCAGATATCAAGCGTTACCGGCTCGGCGTGAGCCGCAGCGCCAGACAGCATCAGCGTAGCGGCGGCAATCCAATGCGAAATGCGTTTCATAGGCTTCCTCCTCGTGTTGCTCGACACCGGCAGTGCGCTTCTTGGCGGCGCATATTGCGTGGTCGGTTTGAATCTCCATCATCGCCGGAACTCCCGTCCGGATGCGGGCCCACCAGGGGAAATCAGGGATTGGCGACGAAATCGCCGCCACGGCTTTGCTTCAGATAATTGAGGGAATGCACCTGCCCGGTCATCTCAAGATCATCGCGATAGACGGGGTCGTGCCAACCTTCGATATCGATGGATCCAGACCAGCCGGTGAGACGCAGTTCCGATATGACGTCTGTCCAATTGGTATCGCCAAATCCCGGCGAGCGCATGAAGACGAACTTCTCCTTGCCGAAGACGCCGTGCTCACGAATGACTTCCCAGCGGATCGTCGCGTCCTTGCCATGGACGTGGAAAATCTTCGGCGCCCATTTACGGATCTGCGGCAGTGGATCAATGAGATAAACCATCTGGTGGCAGGGTTCCCATTCAAGCCCGAGATTGTCAGCCGGAACCTCGTTGAACATCATTTCCCAGGCATCGGGTGTGTGGGCAATATTCCAGTCACCGGTCGCCCAGTTGCCATCCATGGCACAGTTCTCAAAGGCCAGCTTGACGCCCTTATCGGCCGCTCGCCGGGAAAGCTCACTCCAGACCTTTTTGAACTGGGGCAAACTGTCTTCAATCCGCTTGCCGCGAATACGGCCAGTGAAACCGGCAATGGTCGTCGCGCCAAAGAGATGCGCATTGTCGATCAATGCTTCCCAGCCCTTCAATGTCTCGCGATCGATTTCGGTATCTTCCAACGGATTGCCAAACATGCCGAGGGTCGAGATCGTGATGTCGGCGTCGCCGATCGCATCTTTCAACTGGGACGCCAGCGTTGGCAAATCCTTGTTCATTACCTGCCAGAAGAACGGCTCGATACTCTCAAAGCCATGCGGCTGGAGATTTTTGACATAGGTGGCCGGATCCGGGGCATTGGCTCGGATCATGGTGCCGATGCGGATCGATTTTGCCGGGTTGCTCATCTCGAATTCCTTCAGATCGTAATTTCAATGCGCCGGCCAGTTTCGGCGCTTTGAATTGCACCAAACACCATGGCGAGGCTCTTTATATTCTCGTTTCCAGCAGTCTCCGGTGCGGAGCCGCCGCGGGTAGCAGCAATAAAATCCTGCATCACTCCGAGGTGACCGCCAATGCGGTGGGACGCATCAAGGGGAGGTATCTCGACGGCGGTCACCCCGGAGAACAGGCCATCTTTGCCGGAGGTGACGGCTTCGGCCTGTATGTCATCATGTCCGTCCCAGACAATCGTTCCTTTGCTGCCGACAATGCGCCATGCACTTTCCCAGCTTGTACGCATACCGTCAGCACACCAGCTGCCGCGATAGGTGAAAATCGCACCATTTGAGAATTCGAAGATCGCGGCGGCCGAAGAGCCCTGGCTGTACCAGGAATTGCCGGGCTCCCATTCCCGGGCATAAACGGCATTGGCAGCTTCCCCGGCGAGAAAGCGCGCAGCATCGAACGTATGAATAGCCATGTCCAGAAACAGCACATGGCGCATATCTTCACGAAATCCGCCAAAATGCGGACCGAGAAAGAAGTCACAATGCAGACTGGTTACATCGCCAATGGCACCAGACGCGACAAGCTGACGAATACGCCGGATCTGGGCGAGATAGCGTCTGTTCTGCACAACCGCATGGATACGCCCTGCGGCTTTGGCACGCCCGACAAGATCCCTCGCCTCATCCATTGTTTCTGCCATCGGCTTTTCCGAAAGCACATGGCAACCGGCTGCAAGCCCCGCAGCAACAGTCGCATGACGGGCCGCAGGAACGACGATATCGAACAGGATATCGGGACTGGTCTTTGAGAGAATGTCTGAAAGATTATCGGCTGCGATGGCCGAAGTAAGGCCGAATTCCGTAATGCGTGCCTCTGCACGTTCCTTTGCCAGATCGACAACGCCAACGATGTCGATTTCGCCAATGGTACGGGCTGCCTCAAACCATGCTTTGCTCATGGCTCCGCAGCCGACTAAAACGGCACGCTGCATTTCCTCTCCTCCCAACGAAATTCACCAGAAACCGCTTAAATCGGTTGCAAATGGCTTCCGTAAACGTTTACGATTTCATATCGGCAAATTATTTTTGTCAATCCCCCTTTCAATGTTTTAAGAACGAATGGGAGTAAGTGTCGAGTCGCACAGGGAGAAAACGCGTGAGCATTCGGGACCTTGCCCGCCATCTTGATATTTCGATCGGAACGGTTTCCCGTGCCCTTAATGGGAAGACTGACGTCAATCAGGAAACGCGCGAACGCGTACTCGAAGCGGCCAAACGTCTCGGCTACGTGCCCAACCAATCAGGTCGCAGTCTTCGGCAGGGCACCACCAACACGATCGGCTTCATGATCGAGTCGACCATTGAGACGGTTGACACCGGCGGTGGCTTTTTCATGCCAGTCTTCGAAGGCGTGCAATCCGTGTTCCGGCGCCATCATCTCGATCTTGTCGCCCTTCTATGCGGCACCGACGAAGAGCCAGCCGAATATCTCAATCGCGTGGTTGCACGCCGTTTTGTCGATGGGCTGATTATTTCGGCAACGACACGACACGATCCACGCATTGATTTTCTGCTGGAACGCAAAATTCCCTTCATTGCTCTTGGCCGTAGCGAGACGGCTGGCGACTATCCGTGGATTGATCTTGATTTTGAGGGTGTTGCGGCAACTGCGGTCAACCGGCTTGTCGGATTGGGCCATAGCCGTATCGCCATCGCAGTACCAGCCAGCGACATCAACCTCGGCTACGTTTTTCTCGACGGATATAAACGTGCGCTCGCCAATAAAGGGATTGCCTTCAATCCGGATTATGTATTCCGGTCCTATGCAAATGAAGAAGGCGGCTATCAGATTGCCAGCGCCGTCCTTGCCCAAAAGCCAACACCAACAGCCATTGTACTGGTCAATGAAAATATGGCCCTCGGCTTGTACAGGCGCTTCTACGAGTCAGATATCCGTCCAGGCCGTGACATTGCCGTGATAGGTTTCCGGGAAAGCACACAGAGCCGGTTTCTTTCGCCCACGCTGACCTGTTTCAGAATTTCCCTGCGCGATCTCGGTATCAAATTGGCCGAATCCTTGCTTTCAACCATGCCAGCCTTTGAGGATCACTACCCGCATGAGAAAGTGGAACTTATCTGGCCTATGGAGCTGGTCGCCGGCGAAAGCGATCAGGGCAAATTGTAGAATAGGCTCCTCATTTCATACTGGCCTTGAAATAGCCGCACAGCATGATTGGCCTGCACCTACGAAGCAATCCGGGTTCAATTTTTGTGTAGACTTGGTTTGATTGCTATCACTGACGTTGAAGCTGGCCCATTTTGAGATGGCCAGACAATAGCTTCGGGTGCAGGTGATCTATAACCCAAGGATGAGTGCGGTCAAATGGTATTGTAATACCGTCGCACTTCTCCATGACGATTTGTGCCTCCCTTAGTGTGTAGAAGATTTCTCCGTTAAGCAGTTCATTCCGGAGCTTTGAATTGAAACTCTCACAATAGCCGTTGTCCCACGGGCTGCCCGGCATGATGTAAGGTCTGTGCACCGACGGCAGCAATCCACTCTCTCAAGGCCTTTGCGATGAATTCGGGACCATTGTCGGATCAGATGTGGCCAGGAATGCCACGCGGGATAAGCTATTCTATAGATACCACAAACAAGTGATTTTCCGGCACTTGAATAATAGCTCAAATGCCCACAATCCCAATTAAACACCGGTAGTATCGCCCTAGTGGTTCCGGTAAAATTATCTGTTTTCAGGGTTCAGTTTGTTCAACGCAGTGGCAAGTTCTGGCCCTCGACGTTTCAATTCGGAAACATGTGCCCAGGAGAGTTCTTCAAGCAACTCATGGGCTCGATGGGTCAAATTGAGATTAATTCGGCGCCGATCTCCAGAATCCACCGTTTTTTCCACCAGATATGCAGATGCAAGACGATTGGCCAGTTCAACGGCGCTGTGATGCTGAATCATCAAGTGGGCGGCCAAATCGCCCACTGAAAACCCCTTCTCATCAGATGTGCCGCGGATAGCGAGAATTGCCTGATGCTGTTGCGGTGTTACACCTGATCTCTTCGCTGCCTCCTCGCTGAAGCTCAGAAACTCTCTGATTGATTTCCGAAACTGCGCCAGCGCTGCGTAGTCGTCATCATCAAGCTGTGGCCGTCGTTGTGTCACATCATCCGACATTGAAAAATCCTTGTATTATATCGTGTCACGATATATTGAGTCATACTCATACTTATCAGAACATGAAAGCACTAACACCCATGCCCAACATCGCTCACGGTGCTCAATCTGCACCGGTACCAGGTGATTTTTCTACCGACCGCCGCGTTTTTATTCTGATCCTCATGGCACTGATTGTCGGAACGGGAAGTGTCGGGGCGGCATGGCTACTGATACGGCTCATTGCACTTGTAACCAATTTACTCTGGTTTCATCGGATCAGTATCGAGGATACATCGCTTGCATTGATCCAACCGAGCATAATGACGCTGATCATTCCGGTCGTCGGTGGGCTCATCATCGGGTTGATGGCGCGTTTTGGGTCAGAGAAAATTCGCGGTCATGGTATTCCCGAGGCGATTGAAGCTATTCTGATTGGCGGCAGCAGACTCCATCTTAAAGTGGCAATTCTCAAGCCATTATCATCAGCTATTTCCATTGGTTCGGGCGGGCCATTCGGAGCAGAAGGCCCTATCATCATGACCGGTGGCGCAATTGGTTCCCTCATTGCCCAGTGTTTTCGTTTCAGTGCCGCAGAAAGAAAAACATTGCTGGTTGCCGGCGCTGCTGCAGGAATGACTGCGATTTTCGGGACCCCCGTCGCTGCGGTATTGCTTGCTGTTGAATTGTTATTGTTTGAATGGAAGCCAAGGAGCCTGATACCTGTCATTGTGGCCTGCGTTATCGCAATTGCCTGGCGGCCATTATTATTCGGGCATGGCCCATTGTTTCCACTACCTTCCTCCCTTGATCTCTCCCCCGCCCTTCTCGTTGCCTGTGTGGGGGTTGGGGTATCGGTCGGGCTGGTATCGGGTGTTCTGACCGGTCTCCTCTACAAAGTTGAAGACATTTTCGCACGTCTGCCCATTCATTGGATGTGGTGGCCCGCACTGGGAGGGTTGGCCATAGGGCTTGGTGGTATGATCGAACCACGTGCCATGGGCGTTGGTTATGATGTTATCCGCAGTCTCCTCGCCAATGATATGGACGCAAATTCTGTTTGGCTACTGGTCGCTGTAAAAGCGATCATCTGGATCATTGCTCTGGCGTCGGGAACATCTGGCGGCGTTCTCGCCCCACTATTGATCATGGGCGGCGCGGTGGGCTCACTGGAAGGCCATTATCTTCCCGGTGCAGGAGGTTGCTGGGCGCTTCTTGGTATGGCGGCCATGATGGGCGGCACCATGCGTTCACCTTTGACCGGCATTCTTTTCGCAGTGGAGTTGACCGGTAATATCGAAATGCTTGTACCCTTGCTGATTGCAACGGCGTCGGCCTACACGGTCACTGTGCTTCTACTCAAACGGTCCATCTTGACGGAAAAAATCGCTCGTAGGGGCCAACACATCATCCGTGAGTACAGCGTCGATCCTTTTGAGCTTCTGCGGGTCTCTGAGGTAATGGTTTCACCAGCTGACACACTTCCAGCATCCTTGTCCGTCGATGAGGCAGTCAATTTCTTTCAATCAGACGATCATCGACACAAATCCTACCCCCTGGCTGACGCGAACGGTGCACTTGTTGGCATTGTATCGCGTGCCGACGTTCTCAAGTGGACTAGCGAAGGCAAGCATGTTGACCAAACATTGTTCGAGCTTCAGTCAGACAGCGCCATTCTGGTCGGATATCCCGATGAAATCGTTGCGCGCCTTGCCGACAAAATGGTGTTGAACGATGTCGGCCGCGTTCCTGTCATTGAAAGAGGCAGCCGTAAAATTCTTGGTTTGGTTTCGCGAAAGGATCTTTTGCAAATTCGCCGCACTACCCATTCGGCAGAGCAGGATCGGTCCGCATTCGTTGGTAATGGCAAGAAACCAGCCAGAGTACGACACGATGCAGCATAACTTTGGAGGAAGATATGCAGGATGGACTAATCACTGAGATGCTCTCAAAGCTCGAGCGTCTTGAACAGAGGCTGATATCCAAACGAAATGCTTTCAGCTCAGCAGAACTCAACTTTGGAGAAGCGTCGAAGTACGACAGCTTCAATGAAAAGTACCAAGTGTTACAATCAAAATTAAAAGCGAAACTTGCCGGCTCCAGAGGAATCGACTGGGAGCTGTTAAAGCTCGAATTGCAAAATGATCTTCTTTTGCTCACCAACAGTTTCGACCATTGGTCCAAGCGGTTGGACGCAAAGTTCAACAAGCAAAAATAGCTGCATTTCGGAGCCGTTTCGCTGGGCTTTAATTGCTTTACAGCAGCTTCTCAAAACTGGATGGGCAATTCATCTGGTATGATGTTTCGCAGAGCGATTGATAGCAGGTTATGACTGCCTCCGCGCTCACCTGGTCCAACATCTCGGTCCGGCATGATGTGCCAGAGGCTGGAACCATTGAATGAAAGACGCTAAATTGCCGGGGATTATGTCCAGACATGACGCTTGAACAACTTGCAGCATTCGTGGCCGTTGCCGAACGCGAGCATCTGACGATGGCTGCATCTTCGATAGGTCTTTCTGCCTCGACCGTGAGTGCAGCAATCAGAAAACTTGAACAACAATATGGTGTGCAGTTGTTTGATCGGCATCGTCGTGGAATTGCGCTGACAAAAGCTGGCAAGATATTTTTGGGCGAGGCAAAGGCAACACTGGCGCGTGTCAAGCAAGCAGAAAGTATCTTGGCTGAAGCCAATAGGACCAAAGGCCAGTCGAATAAATGAACCAAAAAAGCTCTGAGATGAATATTCCAGTTCGTACAAACTGCGATCCGATGCTTCCTTTGTAAATGGGGAGCATACCCGCACCTGCCCCGCTTTCTGCCCATGAATAATAACCTACGATCCATTGGCTTGGTTCAATGCGAAAGCAACGCTCCCGCTTCAGCAGAACAAGACTTGACCTCAAGTAGACTTGAGGTCGTACACCCGGAAAACGATGAGGCGATGGGACCGTAAACTTAGCCGTTTCACCGCAGCGGATTTCAACCGTTTGGCTGAGGTGTTTTCATGCTTATGTTATTTCGATATTCAGCAATGAGGTTTAAGGGCAAGACCATATTGGCTGGTTCATTAGGCTTGTTAAGTACCTGCGTGATTCTGGAAACAATAATCTTCCAGATTTCAGGTGCATATCTTGGAAAATTAATTGAAACCTATGTGAGTTTCATGGTCTCACTAGCCGGAATGACGATGGGTGGTATGTTCGTCGCCATTCGTCGGGACCCGCTTACTGATCACCGGATTGGTCTAGTGTCAGGCATCGCGATCGCATTTGGCACCTTCTACTGGCTCGTATCGTTTTCGAATTGGGACCTGTGTTTATCGCAAACAATAATCTGCTTCGGCCTCGGTGGAATGTTAGCTTGCGCACTCCGTCAGTGGTTCTTTGAACCTCCCGCCCACCCACGTCTTCCGTGAAATAAAATTCATCCGCTGTACGTGATTATCTGTGGGCCTGAAATGTTCGGTATGACTTGCCGCTAGTTGCCTCGCAGCACGGCATTCCCATCGAAAATTTGAATCGATCAAGTCCTACAGATTCAAATTTGTCATTGGACGATTGGCTCCAAAATTACGACCGTTGAGAGCACGTCTGACAACCTCCAACCATTCCAAGTCGCGCGCTGCAATCCCGACCGCAACATGCCGTCGTGCAATACGCATCAATTCTCAGAAACCATGCGTAAGAGTAGCATCGGCCATTTTGCGCAAACCCAAGTTGATACCTTCAGCCAAAAGGACGTTCATTAGCCCGATCCAGTCGGTGCATGGCGCCCCAGCCCGCAAATGGGTGAAAGCTTCCGAGAAGCCGATCATCGCATCGACCTCAAGCAACAATTCAGTGATCTTGATCCCGGGCATTCGTTTGTAGAGATCAAGCACCATATCCTCAGCACCCTCAGGTACATCAGCCTCCAGCTTTTCAAGGCGAAGGACGCCATTTTCAATGGAACCGCCCGGGATTGTCCCATTGCGTGCGGCACCCTAGCCGGCATCGAGATGATCGATATGATGCCTTCGACCTAGCGCCCTCACTCAAGCCGCAGTTCGAGGCAATCAGTAGAGAAATTCAACAGCAACACCGTGAGGCTCCCACTATTCATTAAACCCAGAGGCTGTATACTCGTGTTCAGACGATCAGCGTATCGTCGTTGTCGCGACGGCGACCGCCGACGTTGGATGCCGACGATCCCGCCGCTCTCATCTGAGAGGGGTTTGAATTGGATACAGCCCACCGGTTGCAACCACAGCAGGCAGCACCAAGCTTTGCCGAGCTTTTCACGCCAAAGCTGATAACGGTTTTGCGGGAAGGCTATAATCGCAGCAAATTTCAAGCTGATCTGATGGCCGGGCTCACGGTTGCAATCGTTGCCTTGCCGTTATCGATGGCAATTGCCATTGCGTCTGGTGTGACGCCCGATAAGGGACTGTTCACGGCAATCGTCGGCGGCGTTATTGTATCGGCATTGGGTGGCAGCCGCTTCCAGATCGGTGGACCAGCCGGTGCCTTCATTGTCCTCGTCGCAGCAACAGTGGGCCGTCACGGTATCGACGGTTTGATCCTCGCAACGATGATGGCTGGCGTCTTCCTCATCATCACCGGTTATCTCAGGCTTGGAACCTACATCAAGTTCATCCCCTACCCGGTCACCGTCGGCTTTACCGCCGGGATTGCCGTCATTATTTTTGCCAGCCAATTGAAGGAATTGTTTGGTCTTGATCTTGCGGACAAGGAACCAGGGGATCTTCTGCCGAAAATCATGGCGCTTGGTAAAGCTGCAGGAAGCGTCAATCCTGCCGCCGTCACGATTTCTCTGCTGACCATAGCAACCATCGTCTCGCTCAAACGCTGGCGACCGTCATGGCCAGGACTGCTTATCGCTGTCTGCCTTGCCTCGCTGGCAGTGGCGTTCATCGGCCTTCCCGTTGAAACGCTCGGCACACGCTTTGGCGGTATACCGCGCACCTTACCCATACCTGCTCTTCCCGTGTTCACACCGGAACTTGCGATTGCTGTGGTCCCGGATGCCATCAGCTTCGCACTGCTCGGCGCAATAGAATCCTTGCTGTCGGCTGTTGTGGCAGATGGAATGACCGGCCGACGACATCGCTCGAACTGCGAACTGGTCGCTCAGGGTTTTGCCAATATCGGATCGGCGCTCTTCGGTGGTTTCTGTGTCACCGGCACCATTGCCCGGACGGCGACCAATGTTCGAGCAGGGGCTTACAGTCCCATCTCCGGCATACTGCATTCAGCCTTTCTATTGGTCTTCATGCTCATCGCAGCACCACTTGCAAGCTATATTCCCCTCGCTGCCCTTGCGGGCGTTCTCGCTGTCGTTTCCTATAACATGATCGAGAAGGAGGCATTCCGCGCGCTCATTCGTTCATCACGCGGCGATGCCTTGGTGCTTCTTGTTACATTCGGGCTGGTTATCTTCCGCGATCTTACCGAGGGAATTGTCGTTGGCTTTGCGCTCGGTGCAATTCTATTCATCGACCGCATGGCGAAGAATGTCGCACTGGAAGTCCATGAACCTTTTGCTGTCGATGATATGGCTGATGCTACCAATGGCGATCGAGGCGATTACAATGCAATAGCCAGCACCGATCCCGAAACGGTTATCTATCGCTTGACTGGCGCTTTCTTCTTCGGTGCGGCTTCAACCGTCGGCACAATCCTTGATCGCATCGCCGATCAACGGCATAATTTCATTTTGGACTGTACAGCGGTACCTTTGCTTGACTCCACCGCAGCTAATGTCATCGAGGCCTCTGCCCGCAAGGCAGCGCGCGCTGGCGTCAAATTCTATATCACCGGCGCTTCGCCGGCTGTCCGGCGTATGTTGCGTGCTCACGGCGTACATCCACCCCATGTTGCCTATGCTGCAACAATCGGGGATGCAAAGTCGCTGCTATTATCGGCAACAATGCGACGAAAAGAGATCGCTCCAGGACATGATCGATGACTATTTTCTGACAGGACCGGTATAGGGTTATCCCGGGATGATGGGAGGATTGAATATGGTTTACCATGACAAACATGAACGCCATCCGGATTGGGAACGTATCGGATATGATACCCTTCTCGCATTAGGTATCGTAACCCCAATAGCCATACTGGTATTCTTCATCCTGCGGATCTAGCTGGCCCAATCCGGTTGCTCCGGACGGCTTGGTATTCCGGATGCGCCTCCCTGTCCGGACATTGACCGACATGACTTATAACAGCTATGCAACGCGACCAGATATTCGCCGCCGCGAAACTCACGGCCTACTAGCAATGTGAAAGAACGGAATCCCATGCCAGACGAGATTATCAGAGACAGCAACGGCACCGAGCTTCAGGACGGAGATTCCGTAACCCTGATTAAAGATCTGAAGGTCAAGGGCACATCAGAGACGATTAAGCGCGGAACGCTCGTCAAGAACATCAGGCTAAATGGTCGGGAAGGCGAGATCGAGTGCAACACGAAACAGGTCAAGGGGCTTGTGCTGAAAACGGAATTTGTCAAGAAGGCATAGGCGGACCTGCAGGTCTGGTTGGAAGGGCAATGCCCAGGTGGATGATGAGAGATGGACAGCATAACCAACTTCCTCCCCTTAACGGACGAGGTCAGGGCCGTTAAGTATAAGATGCGAGCCCTGGTCGGCGACGGTCAAGGCAATGAAGTCTTCCTCGG
The DNA here is from genome assembly GCF_014138335.1 of Phyllobacterium sp. P30BS-XVII. Classification (NCBI taxonomy): domain Bacteria; kingdom Pseudomonadati; phylum Pseudomonadota; class Alphaproteobacteria; order Hyphomicrobiales; family Phyllobacteriaceae; genus Phyllobacterium; species Phyllobacterium sp. P30BS-XVII. The sequence continues at coordinate 249,103 of NZ_JACGXO010000007.1, forward strand.
CTTGAACAGGGAGCAATCGGAATGGCTGATACACTACAGGCAGCAATATCCCATGCCCATTCGAGGACGAGGTCCATCCGCGTCAGAGCGTGCCCGCTATTCTGATCTTTATGAAAAACACAATGCTGCAAGAACATTTGCCCCATAAGGCAACAAGTTTTGCAGCCGATGTTGTGTTGACGGTTGAAACCACCCGAAGACTTCTACACCAACTGTTCAGGTTGCTGCCAAGGGATAAACCTGAAACGCTCAAGGTCACGTGCAACATCATCCGCCGCCTCTGTTGGCGGCATTAAAAGCGTTGGCTCGTCGAAATGCTCAACCTGCCCGGCCACGAGCAGGGTGTTACGATCCCACAGGCCAGGGGTATCCAGAAGACGCACGTCCGCCCAGAAATTGCTAAGTTTTTCCGCCATCCGTTTGGGAAACAGGTCGCGATCATCGTGCGCCCAGATATTGCTGATCAAACAACCGTTGGTTTCATCAAGACGTGCATGCGCGAGTTCAAAAAAAGTTTCGGTGCATAGATGATCGGGGATATCCCCTCCCGCATAGGCATCCAAAATGATCGCATCGTAGCGATGGCGAACGGCATGCAGAAAGTTCAGACCATCCGCGACGTAACATTCTATGTTGCGCGGTAAGTTGAAATATTTCCGGGCGATGAAGAAGGCGGTGGGATTGATGTCCACGATCGTCACCCGAACACCCGTCTTGTCGAGCATCGTACCCAGGCTGCCACCGCCACAGCCGATCATCAGGACATCCCTGGCCCGTGCTTGAGCAAGAAGGCCAAAAATTGCGTGAATATAGGGGGCGACGCTTACCCCGTTTATATCGCTTTCGGATTGGTAGAAGCCGCCTTGGCGGTAAATAACCGAGCCGGTGTTCTTGGCTCGCAATACTTCGATTTTGCCAAATTCGGAATGAAACTTCGCCAGCCGGATCATTATGCCGTCAACCTCAATAATCTCGCCATCGACCGGCCTCGGCCGGAGACCCCGCGCATACGGCAATTCATTCAAACAAACTAATCTCAGCACCTGGAATCAATTATGATGTATAAAACATCACTTATTGACTATAAAACGTTCCTATATATGCTGCAACTAGCAAACATCAATTTCCATCCGGGATAAACCGCATAGGTGTAGCGTAGGTGCAAAAACCTCGGTGCCGTTTGAGAAACAGCAAGGACAAATCATGAGTGAAGACAAAGCGCTCTATCCGCCAGTTGATCCCGTCTCCGCGGGGATCAAGGGCCGCTGTCCACGCTGCGGACAGGGCAAAATGTTTGACGGCTTCATTAAACTGCCCAAGCATTGCGCGAATTGTGGCCTGGATTATTCCTTTGTCGACACAGGCGAAGGACCCGCAGTTCTGGTGATGCTGCTTGTCGGTTTCATTGTTGTTGGCCTCGCCCTTTGGACAGAGGTGACACTTGCCCCGCCCTTGTGGCTGCATTTCATTCTGTGGATACCTCTTGCGCTCATCCTGTGCCTGACGGCGCTGCGCACAATGAAGGGCATTCTGATTGCGCTCCAATACAAGCACAATGCCGCCGAAGGGCAGATCGACCGCTCGGCAAAATCCAAATGATGATGTCGCATCCAGATGATACAGATGCCCCAAAAGGAATACCGCCGATGATTGGTTTCAGGCCCATGCGCCAGAACGAATTTTCAAGCTATCTCGATTATTTCATCCCTGACTATGCTGCCGAGATATCGGCAAACTACGGCCTGTCCAGTCCAGAAGCAGTAGTGCAGGCGAAACGCGAAATTGCGGAGGACCTGCCCAATGGTCCAGATACATCCGGACAGGTCTTGCTCTGCATAACGGATAGCGAAAAAGAAAATGCCGAAACCATCGGCTATCTTTGGTACCGCTCCGATACGGATTCCAGAACAGCGTTCATGAGTGACTTTCATATTCTTTCCGCCTGCCAGGGTAACGGCTATGGCAAGCAAGCATTGCTGGCTCTGGAAAGTGCGCTTGCCAGCGAAGGATTTGAGCAGATCCGACTGCGCGTCGCCGCGGACAATATGCGGGCTCATCACATCTATCAGGCTGGAGGATTCCGCACGACCGGTATCAATATGAGCAAGCGCATCAAAGCGGCGTAAGCCTCAGATCGCTCATTGAACACACCCTTGTCTGATTTTTACACGCAGCAAAAGTCGAGCGGGGACGCGCATCGGCCGATTGCGATCAACAGGATTGTGGTTCCAGTTCCACTCTGAAGCGGTCAACCCATTTTACGACTTCCGCCTGCGCTTGTTCACGGGTTCTAAACGGCCCAACGAGTTCGTGCCTTACGCCGCGGTCTTTGACTTGCGCGTAATGGAGGCCCGTAGCCACAACGATGCCCACGGAGGTTTTGACCTCGACCGACGTTTCATTGATCGCCATGTTCATCCCCTTCAGTCGCGACCGCTGCATTGATGCGGGTGGAAATATCAGATGCGCACGCCGGATTGTCCTCGGAAAGACCATAGGTGGCCATGTCAATATCACCCCAGATCGATGCAACGGGCGATTTCTGCCCCCGACGGCTCTGCTTGATTTCAACGACAAACGGTTTCTTTTGCGGTTTCATCGAAATCCCGTTGTTCGCGTTTCATTAAAGAAGCAAATTGGGTCCAGCGTCGAAATGGCGTCAGCCCTGATCAGGCTGGGTTACCGGCTTTTGCGCTTCCAGTTTATTCAAAAGCTCGGCCAGTTCCTCGGCATCCTGCCGGTTCATGCCAATAATGGTACGGCTGCCCATCTCGGCCGCCCGTGCCGTGCGCGCGTCGATGACCGTCCAGGTATCGTTAAGATCTTGCTGTGGTTTGTAACGTTGAGTCATAGAGATGAGAATAACGCCCACTTTCATTCCTGCCAAGAGGGTGTGCATATTTTATCGCTTCATATTGATGTTCTATACATCAGTGATAAAGTGATGCAGCTAACTACTCAATGATAAAAGTGGATATGATTGTGATCACTGCAAACCAAATGCGGGCAGCGCGGGCGCTTCTCGGTATCGATCAGAAAGCCCTCGCGGAAATGTCGGGAGTTTCCCTGCCGACCATTCAACGGATGGAAGCCAGTGAAGGCGATGTGCGCGGCATTGTCGACAGCCTGATGAAGGTCGTCAATGCCCTTGATCGCGCAGGTATTGAGCTGATTGGCGAACATGCGCGCAGCGAAACGGGTGGCAGAGGCGTAAGGTACCGTCAACCGTCGCAAAAGTTCAACTAAATGCAGATGCTGTGGGATGCACCGCCGTGCAGCGGCAGGACTTTCACAACATACCCGTGCAACTCAATGCCTGTCGCTGTCGATTGATGATCCCCTATTTGCGCAAGATCACCGGGAGAGAACGGTTTGACAAGACCGACCGGCATCTCGCCCGGTTCCTGACCTTTGTGGCTGGAGCTGCAAATGCCGGAGGCTTTCTGGCCGTTCATCAATACACCTCTCACATGTCAGGTATTGTCTCTGCCATGGCCGACAATCTAGTGCTCGGTGAGACAAGTCTGGTGCTTGCTGGCCTTGCTGCCTTTCTTTCCTTTGTCGCCGGAGCCGCCTGCTCAGCCATGCTGGTCAATTGGGCGCGGCGGAAAAGGCTCCAGAGCGAATACGCTCTGCCGCTTATGGTTGAAGCCATACTGCTGATCTGCTTTGGGCTGCTCGGTCGCAATCTGGAACAGCGTGAATGGCTGTTCGTGCCGGCAACAGTCATGCTGCTTTGCTTCATCATGGGTCTGCAGAACGCCATCATCACGAAATTATCGGGCGCTAGAATCCGGACAACCCACATCACTGGTCTCGTCACAGACATGGGCATTGAGCTCGGAAAACTTTTCTATTGGAATACTGCCCGACATGACCCTGGCAAGCCAATGGTCAAAGCTGACCGTAAAAAGCTCAAACTACTAGCTTCACTTGTTGCATTGTTTTTTATCGGAGGCATTGCTGGCGCAATTGGCTTCAAGCATCTCGGATTCATTGCATCGCTCGCTCTTGCCGTCATCCTTCTGGCGTTGGCGATCGTGCCTGTTCTTGACGATCTGAAAATTCGGATGAAATACACTTGGCGATAGAATTCTGCGACCACAAACAACGCCTGCCATTGGACAACAACATCGGCGATCGGTTCAAAGATTAACGTTCAGGCCGCATTGATTTTTCGAGGGTTGACGCAATATGAATAATGATGAACACAACTCCAAAGAAGACCAAAAGCCTTATCTCACGCCCATATGGCCTTACATCATCATCTTTCTTATTCTAACAGCAATAGCGATAGGTCTGGGGTGGATATTCCGTCGAACGTGAAATGCCACAAGCGACAACGGCTGAGGAATGTCGAGCAGGCAATGAGTGTAGTTCACAGTACTGGAATTTCTAAAAGCCCAAGCAACGACCCTGCGAAATCGCATCCTCCGGCCATCTTTGAAATGGTAAATGCGGCTCACCCATGGCCAGGTTCGACCAGACACTAACCATGGCGGAGCACGAAGGCCAATTCTAGTGCTAGTTCGCTATATGGAATAGCTCATTCAATGTTTTGAAAAGTTAGACTGACTTTACGGCCCTATGACCCGTTTTCTCTTCAACCAGTATCCGGAAATAAATTGGCTCCAACGCACGTGAGTGATCCCGGATTACCGTATTTACATAAGCGGGTTGCCACCATTCTGCGCGCTTGCTCAACAGACTAAAGGCTTGATTTCGCGCCTCCATATGTTCAGGGGCCTGCGTCAGCTCTTCATAACGCCCTGTGATGACTACGCTCTGCCAATCATTGGTCGCGTATATGTGATCGAACTCGACGCAAACTTTTGGATTATCGCGCATCCACTCTATCTTTTTTCCAAAGGTAGTGAAGGCATAAAGGAATCCCAGCCGATACACGAAATTCAATGGAACAACGTAAGGTTGACCTTCGTGCGAGCACCCAAGACGTCCAACTTTTGCTGTCTTCTCCAACAGCTCCATAATCTCGTACTGGTTCATTTCCCGGATAATCATGGACTCAAACTCCCATTTTTGGATAGTTAAATACTGCTGTTGTGCAACTGCGAGATCAGCGAGCCATCAGAATCGGTAATTCGGAATCATCGATCATTGACTTGGTAACTCCGCCAAATATCAGTTCGCGCACACGTGAATGCCCATATCCGCCCATAACAATAAGGTCGGCGGCAATATCTGTGGCATGTTGCCGAAGAACGGTCGCTATAGGATCTCCGCCACTTGGTAGTCGATCAACGATGATCTTTACGCCATGATGAGCAAGGTAAGCCGCAATGTCGGCACCGGGCTCGGCGCCATTGGCTATCGAGCTCGTATCCGGGTCAATCATGGTCACGTGAACTTCATCTGCGGATGCCATGAAATCGAGTGCTTCACGAGCGGCACGCGCGCATTCCACACCAGAATCCCAAGCGAGCAAAACACGCTTTGGCTTTAGGGTTGGTTTGCTGTTGCGCGGGATAAGTAAGACTGGTCGCCCTGACTCAAAGAGAGCACCATCAATGGCTTTCTTTTTCAGGCCGACGTTACCCAGAAGGTCTGGGCCGATAAGCGTAACATCGGCATATCGGGCGCGCCTGCCTATCAGATGACGAGCGCGTGCAGGCTCAGGATATTCATCCGTCACTGCCGCCGAAATTTCAGCGTCCTGTACCAATGTCTCAATTTCATCAACACGTTTTACGAGATTGTCCTGATCTTGCTGGCGCTGTTTTAGCCAGACATCGGCAGTACCGATGGGATAATCACCAATCGGTGGAAGCTCCGCCATAGCGATGACCATCACCGCAAGTTGGGCATTCAGCTCCGAGCATAACCCGATAGCTGTGAGAACATCATCGTTTGGTTGATCGATACCAACGACACTGAGCAAGGTTTTGAAGAACATCGAATGGCTCCCGATACGCTTGTGGAATTTGTGAACACCGGGATAGCTTTCAATCTCCTCCTGCACATTGCGATGGATCAAACAGATGGAATTTCGTGTTCTTTGATTAGCATCAATGCGAGTGATCTGAAGATATTGAATGCTCTCACGATACCGGAAGAAAGTCCGGAGCAAAGAGGAGAGGTATGATCATGAAATTTCTCGTGCTCTATTCCAGCATTGAGGGACAAACCCGCAAAATCGCCGAAGCGATAGCGAGCCATCTGGAAGCGCTCCGTCATACCGTCATGTTGAGCGAAACCAATCAGCTTGGATTTGCCGATCCGGGCGTGGGCGATGGAATTATCCTCTGTGCCCCGGTTCATTCGGCACATTACCCTTCGCCCTTCATCCACTACGTGCGCGGTTGGGCGCCAGTCCTCAACGACATGCCTTCGGCCTTTATATCCGTGTCGCTGTCTATCGCCAGTTCTGATATCGCGGAGCAGGAAGAAGCCAGAAACTATGGAACCGCACTGTCGTCGGAAACTGGCTGGATTCCAAAGGCGGTTCTCAACTGTGCCGGCGCACTTAAATATTCGGAATACGACTATTTCAAAAAATGGATGCTGAAAAGAATCTCCGCAACCGAAGATGGTCCAATTGACGCCAGACGCGACTACGAGTTGACAAATTGGAGTGCAGTAAAAACGTTTGTGAATGAATTCATTCAATCGATAGCAATCGGCACATTTGCAAAGACGGACCATTCGCAGCAGCAATGAACTTTTATATCGTTGAACAACAATTATCCGCCTCGATCCATGAACATGGTCGAGGCGGATATTTTGTGTTCATACTCATGGTTATTCCTCTCGTTCCAAATGGCGTCTGTATTATCGGGACACCTTGCAGATAGAAGAAGAACACTGCCGCCTATGCCTGGCATTGACAAAGATCAATCATGCCAACCATTTGCCAAAACTCTGCGAGTTCAGCGCATTAGGAACAGCGGTAACGATGGTGCATCAATCAGGGATTTGGTAACACCGCCAAATATGCGTTCATGCAGACGTGAGTGCCCATAAGCACCCATGACCAACATATCAGCACCCATTAGCGCCGCGTGCTCGGACAACACTTCAGCAACCGGCCTACTTCCAGCTGGCAATCGTTCAATAGAAACATTCGCGCCCCGTCGCTTTAAATAGGTAGCCAAGGGCGCGCTATGATCGAATTCCTTTGGATGGTTGGATGCAGTTTCATCGACAGTTGTGATGAAAACTTCTTCTGCCTCAACCAGAATATCAATGGCTTCGTGAATTGCCCGGACAGCTTCAATTCTTCCATTCCATGCAACCATCACTTTCTTTGGATGGATGGTGGCCCTGAACCCGGCCGGGATGATAAGCGTGGGCCTGCTGGAATGAAAAAGAACACCTTCCAGTGTAGGTTCCCGCAGTTGAGGCTGAAGCAACAGATCGGGTCCGATGACGATGAGATCGGAATAACGCGCGCGCCTCCCAATCATATTATCCAACCAATCCTTGTGCGAATACTCCGTGTCGATGTCAGCAGACAGACTGTATGTATTAAGAAGGGCTTTCACCTTCATCTGGCGCGCCTTGATCGAAGCGAGTTCCGCTTCACGATCCAACATCCATTCGTTCGAAGACAGCACGCCGTATCCACCAATGGGGGCAGGCGCCACCCCTACAATGAGAACATTCAAAAAGGCATCTGCCTCAAGGGACAAATTGACGGCATTGATGAGATCCTGGTTGCATTCATCTCTGCCGATGACGCAGAGAACTGATTTACACGACATTGCGATGCTCCCTATTGGTGCGATTATCATGACCACTCATTAACTGAGACCATCAATCCGGTCATTGCGCTGGATCAAAGCGGACCAAAGCAACTCAGGTAGATTCCATTTGAAACAAGGAACACCTGCCATGACCACAATCACCAAAAATAGCACCAGATTCAAACACGCTCGGCTCGTGCTTGCCCGGGAAAAAGATCACCCAGTTGGCGACAACAATCAGGGTTACGACCTTCTTTTGCCTCTCGATAAAAACGGGCACATCGACGCCAGAGAATGGAAAGTCACTCAAGACAAATGCCGCGTCCGCCATTTTCGTCCTGGTCAAGACGACCTTATAGGGCGCCTCAGACGTAAGCCGGGTGGTCAATGGTATGTCGACTATACGATTGGTGAAACGGACGATGAATTGATCTTCCGTCTGAGCGACGAGCGTTTCGCCATCGGCGAATATATATCCATCAAAAGCGCAGGCGTCATGCACACCTATCGCGTCATTACTATTGAAACGCCATGAGAGCTCCCGGCTCAACTGCCCATTTGCGGCGCCACAATGCAATTTGTCTCAATCTGATCGGAGAATGTGAGATGACTTACAAGAGCATACTCGTGAATTTCAACATTGATGAGGCGGCCTCCCCGCTCCTCGAACTGGCAATTAATCTCGCAACGCAGTTCAACGCCCATCTTATTGGATTTGCCGCCGCAAATGTAATGCCCATAATAGCCGGTCCTGACGGATTGGGCGGTGGGGGCGAAGTCATGATGCTACAAAGAGAGGATATTGAAAAACGACTGAAGCAGCTAAGCCGTGAATTCGAACGTGTCGCCCGCTCCCTGCCCAGCCACGAGTGGCGCGATGGCGTAGCCAGCCCAACACTTTCTTTGATAGAGGCTGCACGAACAGCCGACCTCATCATTACGAGCGCTGCAAAAGAATCTTTCATCACAGATGGTAACCGCTCGGCCAATCTGCCAAGTCTGGTGCTTCAGGCTGGACGTCCCGTACTCGTGTCAGCACACGGCATGAAGAAACTTTTCTCCAATACCGCGCTTGTCGCATGGAAGGATACCAGAGAAGCCCGGCGCGCCGTTATTGATGCCATCCCCTTGTTGTGCCAGGCAGGCGAAGTTGTAGTTGTTACTGTGGATGGCACGGGCGATGCTTTGGTTCGAGAAAGCCTTCAGGATGTGCTGGCTCTCTTGCTTCGGCATGGTATTCGCGCTCGAAGTCAAGTCATCGATGACAACGATGATGGCAGTGCGCTTCTTGCCTTTGCCCGATCAGTCGAGGCAGAGCTGATCGTCTCCGGTGCCTATGGACATAGCCGGGTCCGAGAGTTCATTTTCGGTGGCGTCACCCGCTCCCTTCTTGAAGAGAACGGCATAACGAGACTGATGTCGAGTTAGATCCTTGGCCAACGGGTCCTGAATCACATGGATACTGTTGTAAATTCGCACGATTTGCTACTTCATGAGCAGACACTGCATATTCCTGCAGATCAGTTCAAATGGTGGCACCATGCCAGCTCGCAATATGCCAGGTCTTAAAGGACGTGTACTTCAGGCGGCTCTTTCTTCCCAATTTGAGGGAACACGAGGTTATCTGCTTGCGATAAGTGTCGTTTGCCTGTCTTTTCTCATCCGTTTTTCACTTCAGAGCCTGCTTCAGGACCGGGCCATATTTATCCTGTTTGTGCCGGCTATTCTGGTTGCATCAATCGCCGGAGGAATTGGCCCAGGTCTATCAGCCGTTGCCCTGTCATTATTATGCGCATTTTATTTGGGCGGGATGCAATTCAATGCATCCGAAAACGCACTCGAGTTTGCCATTCTGATCATTGTCGGCGCGACAATCGCCTGGATGGGAGGGTTGTTGCATCGTGCTCGTCGCATGACTGACAAAACTGTCAGCGACCTTGATGCACGAGAAGCTCATCTGCGCTCCATTCTTGATACAGTATTGGACGCCACTGTCGTCATCGAAAAAGATGGCACCATTACCGCCTTTAACGCAGCAGCTATTCGGCAATTTGGGTATTTGGAAGCCGAAGTCATCGGACAGAACGTGCGTGTGCTCATGCCGGAACCTTACCGTCACGAGCACGATGGCTACATCCATCGCTATTTAGAAACAGGAGAAAAGCGTATCATAGGCGTTGATCGTGTGGTGGTTGGTCGCAGAAAAGATGGATCAACATTTCCGATGAAACTGGCTGTCGGTGAATTCAAATCGGGCGGAAAAAGCTTTTTTACGGGTTTCATCAGAGATCTCACGGAGCGTGAAGAATCAGCTGCGCGGCTCGAGGAAATCCAGGGTGAACTGGCCCGTTTGGCTAGGCTAAACGAACTTGGTGAGATGGCATCGACTTTGGCACACGAGCTCAATCAACCGCTGTCGGCCATAGCGAACTATGCACAGGGCTGCACCCGCCTCCTGCGCAACATAGATGAAGCAGTCGCCATAAAAATGCGAGAAGCACTGGAAGAAATGTCCAGACAATCTCTGCGAGCAGGTCAAATTATTCGCCATCTGCGAGAATTTGTGACACGCGGTGAAACCGAAAAAGCACCGGAAAATATTCGCAATCTCGTTGAAGAAGCAGCAGCACTGGCCCTGGTGGGATCACGTGAGAGAGGCATGCGGTCATCGTTTGACTTCGCACCCAATGCCAAGCTTGTGATGGCAGATCGGGTCCAGATTCAGCAAGTTCTCATTAATCTTATGCGTAATGCTATGGAAGCAATGCGTGATTGCACCACACGCGAGCTTTCGGTAAGTACAACCTCTGCAGTGGATGGGATGATTGCTATTGAAGTGGCGGATACCGGACAAGGCATTTCTGACGAAGTCGCAGCTCAGCTTTTCAGACCTTTTGTCACGACCAAACCCGGCGGAATGGGCATCGGGCTCTCCATCTCCAAACGCATTGTGGAATCCCACGGAGGCGAGATTTCAGTGCAGCGAAATGATCAGGGTGGTGCTACATTCCGGTTCACCCTTCCTGCGTTTGAAGACGAGACACCGAATGGCAAGCAGTGACTATATCGTGCATATTGTGGATGATGAGGAGGCCGTCCGAAAATCGTTGGCCTTTCTGCTCACAATGGCTGGATACGCCGTTCGCTTGCATGAATCTGCTACTGCATTTCTGGTTTCTGCACCTTCACTAGGCAACGGGTGCCTAATCACAGATTTGCGTATGCCGGATATGAGTGGAGTTGAGCTTTTGCGCGAACTTCAGGCCGCAGCAATCGAAATTCCTTCAATTGTCATTACCGGCCACGGTGATGTGCCGATGGCTGTCGAAGCAATGAAGGCGGGCGCGCTCGATTTCATCGAAAAGCCGTTCGAAGAACAAACCTTGATTGATGCGATAGAGCGCGCCGCTAGCCGAATAAGTGACACACCTGCCGTAGAAGATACCGCAGCTATTCTCGCACGGATCGCTCAGCTAACGGATCGCGAACTGCAAATCATGTCTGGTGTCATAACCGGCCTTGCGAATAAAACCATCGCCTATGACCTTAAAATTTCCCCTCGCACTGTTGAAGTCCATAGGTCAAACGTAATGACCAAAATGCAGGCCAAAAGCTTGCCAGAGCTTGTTAGAATGGCACTTCATGTCAAATTTGGCAGGGAAACCTGAAAACCCCAACCTTATAGTTCTTCTTCTTTGATCTACCTCAATGCGGGTCTCCTCCTGAAACACTAAGCCAGTTGATGCTGATTTTCCGGCAACCGATCAATGATCGCGTTACGAGGGAAGTTCTTTGACCAATTTTTGCCAGATCCTGATTGTTGCACCCGATCGTGTGTTTCGGCGTTCACTCGAATTCGCGCTCGAAGCTGAAGGATATACAGTGAAATCATACTCGACGTTGAGTTCAGCTTCTGTCGCCCTGCAATCACAATCGTATTCATGTGCAATTATTGATGAGCCCGTAATCAAGAGAGAGCCAATCCCAGGGAGTGGCCTGCAAAAGATGACTATTCCTGTCATTTTACTCGTTGACCGGTCTCATCCTCTCCCTCAAGCGAGTTTGGTCCATTACTTGATCAAACCGATCTTCGGCAACGCCCTCATAAACGAAATCCGCAAACTCACTGGGGGTACGTGAGGCCGTTTTAATGCGCGTTCTACGGGAAAACCCGTAGGTACATAACCGAATTACGCCAATGTCAAATTTGGATGATGCTTTCCCTATCAAATCAAAGGGAGATCGCCATGTTCGCCTTCGCACATTCTCACATATCTGGACAGGGACAATACCCACACGCTAACGACGCGCATGTTCCCCTGCCCTTCGGTGCGACCAGTCCTCAGCAAACGAGTTTTCACGCACCAGGATCCGAGATTTACGCTCAAGGTGAAGCAGCAGGCAATATCTATCAGGTTGAGTTTGGAGCTGTCCGTGTTTACCGCCTCCTATCAGACGGCCGCAGGCAAATCAGCGCCTTTTACATGTCGGGTGAAGTATTTGGTTTCGAGGGTGATACCGTTCATCATTTTTTTGCCGAAGCGATCACAGGAACCAGTATCCGCAGTTTCCGGCAATCCCAATTAAACGATGTGTCCCAGTTTCTCTTGCCAATAACATTGCGTGGTTTAACACGCGCCCAGGAACATCTGCTTGTCCTTGGACGCCAAACCGCTGCCGAGCGGGTAGCTGCCTTTCTCCTTGATATTGCCAGGCGGCAGGGCGGCTTGGAACAAGTCGATCTGCCAATGTCGCGTATGGACATTGGAGACTATCTTGGATTGACCATTGAAACTGTCTCGCGTGTGTTTTCAAAAATGAAGGAAAAAGGCATTATTGCTCTGCCGACGCTGAGAACCGCTGAAATCCTGAAATGGAAAACTCTTGAAGCCATGAGTGATTGATCATCAGAACGGTGTTCAACAGTCATGCTTCCATTGTTGCGCCAGTTAGCAGCCCACGATCGCAGCGACAAAGCTGACTTCCATCTGGCGTGCATTCTGACTTTTGTTGCAGGCGCCGTGAATGCTGGAGGATTTCTGGCCGTAAACCAGTACACATCGCACATGTCGGGGATCGTATCCTCCATGGCCGACAATTTGGCCCTAGGCCGATGCAATCTGTTTCTCGCGGGGTTTGGCGCTTTTACATCCTTTGTTGGTGGAGCAGCCAGTTCTTCAATACTCGTCAATTGGGGCAAACGGCAAAGCCTGAACAGCGCTTACGCTGTTCCCTTAATTGTTGAAGCATTGCTGCTGCTATGTTTTGGATTGATCGGTAACAATCTGGAACAACGCCAATGGCTCTTCATCCCGGCAACGGTGATGTTGCTATGCTTCATTATGGGGCTTCAAAATGCAGTGATTACCAAGCTTTCCAATGCACGCATCCGAACAACTCACGTAACGGGTATGGTCACCGACATGGGTATTGAACTTGGTAAACTCTTGTACTGGAACATTTCAACGGGTGACGTAAAAGTTAATCCTGTGCGAGCCGACCGGGTAAAACTGCAGGTCCACGCGTCGCTTATTCTCATGTTTTTTTGCGGTGGCGTCTGCGGGGCGATTGGTTTCAAATACGCTGGATTTGCCGCTTCATCAATTCTCACACTTATTCTCATGATGTCGGCGATTGTTCCGCTTACTGATGACATCAAAAGCTTGCTTCGCAGGAAGTCTTGAATGCGCAAGTATTGATCCGTATCAAAGCCGACCTGCGCACGAAAGTGGATAGTACCGCCACAACTCGCGTCTTCTTTCACAGGCTCAAAAACCATGTCATTACCCCGACTGCATTTTCACGGAGCTGCCCATTCTGTAACGGGTTCCTGTTTCGAAATAGAAACCGAAAAAGCGCGCGTGCTCGTTGATTGCGGAATGTTTCAGGGGCCCAAATCCGAACGCGAATTGAATTATCGCGCCTTTCCGTTTGATCCGGAAAAAGTAGACGCGGTGCTTCTGACGCACGCGCATATCGACCACTCCGGACTATTGCCCAAACTGGTCAACAAGGGTTTCACGGGCCGGATATTCGCGACAAAAGCGACAATCGATCTCTGTTCTGTCATGTTGCCCGACTCTGCACACATTCAGGAAACAGAAGTGGAACAGTTGAATCGGCGCAACGCGCAGCGGGGGCGTCCAATTGTTACCCCTATATACATACAGGCCGATGCGACAGCATGTATGCCCCTGTTCAGATCGGTCGATTACAGAGAGTGGATTTCCATTGTACCTGGCATACGTGCTCGCTTTTGGAATGCAGGTCATCTGTTGGGTTCCGCTTCCATTGAAATTGAACTGGCCAGCGAAGAAAGCGGTCCAATCTTACGTTTGATGTTTTCCGGCGATATCGGGCCTGCTCATAAGCTGTTGCAAAGTTCTGCAGAAGGTCCCCGGGATCTCGATTATCTTGTCTGCGAAGCAACATATGGCGACCGCGAACGTGGTGACGTTTCATCGGATCAACGCAGGGAAATTTTACTCCAAGAAGTGCAAATGGCTGTAAGGGCGAACGGGCCTCTCGTCATTCCTTCCTTTGCTGTCGAGCGAACTCAGGAGCTGCTGGTTGATCTGTTTCTCTTGATGAAGGCAGGTTCCATCCCGGCAAGCGCAATTTTCGTAGACTCTCCGCTTGCAACACGTGCCAGTGAAATATTTGAACGGCATGCATCAGAAATTGAACGCGGCGACATTTTGCGCGATGCATTGAATGATCCTCATGTCCGTTTCACCGAAACCGTTGAGCAGAGTAAATCGATCAATCGGATTTCCGGGTTTTTCGTCGTCATCGCTGCCAGTGGCATGTGTGACGCAGGCCGGATTCGCCATCATCTGAAGGCAAATCTTTGGCGCAAGAACGCAACAATCCTGCTCACAGGATATCAGGCGCAAGGTTCACTTGGCCGAATTCTTCTCGATCACGCATCAAGTGTTCGTATCCAAGGAGAAGAAGTGCAGGTCAAAGCACGTGTTCGCCAACTTGATCTTTACTCAGGACATGCAGACGCTTCCGAGCTCATGAATTGGATCCAAGCACGCAATCCGGTTTGGCAGCATATTTTTCTTGTTCATGGTGAAGAGGGCAGTCTTGATGCCCTTAAAAACCGTCTCGAAACCTTGCATGACGGAGCGCATATTGTAACACCTGAGCTGGATGACACATACGAGCTGGGACAAACTGCTACCAGGCTTGTAACAAATCATTTCCCCCGATTGCCCCCAAACAAAGTGGCACATCTCGATTGGCATAATGATTTGTCCAAACTTCTGCTTGATATCAGCGAGGCGGTTGACAAGGAAGCCGATGAGCGAGGCAGATCGGTCATAATTCGGGGCCTGCGGGAAGCACTGGACAATCCAAAAAATCCCCGGTCGTGAGACAAAACATGGGACCAACTTAATTTTTGAAATCAAATTGGTCCCCGAGTATTCAGGCTACTGTAATTTTGTCGTCAACAATCTTTACGCCCGGCGCCGACCATGCTGCCCGCTCGGCTGCAATTCTCGCGAACCAGGCACCAACTTTACCCCGTAATGTGACCATGCCGGCATCATTTACATCGACATTGATCGAAGCCGCATCGACCTGGGCAATGCGGCGCAAAGAATCTTCGATACGCCGCTTCACGTCAAAAGCTGACAAATGGGGCTTCACTTCGATGTAATTGAGCACATCGTACACACCCGCCAAGCCTCGAACGGCTTCCGTTGCTGCAATCTTCTGATAATGCCATTCAACTTTTCCAGTGAGCGTCACGCATCCATCCTGAACTTTTACCTGTACAGTTCCATCGGGAATGACAGTATTCCAGCTGATGACGTGAAGCGCCCTTTTTGCGATTTCATCATCCGCTGTACGATGAGTGCCAAATGGTCTGACTTCGATCTCCTGGGCAATGCCTCTTACGCCTTTCACCCTACAAACAGCGTCGGCCACGGAGTTTTTCTCGCAATAGGTGAATACGTGCCCCGTCAGGGTGACGACGCCATTTTCAACTGCCACTCCGATATTGGTGGCGTTTATACTAGGCTCATATTCCAATTCATCGATAATGTTCTGACGCAATGCGTAATCGTTCATTTCTGTTCCTCTCAGTAACGGGGACCACGTTCCATTCTCCCGATCGGAATAATGATCTCAATTATCGAGCAGCAACGCATTGATCATAATCAAATGCCAATCTCCCCTTTATTGGGGTGTTTGCTGAATACAACGAGAGACGTCCTGCGCAACGGCAAGCTCTTCATCGGTTGCAATAACAAGGACTTTCACCTTTGAGTGAGAGGCAGTGATATCCTCTTGGCCTTTCCAATTGCGATCCTTGTCAATCTTCACACCGAGCCACTTCGTAGCAGCACCAATCTTCTCCCGGATCAAAGGTGAGTTTTCGCCAATCCCCGCACAAAAAACGAGTGTATCGACGCCGCCTAAGGATGCCGCCATCGCCCCAATCTGCTGACTGGTCCGATAAACAAAAAGATCAATTGCTTCCTTGGCCATAATTTCCGTTGAATTAATCAACACCTGCATATCTGCGGAAAGGCCTGAAATGCCCAAAAGTCCTGATTGATTGTACAGAAGATCGGCAATGGCATCCGCGGACATGCCTTGTTCCTGGAGCAGATACAGCACTACGCCCGGATCAAGTGCTCCGCACCTCGTGCCCATCAGCAATCCGTCAAGCGTTGAAAATCCCATAGTGGTTGCAACACTCACTCCACCCTGCATCGCACAAAGACTTGCCCCACTGCCAAGGTGCGCAACAATGCAGCCTCCTCCGGCAAGGTGACCATATTTAGCTCGCAAGCGGGAAGCAATGTAGCCATAAGATATCCCGTGAAACCCATAAGAGATGAGCCCATGATCCGCATAGCTGCGTGGCAGACCATAAAGGGACGCGATCCTGGGCCTGCTGTGATGAAAGGCCGTATCAAAACAGCCATATTGTATGGCCTTTGGGAGCGCCCTCATCGCTTCTGCTACAATCTCGAGATTGCGAGGTTGATGCATGGGAGCGAGTGGAATGAGTTTGCGCAAATCGTTGATGACGTGTTGATCTAGCACCGTGATATCTGCAAACTCGCCTCCGCCGTGGACGATCCTGTGGCCAACAGCGACCACAGATTTCAGATGGCCACGACACGATAGCTGATCCAGTACCAATGCCATCGCAGTCTTGATATCCATGGTTTCGCCCTTGACGGGAACCTCGATGTCTTCACTGCCGGCCTCATAAATCTTCATCCGCGGATTGGCATCCAGAGCAGAAATACTGCCGCGAACGTGTAAAGTTGGATCGCCCGCCAGTTCAAAGACCGCGAACTTCAGGCTGGACGAGCCCGCGTTGAGGACAAGTATTGTCTTCGGCATTCAATCAACTCAAACCGACTTGCGAAGAGGGTACCCATCGCCAGTTGAGGATCTCCGGCATATCCTCGCCATGTATCCGGATATAATCATGATGCTCGAGCAGTTTGGCCTTCATCAGCTCGGCAAGCCCTGTTCCTCGTGATCGCGCCGCAGGTACCTTGTCGAGCACACTCAAAACAAGGTGATATCTGTCAAGCTCGTTAAGAACCGTCATGTCAAAAGCGGTCGTGGTTGTCCCCTCTTCCTGATAGCCGCGCACGTGAAAATTATCGTGGTTGGTTCGCCGATACGTCAATCGATGGATTGTCCATGGATAGCCATGGTAGGCGAAAATAACGGGTTTGTTGCTGGTGAAAACAGCATCGAAGGCCGTATCGGCAAGCCCATGCGGATGCCGCTCCTTCGGCTGCAACGCCATCAGATCAACCACATTGACTACCCTTATGTTCAATTCCGGCAAATGTTCTTTGAGTATGCTGACGGCCGCCAATGTTTCAAGTGTCGGGACATCGCCTGCACATGCCATCACAACATCGGGTTCTACATCATTCTCGGTTGAGGCCCAGTGCCAGATGCCGAGGCCTTCTTTGCAATGGATCTTTGCCTGATCCAGTGTCAACCACTGCCACAGAGGCGGCTTACCAGCAACGATGATGTTGATCCGGTCCCAGGTACGCAGCACATGATCCGTGGTACATAAAAGCGTATTGGCATCCGGCGGGAGATAAACACGCACAACGTCTGCTTTCTTGTTCAGCGCTACATCAATAAAACCCGGATCCTGATGGCTGAAGCCGTTGTGATCCTGATGCCAGACGTGACTTGTCAGCAGATAGTTCAACGAAGCAATCGGTGGTCGCCACGGGATATCGCGGCTTGTATCCAACCATTTTGCATGCTGGTTGAACATGGAATCCACGATGTGTACGAATGCTTCATAGCAGGAAAACAAGCCGTGTCTGCCGGTCAGCAGATATCCTTCGAGCCAACCTTGACAGGTATGTTCAGAAAGTATCTCCATTACCCGCCCATTTGCTCCAAGATTGGTATCTTCGGGTAATTTTGTTGCCATCCAGGCGCGATCGGTTACCTCGAAAACATTCTGAAGCCGATTGGAAGCCGTCTCATCTGGTCCAACAATTCGGAAATTGCGGGTGTCGATATTTGCCGTCATCACGTCGCGCAAAAATGCGCCCATGACCTTGGTGGATTCGGCCTTGACTGTGCCAGGTCCGTTCACTTGAACAGAATGAGAAACTAGGTCAGGCATCTTCAATGATGTTTTCAAGAGCCCGCCATTTGCGTGCGGATTGCACCCCATTCTACGAGCCCCTTGCGGCGTCGCAGCAGCCACGTCGGCCATCGGAGCTCCCTTTGCATCGAAGAGTTCCTCCGGTCGATAGCTGTGGAGCCACTCTTCCAGCATCTTCAGGTGTTTGGGGTTTTCCCCTAGACCCGACAAAGGTACCTGATGTGATCGCCAGAACCCTTCTGTTTTCAAGCCATCGACTTCTTTTGGTCCCGTCCAGCCTTTGGGACTGCGCAGGACAATCATTGGCCAGATGGGCCGGGTGGCATAGGCATCATAATCCTGACGCGCGATCTGCTGAATGGATTTAATTTTCTGCATCGCATTATCCATGGCATCTGCCATGAGTTGATGCATTAGAATGGGGTTATCACCCTCGACGAAAATCGGATCATAGCCATAGCCCATGAACAGTGCCCGCAATTCCTCCTGCGAAATCCGGGCAAGAACGGTTGGATTGGCAATTTTATAACCGTTGAGGTGCAAGATCGGCAGAACCGCACCGTCCCGCTGCGGATTAAGAAATTTGTTAGAATGCCATGCCGCCGCAAGCGGACCCGTCTCCGCTTCACCATCTCCAATGATACAGGCTACCACCAGATCGGGATTATCAAACGCAGCACCGAAAGCATGCGACAGGGAATAACCGAGCTCGCCGCCCTCGTGGATTGAACCTGGCACATCTGGCGAGGCGTGACTTGGAATCCCGCCAGGAAAAGAAAACTGTCTGAACAGTTTTCGCATGCCCTCTTCATTTCGCAAAATGTCAGGATACCGGGCACTGTAGCTTCCTTCCAAATAGGTATTTGCCACCATTGCCGGGCCGCCATGTCCGGGGCCGCAAACATAAATCATATTGACATCAATCATGCGGATGATGCGGTTAAGATGAGCATAGATAAAACTCAAGCCGGGAGACGTTCCCCAGTGACCCAATAGCCTGGGTTTCACATGTTCAATTTTCAGTGGCTTGCGAAGTAGCGGATTATCGAGGAGATAAATCTGTCCTACTGTCAGATAATTGGCAGCACGCCAGTACAGATCGATATTTCCGAGCTCCTGTGCAGACAAGCGCGAATGGGATTCTCGTCCTGAGGCAATATTCATCATGGGTCCTTCCGATCAGTTTTGCTCGATTAACGCTTAGAGAGGCCGGATGGATGCTTGGTCTGTTCGCACATCCTTTGAAGTGTGCGTGACGCTGTAGCCAAAGCACTTCTTTAAAAGTTCACAGGGTTGATGAACTTCAAATCCAGCTCTTAAAGCACACGCACTTTACGGACATTGCGCTGGATCAATCCATGCCGATTTTTACAAGCCGCTCACGCTCACCTATCTTGGTTGTCGCTCAACTGAAGAGACTTGACCCCTGTGTACCGTCCTATCGTTTTGAGGATGTTTGCGTCCTTTGTGACTACAGATGGCTCAAATGCTTGCGGACAATAATGAGAGAAGGATCATCCGGGTAGGCTTCCGCTACAAAGCCAAATTCGCGCTCAAGATCAATTGCAGCGTGGTTTTCACGACTCTCGATTGATTCAAGCGTGGTGATACCTCTGGCATCTGCGTAGCGCGATATATGATCCAGTAACTTCCAACCGACACCCTTATTTTTGTGCTCAGCACGAACAGAAATGGCAACTTCGCCTTTCTCGAGAGAGTCATCACATGCGAGCATGGCGGTGGCTATGATCGGCCCTCCAAGCTGAGCGAACGCCAAAAAATTTTCTGTTCGAAGATGATCGATCTGGGTCAAGGCAACGAGACGGTCATGCCCTACCTCCCGGATGCTGGACAAGAAGCGAAATCGTAGATCTTCGGGTGTCACCTGAGTGAAGAACTCTGCCAGTGCAGCCTCATCGTCAGGTCGCGCCGGGCGTACGTGGAACTTAAATCCAGCACGGGTTGTCAAATTGCCGCTCCAAGTATCTGTAGTCATTTTCTTGCTCCAATATGGTCTGTTTCTAACGCCCCAATCCCTGCGTTTTAGCCATTGAGCTGATTTGCTGCCGATTGAAGCGATGTGTCAGTCGCAACCTTCCTGTTGTTCATCGTTTTGAGCATTGATCCTGATCAATTCAGTCTCGCTGAATAAGATCTATCTAATTGCAGCCAGCGACCGTTGAACGTTCACTTCTGACCACTTCGCGGCCATGAGCAGTACGAGGGGTGAAAATTCATGAGATTCATTGAGAGCTCAACATTAGTTTTCGCGGTCCTTGCGATGATCGTGATCAGCATACGAATGGCTATCTATGAGAATGCAATCTTTCAGCAATCACTGAAAAGGAGAAACCCAACCCGGATTGTTGATGGAGATGACGCTCTGAATGCACCCAACACGCCGGAATATGCGCCGAAGTCGACATGAACAGTTTGCAAGGAAATCAAGCATTCATCATCTCGAACATAGACCGGCCTCAATTTGCACGCTGATTAGAACCATTACAAAGTGGAGATTAACCTGATGGCTTCCAATAACTATTCCACGTCGCAAAAATCTCTGCATTGGATAATTTTTGTTCTTGTTGTTGGACTTTATGGACTGACGTTTGGCGATGATATTTTTCAACGGGGTGATCCAAATCGCGCTTTTGCCTGGTGGCTACATATATCCTTTGGGATGTTGTTGGCATTCTTGGTCGGATGGCGCGTGTTCTTGCGACTGGTTAAAGGTACACCGGAATTTCCACTATCGATGACGGTTACAGAACGCGTGTTGGCCCGGGCCGGGCATTTGGTCCTCTACGCACTCTTGATTGCAATTCCGCTACTTGGCATCTTCCTGACATGGTACCGAGGCGATGCGCTTAGTTTCTTCGGACTATTTACCATCCCGGCGCCATTTCTGCCTGATCGCGAAACCGCACGATCTATCAAAGAATTGCACAGCCTTTGCGCCAATGGCATTCTCATCCTTGCAAGCCTACATGCCCTTGCTGCTTTTTGGCATCATTTGGTCCGTAGGGACAATGTCTTGAAACGCATGTTGTTTATCTGGCGCTAAACAAATATATCCACCCTCTGTCGAGTTCCAAAGTTCCCGAATTGCAGCAGAAAACCACTAGCCCATTATAATTGATATAAATCAACGTCCCATCAGCTCCACATGGGACGCGCTATTCTTTGACGGCTCCGCTATCACTTGAACATTCCCACGTTCCAATAAGAAAATTTAGCGCGAAAAATGGCTGGTTTCCGCCGCCATTACGGCCGTTAAACCAAGCTACGACATTTCCTTAAAGCTGCCGTTCTGCCTGAGGGACTTGGCTGTCTGGTTTGAGGTGGAAAGTGGATTGTCTTCGTTAAGGCAATATTGGATGGATGCGGACCTTGCCTGAACAACGGCGACGATCTAAGGGGTGAGTATGCCTTTTCCTTCATCTCACAATTCGGCAATTGCTGAATGGCGCGGAGCCTTCGAGAACGCGGAGGTCAACGCTCTCCACGCGAAATGCTTTGAACACCGGGAGTCGGCGGACGACTGGTGGGCCCAAGTCAATCACTTCAGTCTCGGATGGGTTTGCATTCGTCGATCGGCAAGGTTGGTCGGGTTCGTGAACGTGGCGTGGGATGGGGGAGTTCATGCTTTTATCCTGGACACCATGGTTGATCCCGCTTTCCAACGCCAGGGTATTGCGAAGGCCCTGATCGAAGAGGCGGTCGCCCATGCAAGGCGGACCGACTGCGAGTGGCTGCATGTAGACTTCGATCCACATCTCAGGCCGTTTTATTTCAACGCCTGTGGCTTCAAACCGACGAACGCCGGCCTGATCCCATTGAAATGAGATAACAGCTATTGGGATCGACAGTGCTTCCTATCGGCGGCTGGCGTGAGGTCAGTTGCCGAAGGGCAACTTTTCTTTGAGTCAGACTGAAACCGGACGAGCCATTGTATCTTAGCCCAACCGAATATCGAGAGGTCTTGGCCCTACTTAAAACGAGTCCAGGTTTTTATCCGCAACCCTTTTTTCTGAAATTCCCGCCAAAACAAGACAAAAAGAGTCTTGTTTTGGAAGGCCCGGCGAGGCTATATCGCGAACATCTCTTCGCCAAGGAAGTTTCTCCGTGAATATACTCAAAACTGGTCTCACCGTTTTCAGCTTTTATGCAGTCAGTTTGGTCGCAAATCCCGCATCAGCGACGTCAACTCACTACCCTTTGTCCATCGAAAACTGCGGTGCAACCGTTATATTCGAAAAAGCACCGAAACGAGCAGTGGGCCTTGGCCAAAATAGTGCCGAAATACTACTTTTGCTAGGACTTGAAGACAAGATGGTGGGGACGGCATTCTGGCCTAGCAAAGTCTTGCCAGAGCTCGCGGAGGCTAACGCGAAAGTGAAGTTGTTAACCGTTGAGTTTCCGACTTTTGAATCCATTCTCGCCCAGAATCCGGATTTCGTGGCCGCGGCCCTGCCCAGTCTGATCGGGCCGACCAGCAAGGTGGCTAAGCGCGAGGATTTCGATAAAATCGGCGTGCCGTCTTACATATCACCGAGCACTTGTCTCAGCACTGAGAAGGTGAAGAATGAATACGGTAGTCGTGACCAGCTCTGGAACATGGACCAACTTTACAAAGAGATTGACGAGCTTTCTCAGATCTTTGACGTGAAGGATCGTGGCCAGTCGCTGATTACTGATTTGAAGAAGCGCGAGGGAGCCCTGCGCTCAAGTGTTTCAATGAAGGGCAGGAAGCTTTCCTATATATTCTGGTTCTCCAGTCCGTCGCCAACTGCTGACGCCTATCTTGGCGGCAAGAACGGTGCTTCCGGCTTCATCGCTGATGTACTAGGCGGCAAGAACGCAATCAACGCGGAAGCGGAATGGCCGACGCTCGGCTGGGAAAGCATCATCGCCACCAATCCGGACTTTATCGTTGTCGCCAATCTCGACCGAAACCGGTGGGAACTCGATAAACCGGAAGCCAAGATCAAGTTCCTGACGACCGATCCGGCCGTTAGTCAGATTCCTGCGGTTAAAAATAAAGCGATAGTCGTCATGGATGGCCAGGCGATGAATCCGACCATCCGCACGATCTACGGTGCCGAACAGGTCGCGGAGCAGTTAAAGGCACTTGGACAGCTGAATTGAGCAAGAAAAGCAGCACTGCTCGACAACTCGCCATATTCGCGGCACTACTGCTTGCTTCCCTTGCCGCAATCGCACTGGTCGTTGGGGTCAGCGTCGGGATTGGCGACCTGCCGATACCGCTTGCGACGACTTTTGCGGCCATTACCAACCAGTTGGGATGGACAGAGGTAGAACTCAATCGGATCCATCAGACGGTGATCTGGGATTATCGCCTCAGCCGGGCGTTGGTCGCGGCCTTTTGCGGCGCGGGGTTGGCACTTTCCGGCGCGATCATGCAGTCACTTCTGCGTAATCCGCTTGCAGAGCCTTACGTTCTCGGCATTTCTGCGGGTGCGTCAAGTGGTGCAGTAGCGATAGTGATCCTCGGCTTGGGTGCCGGAACTCTGTCGCTGTCAGCGGGAGCCTTTGCCGGCGCGTTTGCAGCTTTTTTGTTTGTCGCGCTTTTGTCGAATGGCGCGCGAGGCGGGGCGGATCGCACGATACTCGCCGGGGTCGCAGCTTCGCAGTTGTTCAATGCCGCCACATCCTACATCGTGACAACATCTGGTAACGCTCAGCAGGCGCGGGATGTAATGTTTTGGCTGCTTGGCAGTTTTGGTGGCGTACGCTGGCCGGAATTTATGCTGGTTTCCATCGTTGTCGGTTTCAGCCTCATTTCCTGCCTGTTCTATGCGCGGATACTGGATGCGTTCGCGTTTGGTGACGAAGCAGCTTCAGCTCTCGGGGTCAATGTGGGAAGGGTCCGAACCGTGCTCTTTGCGCTGACAGCGATTATGACAGCCACAATCGTCAGCATGGTGGGCACTATCGGCTTCGTTGGACTTGTCGTGCCCCATGCAGCACGTTTTATAGTCGGTCCGTTGCATATTCGGCTTTTGCCGGCATGCGCTATCGTCGGCGCGGTCTTCATGGTGCTGGCCGATATCGCATCGCGAGCGCTCGTCCCCCAACAGGTGTTGCCGATCGGCGTCGTTACAGCACTCGTCGGCGTGCCTTTCTTCTCGGTTATTCTCTACAGGTTTCAACGTACATCATGAGCATTAAAGCCGACGGTATCACGTGGAAGTTCGGAAAGAAAACCATCCTCGACAGCGTTTCTTTGGAAGCTTATCCCGGCCAGATGATCGGGCTTCTTGGACCCAATGGCTCCGGTAAGACGTCGCTGCTGCGTCTTCTTGCGGGACTACATAGGCCAGACTCCGGAAAAGTCACACTGGACGGCAAGGATTTCCGCGATATTCCTCGCCGGACTGTCGCCCGGCGCATAGCCTTCGTTGAACAGCAGGCAACGACCAATTCGAATCCCACCGTGATCGACGTGGTAAAGCTCGGTCGGTTTCCACACCGTTCGATGTTCTCCGGATGGTCCAATATCGACGATAAAGCCGTAGCGGAAGCTCTCGACCATACCGGCATCGCGGAAAAGCGTAATGCGCGTTGGCAGAGCCTTTCAGGCGGCGAGAAGCAACGCACTCATATTGCACGTGCATTGGCGCAATCTCCGAAAGAATTGCTTCTTGACGAACCGACAAACCATCTCGACATCCAGCATCAGATTGGACTGATGAGGCTTGTGTCCCATCTGCCAGTCACCAGCATCATCGCACTGCACGATCTCAATCATGCTGCAATGTTCTGCGATCAGGTGATCGTCATGCAGGAAGGCAGGATCGTCGCTACCGGCAAGCCAGAGTATGTTCTCACTCAGGATTTGTTACAGAGTGTATTTCGCGTCGAAGCACGGGTTGAAACTTCGCCGCATCATAATCGGGCCCATGTTCATTACCTGCCATAAACGCGATGAGTACCATTGTCTTTCGCAACGATTAGGACAGACGGACGTAGCCGCCTTTTCCTGAGTGAGCGCTGTAGACTTACTGCCGGACCAGTGCAACGCGAGGGTTCATAGCCCGCCCTTCCTAGGTGTCGTTAGGAAGCATACTTTTTAAAGGACCAATTTCAAGGAGCCATACGAGTGGTGGCGCCTATCATTTCCCCGATTGCCTTTTGTACTTTGAGATTACCGAGGGTGGCAGCCTTAATGGCATCGTCTTTAGATGTTCCTGTACCCTTAGAAAAAATACACCGACATAGTACTGTGCCGTTGGATTGCCCTGTCCATCGATTCCGTGACATTTATTTACGTCTCCTAATCAAGATCATCGTGCTCCCACGGCGTCCGATTTTGTGGCTGATAGTCCCTGATACTCATTTTCTGCGGTGCGTAATTGCCGTTCCGAAATACATCGGCTTCATCATCTCGCCTATTGCGAAAATACCGACTTCGACCCCCATCTGCTCGGCAAGGTACGCCACCACAACGGCTGGCAGACGTGCGTCTGTGCCCAGAACCCTACCGGAATATCGCATTATGGAAAGCTGTAGGGCAGAGCCAAGTCTGTTGTGGGTTTGGGAGTCACGAATGAAGATTGACATGCCGGAAAGTTCACGATAATTCGCTATGTAAACGTACACATTGCGCAAAATTTGCACGTTTAGGCTTTATTTCTTCAAAGGAGGACAATTATGAATCAGATGCACCGAGCGGACGCTCCATGGCCAGTGCCACACGAGCGCTCAAAGGAGCTGTACGAAAGAGCGCAGCGCGTAATCCCTGGTGGGGTGATGGGCCAAGGCCGTTTTGCGAAGCCGCATCCGCTCTACATGACCAAGGCCGAAGGTGCCCGCATGTGGGACGTCGACGGCAACGAGTACATCGATTTCCATTGCGCATTCGGTGCCGTGGTTCTTGGTCATAATGATCCTCGCCTCAGGAAGGTAATTGACCAAACTTTGGATCAACACGGCGTCGCGTTCTCAGCTGCACATCCATTGGAATCTGAATTGGCCGAGCGCATCGTCAAGCATATCCCGTCCGCGGAGCGAGTCGTCTTTTGCTGCACGGGTTCGGAAGCGACGTACCACGCTATCAGACGTTCGAGAGCCCACACGGGCCGAAATAAGATTCTCAAGTTCGAAGGTGCATATCACGGATGGCACGATTACGTTCAGTGGAGCGTTCACTTCGATCCCGCGGAGGCCGGCAACGCCGATGCTCCCAAGCCCGTTCAGGAATCAGCCGGAATGATCCGTGGCGCCGAGGATGGGCTGCTAACCTGCGGATATAACGACATCAAAACACTTGGCGACATATTCGCAAAACATGGCGCCGATATCGCTGCGGTGATCGTCGAGCCTGTATATCACAACGCTGGTGTAGTCATGCCGGTCCCAGGGTTTCTTGCCGAAATCCGCGCGCTTTGTGATAGCAACAAGTCGGTGTTGATTTTCGATGAGGTTATTACAGGATTCCGGCTTGGTCTTGGCGGTGCGCAGGTTCAATGTGGCATCATCCCCGATCTTACGACCATGGGCAAGGCTATCGCGAATGGGATGCCGATTTCGGCGATCGCCGGAAAGGCCGAGATCATGAATGGTTTTGCACCTCTCGGTAAGACGTTTTTCTCTGGGACCTTCTACGGCCATGTGTTGAATGTGGCGGTTGCAAATGGCTGCATGCAGGTCCTTGAAAACGAACCGCCCTACGAGTACCTGGACCGCCTAGGCAACCGTTTGAAGGCTGGTATCGATGCCGCGATTGATGAAATCGGCATCCCGGCAACCGTCAGGCAACATGGATCCGTATGGGGCCTTTACTTTACCCGGAGAGATCTGATCGGCTATCGTGACATGGCCAGCTTTGCGCAGACGAAAGAGCATCCAATACACTCGTCATATCAGCGATGGATGCTGGAAAACGGCATCTATATCCACCCCCACTTCATTGTGCGCGGCTATCTCAATGCTGCACATACCGAAGCGGACATCGATCGTTTGGTTGATGCGACACGGCGTTACTTCGTCGCCCACAAAGAAAATCTCACAGAACTTTGACACGATTGCGGGAGGCCGGTAGCCATGTCTCAGCGGCCTCCCTTGAGCACAGGGGCACGATGCAAACAGAACGGGAATGGCAAACAGTATTCGGCGGAATCGAAATGTTCCGCGACTCCTGCAACGTTTATGCGGTGCCGGGACCACTAGGTAGGGTCGCTTGGTACACACTGCTGTCGTTTGACTTGGCTATGACGAAGTCCACTTGCGGTGGAATACCCACTATCCACTTTCATTGCGTCCACTGTGCAAAATAAGCCATCCGCACCCTCCTCCGAAAGATCAGATTGCTAGGTTCAATATTGGGCGCGCCCAAGTCACCTTCATCGTTGGCAGTTTAGTTCCAATGATCATGGCACCCATCCTTTGGTAGAACCCGACAGAAGGGGGATGGGAGACAATCTTAATTGAAGGAATACCACGTCGCTTTGCCTCAGCCACCATGTGTTGAAATAGCTTCGCACCTATTCCCGTTCCTTGAGCGTGATCGGCAACAAACATGAGGTCCAATTCCGGTTCCTCGGCTAGCGTTAGACTGTAGAAGCCCGCGATGGCGTCCTGAAGGACAGCGACGTAGAAAACATCTGCGTCTAGCTGGGCGGGCGTGATGGCATAGCCGTCCAGAATGCTGGTGTAGTTGCCTTCATAGGCACTCGATTGATGCATCAACTGGGTGAGCGCCTTTGCATCACCGTGTTTGGCAGGTCTGATCTTGAGCAACATGCCCCCCTGAATCTGGCTCATCGCGAGTTCCATATTTGTTTTTAATAGTACCACGCACTAATTGCGACGTCTGTTTGAGGTATTAGCAGCTGGGCTGTAACGCATCCCGTTTCTGTCATTCGCGCGGCGTTGGCGGATGACTACCTCGAGGGACATGAACTGGAGGAGCGGATTACCAGTTCAAACTCAGTGGATGTGCCCTTGACGTCGGGCTCGGCAGTCAACAGATAATCTACGGCTCGCGCGCCGAACATTCTTTTTGGAGAACGCACGGTTGTCAGTGGAGGCTCTACGAACCTTGCTGCCTCAATGTCATCGAAACCGACAATCGTAATGTCTTTCGGTATCGATAATCCAGCCTCGCGCGCGCCCCTCATAGCACCGATTGCCAGCACATCGTTGTAGGCAAAAATCGCAGTGGGACGGCTTGATTGTTCCAAAATTTGTCTGGCAGCGGTGCGGCCAGCTTCAAACGTTTCGTCAGACCGCCAAACGGGGCATGGCCATGCTCCAATCCGCTGCAACTCAGACTGGATACCTTCCAACATTAGCGCCGCTGGCCTAAGAAGACGGCCCGCAAGAAAGACGATCTCTTTGTGGCCGAGTTCAACAAGATAAGCGGCCATACGCCCCGCAGCCGCATGATCGTCCGTCAATAGAATCTCGGCTTCCATATCCGAAGAGTCCAGATCTGGTGAGGATCTCGACAGACTTTTCAAGTCTTCAACTAATGCCGGCAAAACATGGCGGTCGTCGATTGTTTTGGCGTCCCAGCCCACCAAAACAGTCTTAATGGCCGGGCCAAGATCGTGAAGCCAAGCCCGGCTCGCCTGTGAGGCACCTCCGACGATTAATCCCTTCACTTTGTGACTAAGAAAGTGTTCTGCAAGCTCGCGTTCTTTATCTGGATCGCGGCCAGTGTTACCCAGCAAAATCTGATAACCAAATTCCCGGGCTCTTGCTTCGACGCCAGCGGCGATCTCTCCCCAGTACTGGTCAGAGCTACTGGGAACTATTAAACCGAGAATTCGGCTTTCCCTCATAACAAGCGCACGCGCCAATAAGTCTGGTCGATAGTTAAGGTGTTTTATGGCACTTTCGATTTTCCGTTTTGTTTCTTCACTAACCTTGGGAGATTTCTGAAGGACCCGGGTCACTGTCGCGATGGAGACACCACTTTCTCTCGCCACATCTTTGATGGTGGGTTTTCGTATCTCATGCCTGTTTATCATAGATAAATTCTTTGCTCAGATTCACTGTGTGTGCGGCTAATGATCATGCCCAAGCTCCGTTCCTTTGGCCAGTATGGTGGTGAGCCAGTCGGGGTCCATTCTAAGGGCGGTGACAAGATTGTTTCCAAATCATACCCTAAGAATTGAAAGAAGAACAAATAATAAACAAACCAAGGATTTTACTCCAAAGCGGATCTAATTTTGCGCTTCGTTATACGAATTATTGCTTAGGTAAGCGATTGATACAATTAACGAATTTTCTTAGCATATGATTTGGAACAAATCTTGTCGTGCCCTGTTCAGCCGAGTACTATGCGTTCACCGCTCCGCGAAGCTCATTGTAATCGTACTGACGGGACCCAATCCTGCCATTCGCTCTTTAGACTGGATTGCCTCGCCACAAAACAGGAGTGATCAGGTATCGACTGGCAGTTGCAAGGAATAATCGGGTACACCCGTGGCAGAGTATTCCGTTAAGGTACGAACCGGCGTTGTGCGGTCGGTCGGCACTTAGATATAAGCAATCCGCATACAATGATCCCAGTATCGATCTTCCAGCTTATATTAGCAAACTGCTGCCTGATCTGGAGTGGAAGATGTTTGCTGGGCATCCCGCCAGTGGGCTTCTTCGGTCAATGCTCGGCGAGACTGGACGCAATCGTGCTGACTGCGTTTCGGAGCCATCGGAGTGCGGGATCGGCTTGCCGTCGCTTGTGCGAGATCTGCGTGAACGGGATCGCGGGGAACTCGATCGGCGAAGGCAGGATGACCAATCTCTTGTGGCGTCGAAGTGATTCCAGGCTTTTCGCGGCGACCGTCAGAACGAGGTCAGTCCCGATAATCGTGTTCGGCGCGATGCTCCAATGCGGAAGCACTAGTGCCACCCGACGACTGAATCCTGCCGTGTGAATGGTCTCATCGATCTCCGTCGATGCCTCACCATGAACGGCGACCAGCACGTGAGGTCGCGCGAGATAGTTTTCCAGATGGATCCGCTTGACCGACGGCGTAAGAGACGCACGATCGACAAGGCAAACATACTGGTCTGAAAACAATAGCTCGGGGTAAATCTGGGCAGGCAAATGCGGAAACACGCCTAGTCCCAAATCAACATCCCCATCGACCACCCCTGCGATCATTCCTTCCCGGCTTAACTGAGTGATAGACAGATCTATGCACGGCGCCGATCGCCGCATCAGCCTCATCAGTTCGGGCAGAATGATGTTGGCGCCGTAATCCGACATTGCCAGCCTGAAGACGTGGCGGCTTTGCACCGGATCGAACCCGTCGGGTCCGAGCACCGCGCGTATCTGCGAAAGGGCTTCTGTCAGCGGCCGTAAGAGCTCCAGCGCCCGGACAGTCGGTGACAGGCCACCGCCGTGGCGCGTAAAGAGAGGATCTTCAAGCAGCACGCGCAATCTGGCCAGCGCGTGGCTAACGGCTGGTTGACTCATGTTCAATCGAAGCGCCGCACGCGAAACATGCCGCTCCGAGAGCAGCGCATCGAGCACCACCAGAAGATTGAGGTCGACGCTGCGCAAATTATTCATACTATGCATGATATGTGGGATAATCTGAATTTGAAATAGTCCTTGTGTATAATTAGAGGAGGAGTCCGCTCAATTCGAGAAAGGACATCTTCTCATGCAGTCTTTGGCTTTCCTTGTTGCTGCACTGATCTCAGGCTCGCTCGTACCCTTCCAAGCTGGTGCGAATGCTGCGCTAGGCCGCGCTCTTGGCCATCCTCTCTGGGCGACCATGGTATCGCTTATGATAAGCGCCATCTGCGTCGTGCCGGTGATGATGGCGTTGCGGGTTTCAGCCCCAACGATCGCCAATCTCACCGTCCAACCGAAATGGATCTGGATCGGAGGCGTTGCCGGAGTGATCTATATCACGGCAGCGCTCCTCTTTGCCCCAAAACTCGGGGCAGCGGGCTTCATGACGGCAGTCATTGCCGGCCAGATCCTTGCATCGATGGCGATCGACTATTTCGGCGTCGTCGGTTTCACCGCAAGGCCGATTTCCGGATTGCGCCTCGTGGGAGCGCTGCTGGTTGTGGCCGGTGTCCTAATCATGCAGGGACCAAGCCTTTGGCGAATGGTGCAATCGGACACACAACTCTCCACTCAACCATAATCGACAGGAGAAATATCATGAACAATCACGATAGGACTTCACGGCCTGTGTATTTGCTCGGCGGTGGTGCCGTGCCGGCGCAGGTGCGCATTGCCAGGCCGACAGACAAGCTCGAAGACGTTATCGCTTTTTATCGCGATGGTCTGGGCCTGCCGGAGCTCGCGCGATTCGAAGCTCATGCTGGCTATGACGGTATCATGCTCGGTCTACCCGGCAAGTCTGTACATCTTGAATTCACCCAACACGTAGAAGGCAGTCCGTGTCCCGCTCCGAGCTTCGACAATCTGCTGGTGCTCTACGTCACCAAGCCTGATGCCTACGATCACCTCAACGAGCGGATGCAACGGATGGATTACGCGCCCGTGGAACCGGAAAATCCATACTGGCTCGGACGCAGCTTCACCTATCAGGATCCTGACGGCTGGCGAGTGGTGATCTGCCGCGAGATTGGTATTTGATACCGGCGGCACAGTACATCATTCTGCATCCTTGCACCGATGTGCAGTCAGACATTGCCAGCATCGTGGCGAAGGCACATCAACCCCATTCGACGGGATGGTGCTAGGGCGCTTTGGCGCCAAGTCTACCAAAGCCATTTGGTAGATAGGCACAGCTACAACGAGGAATTCCAAGGCGCTCAATCGCGAAATTTTCGGAGACAACGCCGCAAATTGACCTCGCATTGGAGGTAGCCCAATGCTATTGTCAGTGCAATAGAATATGGGGCAAGACAATCATGGATTTGGCAATTCCCAGCGCAACGAATCTCAGTCTATTCATCAGCGCCACACTGGTGTTGCTTCTCGTGCCAGGGCCGGCAGTTCTTTACATCTTCGCGCGCTCGATCGAGCAAGGTCGCTCGGCCGGGCTCGTTTCGATCGTTGGCATCCATACGGCCACACTTGTTCATGTCGTCGCCGCCGCTGTGGGATTGTCGGCGCTCCTGGCATCATCCGCGCTCGCCTTCAGTATAGTGAAGTATGCCGGCGCGGCCTACCTGATCTGGCTTGGCCTCAAGAAGCTCTACGGCCAAACGGACATTCCCGACCTCGAGGGCGGTTTACCCAAGCGAAGCCGTATGCGTCTCTTTCGTGAAGGCTTTATCGTTAACCTCCTCAATCCAAAGACAGCGCTGTTCTTTCTGGCTTTCTTGCCGCAATTCGTTGATGTAAACCGTGGGCACGTGGCAACGCAGATCGCTTTTCTCGGGATTGTTTACACAGCGATTGGCGTTCTGACGGACAGCTCCTACGCACTTGCTGCAGGCACGGCTGGCAAGTGGCTGAAGCGTAGTCCCGTGTTCCTGAAGGCTGAACGCTGGGTTAGTGGTTTCGTGTATATCGGCCTTGGATTGACCGCCGCTTTTGCGGGCAATCACAAGAAATAGGTCGCCTGACTTACGCCTAAACGGCCCCCGTGGGCGGAGGCCTGAAAGGTGGCTGTCAAGGTCCTGTTGCAAACGTTTTTGTAACCGCTTGCGGCATGAAAGCCACTTCATTGAAGCCGGAGACTGCCTGAAATCCGCCTAAAGATAGCTCGTCTAACGTTGGTAGAATATTTGCAACGCAACCCACCGGTTCAAACGTGAGTAAAAAGATCACCGAAATTTGTCCAGCGCTGAACGTCTGGCCTCGATCAACCGGTACATCTCATTCAGTTCTCAATATAGGTTTTTGGGCGACTGCAGGCACCTCTTTACCCTTGGTCTAGATGATGCGCTCATTCGGCACCATCTCAACGGGCTGCACCACCCCGCAAGGTTGAGCCCACTCCCTTGTCGGTCCAGGCGGGTGGCAGACCAAGTCGGGCGGCGACGATTCCCGGGATGCCGGGAGCCGTTCCGAACGCCTTGCAGGCATCGTATTTAGGATCGCCGCCGAGTGAGGCCCGCAGTCTTTGCATCGATGGTATCGCCAGCATTCTATTGAACGGGTCCTTGCCCGTGACAAGCATGCGGCTGAAGGCGGTGGCGAAGCCCGAGGAGAGGGAGTATGCGTCCCCGACAGCAGACACCCGGGCTCTTGTCGTGATTATGTTAGCGCCGCGCGACCAGAGCATTGCCGCCCTCTGCAAACCATCCTCGCCGACCGCCTCGGCCTCGATCGCCAGGCCGCCGAGGCCGATGGGAAGGCGTGGAATCGGAATCCCGAGCGCTGCCGAACCACCAAGCGAAGCGACGGTGGAAGTCGCCGCTGCTGACCGGTTCGTCGCAACGATGTTTGTAACCGACGCGTGGACGATGAGGTCCGCCGGCTGGTTCATGGCCACAATCTTGAAGCGGTCGCTAAGATCAGTGCAGAGTGCGCGGTCGATTGCGTTGGTGACAAGCGCCAGGTCGTTGGGATCGAAGGCACGACTGTCGATCTGTGTCGAGGTCGGTACGATGCGCACCGTCTGTGCGGTAAGCACCGCCGCCGGATCCACGCGCAATTTTACTGGCATAAGGATACCGCGCGATGGGCTCATTCCTGCATGAGAGCTGAGGGAATTTCCCTCGGGCAAGGGCACACTTGTACAAGCGGACAACCACGAGAATAGGACCATGCAGAGTGCTGCCCGAGGCCGCCTTTCAAGTTGTCGAAGCTTCAAGATCATTGTCAAATCGCCTGAACCGGGATCACGGGCCCAAGCTTTAACGGCTTCAGGGTTATTGGCGGTAAAGGCAGTGTAAAGTTGGGTAAACCCTGCGATCTATCTCGGTCTTCAGCTGGCGCATACATCGCCGGCTGTCCGGAAGCGCCGACCTGATGGCGCGGCAACAACCGTACGCAGGCTCAACGAAACTGTTTCATCGGCCGGACAGGAGCTTATCAAAAGAGATGAAGTACCGGCTTAAGAAGTTTTGCCAATTGCAATGACTCGATAAGTTTGGACGCGGGGATTGCGAGGAGAAAGCAAGAACTGTCGATAGCCGTACGCTTCAATGCAACAGGGTTGAAGGTTATAGGCAACGCATGCGCGACATTGCAAGCGCGTCGTCTGAGGCGAGGGAAGAAGGCGGGAACCTTGTGGCGATATTCCCGGTAAGCGTCGCCGAAAAGCCCGTCCAGAGCAACCGATTCGCGAGCTGAGACATACGCAAATACCAGATACCCAAACAGAAAATAGAAGGCCGCAATCGCGAATGACCCGAAAGTCAGACCAATGCCGGCAAGCCCCAGCGAAGAAAAGAAGTACAACGGATTGCGAGTGTATTGATAAGGACCGTCTGTAATGAGTTGTCTATTCTTGCGTCCACCTACGTACAGCGATGCCCAGCAGCGACCGGCGATACATATGATGATAAATGAGGAGCCCACGAATTCTATGCTCTGGCGAAGAACAGTCTCTGGTAGCCAAGGGCTCTGCGACAATAGGATTGGCGTCAAAAGCATTGGCAGGGCCAGCCAAAGGAACCGCACCCTCTTGCCTTGCTGAAACACCGCCGTGGTTACTGACATTGGTCCACTCTCTCGCATTTGAAGAACCGGGATCACGATTCAGCTTGGCGATACCAGCGTTAGTGGCGGTAAAGGCAGTGTAAAGGTGCGTAAAACTTGCGGTCAGCCAAGGGCGTTCCCCGGACTGTACATTGCCGGCTGCCGGGGGATCTCCATCATGATGGCCAAGCCACCGACGTCCGGCAGCGACGCGTAGACTCGCCCGCCGTGACGCTCGATGGCCTGCCTGGCAATCGCAAGACCAAGACCATACCCGCCCCTCGCCGCCGCGTCGTTCCCGCGGGAGAATGGCTGGAAGATTCGTTCGAGTTCGTCACGCCCGACACCCTGCCCCTGATCTGCGACGCACACCTTCAGGAGATCGTCTGTCGTTGCGCATTGCACGGTAATTTGCGAATGTTCGGCTGTGTATTTGACGGCGTTGCGAATAACATTTTCCAGCGCCCGGTAGATCAGCTCGCCTTCGACCTCGGCAAGGAAACTATTGTCAACACTGGTGGTGATCAAAACCTCGCGTTTCTGGGCTTCGAACGCTGCGTCACCCAGAATTTCGTTCAGGAGATCAATGACGTCCAGCGTTTGTGTCTTCAACGGGAGACGGGAACTGGTAGTTAGCCTTGCGAGAGTCAGCACTTCGCCCACCAGCACATCGAGCCGTTCGACCTCCCGGTCCATGCGGTCCAGCATGGCGTTGAGTTTCGCCGGATTCTGCCGAAGGACACCCCCAACAGCCTGCAGACGTGACAGCGGGGAGCGCAGTTCATGGGACACATCATGGAAAAGTCTCTGCTGTGTATCCTGCGATTCTTGTAACAGAGCGGCGCTGGAATCAAAATCGTGCGCGAGCGCTGAGACCTCATCCTTCCGACCCGTCATCTTATGCCCGATGCGGACATCGAAACGGCCTTGGGCGAGCGCACTCAGGCCATCGCGAAGATGCACAACAGGGCGAACCAAATATCGGGCGAGTGCAGCCGCCGATAGCGCACTCGAAATCAGAATACCGAACGCTGGTACCAATGGGCCAAGCTTGTCTGGAATGACACTGTATTGCTGCGGCAATGAGATTCGGTAGCAAATCCCGTCCTTCAGAACGGTTCTTGTCCCCGCCGTGCTCCTATCGGTGCAAACACCGGGACCCTCGATCTTGGAGATCGTGAGGCCAACCGGTACTGCAGCCTCGCTTGCGCGCGCAAGCCCCAAGGCGGCATCTTCACCATCGTTGACAAGTAGGCTTTCGGCCAATTTGAGAACGACTTCCTGCTTCTGACGTTCCAGTTTTGACGCGGAAGGAAGCGTCTCAAAGAAGTTCAGCGTCAAAAATATGATCGCGACGGACGCGGCAAGCGTCAGCCAGATTATCAGAAAGAACTTCTTAAACAGCCGGGGCATGTCAATCCAATAGGAGTTGATAGCCTTGACCGCGGACAGACTGGATACAAGACTGTCCGTCTTCCCTCAGGCCAAGCTTGTGACGTACGCTGCTGATGTGGACGTCGATGCGGCGATCGAACGGGGTCAGCGGTTTTCCAAAAGCCCGTTTCGAAATGTCTTGCTTTGATACCAGCTGGCCGGCATTGCGAGCGAGAACTTCAAGCAGGCCGAACTCCGTGCCGGTAAGTATCAGCGGCTGTCCCTTCCATTCGGCGCTTCTGTTGCCTGGATGAACCACCAACTGCCCGGCTTTTAACGTATCGGTGGCCACACCCACCGCACGCTGGTTCGCACGACGAAGGATCGCGCGCACTCTGGCCGCGAGTTCTCCTGGCGAACAGGGCTTCGTCACATAATCGTCGGCACCGAGGTTCAGCCCGGATATCCGGTCGATGTCATCGCCTCTCGCCGTCAGCATCAGCACGGGGACTTGGCTCAGCCTTCTGATCCGTTGCAGGATCTCAATCCCCGTCATTCGGGGCATCATGATATCGAGTACGATCAGGTCAACCGAGTTGCGCGCAGCGGCAGCAATCGCTGTGCCAGCGTCTGTGCCTGTCGCGACATCATACCCCTCTTCCACCAGGTATTCCTGGAGCAGCGCCGTCAACTCGACATCATCATCAATGAGGAGGACCTTGTTCATGACACACCATCCGTCATTCATACCGGTCACCCATAAGCGCAAACGCGCGCGGGCGGCGGGATTTTACCCAACTTAACACAACTTGACTGCGCTTAACCGAGCGACGGCAAGAACCGGTCCTAAATCATACGCGAAGGAAGAACAAAAAAGAACACTCTACACAATCGGCGATGCTTGGATGTAAGTCGCTAAAGAGATGGGTGACCCAGTTAATTATGGCTGGTCGTTCTCAATTGCACCATGTGTTCGATACCCGGTGGGCGTGTCGCCGTATTGTCGACGAAAACTTCGATTGAAATATGAAATGTCTGCAAAACCCACACCATATGCAACGTCGGCAATTTTGATGCCATCATTTGCAGGGTCTTGAATCATTTGAGCCGCTCGGTATAGACGACGCTGCAGAATATATTCACTGAAGGATAACCCGGTATCTTCCAAAAGTAGATGAACGTACCGGGCAGAGAACCCAAGTCGCCTGCCAATAAGCGAAGCGGTAAGGGCGGGGTTGTCAAAATTGTTTTCCATCTCATTTAGCAAACGATTCAAGCGCGCGGCCCGAAGCCCTCTTCGGCTTATAATCCGAAGGACCTCATCCTCCGCTCCCACGGCAAAAGAAATCAGGTCAATGATGTGCGTGCTGAAAAGCGCTCCTGCCCCCTCAGGGTCTGCTTGAAGCAGATGATCCAACGCATTCAGATATGAATTCAGGAGCGGCAAAACCCCTCCCCTGTTGCTAAGGATGTGCCCACCGAGACCATCCACACGACGTACCCCTTCAGCCAGACAGGTGCGAGGAATGGCTACTGACCAATATTCACTGTGCATATCAAGCACCATTCCTCCGAGCTCCGCGCTATCGCAGATAAAACCCTGTCTGCACCCCATCTGTGTCATGTGCTTTGATTGGGTAGAGTGCATTGCTCCTTTGAGGCATAACACCGCGAATAAGGAATCTCCGCCGTCAGCCAGTAATTGATTGTTTCTGAGAAAACTTGCTGGCGATGAATTGATCCTGGCAACTCCGAGCGCGCCCACCCGCAAACGATTAATTGCTCCTTTGAACGGTTCGCCACTCCTGGCCGTAACTTCTAGTGCCACACGCTGGCTCAGTTCCTCGCAGAACACCGGTAGCCGGTCATTCGTGGGCAGAACATTCGTCTCAAAGTGTTGCCATGTGGACGCATTGTTTGTGAGCTTATTCAATGCTTGCAAGCCCCCGCCCTGATACATTGACGCAATACACCGACTTTCCATAATCAGGTCACCGCTCTAAAACGAGACAGACGTGGTCGTCAGTTCAATTCAATCTAACCCTATTCCGTCCACTTTACCAACATGTGCAAGCTTCATCGAGAACAAGCAGTGCTTCGCTCCAGACATATTATATTGCGGCATATTCCAAGACTGACACGTTAAGCAGGTGTATTCTTAGAGGCGGAAAGAAAAGTCGAACTTTTTGTTCTGGCCCATCGTGGAAGCCAACACCTTCCTGCCTGACCGAACAGATGGTTTCGCGGTTAATTAATCCACACGTTCTGTTTCATTGGCGTGGGGGGGCTGATGCGCTTCGCTCTTAGTTTCGTCATGTTATCACTTGCCCTGTGTGGTGCATCCCTGGCTGCTGATCCGGAGTTGCCGGCATTTGCTCGATATCAAGTGCCATTTCTAATGGCATCAGATGCCAAGAATGCCAGAGCCACAATCGAGGACCGTGCGTCCAGTGTTGTCAATTGGAATGCCTGCGGACGCGAGATCGATTTCTTCGGCAATGCCGGCAGCACCCGCTGGGACCCGGAAAATGAAGAATTGCATGGCTTGGCGGATGGCGACATTACTCCATTCGTGATTGGAAAATTGTTTTGGATTCACAACAACCATTCGGTCCAAGGCGAACAAGATCCCCCACCCTGCGTTCAAACTGTCCGGTACTTTTCCATAAATGACATTTCTCACTGGAAAAAATGGGCGCATTCAGGAGAAGACTTTAGAAACCACACCTATAAAGCAATGATGGATTGGCCAGATGACGCAGGTCTGGGCGAACCTGATCCGAAAGAAGCCGTCCGACGTTGGAACGAAGCATTCGCATCGATGTGGGGATCGAAATGCCAAGAAGCCCTCTCATCGGTATCACGCGAAAACGATGCCTTTCTTCTGACGTTTTCAGTGTCGCGAGCTTGCATGGTGGATCAGGTCAATCGGGCTTTGAAAAGCCGTGTAAAGATAGGGAGCCCTGGAACTAATGGGCTGTCCTGTCGAATTCTCGGGAAGGCAGGTCAAGGCGATTGGGACATGGCTGTCATAGCTTTATTGCGCGCCCTCTATATCGATCGGAAGTATCACCTCAACGTCATTTTTAGCGATACCAAACAGTATGTGTTCAACAACCTGTTGAGTATATCGGGAGAACTCGAGGGCGACAGTTACGATGTTGCCAGTTGCGGGAACCAGGATAACGACCAGGGTAGCGCTCAGGAACGCGTGGACGAAGAAGCATTCTACAATGATGGCTTCTTTGGCGACCTTGGGGATCTGCTGGGCTGGCTGTTCAGATGGCTTATCGTGATCCTTATCATTGCGGCTTTTTTCCTAAGCCCGGCCGGAATTTTGTCTGCGCTGGCCACTGCTGCTGCCAGCGTTGTAGCGGCAACAGTGGCAGCACTAGTTACTATCTGGGTTCTCCAGATTCGCGTGCCAGAAACTGAAAATCACCTTCTGATGATCAACAGCTCAAAATATCTCACCAATCAGCTAATGATCGCCGATTTACCTGATTCAGATGACCGGGAGCGGATCGAGGGCTACCAAAAAGAAATCCGCGAATGGCTCCTTCAACGGCTGCGGCGGATCACCAAAGAAGATTTCCAAGAATACAACGCGAAGCCATATCAGCGCCTCAGTATCGCAGCGATTTTGAATCTTTACGACTTTGACGAGAGCCGCAATGAAGGAAACGTCAAGCTCATTACAGCAAGCCGCATTGTGCTCGAATACGCGACGGCAAAATCTGCTGCGGGCAGCAATCAAGGGCGCCGCATTGTCCCGTTTCGTCGTCTGATGGAGACCAACAGGTTCGAAAGATCCGGCCCAAGCGACGAAGGGATGCGCCCCCGAAGAATCACTGACTTTGGCAGTGGAGCTGACCATCAGGTGGCCGCAATGCTGCTGTTCTCTGGACAGCTTCAACAACTCCCAAAGCAGCCCGGCACAGCCGGTGCGGGACCGACGCACGGACTTGTCTCTATTGCGTCGACTGAGGAGCTTGTCTGGGAGGCGACTTCAGATTATAGGCCGAGCGAAGTTGTGCTCGATCTCGCAATGAACAAGTCTGTAACCTATGATCAAAAGATACATCATGGCGGCTTTGAGATCTATTCGAGTGGCCCGGGATTCCTGATCACGGCCGGTGGCGTGACCACCAAAAATGCGCTTGGGATGTTTGTAAGCCCGTTCAGTCTGAATATAGTACCTCCGTTGAGATTTAAACTTAAGAACCAAGACCGCGGCTCTGGAGTGGCGACAACGTTGATGGTTGCATCCGGAAGCGCCCAGCTCACCAGGAACCACTTCATTCAAATACTGGGACATTCTCACGAATATAGCCATGAGGATCGGAGTGACGACGTTTCCGACGATACGTGCAAAACCAATCCAGACTTTGCCGGAGAGAAGAAGTGCGCGCGTAATCTCACCAATGATGACAATCTATGTGTTCTCAGAGGATTTGCTTGCGGCACCAACGTCATGGTCCCTTTGGGCATTGACCGCGATTGTTTGAAACCGGCTGCAGGGGTGGACGCCTCTTGGGAGTTTCTGGACTCGGCATCCTGTCCAGCTTATGCAGATGCTCCTCCTTTCTATCTGGTGGTGTTTCGCAAACCATGTCCGCCCGATATTGAGGGTTGCGATACAAAATGGGGCTTCTTCGAAGCGGTCGACCGTGCTTCAACCGCAGCGAATATTCCTTTCCCCGAGTTCATACAACAAACCGTGTCTCGCAATCCGACCTTGATGGTTGCCCTCTCCAATACGCTCGGAGGCACTTATAAGACATGGAGGGGCGACACCCTGATCTATGTCGCCAACGGTCATGATACAGATAATGACTCCGCGGGTTTCAAGGGTATAAACAATCTCAGCCCAAGGGATATTGATGATTGGCCGTTGGCAGATGGTGATGCCCTGACCGCAGACGGAAAAGGAAGAGCCACGATCCGTTCACCGTCACGTGCTCCCGCACCTGGCAGGGTGATGGCGATTAAAATCGACTTCACCGATTGGGAAAATCCCAAATTCGATGAGGTGCAATGATGTTGCGTTATTTCGCATTTTTGATCGGCCTGTTTGGGAGCACCATCGCCTTTGCAGGCGGGACCGTCACGGACTGCTCTCCTGCACAAGCCGAAAATGCTCTTGCCGACGCGTTGGCAACCGGCGGCCGCGTTGTGATCTCATGTCCAGCCCTCAGCGTGATCAAATTGACCCAGGCTCACCAGATCGGCCAGGCAACCGAAATAGAAGGCAATAACATAGTATTTGATACACGCGAAGGCGGCCGTTTCGTGGGTTCGGAAAATACAACGCTGATGCTTCGAAACATGACGCTTCGTGGCAGCCCGCGATACCTCGGTCGTTTTCTCACGGTGCCAGCCCGCATCTCGGGTCCTATCCATCTGTATTTGACCAATGTAGTTGTCGAAGACGCCACGGGGCCCATAGCAGTCGATTCCGTGTACGTTCGAGGAGGTCGCTTCGCAGAAAACCGCGGGACGATCATTCGTGCAAAACGGGTTTGGATCACTGGCGGCACGATATTCGGCCCAAATCCAAAATCCACGCCCATTTCGCCACCAGCAGATGGTAACGGCCTAGTAGTTGGCGAACAAGCAACGATAGAAGACGC
The DNA here is from genome assembly GCF_014138335.1 of Phyllobacterium sp. P30BS-XVII. Classification (NCBI taxonomy): domain Bacteria; kingdom Pseudomonadati; phylum Pseudomonadota; class Alphaproteobacteria; order Hyphomicrobiales; family Phyllobacteriaceae; genus Phyllobacterium; species Phyllobacterium sp. P30BS-XVII. The sequence goes on from NZ_JACGXO010000007.1 coordinate 290,995, forward strand.
TGTTTTTTTTGAGAATGGTCCTATTCGCTGGCGTGGCAAGTTATCAGTCAACAGAGTGACCTTTATGAGTAGTGGCAGCGAACAATCAAATGGCGGGGCCATTTGGCTGGATGGTGACGGCGAAATCGCAAAGTGCACCTTTGTTCAAAACAAGGCGAAAGCCGGTGGAGCCATTTTCCTTGAAAACGGGACACTAGAGGTACGAAGGGGAACATTTCGTGCCAACAGCGCTGAATTTGGCGGCGCCATCAATGTGGAACACCAAGAAACAGTCCCTCCCGCAACAAGGCTTAAGCTCACATACAGCCGTTTCACCGACAATTCAGCAAGTTGGGATGGCGGTGCGATCTACTTCGGCGGAAGTATGCAATCCGAGCATGCGCTCCTTGGCGGGGTATTAGAATTTGCTCGAAACACCGCCAAGCGCTCGGGCGGCGCAATTAGGACGATGGATGCAACCATTGTTCTCAGCCGTGCAGTCTTTGTTGAAAATATTGCCAATGACGATGGTGGGGCGATTTCCAGCGTCGGATTTACCCGGTCAAAGGCGCGACTCGGCAATTTGCTTGTGGTACGCAACAAAGCGCCAAAAGGAGCAGGATATTATGGGGGCACGATTGAGTTGGTGAACAGCACAATTGCCGACAATCTTGGTCAGGGACTTTATTTCACCAGACCTCCATTCTGGCGAGATCCCATCGTCACCTTTTCGGTCGCAAATTCAATCCTGTCCAAAAACGAGGGCAATTGCACCAATTTAGATGACACCGTTAATTTCCAGGACCTGGGTCATAATATTCAATTTCCATCGCAAGACTGCGGTGCTTCATTCATCTCCGCAGATCCCGCTCTGGACACGATGTATGTGCCTGCTGTTTTTAGCCCGGCACGGCAGGCGGGTAACAATAAACTGTGTGTCAATCATGATCTCGTACGAGCAAGGGATGTCTTTGGCGACGCGCGCCCAGAGGGAGACCGCTGCACTATAGGTGCTGTCGAACGCGATTTGGAACGGCGAGCGTTGCACGCACTGAGAGACCCTGAAGGACCAGTCTCACCGCTGCGATACTATCTCAGTATTCTTGGGTTAGAACGATACTCGATAAACTAAGCACCCGCCGCCAGATGATCAAGACCAGTAAGTTCCTTTGTAAATGCCGATAAGAGCCCCTTTTGAAAGGTTTTGATTAGAGACAAAAATTCCATACTCTCCGTTTCAATTCCGCTAAGCCATCGACATGAATAGAAATATCGAACGGCGCCTATGAGGGCGCGCCCCGCAAACAAAGCTACCCACGCTCTTCCGGAAAACTGATATCACATCCCCTATCAGGATTGTGAGGCGCCTCTACTCCATCTATTGACAATATGCATTTAAGAATATATATTCATTATTGAATTTAAATGAGGCGATTTATATGGTTCCGGTTAAATTTTCCGCCCAAGAACTCATGGCTGTCGTTGGACTGAGCAATGCTCTTCTGCCCGTACAGGAATTGCTCAGTCTTGCCCACCTTAGAAGCCTGTTGTTTATCGCCGCCGAGCCAGGTCTGTCTGTCAATGAACTTGCAGATCGGATAGGCGCACCACAACCTACTGCTAGCCGTTATGTAGCCGTATTGTTGGGTCGATATCAGAATGTGGATAATGCCCGACCGGTGCAATTTATAATCCAAGAAGTCAGCGCTGATGATCCTCGTCGGCGAGCGCTTTTTTTGACCGCAGACGGACGCCGACTGATTGCCGATATTTTAGGCTCGTATGTAAAATCGACATCAAATGGAGAACATGGATGACAGCAGCGGCTCGCCTTGCCGGTCTCGATATTAGCGATGGTTGGAAGGTAACATCCCATCTAGAGCGCTCCCCGAATAGTACTGGCGGAACATTCTCGCATAGCTATCTAGCGGAAAGAGACGGCAAAATAGCCTTTCTGAAAGCCTTTGATTTCTCACAAGCATTTGAACCGGGCGTGGATACGCTAAAGAATCTTGGCGAGCTGACGGCATCATTCGAACATGAACGCGATATTTTAGAACATTGTCGCGGCCGGCGTTTATCGCATGTGGCGTTAGCGATTGGTCATGGCCACGTCGACGTGCCTAGCATGTCGTCTATGGAAGGACGTGTTTACTATTTGCTGTTTGAGAAGGCTGCCAATGATGTTCGTTGCCAGATGGATGAAGCGGATGCTTCAGATCTTGTCTGGTGCATGAGGGCTCTAAGGGATGTCTGTTTGGGCTTGGCGCAGGTCCACCGCGAAGTTATTGCCCACCAAGATCTCAAGCCATCAAATGTTCTGTGTTATAGCGCGGAAAGCTTTAAAGTCGCAGACTTTGGACGCTCGTCAAAGCGCGGAAGCACAGCTATCCACGACGATTACATGCTGCCAGGCGATCGAACGTATGCGCCCCCGGAGCTATTATACGGCCACGTAAATCCCGACTTTGTGCCACGTAGAATTGGCGGCGATTTGTATATGCTCGGCAATCTGGCCGCGTTCCTATTTACCGGTACAAATATGACCGGCTCAATTTTGGCACGGCTTGATACACAACATCATTGGACGAGATGGCAATCGGACTATTCTTCGATACTCCCCTATGTACAGGAAGGTTTCGCCAGAACTCTTGAGGAACTAGACTCCCGTCTCCCTGTTGAAGTCCGAAATGATGTAGTTGAGTTGGTCAGAGAACTCTGCAACCCAAATCTATCTCTAAGGGGAAATCCAAAATCCATCGGTAAACCGGATCAGTATTCACTGGAGCGCTATGTGTCGAAATTGACCCATGTCGTGAAAGTATTGGAAATCAAAATACGTATAGCTCGGCGGTCAGCATAATGGTCGCGACTATCTGGAGTGTCCCAAGACGAATGGTGCCGCGTTGGCGCAGCCTAGCAGTGACGATAGCCGCTAAGGAATTGTCATCGCCGACGAAGCAAACCGATGGCGACAAGCCAACGCACATTGCCCCTGATATGCTCGATAAGCTCGTGCAATGGCGAAAAGACCCTACTGTCGTTTCGGCGGGTGAACTGGTTGAAGCAGCACTCGTTGACGCCATGGAAAAAGAGGCGGCTAGTGCTGCCCGCTATTTGTTGTCGCTGGAATCAACTGCCACACCCCCCTTGCGCCGTTTGGCGGGCTTAGCCTTAAAACGCGCCGGATATCCTGATGAAGTCCCCGACGCATTGGAAATTCATCCGGTCGTTAAAAAAAATGTTTGGCGTCAGAGAACTCGTCTTTACCCATTTAATCCCTTGGGTTGGGTTGAGCTTGCCTTGTTTGACGTCACGCAGGGAAGACGGGACGCCGCGCTGCGTTCAATGCTCATCGCTCTCCAACTAGCTCCCGATAACCGACACGTCCTGCGCTGTGCTTCCCGCCTGTTTTTGCACTTACATGATCCCGCAAGGGCATATGAGATCATCATCAGAAGTCCAGCTACGCCGCATGATCCATGGTTGATGGCTGCAGAACTCTCGATCGCGGAACTGGCAAATCGAAAACCTCGTTTCTTTGAGCAAGGTCGCCGAATGGTCGAAGAAGGTCAACACCATCCGAGGCAAATTACAGAAGTTTCGGGGGCGCTTGCAACACTCGAACTGGTAGCTGGACGCAAGAAGAAATCCCGTGATTTGTTCAGACATAGCATCGTGGACCCAACAGGAAATTCTTTGGCCCAGGCCGAATGGGCATCACCAGCGTTTGGGACAGATATTATACCACGTCAGACCTACCAGACGGTGAAAGAGGCTGACGAAGCCAACGCGTTTCACTTGTTGCGGGAAGAGAAGTTCATTGAAGTGTCCGCTGCCTGCACAAGCTGGTCAAAGGCCGAACCATATTCAATTCGTCCATTCGAAGTTGGAGCGTCGACAGCGGCCATGATAGGACATTACAGCATTGCACTTGATTTTGCTCGAAAGGGGCTGATGGTCCGGCACGATGCAAGTAAACTGCTCAATACCCAAGCCTTTTGCCTTGCCAACTTAGGTCGTCTAAAAGAAGCGGAACAATCATTGCGAAACATATCAGACAATGATGAGTCGGTGACTTTGGTAAGCCTGGCAAACAGGGGGCTTATTCAGATGCGTAGCGGGCAAACTGAGGCGGGAACCGTTTGCTATCGGACAGTCATAGATCAATTTAAGAAAATGCAAAACTTCCAACTTTCCACAATCGCAAAGGTTTATTTTGCTCACGAAGCTGCTCGAGCACATTTGCCTAACGCGGCCGTTTTAGTTGCTGAAGCTAAGGAAGAATATTCAAAAACTAGCTCGACAGGGCATTCTCATCTTCTCAAGGATGCAGAAACGGCTCTTGCTGCCGAGGTAGTTCCAACGAATGTCGCGTTGGAAAACTGAATCGGAATTATTCACAAAGGAGTAATTCCTCAACAACAGGAGCAGAAAGGAGGTGAAGTATATGAGTAAAATTGGGCGCAATGCAGGAAGTGGGCGTTTTACGACGGTTCAAACCGCTGTCAAACACCCTAAAACCCATGTTGTTGAAACCATCAAACCAACACCAACCAAGAAGTAGTTGTTTGATCGAACGTAGTCTGGGTGGCTGCTTGTTGCAGGGAAGCCACCCAGTGCCTGTTATACACAAAAACTAATTCGGTCAATTCCAACTGTAGTTCTTCGCGGACACCTTCTTGGTACGTCAACAATATCCTTTATGGACGCGAAAACGAATTTGGGGAGTCTGACATTTGTTGAAAGCAACTGAAGAGCGGCGGTGAGGAGCGGATGGTAGCGACAGTCTACATTTTAAATGAGGATGACAGTGTCTGGCCAGATGACTGAACGACGACGCTGCGAGGAAACGGAAAAGACTATGAGTATACAATGGCTATTGTTGAGAGCGCCTGGATTTGCGGCGCTTCCTGAGGAAGATCGCGCGGCGATATTTAACTTTACCTTTCTTTGGAGCCTGTTTGAAGCGCAAATCATGGGTGCGTTTGCGCGTGCAGACTTGATTTGCGCAAAGGTGGATGAATGGCGCGAGGCCGGAACACTCCATGCCGACGAATATGACGCTGAGTTGGGGTATTTTCGGCAGCGTTACTTCGCGAATGGTGACTTCACGCACCATTTTCTCCACCTGAAACTACGGCCTGCCGACCAGCCTGCTCTCGTCCGGTCAGTCATCGATGGGAGCAACAGTGATCCACGAGATCGCCTACTCACACTGCTGCTGATCGTTTGGAGATTCCGCAACAATCTCTTCCATGGCGAGAAGTGGACCTATCGCCTTCAAGACCAGCTCCAAAATTTCGCTCATGCCAACGCTGTGCTGATGCGGCTCCTTGAGCAACATGGACAATTAGCTGAGTGAAATTTGTAGTTGAGAGTTTGCAAGACACTCTGTTCGGCTGATTGCTTGTAAGTTTTGATATCTAGGGAGAAAAAGTGTCAAACACTGACAAGGAAAAGATGCTTCATTGCATTGAGACCGTGACTGGCGACAATCTCGCAGGCATAATGGTCCTTTCCGAGGACGAAATCCGGGTTGACCTCTATAATTACAATGAGTTCTTTCATATCAAATCGGAGCAGCCAATTTATTTTATTATAGAAACTGGCCAAGTCGTCTCTTTTCACGATAATGTCGATAACGGCTCTGGCACTAGGCATCATCACGAGAGGACAAATACCATCAGGGATTTGTTGCAAATGTAGCAGTCACCGGTCATGAGTGGGAGCATAAGCATTTGTGGGCGGGATACTCCGTTCTATCCCGCCCCACAAATGCTTATGCTCCCGTCGGAACTCAGTTCGTTGTCGTACCTCGACCTGACAGTTGTTTCGATCCATATATACCATCCTTAATTCTTAGATGAAAAGATAAGATGTTAGATTTACTCTTCTGAGTGCATTCCATTGTTTGTCTAACAATTTACGCGACACCCTCATCGGCACGCGATCCTACATCCCTATGCAGTTTAAATACGCGTCAGTCTGGCCATCGTGCCTAACATCAACAACATCCATCACAGGTCCGCCGCATATCTGGAATAATCTTGGGGACATAATTCAACGTTCATTTGCTGTACAAACTTGAAAATCATGAGAAAATGTTTGGTTGGACTTGCTGGAGTTCTCACAGCACCGCTTCACATCAAAGATTTGAATCGATCAAGTCCTAAAGATTCAGATTTATCATTGGACGAATGGCTTCAAAATTACGACCCTTCAGGGCATGTCTGATAACCCCCTACCATTTCATGTCACGCGTTGTGATCCCGATCAAAATATGGCGCGGTATTATAGCCTGACGATGCAACCAACCCACTTTGGCGAGATATCGCTCGTGCGCAACTGGGGAAGAATTGGCACAAAAGGACAACAGAAGGTCGACACATTTTCCAAATATTCTGAATTAGAGAGAGCCTATGAAGACCTCACTCGACAGAAACGCCGTAAGGATACAGATGATCTTCGTTTGAGAGTGCCAGCAATTGGAAATTTTAGCCGAATCCGATTACTGATAAAAATCCGATTGAAAGCCGTTAAACAACGACGGCTGCTTTGCGCCCCCAATTCGGTCATTCAAGTTGGACCGACTAGTTTCTAAAAGCTGGCATTCCATTAACGCGCTAGCAACACCGCATAGCGTCATGCATCGATGACGGCGGCGTTTCGGACGTCAAAAACCGGAAAAAGACTTGAACCGATCAGTCCGGCATTTCTACTATGGAAACACCCGGAATACTCTCTTGCGCCAAAGCGACCAGATGGGGATGGTGCGTGAAGATAATTGCTTGCCCACTCCGCCCGATTTCGGCACATAGATTCAAGGCAGCAGCAGCGCGGGTGTCATCGAAGCTCTCCATGATGTCGTCGAGGATCATGGGTAGAGGGCCAGGATCGCGAGCAAAACTGCGATAGCCGGCAAGCCTTAGCGCAAAATAGAGCTGCCCAATGGTTCCGGTCGACATATTTTCAACTGGTACAGCTTTGCCTCCCGGCTTAATGCCAACCAACTTTTCACCTTCCGACTGGCTCCAGACCTCAACTCTTTCCCATGCCTGCGAAGTCATGGTGACAAAAGCCTCATCCACATCGAGGAGCATTGTACTACGTCGTTCCGCGGCCAGACGTCTCAATGCGCCCTGCGCCGCCAAAACTCCTAGCTGAGCGACGACCGCTTGGCGGGCACCACTTCTAAGCTCTTCGAGGATCGTGGCCTGTTCTGTGACAAGAGCGCTGTTGTCAGCAGCATTGTAAGCCTCACTATAGAGGCGGTTCCTCTCAACGGACGCATCGCGAGATCGATCACGTGCCTCTTGCGCATCGTCAAGCTCCTGCAGCAGTTCCGCGGCTCGCGTCGTGTCTGGCAAACGTGCCAACTCTTCGTTGAAGAGCGCTCTGTCCACCCCATCACGTATATCGTTTCGAAGCCTATCCGCATTGCTGCGCTCAACACGCAATTCGTCGCGTTCTACCAGAAAAATAGCGCGCTCTGTTGGTGCCAAATCGGTACCACCTTGCTCCTCAAACAGCTTATTTAACTTAATTTGCGCGTCATCCCGGGCCTCAATGGCCTGCCTCCGGCTTTGGATCTCTTCCTCAAGGCGTTCTTCTTCACTTCTTCTCAGACGATCCGCCTCTGCTGCGCTTGAAACAGACTTTCTGGCGCGATCGATAATGAGTACAGGATTGTCTTCTGGACCGACGGGCACCTCGAGAATTTCAGCCAAACGTGTTGCGCTTTGGGCGAGTGTTTCCAATGCGCGTTCGAGTGCTTCGACGCGTGCATTCAGACTTTTGCGTTCGACGTGAAGCTGTTGCAATGCACGCAAGTGCGGCAATGCCATTTTGATACCGGATGCCGTGCGAACAGGGAGAGGCAGCACAGCGGTTAACGCTTCCAGGTTGGCTATAGCCGCGTTATTTTCCGCTTCGGCTTTTGAAACGATCTTTTCGTGGTCTGATATGATTTGCTTATCGCCACGCCATTTCTCCCAGATCCGGCGTACAGTGTCCTGAAGAGCGAGAGCCTTGGCGACCAGTGCCGGGATATCTGCCTTTTCACCTTCGATATCTACCAGTCCTGCGGCAGCTGAAAGATCGTCGAATGCCGCCTGGCGACATTTCGAGAGCTCTGCTAGTGCCTTCTCGGAGTTCGCAACCTCAGCCGTGATCTCAGCGGCCGTCAAAAGGGTGGTACGTCTCTCGGCAAACGAAGCTGGTCCGGTATCGAGGGAGAAGCCCAGGACTCTGGCAATTGAGGCAATCCGCTTGGACAACGTCTCTTGCTTCTCAGTTAGCTCTGCGAGTTTGCTCTTTGCGATATCGCGAATGGCTCTTGTAGCGTTTTCCTGCCGGCGGGAGTTAGCCAATTGCTGCCTTGCCTCCGTACCCATCATAAAATTGGTGCGGGCTCCATCGTCTGCATACATGTCTTTCTCGAAACGGTATGCTGTTTCGTCTGACAAAGTGGCTCGATGCAACGCCCAAGCCGCATCTCTCTGGCGACGCGTCTCTTCGGTGGTAGCGGCGTCAAGCGAAGTGGGCTCGCCTTCGTCAGCCTCCCGCTTTGCGCGAGCAGCCTTGTACTCTCCTTCGCGGGTCTCCAGATCCACTACGGCAGAAGCAATGTTCGAAGTAAAGGTATTCCATTGCTGCAAAACATCCTCGAGCGTTTCGCGCGCGGGAAGACCGATTTCGAGAAGCGTCAGCCAGTTCGCGGGAAGACCGGAAACCACTTTCGCAAGTCGCGCGCGTTCCGTTTCAAGGATGTATTCGGACGTGGAAATATCTGGGACTTTCTGCCAGGCATCATACTTCACCTGCAGTTGTGACAAATCCTGCGGCTCGAGCGGAGCATCTCCGAGCTGATCGCGCGCAGTTTTGAGAATATTATTCGCTGCCCTTAACTCTCCTTCGGTAGTCAGACGTGCTTGAGCAACGTTTGCCATGTTCTCAAGTTCATCGCGTTCCCAAACCAATGATGCAGGTGGCATGTCAGGTACCTGTAGCGCTGTCTGAATCTGGTATATCTGGCGATCCACCTCATCTCGCTCCCCAGCTCGCTTTTCAAGGTCGGTTTCGGCCGTTGCTGCGCGGGCTGTCAGGGGAGCGCCGTCAATTTTCTCTTGGTCCAGCTTCGCGAGCTCAACAGCAAGATCCGGAGCAGCAAGATCGGATTCATTTGCAGCGATAACCTCTTCGTGACGTGCTATTTTCCCGTCGGCTTCCTCTATGCGCTCAGTCTTTTGCGATATCGTTGCAACAAGAGTAGCTATTTGTTCGATGGCACCTTTCCTCAAACCCGGTCCATCGGGATATTGACTCAGCCCTTCGTCTATTCTGCGAATTTCTTCGGTCCGATCATGCCAGATCTGAGCAGCTTTACCTGCCGCCTGCCTTTTTCTCGCCCGGGCAAGTTCGGCGTCCGCTTCATTGAACGTCTTCTGCGATGTCTCCCTGTCTTTCCGCAGTGTGTGCTCTCGGTCTGGCGTCAGACGTTCAGTACGCAGCGCGCGTCCGATCTCCGTCAATCGTTCTTTGCCGGTCTTGAGATCGGTATTTCGTCCACTCTTTTTGTGAAACTGTTCGGCGCGCGCTGTCATTTCTTCTAGAACGCGGGATATACTGGTCAATCCCGAGACACCCGCGTGCAGCAATTGCCCCAGATCTCCTTTAGCACTTCCAATTCGTTCACCGCCCCTGCGGAGCCCTTCGTCATTCAGTGAAAATCGTTCAACATAGTCATCTAATCCAAGTCCATGGAGTGCACTTGAGAGAACGGCTTCATCTACAGGGCGATCCTGGTGATCCAGCAGGGATTGAGTACGTTTACCATTGCGGCGCAGGACAGTCGGACCACGCCCGGGTATATCCAGCTCAGCACCCACAAGAAGGTCGTTACGTTCGAATCGAAAGGCGTAGGGGTGCATCCCCGACTTCATACCGAAAAGAAGTTCCAGAAAGCCGTTGAATGCGATGGATTTGCCCGATTCATTCGGTCCGTAGATCACGGTGACGTCGGGTGTGCCGTCTGCGCGGCCGGGAAACACGATATTTTCGCTGTCAAAACGACCGTAACGGATGAGATCAAGCCTGTTCAATCTCATTGCGTGGCCCCCGCATGAAGGGACAGCATGACTTCGTTCGTGGCCTCCTCCAGCAGATCATTCAATGCCGCATCAGCTAATTCACCGGCGATTTCGCGCGGCAGAACAGTCCGGAGTTCCTCGAGTATCTGTTTGCTAGCAAACTGGAAGCTAGGTTCATGCAGCTCTTCGCGCATAAGGCGCAACAGATCATCCGCCTTGGCATCGGCATGCCGCTGTGGAACAACTACTTTTACTTTATTCAGAAAGACGCGGTCTATGTCTTCCAATATCTCGTTCGTAAGGGATGTTAGCACTTCAGTAGCATGGTGACCTGTAATCAACTGCAGGCGTACCACAGTAATATCTTTGGGATGCTGCATACCCTGAAGTCCCGTTCGAAGGGCGCTCAGCACTTCCTGAATGTTGGAACACTCGCTCAAGTCCAGTGAGCATTGCTTGAATGTTAGCTGCCCGACTCCGTGCCTCTCGATGGTGGTTGTGCCGTGTCCAAGTTCGACAATCACGATAGTGCCTCCAGCCCGTTCACCGAAATGACGTGGCTGCGGTATGCCTGGCATAATAGCGTGCATCAGACCTGATGTGCGCTCGAAGGGCGCATGGATATGTCCGAGGCACCAGAGATCATAACCGTGAGCCATCAGCTCCTGTTCGGAGCAGGGTGCGTAAGGGTCGTGTAGGGGTGATCCGTCAAGAGATGTGTGCATCAACCCGACGTTTTTCCGCCCCGGTACCGGCGCGGGATAATCAGGCAGGAAGCTTTTTGAAACGTGGCTCGCATCGAATGATAAACCGTGGAACCAGACACCTTCAATCTCCACACTTGGCGCTCCCTTGTGCAACAGATGGATCATGGGGCCAAGGTCTCCATGGGCACGATGATCTAGGAGGGCATCGTGGTTTCCGCGGATCAGCACTGTGGGAATATTGGCCTCCGCAGCCCGCGCAAGTTGGGCGACAAGAAAAGCACGAGATTTTAAGTCTGGCTGGTCATTGTCAAAAATGTCTCCAGCGAGAACCAGTACATCAATGTTCGTTGATATGGTCAGATCAACAATGCGAACAAAAGCGTCGCGGCTCGCCTGCTTTAACCTGTCGCCTAATTCAGGGTTGCGCATCGCGGCAGATCGGATAGGTGATCCGAGATGAATGTCAGCGGAAACGAGAATACGCATGGATTTCCAGTGTTCTCCCGAATCTGACATTCAGGTCATTAACCCCACCTCCAAACGATAGGTTGTGGATTCAGTTTTGTCTAAACGAAAGTTTCTGCATTAGAAATCGATACAGACGATCCATCAAATTTTGCACAGATGCTCCGCTCATGCCTAGCAGTGTTCACACGAACACAGCGCTACATTAAATGGCCGCATTCTTAAAATCGCTCCCGAAAAACTAATAGCCAGTCTCCTTTCGTCTGCGACACACACCTTCTCGTCCCCTGTCTTAAAGCGGATATACTGGCGACACTGCGACCACCAATTTAAGTCGGAGAGGATCATTGCGTTAGTACATCGAGCTAGGCGAGCAGTTCAGCATCGCCAAGAATGTCCTCCGGTCGAAAGAAGCCCTTTGCACGGATTGCAGCCTTGGCGCTCGCGACGTCCGCCACGAACATCACAACGGCAAGATCTTGGATCGCGCGTGAGCAACACACGTAGAACAGCCGGCGACTCCGTTCAATCACCGAGTCCTTGCCTTCGGCGATGTTGTCGTTGTCTGTCTTCGACAGGTCGGTGATCCCAAAATACTTGCCGTACGAAAACAGCGTTTGCCCCTTGCCCTCCTCGTCGTCGAGAAGAACGATAACTCTGTTAAATTCCGCGCCCTTGACACCCTGCTGGGTGGCGAATGGCGATAAGTCCTCGATATATTCTCGATAATTCCACAGCTCGCTTGCCGGACACGCGAGAAATGCTGACATAGGGAGGTGTTCTGGATCCAGTTCATCGACCGGATCGAGCGGGAGCGCGAGATGTCGAGACATACGCTCGTCGGCGGCCAGCAACGTCGTCTCGGTCGCGAGCGAAAGCAACTGTCTAATAGTCGTAGCAGGATCTGAAAAAAGCCGGTTGAGATCAAGCGTTGCGTCATGAAGGCGCTTTAGGGTCTCCATGAAATTTCCGTCTATCTTTGCATTCGAAAGCGGACCCTTCTGCCGCAGGAGATTCATAATCTCGATCTCATCGCCAGCCCGCACAGCAGTTGCCAAGGGGAGGAGAAAACTGATGAAGGGCCGCAGAGGCCATGCAGTCCCGTCGACGAGACCTTCTTTCAGGCTGTCCGGCGCATTATCGTTCAACGAAGAATAAAGATTTGGGAAGCCGAGCCGCATAGCGGCCATGCGATGCACCACTACCAGCATCCGGACGTCGGCCTCATCATGATCGCTCAACCACAGAGGATCTTCGTTCACCCGGCCAAGAAATGCTCGTACCTGGCCGACCCGTGCCGAGCGATGTTCGTCCGCAGGCAGTACGAAGACCCTCGCGGTGCCTTCCAACGGGACAACCTGATCCTCCTGGCGGGTGGTCTTGCCTCCCAACTGACGAAGGCCGTCATCTTCAGAGCGTATCGCGTTAACCACCCTCAGGACGCTCTGCGAGCTACGAAAGTTTTCCGGCTTCTGTATTTTTATCCATCCCTCGTCGAGTGCCACAGAGCCCGCGCCAGTGGTATAGATCTTCTGCATTGGATCACCGAAGAACCCCACGCAGAATTCATGTTGAACGGTCTCCGCAACGGTACGGAGAGCGCTCACGAAGTTCGGCGTGGTGTCTTGGCTTTCATCGACGAAAAGGACGGGGTACCGGGCAGCAAGGAGGTCTCGGAGAAGTTGCTTTTGTGCAAGGAGATCTGGAACCAACATGATGATGTCCGAATGTCCAAGCACACCGTGTTCGTAGTCGCTGCCTGTCCCGTACGTGAACTTGTCCAGTCCGGCTACGATCTCTTTCTGTAGTCCATATCTTGTCACTGTTGCTTCGATTTTCGGACGAGAGGTGGCACGCGTCCCAGGCTTCGCAAGTCTATCGTTTTCCTTTGCAATCTTCTCGTCTAGCCGAGACAAAATCCATTCACGGATGTCGATCTGGAAAGACTGGACGAGGGACCACAGGAAGCTGTGAATCGTGGAAACACGGCAGAGTGGGTCATCTCCAACGTCGCTCCTGATCTCGTTTACTGCCACATCCGTGTAAGTGATGCAGGCGATCTGTTGTCCGCGCACGCGAAGCTCTCTTCCTCGTGTCTGCGATAGATGAGCCAGTGCCTTGATTAAGGATGTGGTCTTCCCGGACCCAGCACCCGCCACCATGACGAAGTTCGTCGGCGGTTGCGTGTCGAGCGCCTTGCGCAGGTCGACGTCCGCCTGTGTGTCGGGCTTGCCAATTCGACTTTTCATCCTAGGAGGTCCTCAAAGAGCCCATGCTCCACGCCGGCGTCACCTTCGTCAACTCCGGGGTCGGAAGGCGTGACTTCACACTCGAGCCATCGAAGTCCGTCAGCGATATACCGGGGTACCAGCCAGTCCGATGGGTTGTGCTCCAGCAGCGCCAACGCGAAGTCTGTCTTGTGAAAGCTTGAGCCGGCGATCTTCTTGTGTAGACGACGAGAGATTGCCGCCAAATCGAGCTTCCCGGCACCTTGAACACGAAGTTTGAGATTCTTGCGATCCTTGTCCTGCGACCACACCAGATTTTCGAGTGCGAAGGCCTCCTCTAAAGTCCGACCGGCAAGCACAGCGGTTTCCTCCTTCCATGCGACATCGACAGCGGTCTGATATGCCACTCGAACAAGCGCGCTGTTCGCGACCCTGACCTGAATGCATTCGCTTTCCTCGGCAGCAAGGATATCCGCAATTGGCTTTTTACCGGGCAACCACTTAATGAGTGTCTGGTTCGACGTCACCGCGCCCTCAACGGAGACCATGCAGGCCGTTCCGGCGCCAGGCTCTTCGTCTTCGTCTTCCGGCTCCTCCTCGTCCTCCGCCCCAACCGCTTCCAACGGAGCATCAGGCGCTGGGTGCTTCGCTTCGAGACCGTCGTCGGCAGGCTGATCATCTATCTCGTGCTCAGGCACCGCCCCAGGAAGAACACTGTCGATATCAGTTATGATCAGCGTCGTGATGCCGAGAAAGTCCACAAGACTTTTGAACCGGTGTCCGAACGCGCCACCGATTTCGAGGACGCTCAAATAGGCTGATTGGAGGCGAGGAGCCGCAGTCGCAATCATCTGCGGCAGCAGGAGACGTTCGACGTTCCCTTCGACAAGCACTGCGGCGTCCGCGAAGAAAAGATCGCAATGAGTGAGCTTGAGATATCGCTCAAGGAAGTTCCGAGATAGTACTGACGTCCCGTGGTAGAAGGCCGACAGATTGAGCACTTCGGACGTGTGATAGGCCGCGCTGGCGCTACTTCGAAAATACCGAATTGGACGGAAACCGCGCTCGTACAGAATGTGCGAAGAGTGGGTCGAAACCACAAGCTGGCTCGTGTAATACTGAGCGTCGGCGCCTTCGATGTTCAGGATGTCTAGGACCTTGCGGACGAATACCTGTTGAAGCTGAACGTGCAGGTGAGCTTCCGGTTCCTCGATGAAGACCAGGTGAAGAGGCGGTCTGCTTTCTTCGTCATCCAACCATCTTGCATGTAGATCGAGCAGTTCGACGACCATGTAGATCAAGTTCTTGAACCCGAGCCCGTTGTACCGGTCAGGCAGCGTCGGCAAGACGCCATGCTGATCTGCTTCGCCGAGTGCATAGTGCACTCGCGTACCGTCCTGAGAGCTCATTATCGTAGCGGGGTTCAAAGCTGTCTTGATGAGCAGACGCGGGTTGCCCAGACCGGGATATCCAAGCTCCGCAAGCCTGTTGAGAGTAGGTCCGAATACTCGGTCAAGATGATCGTTCAGCATGGTCTCCGAATCCGCCAGGGCTCGCTGCGCCTCAAAGTCTGCGGCTCGTTGCTCAAGGTTTCGCTGATAAAACCTTCCAAGGACTCGGGACAGTTCTTCCGCGCGCGTCCCGCCCGACGAATCGGAAAGGTGACGCTGTGCATGCAGGAAGTCCACCTTGACGAGTCCAGCGAGAATATCCTTTCCGCTACGGCCCTTGTCGGTAGATATCAGGCGGGCAACGTAGCCCGGTTGCTCGCGTAATTCGTCGTCGAAGCGAGGTCGATCAAGAACGTAGTAGCGCAGTTCAAATCCTTTGCGCAGTCTAATGCCGCTCTCATCGCGCAGATAGTCGCACAGCGTTCTTGGTGACGGGTGATAGGTGATAGTTCCGTCTTCACCCGCGCGCGAGTTCGCCGCAGCAAGAGCGTAGGCGGCCTGAAAATCCCGTAGCAGCGCAGCGGGATTAGAGGCCGCAAATTCGACCCGGATGCCGACCGTATTTCCCGTAAAGGAAAGACTGGGAAGTAGGTCGACGACTCTATAGAGGTTTGCCGGTTCCACATTAAACCAGATGTCCATGGAAATTGTGGGTAGCACGGCGTCGGGAATGCCCGCCCCGAAACCGTCGATCGCATCCCAGCATTCCGAACTGAAGTCGTGAATGGAAAAACGCTCGCGCGAAGCGGCGGTGAAGAGCTGAAGGGCGTGCGTGGCAGACGTCTTTCCGCTGTTGTTCGCTCCCACGAATATCGAGATGTCGGAGGCAAGGTCTATGCGCACGTCTTGGAGACGACGGAAGTTGCGAATTCGTATGGATTCGATGTGCATAAACTTCCCGCCAACAATACCCTCAATATTTGTACTGTAGCTAAAGTAAGTGTGATTCGTAATTGTAAGAAATTAATATCTTTAAGTAGATCAGAGTTTTGCGGCCACTTTCCACATGCGCTTGGGTCGCAGGATATGGGGGAGCCTCGCTAGCACACGGTTGCCATCACATTTCCCGCGGGCTGCCTTTTCGGACGCCGGCCCAATCCTGATCGCCCGCTGGCAAGTCAGCATAATCACGAACAACCAAATCGCGTTTGAAGATGCCGAGCCCTTTCATCAGAGAAACGCCACTTTCCTCGAAATGGGCGGGCAGCAAATAGTACCCACCATGATGGGCAAAGCGCTCAAGAAAAGTGCTCAAGTTCACGTCGTCCGCAGGCTCAATGAATTGCGAGCGATTGGCCATCGCGACGAATTTCCTATTGTCTACCTTTCCGTCGTCTGGCTCGTTTGAGGCAAAGATAGCGAAGTAATGATGCTTAGCTTCGCCAGGAACATTCCTGACAATCGAAAGCCGGATTTCTGCGCCCAGGTCTGCATCGCCAACTCGTTCGCGCCACCGTTCAAATATCTTTCGAGCGGCAATTTCATCTTCAAACAGCACTAGCATGAGCGGAGGCTGGGTCTCATCGACGCTGGCGTAGCCCATCCCTCGCCAGCGCGCGCGATTCCATGCGTGCACGTCGATCACCGATCGCACTTTCATCACGCGGTGATCCTTGATGTCGTATGGACTTGCGGCATGAGGGCCATTGGGGGCCCGGGGCGGTTCAATCAGGTCGAAAACGGGTAGCGGGTATTTCACGTTGAACTGCGCTTTCACAACGCTGTCCCAATCTGACAGCCGCACGGCATGCCGACGCCAGACGCGGTGAAAGCTGTTCAGCGAGACGTGAACTAGCGTTATGCGCTGCTGGATCGCCTCATCGTTCATCAGTTTGTCAATTGCCGTGCTAAAGTCATCCATCATACAGGTGAAGCCGAAGACCTGCATCGCCACCATGAACATGGTTCTTTGGACTGTGTCCTGCGTGGCAAACGCGTGAGGTTCCAATGTCCTTGGCCAACGCAAGGTGCCTTTGACATCTAACTCGGAAATCTCAAAATCCGGTTCTTTGAGTTCGGAGCTTTCTTCTATGGCGATCACGAATTTCTCAGTGTGAGGAATAATTCGTTGTTCGGGGATCGTAGCAAAAACCGCTTCAAGGGCTCCGAGCATGATCTCGGCAATCATGATTTGCGGGATGCTACCGTCCTGAATTACCTCAACAGCCATCCCCAACAGGTACGTCTCAACTGACTGAGGGGCGGCTTCGTTAAGAACCAACCTGCGACGTCGGCGGCCGACAGGCTGAGCCGCGAGCCGCGATAGAAATTCGCGGACGCCGTCGTCGGTCTCGGCATCGGGGATACTCCAGTCAGTGCGCAGCTCAGCCATATGTCCCATCGCATATAATAGGCCGGTGCGCGCCATCCATAAACCCAAGGCGTTTAGAATGTCCGACGCAGCAGAGAGCCCTGCGAGTTCTTTTTCGCTCAGATTCAGGAGCACACTGCCAAGCGCCGCATCCAGTTCCTGAAGATCATCGACAAGATGCTTCTTTGAGTCTTCGGTCAGTGGCAGTTTTCTCACTACGCCGTTCAAGAACTGAATCGCTGCAAGAAAATCAGGGACGTGATTTAGCTCCAATTCTATCCATGCGAGCAGCTTCAGGGCAGGGATAATCGTGATCGGAATGTCACTCTCTTGCTCGCCAATAATAGTAATCGTTGCGACTGCGAATATACAGCTCGACCTGGCTGCCCAGAGAAGGCCCGCGCTGCGGTACGCGAGCGCTAACAGGAGCACTGCGTCAGCTAGCTCTGCAGAGTGCTCCTTTTTGGTTAGGCCCAAAGCTGCCCGACCCAACAGCCTGATCATGTCAAACGAGTGCTCAAAGTCGAGCTTTTGCGCCCTGCGAAATAGCACTAGCGCACCTTCCGCCTCACTCGTCCGCGCTGCCACGAAGGCCGACAACCTCTCCGACAGAGTAGTATATTCTGGGTCGCTCCCGGCAATGGTAGATGCCGCTTCAATGATAGCCGCCAAGGTACGAGCATCATATTCCCCAAGTCCCTTGGCCCGCTCGATCAGATCAGCAAATCCCTGCCAGATAGGGCTCAGATCACCTATCGGCAAACTGGCCAAAGTTCGGTTCATTCGCACAATCAACAGACTGGTTTCAGCCTCGAGTTGATTGTTAGGGCGGTCTGTGTCCGCCGCCATCGCCCATAGTCTCGTCTCGAGCCGAGCTGTCCTTTCTTCCACCTTCAACTGACCTGCGGGCAGCAACTTCTGAGTCACAGAGTTGAAGAGCAACTGATTAAGGTTGCAGAGCAGACCTACCGCCTGGGAATGATCGGAATCCGCTAGAAGTGTTTCAAAGGCGTCGTATCCACTATTCAGCAGATGTACGTCGTCGTACCACCAAAATCCTGTCCAAATGAGTTCGTACTGCGCCTCCAACCGCTGGAGAAATGTTCCGCCGTCGTTGGCGAGACGTATCGCGCGCATGAACCGGCCTTCAACTTCGCTCCTAGGTTTTTCAAGTCCTCGCGCCAGCTTTGCGGCAAGCAACGCCTCCGTCGCTCTTTCCACATCCATACCCACAAAGGACTCAGGATTATCTATGCTCTTCTCTATATCCGTGAGTTGCCGCAACCGAGAATAGTCTGTCGGACCTAACCTAAGCGGGTCGGATTTTAACTCGCCAACGTTCAGGTAGTTAAAGGCTAGGTCCTTACGGTCCGCATCAATCGTTTGTTCCACGATCCACGTCCGATCGTGGATAGTGACGGGGATGCCAAATTGCTTCGTTAGGGAATCTTCCAGGTCAGCTCGAGTTTTGGACTTTGCGAATTGGCTCGTTACACAAACAATCCGGTCATATTTTCGGCCGGTCGCATAGATACCTTCGACATCGGATCGCACTTTCTGCTGCCATCGTTGCTTGGTACTGAAGGCGAACGCCCAACGTTCTGTACCGGCGTTGGACTCACCTTCAAAATAGAGGGACCTGATTTCCGAAGCCACCGGCACCGTCTCTGCGTCTGCCTTACTGTCGCCGCCTCCGTCCGGTCCAGTTTGTCCGCGTAGGTTCGGGCAAATTGCACGCTCACAAAGCTTGCGGCAGAAGATTTCAAAGTTTTGGGTCTGATTGCGGCTTGTCATCGTTCCGAGGTGGTACTCGAAGAGCCCACGGTCCAGAATATAAGCGACTCGATCTTCGGAATCCGAATAATATTCCGGACGAAGCTCCCGCATGAACTGCGAGGGCGAGATGCCTTTTGGCTCAAAAGTCGGTGCCTGTTCCATGCGAACATAGATAGAACAACTGGGTGGCTTGCGCCAGTTCCGTCGTTCGTTCCGCAAGACATATCCACCGCAGGTGATCGATAAAGGCACCTGAGGCGGTTACAATTAATCATGCACCCCTGCGAGCGCAAAGCAGACGGCTCTATATATAGATCATACTATAGGCAGCTTTGCCTTCTTCGGGACTAAAAGCCGCTATTCCGTTCCCGGCCTCATCTCGGCCGTTGAGTGGCAATCGCTCTATTGCCTAAGCTGCTTATTATTTCGGCTCGGCGCCGTGACTACCAAATCACCTACATTGCCATGTTTCGCGATTGGCTTGGGCGCCATCACTCTGAATGGCATCAGTTCGCGGGTTACCCGCTAATGATTTTGGTTAAGTCGGCCAGAAATGTTTCGTCGTCTGTCTGATCAACCATCTGTGGTGGCTCGTAGCGATCCATCACCTCGAGCAGATAGGAAGCGAGTTTTTCGTCGCCACGGGCTAGGTGTGCCTCCCACCTCAGCATCAAGACTTCGTAGGTGATGATGTGGTGAAAGCGAGCCTGTGTGTATCGATAGAGCCCCTTCAGAACAGCATGCATTGCCGTTGTGTCTTCGGCATTTTCCAATACAGGGTAAATATCATCAAGATTACACAGCGGGCTGATTGCAGCCACGAGACCGAGCGTTGACCAGACTGTGTTTGTGGCCAACATATGATTTGCCAGCGAAGAGGGGTCGACGCGAAGATAGATCAGGGCCAAGAGTAAGATTTCAGCTGTCCAGATATCCTGTGACCCGTCGTTGCCAATGTCTGGCCAGTACTGCCCCAGTGGAGCCGTCTTGCCTGTCACAAACCAATTCACGGCTGCGTGCCTGAATAGATTGCGCAACGCCTCCTGTTCGTGTTGTGGCCAAGACAGTAAGCCCAGTCTGGCAATCTGATCGGGCAACGAAGGACTCAAGCACCTGTCAAATATGGCACATTCAAGCGCGCGCGGCAGCCAATACCGGAATGTAGCAACGCTGCCAGAACAATTGGGATGTTCTAGATAGATTGGCGAAAAACTAGCGTAGTCTGCCCTGCGAATATTGCTCTGACCGCATATCTGCTCCTCTTGCTCTACCGTGAAGCACTGCCGACAAAAACCCCGTGCCGGCCGATAGGGCGAGAACACCTCATAGACGTCATCCAGACATGCCTTCGCGTCTGGACCAGAACTGTCGAATGCGAAAAATAAGGGCGCATTGGTTTTCATAAACACAGCCTAATGGGAAGCGTGACAGAAGTGAATGCTCGTACCCATCTTGGCCACCTGAATTAACTCTCTTTAATAGCTCATTATCGTTGTTTTTATTACCTTATTCCACTTATTACGCATTTATCACGGTATTAGCTTCGTCATTGTCGACTCCTCGTTCATGGGTCGGTCGGGAGTTATCCCGCCTTGTCCTACTGTCGGGTCTGATTGAGCTCTGTGGCCGTCCAAGTTCCCGACCTGCACCCAATCTCCGCGCTTGCTCCCCTCTACAGGTCTGATTTCAATGTGTTTTCTGGAACTCCCTGCCCCCTCCGCTTGGCCCATTGCCTTTCCCGCTCAATGCTGTTTTCTTCTTATCGGCATTTACAACTGTTCATTTTCTGACAACTTTCTAGTTTGTACAAAATAGCAAAATTCGGGTTGGTATTGCCAATATTCCGGCGATTGGAATACGGGATCGGTCGTGG
>NZ_JACGXO010000008.1:0-271435 GCF_014138335.1 Phyllobacterium sp. P30BS-XVII
CGGAAGACAAGATCAAAATGCGCACAGAATTCGATCTCTATTACATCGAAAACTGGTCCTTGTGGTTTGATCTGAAGATTCTGTTTCTGACGCCGATCCGTCTGATGAATCTTCGAGATGTTTATTAGTCGGTGTTGGCGCCGCCAGTTCATTGCAAGTCTGCCTCATTTCGCCCTGTGAACACTGGGGCCGATCAAGCCTGCGACTATGGTTGTGATGGAGATTTTCATCCCCAAAATAATCGAATGGCATAGCGAGAAACGTAGCGTTGTTGGCAGAAACAGTACCGAAAATCCGCAACAGAAGACGTAGCGATCTGACGTAACCGTTACATTACTCTGCGTAGCGCCAATTTTTGGGCGATTATTGTTATACGAGGTCTCATCTCAATTTTGGTATTGATTGAGACGATCTCCAGTCTGGCTTCGCCCTCAGGGGCGAGCCTTCTCATTCAATGAATCTGTGATGATTGCGGGGTCACAATGATCGTTATGCCGCCGTTTCAATCAGTGTTGGCCATCATGCACTTCGATGTCAAGATTGAGAAACTGAAGGCGCGCTTACCTTGATCGGTCACTGCAAGGCGGTGGGATTGGCCGTATATGGAACACCCGATGGACCGCTAATCAGCGCAGATAATTATATTGCCAGTGAACGTGAGAATTATGGCTCTGCAAGAGCATCAACCCCCATCTGGTGCCCAATTTGCGGAGGACGCCTTGTTGTTGGTAATGTTTACAGCTCTTCCTTGCGAACGCATTTCCGGCACAAGAAGAGTAAGGGTGGGGGAACTCCCTTTTCATAAAAGCCAGATGGTTGTCCCGAACAATAGCATCGCAAATCTCGTTTCTAGCGTGACACCCACAATTCTTGATAGCCGGAATTTTCTGCATCCATTTTGAAACTGACTAGACCCTAAAATGGTCACTGGGTTTCTATTGATTGTAACGAGAGGTTCAGTAAAAAACATTAGCTATTGTTGATAGCGATGCTCCCGGTAAACGCCTGTCCTTCGAAACCCAGTCGCCACCGGGAGCATTTTACCTGCAGGGTCCAGATTGACCAAGGGCCTATCGGTGCTAGCGCTAAAGCTGTTTCAGCGTGTCGCGGTTATCTGGATGCGAAATCGCGCGCCCTTGTATTGCGTTGGCATACTTGTCTTTTCGTGAGTTCTAGCGAGTTTGTCGATCCATTTTGCAACATCCCCTGGGACGACTTCTATTCCGCTGCCCCATGCGTTCACTAGAAATACATCGCACCCCAGGACAGATGAAAGGTCTATTTGAGACCACCTCAACCAATTAAGGCATTCATTGAATCGCTCAGGTGTCACAATCACTCCGAAGTTTAGAGGATAAAACGAGGCTTTTTAAGAACACGGCACAAGCAATCGTCTTGGACAAATTTTTGTACTCGGCTGGGTCCTCAAAGTTCATGACTTCAAAATATCACTAAGCGACAATGCATGAAGTATTGAGCGCTATTTTAACACCGTTCTTGTCGATTACATAAGTTACACAAACAATCGTAACCGTTACGAGACCCACCGTAACGGTGATTTTGGTTCGTATAAATTGTATTTCTACGTCGTTCAGATTTGTTGGGTTAATTGTAGGTGCCTTAACAGGGATCGGAATATGGGGTCTGCTTTCTTCTCTGATGAATGGCTGGCATTGGCTTTATCCAATATTGGTATCCTGCGCTCTGATGACGGTCAGCTATGGTTTTGTTTTGAAACAGGGCGGCAGTCCCATCCTGCATCTCTATGCATCGACCGAGCAGCAAGCGGCAATCAATCTCTTTAAAGCTCTCAATTTTCCATATGCGATCAAATGTTGGGCCCAGTAGGGGAAGGGCACAGGAGAGTGACACTACCAAAACCGCGCAAGAGAATCCGTGATCAAATTGGAATCCTCGCGTTCTGGTATTTATTGGCTCTTATTGGCGTTTGTTTCTGGAGTGCAATCATTATTGCGCTGTTCAATCCGACATAGCTGCGCATTGTCGAGGATGCTTATAGGGCGCGCAACATAGTTTCGATCTCTGAAGAAACCAAAGGGCTCATACAAAATGTCAACGACTTTGTTGCTTGACCGGGAGGCTGCGGTGATACGGGAGCACGCTCGATTCCATGCAGTATTTAAGGTGTATGCAGAGCGTTACATCAAGGTTTTTGAGGCAAACAAATATCTAAACAGGGTTCTGGGGGTAGAGGTCAATTATTTAATTGTGCTTGAGTTGCTCAGATTGCATTTTAACCACGGAGCGGCAACCCTTACTCAATTGCAGAAATTCGCGAGCACCAACAATATAGCTGGGCCGAACAAGGTACTCGCGCTTGTAGGCTTGCTTAAGCGTACGGGATACGTTGCGGAAAATGTGTCCAATTCTGATAAAAGAATAAAGAATTTGGTTCCAAGCGTTTCGCTGGAGAATGTCCTGTATGTCATATGTAACAATGAGCTAATTGTAATCGATGAATTATTTGATTTGCATATTGTAAACTACTTATATGAAAACGATTCATTCGTAGGGCGCGTTCTTTCTAAGGTGCAATTGGAATATATTAAAAACATCGTCAATTGCGACAAATTCAACAAAATTCGATTGTTCTCTCAAAGCACCGTTGGCAATGAAATGCTGATGAAGCTCATGATTGCCGACACCATAAGCATTAGCGATGGCAATAGGATTGTGCCATTCCGCTATGAGTCCATTGCACAGTCTTTAAATGTATCACGATCCCACATTCGGCGGATGATGGAACGTTGTGAAAATCTTGGTCTCGTGCGATTTCATTCCCTGGGCGGCGGAGCAATCGAAATTCTACAGGATTTCGAAGATATGTATTATGACTTCACGTCCAGCCGGTTTGCCATCAAGAAAATGGCGGCCGAAAAAGCAGTCAGCCAATTATATCATCAGACGTGAGGTCGCGGACCCAGGCCTTGGCGCGCAGGAGGCGAGTATGCTCGTAACGCCCGCAATAATATTCAAGGCATGACTGTAAGGCTTGGCTTCATGGGGATAATGTCCAAGCCTGCCTTTCTGAGACCATCAGCGATTGGCTCAAAATATTCCGGTGCAACTTTCTTATGCAGGAAATCGAAGTAAAAATTCTTCTCGTAGCCGGGCCGTAGTTTTAATAACAGAGCCTTCGCTTCATGGGACTTTTCTGTTTGACCCAATTGGGCCAGGATTGCTGCCTTCATGAGGGGTATCATGTAATAATCGTCTGTGCCAACGCGCTGGATCAGATTGAGAGCCTCCTCATAATTATGCTTTGAATATGCATAATAGGATTGGACAAGGAAACCGATTCCGATGGTTGTCTGTGATCCATCAATACCTGTCTTGACCAAAGGCAACGCTTCGTCGAAGCGACCGATGGCTGCAAGCGCATGCCCTATTCTTATTTTGAGATGTGGGTCTCCCCCAAATTGGTCCAGTAATTTTCGGCGAATTTCATCAAACATGTCAAATTGCCCGTCTGCATAAGCTGCAAACATGAGTGCTTGAAGTGTGAGAAATGATGTCGGCGCGATATCTCTCGCCCGATCCGCGGTTGCATGCTGCTTTTGATCATAAACGCTCGGGTCGTTACCTAACGATGCAGCGGTACGACCACTGTTATAATATGTGAGACTTAACAGAGCCCAAGATTCAGAATCTTCCGGCTGCGTACGGACTACATCTTCCAGGCACCGCTGAATGTCCACTTGCAAATTGTCATCGTAGAAAAGGGCCTGCCGCTGAGACCTCGACAAACATTGGCGTGCATCATTGGTATTCCCATATAG
This sequence comes from Phyllobacterium sp. P30BS-XVII, assembly GCF_014138335.1. Lineage (NCBI taxonomy): Bacteria > Pseudomonadati > Pseudomonadota > Alphaproteobacteria > Hyphomicrobiales > Phyllobacteriaceae > Phyllobacterium > Phyllobacterium sp. P30BS-XVII. Next base: position 3,801 of record NZ_JACGXO010000008.1, read on the forward strand.
TCGGTCGAGCAAAACGGGAACAACCCCTTCAGTGCCGAGCAATTTGCTCGTTATGGTGTTGGCAATATCATCAGCCTTATTGGAAGCTGTCTGCGATATATTTTCCTGCGCAGCCCACGCTACTTTTTGCGAACGTAGGTCAATCAGGCGCCACGAAACGGATAAGATTTCGTTGTGTTCCTGATAGGCTGTTGTCAATGAAAACAGGTCATCTTCTATGGCTGCCTTTTTCTTCTGGCTCTCAATCAAATTAGATGCAGCTTGAAAATCAGATGCGTCGACAACATCAACACTGCCGTAATTCTTTAATTTGTTTACGAGTTGATCTGCCGTTGCCCGTGCCAAAGTGACAGCTTCAGGATTTTGATTAACAGCGCTAACAGGCTGTACGATGATTGTGGTTTTCCCTTGATGAGGTTTTGGGGTGTAGTTGAGCCATATCAGTGACAGCGCAGCCAAGCCGACCGCTAGGGATATAAGCAGCCAAGGGGATTCATGTGTCTTTTCAATGCGCGGCTCAAATATAATGGCCTGCTGCATTGGTACTTTGACTGGGGGAAGAGGCTCAACCGCGTTCGGTTTCTGGAAATCAAATGCGGGAACATATCTCCCTTTAGGCAAGCTTATGATAACTGGTGAATATTGGCCAAAATCGCTGTAATATTTATCAAGCGTAGCCCGAAGTCTATTTGCTGCCGTTCTTACGATCGGATCATGGGATGCGTCAAAGCTTGAAGGCCGGCCAAAAACCTCGAGGCCAATCGAGTACGATTTTATCCTTGAAGCGCGTCCTTCAATCGTTTCGTGTACAACGTAGCTTAGGAACTTGCGCGCTTGAATCGAATTCCGAAACAGTTCAGAGTTTGATATCCGCGCCAATTCATCCAAAATAAGTTCGCGCTTGGTGGCATCCAGATCATTTTTGTAGGGCATGGCCGACCTCGCGTGATCTGTAAGCACTGAATATTGCCGCACACCCGCCTGTTTTCATTTCGGTATTGGACTGCTCGCTATAGGGCAGTACGAACGTACCTGCCTGTGTACCCTTTCGGTTCAATTCGATGTCCACATATACTGATATGGTTTTGTGAAACCCTCCTTTGACGCAATGTTTGTATTGAGTTTGCGCACTCAGATTAAAAATCGACCAGGGGGGCACTCTCCAGAACATCGATGCTATAATAATTCTCTCCATTGTTCTCTTCTCGAATATATTTCAAAACGAATATGAACCAGCTATGAATGGGTTTACCGTTGGCCATTTTAGGGTGCGGTTTACATCGGCTCACAATTTGGACTGCCGGAAGAAGTGTTGCTGGGGACTGCTGCTTCGCAGACAGACCAGTTGTCAGTACTTTAACGATCTCCAAAAAAGACCGCGATGCTTGGCTTGCCGGCTTGCGGAGAAGTGCAGGAGGATATCCTGCTTGTAATCACGACAATCGAGCGTTTGTGCGCGAATGCATGTGTTGAGGCCGCGCGGCGAATTGACGTGCGGATCACCAAAGCTGGCCGCTGGCACCACTATTCCCGCAAACTACCCCACCATTGGGTAAAGGCGATCTATAGATGGCAGACACTGCGCACCCTTGCGGTTGAGGAAATCCTGAAATGCGCGCATGGCTGGCGACGACGTCCTGTCCGTGCGCATGACGGAAAACCACTGACGGCGGATAGGCATGCCTATTACATCAAGTATCACCAGCTTGCCGACTTCAAGCTCCAGTGCGATCGTGTGTGCTGAGATGAACGCAATGCCAAGTCCGGCCATAACGGCCTGTTTGATCGTCTCATTGGAAGACATTTCGGTGCCGAGGTCATCTATGCGTCCGGGCAACTCGCTCAGGAAAATCTCCAGAGATATACGCGTGCCGGACCCTGGTTCACGGATAAGAAAATGTTCCAGTGCGATACGTTCTTTCGTTATATCCCGGCAATTGGCCAGCGGGTGATCCGGCGCGGCAATCATGACCAGTGGATGATCGCCGAAAACTGCAGATCGCAGCGGAATTTCCTTGGGCGGCCGGCCCATCAGAGCAAGATCGACGCCGTGACTTTTCAAACTGTCGATGATCTCCGCGCGGTTTCCGATCATCAGCTTGATTGCAATATCAGGATGTTCCTTACCGAATGTCGCCATGAGTTGAGGAGCAAAATATTTGGCCGTCGATACAACTCCAAGAGATAACGTGCCGACCCGCAGACCTTTGATTGCGTCAATCTCGTCATGGAGCAGGCGCAGCCTTTCCTCGATCATCTGGGCTGCATCCAAAAATGCCAGTCCGGCAGCCGTCGGACGTAGACCCTCATTGGTGCGATCAAACAGGACAATATCGGCTTCCTCCTCAACAAGCTTGAGCTGAATTGTTACCGCAGGAGGTGTCAGCCCTAACGTATTGGCGGCAGCTACAATGGTTCCATGCTGCTTGATCGCCTGTATCGCCCGTAACTGTTTGAGATTCAAATTGCGCATCACTCACACTTAATGAATTTTATCTATAAGGTAAATATAATAAATTTTACTTAGTGATCCGTTGATGGTCCCATAGTCCTGAAGTCTGGCGCGCAAGACGACCAGGCACGGGAGGACGACCATGACCACGGCGACGCTAGACGCCTTTCTTGGATCCTATGCGGAACATAATAACCCATTGCGCACGTCGGTTGCGGCGGTGCTGCGCCAACTGGCTTTGACTGCGGTCAAGATTCGCAGTGTCATCAATCAGGGGGCACTCGGAAAGGCTTTTTCCGGCAGCACCGGTGGCAAGAATGCTGATGGCGATCCGCAGAAGGCGCTCGACGTCTTCGCAGACGACATGTTTCTTGAAGCAATGCGGCAGGCGCCAGTCGCTCTATACGGCTCTGAAGAGTTGATGCATCCGGCGCTGTTGAATCCTCTTGCTCCATTGGCGTTGGCTATCGATCCACTCGATGGGTCATCCAATATCGATACCAATGTATCGATAGGGACTATTTTCTCCATTCTCCCAGTGGCTGGTGATCCGAGCAGCGAGCCCGTCGCCTCGTTCTTTCAGAAGGGCGATCGCCAGCTCGCAGCAGGGTTCTTCATTTACGGTCCGCAACTGGCTCTTGTCCTGACACTTGGTAATGGGACGCATGCCTTTGTCTTCTCGAGTCGACTTGGCACATTTGTACAAGCCTATGACAGCATTGTTATTGCCGGTCAGGCGCATGAGTTTGCCATCAACGCGGCTAACTATCGACATTGGGACGAGGCCGTTCAACTCTATATGGATGACTGTCTGAAGGGCAGCGAAGGTCCACGCGAACGTGATTTCAACATGCGTTGGATCGCATCACTGGTTGCCGAGGCCTACCGCATTCTTATGCGAGGCGGTGTGTTTCTCTATCCCGGCGATAAGCGCAAGGGCTATGGCGATGGTCGTATCCGTCTCATCTATGAGGCGAACCCCATTGCGTTTCTCATCGAACAGGCGGGTGGGGGAGCGACGGATACTTCGACCCGCATTCTCGATCTCATGCCCAAGGCCATGCATCAACGGGTTCCCTTCGTCTTCGGCTCGGTGCGGGAAGTAGCCCGGATCAGTCGCTACCATAGCGAACCCAGCAATATTGGTGAGCGTGCGCCACTGTTCAGTAATCGTGGCCTGTTCAGGGCTTGAGGGAGGGAGATCAATCATGTCTGCAAAACATCCAATTATCTCCATTACAGGCTCATCTGGCGCTGGAACAACGTCGGTCAAGCGGATCTTCGAACAGATTTTTCGTCGGGAGAATATTGAAGCAGCCTTTATCGAAGGGGATGCATTCCACAAATATGATCGTAACACCATGAAGGCAAAAGTTGCGGAAGAGGAAAAGAAGGGAAATCCCAATTTCACGCATTTTCATGTCGATGCGAATGAACTCTCCAAGCTTGACGAGGTCTTTGAACAGTATGGCCGCAAAGGAACCGGCCAAACCCGGACCTATATTCATGATGACGATGAAGCCCAGCAATATGGCGCGCCGGCTGGTACATTCACTGAATGGCGCGACTTTCCGCCGAGCACACTGCTGTTCTATGAAGGGCTGCACGGCTGTGCTGTAGCAGACGGCATCAATCTTGCCCGTCATGCGGACCTCAAGATTGGCGTCGTGCCGGTCATTAATCTCGAATGGATTCAGAAGATCCATCGCGACCGCTCAACGCGGGGATATTCCACTGAGGCCGTCATGGACGTTATCCTGCGCCGAATGCCGGACTATGTCCGCTATATCACGCCGCAATTCACGTTGACGGATATCAACTTCCAGCGTGTGCCGATCGTCGATACGTCCAACCCGTTCATTGCCCGTTGGATACCAACACCGGATGAATCGATGCTGGTTATCCGGTTTGCGCGGCCGCGCGGGATCGACTTCCCGTACCTGCTTTCAATGATTCACGACTCCTTCATGTCGCGAGCCAATTCGATCGTTGTGCCGGGCAACAAACTCGACCTGGCAATGCAACTCATCCTGACACCGCTGATCATGCAGTTGATTGAGCGCAAAAACCGAGCCTCGTGAGGAGAAGACGATGAACACTCAAGTTTTGCTTCAAGAAGCCCCGGATGCGGAAGTTGCCTCTGATCGGGATATGGCGAATGCAATCCGGGCCCTGGTCATGGATAGTGTCCAGAAGGCCAATTCGGGCCACCCTGGTATGCCTATGGGGATGGCCGATGTTGCCACAGTTCTTTTCAAGCGGTTTATCAAGCTTGATCCGTTACATCCGCAATGGCCGGATCGTGACCGATTTGTCCTTTCCGCCGGTCATGGCTCCATGCTGCAATATGCGCTGCATTACCTGATCGGGTACCCCGATATGCCGGTTGAAGAGCTGCAGCGTTTTCGTCAGATCGGGGCAAAGACGGCGGGCCATCCGGAACACGGTCACGCGCAGGGCATTGAAATGACGACGGGACCGCTCGGACAGGGCATAGCCACGGCTGTCGGCATGGCGCTGGCCGAGCGCATGCTGGCCGCCCGATTTGGGCCGGATATCGTTGATCACTACACCTATGTCATCGCTGGAGACGGCTGTCTGCAAGAAGGCCTCAGCCACGAGGCTATCGACCTTGCAGGGCATTTAAAGCTTTCGAAGCTGATTGTGTTCTGGGACAACAATTCGATCTCCATTGACGGGCCGACATCGCTTTCAACCTCCACAGATCAATTGGCCCGCTTTACGGCGGCCGGCTTCGATGTGCAGGATATTGACGGCCATGATTACGATGAGATTGCAAAGGCAATCGCCCATGCCAGGGAATCAAATTCTCCGTCGCTGATTTCATGCCGTACGATTATCGGCAAAGGAGCACCCAACCTGCAGGGCACTGAGAAGACACACGGCGCTCCGCTTGGTGCGTCGGAAATTGCCGCTGCGCGGCTCACAATAGATTGGCCATATGAACCCTTCGCCGTTCCGGAAGACATTCTTGAGACGTGGCGCGATGTTGCACGTCGAGGCGCTGACGAGCGGCGTGAATGGTGCGTGCGGATGGCAGCATCATCAAAGGGCGAGGACCTCAAGCAAGCGGTGCAGAAACAGATACCAATTGCAGTATTTGAGGAACTCGCCGCTTTTCGCCGCGAGCATGTGGAGAAGGCAACAAAGGTTGCGACACGCAAGGCCTCGGAAATGGTGCTTGGGGTCATCAATACCGCCACAAATCTCACAATTGGCGGGTCCGCTGATCTGACGCACTCGAACCTGACCGTCACGCCGGGGATGCTCGATATTGCGCCCGGTGATTTCTTTGGTCGTTACATTCACTACGGCATTCGTGAGCATGGCATGGCTGCCGCGATGAACGGTCTTGCGCTGCATGGCGGCTTTATCCCTTACGGAGGAACATTCCTGGCATTTGCAGATTATGCGCGGGGCGCCATGCGTCTTTCAGCGCTGATGGGACAGCAGGTGATCTATGTCATGACTCATGACTCGATTGGCCTCGGTGAAGATGGGCCCACCCACCAGCCGATCGAACATCTGGCCATGCTGCGGGCCACACCCGGTATGAATGTGTTCCGTCCGGCGGATATCATCGAGACAGCTGAATGCTGGGAACTTGCACTCAAAAATACAGATAGGCCGAGCGTCATCGTTCTCTCGCGTCAGAATCTGTCAATGCTGCGTCACGCTCATATTGAGGACAACCGTTCGGCGCGCGGCGCTTACGTGCTGCGTGAAACAGCTGAACCTCGTGCTGTGACATTGCTGGCCACTGGTTCTGAAGTTGAGATTGCCTGTACCGCTGCCGATATTCTGCGAGGTCAGCACAAGATTGCGGCGGCCGTTGTTTCCATGCCGTCGTGGGAACTGTTCGAGGCACAAACTCCAGCCTATCGCCGGTCTGTTCTGGCGGCTGCACCGCGTATCGGTATTGAGGCGGCGGCCCGTCTGGGTTGGGATCGCTGGGTCGGTGAGAAGGGTGCTTTCATCGGCATGCAGGGATTTGGTGCCAGCGCGCCTGCGCCGGATCTCTACCGCCATTTCGGCATTACACCCGAAAACATTGTTGCCACTGCGCGCAAGCTCATCAGCGAAAAGGAGTATTGATGATGGCCAGAATTACACTGCGGCAATTGCTCGATCATGCAGCCGAGTACGGTTACGGCGTTCCGGCCTTCAACATCAACAATATGGAGCAGGGTCTTGCCGTGATGGAAGCGGCTGCGGCTTGCGAGGCGCCTGTTATCCTCCAGGCATCACGGGGCGCGCGGTCCTATGCCAAGGATATCATGCTGGCGCGAATGATTGATGCGCTGGTTGAGATGTACCCGGCCATTCCCGTGTGCATGCATCAGGACCATGGCAATGACGAGGCTACCTGCATGACTGCCGTTCGGCATGGTTTTACTTCGGTGATGATGGATGGGTCGCTCGAAGCGGATGCGGCGACACCCGCGTCTTACGAGTACAATGTCGGGATTACCAAGCGGGTGACCTCGATAGCCCACTGGCTTGGCGTCTCGGTTGAAGGCGAGCTTGGTGTCCTTGGCTCGCTGGAGAGCGGCGAGGCGGAAGCCGAAGACGGGCATGGCGCGACCGGTACGCTAAGCCATGATCAGTTGTTGACTGACCCGGATCAGGCGGTTGATTTTGTGCTGCGCACCAAAGTTGATGCACTCGCTATTGCCTGCGGGACGTCCCACGGCGCTTACAAATTTACCCGGGCACCCGACGGCGACATTCTCGCGATGGGCGTGATTGAGGAAATTCATCGCAAACTGCCGAACACGCATCTGGTTATGCATGGTTCGTCATCGGTGCCGCAACCCTTGCAGGATATCATTAACCGGTTTGGCGGGGAGATGCCGCAAACCTATGGGGTCCCTGTCGAAGAGATAGAGCGCGGTATCCGCCATGGGGTCCGCAAAGTGAATATCGACACCGATTGCCGCATGGCGATGAGCGGCCAGTTCCGCAAGATTGCCATCGAAAATCCGGCTGAATTCGATCCACGCAAATTCCTGAAACCGGCAATGGATGCCATGCGCGACCTTTGCCGGGATCGCTTCGAGCGGTTCGGCACGGCAGGTCATGCCATGAAAATCAAGGTCATTGGTCTTGATGACATGGCCAAACGCTATGCCGCCGGCAAGCTCGATCCACAAATCGCCGCAGCTCAGGCTGCATAAGCCTAGAACGAAACGGAAAGGACCTATCATGTCGAACAAGTCAGAAACGGTCACAGGGAAGGACCGCTACAGATCCGGTGTCATGGAATACAAGAAGATGGGCTATTGGGAGCCTGACTATGAGCCGAAGGACACCGATATCATCGCGCTCTTCCGTATCACGCCGCAGGACGGTGTTGATCCGATCGAAGCAGCGGCGGCCGTTGCCGGTGAATCATCGACGGCAACCTGGACAGTCGTCTGGACCGACCGGCTGACCGCGACCGAGAAGTACCGTGCAAAGGCCTATCGCGTTGATCCGGTCCCTAATGGTGAAGGGCAGTATTTTGCCTATATTGCCTATGATCTTGATCTGTTTGAGCCGGGCTCCATCTCAAACCTCACCGCGTCGATTATTGGCAACGTCTTCGGCTTCAAGCCACTAAAGGCATTGCGCCTTGAGGACATGCGTCTGCCGGTTGCATATGTGAAAACCTTTCAAGGTCCACCGACGGGTATTGTCGTTGAACGCGAACGCCTTGATAAGTTCGGGCGACCGCTGCTCGGCGCAACCGTGAAGCCGAAACTCGGGTTATCGGGCCGCAATTATGGACGCGTTGTCTATGAAGCGCTGAAGGGTGGTTTGGACTTCACCAAGGACGACGAGAACATCAATTCGCAGCCCTTCATGCATTGGCGCGAACGGTTTCTCTACTGCATGGAAGCCGTCAACAAGGCACAGGCTGCAACAGGCGAGATCAAAGGTAGTTATCTCAACGTGACTGCGGCGACAATGGAGGACATGTACGAACGCGCAGACTTCGCCAAGGAGCTGGGCTCGAACATTGTCATGATCGATCTTGTCATCGGCTATACGGCGATCCAGTCGATGGCCAAGTGGGCGCGTCGCAACGACATGATCCTGCATCTACATCGTGCCGGCCATTCTACCTATACGCGGCAGAAGTCCCATGGCGTTTCATTTCGCGTTATCGCCAAATGGATGCGGCTTGCAGGTGTGGACCACATTCACGCCGGGACCGTCGTCGGCAAACTCGAGGGCGATCCGGCAACAACCCGCGGGTACTATGATATCTGCCGTGAGGACTTTAACCCGACGCGACTCGAAAACGGTGTGTTCTTTGATCAGCATTGGGCCTCTCTCAACAAAATGATGCCAGTGGCATCAGGTGGTATCCACGCTGGTCAGATGCACCAGCTTCTCGATCTTCTGGGCGAGGATGTTGTTCTGCAGTTTGGTGGTGGCACGATCGGTCATCCGCTCGGGATCGCTGCCGGTGCCACGGCTAACCGCGTTGCCCTTGAATGCATGGTGCTCGCACGCAACGAAGGTCGCGACATCTTGCGTGAAGGCCCTGAAATTCTGCGAATGGCAGCTCGCAACTGTCAGCCGCTGCAGCAGGCACTCGAAGTCTGGAAGGACGTTTCCTTCAACTACACCTCAACTGATTCACCGGATTTTGTTCCGACTGCAACAGCAGCCGAATAGGAGAAACGACATGCGTATTACTCAGGGAGCATTCTCGTTCCTGCCCGATCTGACAGACGAACAGATCTCCCGGCAAGTGCAGTATTGCATCGATAAGGGCTGGGCGGTCAGTCTCGAGTTCACCGATGACCCGCACCCGCGCAACACCTATTGGGATATGTGGGGGCATCCGATGTTTGATAATCCGGATGCGGCCGCATTGATGATGGAATTGAAAGAATGCCGCAAGGCTTATGGCGATAGCTATATCCGTTTGGTTGCCTTTGACAATACTCATGGATGGGAGTCTGTGAAGCTGTCCTTCCTCGTCAATCGCCCGCAGGAGGAACCAGGTTTCCATCTTGCGCGTCAGGAAGGGGAAGGCCGTGTGGTCCGTTACACGACGAGGTCCTATGCGACGGACAAGCCGGCGGGTCAACGTTATGGCTGACGTCTCAAATATGGAGCTTCCAGATACTGACAGGGATATTCCTGCGGCGGTTGATCTGCATGCTGAGTATGTGGAATCGGGTGTCAAGGATGTGCTGGATGAGCTTGATCGCGATTTGATTGGCCTAAAGCCGGTTAAACAACGGATCAAGGAAACAGCCGCCTTGCTGCTGGTGGAACGGGCGCGGCGACGCATGGGTCTGGCCCACGAGACGCCAACCCTGCATATGAGCTTCAGTGGGAATCCCGGCACTGGCAAAACCACTGTGGCGCTGCGTATGGCCGATCTCCTGCATCGCCTCGGCTATATCCGCAAAGGCCATCTCGTCTCGGTTACGCGCGACGATCTCGTGGGCCAATATATTGGTCACACGGCGCCTAAGACCAAGGAGATATTGAAGAGAGCCATGGGCGGCGTGCTGTTCATCGATGAAGCCTATTATCTGCACCGGCAGGAGAATGAACGGGACTACGGTCAGGAAGCTATTGAGATACTGCTTCAGGTGATGGAAAACCAGCGCGACGATCTTGTGGTCATTCTTGCAGGCTATGCTGATCGGATGGACAAGTTCTTCGAAAGCAATCCGGGTTTTCGTTCGCGCATCGCGCATCATATAGATTTTCCGGATTATAGCTCCGGTGAGCTTCTGAGCATTGCTGAAACCATGCTGGCCAAACAGAACTACAACTTCGATGAGGAAGGCCGCACCATCATGGCCGACTATATAAAACGGCGTCGGCAGCAGCCGCATTTTGCCAATGCCCGCTCCATTCGCAATGCCCTGGACCGGGCTCGGCTGCGTCATGCCAACCGGCTATTCGAAGCATCCCGTGGACCAACTGATGCCATGACACTCTCAACGATCACGGCTGCGGATATCAGGAGTAGCCGCGTATTTGCAAAGGCTTCTGCGGAGGATCAGACACCATGAACCGCAAGACACTCATAGCGCCATCCGTTCTCTCGGCCGATTTTTCCCGGCTCGGGGAAGAAGTGGAAGACATCGTGGGAGCCGGAGCGGACTGGGTACACCTTGATGTAATGGATGGGCATTTCGTTCCGAACATCACTTTTGGCCCGCAGGTAATAAAGTCGATCCGCAATCGAACCGAAGCTATATTCGATTGTCATCTCATGATCGCACCGGCAGACGATTATCTCGGTGCTTTCGCTGAAGCCGGGTGTGACTTCATCACAGTGCATGCAGAGGCAGGGCCGCATTTGGATCGCTCTCTGCAGACCATTCGCAATCTTGGAAAAAAGGCAGGTGTCTCTCTCAATCCCTCCACGCCCGAAACTGTCATCGAATATGTACTGGATCGGCTTGATCTCGTCCTTCTGATGACCGTCAACCCAGGATTTGGCGGTCAGGCATTCATTCCATCGGTCGTTGAGAAAACACGGCGTTTGAAGGCACTGATCGGGAATCGTCCTATCCATATCGAGATTGACGGCGGTGTCACGCCGGAGACAGCCCCTTTGGTTGCCGCAGCCGGAGCTGATGTACTTGTCGCGGGGTCTGCAATCTTTAGGGGAAACGGTAAGGTGGCCTATGCTCATAACATCGCTGCCATCCGGAGCGCCGCCGACAATGCAAGGCAATACGAGGCAGCATGACGGGAGTAAGAAAAAATGGCCGCGATACCGCCTCTTTGTGATTTCGGCTGGAAGGCTTTAGATGCAAATTTGATAGGTGCGGACAGCCAAAGACATTCCATTCTGGCTCAGGCCGGGCACAATGGACTTGTCGTCGCCTTCATCTGCAATCATTGCCCTTATGTTAAAGCTGTTATCCAGCGCATTGTGCGTGACGCAAGCGATCTCAAGAAACTTGGCGTTGGTTTCGTAGCCATCAATGCCAATGATGCCGCGGCCTATCCCGCCGATTCCTTCAAGAACATGCAGCTCTTCTCACGGGAAAATGCGTTTCCCTTTCATTATTTGCATGATGCGGACCAGACTGTTGCGCGGGCTTATGGCGCAGTGTGTACACCTGACTTTTTTGGATTTAACGCCAATGCAGAGCTGCAATATCGTGGGCGTCTGGATGGATCGCGTAAACAGGAAGCCATAGCTGATCTGCGCCGGGACTTGTTCGAGGCCATGCAGCAGGTCGCTCTGTCTGGACAAGGACCGCGTGAGCAGCTTGCCTCAGTCGGCTGTTCGATCAAATGGCGTGAGAACGTCTGAATAGATTGCCGCCGGTTATCAAACCGGCGGCAACTTTGTTACTTTGAATATTGTTTGAGATAAGCTTCGAGGTTGGAAATTTCCGTGTCATCTTTCAGACCGGGGAAAGCCATTTTCGTACCGGGTACTTTGGCCTTCGGGTCATGCAAATAGTCACGCAAGCTTGCAGTATCCCATACCAGACCACCTGTACCGGCGGCCTTCATCGCGGGTGAATAGTTAAAGTTGGGATGTGTACCGGCGGTTCTGCCAAATAGACCATTAAGAGATGGTCCAACCTTGTTTTTGTCAGTGTCTGCCACATGACAGGCCGCACATTTCTTGAAAACTGTTGCTCCAGCCGTGGCATCTCCCGCATCCTGAGCGCGGGCTTGAATAACGGACAGAACTGCAACTGACAGACCAATCAGTAGTACAGGATATCGCATGGCATTTCCTCATTTTCGCCAAGGGTGCCCTAGACGAAGACTGGTGCCAATTTCCATGCATTGGCGCCACCATTTCAGCTTGATCTTTCTATTAACGAATTCGCGATCATAGCATTTCAAAACGTTACCTGTGGCATTGCATAAGTCAATCGTGATGCTGCGGAAATAACGCCGCAGCATCACGATTGCGTTTTCCTTCCGGCGTGTGATTGACGACAACGAGCAGGAACCGTAATTTGAAAAGATATTTCTCATTGGGCACCTTGAGAAATCCGACGACCGGCTTCAGCTCCCGTCAATAGGCCTCGAATGATCGAGGGCATTGCCGGGATAGGAGTGGGGTGAGAGGTGCCGAATGGATCTTATCGAGCTCATCTTAACTGTCTGTCTTGTGTCGAACCCGACGAATTGTCGGGAAGAGCGACTGCATTTTGAGAACAGAGGGAATCTTCTCAATTGCATGTTTCTGGCGCCGGCCGAAATGGCCAAATGGACGCAAGAGCATCCGAAATATCGCGTTTCCCGTTGGAAGTGTGCATATCCGACCAATGAGATGACGCTGTGATCGGAGATGCTGATGGCTAAATGGCACCCTTCTTTCCTCGTGTGCTTGCTGGTCATGTTCATTGTTGGCAGCGTCTTTGCCGTTGAAAGCCATGCTGCGGAAACCGTGCGTGTCGGTGTGCTGAAATTCGGTACAGTGAACTGGGAGCTGGACACGATCAAACACCACAAGCTTGATGAGAAATATGGCGTGAATGTCGATGTTCATTTCTTCGCCAGCGAAGACGCGACCAATGTCGCGATGATGGCGGGAGATGTGGATATCATCGTATCGGATTGGCTTTGGGTTTCGCGTCAGCGCGCCTCGGGCGAGGATTTGGCTTTCGCACCCTATTCCAGTTCGGTAGGCTCTCTCATGGTGCGGGACGGGTCCCCGATCAAAAGTCTGGCTGATCTCAAGGATAAGAAAATCGGCGTTGCCGGTGGACCTCTCGACAAGAGCTGGCTTCTCATTCAGGGACTTGCCAAACGTCAGTCTCTGGATTTGGCCGGTCAGAACACGATTGTCTACGGTGCCCCGCCATTGCTGACAGAAAAGGCGCAGCAGAATGAGCTCGATGCCATTTTAACTTTCTGGAATTTCTGTGCGAGATTGGAGGCAAACGGCTTTCACAGGCTGATCAGTACCAGTGATGCCGCGAAGTCCCTCGGGGCCACCGGTGCCGTGTCGGCTCTCGGTTATATATTTCATGGAAACTGGGCAAACACCCACCCCAAAGCCATTGCTGGATTCATAAGCGCCAGTCGTGATGCGAAGGCGCTTCTTGGCAATTCGGATGTGGAATGGCAGAGGCTTGCGCCAGTGATAAAGGCAGAAGGGCACGAACTCGAGATTTTGCGCGATCGCTATCGTGAAGGCATTCCCGCTCGTCCTGTCGATGACGAGCAAGCCGATGCGGAAAAACTCTATGCGGTTCTTGCTGAACTCGGCGGCCCTCGGCTTGTTGGCTCAGCCATTATGCTGGCCGAAGGTACGTTCTGGAGGGCCCAATAGATGACAGTGATTTCCACCGGACAGGGCGAGGGATCAAAGACGGTTCATCCGCAACGGTCTTGGCAATGGACATCACCTATCATGGTGTTGTTGTCTTTTGCCGCTCTTATAGTCGTCTGGCATATTGGCGCCACGCTATGGCCAAGCCGCTCTTTTCCCGCGCCATTACTGGTTCTGCAAAGGTTCCTTAGCGAAACCTCGAGTGGCGATCTGCCGTATCATTTGGCGATCACTCTGTGGCGTGTCGCGGCCTCGTTCTTCCTTGCTATGATAATCGGATCGGTGATTGGTGTTTTTCTGGGCAGCTACCGGCGCGCCGACCGGTTCTTCAATCCTTGGCTTATCCTTTTTCTGAATATTCCGGCGCTCGTCGTGATCGTCCTTGCCTATATCTGGTTTGGCCTGAACGAGGCGGCAGCAATTGGCGCTGTTGCTTTGAACAAGATCCCCAATGTGGTTGTGACAATGCGCGAGGGAACACGGGCGCTTGACCCGCGTTATGCCGAGATGGCGCAGGTCTACCGCTTCCGGTCACTGGATCGCATACGGCATATCCTGCTACCCCAATTGCAACCCTATATCGCTGCGGCCTCGCGTTCCGGTGTCTCCCTCATCTGGAAGATCGTGCTGGTTGTTGAATTATTGGGCCGGTCGAATGGTATCGGCTTCCAGATCAATCTGTTTTTCCAACTCTTCGATGTCGCGGCGATTCTGGCCTATACGCTGGCATTTGTTGCGGTGATGCTTTTCATTGAACTTGTGGTGGTACAACCCCTTGAACACACATCAACACGTTGGCGTCGCCGCACGGCTTAAGGTCGATATTCAGGGAAAGTCATTTCGCACATCAAACGGTGAAGTGATTGATGTGCTGCGCGATCTGCATTTCGAGGTGGAACAGAATGAGTTTGCCTGCATTCTTGGACCCTCCGGATGCGGTAAGACCACGACGTTACGCATCTTGCTTGGGCTTGAAGGTGATTATAAGGGGGTGGTTCAACTGCCCGGATTGGCAGAGCCTCGCATTGGCGCGGTGTTTCAAGAGCCGACATTACTGCCTTGGCGTTCAGTAGAGCAAAATGTGAGGCTGGCTCTGCCAAAGCACTTGAAGAACACTCGTCTCGATAATCTGTTCAGAGTTTTGGGACTGTCCAAGATGCAGATGTTTTATCCGGGCGAACTGTCTCTGGGTCTTGCGCGGCGGGTGGCCATTGCACGGGCACTGGCAATTGAGCCGGATATATTGCTCCTCGACGAGCCCTTTGTTTCGTTGGACGAGGCGACAGCCCAGCAGCTTCGCAATCTGCTTTTGGCTGTCTGGTCAGAACAGCCGACAACAGCACTCATGGTGACTCACAACCTACAGGAGGCACTCATGCTGTCGGACCGGATTATTGTGTTTTCCGATAGACCGGCGCACGTCATTGGAACCTTCGATATAAGAGTGCCACGGCACAGCCGCAATGCGCAGGTCAGAGCAGATCTGCTACGTTCGTTCAATGAGAAATTCGCTGGTGAGGGTTTCGGATCATGAGCTATGCGACCCGGCGCGACGTCCTTAAAACAGGAGTGCTCTTTGCCTGTTGCGGCGTGTCCCATGCCCGATTGGCGATGGCACAATCAGGACATGGTGGTCCATTGCCGGTCAAGCAGATCGCAGAGGGTGTATTCGCCTTTGCCGGTACGCCTGCGATGATGACTGATCAGAATGATGGTGAGATTTGCAATGTTGGTTTTATCATTGGTGATGAGGCTGTGGCTGTCATCGATAGCGGCGGTAGTGTGGTCGAGGGTAAGGCATTAATTGCTGCTATTCGAACCCAAACGGACAGGCCTATCCGGTATTTAATCAACACTCATATGCATCCCGATCATCTGTTCGGTAATGCTGCATTTGAAGGTACGGGGGCCATCATCGTCGGTCATCATAATCTGCCGCGGGCTTTGGAAAGTCGCGGTAGCTATTACTTGCAGAGTTATCGCGATGCCATGGGCAGTGCTCTCATGGCAGATATCAGAATAGTTCCTCCCGCCAAGCTCATAACTGACGAGGAAGAGGTTGATCTTGGTAATCGCAAGCTCAGTTTGAAGGCTTGGAAACCTGCGCATACGGATAATGATCTTTCGGTGTTTGATCATCAAACCAAGACGTTCTTTACGGGCGATCTGTGTTTTATTGGCCATCTGCCCACAATGGATGGATCTCTGCTTGGATGGATTGCGCAACTGGCGACCCTGAGTGGGATCAAGGCAGAAGTTGCGGTGCCGGGGCATGGGCCTGTATCGTCGCCATGGCCGCAGGCGCTGGAAGCGGAAAGCCGATATTTTGATGTGCTTGTACGCGATATACGCAAAGCCATTGCTGATGGTGTGCCGATGTCAGATGCGGTCAAATCGGCCGGAGAAAGTGAACGTCCAAACTGGAAACTGTTTGATGAGTACAATCAGCGCAATGCTACTGCTGCATTCGCTGAACTTGAATGGGAATGATCCGGTAATGTTGGTATTTGCCAGATCGTTCGGGAAGATGGTATAGTCTGTATCAGCCGGGCACCGCCAAAGTTATCCTTGGTGGAGGCAGAACACGATGTTTGCAACAATTGAGCTGCGTAACCCCTTGGTTGCCGTTGTTCTCTTTGCGTTTTTTGGTTCGGCATTGCCTTTTCCTGTTTGGGCGCAAAATGCTGGCCCTCCCGAAAGCACCACCTGGAACAGCTTGAAGGGCGACGTCTTCGAACAGAAGTCTATTGAGGCCGCAAATGGTATTGTGACAATCGACGCACCCAAGCGCGCCGAAGATGCGGCAATAGTACCAGTCGATTTGCATTTTAAAACTGACGCCGCTTCCGGCCGTATAAAAGCCGTGACCTTGATCGTCGACGAAAATCCATCACCAGTTGCTGCTGTATTCAAATTCGGTCCTGATGCTGGCGTGACCCATCTCGCTACACGGCTGCGGGTCAATGCTTATTCCTATGTGCGAGCCATCGCGGAAACGGAGGATGGCAAGCTTCACATGGCCGAAACTTATGTGAAGGCGTCTGGCGGATGTTCCGCTCCTGCCATGAAAAACACTGATGAGGCGCTTGCCAATCTCGGCAAGATGAAACTGCGTGTGTTTCCCGCCAAGACAATGGGTCTGGCATCGATGACCCGTGCAACCGAAATGCAGCTGATGATCCGTCATCCCAACAACTCAGGACTGCAGATGGATCAGGTGACGCGATACTACATACCTGCGCACTTCATTCAGGGGCTGACCGTGTCGCAGGGCAACCGGTTGATCATGTCTATGGAAGGAGGGATTTCGATTTCGGAAGATCCGAATTTTCGTTTCGAGTTTGATGCGAAGCCGGGGGAGGATATCAAGGTTGAAGCGGCCGATACCGAAGGCAAGAAATTTCGGGATGAATGGCCGCTCGAATCATCGGGTTTGCAGGAGTCCAAGCCAAGGATTTAGAAGCAGCGAATATCGGCTTCCGCCTGAGCCCTTTTCAGTTCTGTGATGGAGGCCTTGGCTGGGGCACTTTCGCGAAAGAGCGCACCATTCTCGCCGGGAACCAGTCCCATCGATTTGTAGGTCTCGGCGGCAACATAATGATCATAGGAAATGACGGAGGCGATAACATCGATTGAGCATGAGCATCGTTGGAGCGAATCCCGGTTTTCTCCATTGGCCTTCATGCAGCCATAAACGTATTCGGCAAGGGTCGAAGTGGGATAATCCGTCGCTGACTTTGCCGGCAAAGAATATGCAATTGCTGCGATTGCTAACAGGCCTGATTGCAGGATTTTTGATGCTGACATTGTCATTTCGCCTTCACGCTGGTGAAACGTAAATTTTTCAAATAGATAGCAAATAATAATATTGATTAGTAAGAATTGTCCAGTATTAAAGTATCAAATTATGTTGTTCATGTAGCATTCAGAATAAAATCCAAAAATATGAAATGTGTTGCGACGCAAAATGCTTATATTGCAGTGCGGAAAATATAAATTTATAAACATGCTTGCCTAATGCAATTCTTTCTCCTATCGTCATCTTGTTTCCGGCTTCAAGGACGTTACCGTCAAGGGAGTGGTGACAGTCTTCGTAGGCCAAGCGGGGTGGGCAGTAACGGTGCCCTCTGCGCGCCTGGCTTAGGTCGTGACACGCTGCCGGAAATACTTCCCCATTTGCGTGAGCTAATGGCGCGGACCGCTAGAATTAACGGCTCCGTCCGATGGTTCATAAATGTGAACTTAGGGAGGACTCAAAATGCGTGTACACAAGAATTTATTACGATTATTGGCTAGTTTTTCTCTATCGCTTTCATTGGCGGGAGGAGCATTAGCCAATGACGATTTGCAAGCTTTGATTTCCAATTCCAAGGACTGGGCAATCCAGACCGGCGATTATGCCAATACCCGATATTCAAAACTTAATAAAATCAACAAGGATAACGTCAAGAACCTTCAGGTCGCCTGGACGTTTTCGACAGGCGTGCTGCGCGGCCACGAAGGTGGTCCGCTCATCATTGGGGATGTCATGTATGTCCATGCGCCCTATCCCAATACAGTCTATGCGCTTGACCTGAACAATGACGGCAAGATCCTATGGAAGTATGAGCCCAAACAGGATCCAAATGTTATTCCCATCATGTGCTGCGATACCGTTAATCGCGGCGTAGCCTATGGTGATGGCAAGATCTTCCTTTATCAGGCAGACACAACACTTGTGGCTCTCGATGCAAAGACCGGAAAACCTGAATGGTCCGTGAAAAACGGCGAAGCAGCCGACGGCAGCAAAGGTGAATCCGGTACATCGGCTCCAATGGTGGTAAAAGATAAGGTCATCGTCG
Organism: Phyllobacterium sp. P30BS-XVII; assembly: GCF_014138335.1. Classification (NCBI taxonomy): domain Bacteria; kingdom Pseudomonadati; phylum Pseudomonadota; class Alphaproteobacteria; order Hyphomicrobiales; family Phyllobacteriaceae; genus Phyllobacterium; species Phyllobacterium sp. P30BS-XVII. The sequence continues at coordinate 22,387 of NZ_JACGXO010000008.1, forward strand.
GCATTTCCGGTGGTGAATTTGGTGTTCGCGGTGCTTTGACTGCCTATAATATCAAGGATGGCAAGCAAGCCTGGCGTGCGTGGTCAATTGGTTCTGACAAGGACACGTTGATTGATCCGGAAAAGACAACACAGCTCGGCAAACCAGTGGGCGCAGATTCCAGCACAAAAACCTGGGAAGGCGATCAGTGGAAGATCGGTGGTGGAACAACGTGGGGTTGGTACTCTTATGATCCCAAATTGAACCTCATCTATTATGGCACGGGTAATCCATCCACATGGAATCCAAGCCAGCGTCCGGGTGACAACAAATGGTCCATGACCATTATGGCTCGCGATGCCGATACGGGCATGGCAAAATGGCTCTACCAGATGACCCCACATGATGAGTGGGATTATGACGGTGTCAACGAGATGATCCTGGCAGACGGTATCAAGATCGACGGCAAGGATCGTAATGTTCTCGTGCATTTCGACCGCAATGGCTTTGCCTATACGCTGGACCGGGCGACCGGTGAACTTCTAGTTGCCAAGAAGTACGATCCGGCCGTTAATTGGGCGACTGAAGTCGTTATGGACAAGAACAGCAAGGACTATGGCCGTCCTGTCGTTGTTGATAAGTACTCAACGGCAAAACAGGGTGAAGACGTCAACACAACGGGTATTTGCCCTGCTGCTCTCGGTACCAAGGATCAGCAGCCTGCAGCTTATTCCCCGAAGACGAAACTCTTCTATGTACCGACCAACCACGTCTGCATGGATTACGAGCCTTACAAGGTCAGCTATACCGCCGGTCAGCCTTATATCGGCGCAACGCTTTCCATGTATCCTGCTCCAAACAGCCATGGCGGCATGGGTAACTTCATTGCCTGGGATGCGGCAAAGGGTGAAATCGTTTGGTCCAAGCCCGAGCAGTTTTCGGTATGGTCAGGCGCGCTTGCCACCGATGGCGATGTGGTCTTCTACGGTACACTTGAAGGCTATCTGAAGGCAGTCGATAAGACTGGCAAGGAACTCTACAAATTCAAGACTCCTTCCGGCATTATCGGCAATGTCACTACCTATGAACACAAGGGCAAACAATATGTTGCCGTTCTGTCCGGTGTTGGTGGCTGGGCTGGTATCGGTCTTGCGGCCGGCCTGACAAAAGGCACGGATGGTCTGGGCGCGGTCGGCGGTTATGCTGGTCTCTCCGACTATACGGCTTTGGGCGGTCAGCTGACCGTCTTTGCGGTCCCCGAATAATAGGGGCGAATTGACACCAAAACAGGGTGCCCGGTTTTAACGAGGCCGGGCCCCTCGTGTCACCTGACCGACAATTAATGATCAATCATAGCCGTTGAGCCGACACTGCGAGGTGTTGCTCTGATGGAGTGAATGCGAGGTTACCGGATGCAGATTCGAACAACACTTCTGACCGTTACAGCTGCTCTTGCTCTCCTGATGGGACAAGGTAGCAGCTACGCCGACGACAAGGCAGCTGCTGCGGTTGCTTCTGAAGACAATGGTAAATATGCCGACAAAGACGGAAATCCCACATTCAAGATACAACCGGATGGAACTGTCGATTGGTATACCTACAGCGGTTATCGCCGCTTCAATTCGGAATGTAATGTCTGCCATGGAGCGGATGGTGCAGGGTCATCTTTTGCGCCGGTTCTCGCCAATTCACTCAAGACCATGTCCTATGCCGATTTTATGGGAATAGTTGCTGGTGGCCGTAAAAACCTGAGCAATGGCAATGACAAAGTGATGCCAGCTTTTGGCGATAACAAGAACGTCTACTGCTACATGGATGATCTTTACGTCTATCTACGCTCGCGTGCTGTGGGCGACCTTCCGCGAGGACGGCCTGCAAAGCATGAAGATAAGCCCGCCGCCGCCAAGCAGGCGGAAGATTCATGTATGGGTGGATGAGATGACGCAGCATACAAGGCCTCTCCGGCATTGGTTTGTCGCGTTGCTGATAGCAACGGGCATCGCCATACCCTCGGGTGCTCTGGCACAGGGGGCAGGGTTAGGAGCCGCTGGTGAACTTGTTGACCTGGACGTACTGCGTGTGTGTGCCGATCCTTCAAATATGCCGTTTTCCGATCAAAGCGGCAAAGGATTTGAAAACAAATTGGCGGAACTGGTCGCTGCCAAAACCGGACGTAAGTCGGTGGCCTATACATGGTACCCCATGGCGACCGGCTTTGTTCGCAATACACTGCGATCCAACCATTGCGATATCATCATGGGCTATGCACAGGGTGATGAGCTTGTACAGAATACCAACGCTTACTATCGCTCGACCTATGTCATGCTCTTCAAGAAGGGTGCTGGGCTGGACGATGTGATGTCGATTGAAGACACAAAGCTGGCAGGCAAGAAGATCGGTGTTGTTGCCGGAACACCCCCAGCGGCCAATCTCGCCAAGGTTGGTTATATGCGCAATGTGCTTCCCTATCCCCTGATGGTGGATACAAGGCTCGCGCCATCCATGGCGGATGTCATGATCAAGGATCTCATGAAAGGGACGATAGATGTGGCGATCCTTTGGGGACCGATGGCGGGCTATTATGCGAACGAGATCAATCCCGATCTGGCGGTGGTCTCGCTGGCAAAAGAAAAGTCCGGGCATATGGCGTACCGGATCACGATGGGTGTGCGCCCGTCCGATCAGGAATGGAAGCGCACATTAAACAAGGTGATCAAGGAGAACCAACCTGAGATCAATCGGATATTACTTGAATACCATGTTCCGTTGATGGACGAAAATGACAAGCCGATCACGCAATAGCCCGTTGGGCAAAGCGATATGGAACTGTTTCGCCGTGGCGATCATTTTGATCAATGTAGCTGCCGGTCGGGCTGGTGCAGAACAGAATGCACCAGAGCCAGAACAGTATAGGACTGAGGTCTACCGCGCACCGGTTCCTGTGACGTTAAAGGGAGCGACGGTCGTAACGACGGATGAGGTAATTGCTCTATGGAAAGACAAATCGACCGTTTTTGTCGATGTTCTGCCGCATGATCCTAAACCGGCGAACCTTCCAGCTGGGACCGTGTGGAAAGACAAGGTTCGGGAAGATATTCCAGGGAGCATCTGGCTGGCGAATGTCGGCTACGGAATTTTGAACAAGGAGACCGAAAACTATTTCCGCAAGGGGCTGGAGTCGCGTCTCGGTCAGGACAAGAAAAGAAGGGTGCTTTTTTACTGTATGGAGCACTGCTGGATGTCGTGGAATGCCGCCAAAAGGGCAGTCGAATGGGGATACCAGTCCGTGTTTTGGTATCCGCTTGGCACTGATGGCTGGATTGCAGCAGGGCAGGTTACACAAAAAAATGAACCCCATTAATTTCAATCTTGCGCCATGATGGCGTACGATGGCGGCGGAGGATCACCTTGGTGGTCTTCGAATAAAAGGAGACGAGCATGAAGAAAACTTGGACAAAACCGACCATGTGTCAGGTTGCAGCTGGTATGGAACTTACACGTTACATGCCCGCTGAACTGAAGACCAAGAAGTAATCTCCAATCTTCGCCCTGCGTGATGAATCGCGCAGGGCGAGTTCCTGATTTCATGCATTATTCTGGAAAGTGTTTTCCGGCTCTTTGGGGATTTGCCTGCCATGCGATTGAAAATAATCGGCTCCGCGGCCGGAGGCGGGTTCCCTCAATGGAATTGCAATTATCGATTAAGCCGCGGTGCGTGGAATGGTGGAACAAATTTTCGTCCCCGAACTCAGTCCAGTCTTGCTGCCAGTGTGAACAACGTAGACTGGGTGCTGTTTAATGCCTCACCCGATATACGCCAGCAGATCGCGGCGACACCTGAACTTCAGCCGCCGGAAAACGGACCTTTTCGCGCAACACCGATACGAGCGGTGGTTCTGACCAATGCTGATGTTGACCACATTGCCGGGCTGCTTAGTTTGCGCGAACGTGAACCATTCGCACTCTATGCAACAGGGCGTGTTCTTGAGGTGCTTGAAGCTAATTCCATCTTCAACGTTCTTGACCGGTCAATCGTTGATCGCCGCGAACTGAAGATTGGTGCGCAAACGGATATTCTCGATGTAATGGGAAAATCCACAGGCATCGCCGTCGATACTTTTACGGTGCCCGGCAAGGTGGCACTGTTCCTTGAAGATCAGACCAAAGCGGCAGAAGGCTTTGGTACGCAGGATGGCGATACAATAGGGCTCCGCCTTTTCTCAAAAGGCAATGTACGGTCTGCATTCTATATTCCTGGCTGCGCGCGCATTGATACAGCGCTCAAGTCAAAGCTGGAACAGGCGGACTGCCTGCTCTTTGACGGTACCCTTTATACCGACGATGAGATGATCACCGCAGGCATCGGCACAAAGACTGGTGCCCGGATGGGGCACATGTCCATTTCAGGAGAGGATGGTTCATTGGCGGCTTTGATGGATCTTGACATCAGCAACAGGATTTATGTTCACATCAACAACACCAATCCCATTCTAGACGCCGCGTCGGCGGAACACGCAGTCGTCGTCGCTGCGGGTTGGAAAATAGCATTCGATGGTATGGAGGTCAGATTTTGAGTGAATTTGACGAAGCGGCACGCAATGGATTGTCCCCGGCACAGCTTGAAGAGGTCCTGCGCGCTGTGGGTGCTGCACGCTATCACAATCGTCATCCCCTGCATCACCAGATGACAAGCGGAGCCCTGACCAAGGGGCAAATGCAGGCCTGGGCGCTTAACCGCTATTCCTACCAGTCGGTCATCCCGCGCAAGGATGCTGCCATCATCATGCGCTCGGAGGACCCGGAGTTTCGCGCCGAATGGCGCAAGCGTATAGAAGACCATGACGGTGACGATGGCTGGAATGGCGGTATCGCGCGCTGGCTCAAGCTGGCCACCGGTCTGGGGCTTGATGCAGATATGGTGAAAAGCGAAAAGCTCGTACTGCCAGCCACTCGCTTTGCCGTCGGCGCTTACCTCACCTATTGCACAAACCGCACATTGCTCGAAGCGGTTGCATCATCGCTGACCGAGCTGTTCTCTCCGGTCATTATCAGCGAACGTGTTCCGGCGATGCTGGCGAAATATGAGTACGTGACCAAGGATATACTTGCCTATTTCGACAAACGACCGGCACTCGCCTCTCGCGATTCCGATTTCGCCCTCGCCTATGTGATGAAACACGCCAATAATGCTGAAAAGCAGCAGGCGGTGATCAACTCGCTCGTCTTCAAATGTGACGTGCTCTGGGCCATGCTTGATGCGCTGGCTCATGCTTACGGAGAAAAGGGCAATATACCGCCCGGTGCCTTCGTGCCGGAGCCCGCATGATTGAAACAACCCGCTCCCGTGCCATCGTGTCGATGCAATCGCGGCCCATGCTAAGGCCACATGTGCGATTGCAATATGATGGAGTGCGCGAGGCTTGGGCATTGTTGTCGCCGGAAAAAGTATTCTGGCCAAATGAAGTCAGCCTCGACATTTTACGGCTCTGTGACGGCCGCCTTACGGTTGCGCAGCTGATAACATCTCTCGCCGATCAATATGCGGCGGATCAGGAAGAAATTGCACCCGACGTTAGCGCCTTCCTGCAAGAATGGTCCGACAAGTTCCTGGTGACGCTATGACAGACCCTGTGCTTCCTCCGATTGGCATGCTGGCAGAATTGACGCACCGCTGCCCGCTACAATGTGCCTATTGCTCGAACCCTGTTGAACTCCTGAAGGCAAATCGGGAAATGGATACCGCAGCCTGGATCGCGCTATTCGAACAGGCGGCAGACCTTGGCGTACTTCAGGTGCATCTGTCTGGCGGTGAACCAACTTTACGGACGGATTTGAGCGAGCTTGTTGCCAGTCTCGCCGGGCGTGGTGTCTATACAAATCTCATTACTGCCGGGGTAGGGATTGCCGAAGGACGTATCGAGGCACTCGCCGATGCGGGGCTTGATCATATCCAGTTGAGTTTTCAGGGCGCTGTTGCCGCGACCACAGAGAAAATCGGTCATGCGCGCGGGGCACACGAAAAGAAGCTGGAAACGGCCAGACGGGTTCGCGCTGCGGGCTTGCCGCTGACAATCAATGCACCGATCCACCGGCATAATATGGAGGAGGTTCCCGATTTTATAGAATTGGCGCTTTCCCTTGGTGCAGAGCGGCTTGAGATCGCCAATGTACAATATGCCGGTTGGGCGCTCCTCAATCGTAAGGCTTTGATGCCGGAACGCGACGCGGTGGAGCGTCAAGTGCAGATTGTCGGGGAGGCGCAGGAACGGCTTCGGGGCATCATGACGATTGATTTCGTCACACCTGATTATTTTGCCATCTATCCCAAACCCTGCATGGGGGGATGGGCGAGGGATGCCTTCATGGTTGCACCCGATGGAACGGTTTTGCCCTGCCATGCCGCTGCGACGATCAAATCGCTGCATTTTGAACGTTTCGGGGATTGGAATCTCAGTCGCATATGGCACGAATCTTCCGCATTCAATGCGTTTCGCGGTACAGACTGGATGCGGGAGCCATGCCGCAGTTGCGACCGGCAGGAGATCGATTGGGGTGGCTGCCGATGTCAGGCGATGGCAATTGCGGGTGACGCAGCCGCGACTGATCCAGCCTGTATCAAGTCGCCTTTGCATGAACGGATGGCCGCGCTGATTGGTGAAGCAATAGAGACGGCTACATCGGATGCATTCATCTATCGTCGTATTGGTAAGGAGGTAGAGACCTCCGTTTGAACGCTATTTCTTAGGCATCGATTGCTCGATGGTCTTTGACAGGCCATAAAGCCGCTGTTCGATGATTGTCGGTACTTCACAAACATAAGTCAGTGATTGTACCCGTTCTTCAAAGACGCGGGTTTCCCAGGTCAGTCGTTCGTTGGCCCGGTCGAGATCATCCGGATCGGTATCCGCTTTGGCGCGCATTGCGTCGACCCTGGAAGCTTCCTTGCGCAGATCATCAGCCATTTGACGTTGCTTGCCGGCGTAACGCGAAATCCCTGAAATCACCTGTTCGCGTTCGCGGTTCAGTGTATCAAACAAGCCTTGGAACAGCAGCAGCATCTTGTCATTCAACTCGTCCTTCGGCAGGTCACCGGCAAACTCCACGATTTTCTTTTGCGCGACATCCAATGGATTGCGCCGCGCTGCCAATTCATCGACCAGAGCATGGATTGCTGTATCGTCATCCCAGCTTTTTGCGGTTTCAGGAATATCCGGACCGCTCCATACCTGGCCAACCGACAATTCCGGCACTTTGCGCTGAACGCATGGCCAGGTTGGGTCATTTTGTGCTGCGCCGAATGACGCTGCGAGCGAAGCGGCATAGAGGAGAATACTGGTGGCGATAACCCGGGACCCTCTCAATTGTTTCCTCCTTCTTGCTTCTTGATGACGAGGCCTCTCGAGGGATCATACGCGATAATGGCACCGGTAATGAAAACCAGAGTGAACCCGCAGACGACGATGAAGGACATCCACTCAATCTTCCCGTAAAAGGCGAACCGCACCAGTTCGACAGCGTAGGTAAAGGGATTGAGCAGACATATCTTGTAGAGCAGGGGGCTTGCTTCCTGTACGCGCCAGAGCGGGTAAAGCGCGGAGGAGGCAAAATACATCGGGAAGATCACGAAATTCATGATTCCTGCAAAGTTTTCCAATTGTTTGATCATTGAGGAAAGCAACATGCCGAGAGTCCCCAGCATCATACCTGCAAGAAAGAGTGCGGGCAGCGTCAAGAGATAACCGGCTGGCGGCGCTTTCACTCCCCAGAACCACGCGATGAACAAGAATGCGTAGACCTGGACAATCGAGACGGCGACACCGGCGAGCAGCTTGGATATGAGCAGGAACCAGCGTGGAAATGGGCTCACCAGCAGCGTGCGCATATTGCCCATTTCCCGATCGTAAACCATCGAGAGAGAGGATTGCATGCCGCTGAACAACAGGATCATTCCGCACAGTCCCGGCGTGATGTAAACCTCATAAAGCACATAGGTCTGATAAGGCGGAATGATCGATACGCCAAGAACCTGACGAAAACCCGCTGCGAAGATGAAGAGCCAGAGCAGTGGCCGTACAAGGGATGAGATGAAGCGCTCACGCTGGTGGAGGTAACGAAGTCCTTCCCGAATAAGAATACCTTTGAGGCAAATGAGATACTGCATTAAGCCAAAGCGGCTATATCCGGTGCGGATCGAGATGTTGCCCGAAATATCCGTCATAGATGACCTCCGACGTTGAGGGAAACTATGCCCGTGAGCCGTGAGAATGCTTCATTGATAGTATCAGCACCTGCATCTTTGACGACATCGTGGGTGGTGCCGTTGGCGACGAGTTTGCCTTGATTGATGACAATGACCTGATCGGCGTGATTGACTTCGTCAATCAGATGCGTTGCCCACAGGACACTAATCCCTTTCTGCTCCACCAATTTACGGATATCGCCAAGGATGGTAGCCCGCGACTTGATATCAAGGCCGACTGTAGCCTCATCCAACAACAGCAACGAAGGTTGATGCAACAGGGCGCGAACGATTTCAACGCGTCTGATTTGACCGCCTGAGAGACTCCGGGCTTTTTCGTGCAGGCGGTCGCTCATGTCGATTGATTGCATCAAATCGTGGATACGCGTGTTGGCTTCGCGTGATCCGATTCCGTGCAGCGACGCGTGGTAGGCCAAATTTTGATGTACCGACAGATCGAGATCAAGAGTCCGGGCCTGAAAGACAATGCCAAGGCGCCGCAAAGCCTCTCCGGATTTCCGGTCAATGTCATTGCCGAATACATGGATATGACCATTGCGGGTCGCGAACAGATGGCTGATCAAGGAAAACAGCGTTGTCTTGCCTGCGCCGTTCAAACCCAAAAGCACTGCAAAACGGCCGGGTGCTATTGAGAATGAAATGTTGTCCAGCGCCTGCCGCCTGCCATAGGAATAGCTTACCGAAGTAAGCTCCAGCGCCGGTACATTCGCGTCGGGCAATGATCTGTCATGGACAGTCTTCAATCCGGCATTTGGACCCATCAAGCTCCACCCCTTGCTACCCAATTCCATTGTCAGTTTAGCAGACGCCGACACCTATTTGATCGTAATCGTTCCCTTCATACCCTTGTCGGCCAGATCAGGTACAGACCAGGTATACTTGCCGGGGCGTACCGCAGTGAACTGGACATTGATTGTGCCGGGAGAATCAAATTCCAGCCATGCCGGGGCACCATTCATATGCACTTCAAGATCGTTGATGACGATCTGGTTCATCCAGACATTACGAAAGAGGTCAGTAGCGAACTTGTATTCCAGACCCGCCGCTGATGTAATCTTCCAGCGATATCCCTGCCCCGCGACCAGCTCGAAATCTTTCTGGTTTACGGTGAATTCATCGTCTTTGGAGCCAAGGATCAGTTCCGGTACGTTCTTGCTGGCGCGGGTGACTGCGGGCGTCTTGGTCGCGGCTGAACCTTTTGCTTCAGGGGCTGCTTTATCATCGTCGTCATCCGCCTGTGCGAAAGCAAAGGACGGGACGAACGCCAGACTCAAAAATCCGGCAAGTGCAAATGTTCTAAAAGTCGACATGTAGTTCCTCCCTTTGTCGATTGTTCTGGTTAGTTCGGCGAGACCGCTACGCCCCATGGCAACTGGCCAACAGTCACCGATTTGATCGGTTCGTCCGTTTCCGTGTCGATGAATGTGATGTCGTTGGAAAGACCATTGGTGCTGATGATACTTTTGCCATCGGGCATGAAGGCAAGTTGCCAGACCCGTTGTCCCACCAGAACATATTTTTCAACTTTGTAGGTTTCTGTGTTGACGACGGCAACGCGGTTGGCGGGCCCAAGTGCAATATAGGCTTTCTTGCCGTCAGCGCTGATGCGTATGCCGACAGGCTGGATTTGCTCGGAACGCAGGCCCTGAATTTCGAACGTGATCTTGTGCGTGACCGTACGGGTCTTGTTGTCGATGACCGAGACGGTGCCGCCTATCTCTGCGGACACCCATACTTCCGAGCCATCCGGTTTGAACTGCGCATAACGTGGGCGTGAATCAACGAGCACATTATCGGTGATCTCGTGTGTGGACGTATCGATGAAATGGGCCATATTTGTCGTCTCGGAGGTATTGACGATCGTTTTGCCGTCAGGGCTCACTCCCATGCCCTCCGGCTCCACACCAACCGGGATTTCGGCAATGACGCCTTTTGATTCCACATCGATCACGGTAACCAGATTATCGTCCTCGTTGGCGATGTAGAGGGTCTTTCCATCCGGAGATAATGTGAAAAGCTCGGGATCGGGGCCAGAGGGCAATGAGCCTATGATTTCGCCCGTGCTGGTGTCGATCATCTGCACGGTATCGTCGTCACTGGCGCAAACGTAAACTATTTTTCCATCAGGGGAGATCGTGATGCCGCGGGGTCTTTGCCCGACATCGATGGTCTTCACCACTTCCATGGTCTTCGAGTCTACAACAGTTACCGAATTGCCTTTTTCGTTGGAAACATAGACCATATTCGCCGAGCTGGGTTGCGCAAGAAACGGCAGCGCTACGGTCGCAGCAAGCAGGCACATGTGGTGTCGCATCTTATTCCTCCCATTTATCCATATTTTATTTGAGCTTGCACTTGGTCTCCGGTCTGTCGACGCCCAAAGTATCGAGTTCCGAGAATTGATGCAGAAAGCCCGTTTGCGGTGATGTTGAAACGACGCTGTGCCCATCACCGATCAGGATCGGCTGCCGCAACTGCCAGTTCCAATTGCGGAAACTGAGCTTCTGACCCTTGAAGGCGGCGATCGAAAACTCATCCGATTTGATATAGTCCTCGACCTGTTTCGTCTCGGCACTCTTCGCCCGGGTTACTGCTTCCCCGAGGATACGCACGGCCGTCCATGCCTGCATGTCCTTGGATAGCATCCGCCGGCCAGTGGTTTTGGCAAAACGGTTCTGGATTTGTACGCCGCCCCACTGTTCGCTCGCCGGGTGCCAGCTGGAGGCCACCAGACCAGCCGTTCCCGCTACCGGGCGGGGAGTCCATGTTCTGTAGGGAACGTAGCTGCCGAACACTTCGTTTTCATCGGCAACAATGACGACATCATGTTCAGGCAGGTTCTGGGTAAAGACCGGCATCTGCTGCTGGACGAGAACCACACCACTGTCAGTCCTTCGTGCTGTACCGTTGTCTTCATAGAGACGCTCTTCTACGATTGTAGCTCCAAAACGTGTTGCGGCACGTCTGATGGCGTCAGCGTAGAGCTTGTCGTTATCATGGGAACCATAAAGCAACACCCATTTGCGCCATTGTTTCCAAACGAGGTACTGCGCCAGGCCGTCGGCCAGCATGCTGCGTGTGGGCGCCGTGTGAAAGATATTCGACCGGCATTCCTCTTCACGTAAAACATCGTCGGTCGAACCAACGTTAAAAAGCAGCACTCCAGCATCCTTTGCCAGATCCGCTATTGCCAGCAATTGTTTGGCAGAAACATCTGTCAGGATGAACCGGTCGCCGCGTGCAACCATTTCCTTGAAAGCTGACGTCAAATCAGCGTCGAACTTTGTTTCCGTGATGTCCAGCGTGAATTGCTGACCGAGAAATTTTCCTGTTGTGTTGTTGTCGTTGATCGCAACATTTGCACCGGCAACGCCTTCATCGCGCGGAGGGATATCCAGGACGGAAAGTGCCAATTGGGGTTCGTAGGCACGGAGATAGCCGATTCTGATATCGACAATTGGCTTTGCTGTTTGATTTGTCGTTGATTGCTGCGCCGATAGCTCAGACACGTTGACGAACAGCAAAAAAAAGCCGAATAAAAACGTGAGAGTATTTGGCACCGTACTCTTCATGACCAAACCATTCATACTGCCGCCATTCAAGTAATGGCGGTGGGTTAAGAACAGAGGTGCCCATAGTGTTTTTAAACAAACGCTCCATAATCTCAACCCTTCGGCTCAGCTTTTCTTGCATGCAAGGCAAGGTTTCTGATTTTTATGCGGGGGCAAGCCAATGACAAAATTGCTGGCAAGTGTCCGGAACCGTGAGGAAGCGGAAATCGTCTTCCAAAACGGCGCAGATATCATTGACATGAAAGATCCTGACAATGGAGCGCTAGGTGCCGTTGATCTGTCTAAGATATTGGAAGTCAAGGGCTTTATAGCGGGCAGGCGCCCCATAAGCGCAGCTTGCGGCGATCTTCCGATGCATCCGGAGAGCATCCGCCGAAGAGTAGAGGAATTTGCTTCGGCTGGTCTGGATTACATCAAGATTGGCTTATTTCCATCAGAGCAGTTGGATGTTTGTATAGAGGCACTCAGGCCGCTTGCTTCACACAATAAATTGATTGCAGTTATCTTTGCCGACAACTGGAAATCTTACAGCGAAACTCTGTTCGAACGCTTGTCGGTTTGCGGATTTTTCGGCCTTATGATCGACACTGCAGATAAATCCAAAGGCCGATTGCTCAATCATATGTCTCCCGATCAAATTGGAAAATTTATCGGGAGTGGTCAGTCCCATGGGTTAATGGTTGGCGTTGCCGGATCGCTCGAAGCGCCGGATGTTTCGCGACTGCTGACCTATGATCCGGATTTTATGGGTTTTCGTGGAGCGCTCTGTGTTGATCTTAACCGAAGGTCATCCATTGATGCACAGGCAACGGCAAAGATACGCGGTCTCATTCCCGAAGTTCTGGAAGAGGGAGGGCCGGCGAGCGTAGATTATAAATTGCTTGCCGCGCGGGGCTATTTTCCGGAACCGGAAGAAGCGGGACTGGGCACAGACAAGATTTTTGTCCGCGATTTTGTTCTCCCTGTCTACATAGGGGCTTATAGTTTTGAACATGGCAAAACCCAAAAGGTGCGTTTCGACGTTGTCGCTGAGGTTTTGCGGGTGACACGCAATCCCGAAGATATGCGGCATGTGGTTTCCTACGATCTGATAATGGATGGCATCCGCGCCATCGTTGCCGAGGGTCATGTCGAGCTTGCAGAGACGCTGGCGGAACAAGTAGCCGCGTTCGTACTGAAAAATCCGAGGGTGGTGCGCGTTTTCGTTCGCGCTGAGAAACTGGAGATAGGCCCCGGTGGCGTAGGCGTTGAGATCGAGCGAACACGCGAAGTCAAGAACTCTGCCAAGCTGCGCTTCACGCAGGTGCATGGAGGCCGACAGTCTTCATGAGACCACTTGTCGTAAAGCTTGGAGGAAGTACGGCGGGTCACGGAGAAATGCATCGCTGGATCAATGTGCTGGCCAGCGCAACGTTCCCTCTGATCATCGTGCCCGGAGGTGGGCCCTTTGCGGACCAGATCCGGGCTTCGCAGGGGCGTCTTGGCTATTCAGACGAAGCTGCACATGCAATGGCAATCCTCGCCATGGATCAGTTTGGCATTGCCATTGCCGACCATCACGAATGCTTACAGATCGTACGGTCGATTGCGGAAATCAGCAATGCGCTTGACGCGGGTTCTGTCCCCGTTTGGTTGCCCTCATCGATGACCATAGGCGCGCCGGACATTCCCATGTCATGGGATATTACGTCGGATAGTTTAAGCGCGTGGCTTGCCAAACAATTGCAGAGTCAGGCTGTATTGCTGATAAAGCAGACCGATGAGTACCAGTTCTATTCGTCGGTCACAGAGCTGGTTGATGCGGGTATTGTCGACAGAATGCTGCCGGACATGCTGGCAAATGACACGAGTCTTCACATGGCGGGGCCAGCTATGTTGAATCTGCTGGATTTACCCTTGGCAGCCGTTCCGGGACGCGTGATGACAGGCGCGAGACATTTCGAAGCGATGGGTGGGCAATGACACGACTGCATACGCCGCGATGGGCTTGGGCATTGACTGGCTCCGGTCATTTTTTTGTGGAAAGTTTTGAGTTGATAAGAACGCTCGAACATTGTGATGTGTTTGTTTCAAAAGCCGCCAACGAAGTGCTGCGCATGTATGGATTGAAGCTCGATTTTCCTGAGACGACACGGGTTTTGCACGACAAGACGGCAAGTTCAGTGCCTGTGGGAGGCTTTTATAACGGCGTGTATCACACGGCGGTTATTGCCCCCGCAACATCGAATACGGTAGCAAAATGCGTTGTCGGAATTTCAGATTCACTTCCCACAAATGTATATGCTCAAGCTGGCAAATGCCTCGTTCCATCCATTGTTTTTGCCTGTGACACCGCGCCTGAGCTTGAAACAATGGCTCCGGGTGGCATGGTGAAAGTTTACCCCCGGCCAATCGATCTTGCCAATACGGCGCGTCTAAAAACCTATGAACGGACCGAGGTTGTCGAGTCATTGGCCGAATTGAAGGCGGCTATCGCGCGCCGTTCGAACGAAGTTGCCCGATATGACTGAACATCTCCTGTTCTTGACCGGGCATCTGGCCCGCTCACGGCTGGAACGGATACTTTCCGATCTCAAGGATACGACCTTCACCTATGAAATCGTTGATATAGGTGTGAAGGTCGCTGCACTGATGAGTGAAGAGATTATCGCACGGCGATTGAAGCCTCCGGTTGTAGCGGATCGCATCATATTACCTGGCCGGTATCGCGGCGATCTTGACTGCTTGAGCACACGCTTCGACATTCCCTTCCTGCGAGGCCCAGACGAGGTTGCTGACCTGCCGGTATTTCTCGGGCGTGTTGGCAAGCCGATTGATCTCTCCAGACACAATATGCGCATCTTCGCGGAAATAGTTGACGCTTCAGCCCTGTCCTTGGACGCATTGGTCGAGCGTGCTTCGAAACTTGCTGCTGCGGGCGCGGATGTCATTGATCTTGGCTGCTTGCCGGACACGCCGTTTCCGCATCTTGCCGATGCTATCCGCCGTCTTAAGGCCCAAGGCCTTTCCGTCAGCGTGGATTCAGCCAACCAAAATGAGCTTGAAACCGGTGCCGCCGCCGGTGCTGATTATCTGCTTAGCCTCACCGAGGAGACTATAGACCTGGCGGTGAAATATAACGCCGTTCCAATCCTCATTCCTTCAGTTGCAGGTGATCTCGATTCACTTGGCCGCGCGATTGCGGCCGCACAGAATGCGAATATCTCCTTCATTGCCGATCCGGTACTCGATCCAATCCATTTCGGTTTTGCCGCTTCGCTCGGACGATTTCTGGAAGCCCGCCGCCGATGGCCCGATATCCCGATGATGATGGGCACCGGTAATCTGACCGAGCTAACAGATGCGGACTCGTCCGGTATCACCGCACTGCTCTCAGGGATTTGTTCGGAACTATCGATAGACAACGTCCTTGTCGTTAATGTCAGTCCTCACACCATTCGTACTGTTGAAGAGCATGATCGGGCGCGCCGCATCATGTTTGCAGCCAAACAGGATCATGCCCTGCCACGCGGCTATGATGCTGGACTTTTGCAGATCCACGACCGTAAGCCCTATCCGAACAGCGTAGAGGATATCGCCGTCCTTGCCAGTGATGTGCGCGACGCCAATTTCCGCATTATGACTGCGCCAGATGGCATCCACATCTTCAATGCCAAAGGTCATGCAATTGCACAGGATGCATTTGAACTTTTCCCGAAGCTCAACGTTGAATCTGATGGTGCCCACGCCTTTTATCTGGGCGCGGAGCTGACCAAAGCCGAAATAGCCTGGAAGCTGGGCAAGCGGTATACACAGGACGAAACACTTACCTGGGGTGCTGCCACTCCGGAAGAAAAAATGGATCGTCAAAGATTAAAAGAAGCGGGCCATACGTTACGATCGAAGAAGGATACGACGACTTGACCTATATCAGGGAAACCATCGTCACGACGGTTGATGTTGCCGGAATTGTCCATGTTGCGCCGCTTGGTATCATCCAGCAGGAGGATGGGTGGGTTATCGCGCCGTTCCGTCCATCGAAGACGCTCGATAATCTTGGCGCTGTCCCCTTTGCAATTGCCAATTATACGGATGATATGCTGGTGTTTGCCGGCTGTCTGACGGGGCGCAAAGAGTGGCCCACCGTCGCAGTTGAGGGCTTTCCCGTGCCGCGCCTGCAATCAGCACTCAGTCATTCAGTGCTTCAGGTGGTGTCCGTCGATGATGACGGGTTGCGTCCGCGCCATTTCTGCAAAGTTGTTTCTGAGGCAATGCACGCGCCTTTCACCGGGCTCAATCGAGGCAAAGCCGCAGTGCTCGAATTGGCCATTCTGGTCAGCCGTCTGCATATGCTGCCACAAGAAAAGATCGATGCAGAAATTGGCTATCTCACGATTGCGATCGAGAAGACTGCAGGGCCGGATGAACTGCTTGCGTGGTCATGGCTGATGCAGCGCGTGAAGGAGCATCAGGAAGCCGCCGATTCAAAAGGCAAGAGTGCAATGCGTCATCCCGGCACTGCCTGAATTATCCTGCCAAGGACATTGAAGTGAGCAGTGCGACCGCGGCTGCAGGCGCAGCTTTGCTTGCATCGTCCCGTGCATCTGGTGTTGCTGGTATCAACATGCCGAAATCTAGATAGGGTCGGTCCATACGCCGGGCCAGTTGTTTGATTTGCGGTCTGCCTATACCTGCACCAACAATGGGTGCGGTCTGGTCGGGCGAAAGATGGCGTGCTACCCGGAAAGCTCCATCATGGATCATGCGTATTTGGTGCTCGCTGAACCACCGTGCAATATCGATCCATTCCGCCTCATGCAGGTCGCCACTATCACGCCCCACCATCCTTGCTATCCTTTGAATGGACCCGGCAAGGGTTTTCGGTTGACGGTCGGCAGATGGATATTTGTCATCGGCCTCATCCAACGTTCCGAGAATACGACCCAGATCGGCGGTGTTGGCGAAATATTCGTTCATAAGCGGTGTCATGTGCCCACGCACGGGGACAAGAGCCGCGATACCGATCAGCGCCGAGCGGGCAAACCCCGTATAAACCAGTTCGCCGGTCGACAGCCGCTCCGCATCGGAGTAACCGTCATGGATCAATTCACCGTTCCTGAAGGCAAGTATATCTGTAGTGGTCGATCCCATGTCGATAAACAGGCCGGTCCCCGCCAGTTTCGCGCTCAATGAAGCTGTGGCGTGCCAATTGGCGGACGCGATGTCCCCACCCAGATTGCGTGCCATATCAATATTACAGAAGCCTGCACGGCCAGCATAGATGAGCGTGTTCTTGTCTCCGAATTGCTCTGCGATAAAATCAAGCAGCCCTGCAATTCCTGCGTCGCGTGAGGTGAATGTATCCGAGAGTTCTCCGGTCATCGTGAACACATTGAGATGACCATCTGCCCCCAATGGCGCAATTTCGTGCAGGACCTCGCGCACTTGATCGACACCGAGCCAGAGTGGGGTTTTGAAAATTTTTGCTGAGACGATCTCGCCATTCTGGCATTGCGCCATCTTGAGATGGGCTCCCCCAACGTCCCAGCCGGTAATCAGGGGCTTTCCTTCAGCAGCAAATCGGCGTTTCATGAGCATAACATTCCTTGGATTCTACAAGTGCATATCATTCCGGTACTCGACATAAAAGATGGACTCGTTGTTCGCGCCTATATGGGCGAGCGCGAGACTTATCGTCCTATCGAAACACCCCTTAGCCCCACTGCTGAAGTACTTGATGTGGCCGAAGGTTTGCGCAAACTCTATCCTTTTCCAGCCTTCTATATTGCCGAACTCGACGCAATACAGCGTGGCCCTTCTGACGATACGTTGAATAGGATGAGGCCATTATTCGCCCCAGCCGATGTCTGGCTGGACGCTGGTTTCTCGACCCTTAGCCAGCTGGAACAAGCCTTGAATATGGATGGCCTATCACCTGTGTTGGGTTCAGAGTCTCAATCCGATGCTTCCGTGCTTGAGAAATTAAGCGAAAATCCACGGCTGGTTCTATCCCTGGATTTCAGGGAGGACGAATTTCTCGGGCCGCCGTCTATTCTTGAAAATGCTGATAACTGGCCATCCCGGATCATCGTCATGACGCTAGGCCGTGTCGGCGCCAATTCGGGCCCCGATTTGAAACGATTGACCGAAATCAAGCGCCGTGCCGGCAATCGTGCAGTTATTGCTGCGGGCGGCGTTCGCCATGTCCATGATCTTGAACAACTGGAAGCAATCGGCATCTCAGCAGCACTTGTCGCTACCTCGCTGCACAATGGATCACTGACATCGGAGACAATCTCGTCTCTGATGAAAAACATCGATTGAGGCAGGTTTGAGCAAGGGGATTGCTTGCTTTCCCCTTGCTCAATTCTAGAAGCCCAAACGTTTTGCCAACCGGCGCAACAGACCATCCGGTGCAACAGAGGGCGTACTCTGTGCGAGGTTGTCTCGTGTCTAAGCGCTGAACGGATGCTTTACAGCATCACGCTGAGCTGTTGCTTCGGCAGCAGTCGGCTTGCCCGATACTGCACGTTCGAGAGCCTCCTTGGTTGCTCGATAATTGAAGTCCTGAATCTTCGCGTCGTCCTCAGCCTCCCAATGGATGAAAACACCAACGCAAATAAACAGATCATCGGCTTCATCAGCTGGAATAGTGCCATCGGCTACACTGTCCTGAACCGCTTTGGCCACTGCGTGCTGTGCGGGGCCAAACATCTGGACAGCCTGTTTGGCTCCCTTGATGGTAACCTTGTTAAACAGAATGGTGTTTGGCTTACATGCCAAATTCGGCGCGATTACCGCAAGGAGAGAGGTGAATCCATCCTTGTTATTTGTCAAAGCGTTGCAGAATGCTGTTTCAACTGCACTGCCGCGCGGTCCGATCAACAGATCGATATGCGCAACTTCATTACCATCGCCAACCAGCGATTCGCCAACCATTACCTTGTTGATTTTAGCCACGGCCAAATACCTCCCTAAACCGTTTCCAAGTGGTTTGTCCAAAGACGCCGTACCTCTCGAGACACGACTCTCGATGGACAGCTATCCTTGTTCACAGCACCCTCAGTCCGGGGTCGGTTGGCCAGATAGCAGCGGACAAAATCCGCTGGGGAAATTCAAGCATTTACCTCGCCATTATGCAAGAGCCAGATGAGTTTTGAAGCAAAAAGGCTTGCAACTGTAAGGTCTGCAGAAGTGCCGGGATTGATACTTCTGGCTTTGAGTTGAGCATCGAAAGCAAGGAGTATTTTTTCACGTTCCTTGCCATCATGCAGTTGAATAATCCGGGCAAGGATTTTCTCCGCCGCTAGCCGCGTTTCTTCGGCAATAGTGGCGCCATGCTTGCGCACGATGTGGCTATCCGGAAAATTTGAGAGGAAGTAGAGATAGACGAATATGCTTGGCCACATTGCGTGTTCGTTGCGTCCAACAGCCGAACTATAGGCGGACAGACCACCGGCGAAAACGTCGGAAAAGCCTGTCACATATTGCCGGGCAATCATATCACGGTCTGACGCCGCGCGCATCGCATCCAGAAGCGAGACATCCGGTTCATTGGCAACATCATGTTCCGATGTCGTCCCAAGGCCGCCCGGCTGTGCCAATGTGATTGCTGAAAATACATCCCGCGCATCGGCCATATCGAGCATCTCGAGTGTTTTGGCGAGACCAGATTGCAGACCGGAAGTGCCCTCGGCTGCTGCTTGGGCAAGCGGAACACAGAGAAGAAGTATACCGAGATTTGTATTGGTCCTAACTTGAGATCGGGTAGCCGCTACTGCAGCAAGAATGCGTCCACCAACGGAAAGGGCAGGATCAGTCACTGGACCGGATGAAACCTGTGCGCTGTCGAAAAACTGCTGCGCATTCATGCGATGCCCGTCCGCAAATATGTGCACGTTGCCCGGTTTCAGCGCCTCAATCTCCTGGTAGCAGGCATCGATATAGGAGCGGCGGATCTGTTCACGCGTCAAGGTCAAGCGGCAGGTCTTTCGTCCAGTTCGGTTTCAATTTGCGCAACGAGAGCACCGGCAATGCAGTCGGCAATCCGGACAGGAACAACTGATTGCAATCCGGACCAGGCAGGCATGCTATTGACCTCGAGAACAAGGAGCTTCCCGTCTGCTGCAGGAATGATGTCGATTCCAGCAAAATCGGTGCCAATTGCGGCGGAAGCTGCAAGCGCAAGCTCTTCAAGTTTATTCCGCAATGGCCCAATGATGGGCTCCGCCTTTGCGCCCTTGGCAATATTGGTGATCCATCCTTCGGCGCGCCGTGCCATCATACCTAGGACCTCACCCGCACAGGTGAAGACCCGATAATCGCAGTAGGGCGGGCCTGGCCTGGCCACAAAGCGCTGCAGATAATAAACGTTATCCATTTCTTCCGGCTCGGGCAAATCCGCGACGCTGCGGACCAACCTGATGCCGCGGCCTTGTGACCCGAACAGGGGTTTGAGCACCAATGGCCCGTGCGCGAGTTCCCGCTCCGCGATCATTCTGGCGTTTGCAAGGCTTTCAACGGCAAAGGTTTCTGGCGTGGGCAACCCGGCTTGCGCGAGGAAGAACGTCGTCGTGGACTTGTCGACACAGCGTTCGATTGCCTTGGCGGAATTCCATACCGGAACGCCGAGATGGGCAAAGGCATGCAGAATCCCGAGGCGACGGGTGATTGCTTCGAATGTGCCCGAAGAGATTGACCGCACGATAACGGCAGCGGGCAAAGTACCGTTCATGCGGGGAATGGCTATGCCGGAAGGATAGCGTGTATCGAAACCGATGTCGGCTAATGGTAATGTCTGAACATTAAGCCCATGGGTTTTTAGCGCGGCACGAAGCTGTTTCACCTGGCTATCGGGTCGGTCGGAAAGGATCAATATGGTTTCTGTCATTTTGTCTTTCAACCCAGAGATTGTTCGAGCATTGCTTCGTGGACTCCGCCGTTGCGAAAGGTATCACCTGTCTCAATGGCTGTAACGATTACTTCCGCGGGGCTGAACAGGTGTGGGTCAATGGCATAGAAGTCTCCTTTGAATTTCTTGAATATATCGGCGAAAGGCTGGCCATGATCGCGTGATGTATGGCTGGGAAGCTGTTCAGCCAGCTTGCGAGCCGCTGCCGAACTGCCGCGTACGAAAAGTTGAACCGTACCGCCATAGATGATCGCATCATTGGTTCTGCCCATGGCTTTGAGAAAATCCGGGTGCGGGGCAGGGATTGGAGCGCGTCCGGCACCATCCACAATGTTACCCAGTGGAAATTTTAGATCATGCGCCTTGTGCATTGCGACCTCAAGCACACGTCCGACAATCTGTACTGCCCCCGTCAGACTCTGCGTCGGCGCATAAATGAACGTCAGCTTCTCAGGGGTGAAACCCGTCGCCTTGGACACTTTTTCAACAATGGCTTGAGGCGGCGGTGTCGCAGTTTCAAGAATGACGACAGCAGATTCTGCGTCGGGTTCGCGGTAGAGGATTTCATCAAACAATGGTTCCACCCGTGCCAGTGTGCGTGCTGGTCCCGATCCCATGGCGAAGTATTTCTCATGCGAGAGATTCCAGCCGGCATATTGACTGGCAAGACAGGCCAGAACCGGCTGGGAGGAACGCACATTTACAACAAAAGGCCATTTGCCTAGGCCGAGTGTAGCGGAGGCCGTGCCGAGCCCGCCCATACAGATTTCAATAATACGAAGCCCGGCGTCCACACCGCCCTGACAATTAGCGCCCGCGTCGATGACGTGTTCGCCTATGCTGCCGCGGCTATAGTTGATACCAAGCCTGCTCGCATCCTCAATCATCTTGTCGGCCAGGCGTTGAGCGCTTCGGTTGAGATAGGCATGACCGTCTCTCATGAAAACTCCTCCCTCCAGTTAACCGCGAGTTTTTCGACGCGGCTCTTCACGGCTTTCATCGCTGCTGAGGCGGAGGGAGCCGTGGCGAATACAGTACAGACAGGATCGCCTGCCTGCAGCGCGGTGCCTGCCCTTTGATGATCTGCGGTCATCGTCGGCCAAATAATTTCGGGAAAGGCGCTGATGGCTTTGGCGGTATAGGCGATTGCCGAAGCAGTTGAGCCCTTATAGCTGGGTATGGAGATGCCATACCCTGTCAGGGCCTGTAAATGTTGGCGTAAAAGAGGTGCTTCTTCAGTATCGAAAATATCCAGCGTCGCACCTGGCCGCGGGTTGATTTCGATCAGATAGAGATCAGTGTCACCAACAATAAAGTCAGCACTGCACAAACCGACCAGATTGGTGCGACGGGTTAAAGCTGTCAGCCAGTCCTCTATATCTTTCGCTTTTTTCTTGTTGAAGCGGCGTAGCCGTACCGCGCCGCCATAGCGGTAGGGGCTGATCTTTGACGGAGCAGACCACTGTTGACTGAACCCGATAATATGGGCTTTCTCCCGGTCGGCAAGAAACAGCGCCGATAAATTTCGGCCAGAGATAAAGCGCTGAAAATAGTGCTTCAGGCCCGTAGTTCCACCGTTTAGAGGCTTTACGTGCGAGCCACCTGCGCCTCCAGCCAATTTACTCAGCCAACCCTTAGGATTGTTTGGAGGATCAAACTGTATTTCAGGATGTCTTATGCCAAACTCACTACATAGCTGTGCCAGATATGCTGGATCTTTGATGAGCCGAACTGTCTCGGTGTTGTTTCCAGCGACCGTGAACTTTTGCGAGAGTGCCTCTATCATTTCCGGATTACGCTCGAAACCGGAGCCGTAAATGACAGCAATCGGTTTGTCGTCATCGGCAAGGTCCTGAAGTGTTTCAACCAGATATTGTTCGTTGATACCCTCTTGCAGACTGCCCGAAAGTTTCACGGCACGCTCCGCCAGTGCGAGCGTGTCTGCGTCGTTGAAAAGATCCGCAACCAGTGGCCGAAAGCCTGCACGGCGCGCAGCCGCAGCTAGCGAGCGTCCTGAAACTGCGGCGATCAAGACCGCGTTATTTAACGAGTTCGCGAGCAAGGGCAAATGCGTCCCGAAAATCAAAGATGACTGGCTTTTTGGCTCTGATCATCTGTTCAAACAAACCGGCTTGAGTCTTGTATTTGACATTACCGATGGAAAGCGGGCCAATGCCGACAGCCTCTGTCGCATCGAGTGGCTCACCGTTGGCATTGACTTTCAATCCCTCAATACCGGCTGGTGGAACAGCGTTGACATCAGCGGCGACGAGAAGCTTGTCGGCTTTACCCAATTGTGCCGTCGATAAGACCTGCACACCCGCTTTTGCTGCCGCCAGCACCACTTCCGTGTTCTGAAGAATGGCGGACTTTTTCTCCTCATTTGACCCGTCAGCGGGCTCAACGGAAAGATTGAATCTTTGCCTGATTGAGGTTGCAACGGTCTTCACCCGTTCAATGCCATCGTGACCGACAATCGTCACATTTGCGCCCTGTTGCGCGGTAATCACCGCTGTGCAATAGCCGACGACGCCAGTAGCGCCAAAGATCACTACACTGGCACCCTCCAGCTTGCGATCGTGATGTTTCAACAATGCTTTTTCTACCTTGGCAACCATGGCAGCGGCGGTTGTAAAGGACCCGGCAGGGTCCGCAAAGACCGAGATTTCAAAGGGCGGAACCATAGCATTCTTTGCAGCGTCGAGCATGTCGAGCGCGATTGGGGCATCCTTTCCGGCAATGAAAATGCCGGTTGCCACACCCGCATCCGGCGGTCGTGAGAATATGGCGTCCTGAACAAGATTGCCCACGTCTGAAAGAGCGACATCGGTGTATGGCACAACCGCGTCGTAACCGGCATCAAGTGCCATGTTGACATCAAATGGGCTCATTTGCCGAAGCGGGGTTAGCATATGCAGGATCATTTTGCGGCTCATAATATCCGCTCCTTTTTGATGAAGGCACCCATGGTACAAGCTCTGGCAAGATTCAACGCGGCATGCGTAATATCCGCCCCGGCATTGCGGCCCGCAACAATCTGGATGGCGGTGCCGTAAGCATCCTGGTCTATCCTATCGACAATCCGCTCGGCATCCATTTGTGACGCTGCAAAAGCAAAGCCGGTGGGTCCCCACGAACTCTGGCCAATACCAACGGCACCAGCCCGGACAAGTTGATTGATAGTGGCTTCAACCCGCTTACTGGTGAAAATACCGCCCTGTGCCGGTGCAAAATAGTTGCCGATCTCGGTCTGGATGGCGGCGATTGCCTGCCCAAACAGCGGTAGGTTGTTTTCGATGAGTCCCGGCATAATACCCATCAAAACATGACGATTGATCGCGGCCGATGTTGCCAACGGGAATGGGGGCAATGCTTTGAAAGCTTCGATCTCGGCATCACCATGAATGCCTTGTGTGGATGTATCGAAGACAAGGATGATGCGCCAGTCCTCGGGAAAGGGTATCCGTGCGACAATCGTGGGTGCTGCACTGTTTGGCCCCTTACCGGCATCAACAATGACACCGCCCTTTTCAAACGCTGCTATGCCTATGCCGGAGCGTGTCCCGCGTCCGAGCAAGGACGCGTCATTGACGATATCAAGCGGCAGGGAGTGCAGAGAGCGGAGAGCTGCTGCAATGGCGAGGGCAATCTGGGTGCCGGAGCCGAGGCCGATATGTTGCGGGATGGTTTGATGAACGACAACCCTATGTTGTGCCTTGATACCAAGGTGATGGGAGAGCGTTGCAACATGCTGCGCGACGCGTTCCTGTTCATCTCCTTCCACATGAGCCTTCGCAGCACGGGAGATCGTGAGGACGGTTGCAATATCCTGTATAGGCAGGCCAACACTGCCGAACCGGTCATGACCAGGTTCAGGGACGTGGCGTGGTATATCAAGGAAGCCAAGGTGAAGACGGGCCGGGACTTCAATAGTGACGGATTCCGACATTTGCTTAATTTACACAATCTCGAAAATCGGGCCCTGCAGTATGATATCGTCTTTCGAGCGAGGTGCAAGCACCATACGCAAAGAAGTGGAGGATTGGTGAATGGCTGAGGAATCAAAGGGGACGAAGCCTACGGAAAAAGTTTATTCCGAAAGCGAAGTGATCGCAAAACTCAAGAAAGATTTGCCCCAGTGGCGATACGAGAACGGCTGGATTCGCCGGAAATACAAGACACACAGCTGGAAAGCGACCCTCATGGTTATCAACACTGTTGGGCATCTCGCCGAAGCCGCCTGGCATCATCCGGATCTCAAAGCGTCCTATGCGTGGGTTGAGGTCTTGCTGATGAACCATGCGGCAAAAGGCATCACGGACAAGGACTTCGAGCTTGCGGCAAAGATCGAGAGTGTTGTTCAGTGGCAGCCCGGTGAAGAGGCGGGATCGCTTGAAGGGACACCGCAAACGGATCAGCGCTTTGCCTATATCAAGTACGACAGTT
Source organism: Phyllobacterium sp. P30BS-XVII (assembly GCF_014138335.1). Classification (NCBI taxonomy): domain Bacteria; kingdom Pseudomonadati; phylum Pseudomonadota; class Alphaproteobacteria; order Hyphomicrobiales; family Phyllobacteriaceae; genus Phyllobacterium; species Phyllobacterium sp. P30BS-XVII. The sequence goes on from NZ_JACGXO010000008.1 coordinate 47,534, forward strand.
GACCTTGTAAATTTTGCATCTCGATAGGGTTCACATTCGAGAAAAAATGGCTAAGCTCAAATTGGCACCAGAAAGTTGCGGAATATGTCGGTTGCATGGATTGGCAGCCAGCCGGTATCTTTAACGGATGCAATTCAGAATGCTGTGAAGCTTCTGGCATCAAGCCGCTGTCCGGTTTTCTCCTTGGATACGGATGTGCATGGTACGCGCAGTGCCATAGCTCTGGCGACGATATTGGGCGGTGCTTATGATCACACGATGGGTCGGTTGCTTGCCAATGAAATTGCGCTGATTACAGATCATGGCGGCATGTTCACGACACCGGGTGAGGTGCGCCGCCGTTCCAGCCTGATCGTTCTTGTCGGCGAAATTCCCGTCTTCCATCACGCTCTGCTGCAAACATGGGCGAGCTCGAAACCCGACCTTGGAGACAAGCACAGCCGTCATTGGTTCCATGTTGCCGGTGCGGAAACAAATTCATTAGTCAGCAAATTGCTGCGCCCAATGAAGGCCGTGCCAGTTGGTGGCGAGAATTTATCGCTGAATGCAGCATTGGCGGTTCTCCGCGCGCAATTGCAAAACCGCCAGACAGTATCAACATTGAGCAATATCGACCGGTTGAAAAGCGCGCTTACTGCAGCGCAGTTTCCGGTATTTGTTTTTTCCGGCGGTTCGGTTGAAACAGCTGGTCTCGTTATGTTGCAGGATTTGATCGCCGATTTGAACAAAAAAGGGCGCGCCAGCAGCCTGTTTCTACCGGCAGATGATGATGCATGGGGTTCCGCTCTCACCTCGCTTTGGATGACCGGATTTCCACCCCGAACAGGATTTATCAATAGCCTCCCAAGCTATGACCCGGTGCGTTGGGATGTTCAACGCATGCTCCGCGAGAAGGAAGCGGACCTGCATGTCTGGGTGTCTACACGTGAGGGCGAAACGTCCCCCAAAGGGGGAAAGGCCAGATTGATTTCCCTGTCCCGAACCGACGCCCCAACCGCTGGCGCTATGATAACGATTGCTGTCGGTAAAGCCGGGATTGATCACGATGGCGTTGCCTATTCGAGCCGGATTGGCACGTTCGGATTTGTACAAGCGATAGCGCCATCGCATTTGCCAAGCGTTTCGAACATCATACGTCAACTGGCCGAGGCATTGCCCGGAAAAAAGGAGTTCGCATGCTGATCCGTTTGTCAGGCGGCGAAGTCATCGATCCCGTTAATGGCAAAACCAGCCAGCGCGACGTGTGGATCAGAGATGGCGTATTGATCGACATACCAGAGGATGAAACAGCCGATCAGACCCATAATGTTTCGGGTTGCATCGTCATGGCCGGCGCTATTGATATTCATTCTCACATCGGTGGCGGCAATGTGAATACCGCACGTTTGCTTTTGCCGGAATATCATGCGGCGCACCAGCCGCGACCAGCCAACACGCCCTTATCCAATGCCGGTTGGTCTACGTACCAGACCGGTTGTCTTTATGCGCAAATGGGATTCACGACAGTGGTGGAACCTGCAATGGCGCCTTACGCCGCCCTGCACACGCATCTGGAACTGGCTGACATACCAATCATCGACAAGGCGACACTGGCCATTCTTGGCAATGATGATTTCACGCTGTCCTTGCTGCGCGACGGCAAGTCTTCGGCAATGATCGATGATTACGTGGCATGGGTCGTGGGTTCGACGCGTGCGCTTGGTGTCAAAGTCATCAATGCGGGCGCCGCTGCGGCATTCAAAGAAAATGTCCGATCCTTTTCGCTGGATGATGTGGTGCCGGAATATGGCGTCAGCTCGCGCAAGATAGTGAAATCGATGCAGGCATCTGTTACCCGGCTGGGTATTCCCCATCCGCTGCATGTTCATGCCAATAATCTTGGCATTGCTGGCAGCTCCAATACGGCTGCGGCCACCATCGCCGCAACCGAAGGGGTACCGCTGCATCTGGCCCATCTTCAATTCTATGGTTACGGCACCGAAGGGAAACGAAGATTCTCGTCTGAAGCGGCGCGACTGGCTGAAGCCGTTAACAGCAATCCCGATGTCACGATAGACATCGGTCAGGTCATGTTTGGTCAGACAGTAACGATTTCCTCTGACGTGATGCGCCAATTCGCAGCCCTCGGCAATGCCAGTCCGAAAAAAACAGTGATTTTTGACGGCGACGGCAATGGTGGTGGTGGAATTGTGCCCTACCGTTACAAGCAGGATTACTATGGTTCGATACAATGGGCTGTCGGGCTTGAGCTTTTCCTGCTCGTTACCGATCCATGGCGCGTGTTCTTCACCACCGATCATCCCAATGGTGCGCCGTTTACGGCCTATCCTGAATTGTTTGAGCTTTTGATGAGCAGTGCTGCCCGGGATGCAAAATGCACGGAACTGAATGCATCCGCACTGGAGCTTACGACACTCGCGTCCATTCGCCGTGAATACAATCTGGAAGAGATTGCGATTATGACCCGCGCCGCGCCCGCAAAACTGCTTGGTCTCAAGGACCGCGGTCATCTTGGGGCAGGGGCAATTGCTGATGTCGCGGTATACCGTAAGGGCAAGGATATCGCGAAGATGTTCCGCGAGGCGGCACTGGTTTTCAAGAATGGCGATCTGGTGGTCAAAAACGGCAAGGTAACGCAATACCGCTGGGGCAAAACGCTCAGGCTTAATCCGCCACCGGATAAGGCAATGGCCAAGCGTATGAACGCTTATCACGAAGAGCGCTATGGCCTGTCACTCGGCTGGTTTACCTTCCCAGACTCGGCGATCCAACGCGATGAGCCGTTTGCGGAGGTATCATGCAACAGCTAAGCCGCAATGGTATCCTCATCGATGACACTTTTGCTGAAGCTTTCGGTATGCGTGCGACAGCAATCGTCATCACCGCGCCCACGCTGAAATGGGCCCGTCAGGCGGCCATTACCATGACGGGCTATGCAACATCGGTTATAGGTTGCGGCTGCGAAGCAGCGATCGATGTTGATTTACCAGCTTCAAAGACACCGGATGGGCGTCCGGGATGCCGCGTCATGATTTTTGCCATGGGTACGGATGACCTACAGAAGCAATTGAAGAGTCGGCTCGGCCAATGCGTGCTGACGTCGCCTGGCAGTGCCTGTTTCGCTGGTCTTGAAGGAACGGCACCGCTCGATCTCGGCAATTCACTGCGCTACTTTGGTGATGGCTGGCAAATATCAAAGAAATTTGGTGGAAAGCACTATTGGCGCGTACCTGTCATGGATGGTGAATTCCTTTGCGAAGCTACAACGGGGTTGACCAAACTGGCCGTTGGCGGCGGTAACCTTCTGTTTCTTGCGGCTGACAACACCAAAGCCTTGAACGCAGCCGAACGAGCTGTTGCTGCCATCGAAAAAATACCGGGCGCGATCATGCCATTTCCAGGTGGCATCGTTCGCTCAGGTTCGAAAGTTGGTGGAAAGTATAAGGGAATGATGGCCTCGACGAATGATGCTTTCGCGCCGACATTGCGCGGAGTCGTTGACACGGCCTTGACGCCTGACATCAACGCGGTGCTCGAAATCGTTATCGATGGTGAAACCAGTGATGCAGTTTCCGCCGCTATGCGGGCAGGATTGAAGGCTGTTATCGATTTGGGTCCCAAGAAAGGTGCGTTACGGATAAGCGCCGGCAATTATGGCGGCAAGCTCGGCAAATTTCATTATCATCTCAAGGATTTGCTGCCATGAAAGCGTTGACGTTCACACTGATTGAGCAACCTGAAGAGCGTTTGGATTTATCCGGATTAACGCCCGTCGCACTGGCCGGATTATCGGAGACTCAAGTCACCAGGCTGCATATTGGAACGAGCCGCAATCCAGCCTTCGTTGGTGATGTGTTCAAGGTCGCTGGCAAAGATGTAAACAACATTATTTTCGAAGGCGGCAGCCGGCGTTTCGATAAGGTCGGAGCAGGATTGAACTCCGGATCAATGCGTATCATCGGTGACGTTGGTGATCAGGCTGGCAGGCGAATATCCGGTGGATCATTGTATATTGAAGGCAGCGCCGGTGACCACGCGGGATCATGTATGACTGGCGGACGGCTGGAGATCAAAGGGAATGCCGGAAACTATCTGGGTGGACCACTGGCAGGTGAAACCACCGGCATGGAAGGCGGCATATTGATTGTTCGCGGCAGGGCCGGAGATTATACGGGAGATCGTCTGCGTCGTGGTGTTATTGCCGTACTGAAGGGTTGTGGCGATTATGCCGGGTATCGCATGATTGCCGGAACCATTGTGGTCTGCGGTCGTACCGGTGCTATGCCGGGTTATTTGATGAAACGCGGCTCGCTGCTGTTTGATCGGCGGCCCGAAAATCCGTCGCCGACTTTTGTGCCATGTGGCAAACCGGATATTGCCTTTGCCAGTCTGTTCGATCGTTTTCTTATGGATGAGAAAATTATGAACAAGCCGCTGCTCGGCTCGAAGCCGGGAAAGTATGGCGGCGATAACGCCGTATCAGGTAAAGGTGAAATACTGTTTCGGCAACGCGATCACTTACGCAGCGAGTGACGATAGCGCGGGGCCTCGTTCCACTGAAGGCACCGCAGATCAGATAGTGCGCGGGTTTGCAAATCAGCCCTTTATTGGGTGGGTGGCTTGATGATGACGATTACTTCGACAGTGGCGTCAGGAAGCAAGCTGGCAAAAGATTCGGATTGCTCCTGTGTACTGGAGCCATCCGTCAATTGGATTTTTCCGGTGGCGTTTTCGTCTTTCAGCACCATTGAACCCATCACCTGAGAATTAACACGCAGTTCGATAGCGCGACCGACTGCTTGCCTTGTAAAATCCCTGTAAAGCGCGGCACTTTGTGGACTGAGAACGATATCCACCGCCACGCCACCGGAACCGAGTTTTGAGGCTGTTGCATTTTCCACCTGAAGTGGAAGCGCCTCTGGTATCGCTTGCACCTCAATATGAGCGTCAGGCGATAATAAGTGACGCGCCATGGCATCCAGCTTGTCTTTATCATCACCCGAAATCTGTACTCTCCCGTCCACGATAGGTGACATCACCACCGGCTCCGAAATTGTCTCGCCTTCAACCCGCAATTGCGTTTTCTGTCCAATTGCAGCTTTTGTGAAAGCGCCAAACAAAGCGCTACTCTCCGGTTGAAGGATGATTTTCAGCTCATATCCATAAGAGATCGGTGATTTCATTACCGTCGCGCTCGATATTTTGAGTGCCACCGGCTCGGAATACTTTACTTTCTCTGGAAGAGTTGTCGGCAGTGTTTTATTGGGTTTTGCGGGCGCGGTTGCGCTACCGAGCAGTTGTTCAACACCCGCCTGCTTTCCTTGAGTGTCTTTATCATTGCTTTTCGGCTCATTGAGCATTTGTTCAAGATTGGTAGGGTTTTGCCAATTTGGTGGTACCGGCTGCATCGCACCAGATACCGGATTACGGCTTTCGGCAGCCAAGTCTGAGGATATGCCATCTTCACGTTTGACATGCGTTACAGTGGTGGTTTTGAGACCACCGAGCTGAGTAGTCAGCGTTTCAGTCACCTCTGTTGTGGAACCATCAACCAACGAAACCACGGAACGACCGAGGCGCCGACTGCTGGCGCTTTTGACGATGGCTAGTTGATCAGTGGTCAGTTTTGCTGCACGCTCTTTTGATGCTGCAAACATAGCATCAATTCCCGGCTGAGATGCCTTTGTCAGTGCTTCCTTATCGAATATTTCGTCCCACGTGATAACAGCCGTCTGGGTTGAGTGATCGACACTTTCTAGCAACGACGTTGTGACAATATTGACGGCGGTTCCATTGATGTCGTCGTCGCGCGATGCCTGCCACTGATCCCCCACCTTGAGCGACGCGCTCTTGTACCACTGGCCACGTGCCAAAAGCCTAGCCTCTGGCACGAGAATATCAGTCAGAAGCGAGGGATTATTATCCAGTTTTTTCATAAGACTTGATAGTGCGGACCCTTCAGGCACTGGCCCATTGCCAAAAAAACTTGCGATTTTGTCCTGCATATTCTGCCGAATCGAATCGAACCCGATCAACGAAAACGGGAAGCCATTTAAATCTGTCTCAAATTCCAGTTGCCTAACACCGTAAAGGTCCAGCGTGGTCTTGTATTGTGAATTGAGATCGTAATTTCCCGCTGCCTTTGCAGGGACATCGGAACTCAATGACCAACGCACGCGTATCGCTTGCTCATCCTTGGATACAACCATCATTTGCTGGAGAAAGTCACCACGCATGGTGATGCTTGGCTTTTCCAGCCAGATAGACATATCCGTTTCAATGCTCTGTTCTGTTCGGAATGTGCTAATGGCACCAATAGTTGGCGTATAGGCAGGAATGGTGACAACTTCTTGAGCCATGGCAGAATGAGTCGCCAGGCCGAGAAGTAAACTCAAAATGATCCTCGCTGTACCGCGCGACCCGTTATACATCTTCGTGGTTTCCTTTTTACGCGGCGGCAGGAAAACTGAGCATCTTCAGCTTTGCATTATCGCTACGATATCGATCAATACTGGCTTTGTGCAATTGGCATTGAGCAGTCTGGTCGAAATGGCGACGTTGAACATAGGAACTCCCATGTTTGCCGGAATTTCTATGCAAAAAGATGGGCTATCGGTTGCGACGGAACGGAGGCATTTAGCTTGGGATATCTGGTCTGAAAAGAATAACGGGCCAATGGGTATCTGGGGGAGGAGATAGAAAAGCGTCCCATAAAGGTTTCATTGCAAATCTCGTGAGTCAGCACGAAGTGCAAAATGTCGCAATTCTTTCCAGAAAATGAACAGACTCGTCGTTGTTGAGAAGGTTGTGTAGAAATTCCGGGCCACGTGTTATTTCGGCAACACGCCCATCGGCAATACAAAGGTATTTTCAAAGTTATTTATGTTCAACATGCCCGCAACAAAATAAAATCGGATATCGGGTACAAATAGTTGATTTAATTGGATTATATTCAAATCGTACAGAAATGTAACAGACAAGAGTCTCTTGCACCTAGAGCTGTATCCAGGTGAATAGCTCAGGATTATTATTTTAAACGCTAATCTAGAACTTCTGAATGCTGTTGGAAAAGCCAGATTTGTGTGTTGACCCCAACTTCTAGGGTGCACTAATACCAAAGTAGCAGTCATCTGATTTGCACAGTGTGGGGCTGGGGGGTTTTCGGTTTTTGTGTTTTGTTGCGCTTTAAAGCGCCGCAAACGTTATATCCGGTTAAACTACCTGCAGTTGAATATGAACATATGTTCAACTTTAAATTGAATAGGTGGGCTTAATTGAGATATTGCGACGCAAACATCATCCGGAAATTCCATTCGCGTCTCTCACTTCTCTTTGTCCTGATATTAGCCCTCTTCGGTACTGCATTGCCGGGCAGTGCCTTCGCGCAGGTTCAGCGCAGTTTCGTCAATCAGGGTTTTGAGAGCCCGAACCTCGGCAGCACAAACTGTCTTGCATTCCTTTCGGATAGTCAGGTTCCAGGCTGGAGTACGTCGCACCCGAACGCCGCGACGAGCAGCGGTTGTACTCTTCAGCCCAACACGACGAGTGGCCCGCTTATCGAAATGTGGGCGACTGGTTTTCAGGGTGTTCCTGCTGCGCAGGGATCGCAGTTCGTTGAATTGAACGCGAACGTGCAATCACGTCTTTATCAAAACATCTGCCTCGTGAAGGGCGAGCAATTCAGTTGGCAGTTTTCGCACCGCCGTCGGGCAACGAGTGGCACAGAAACAGCAATATTCAACATTGCTCCCACACCTGAACTGAATGCTCCAAACACGAGCGTAATTTTCACATCTGTGGCGAATGCTTCTTCCTGGTTCAATCGCAGTGGCACCTACACCTATAACGGAAACTCCGGTGTCCAGACGCTTGGCTTTGCGTCTGGTAACGCGGGTAGTGTCGGTAACTTTCTTGATAACATTCAGATCACCTTGTCGCCTTATGTGGAGTTCCAGCCCGGCAGCGCGTCAGGTGCCGAAAGCATTGCAACAGCAAATCTGCCCACCTTCCGCATTGCGGGGACGCTGACCTCGGCAATAACTGTTCAGGTAGTGCTGAGCGGTACAGCCACGCTCGGTACAGATTATACAACACCAAACGGTACGAACACATTTAATGTCACTATCCCAGCCGGTGACTATGACGGAACGCAGAGTATTGCAACCGGTGTTTCGATCGTCAATGACACGATTATTGAGCCAAACAAGACCATCCAGTTTACGATGACGGCCAACCCGGGCTCATACACGATCGCCAGCGCGACAAGCTGTGGTGCAGCTGCCAATGGTACCTCGACCTATACGATCCTTGATGACGATGCCCGCATTACTGTCAAGAAAGCACTGACTGGCACGCGCGTTGCGGCAACTGACCAGTTTGCCCTGACGATCGCTGGTGCCAACGGCCCGATTAGCGCGACAACTACGGGAGCCGGTGCAGCGGCTAACGGCCAGGCACAGCTTTCCAATATAAGCGTCGGTACCGCCTATACCCTGTCGGAGGCTATGGCCAGCGGCAGTTCCAGCCCAATCGCGCTTTACGGTGGCGTGATAGCCTGTACAAACGCCAAAACTGGTGCAACCACCACATTGCCATCGGGGGCGGGAACAAGCTTCTCGGTAACCCCGACAGCTGGCGACGATATTACGTGTACATTCACCAATACGCCAAAGCGACCATCGATGACGATGGTAAAAAGCGCTGGAACCCCATCGGGAACGACCGCAGGTTCGACAATCCAGTATAGTTTCACCATTACCAATACCGGTGATGTAGCGCTCTCGCCCCTTTCAATCACTGACCCGAAGTTGAATGCTCCTGCCACATGCCCGAGCACGGTGGCACCCGGCGCGACTGCTGTTTGCACCGGCACACACACAATTACACAAGCGGAGGTGGATGCCGGGGTTGTCAACAACAGTGCGACTGCGACAGGAACACCGCCTGGTGGTGCGACACCGATCACGACGCCGCCAAGCGGGACGAGCACACCTATTGCTGCTAAGGGTTCGCTGACAGTTGTTAAGGTGGCAGGAACGCCTAGTGGAAGCACGGCTGGCTCGACAATTGCCTATACATTTAACGTCACGAACACGGGTAATGTGACGTTGAGTTCCATTGTCGTTACGGATCCCAAAATTCCTGCGCCGGGTCCAACGTGTCCTGTTACTCAACTTGCACCCAATGTCAGCACGATCTGTACTGGTACTCACACTATCACACAGCTTGAAGTTGATGCGGGTAAGGTCGATAACAGTGCAACGGCGACAGGTACGCCGCCTGCGGGTACCCCCATCACCAGTGCGCCGAGCCCGACGTCTACACCGCTGACGCGCACAGGGTCTGTTTCGGTGACCAAGACGGCTGGTGCTCCGTCCGGCAATTCGGCCGGGTCGACGATTGCCTATTCATTCAGCGTCCAGAATACCGGCAATGTTACGTTGACCAATCTTGTCATCAACGATGCAAAGCTTGATGCAGCTGCAACCTGTGCCCAGACGACACTTGCGCCGAATGCTGTGACCACCTGTACAGGTACGCACACGATCACGCAGGCCGAAGTTGATGCGGGAACGTCGAACAACACGGCGCAGGCAACCACCAAAGGACCGGATGGTAATCCGGTCAACAGTACCAATTCGACAGCCATTACACCTCTTACGCGATCAGCTTCGCTGACGATTGCCAAGGTTGCGGGCACACCAACGGGCGCTACGGCTGGCTCGACAATACCCTACACATTCACGGTCAGGAATACCGGCAATGTTACGTTGACGGCTGTGGTCATCAACGATGCCAAGCTGAATGCTGCAGCGGTGTGCGATGTGACGAGCATTGCTCCAAATGCAAGTGCAACCTGTACCGGCACACATACGATTACACAGGCTGAGGTCAATGCCGGGACATCCAACAACAGCGCGACCGCAAGCGGAACGCCGCCAACCGGCGGTGCCATCACAAGCACACCCAGCACAACCGCAACACCACTTGCCAGTGCGCCAGCACTGACGATCGACAAATCCGCTGGCACGCCAACCAGCAATACCGCCGGTGGGACAATCGCCTATACGTTTGTGGTCAAGAATACGGGTAACGTCACCCTTACATCCGTGGGCATCAATGATGCCCGGCTGAGCAGTCCGGCCACGTGTCCGGTAACGACATTGCAGCCCGGCGATAGCACGACCTGCACAGGCTCCCATACGATCACGCAGGATGAAGTCAATGCGGGAACCGCCGACAACAGTGCAACAGCCAATGGCACGCCGCCGACCGGTCCCAAAGCTATCAGCGGCCCCGATGGAACGTCGACCCCTCTGACCCGCACATCGTCGATTACAATCGACAAGTCGGCCGGCGCGCCAAGCGGTAACATTCCCGGCTCGACGATCACCTATTCGTTCCGGGTGGAGAACACGGGCAATACGACGCTCGTGAACATCGGCGTGAATGATTCCAAGCTGACCACAGCGCCGGTCTGCGCCGCGACGACACTGCTGCCCGGCACAAACACGACCTGCACAGGCACCTATACGATCACCCAGACGGACGTTGACGCCGGACAGGTTGTCAACAGTGCGACCTCAACGGGTACATCGCCAACGGGTCCTGTTACCAGCACGCCATCAGCCAAGACCACGCCGATCACGCAGTCAAAGTCCATCACGATCAACAAGGTTGCGGGCACTCCTACCGGTAATGCGGCCGGTCAGACCATTCCTTATACGTTCACGGTGAAGAACACCGGTAATATCACATTGACAGCAATTGCCATCACCGATGTGAAGCTGGATGCAGCCGCGGTCTGCACGACCACAACGCTGGCTCCCGGAGCAGATACGACCTGTACGGGTACCCACACCATCACGCAGGCCGAAGTGAATGCTGGCAGGGTGACGAACTCCGCGATTGTCAGCGGAACGCCGCCATCGGGTCCGGTCATCACCGGTGGACCATCGACCACCGATACACCGCTGACGCGTTCCCCGGCCCTGACCGTCGACAAGCAGGCGGGAACTCCCACCGGCAACAGTGCGGGAGCAACGATCAGCTATACGTTCAAGGTCGTCAACACAGGCAATGTGACCCTGACCGGCCTCGTGATCAACGATCCAAAGCTAAATGCAGCGGCGGTATGCCCTGTCACGACGCTGGCCCCAGGTGCCGACACCACCTGTACCGGTACCCACACGGTTACACAGGACGAAGTCAATGGCGGAACGGTAAACAACAGCGCCACGGCAACGGGTACATCGCCGACCGGAACCGGTGTCACCAGCCCGCCGGACACAACCGCAACGCCAATCGCGCGTACGCCCAATCTGACTATCCTCAAGACAGCCAGCCCCGTAACGGGCAATCGGGTCGGCGATACCATCACCTATTCCTTCAGGGTGGAGAATACCGGCAACGTTACCCTGACGAATGTCAAAGTGACCGATCTTCTGCCGAACATTATTCTGGCAGGTGGTCCCATCGCGACTTTTGTGCCTGGCGCCGTTGATACGACCACATTCACGGCTACCTATACGCTTGTTCAGGCGGATATCGAAGCGGGTGTCGTCAACAACAGTGCGACTGCAAAGGGCACGCCGCAAGGTGGTGGAGCGGAGCTGAGCAGTGCGCCATCAACAACGTCCACACCCATCACGGCGGCATCTGCCCTTTCCCTCGTCAAGCGGGCAGGCGCGCCGTCGGGGAACACGGAAAATTCAACGATTGTCTACACGTTCCAGATCACCAATACGGGGAACGTGCTCGTCACCAATATTGCCGTCAATGATCCAAAGCTGACAAATATCACCTGCAATGCAACCTCGCTCGCACCGGAGGCTGTGACGACCTGTACAGGCACTTATTTGATCACGCAGGGGGAAGTGAACGCCGGTAAGGTTGACAATACAGCAACAGCGAGCGGTACACCCTCGCGCGGTACATCGCCGGTTGTCAGCAATCCATCGCAGACGACGACCCCTATCGCGGCGGCACCAGCTATCAACCTTGTCAAGACTGCCGGTACGCCATCGGGCAACAGTGCAGGTTCGACCATCGTCTATACCTTTACCGTTAAAAACACTGGCAATCTTCCATTGACGGCTGTCAATGTTACCGATCCGCTTCTCGCCGTTCCTGGCGGGCCGGTTTCGCTTGCGCCCAACGCGACGCATGTATTCACGGCTACCTACACAATCACCCAGGCGGATGTGAACAGGGGTGAGGTGATCAATACGGCGGAGGCCACTGGAACATCCGGAAGCACGACTGTTAAGGATGATGACAGCGCCGTTGTCAGCATCAGACAGGCTCCGGCACTCAGCTTGGTTAAAACCCATGGAACACCAACCGGCAGTGTTGTCGGGTCGACCATCCCTTATACGTTCACTCTGCAGAATACCGGCAATCTCCCACTGACAAATGTGACGGTAACGGAATCCCTTGTGGGTGTTGTCCTGACCGGCAATCCGATTGCCACGCTTGCTGTCAATGAGACCAAGACGGTTACCGGTGTCTATACGATCACCCAGGCAGACATTGACCGTGGACACGTGACGAACAGTGCGACTGCGTCGGGAACCGACAGCAATGGCGCTGCTGTTCCAAGTCTGCAAAGTTCCACGGACACGCCGATTGAGCAAAAGCCGTCGCTTGTTATTGTCAAGGATGTCGTTGCCGGAACGCCTGCGCAAAACAGGGCCGGTTCAAAGATCGATTACACTTTTGTTGTAACGAATAACGGCAATCTGCCGCTGACAAATATCTCTGTGAGTGACGGCAAATTGGATGCCGCCGCAACGTGCCCAGTGACGGCACTTGCTCCCGGTGCGCAGACAACCTGTACGGGCTCGCACACCTTGACCCAGGCCGATGTGAATGCCGGCAAGGTAACAAACACGGCAACGGCGGCAGGGCAAACGGCAGGCGGAAAATCCGTCATCAGCCCGCCATCAACAAAAGAAAAGACCATTCCTGAAGAGGGCGCATTGGTCATCGTCAAGTCGGCCACGCCTCCGACAGGAAACACTGCAGGATCGATTGTCCACTACACCTTTGTGGTGACCAACACTGGCAATATACCGCTTACGCTCGTCGACGTTGCCGATAACAGGATCGATGTTGATGTCAGCGGTGGGCCATACACGATGCAGCCGGGGGAAACCAAAACCTTTATCGCGGACTATACCCTGAAACAGGACGATATTGAGAACGGAACCATTCTCAATTCAGCAACTGCGTCGGGTAGAACGCCGACCGACAAAGTTATCACGAGCCCGCCTGATAAGTTCACCACGACTGTTCCTGCTGCCGCCGCACTGACCATTGCAAAGAATGCAGGAACCCTGTCAGGTCAGTCGCAAGGTTCGACGCTTCCCTACACATTTACCGTCACGAATACGGGTAATGTGAAGGTCACCGGTATTGTCGTCCACGATGCAAAGATCGCGACGATCACATGTGACAAGACCGCGCTTGATCCGAAAGAAGTGGCCCAGTGTACGGGTACCTATACGATCACGCAGGGTGATGTGAATGCCGGCTTTGTCAACAACACCGCCAATGCAACCGGTACGCCATCGCGTGGTTCGCCATCCATCACCAGTAACGACTCACAGACCTCAACGCCCATAAAATCTGCGGCGGCGATCTCGTTGCAGAAGGTTGCTGGTACACCTACGGGGAACAAGAAGGGTTCGACCGTACCTTACACATTCACGGTTGAGAATATCGGGAATGTGACACTGAGCGCAATTGCGATCAGCGATAACAAGTTGCTCACTGCACCCGTCTGCGCCCTGACATTGCTGGACCCTGGTAAAAGCACAACCTGTACAGGGACTTATACGCTGACACAGGATGACGTTAACATTGGTACCGTTGTTAACGAGGCCACTGTCAGCGGCACTCCGCCGACCGGTTCTGCAGTCACCGCGACTGATGATGCAACTGTCAACATCACTGCTTCACCGTCCCTGAAAGTTGAAAAGTTTGCGGGCACGCCATCAGGCAACACTGTAGGTTCGACGATCAGCTACACTTTCCGGGTCGAGAACACCGGCAATGTGACCCTGAAAGATGTTGCGCTCTCGGATCAATTGGCTGACGTCGTTCTCTCCGGCGGTTCGATTGCCACATTTGAACCAGGTACCGTGAACACAACGACGTTCACTGCTGTCTACACACTTAAGCAGGAAGACGTCGACAGAGGCTCGGTCGTAAACACCGTGACCGGATCCGGCACAGCTCCCAATGGCACAGTGGTCAAGGGCGATGGTACTGTAACATCACTGATCACATCGGCGGCGAGCATTACCCTCGATAAAAAGGCATCGGCGCCCACTGGCAACACGGCTAGATCGACGATCACCTACACATTCACCGTCAAAAATACCGGGAATGTGACGTTGAAAACCATTGCTGTAACCGACAACAAACTGACGTCACCACCGGTTTGTGCTGCCACAGAACTGGCGCCAAATGCGACGACGATTTGCACCGGCATCTACACGCTGACGCAAGACGATGTGAACACAGGTAGGGTAGATAATAGTGCCGACGTGAAGGGCACACCTCCAACAGGCCCCGATGTCAAGGGCACAAGTGGTATATCGACAGTCATTCCCGCTGCAGCCGCTATTACGCTAGAAAAGAAGGCAGGAACGCCTTCCGGGAATGCGGTTGGGTCCACTATTGACTACACATTTACAGTCAAGAATACAGGCAATGTAACGCTGAGAGGCATAACACTTACCGATATACTGCCTGGCATTGTGCTGGCCGGTGGTCCGATTGATCTTGATCCGGACAAGGAAGACGCCACAACATTCAAGGCGCGTTATACGCTCACCCAGACCGACATCAACGCCGGCAAGGTTGATAACAAAGCTACTGTATCAGGCAAGCCTGACAACAGCCCGGCGGTAACAGGTGATAGCGCCACGGTATCGACGCCAATAACGTCGGCACCTGCCATGACAGTCGAGAAGACAGCTGGCACACCATCGGGCAACACCGTGGGTTCGACGATTGCTTATACCTTCAAGATCACGAATACCGGCAATGTGACATTGAGCAACATTAAACTCGCTGATCAGATGGCCGGTGTTGTATTGACCGGTGGATCGATTGCCACGCTCAATCCGACTGATATCGATACAACAACCTTCACGGCTGTCTATAAGTTGACACAGGCGGACATCGACAACGGCTCTGTCACCAACAAAGTTATCGCAAACGGCCTCACTCCTGATAACAAACCGGTCTCTGCCGATAGTCAGGTGATCACAAACATTACCGCAGCGCCTGCAATCACGCTCGTCAAGACGGCAGGTGTGCCTTCGGGCAATACGGTAGACGCAACGGTAGATTATACCTTCACGGTAAAGAACACCGGTAACGTAACCCTCAAGAATATCACGCTCGCCGACCCGCTTACCGGCATTGTATTGACCGGTGGTCCGATCCTCGAGCTGTTGCCAAATGCCGAAGATACGACAACCTTCACAGCGCAATATAAACTCAAGCAAGCGGATATCGACGCGGGTAAAGTCGTAAACACAGCGACCGTCACGGGCAACCCGCCAACAGGTGCGGCTGTATCCGGGTCAGGCACGGCAACCGCCTTGATCAAGGCAACGCCATCCCTCAGTTTGGTCAAGAAAGCAACCTCTGGTGATCCGTACACCGCGGTGGGGGGCAAGGTCACATATGATTACGTCGTGACCAACAGCGGCAATGTAACGATCACGCAAGCCATTGCCGTGACGGACGACAAGATTGCGGCAGTGTCCTGCCCGGCGCTGCCGGCAGGTGGGCTTGCACCAAAGGCAACGCTGACCTGCACGGGTACATATACAATCGTGCAAACCGATCTGGATGTCGGCTCTGTGACCAACAACGCAAAGGCCACAGAAGGGACGACGACGTCGCCGGTTGCAACGGTAACTGTCAAGGCGACGTTGAGCCCCGGGCTGAGCGTCGAAAAGAAGGCGGGAACACCATCGGGTAATACGGTCGGCTCGACGATTGACTACACGTTCACCGTAAAGAATACCGGCAATGTCACCATAAAGGGCATTGCGCTGGCCGATAGTCTTCCCGGCGTTGTGCTGACGGGTGGGCCGATTGACCTGGCGCCCGGTGCGCAGGATACGGCGACGTTCAAGGCACGCTATACATTGACCCAAGCCGATCTGAATGCCGGAAAAGTCGTCAACACGGCGACAGTATCTGGTACGCCGGCAACGGGCGGCAATGCCGTCACGAGCCCGCCCAGTCAGGTAACCACGCCTGTCACGCCGAATGCGTCTTTGACTGTTGTCAAGAGCGCAGGCAAACCATCAGGAAACACTGTTGGCTCGACGATCGACTACACATTCACAATTACCAATACAGGCAATGTGGATCTGACGAATGTCACTGTAGCGGACGCCTTGCCGAATGTGGTTCTTTCCGGTGGACCGATAGCTCTACTCACGCCCAATCAGGCGGACAGCACAACGATCACCGCCCGCTACACGCTTGTTCAGGCGGATCTCGATGCTGGGCAAGTCGTCAATTCAGCCACGGCTTCCGGCACGCCTTCCAGCGGCGGGACAGCTGTGACCAGTGCGCCAAGCACATGGACTGCTCCGATCGAGCAGCAGCCGAAGATCGAGGTCACCAAGGCCGGCAAGATCAACGATGTGAACGGCAACGGGTTTGTGGATGCCGATGATACAATCACATACAGCTTCGTGGTGAAGAATACAGGCAATGTGGTTGTCAATGACATTGCCCCTGTTGATGCGGGACCGACGTTCAACGGGAAGCCTGCAGCAGGTAAGCTCGGTGCATTCTCGCCGGGTCCCACAGCCATTGCGCCGGGTCAGACACATACGTTCACGGCGACCTACAAGCTGGCGCAGTCGGATGTGGATGACGCGGCTGGCGTCAAGGATGGTGTTCTCAACAAGGCGACGGCACGCGGATACTATCGAGGCGGTGCTACCGGTGGAACTGCGGTTGATGCGGCTGAGGCCAAGGCCGTTCTGGATCTGCCTGCGGCCCAACCTTCTGACGTGACGATCACGAAGCAGGCAGGGTTGCGGCAGATCAGGCGCGGTGAGAAGGCACCGTTCACCATCAAGGTGACGAACAAGACGAACAGCAATGTTGGCGGGGTCAATGTGATTGACCGGATGCCTTCAGGGTTCCGCTATGTGGATGGTTCGGCGACGATCAACGGGGTTGCGGCGACGCCTGTGATCAACGGGTTGAGTGTGCTGTTCGAGAATATTGCGCTTGGGCCGAAGGCTGAAGTTGTCATCCGGTTGCAGATGCTGGCATTGAGCTCCGCGGGGCCGGGTAAACATGTCAACCGGGCGCAGGTGACGGGTCCGGGCGGCAACAGGCTTGCGCCGGATGCAAGTGCCTCGGTGGAGATCGTGGTCGAGCCGGTGTTCGATTGCGGTGATATCGTCGGCAAGGTTTTTGATGATCTGAACAGCAATGGCTATCAGGATGAGGGCGAGCCGGGGCTACCGGGCGTACGGGTTGTCACCGTGCGTGGTCTGTTGATCACGACGGATAAGTTTGGGCGCTTCCATGTGGCCTGCGCAGATCTTCCCGACAGCCGTATCGGTTCGAACTTCATCATGAAGCTGGACCCCCGCACGCTGCCGACGGGGTACCGGCTGACGACGGAGAACCCGCGGGTGATCCGGTTGACGGCGGGCAAGATGTCCTCGCTGAATTTTGGCGCTTCGCTGGGCCGTGTAGTCAGGCTTGATCTGAAGGATGAAGCCTTTGAGGCGGGCGGCAACACGCTGAAAGACCAGTGGGAGAAGGGCCTCGACCAATTGATCACGGTGTTGAAGGAGAAGCCGTCGACGCTGCGTATCAGCTATATCGCCGGTTCTGCTACACCGCTTGTCACTGAGCGCATGGACGCCATTCAGGAGGAAATAGCCAAACGGTGGAAGTCGGCCGGAGGTGGGTACGAGCTGAACATTGAGACACGCGTGGAGGCAGGCAAATGAGAACGATCCGCGCCAACTCATCTCACAAAAATAGCAGCCTGTCGTCAAAGCTGCGCTACCGCCTGCTGCTTGCCGGTTGTGCTTTTATCGGTACGGGTTTTGGCCCGGCCGTTGCGCAGGAACAGACGGTCAAGCCGGAATGTCTTGATACGGCCTGCACCAGTGCATTGCGGGGTCAGGTTCTGGATAACAGCACGGCAGTCAAGGGGGCGCGCATTGCGCCCAATGTCGAACAGGAAAAGCCCGGCGATGCCGGAAACATTCCCTTCTCGATCAGCGTGGACGGCGAGCCTGTTGTGGAAAGCAAAAAGCCGGCAAAGCCAGCCGCCGAGGCGGTAAAATCAACGCCGGCGGTTGCGCAAAAAGCCCCCGATCTTCAGCGCAAGGCCGATGTTGGGTTGAGTGCCGTCGACATTCAGGTCAAGTTCGACGGCCTTGATACAAAGCCGCTGCTGAATGTATCGACAACGCCGGTGCGGCGCTCCTACCGTGTGGGAGAACCGGTCCGCTTTCTTGCCACATCAAATTATCCTGCCTTCATCACGCGTTCGGAAATCCGCATTTTCGAAGCAAAGGATTCGGTGACCGAAACACCCGTGGCGGTCATTCCGGTTGCGGTCAATGGCGAGGCGGGCTGGGTAATGCCGCCGACGAAGAACGATGAGACGCGGTTCAAATATGTCCTGCGCGTCTATGACGACAAGGCGCGCTATGACGAGACGACGCCGCTGTCGCTGGCCCGCACGGATCGGGAACTGCCTCCTGAAAATCAGGGCAAGGTAACGGACGCGGTTGCGCCTGGCATGGGCGATGACAATACGGCGCTGCGTAACATTCAGGTCTATGGCGGTGCTGTCACCGTCTATGGGCGCAATGTGCCTGAGGGCTACCGGGTGCGGGCCCTGGGCGACACGATCCCGACTGATCCTGATCATGCCTTTGTCATGCAGCGCATTCTGCCGCCCGGCGATCATGATGTGGATGTGGCCGTTCTGGGTTCGTTGAAGGGCAGCGCGCTTGACTTCAAGCGGCAGATCAACATTCCGAAGAATGACTGGTTCTATGTGGCCATTGCGGATCTGACCGTCGGCAAGCGCTTCGGGGACAAGAACATCGAAACCGTTCGCTCCGGAGAATATGACGACGTTTACACCAAAGGTAGGCTGGCCTTTTACGTGAAGGGCAAGATCAAGGGTAAATATCTCCTGACTGCAGCCGGTGATACCGGTGAGGATAAACTGGAGAATATGTTCCGCGGGATTGATTCAAAGGACCCACGGCAATTATTGCGCCGGATCGATCCCAATCAGTTCTATCCGATCTATGGCGATGACTCGACTGTGATCGACGATGCACCGACCAATGGCAAGTTCTTTGTCCGGCTTGATCGCGGCGACAGCCATGTGATGTGGGGCAATTACAAGGCCATCATCAAGGGCACGGAGTTCATGCGCTCGGAACGTGCGCTTTATGGTGCGAGCGGCGTCTACCGCTCGGAGGCGACAACACCGTTTGGCGAGCGCGAGACTGAGGTCACGCTCTATGCCGCCCAGCCCGATACGCTGCCGCAGCGCGACGAGTTTCTGGGAACCGGTGGTTCCGCCTACTTCATGCGCCGCCAGGACATCACGGTCGGTTCGGAAACCGTAACCGTCGAAGTGCGCGATTCCACCACCAATCAGGTGATCGAGCGTCGCACGCTGCGCTATGGTGAAGACTATTCATTCGACTATCTGCAGGGTGTGGTGATCTTGAAGCGCCCCTTGTCCTCGTCAACGGGAACGACAGGTCCGGTGCGCGAGGGCGCGCTTGGCGGCAACAAGGTCTACCTGATCTCGCAATATGAGTTCACCCCGGTGGCGGGTGATCTTGATGGCTATGTCTATGGCGGACGCGCGCAAAAATGGTTCGATGACAAGGTGCGTATCGGCGTAACCGGCATGAACGAGAATACCGGGCTTGCCAACCAGCAGGCTTATGGCGCCGATATCCAGATTCGTCATTCGGAAAAGACCTTTCTTGAAGCAGAAGTCTCGCATTCCAAGGGTCCGGGCTTCGGCTCATCGCGTTCAACCGATGGCGGTCTGACGCTGAGCGATGTCGACACCACGGGCACCCGTGATCGGGCCGCCATGGCGTGGCGGGCCAAGGGTCAAGTTGATCTTGAAGATTTGACCAAGAGCGGGGTCAAGGGCACAGTCGGCGCTTACTATGAGCAGAAGGAGGCCGGGTTCTCCACGCTCTCCGACCAGATATCCGTTGATCAACGCATCTGGGGTGCCCATGCGGATGTGGAGATTACCAAGGATACCAAGTTCAACCTTGCCTATGATGATTTTACCGAATCCAATGCCCGCAGCGAATTTGATGGCAGGGAGCTTGGGGGGCGCACCAAACGCAAGGGCAGCGCCGCCATTACGCAGCAGCTGGATGAATACTGGAAGGTCGCTTTCGGTGTCACCTATACGGACCTGTCAAACCCGCGCGCTTCGTCGGTGCGCAAATCAGGCTATAATGGATCACGTCTTGATGCGGGCGTGCGCGTGGAATATGCGCCCGATGCCGATCACACCTATTATGCCTTCGGTCAGGGGACGCTGTCGCACTCCGGCGATATTGATCGCGGTGACCGCATCGGTGTCGGGTCAAAATACAAGCTGACCGACAAGATCGATCTGGAAGGCGAAATCTCCTACGGCACCAATGGGCTCGGGGCGCTGGCAGGCATTGTCTATAACCCAACGGCCGATGACAGCTACTATATCGGTTACCGGCTTGATCCCGACCGTGCCTATGATCTGGAACGCTCCTATGATCTGTCGGGTGTCGACAAGGGTTCCATCGTCATCGGCGCACGGCGCAAGTTCGATGACTACTGGTCTGCCTATGCCGAGAACAATTACGACCTCTTTGGCCGACGGGATTCGCTGACCAAATCCTACGGTGTAGTCTATACACCCGACAAGCAATGGACCTTTGACGGCGGTTTTGAAGCCGGAACCATCGAAGACAACACAGTTGATCCTGATACGGGACTTGACCGCTCTGACTTCGACCGCAAGGCTGTCTCGCTGTCCATTGGCTATAAGGACAATGACAAGATCACCGCACGCATTCGTGGTGAAGCGCGCTTTGAGGATTCGGAAGACAATACCCGCGACCGCAATACCTATCTGTTCGCCACGGGTGTGAACTGGAAGACCAATGACAATTGGCGGATACTCTTTAATGTCGATGCAGTTCTGTCGGATTCCAACTCCGATGGCTCATTCCGTGACGGCAATTATGTCGAGGCTTCATTCGGCTATGCCTATCGGCCTGTGGAGAATGACCGGCTGAATGCCCTGTTCAAATATACCTGGCTTTATGACTCGCCTGGTCAGAATCAGGTCAGTGCCGTAACCGGTGATGAATATGGCCCCTCACAGCGCAGCCATATCCTGTCGGCGGACTTTACCTATGATCTGTTCCCGTGGCTGTCCGTCGGCGGCAAATACGGCTTCCGCTACGGCGAGGTTCGCCAGCGGCTGCTAGAGGGCGACCGGGAAAAATACGACGACTGGCAGACCTCATCGGCGCATCTTGGCATCGTGCGTACAGACCTGCACATCGTCAAGAACTGGGATGGCCTTCTGGAAGGGCGGGTCATGTACATGCCTGAAGCTCAGACTACCGATTTCGGCGCCCTTGTTGCCCTCTACCGCCATGTTGGCGAGAACTTCAAGGTCGGCGTCGGCTATAACTTCGGCAACTTCTCCGATGACCTCCGAGACCTGACCCTCAACGATCAGGGCGTCTTCCTTAATGTCATCGGAAAATTCTAGAGCGTATGCAATGCTTAAATCGAGGCGCAATTGTAGAAGCTTCAGGCAAAATGGATGAATAAGCGCTGGGCAACCTGTGTCAATGTTGGAACAGTCCAGTTAAATTGTTCCAATGAAATCGTAATTCAAGAAGCTTACCGATTAATAGAGGTACGGCTCAAGCTTGTGCGCACTAAGTTGATGCAGCTATGGCTGATTCGTCCAGCATAGCGTAATACTGCTCTTCAGCTTCGGATGGCGGTAAGTTGCCGATGGACTCGAGAAGTCGCCGTTGGCTGAACCCATCGCCCCATTCCAAAGTAGCGAATTCCACCGTTTTGAAGGTCCCTCTTCAAAGGGTCGTTGACTGTTGGTTTGACAGCAAACGCTTTGATATCAGCTACAATGGCCAGTTCTCAAGTCAGGCAAATGACAACGCCGTCAAAGCAGATCTAACGGTGAAGTTCTAAAGTTTTTCCGCCCTGTTCCATCGAGCAGGGCGGATATGAAGCATCTCGAGGCTATATTGTCGTTCATGACAATATAGCCTCCTGTTTAAAGCGTTGGTCTAGAAGACTTTTAGGAGCCGAAGCGTGCCGATGAAATCTTGTTTGAACCCACCGTCTGCGGAGGACAGGTCCGTTCCAACCATCGCTTGAACTTGTACAGTTGGTGTGATGAAAGTGCTGGCAAACGCGCGAAGGCCGTGAGAATCCGTTTTTTGGCCATTGTATATGTCTTCGACATATTGCTTCCCGCCAAATTTGCCGGAATAGCCAAATGATACCGCCGTTGCAGCAGAGAAATTATATCTCAAATAGGCCTGCAACTGCACGGACGGATCTTGCGAGAATTTTGCTCCGTCCTCGTCGTGGTTGAGATAAATAGCCACATCCGCGGCAGCATCAATGGAAAATCCGTGCCCGAGATTCTGAATGATGCCAAGCTGGGGTGTGAAGGTCGTCGTGCCGTTGCCAATATTGAACGGCACCTTTGAATCGTAACTTCCCGTTGGCAATGTCACATACGCGGTGATGCCAACTGTTGTCCCACCCGGCTTATCGGCACCTGTCAGTGGAAAAACGGTGGCCCCAAGCGTCAGATCACCAATGCCATCTTTTGTCCGTTGGTCAACGCCACCAATGCGGTTTTCCGTGAAACTGCCAATGGGCAAATAACCTTGAAATGCCACGGGGACGCCGCCGATTTCGCTGTAGTGCAAGTAGCGTAAGAGTGACAGCGGAAGATCATATGAGGACTTCGGTACATCGCCGACACCGTTAAGATCGATATTCAGGTTTTTATTCGTTTGATACTGTAGATAAAGCAACCCAAGATTGGTTCCTTTGGGCAACGGGACGTAGTCACCCGGCATAATGTCAATGGCATAGGACGCACTCGGCGCCGCAAAACTAGCTGCCATTGCGAGCACAAGGCCCAGTCCCCTGATATTCACCATATCAATCTCCCCTTTGATAAGATCAGATGCATTTAGGCAAAGCTCTCCCGTTCGCAGCCGAGGCCACGCTGAAAAAACCGTAAGTCTATGCTTGCTTGGAAAAGCCCTCCCAGGCTTCAAGCCTCACCGCAAACGTCAGCGGTTGTCACGAATCTTGCGAGATGTATCTCAAACTCTCAAACTCTCAAACGATTGCCGGCAGGAGTTGTCTCGCGTTCTCCTGCAAATCGTGAATGGCATTCTTGTCTCCCGATAGATGTTTCAGCAGGTACTTTTGAAACAACCCATCAACCAATGCATAGACAGCGCTTGACGAAACAGTCGGCTGCGTGCCGCCAAGCTCGGCATATCTGGAAACGATACGCCACATCATATCTTCAAGACTTTGGTCAATTGCGATGACATCATCACGGAAGGCCGTCTCGAAAAGTGCCTGAGCACGCAAATCGTACCAGAGGCGATGCAGATGTGGCTCTATTTCAAGCGTTTCACCGAGTTTATCCAGGAAACCTTTCAATAGCTCCTCACGGGTAGTTGCCGTATCCGTAACCTGATCATAGCGTGTGATGCATTTCGATTTGTAATGCTGAACACTGCAGCAAATCAGATCAAATTTATCCGTGAAGTAATAGTGCATCACCCCATGGGTAAAATCAGAGTTCTGCGCAATTTCCCGCAGACTGGTTCGCGCATAACCAAGCTCGGCAAGCGTTTCCAATGCAGCTTCCGCCAGTTCAGAACGGCGGACTTCGAACTTGTCCACTTCAGACCTCCGCCTGCGAACCATCACCTTGCTTGCCGGTTCCATCGTACCAGCTGTTTGCTCCTTCATTTCGTCCTCTCAGTGCATCTCAGGTTAAAGGGGAGTGAGAAAGATCGTAAACTACGACGGACCCACCCAATCCATCAACCTGAAATAACTGTAGAGAAAACTTAACAACTGTCAAGAAATTATTATACTATTGTCATAAAATGCAACCTAGAACATAAAGCCGCCACTACACACAAGTACCTGGCCGCTGATGTAGTTCGATTCCGGGATGCACAAGAGATAGATTGCACCTGCAGCTTCTTCGGGAGTACCGCCGCGTCCAAGCGGAATTCCACTCTCCATTGTTTTCATCACATCCGGATTGACGCCCACCTTGATTTCCCGGCCCTCGACTTGAATGGCACCTGTTCCAGCTGCGGCCTCGGTAAGACGTGTGCGGATCAAGCCGAATGCCACGCTGTTTACATTGACCTTGAAGCGTCCCCATTCCTTGGCCATAACCCGCGTCATACCATTCACACCGGATTTGGCAGCGCCATATCCGAGCTGTCCGGCGTTGCCGCCAACCCCTGCAAGCGATGAAATATTGACGACCTTGCGAAAGACCTCGCGACCTTCATCCGCTTCCTGTCTGGCGGTCTTTCTGATGAAATCCGATGCCGCGCGCAGTATTCGAAACGGTGCAGTCATATGCACGTCGATCATTGCGTACCACTGTTCGTCAGTCATGTTCTGAATGACATTGTCCCACGTATATCCGGCGTTGTTGATGATGATGTCGATACCACCAAACGCCTCTATCCCGGTGTTCACAAAGCGCTCGGCAAAATCAGGATCGGTAACACTGCCAACGCAGGCGGTGGCATCTGAACCCGCCTTGCGAACTGCGGCAATCGTCTCATCTGCGAGTGTCGCATCGAGATCATTGACAACGATCAATGCGCCATCCCTTGCGAGCTTAATCGCAATCTCACGACCAATCCCGCGACCGGAGCCGGAAATCAATGCAACCTTACCGTCCAGTTTCTTCATCTTGGGTTCCATCCGCAGTGTTAAGGAAATCACGAACGATACGGCCGGCTTCTTCGGCCGCAGACACCAGAAACAGATGGCCGTCGTTGAATACGTGGAGCCGACTGTCCGGTATCAATTGCGTCATCAATCGGGCATTAACGAGAGGGATGACGGGGTCGTCATCACCCGCAAGGATCAAGGTTGGCTGCCGCAGAAGTGGTAACCAAGGCAGGCTGGTCCAGCCAAGAAGCGCAAATTGCTGCATCAGGTAGCCAAGTTTGCTTGTCTTGCGAAATTCGTTGATCAATCCAGGTTGCAGCCGCGCCTTTCCGCCGTAAATGTCACCGGCAATATCATTGCGATAACCGGCATCGTTGAAACGGCGAGGTGTCAGGAATTTTGCCAGAACGGACAACTTTCCCGGGATCATCAGTAGTCCGTGTGACGTTGCAGCCAGCACAAGGCGACGGCACCGTTTGGGGTTCTGCAGAGCAAATTGTTGTGCCACTGCTCCGCCCCATGAGACACCAAGTACGTTGACATCGCCGTAACCGAGTTTGTCCAAAAGCCTGGATGCCAGCATCGACAACATCCAGAGACGGTAGGGGATACGTGATGTGGAGGATTCGCCCGTGCCCGGCACGTCGAATGCAATCATTTCGACGTCGCCCATCGCATCGGCGAATGGCGCCAGAAGCTCAAGGCTGGCACCGATGCCATTGAACATCAGCAGCGGTGTTTTTTTATCTGTTCCGGGCCAGACAGCCACGCGCAACGTCATGCCATAAAGAACAATCTGGCTGATTTCCATTTTGCGGCTGGAGAGATTTCGAACCGGTGTCGCGGTTGCCTGCTTCATTTGATTTCCCTATACGCGCTCATGAACATAGGTCCCCGGCGCAGCGCAAAGGACAGGATGATCTTCATTGCCGAGTATCTCGGAAGCCACGACTAACTCTCCCGAACGTTGGGTGGTCCACGCCACGCCATGATCCCACCAACTGCCCTCATGGCGTGTTGAGGTCTTCAGCCACTCTTCAGCGGTGGCTGGCAGTTCGTCGTTGGTTGAAAAGCTCGACTTCGGATTGCCGGGTGGGCACACGATCGTCTGGATGTGGCCGCTGTTTCCAAGTACAAACTGACTGCGATTGCCGAAAAGCTGGGCGCTGCGATAGACCCCTTGCCAGAGGCAAAGATGATCGTTGGCAGCCCCAAGCACATAGCTGTCGATATCAAGTTCGGATAGATCGGCAATTGGCTTGCCGCGCACCTTCATCTTGCCCGGCGTTACAAGCGGATTTGCTTCAATGAATGCACTGAAATCCTGGTTGAACTGCGCTGTCATTCCGGTGCCGTCACCGTTCCAATAGAGAACATCGAAAGCAGAGGGCTTGTTGCCCAAAAGATAGTTGTTTACCCAGTAGTTCCAGATCATCTCATTCGAACGAAGCATGGCAAAGAGCAGGGTAAATTCCCTTGCGCTTATTCGCCTGTTGCGGGTGCTTTTCTTGGCGACCGCCAGATTGTTGTCTCCTGCGTCGGCAAAGGCGCCGACACCCGGTGCGTCGGACATTGCTTTGGTATCGAGAGGTGACACCACGAGAAGCAGGCTATTGATCTTGCGTGTTTTAACGGCAGCATAATATCCCGCCAAGGACACGGCCGCCGGTCCCGCACCGCACACGGCCCAAAGATTGACATCAGGTGACTTCGCGATGGAGCATGTTGCATCAATGGCAGCATCGATGGCGTCCTGATAATCCGCCATGCCCCACGTGTCGTGCCGGGGTTGTGGATTACGCCACACCATGACGAAGACCGGGATTTCCCGCTGGATGAAATATTCCAGCACGCTGCGATCAGGAGCGAGATCAAACACATAGAACTTGTTGACGATTGACGGCACCACAAGCATTGGACGCTCACGCACGTTTGCGGTTTGCGGCGCGTATTGGATCAGCTCAAACATTTCAGTGCGCAAGACAACCGCACCGGGGGTGACAGCCAGATTCTTGCCGACAGTAAAGGCCTTTTCATCAACCTGGGACGGTATCGGGCGCTGACTTAAAACGTCGTCGACGAGATTGCGCGCGCCATGCAGCAGGCTCAGTCCCTTGGTTTCCTTGGCTTTGCGAAGGGCAGCCGGGTTGCCGAGGAGAAAATTGCTGGGGGCAATGGCATCACCAACCTGAGAGAGCAGAAATTGCGCGCGTTCAACTTCACGCGCATTCAGTCCCGATGTTTTGGCGTAGTGCATCATCGATTTGCGCAGGGCGAGATAGCCCTGAAGCATGCTTGAATAAAGTGGATTGGCTTCCCATGCGGGATCGTTGAAGCGTCTGTCTCCGGCTTCCGGTGTCAACCGCGATTGACCTGCCACCATTTTCGCAATGTCACCCCAAAAGCCCAGCCCTGCTCTGGCAAGGGCAAAAGGCCGTTTCATTGCCTGTTTCGCCAGAACGCCCGCCGTGGCGAGAAGATCAGATGGGCGAAAATCCCCCATGCTGTTCTGACCCTGCACATTTTCGGCAGAACGGTCGTCACTGCTTTTGGTATGTGCTGTTGTCTCCGCACCACCTTGGGGTGCCCGGTCTGATTTTCCTGCCTTGCGGTTGAGACGATTTGCTGTGGTTCTAGCCTCGGTTGTCATATGCTAGCTCCCTTCAGCAGCTGTTCGGCAGTGCGCCATTGGTAGTCAGTGGACTCGGCGGCGAACTTGACGAAGTAGTCGATCGCTTCGGGGTTCGACATAGCATCGCGGCTGGCAGCTTTTTCCATCGGCCACCCCATCAGAATCTTGCGAACCGGTACTTCCATCTTCTTGCCCGTCAGCGTGTAGGGAATGGCTTCAACCGCGTAGATGCGGTCTGGTACGTGACGTGGGCTACAATCCTGCCGCAACCTTCTGTTGATGCGGCCTATAACCTCATCCGTGAGTGCGAATCCGGCTTTCAGGCGCAGGAACAGTGGCATGAAGAATGCACCGCCCGGCAGTTCGCAGCAGACGATAAGGCTGTCGGCAATCTCCGGTTCCTGTTCTACCGCCCGATAGATTTCTGCGGTACCGATCCGCACGCCAAAGCGGTTCAGTGTGGAGTCCGAACGTCCGTAGATATAGCAGCCGCCGCGCTTGTTGATCTTGATGAAATCACCATGCCGCCACACACCGGGGAAGGTGTCAAAATATGACTCATGGTAGCGCTTTCCATCGGTATCATTCCAGAATTTGATTGGCATCGAGGGAAACGGGTTGGTGACGACAAGTTCTCCAACTTCGTCAACCAGTTCTTCGCCGCCATCGCTCCAGGAATGCACGTCCATGCCAAGCATGCGGGTCTGGATTTCTCCCGCATACACAGGCAGCACGGGTACTGCTCCAACAAAACCACTGCAAATTTCAGTTCCGCCCGATTGTGAAGTAACCCACAGGTCTGTTTTCACGCTGTGATAGAACCAATCGAAAGTTTCGGGTGTTGAAGGCGCGCCCGCTGCCATCACGCATTCGAGACGGGACAAGTCGAACTGTTGTCCGGGCTTCAATCCGGCTCTTTCCATTATCTGAACAAATGTCGGGCTGGCACCGAACATCGTGGCGCCGGTATCGGCAGCAAGTTTCCAAAGGAGATCCTGTGTGGGGTAGGCGGGGTTCCCGTCATAAAGAACAGCGGATGAGCCAGTCAGCAGTGCCGCCACCAGAAGATTGAACATCATCCAACCGGTGGTACTGTAGAAGAACATGTTGGAACCCGGGCGCAGGCCAAGGTGGAAATGCATCAGCTTCAGATGTTCAAGCAAGACACCGACGTGGCTATGAACAATCGCCTTGGGCAGACCTGTTGTGCCGGAGGAAAACAGTATCCATATGGGATGATCATGTTCGACACGTTCAAACTTGAACTGCTCCTGTGTCACAACGGGATGGGTCATCAAGGCGGGCCATGTGACAAGCTTGTTCATGTCCGGTGTGGCGGCTTCTTCATGAAGATAAGGAAGCCAGACGACGTGATCGAGGGTTGGTAGGGCCTCACATATAGCGCGGACTTCATTTTCTCGGGAAAAATCCTTGCCAGCGAAGCGGTAGCCGTCAGCCGCAAATAACAGTTTGGGCTCGATTTGAGCGAAACGCTCGATCACGGTTTTCACACCGAATTCGGGTGCTGCGGATGACCAGACGGCGCCAATGGCAATCGTTGCAATCATTGCAATTGCGGTCTCTGGAACATTGGGCATGTACGAGACGACACGATCGCCGGGTTTGATGCCGAAAGCCCGCAATTGCGTTGCGAGGATGCGCACTTTCCCCGCAAGTTCATGCCAACCCAGCGTCTGAAGCGGGCGCGTTTCAGTCAAATGATGGAAAGCAACGTCCAAGGGCTTGGCGCGCCGTTCATACCGCAACAGGTGTTCCGCATAGTTTACGCGTGAGCCTTCAAACCATTTGGCACCGGGCATTGCCCTGTGATCGAGAACCTGCCTGTACGGTGCCGAGGACTCCACCGCGAAGTAGTCCCATATGGAGGCCCAGAATGCCTCAATGTCGGTGACGGACCATTGGCGCAAGGCCTCATAATCATCGACATTGACGCCGCGTGTCTCTGCCAGCCATTTCATGAAATGCGTAATATTGGCGTCAGCAGCGAATTCTGCGCGCGGTTCCCATAGCAATTGTCCTTCGCTAACCATGATGGATTTCCTCAAGTCGCTTGGCGACGTTTCCGACGTGGTGGTTTTCAGGGTATGGATACAGCTCTTCGTTTCCAGCGGGGTGCGCCCCGCTGAAGGTGGTTTTGCGACTTGCCTTGATCTCTGACTTGATCGGGCGTCAGTCGTGGACAGTTACAATTGGTTTCGCGACAAGGCCGAAACTGCGGAGCTGACCTAGAAGCTCCCGATAACCGAAAGCCTGACAGCCCGAAGCGAAGCCAACCTTTCTCGGTGCTGTCTGCAACAGGGAATAAGCAGCATATGCCTGCAGCACTCCCGTCTGTTTATAGTTGCAATTGCCATGGATCACGCAGTGGGCACGGCTCAAGGGGCCTGATGCATGAACCGAGTCTACAGTTGTGTTGATGCGAGGGTTTTCTCGTGGTGGCATTGCCGCCTGCAATGACGCAGCAATTTCGCCAAGAGCCTTCTCCTGCTCTTCTGGAGGGAGTGGTTTGATTTTCTCTTTGACCATTTGCGTGGTGGCGACCACTCCCTCCATAACAGGTCTTGCAAGAACGCCTCCAAGAACGCGGACATTGGCAACACGTGGGTCATTCTTGAACCAGACTGGATGGGCAGTTCCACCCCAAGGAACGGCGATAGCAGTTTCGTGCTGTCCGGGGACGGCGACGTCGGCTCGGGCCGTAACGTCCCATTCGACATATTTGTTCTGTTCCAGATAATACCAGCTCGCTTTGAGGATCGTAAAAATTGTCTGTGTCGAGGCATAGGTCGGAAAACCTTTCCAGAATACCTGGATATCCAAGGTGTCCAGTCCAGGCGTTTCGAGACAAATATTGGCGGCGATTTCGCCTGTTGTGTACATTTGCGCAAGGTTCGGCGACAGAAGCAGGCCCTTTTTTGCAAAGGCATCGCCCCAGCGGTCCTGCGCCATCAAAACCCAGTCCTGTTCGCCGGTTGTGTCGGTGTAGTGACAACCTGCCGCCAGGCAGGCTTCGACGACCTCAGGGCCAAATTTGATGAAGGGGCCGACCATGTTGGAGACGACTTTTGCGCCCCTGAACAGCTTGGTGAGCGCCTCAACATTGTGTTCTACAGCGACGACTTCGTAGTCGGCAGTTTCAATGCCTGGAATCTTATCCACGACATCCTGCACCTTTTTCTTATCGCGGCCTGCGGCAATAAAAGGGATATTGTATTCGCGCAGATATTCGCAAACCAGACGACCGGTATAGCCGGATACGCCATAGACAATAACGGGTCTCTTGTCGGACACTTCAATAATCCTCCCCTGTTTTGGGTATGCGGTTGATGAAATCAATTGCTGTGATTTGGGTGGTCAGCATCGGGCATCGTTACCATCAAGCAGATCATCCGTTTTGGCTGTTTAAGTTCCCATGCCGCCATCTACTGGCAGGCCAATGCCAGTGACAAATTTGGCGGCGTCAGAGCAGAGAAACACAGCCGCATCTGCGACCTCAGGCATCTCTGCAAGGCGGCCCATTGGCGTCTGCCCGATGACGCCAGCAACAGCGGTTGCCACATCGGGGGCCAAACCAAAGGCAACAATATCTTCGGCAAGCTTTATGCCCATTTCATTGGCAATCAGACCTGGGAAAATACAATTAACGCGAATGCCGTAACCAAGCTTTCCGGCCTCAACGGCGGCAACACGCGTCATGCGATCTACGGCGGATTTACTGGCGGAGTATCCGGCAATCGCCGGAAAAGCGATGGTGGCAGCCACTGAGGAAATATTGACCACAGCACCCCCGACACCAGCCGGGCCGCCGGGCCGCATTGCAAGGAACGCGTGCTTCATGCCCAATGCTGTACCGAGGACATTCACATCGAGCATGCGGCGCAAACTGGCAGCGTCGATATCAGCAACCAATGCGGTCACTTCTATACCGGCGTTATTGATAAGAATATCAAAGCCGCCGATCTGCTGGATGACGCTCGGTATCGCATTAGCCCATTGTGCGTCGTCGGCTACGTCAAGATGTACAAAGCCGGTCTTTATGCCAGGCGCTGCCAGATTGGCAGCGGTTTCGCGTCCGAGATCATCGAGAATGTCGCCAATGACGACAGATGCACCGGCAGCGGTAAGCGCGGCTGCGATATTGGCGCCGATAGAACGGGCACCACCAGTTACGAGCGCCTTGCGGCCAGCCAAATTCAATTTGTCAACCATGCACGTCTCCTCCTGATTTGTGAGCTGGTGCATTCCTCGTGCCCGGCTCTTGCCCCTTGTGGCGGGGATAACTTAGTTCCGTTTATTTTATGACAAATGTCAAGATTTTATTTGTCGATTGTATTGTTAGGCAATTGGACTTAAAAATCCGACGCATACGCATCGAAGCGTTCGCAATTTATATCTTTTAAAATCATATGCTTAATTCGAATGTACTCTTTGGTCTCCACACATTTTCAGGCGCTTTCAAACGCAGCTTCGTTGCCTTAGTCGCCATAGATCGTGACAACACAGGCTCCTCCAAGACCAAGATTATGCTGCAAGGCCAGTCGTGCTCCATCCACCTGCCCATGCCCGGATTGACCACGCAACTGCTGCACAAGTTCTGCACATTGGGCGATGCCTGTTGCCCCGAGTGGATGTCCCTTTGACAAAAGTCCACCGGAAGGGTTGGTGACGATATCGCCGCCATAGGTATTGCGACCGTCCACCACGAATGCTTCTGATGCACCTTCCGCACAAAGCCCAAGGGCCTCATAGCTGATCAGTTCATTGTGAGCGAAACAATCGTGGAGTTCGACCACATTCATATCTTCCGGGCCAATACCAGCTTCGTCGTACGCAGCTTCCGAAGCATTTGATGTGAGGTTAAAGCCAACGACCTTACGCATATCATGGGCGTGTAAGCTGGATGGAGTATCGGTCATCATCGATTGCGCTCTGATACGCACGGGCTTGATCAAACCATGACGGTTTGCAAAATCGCGCGAGCAAATGATGGCGGCAGCTGCCCCGCAGGTAGGCGGGCATGCCATCAGACGTGTCATGACACCTTCCCACAACACTGGCGATGCCAGGACTTCGTCCTCGGATAATTCGGTGCGAAACAGGGCATGCGGGTTGTTTACCGCGTGACGGCTCGCCTTCGCACGGATCTTGGCAAAGGTGGAGAGTTTGGTGCCGTATTGCTGCATGTGAGCAAGACCGGCACCGCCGAAATAGCGCAGAGCAGGGGGCAAACCAATATCACCAATCAACGCATTGGTTTCCTGTTCAAACCTGTCGAGCGGGCCGGGGCGATCATCGAAGACATTGTGAAGTGCGCCGGCCGTCATCTGTTCGAATCCGACCGCAAGAGCGCAGTTAACGGCGCCACTCGCGACGGCTTGCCGCGCCAGAAAAAGCGCAGTGGACCCGGTTGCGCAATTGTTGTTCACATTGATCACCGGAATACCGGTCATTCCGCTTTCATAGGCCACGCGTTGCCCGCTACAACTATCTCCATAAACATACCCGGCGTATACTTGCCGGATGTGCCTGTATTCAAGGCCAGCGTCGGCAAGGCTCAAGCGGATCGCTTCTGTTCCCATCTGGACATAGGTCCGTCCGGCTGTTGGCTTTGAAAAGGGAACTGTGCCGACTCCGGCAACGACAACCTGCCGTGACATCTCACCCGCCTCCATCTTCGAAGTGTGCGTCGAAACACATAATCTTTGAAATTCTATGACAAATGATTTAATTAATTTTGACAACTGTCAAGAAAATAAGTGATCGGCTGTTAACAGCAGTTGTGCGCGAGATTGGGTGGCGTGGCTAATGGCGCACGCGCATGGACTCTTCTGACATTGATTGCTGGTCATGCCATGGGCGGCCTGCAGCAGTTGGTGCGGTGGAATTGCTGTCGCATTGGGGTTTGGCTGGCTGTTCTGTCAGTTCAGCACACCATTTGAGTTGATCTATTCCCCGGCTTCAATCATCGCTGCTCTTGTCTGCTCCA
The DNA here is from genome assembly GCF_014138335.1 of Phyllobacterium sp. P30BS-XVII. Lineage (NCBI taxonomy): Bacteria > Pseudomonadati > Pseudomonadota > Alphaproteobacteria > Hyphomicrobiales > Phyllobacteriaceae > Phyllobacterium > Phyllobacterium sp. P30BS-XVII. The sequence continues at coordinate 81,235 of NZ_JACGXO010000008.1, forward strand.
GGGTCATCGGTATTTTCTTTGGCGTTGTTCCGGCACGCAAAGCTTCGAGCCTCGATCCCGTGGCATGTCTTGTGCGCGATTGAATTAAAGGTGTGCCCAAAGAAATCTTAGCCTGGGGTAAACCGGTCGGTCGACAGCCATAGGCTTCAAATTTGATAGGGATGCATGTCGCCTGTTTTCTGCTGCCCGGTTCGCAGGGCATCGATGAAAACCCGCAGGGCCGGTGCCATATGGCGCTGCTTGGGATAGCATAAAAACAGTCCTGGAAACGGAGCGCACCACGGATCGAGAAGGCTGATGAGCCTTCCTTCGGCGATATGGTCTTCAACCGTGTCTTCGATTGGAAATCCGATCCCGATGCCTTTGAGCGTTGCTGTCAGTGCCATTTCCTTGTCACTGAAAATCAACGGACCTTCGACAGAGACACTGAACCAGGTTTCATTCTCGAAGAATTCCCAAGCGTAGGGCGTCGCCCGGCCCGGCCAGCGCCAGCGTATGCAACGATGACGAACGAGGTCTCGTGGGTGCTCCGGATATCCATGACGGGCGAGGTAATCAGGTGTCGCCACAACAACCTGCCGGAGTTCTGATCCCAGACGAACGGCAATCATATCGCGCTCGATCACTTCCCCTATGCGCAGGCCCACATCGAAGCCTCCTGCAACGATATCAATAACTTCGTCATCAAGCGTGATGTCGAGTAGCACCTCGGGATAGCGTTCGGCGAAGCTGGCAAGAATGGGTTCGATATGCTTTCGGGCTGCAGATCGAAACGAATGTACCTTTACTGTTCCAGCAGGATTTTCTCCTGAGCGGCGGGCCTGTGCGACAGCACTTCCGAGTTCGAATGCCGCGGGCTTCACCCGCTGAAGCAAATTTTCACCGGCCTCTGTCAGTGACACATTTCGTGTCGTCCGGTGGAGAAGGCGCATCTCCAGCCGTTCCTCTAAACTTCGTATCATCTGGCTTAAAGCTGAAGGGGAAACGCCGAGGCTATCGGCAGCCCGGGTAAAACTCAGAAATTCAGCAACGGCAATAAAAGCGCGAAGCTGGTTATAGTCATGAGCGGCGAGTAGGCTATCCATTCTTGACACCTTACATTGCTTAGGCAAACTAACAAGTTCTATAATTTTTGAATGTATTATAAAGGTGGTGCCTTTCTGTCATTTTCTCTTGGGTTCATTGAAGAGGATAGAAAATGACAACTTGGTTTATCACTGGGATTTCGCGTGGCCTTGGCAAGGCACTTGCCAAGGCAGCATTGGCAGAAGGGGATACTGTGATTGGGACGGTTCGAGCCGGGCAATTCGAACTTGATCATAATCGCGGTACCTTGCACACCTTGAATGTTGATCTGGTCGATGGCAACGCAGCGGCTGCCAGCGTGACGAAGGCGTTCGAGATAGCGGGCCAGATCGACGTCATCGTAAACAATGCCGGATATGGGTTGCTTGGTGCTTTGGAGAAGGCATCAGACGCAGATGTCGAGCGGCTGTTTGCTGTCGATGTCTTTGCGCCATTCCAGATCATTCGGGCGGCATTGCCTTACCTTCGTACACAGGGCAACGGGCACATCATCAACATCACGTCGATCGCCGGGCGTGCGCCAACCACCGGATCGGCAGTCTATGCTGCCGCCAAATACGCGCTTGAAGGGCTTTCATCAGGACTGGCTCTGGAAGTTGCACCACTTGGAATCAAAGTAACGGCGGTTGCGCCGGGGGCATTCCGGACGGATTTCCTTTCGTCTCACTCGATACGCAAAAGTGACGCTGAAGACACTGCATACGCTGAGACTATCGGACGGAGTTCTGCCGCCTTCGATACCGCTGCAGGTCGACAGCTGGGCAATCCGGATCACGCGGCGCAAGCAATCATCGCCCTGGTTCGCTCCGATAATCCGCCTCTTCATTTGCTGCTTGGCAGCGACGCGCTGCGCCGTGCTCGCAGCAAACTGGATCAGATTGCCGATGAGATCGATGCTTGGGAAACCGTTACCCGCAGTACTGATTTCGAGAATGCGGAATAGGCAAATCCCCAAGGATGAGGATTTATTGGGCAAAATGGCAGTGGCGGTCAGCGTGACTATTCAAGCGGATCTGACCAATCCTGATCCGTGACAAGCAGGCGAGCGGCGATATCGCGTTCCAAACGGTCCGACCATCTTCCACTGATATCATTTGGGTGCTGAAGCAATGCTCCCATAAAAGAGATCTGCCGGAAGAGGCGCGCGTATAATCGCGTGGGTCGTATAGGCAATGCCTCTGTTCGGCCCCTCTCTGCTCCTCGGTAATCCGTGATCGATGGCTTGCTCATGAGGCTTCCTTCGGCAGAGCGTAGAGGCCGTGGCGCAGACGTAGCAGCGCCACGGCCAGCTCTGCAATCGCGAAGGCCAATATGGCACCAAGTAAGCCATTCGTGCCGAAATTGACGATCATCCAGCCACCAAGCAGGGGAAATCCGAATATGCCGACGAAATAAGCGATTACAAACCACGTCATTGCAGCGTTACGTTGATCGATAGGGCCATCATTCACCGCTTGTGTCTGGATCACTGCGTAAACCAAGCCATAACCAAGGCCGAGCAGAACAGCACTGGCGATTTGGACCAAGACGCCATAGTGAAATCCGAAGCTTACCACCACGCCAAGGATCATCAGCGACAGGAGAATAATGGCGACATGATCACCATTGGCCCGGTTGACCACCGGTGCCAATACAAAACGGGATGCCACCACGGTTAAGGCGTAAACACTAAAGAACGTGCTGGCCTGAAGGCCGGTGCCTCGTACCAGCGAGGTCTGAAATGTCAAAATGCCACCAAAGACACAAGCGCCGAGCCCTACCATCAGGATCGGGTAGATGGCCCGCGTCCGGGCGATATCAGGCAATTTGCGCACCCAGCCTTCACTGAAAGAGGCCGGTGCAACAGCAGCACCCTTTGGCGCCAGTCTGTCAAAAACCCACAGAAGCACGGCCGCAAGAACACAGGCGGCCGCAATCAGGCGAAACGCAGCGGGAGTAGAAAACCCAAGACTGCCCGTCAGTGTGCCAGCAATAACCGGGCTGCCGCCAATTCCCGCCATCAGGAACGCTCCGTAGCGTGCGAACCAGAAGCCACGCTCCGTATCGGTGACGCGCTCGGACAATGCCATTGGTGCAGCGAGATAGAATACTCCCCACCCAAGCCCAATGAGAAAGCCAGCTCCGCCGATCAGCGGCGACAAGGTCTTCAGGGAAGCAAGAACAATGTAACCGGCGCACACGGCCAGCGCCCCCAGCGCTCCCATGCGAGCTGCGCCGAAGCGGCCAGCAAACCAGCCGACCAAAGGCACTCCAATCAAGGTGCCGAACATTGCGCCGCCAAGCGTAATGCCCGTGTCGATCTCGCTACCGCCAAATGCGCGGAAATGCTCGGTAAGGAGGAATGTCGCTCCATAGCCAGCGGCAGTTAGAAGGCTTCCAATAAACAGGTAGTTGGCGTGTGATGTGCGCATGATCTCTTGACTCAAATGAATAATTGGTTCGATTATCTTGCCATTCGACATCAAATAACAGGACCACTTGAAGCCGCTCGCGGGAACCACTTGGGGTATCAAACGTGACAGTTGAAGGCTCGCGCCGGCGCGAGGGCACAGCACATCTGGTTACTATCGCCATCGACAGGGCGTCTCCGGTGCCGCTTGTCCGACAGCTTTATCTCGCTCTGCGGGCGGCGATCATCGCCGGGGTGATGCAGCCGGGGACACGGCTTCCCTCGTCGCGTGCGGGCGCACAATTTTGGGGTGTGTCCCGTGGCCTGGTCATCGAGGCCTATGAAACACTCCTGAGCGAAGGTTATGCCATTGGCCGCATCGGCTCGGGCACTTTCGTTTCGTCCGATGTGCCTGAACGCTCCGGACGTCCGGGCGGAGAGGGATGGTCGGGGCCGGAACGGGATCGCCTTCTTTCCCGCGCTGCCCGTACTGTCATCACTACGTTCCATCAGCCCGATCCGCCACCGCAGGTCCCGTTTGCTACGGGACGCACGCCACCGGACGAAAAGACGCGCGCGATCCTCAATCGCATTGCTAATCGCCATGTCGGCACCTTGTCGGATCATTACCGCAACCCACAGGGGGAAGCGTGGCTGCGGGAAGCGGTGGCTGCCTATCTGCTTGCGGCGCGTGGTGTGCGCTGTTTACCGGACCGCATCTTCATCACGGCGGGGTCACAACAGGCGATCGATCTGGCAATCCGTGCTTTACTTGATCCGGGCGATGTCGTTGCGGTGGAAGACCCTTGTTATCCGCCTGCCCGGCATGCCTTGATGGCGCATGGGGCAACCCTTGCGCCCGTACCGATTGACGACAACGGCATTGACGTTTCCGCCCTCGCAGCACTCACCGTCAGACCACGGGCTGTTTATGTCACCCCATCGCATCAATATCCCACGGGCGTAGTGCTCCCCATGGCGCGCAGGCTGGCGCTCCTTGATTGGGCTGCAACCGCCGGGGCCTGGGTCATTGAAGATGATTACGACAGCGAGTTCCGTTACGATGGGCCGCCACTTGCCGCCCTGCAGGGGATTGATGAGCATCACTGTGTCATCTATGTCGGCACTTTCAGCAAGGCTCTGCTCCCCGGATTTCGCCTTGGCTATCTGGTAGTGCCGGACGATTTGGTTCCGGCATTTCGCGCCATGCGCACACTCCTTGATCGTTTTCCCGCGCCATTTCAACAATTGGTGGTCGCTGACTTTCTGGCTGAAGGACATTTCTCAAGCCATTTGCGACGATTGCGCGATTCCTACCGGCGGTCGCGTGATGTGTTGGTGTCACTGTTGCATGAGCGCCTCGTCGAACATCTGAAAGTGAGCCCGCCCCAACAGGGAGTCCATCTTCTGGCGCGCGTTCGTGCGAAAAATGATGACACAGTGTTAGCACGTGGCGCACGCGACCACGGCGTTTCTGTTCTACCGATTTCGCCAATGCATATCGCGCCTACTTCAGATCAAGGTCTGTTATTGGGTTTCTCCGCTTTAACAGATGCCGAGGCTGATCTTGGAACAAAGCGTTTGGCCGCTGTCTTCGCGGATTTCAAACCATCATGATTGTGAATTCCCACTGAGACGTCGGGCCAGTTGAGGTTTGATGATGCGTTATCATGGTATGTCGCCAAATAGTTCGTTTTGATCTGAATGAACCGTGTCCGCGTCACAGACCGTCAGATATACGGCGTGTCAACCAAGCGCCCCAGAACAGGCTGGAAAAGAAGCGGCATGGAGTATCAAACCCCGCCTCGGAGAGCAAAATGGCAATAGCTTCTTCCGATTTAGGTGGTTCGGCTCCCTGCAATATCTTGCCCATCTTGACCTCGATTTCCTCGGGACCGGCACCATTCATCCGCCAACGTGTGGCCCAAGCTTTCATCAGGAGCGGCTGCGAAGCATAGGTTCGATAATTTCCGGCAAGGACCAGTGGAGCGCCCGGTCTAAGACGCGCTGCAATCTGCGTGAGGATTTCGCTTTTTGCTTCGTCATCTTGCAGGTGATGCAGGACGCCAATCATGATAGCCGCGTCAAAAGATGGTGTTATGGAGATTTCGGCAAGGTGACCAAGGACCGTTTTCACACGCTGCTCCAATCCGGCTGCAGCCAATTCGGCCTTCGCCAGCTCCAGCATTGGTGGTGACGGATCAACGGCGACAAATGACCAATCTGGTTCCAGTGTTGCGGCGGCTATGATCTCACCGGCTGTTCCACCGGCTCCAACGACCAATAACCTCGCCTTTGTTCCCGCACCAAGCACTGCCGAAAGCATGCAGGCCGAAAGCTCGTGGCAAGCATCGTAGCCCGCCAAAGCAATCCGGCTTTGCCGTGCGTACTCCGCAGCTCGGGAACTATCAAATTTGGCAGCGGAATCTTGGGACATGGTATTTTTCCTTCGCGACCATTCCCAGCCTAGATGGGGCTGGAACAAGAGCTGTTTGAAAGTATACCTGATATGACGTTGGAACCCGAATGCGAGTATCGGCCTATATCGTAAGGGATGGTGACTTTATCGAGCGCAAGCATTCATTGGTAAACCATGATCTGAAAGCCGATACCGCTGTTTTCCGGGCGCTTCGTTGCGGTATTGTCAGGCAGTAAGGCTGTCCGAGTTCAAGTACGCGTCTTACCGGTCTGATCAGCAGGCCCTTTTCAATTAGGTCAGCAGAATAAATGCCTTGCCCCAGAGCGACTCCCAATCCACCAAGCGCAAGATCAAGAGCAGCCTTTGACGAGTTTGCGGTCAGGCCCCGTTGAATGTCGCGACCGGGTGTCAGAAGCGCTGTTTCAAACCAGCTTCGCCAAGAGGGAAACGAAGACGCAGCCGGTCCCCAGTCGGTATGAATCAATGGCAAGGCCAGTAGATTTGCGGTGGTATTGACGGGGCCGTGCTGTGCCAGAAAACCCGGTGTGCAGACGGGAAAAACCGCATCAACGGCAATTTCTTCAGTGCTGTGTTCGCGATAATGGAAGCGCCCATAGGACAGGCGAATGTCAATCAGATCGCGCTCAAATGAAACAGGGTCTTCCTCACCCCTCAAAGAGATATCTACCGGGCCATGTATGGTGATGAAATCAGGTAAACGGTGCGAGAGCCAACCCATTGCCATCGAAGGCGGTACCGATATGACGAGTGAAGATCGTCGTTGACCACCGGACAGTTCACTTGAAGCACTTCTTAACTCGTCGAAAGCCATTGAAAGCCGGGGCAGAATTTCTCGGCCTGCTTCCGTGAGTACAGCTCGCCGGTTGATCCTTTGGAACAGTTTGCGTGCTACTTGTGTTTCGAGAGCACGAATAAGCTGACTGACTGCCGCAGGGGAAATTGAAAGCTCTTTGGCAGCAGACATAAAACTGCCAGTTCGCGCGGCTGCCTCGAATGCCTGCAATCCACGTAAGGATGGAAACAACATTGTTCACCTGAAATAGATAAGCCTATCTTTCCAATATGGCAGGAATTATCGTTTTAAAAAAGATTAAATATTGAATACTCTCATTCATCTGAGACCATCTGTTTGAGGCATCCATGGATCACCGGACGATTATCGCATCACTGACGTCTGAGCAGCGCGACCATCTTACTGCCAAATCAAACCGAGCGGGCATGATTCAGCTCGCCGCCCATTGGGGCGCGATTGTTTTTCTCGGGTCGTTGATCGCAATGCGCGTAACTTTTTGGCCGCTTTTGATGCTGCCGCAAGGCATCCTGCTCGTGTTTTTATTCACCCTGCTGCACGAGTCGGTGCATCGTACACCGTTCAGAAGCCAGTGGCTGAATGATTTCGTTGCCCGTACATGCAGTTTCATCCTTGTGCTGCCGACGGACTGGTTTCGGTATTTCCATTTTGCCCATCACCGCTTTACCCAAGACCCTGAAAACGATCCCGAATTGGCATCTCCGAAACCAGAATTTTTACGACAATATATTGTACACGTCTCGGGTTTTCCAGTTTGGGTAAGTCATCTGAAAACGTTGGTCAGGAATGCGGCCGGCCGCTGCTCCGACACGTTTGTTCCCGAAAAGGGGCGTCCAAAAGTGCGAACTGAAGCGCAGATGATGATGATTGTTTATGCCATCATGCTTGGGCTCTCGCTCTATCTGCACACGGCACTTCTTCTCTATGTCTGGGTATTACCAGCGTTGCTTGGGCAGCCGTTCTTGCGTCTCTATCTTCTTGCCGAGCATGGTCGCTGCCCATTTGTTGCAAATATGCTGGAAAATAGCAGGACCACCACTACGAATTGGCTTGTTCGTAAGCTTGCATGGAACATGCCATATCATGCCGAACACCACTCATATCCCGGTGTACCTTTTCACCGGCTGCCGGAATTCCACGAGCTGCTAGAGACCCAACTCAAGGAAACCGAGGCTGGCTATATCAATTTTAACATCAAGTACATTGAGACGATGCGGTAAATGCGGCACTTCAACGCCATGAATTTTACGTGACTTGGTTGGTCGACTGCAATGACGATGCTGAAATTCGGTTCCCAACATGCTCGGAAGGTGCCCCACAACAAATACAACGTGGCTGGCTCGACAGGGGATCAGAAGCAAAATATCTATAGAACATGACCGCAGCCAACGAAGACACCATTGCCAACCGCATCAGCCGCATCCTTGCAGACAGGATTGTAACGGGCCAGCTGGAGCCGGGTGCCAAGCTGCGGCAGGACCATGTTGCTGAAGAGTTTGGAGCAAGCCACGTTCCGGTGAGAGAGGCATTTCGCAAGCTTGAGGCCCAGGGTTTGGCCGTCAGCGAACCGCGACGGGGCGTGCGGGTGGCCTCCTTTGATCTGAAAGAGGTTCGCGAAGTGGCGCTGATGCGTGCCGAGCTTGAGGGACTTGCACTTCGCCATGCGGTGCCGCATTTGACGGCGTCAATTCTTGAGCAGGCCGAAGAGGCAACCTTCGCTGGCGATAATTCGCGGGATGTGCGCTCTTGGGAAGAGGCCAATCGGCGGTTTCACAGGCTCATCCTGACCCCATGCGAAATGCCACGTCTGTTGGCGGCAATCGACGATCTTCATGCGGTGAGTGCGCGTTTCCTGTTTTCAGCTTGGCGTTCGGAATGGGAAGTCCGGACCGATCACGATCATCGAGCAATCCTCGGGTTTCTGCGTCAGCGCAATACTGACAACGCTGTTGCCGTGCTTGAACGCCACGTTCAATGGATCGGGCAAAAACCGGTTAAAGGCCCGACAGGCTCAACGCGCGATGTCTTTGCCATTGTCGGCTAATTGCCGCTGTCGTTCATCTCCCTAGGCATTTTTAGACAGCCATAGCTCGATTTAAATTTTCGACCGTTCGAAGCGGCTTGCGTTTTCTTGCGGCCTGAATAAAATTATAGATAATTTACGATTCTATCTATAATTACGCATATGAGCCCGAAAGGTTATCAATGTCAGTATCTGCGATACAGGAATCCGAAGGTTTGAGTGCATCTGCAATCCCCGCTGAACGCTGGGATTTCGATGAGGCAAAAAAAATCTATAATTTGCCGTTCAATGATCTGCTGTTCGAGGCGCATAGTGTGCATAGGGCACAGTTCGACCCCAATGCCATTCAACTCAGCAAATTGTTGTCGATCAAAACGGGCGGATGCCCTGAGGATTGTGGCTATTGCAGCCAGTCCGCACATTACCCCACCGGGCTCAAGGCATCGAAGCTGCTGCAAGTCGAAAAGGTGCTTGAAGAGGCAAGCAAGGCGCGCGACGGTGGTGCAACGCGATACTGCATGGGTGCAGCGTGGCGCAGTCCCAAAGATCGTGACATGGACATGGTGGTTGCCATGGTCGAGGGCGTGCGGGCGTTGGGCATGGAGACCTGCATGACGCTTGGTATGCTGTCTTCAGGACAGGCGAACCGGCTCGCAGAGGCGGGACTTGATTACTACAATCACAACATTGATACGTCCGAGCGCTTTTACAGCGAGATCATCAGTACCCGCAGTTTTGCGGATCGTCTGGAAACACTCGGAAATGTGCGGGAAGCAGGGATCAAGGTCTGTGCCGGTGGCATTCTCGGCATGGGCGAGACGACGGATGACCATATCTCAATGCTCGTTACTCTTGCCAACCTTCCGGTACAGCCGGAAAGTGTGCCGATCAATATGCTGATCCCGATCCCCGGATCAAAGCTGGCCAACGCAGTTCCTGTTGATCCCATTGCATTTGTACGGGCCACGGCACTTGCCCGTATTCTCATGCCTCAAACGCATGTTCGTCTGTCCGCGGGGCGTACGGAAATGAGCGACGAGATGCAGGCTCTGTGTTTCTTTGCCGGTGCAAACTCGATCTTCGTCGGCGACACGCTGCTCACTGCGGAAAATCCCGGCGATGATCACGATACCGGACTGTTTCGGCGATTGGGACTGAAAGCAATGCCTCCGCGTATTGCCGAATGACGTCCCATTATCTTACCCGTTATGACAGGACGTTGAACGGATTAGAACGCAAGGGAAGGTTGCGGACGCTGATGCCGTGCAACGGTGTTGATTTTACATCAAATGACTATCTCGGTTTTGCCGGTTCCCCACGTATCGCAGCAGCGATAGCCGCAGCCTTGGAGCGCGGCGTCGCGGCTGGTTCTGGCGGGTCCCGTTTGCTTCGTGGCAATCACTCCGAGCATGAGGCGCTCGAAGATGAAGCATCTGCCTTTTTCGGTGTGGAGAAGATGCTCTATTTCTCAAGCGGTTATGCCGCCAATGCCGCGCTGTTTTCGACACTGCCGCAACGCGATGATCTCATTGTCTACGATGCGTTCATACACGCCAGCGCTCGTGAGGGTATTGCGGCCAGCCGGGCGCAATCAGTCATGGTCAGACACAATGATCTCGGGAATTTCGAGAGCGCATTAAGACAGTGGCGCATGGCAGGCGGTAAGGGGCATGCGTGGATAGCGGTCGAGAGCCTCTATTCCATGGATGGTGATCGCGCGCCGTTAGCCGAACTGATGGCGATTGCGGATCGATATGACAGTTTTCTCGTCGTCGATGAGGCACACGCGACCGGCGTATTTGGTAGCGAAGGTCGTGGGCTCGCGACGGGCCTTGAGGGACGGGATAACGTTATCCTGTTGCACACTTGCGGCAAGGCACTTGGCGTTTCCGGCGCGCTTTTGGGAGCAAATGATACCATATGCAATTATCTCGTTAACCGCGCCCGCGCCTTCATTTATTCAACCGCGCCGTCGCCACTCATGGCGACTGGTGTTCGCGAGGCACTGAAGATGCTTGCAGATGAACCTCAGCGTAGACTGGGTCTGCAGAAGCTTTTCACGTTCGCCAACACACAACTTGCTGCGATGTTTGGAGTTGAGGGCAGCGGGTCACAAATTCTGCCCATCGTGATTGGTGATAATGTGCGTGCAACGCGTGTTGCGACGCGGCTGCAAGCGAGTGGTTTCGACATCCGTGCAATCCGTCCGCCTACGGTTCCCGAGGGAACATCGCGCTTGCGCATAGCCATCACACTGAATGTCGGCGAGTACGAAATCGAGCGGATGCTCAATCAATTGAAAGTCGCATTGGCAGAGGAAATCATATGAGTTTGCGTTTTGTTGTTACGGGTACCGATACAAATATTGGCAAGACAATATTTTCGGCGGCGCTAGCCAATGCACTCGGTGCCTCTTACTGGAAACCTGTTCAGGCTGGGCTTGAGGAAGAAACCGATAGCGAAACCGTTGCCCGCCTCGGTCAGATTCCGCCGCATAGGATTATTGCAGAGAGTTGGCGGCTTCATACGCCTGCTTCGCCACATCTTGCTGCGCGGTTGGACAATGTGCGCATACAACCGGAGTTGCTGAATCCGCCTTCCATAGACGGCCCGCTCATTATCGAAGGCGCTGGCGGTGTGATGGTTCCGCTGACGGAAACCGAAATATTCGCCGATCTTTTCTCCCGCTGGCAAATCCCCGTTATCCTATGTGCTCGCACGGGTCTTGGTACGATCAACCACACATTGCTCTCATTGGAAGCTTTGCGCCAACGTTCCGTACCGGTGTTCGGCGTTGCCTTCATCGGCGATGAACATATGGATACGCAGCACATTATCGGGACATTGGGTCGTGTTCACTGCCTTGGCCGATTGCCATTGCTTGAGCCGTTGACATCCGACGCATTGCACAAGGCTTTTCAGGAAAATTTCGATACAGCGCATTTTCAGATGGTGAACCCGTGACTCATTTTCTTGCATCATCACCCGTTTGGCATCCGTTCACCCAACACGCGCTGGAGCCTGCGATGAGGCGTATCCTCAGAACGGAAGGCGCATGGCTCCATGACGACGAGGGGTCAGCCATTCTCGATGCGATTTCCTCCTGGTGGGTTATCACACACGGTCATCGCCATCCGCTTATCATGAAGGCGATCCGCGAGGCTTGCGACAGCTTCGATCAGATCATCTTTGCTGAATACACCCACGAGCCCGCCGAAGAACTTGCAAAGGGATTGCTCGCCATCGCTCCGGAAGGACTTGCGCACGTCTTTTATTCGGACAGCGGGTCAACCTGCGTGGAAGTCGCGCTGAAGATGGCATTGGGCTATTTCCACAATATCGGAGAGCCACGGTCGCGCATCGTCGTTATGGAACACAGCTATCACGGCGATACAATCGGGACCATGTCTGCGGGGGAGCGTGGGGTTTTCAACGCAGCCTACCAGTCATTGCTTTTCAGTGTCGATCAGGTGCCGTTTCCGCTGCCCGGACATGAGCAGGATACACTCGATGCTTTCGAACAGCTATGCCGGAGCGGGCAGGTCGCTGCATTGCTGATCGAACCGCTTGTGCTCGGGGCAGGGGGAATGCTGATGTATCCCGCATCGCTCTTGACCGAACTGAAGCGCATCGCTGAAAAATATGGCACCTTGCTGATCGCTGACGAGGTGATGACCGGCTGGGGGCGAACCGGAACACTGTTTGCCTGCGATCAGGCCGGCATTACGCCGGATATATTATGCACGTCGAAAGGACTGACCGGTGGTGCTTTGCCGCTGGCTGCAACCCTGTGTTCCCCGCAGATATTTGACGCGCATCTATCCACCGATCGTACCAAGACTTTCTTTCATTCAAGTTCCTACACTGCCAATCCGATTGCTTGCGCAGCGGGGCTTGCCAATCTTGAAGTGTGGAAGAATGAGCCCGTGCATGCGCGCATTCGATCGCTGGAAGCCATGCATCGTGAAAGGCTTGAACGGTTCGCCATAGATCCACGATTCAGCAATATACGCCAGACCGGGACGATTGTTGCACTAGACCTTAGTGTCTCGGCCTCAGGCTATCTTTCCGACGCTGGACCAAAACTGCGTGCTTTCTTCCGATCCAGAAACCTCCTGATCCGCCCTCTTGGCAATGTCATTTATCTGATGACGCCCTATTGCGTCGATGAAACTGATCTGGATCGTGCCTATGGTGCTATTGATGAGGCGGCGGATATGCTTGAAGTGGGTGTCCGATGAGCCAGGCAGCGGCAAGTCGAATTGCCGGACTTGGCCATTACGTGCCCGCGCGCCGCGTGGAAAATGCAGAGATAGAAAACAAGCTCGGGCTGGAGCCCGGCTGGATTGAGCGAAGAACCGGCATTCGCACCCGGCATTGGGTCGAAGACGGCGAATTCCTCACCGATATTGCCGCAAAGGCAGGGGCATCGGCTTTAGACGACGCCGATCTTCTGCCTGATGACATCGCCCTGACGATCCTTGCCACATCAACCCCTGATCATCTTTTACCACCCTCAGCGCCATTGCTGGCGCATCGTCTCCGGCTCGTTAACTCCGGTGCTATTGATCTTGCCGGTGCGTGCTCGGGTTTCCTCTACGCCTTAACGCTTGCTGATGGTTTCGTCCGTGCGCAAGGACGCCCGGTTCTTGTCGTGGCCGCAAATATTTTGAGCAGGCGTATTAATCCGGCTGAACGCGCAAGTGCCGTTCTCTTTGCCGATGCCGCGGGTGCGGTCGTTCTGGTGCCGTCAGGCGATTCAAATGTTGGTTTGCTTGGCATGAATCTGGCATCGGACGGCAGCTATTATGATCTGATTTCAATTCCCGCAGGAGGTTCCACAAAGCCGTTTGTTTCAGGCATTGCAAACGAGGAATGCCTGATGACGATGCGTAGTGGCAAGGAAATGTTCACGCAAGCTGTCCAGATGATGACCACATGCGCGCAGCGAGCGATGGCAGATGCGAATCTCTGTTCGGCAGACATGGACAGGTTTGTACCACATCAGGCCAATGCGCGTATTTTCGATGTGGTATCGGATAATCTTGGCATTGACGCTTCCCGAACCGTGCGCACCATAGCAGAGTATGGCAATTCCTCTGCCGCAACCATTCCGCTCTCGCTATGTCTTGCGCATCACAGCCGATCCTTGGTGCCGGGCGAAAAACTGCTGCTAACCGCAGCTGGCGCTGGCTTGACAGGTGGCGCTTTAGTCTGGGGCGTTTAATGCCATACCGGTAATGTTGGACTGGCCGAGATACGATAACCAGCTCAACAGAGTTCCGTGATTTTGGCCGTTCGTTCTCAAGCCCAGAAATTGCAAATTCGTATTAGTTTTGTGAAAATTTGCCGCTATCGAGATTGTTTCGCTCCTGTCAATTTTCATTCAGGATTGGACAGGTAAGAGGAGAAATGCCTGCCATATCCCCAATAATGGTGACCTTGGGAGGACAACCAATGATCGATAGACTATATCGCACTGCCTTGTTTGGGAGTGCCGCTCTACTCATTTTTGCAAATAGCGCAAATGCACAAATCTGCAACAGTACAGTCCGGGTTCTGGCGCAACCCCGCGACAGTCTTACCCTGCTTGAAAATTACAAGGATGAATTCAAGAAGCTTTCGGGCGCTTCGTTCGAGTTTGACTACCTGAATGAAAATGATCGGCGCGCCAAATCGCGTGCGGAAGCAGCAACAACAGGTAAGTACAATGTCTATTATATTGACGAGGCTAATGTCGCGCTTTTCGCTGAGTCAAAATGGATCGTGCCTTTGCTCGATTACTACCCGGCGGACGCCAATTATGATGATTTCGATGCGGGACGAAAGAAGGTTGCCAGCTACAACGGCATCGCCTATTTCGCCCCCATTCAGGGCGGCGGTGATCTGCTTTACTATCGTAAGGATGTCCTGGAAAAGACCGGGATCACGCCGCCCAAGACCTTGGAGGAGTATGAAGCCGCACTTGCCAAATTGAACGATCCGGCCAAGGGCTTCTACGGCACTGCGTTGCGCGGTGGGCGTGGTTCGGGCGCAAATGTCTGGCGGTGGATGACCTATTTCAAGGCATTCGGCGGTCAGTGGTTTGTCGATGGCAAACCGGCCTTTAATTCCGATGCAGCTGTTAAAGCGACAGAGACCTATCTGCGTCTTTTCAAATATTCGGCACCGGGTACGCAGACCGGCAGCTGGACTGAAGTCACCGAAGCCTTCAACTCCGGCAATGTCGCGATGATCATCGAGTCAAGTCCGCTTGCTGGCCAGACGGAAGATCCCAAACAATCATCGGTGGCGGGCAAGGTCGGTTACACCGTTCCACCACGTCCGCTCGTCGGGGGCGGCTATGGCCATGGCCTTGCCATCGGCGCAAAGGCAAATGCCGACGATGCCGCAAAGAAATGCGCTGGTGCTTTTATCGCCTGGGCCACGTCGAAACAGAACGAAGAGCGGCGGCTTGAACAGGGTATCTTTGGTGACATCAATCGAACCAGCGTCATCAACAGCGATGCGTTCAAAAAGAAATATGGTGCGGAGATTGGCAATGCGCTTAACGAGACGGCGCAGTACACCGATGTCAATTTCTGGGTCAACGCAGATTGGCCTGATCTTGGTGACCGCTGGGGCATCATCCTCGAAGAACTGATCACCGGCAGCCGGACAGATATCAAAGGTGGTCTCGATGAGCTTGAGGCCTACGCCAACAAGTTGATCGCACGCCGCTGATCCGCAGCGACATTCCTTCGTGTCGCTGTCCGGGGCTTCACAATGCTCCCCATGTGAAGCCCCGTTCCTCACTTATCTTTGATGATTTTGCCGGATTACCGAAATGAACAGGAAAACAAGTTTACCTCTGCTTTTTCTCATACCGCCGCTCGTGGTTCTGGCGATCCTTGCGTTTGTCCCGACTATTGCTGCTGTCAATATTGCATTGCAAAACCGGGAGCTGAGTTTCCCTGACAGCAGCTATGTCTGGTTTGCCAATTTTATAGATTTGTTCAATGACCGACGTTTTCTCAATGCGATCCGGATATCGCTGATCTGGGAGGTGGTGACGGTAACTGCAACGATGCTGGTCGCCATTCTTCTGGCCATCTTTCTTTACGAGACTGCCTCGCCTCGCATGCGAAACCTGGTCACGGTGCTCTTTATCATCCCGGTGATGTTGCCCCGTGTTTCTGCAGCCTTTGTGTGGAAATTCATGTTCAATCCACTCTTTGGCCTCGTCAATTATCCGATCAAATTGCTGACTGGCGCCCCCATTGATTTTCTCTCCCTGCCGTCGACGGCATTGGCGTCAGTAGCTGTCGTTGATGTCTGGCAGTGGGGATTGTTCTTCTCGGTCATCATTCTGAAATTGCTTGAGACCTTGCCACCCCAGCCATTCGAAGCTGCCCGGCTCGATAATGCGAGGACATGGGAAGTGCATTTCTATATCGGCATCCCCATGCTCGCTGCCCCTTTACTAAGTCTTGTCTTTGTCAAGATGGTGGAATCTCTACGCGCCTTCGACCTGATCTATGTCATGACCCGCGGTGGTCCGGGTATCGCGACCGAAACGCTTGATATGTACGCGTTTTCTCAAGGGTTCGTGGAAGCCGGAAAGATCTCCTATGCGTCCAGCATGGCCGTCCTGATGATGTTTGCCACCATCATCGCCTTTACAGTTCTTTGGAAGTGGGTGCGCAAATGGCAGTAAAATCAGGATATGCGATCTCAAAGATCGCGCTTGCAGCCCTTGTTCTGGTCGCGATTTTTCCGATCTTCTGGGTGTTTCTGAATTCATTCAAGCAGTTGATCGACATCGTTTCGACGACACCGAAATTCATCTTTACGCCGACGCTTGATAATTACATCTACGTGCTCGGACGCGATAATGTGCAGCACGGATTGTTCAATTCCATCATCATTGCGGGTTCATCCGTATTGATCGGCGCGGTTCTTGGCATACCGGCAGCCTACGCGGTTGCCCGATACCCGAACCGCTTTTCCGACGATATCCAGTTCTTCGTTCTGTCGCTGCGTTTCCTTCCGCCGGTTGCCGTGGCCATTCCACTGATTGCCATCTGGTTGGATCTTGGCCTGTACGATACCCGCACGGCCCTCGTGACCACCTACACGCTGTTGACCATGTCAACGATCATCTGGCTGGCAATTCCGGCATTCAGTCGCGTACCCCGAGAAATCGAGGAGGCTGCAATTGTTGATGGGTATGGTCCCTATGCGGTGTTCTTTAAGGTTGCTCTGCCGGTTGCTGCGAAATCACTGATTGGTGCCGTCATCTTCAGTTTCATTCTTGTCTGGAACGAGTTCCTCATTGCACTGATGCTGACCACATCAGACGCCAAGACACTGCCCATCATCGCCTCGGAGTTTACGCTCCTTGGACGCAATGTTCCGTGGGGCATCCTCAATGCCTCGGTCATCGTTCTTTCCCTACCGCCTTTGATCTTTGTTGGTGTCATGAGCGGTTTCATCAATTCAGCACTCAAGAAAAAGGACTAATGGAGCATGCAGGCTCTTGTTCTGGAGAAAACCCGCCACCTGTCGTTACGCGACATTGATCTTCCACTCGATCTTGGTCCCGATGACGTTAAAATTGCTATTGATACAGTCGGTATCTGCGGTAGCGATGTGCATTACTATACCCATGGCCGCATCGGACCTTATATTGTCAACGAGCCGATGGTCCTGGGGCACGAAGCGTCGGGGACTGTCGTCGAGATTGGTGCCAACGTTCGAAGCTTGCGCAAGGGCGACCGGGTCTGCATGGAACCCGGTATTGCAAACGACAAATCCCGGGCCACCCGGCTTGGACTTTATAATCTTGATCCCGATGTAGTATTTTGGGCGACACCGCCGGTGCATGGCTGTCTCACGCCGTTTGTCATTCATCCCGCTAATCTGACATTCCGATTGCCTGAGAATGTTTCATTTGCTGAAGGCGCAATGATCGAGCCATTTGCCGTCGGTATGCAGGCGGTCACAAAGGCGCGCGTAGCGCCCGGCGATACCGCACTCGTCATTGGTGCGGGTCCAATCGGCATTATGGTTGCTCTGGCGGCGCTAGCGGGTGGCTGCAGCCGCGTCATCATATCGGATATTCAGGACCCGAAGCTGGCAATCGCAGCCCGCTACGATGGGATCATTGCCGTGAACAGCCGCCACGACAATCTTGCTGCTCTTGTCAGAAAAGAGACTGACAATTGGGGTGTAGATATTGTCTTCGAAGCGAGCGGTCATCCGAGTGCATTTAAAGGTATCTTTGATTTTGTGCGGCCGGGTGGCACCGCTGTTTTCGTTGGTATGCCGGTTGAGCCGGTCAGCCTCGATCTTGTTGCAGCACAATCCAAGGAAGTGCGTATGGAAACGGTGTTCCGTTACGCGAATGTCTATGACCGGGCGCTCGCCCTCATTGCATCCGGTAAGGTTGATCTAAAACCGCTTATCGCGGGAACCTACGCTTTCAAGGACAGCATTGCAGCTTTTGAACGCGCCGCGGAAGGCCGTCCTGCTGACGTCAAGCTACAGATACATTTGGGAGAGGATACATACTGATGGCCGCTATAGTTTGCAATGAGATAACCAAGCGCTATGGCACGCATCAGGTTGTACACAAATTCGATCTTTCCGTTGAGGAGAATGAATTTGTGGTGTTCCTCGGCCCATCAGGTTGCGGCAAATCCACGATATTGCGCATGCTGGCTGGCCTCGAGGAGATCTCGGATGGCGAACTCACTATTGCTGGCAAGATTGTCAATGATCTGCCACCGCGTGATCGCGACATTGCCATGGTCTTTCAGAACTATGCGCTCTATCCGCATATGAGCGTATTCGGCAACATAGCCTTTGGTCTCAAACGTCTGAAAGTTTCAAAACCGGAAATCGAGCGGCGTGTGAAGGAAGTGGCTTCACTGCTTGGTCTTGATCCCTATCTGGAGCGCAAGCCCGCCGCTCTATCAGGTGGACAGCAGCAACGCGTTGCAATTGCCCGGGCCATGATCAAGACGCCGGCAGTCTTTCTCTTTGATGAGCCGCTTTCCAATCTCGATGCAAAACTGCGCAATCATATGCGTGTCGAAATTGCGCGTCTGCATCAGTCATTAAAAACCACCACCGTTTACGTCACGCATGACCAGTTGGAAGCCATGACACTGGCAGACAGAATAGTTCTGTTGAAGGATGGACGGATTGAACAATTGGGTACGCCAAGAGAGATTTACGAAAATCCTCTCACCAAATTTGTCGCAAGCTTCATTGGTACGCCTCCAATGAATTTCATTGACATGACCGTATCATCAGGGGGTTCGAAATACATATTGTCCAATGGTGATACAAAGCTGGAGGTCAGCAGGCAGCGATATACCCTTGAAGACGGCAAGACCGTTACCGTTGGGATACGACCTGCCCATCTGGATGTGGCTACATCAGCCAATAATACGAACATCCTTTCTGGAGCTGTCGATCTGATCGAATATCTTGGCAATGAGGCCCTGATAAATTTCAGTCTGGGCACGGTAGAAATAGGCGCATTGCTTGATTCCGGCGCGTGTCCGCAGCTCAAGCAGCCCTGCCGGTTGACCGTGGATGAAAAGCATATTCATATCTTCGACAAGGAGACGGAGCGGACATTGATCCGCCACTCACTCCAGGCGTGACGCGAGGTGACAATGGCGATCGGCTTTGCAAAAAACGCAGAACTCGAGCACATATTTTGTGATCCGGGCCAATCGTTCCGGTGGTTCACGCATGACTATCCGTACCGGCTTGCATGCTGGAACTATCATCCTGAATACGAAATTCACCTGATTACCCAATCAAGTGGAACGGCTTTTGTGGGTGATTATATCGGTGATTTTCAACCGGGAAACCTGTGCCTTGTTGGCTCCAATTTGCCGCACGAATGGGTAAGCACCAATTTCGGAGATGGGGTGCTCAAGGACCGGGATATGGTTCTGCAATTCGATCCGCAGATTTTCGCGCGTACCGCCGAAATCATGCCAGAAATGGCAACGCCCCGTATTCTGCTTGACCAAGCTTTGCGGGGTCTGCAATTTTATGGGACAGCCGAAGAACAGGGTATCGATCTGATGCGTAGGATCGGCAAGGTTCATGGGCTGCAGCGACTCGCTTTGTTCTTTGAGCTTATATCGCTGATGGCCGAAAGCGATGAGAAGGTCATTCTTTCAAGCCGTGACTACGCTCCCAATCTGGATGCTGACAGCGCAGCAATCATGCAGCGCGTGACATCCTATATTCTTGGCAATCTTTACAATGATGTGCGCATGTCCGTTGCCGCAGATTTGGCGGGGATGACACCTTCCACATTCTCCCGCTACTTCAAGAAAACCACAGGCAAAAATTTCGTGGACTATATCCACAAGCTCCGGATTAGTCGGGCCTGTAATATGATCAATGAGCAGACAGAGCCGATCACGTCGATTTGCTTTAATGTCGGCTACAAGAATATTTCAAACTTTAACCGCCATTTCAAAAGGGAGTGTGGTTTAACCCCGTCAGATTACAGAAAGCTCGCTGCAGCCCCCCGCACGAAACAGTTCTAGCAGTGGGGCAGCTATTTGCGGCGTCGGGGTCAAACGCCGCCAGAAATTTGGAGGCATGACTAAGACAATGCTCAATTACCGGCAAATGCCAGCAGAACAGATTTTTGAGTTCCTTTAAGCATTGTCCACGAGCTTGCAAAACTTTGTTCACTTACAATCTCAGTCCGTTTTGGTGAAACAGTTTGGCGCCTATCCGGGGAACCGATGTCATTGTCTATAGCTTCGATCCTTGCATGCGATAAAACCGAACGAATGCGCCTGATAATCATCGTGGCGATCAGTCTTTCACTGGTCTGGACTTCCTTGGCCGGAGCCAAAACCCAGTTCGGCCCGGGTGCTGTGACTTGTGAGACTTTCCTGAAAGACATCCGAAAGCACCACGCTGTGGGTCAAGATTATCGCAACTGGATTGCTGGTTTCTTGAGCGGGTTCAATGAGACCTTGCCTGGGCCAGACGCCTTGAAGGAAGGCCAACAAGATCAATATTTCAGGGCGGTGGAAAGCAAATGTAGAGCGATGCCCAGCCAACCCGTGTCGGATGCGATCATAGACTTGGAGATAGAACTCAGGACCAAGCTTGGGGAGTAGAAGGAACTCTCCCTCAAATAGGCATTTATACTCGACTGCGCCGACCCGGATCAAAACTAATGAAGGCCATTTTCCGTCCTCGATTTCAAAGGTTTCTCATGTCGACTTTACCCATGCGGTTAACAGGTATCGCAATCTGTCTTTTCATGAGCGGAACCTCGGTCTCAACCCGCGCGGCGCCAGTGGAATCCCACGTGGAGGTTTCGTCCGGATTCCAAAAGACCTTCACCGTTTCGGGAAAAACGGCTTTATCGCTCGGCACGCAGCGACGCTCGCGGATCGGGCCCGATACTACAGGCGTTGGTGAGATTACCATCGGCCTCGCGCCTGCTGGTGGTGCCGTTGGCGTCGCAAAGCTCCATGTCTTTGAGCGAACGGCCGTCGCCGTGGGTTTTACAGCGACAGCCCTTAAGGGGGCGGACGTTATTGAAACCGTGCATGTTTGCGGTCGTCTCGATATGGATGCATGGGTCGGTCTGTCGGCTGAGACAACAAGTGTCCGTGTGTTTGCCTTCGTTCCTGTCAAAGGCGATTGCTCATAAGTCTTTCACAATCGCTCTGCTTTCAGTCTTGACCGAGCCAGCGCGATGCGGCTTGGGCGAGGTCTTCGATGTTAGGAGGACCGTTGCTGGCCCAAGCGACAAACCCATCGGGGCGCACGAGCACTGCACACAGGCCCATTCGATCCTTGACGTCGCTCGCGACATACGTGATCCGGCTATCCCAGTGGCCCCCAAGCGCCCGAAGTGATGTATCAACATCAAAGTCCAGCAGCAGGCCCTTTCCGTCACTGAGAAGCTTGCCGAGCTTCGTTCCGTCGGCCAACTCGAAGTCGGGAGCGCTGCGGCCTACCAGCGGATGGCTGTCGCCAATATCGTAGCGCAGAGAAACACCCCACACACGTTCGGCGAAGTAGGTCGCGCCATCGCGTGTGTCGATGAGATCGCGAATAATGGCTTCGAGAGCGCGCGAACTCCGGCTTGGCCGCATGAGAGCAACCTGAGCGCGTGACCAGTCAAGAACCTGCGCCCCCACCGGATGCCGTTCGCTGAAATAAGTATCAAGAAGATCCGCCGGCGCATCGCCGTGAATTGTGGAAGCCAGCTTCCAACCGAGGTTCATGGCGTCACCAAGCCCGAGGTTCAACCCTTGGCCGCCTAAGGGGGAATGGATATGTGCTGCGTCACCGGCGAGCAACACCCGCCCTTTGCGGTAATCGGTCGCCTGATAGGCGCGATCGGTCCAGGTCGTGGCGAGCTTCAATGCCGCCAAAGTAACGTCGACACCAGAAACACGGCGCAATACTGCCTGTACGTGCTCAAGCGTTATCGGTCGGGTTCTATGGAAGTCGCCCCCGTCGAATTCAACCATCGCGATGGTTCCGGGGCGTGAGTATGTAAACATGCCCGTCGGAGTGTAGTGGCGGCCCAGGCTGAGCTTATCTGGATCGACCATCTCGACTTCAACGGAATAGCCGGTGAATTCCGGATCAGTACCGACGAATTCAAAGTCACCCGCCTTGCGCACGGCACTGCGGCCGCCGTCACAACCGACGAGCCAGCGTCCGCGAAACGTCTCAACTCCAGCACGAATAGTTACGTCGCCATCTGATTGTTCGAAGCCTTCGACGCTGAAGCCACGTCTGATCTCCACCCCCATCGCACTTGCGCGGGCGGCGAGGGTGGATTCGAGATGCTCCATTTCGACTGCCATGCTGGTGCCAGCAGGACTTGGGAGACGGTATTGCCACTTCGAGGTGTCGATGTTGTCGTCGTAGAACTGGATACCTGCGAAATGCCCTCCCGGACGGCGCGGCTGTTGCATCCAATGTGCGGCACTCGAGGAATTGCTGCTCGAGCCATCTTTCGCACGCTGTGGTATCGCGATGCTGTCAAGCAATCCGCGGCGGTAGAAAGCTTCGATGGTGGGCAGTGAAAGGCCGCGCATACCGAACGGGAGGCGCTTTAAGGGAGATTGCGGGTCTTCAGCTTGTTCCAATACCAATACCGAGATGTCTGCAAGGCGCAGTTCACAGGCGAGAAACAGGCCAACGGGGCCAGCGCCAGCGATGACGACATCATAGATCATGGATAAATTCCTTAGTCAGTTTCAACGTTACCCCATCGAACGTACCTGACATCTCAGGTTGATCTCGGGATTTGGGGCTCATCGCTGCACAGTAATTCTTTCGCAATTATCGATCCAATGATATATCTTCATCATGTCCATGCACCAAATTGATTTATCACGCGCCGATCTCAATCTGCTGGTCGTTTTTGAGGTTTTGATGGAGGAGCGGCATGTCGGCCGGGCCGCCAAGCGGCTTTGCTTGTCTCAATCGGCCACCAGTCATGCCCTTGGTCGCCTGCGTGGCATGTTCAACGATCCACTTTTCGTCCGCAACCCTCGCGGCATCGAGCCAACGCCGAGATCCAGGGAGTTGTCGCAATCAATCAGCGATACGCTCACGCAGATCAGGGGGTTCTTAAACCCTGTCGCTGCGTTTGATCCGGCCAAGCTGCAGCGTACATTTCGTATCGCCACTCACGACTATGCCATTGCTGTGCTTGTCGCGCCGCTTATGGCCTCTTTGAGAACGGAAGCGCCCGGGGTGGACTTGCGGTGTATCAACATCCATCCCGAAAAGGTTTTGGAAGAACTCGACCGCGGGACGGTGGATTGTGCCTTAGGCGGGCTTCACGGGCTGAAGGCCGAGCGGGTGACACGCAGTGTCGTTTTTGCAGACCGGTTCGTAGGCGTTGCGCGACGAGATCACCCACGTCTTGGCAATGGAACCATGACGCTCGATGATTTTGTCGACACGCCACAGGTCTTGATATCGCCGGGCGGCGAGGCTCGCGGTGACATTGATGAAGCGCTCAAACTTCTTGGCCGGGAACGGCGGATCGCGATTACCGTGCCGAATTTCCTCACTTTGCCATTGATCGTGCAAAGCACCGACCTCATCGGGGTTCTACCTGAACGTTTAATGGTTCAAATCGCCGGGGCCGGTTCATTGATGATTTTTGATCTGCCCTTAAAAATCGAGCCTATCATCAGCAGCATGTTGGCTTTAACCCCTCTTGCCGCGCAGCCTGAGATGCAATGGCTACACAAACTTTTTGAACGTGCGGCGCGGAGTACAATCCGCCAATAACGAGCCGTGCCCCATAACTTCTACCAGAGGAAGATGGACTTGCGATTTTATAATTAACTGGGGAGTAGAAGCAATTGATTATAAAAAAAATATAAGTATTTTGTCTATTAGTTTCCGCAATAATTCTGTTTTTAAATTGATTTGCGACGTCAATTAAAAATATTACCTCTATGTAACTGTTAGTGTTTAAAATAAAAATTTTAAGAAATAAAAAGAAATCTTCAAACTGTGAATGTGAATATTTATATGTAGAATATCAAAAATTTATTTATCCATATCAAGGCATTAAATGATGCCTCTGGTTGATTGACCTCAGTCGATCATGTATCACTGCGATGGGTTGCAGTAAGTTTTCTTTCAGTTGATCACGCTAGTCTTGTATAAGGGGCGAACTAACATGTCAGAAGTCTTTGAACCGTTTATCGCTAGAGAGAGAATTGTTGGGCCACATAAGTTTGACGTCCATATTGAGGACAAGCTGGCTAGCCAGTGGTACAATTATCCCAATCAATGGCAGGTCGAGCGGCAATGGTGGATCGACACAATCAAGCCTGGCTCGACAGTCCTTGATTGTGGTGCCCATCAGGGCGTAACCACTGTTCTCTTAGCCCTATGCACGGGGCCAACAGGTGTGGTTCACGCTTGGGAGGCGTCGCCGAGTAACGCGGCCATGATTGAGCGCAATGCAAAGCTGAACAATCTTAAGAACATTGTTGTTCATCCTCGCGCGGCTGGGGATCGGAAAGGTATGTTGCCGGTTCTGGACAATTCAGGCGCATTTGTGGTTCTCCCCTCGGATCAAGATCCAAGAATGTCAACGAAAGTCGAAGTCGTCAGGCTCGATGATGATTATGATCGCTCCAGAAAGGTCGATTTTCTGAAAATCGACGTGGATGGTGCCGAACTGGAAGTGATTCTCGGGGCACCAAAGATTTTGTCTGATCGGCCTTATATCAACCTCGAAATACACAATTATCTCTTCGATGATCCAGTTAGGACTATGTCGAAGATCATCAAAATATTTCAGGATCTGGAATACAGCTTCACAGTGGATGGTTATGACGGGAAGGAAGTTGTCGACGCTGGTATGTCCCCGGACATTGCTTGGTTGACGAGCTTCAAATTTGCGCAACTCTTCTGCACGCCAGTATAAACCGCCACTGTCCAATAGGCGTACTCGCCGCTCTTTGGCGGCGAGCTGTCCAAAAGACCAACGCTGGTGACATGCGAGGAGGAGAAATTAGCGGGTCATGCTCCACGCGCCTTTGCTCCGTCGCCTATGGTGGCGGAAAGATCACACGCAGGTTGCATTAGTACTGCAGAATCTTATTGAGAAATTCCCGCGTGCGGGGCTGGCGATCTTCGATTTTGCCAAAGAACTCATCCTTGGTCGTATCTTCAAGGATCCGGCCACCGACATCCATGAAAATGACGCGGTTTGATACCTTCCGGGCAAAGCCCATTTCGTGTGTCACCACCATCATGGTCATGCCTTCGGAGGCAAGACCCACCATAACGTCAAGCACTTCGCCCACCATCTCTGGATCAAGCGCCGATGTGGGCTCGTCAAACAGCATGATAATCGGGTCCATCGACAGGGCGCGCGCGATAGCCACGCGCTGTTGCTGGCCGCCCGAGAGTTGACCCGGAAACTTGTTCTGGTGATCGATGAGGCCGACGCGTTCCAGCATTTGCAGGCCGCGCTTTCTGGCTTCGTCCTTGCGGCGGCCAAGCACTTTCATCTGAGCAATGGTGAGATTATCAGTCACTGACAGATGCGGGAACAGCTCGAAATGCTGAAAGACCATCCCGACGCGGCTTCGCAGTTTGGGCAGGTCCGTTGCCTTGTCGTGGACAGCGACGCCGTCGATCCAGATCTCGCCCTTCTGGATGGGTTCCAGGGCATTGATGGTCTTGATCAATGTGGACTTGCCGGAACCGGACGGCCCACAGACAACAACGACTTCACCCTTGTTGATTTTAACGGAGCAGTCGTTGAGAACCTGGGTCGCGCCGTACCATTTTGAAACGCTTTTCATCTCGATCATTTTGATTGGCGTCCTTCAGTTCAGCGCACAATGCGGATTTTTTGGTTCAGTCTCTTGACGAGCATGGATAGGAAAAAAGAGATAGCAAAGTAGACCACGGCGGCAAGAAGATATGTTTCAATTCTCCGGCCAAACGTGTTCCCCATGATCTCAAATCCCTTGAGGATGTCATAGGCGCCGATGGCATAAACCAGCGACGTATCCTGAAACAGCACGATTGTCTGGGTCAGGAAAACCGGGAGCATGTTCCGGATCGCCTGGGGCAGGATAATATAACGCATATTCTGTCCATAGGTCATCCCAAGGGCTTGACCTGCGGAACTTTGACCACGGGGCAGGGATTGAATACCAGCGCGTACGATCTCGCTGAAGAATGCAGCTTCGAACACAATGAAGGTGATCAGGGCGCAAATCTCGGCCCTGTATTTCTGGCCGCTACCACCGGGAAACAGATCATAAAAGCTTGATGGGACCAGCAGGAAAAACCAGAGGAGCACCATTACAAGCGGAACACTGCGAAACACGTTAACATACCAGGTCGAAAGATATACCAGTGGTTTGATACCGGACAGACGCAGCAGGGCAATGATTGTTCCCAGCGCAATACCGCCAATCGTCGCTGCGATGGTGAGGGAAATACTGAAGTACAAGCCACTGATCAAATAGTTGCTGATATTGGCCCAGGTATAAAAAGAAAAATCAAGCGTAGTCATCAGTGTCCCCCCTGTGCCTGCGCCGTGAGGCCGGGTATGGACGTTCGCCGTTCGATGAGGGACATAACCCGATTAACTGCCAGTGCGGTGATGGCATAGAGCAAAGTCGCCGCCAGATAGACTTCCACACCACGCGAGGTTTCTTCCTGTGTCTGCATGGCAAAGCTGATCAATTCCGGTATCGATACCGCGAAGGCTACCGACGAGTTCTTGACGATGTTCATCGCTTCGCTGGTCAGCGGTGGAATAATGATGCGAAACGTCTGTGGTAAAATCACATAGCGATAGGTTTGCAACTGGGTGAAGCCAACCGCAAGACCGGCATTACGCTGGCCGGCGGGCAAAGCCTGAATACCAGCCCGAATCTGCTCGGCGATCCGAGCCGACGTGAAAAATCCAAGAGCGCAGCATGCTAGTACGAAGCCGGGCACGCTTCTCATTCCCGGTACAAGCTCCGAGATCACAAAGAACCAGATAAAGAGCTGGACGAGGATCGGGATGTTACGGAACAGCTCAACCCATGTTGCGGCAAAGGTAGAAATGATCTTGTGTCCGGTAATCGTTCGCAAGGTGCCAATGATGATGCCGAACACCAGAGCAATCACGAGAGAGCAAAATGCAACCGCGACTGTATATCCCCACGCAGACATCATCCATTGAAAGTAGGTTACACCGTCACCCCGGTCGTCCCAGAGAAACTGCCAGTGGTCCCACACGTTCTGCCAATATGCCATCATACTTTGCCCACTCGTCCACAAATCAATCCCCGGTCGATCAGCTTGAACAGAAGAACAGGTGAGGACAAGACTAACCGGCTGCCACACTTGCTCCAACTGCCATGCGAACGAAGGATATTGCCTCAGATCGCTTTGGACGCGCTACACGATCAGTGAGGGCGCGTCCAGATACTTCCGATCAAACCTGGCAATGACCGTGAGACTATTGACCGGGTTGCTTATATTCTTCAGTTGGCTTGTCGTTCGGATTAGCCCAAGCTTCCTTGGTTGCTTCGGAAGCTGGCATGTTCAGCGAAACATTGTTCGGTGGAATCGGCTGCATGAACCACTTGTCATAAAGCTTGGCGATGGCACCCGATTTGATCTGTTCGACAACGCTTTCGTCGACCGCTTTCTTGAACTCAGGATCGTCCTTGCGGATCATGATCGCGATAGGCTCAACAGACAAAACTTCCGGCAAAATCTTAAAATCACCAGGATTTTGCGCCCTTGCAATATTCGCAGCAAGGATCGAAACGTCCATGACAAAGGCATCGGCCCGGCCGCTTTGCAGCAGGAGGAAGCTGTCTGCATGGTCTTTGCCATAAACTTCGCCGAACGTTACGTCTTTGGCCCGCTTGTTTTTCCGCAGTGTCTGTACGGAGGTCGTGCCAGTTGTGGTCGCAACGTTCTTGCCGTTCAGATCCTCCAGCTTGTTGATGCCGGAGTTTGCACGGACAGCGATCTTAATTTCCTCGACATAGACAGTGTCGGCAAATGCAACATCTTTTGCACGGGCAGCATTATTTGTCGTTGACCCACATTCGAGATCAACAGTGCCGTTTTGAACCAGAGGCACACGATTTTGTGATGTCACGGGTTGATATCGAATATCAAGTTTTTCGAGACCAAGTTTCTTTTTGATATCCGCAATAATATTCTGACAGACATCATAATGATAACCCGTATAGACGCCATTACCGAGCGTGTAGGCCAATCCAGAAGATTCTCTTACGCCCTGCGTAATAGAGCCCGAGGACTTGATTTTGTCCAAAGTGCCGTCAGCATGGGCTGCAGACCCAAGGGCAGCAACGATTATTGTTGCCGCGATCAGAATTTTTTTCATTTTTTCCTCCAGTTCGAATGCCGCGACTATGGCCGCATTCGAAGCATTTGAAAAGCACTTACAACTCTGATTTGCCCGATGTCAGGCTAAGTCTGCAAGCAAGAAGCTTGGTTTTATGTCTGAAATTATGCTGCGCCAATGGCAGATTGCCGGTGCGAAGGGGCTCTGAGTGATTGTCGTCACCAATTCGGACTTCTATGAATTGTTCTCGGTCGAGCGGTCCGACGTCGCTCGTCATGCTTCAAATGCAATATAGGAAAACCTGCACGGAGCGCCCGTTAGCCAGCGGCTTTGACAGGGAGACTGCCCTTGTCTTTCGCGGGCTCCGCCAAAGCCTCGGCGGCTTTTTTCTTCTTCCTCGCATCGGCATATCTCTGTGCAATGACGGCACAGGTCATAAGCTGGATCTGATGGAACAGCATGAGCGGCAGGACAATGCTGCCAATGCTCTGCCCGGCAAAGATCACGGTGGCGATTGGCACACCGCTGGCAAGACTTTTCTTCGAACCGCAGAACGTGATGGCAATTTCGTCCTCTTTCGAAAAGCCGAGCACGCGGCTTCCATACATGGTCGTTGTCAGAACCAGTGCAAGAATGACGATATCCACACCAATGATGACTGCGAGATCGCGCAGTGATGTCGTTTGCCACAGGCCTTCATTCACCGAGTCACTGAAGGCGAGATAAACCACCATCAGGATGGAGCCGCGATCAACCGGCATCAAAATCTTCTTCTGACGGCGGATAAATTCGCCAATTAGTGGCTGCAGAATTTGGCCGAGAACAAACGGTGCGAGCAATTGCAGGAGAATGGACAGAAGGGCATCAAGCGAGAACCCGACATGGCCGCTGGCCGAGAACAATATGCCCGCCAGAAGCGGCGTTAAAAACATGCCGAAGATATTTGAGGCGGACGCCGCACAAATGGCGGCAGGTACATTTCCGCCAGCAATAGAAGTGAATGCAATGGAGGATTGCACAGTGGAGGGGAGCACGCAGAGAAACAGGATACCCGTATAGAAGGAAGCTGGCAGAATGGTGGGAACGAGAGATCCGGCGGCAAGTCCGAAAATCGGGAACAACACAAATGTTGCTGCGAGAATTGTCAGGTGCAGCCGCCAATGGAGGAACCCGGCAATCACCACGCTGCGGGACAAGCGAGCACCATGCAGAAAAAACAACAGTCCGATCGCCACTTTCGTTGCCAAGCCGAAATAATCAGCGGCAATACCACTCACGGGAAAGAGAGATGCCAACGCGATCATCGCAACGAGCATCAGGGTGAAATTGTCAGGCAAAAAGCGGCGCATGATAGATTAGTCCAGCACGATATGTTTGCGGTAGCATCTACTATCATGATACAAGATGCAAGAAATAACACTTATCATGTTTCTGGATTTCAGGATCATCTATGCTCGATCTCACGCAATTGCGCAGTTTCGTTGCCCTTGAACAAATGGGGAGCTTTTCGCTTGCAGCCAAAAAGCTTGGGCTGGGGCAGTCCACAGTCAGTCAGCATATCCAGAGGCTTGAGGCGCAGCTTGGACGCAATCTTGTCCAGCGTGATACCCATCATCTGGCCCTTACGTCCGATGGCGAGGCGCTGCTCGCCCATGCGCGCAATATGCTCAGCATTAATGGCGAAGTGCAGGCGCTGTTCGCGGAAAGCAGTTTGCGTGGGCATTTTCGCCTCGGCGTTTCGGAAGATTTCGTCACCAGCCGACTCCCCGGCGTCCTTGAAGATTTTGCTCGCGCACATCCCTCGGTAGACCTCGAACTCACGGTAGCGATAAGCGGTGTTCTCTATGAAATGCTGGATCGTGGTGAAATCGACCTTCTGCTCGCCAAGCGCAAGCCGGGCGATGCGCGTGGCCAGGTTGCGTTTCGCGAACCGCGCGTCTGGCTTGCGCGTGATCCCGATCGCATATTGGCGGGACACAAGGCATTGCCGTTGATCGCTTTCCCGCCACCCAGCCTTACACGCAGCGCTGTGCTCCAAGCTTTGGAAAGACATCAAATCCCATGGCGGATTGTCTGCACATGCGGCAGTCTGAGTGGCCTTATTGCAGCGGCACGAGCAGGCATGGGTATTCTCGTGCAGTCGAAAAGTAT
This sequence comes from Phyllobacterium sp. P30BS-XVII, assembly GCF_014138335.1. NCBI lineage: Bacteria > Pseudomonadati > Pseudomonadota > Alphaproteobacteria > Hyphomicrobiales > Phyllobacteriaceae > Phyllobacterium > Phyllobacterium sp. P30BS-XVII. Next base: position 112,005 of record NZ_JACGXO010000008.1, read on the forward strand.
GATGCCATTGGGCTTGCAGGAATTTCCCGCCGGACGTCTGCCGCCGCTCGAAGATGTTGAGTTCGTGCTTGTTCCGCGAGAGGGTACGGACCGGAACCTGATCTCTGCCTTGTCCAAGGAAATTCTCTGGAATGTCAGGAATTTCCCGGTGGCAACGTAAGCCTCAGCAGTTTCCCCTACCACACCCCAGCATCCGTAAATCTACCCATCCTTGGAACATCAGGGAGGTGAAGTTGCGTCCAGTTTTCTGCCCTTACCCTAATAGGGCGAGTTTGGGTTTCGCCATTTTGTTGAAAGTGTTTATTTCCATAATATGAAAATTAATTCCATTTAATGTTGATATAGAAATTTTATGGATTATGATCTCACTAAATTGGAGGAATGATCATGACCAAAATGCGTGCTGTCGATGCTGCAGTTCTTATCCTTGAAAAAGAGGGGATTGATTGCGCCTTTGGAGTGCCCGGTGCGGCCATCAATCCATTTTACTCTGCGCTTAGGGCGCGGGGGTCTGTTCGCCACATTCTGGCGCGCCATGTGGAAGGTGCCTCGCATATGGCGGAAGGCTATACCCGTGCAAATCACGGCAATATTGGTGTTTGCATCGGCACATCAGGGCCTGCAGGAACGGATATGATCACCGGTCTTTATTCCGCATCGGCTGATTCAATCCCGATCCTTTGCATCACTGGGCAAGCGCCGCGTGCGCGCCTTGATAAGGAGGATTTTCAGGCGGTTGACATTGCCTCGATTGCCAAGCCGGTGACCAAATGGGCGGTGACAGTGATGGAGCCCGGCCTTGTTCCCTATGTTTTCCAGAAGGCCTTTCATATCATGCGCTCGGGCCGTCCGGGTCCGGTGCTGATCGATCTGCCCGTTGATGTCCAGTTGGCAGAAATCGAATTTGATGCTGATACCTATGAGCCATTGGAGCCCTATAAGCCGGTAGCGACCCGCGCGCAGGCGGAAAAGGCGCTTGCGATGCTCAATGCATCGGAACGTCCCGTGATCATTGCAGGTGGCGGGATTATCAATGCCGATGCTTCCGATCTTCTGGTTGAGTTCGCCGAAATAACAGGTGTTCCGGTTATTCCTACATTGATGGGTTGGGGGACCATCCCGGATGATCACGCACTGATGGCTGGTATGTGCGGCCTGCAGACCTCACATCGCTACGGCAATGCGACATTGCTTGCATCGGATTTTGTCCTTGGTGTCGGTAATCGCTGGGCCAACCGCCACACCGGTAACGTTTCCACCTATACGGAAGGGCGCAAATTCGTCCATGTCGATATCGAACCAACCCAGATCGGACGTGTCTTTGCGCCTGACTTTGGCATCGTCTCCGATGCAGGCGAGGCGCTGAAACTCTTCCTCGATGTTGCCACGGAGTGGAAAACTGCGGGAAAGCTGCGCGACTGGTCGCATTGGGCGCTTGAATGTGGCGAACGCAAGCGGACCATGCTGCGCAAGACGCATTTCGACCAGATACCGCTGAAGCCACAGCGGGTTTATGAGGAGATGAACAAGGCATTTGGCCGGGATACATGTTACGTGACCACCATCGGTCTGAGCCAGATAGCCGGGGCACAGTTTCTGCATGTGTACCGTCCACGCAACTGGATCAATTGTGGTCAGGCCGGACCACTTGGCTGGACATTACCCGCAGCCCTTGGGGTGCGTGCCGCCGATCCACAGCGGACTATTGTGGCATTGTCTGGTGACTATGACTTCCAGTTCATGATTGAAGAACTGGCCGTTGGTGCCCAGCACAAACTGCCGTATCTGCATGTGGTTGTGAACAATTCCTATCTCGGTCTTATCCGTCAGGCGCAGCGCGGCTTCAACATGGATTTCGAAGTGTCGCTTGCCTTCGACAATATCAATGCGTCGGGAGATGCGGAGAAAGGCTACGGCGTTGATCATGTTGCCGTTGCAGAAGGGTTGGGCTGCAAGGCCATTCGTGTTCGCAGTCCCAACCAGTTCACGGAAGCTTTCGAACAGGCGAAGGCGCTGATGGAAGAGCATCAGGTTCCCGTTGTTGTCGAGGTCATTCTCGAACGGGTCACTAACATCGCAATGGGTCTGGATATCAATTCCGTTGTCGAATTCGAAGAACTGGCAGCACAGCCCGAGGATGCACCCGCCACAGTTGGCGCTTTCAACTGAACAAGTGAATGCCATTCCCACGCATATCCATCCCGGCAGGGTGCAATGAGACCACCCTGCCGAGACCCCAACGATGGAGGAACCCATGCCGAAATTTGCTGCCAATCTGACAATGCTGTTCAACGAGGTTCCGTTTCTGGAACGCTTCGATGCCGCGGCCAAAGCGGGGTTTGAGGGAGTGGAATTCCTCTTCCCCTATGACTTCGGCAAACAGGAGTTGCGAGCCGCCCTTGATCGCAATGATCTGACACAGGTTTTGCACAATCTGCCTGCGGGCGACTGGGGCAGGGGCGAGCGAGGCATAGCCGTCCTGCCGGATCGTATTGACGAGTTCCGCCGTGGCGTCATTCAAGCAATCGACTATGCAACAGCGCTTGGCTGTAACCGGATTAATTGTCTTTCGGGCATCGCACCTGCCGGTCTGGCCGATGACGTCCTGCGTACCACATTCATAAGCAATCTGCGGCTTGCAGCCAGCGAACTGGCCAAACATGACATTCGCCTGCTGATAGAACCGATCAATCATTATGATATTCCCGGCTTTTATCTGAACACTGTTGAACAGGCCGGGTCGATTATCGAAGAGGTTGGCAGCAACAATCTCTTTATCCAGTACGATCTCTATCATCAGCAACGCACACGTGGCGAACTGATCGCGACCTATGAGCGTTACAAGAACCTCATTGCCCACGTGCAGCTTGCAGACAATCCCGGAAGGCACGAACCGGGCACGGGCGAGATCAATTATCCCTTCGTTTTCGAAGCGCTGGATCAGGCCGGTTACGACGGTTGGATCGGCTGTGAATACAAACCAAAAGCAGAAACGCAACGCGGGCTTGGCTGGCTGAACGATGTTTCAGCGGCACAGAAATCCGCCGATATTTTGAGAATGAGGAGCTGAACGAATGGCTGACATAGGTTTCATCGGGTTGGGAATCATGGGAACACCCATGGCACGGCATCTTCAGGATGCCGGACACAGCCTCTATACGTCGAAGTTCTTCATCGAGCCGCGCCCGGAGCTTGTCGAAAACGGGCTGAAGATCGTCGATAGCCCGAAGGCTTTGGCCGAGAAGACAGACATCATCATCCTGATGCTGCCTGATACACCTGAGGTGAAGGATGTTCTCTTTGGCGAGAACGGCGTGGTTTTCGGATTGAAGCCCGGCAAACTCGTTATCGATATGAGTTCGATCTCACCGATCGAGACCAAGGAATTCGCCAAAAAAGTTCGGGAAACCGGAAGCGAATATATTGATGCGCCGGTTTCCGGTGGTGAGGTCGGTGCCAAGAACGCCACGCTCAGCATTATGGCAGGCGGCGAACAAAGCGCCTTCGACCGGGCTTTGCCGCTGTTCAAGCTGATGGGCAAGAATATCACGCTGGTCGGGGATTGCGGCGATGGTCAGGTCACCAAAGTGGCCAACCAGATTATAGTTGCCCTGACCATCGAGGCCATATCGGAGGCGCTGGTTCTGGCATCAAAAGCCGGAGCAGACCCTGCGCGGGTACGCGAGGCGCTGATGGGCGGGTTTGCATCGTCGCGCATTCTCGAACTGCATGGAGAGCGCATGATCAAGCGGACGTTTGAGCCTGGCTTTCGCATCTCGCTGCACCAGAAAGACCTCAACCTTGCGCTGCAGAGTGCAAAGACGCTTGGCGTATCTTTGCCGAACACAGCATCGACACAGGAACTGTTCAACAGCTGCGCGGCAAATGGCGATAGCGGTCTCGATCATTCTGGACTGGTCAAGGCACTCGAACGCATCGCCAACCACGAAGTCGCCTGAATAGGGCATTTGACATTATGGGGGCGGTTGCCAGAACCGACCCCAGAACCTTCCTTGCGTGGCTCTTTGATGCCGCTGGTTTGAGGATCGTTCCTGTGTATTCTACTTCTTGAATTGTTCCAGATAGGCCAGCAGATTGGTGATGTCTGTATCGTCCTTCAAGCCGACAAATGCCATCTTCGTGCCCTTAACCTTTGCCTTTGGGTCATGCAGATAGTCACGCAAAGTGGCTTCGTCCCAGACCAATCCACCTTTTCCTGCGTCAGTCATCGCTGTGGAATAACTGAAGTCCGGATGTGTTCCTGCCGTTCTGCCAATCAGCCCGTTGAGCGACGGACCAACTTTGTTCTTATCCGTGTCGGCTATATGGCATATTGCACACTTCTTGAAGACCGTTGCGCCAGCTGTCGCATCACCCTCCTGGGCATTGGCCGCAGCCATGGATGAAATTGCAAAGATTGAGCCCATTACTAACGTAGCGTATCGCATGGCATTTCCTCATTCTTTCAAAGGGTGCCGCAGGCGAAGTTTGTCGCCAATTCCGTCCCATTGGCAGCCACTGTTTTTTTGAGATCGCTGCCTGGATTGCTCATGCGGCGACCGGCATTTGTACGCACTGAATCGTGATCTCCTGCTTTCTATAAGTCAATCGCAGTTGCAAATAATCCACCTCGGAGTAACGGCCGCATAATTCCTTCATACTTCAAGTAATCTTTGGGGGAGGATGGCCAATCGTGAAAGTTGATCTCTGGCAATGTGTCAATAAACAGGGTATGATTTCTGCAGTGCAGGTTTAGGTCCCATGGTCCGGTTCTTTGCATGGTGCCACTGGTGCCTTCCCGCTCCAAACGAGATTGGGAGATTTCTTCATGACGCAATTCCATGTGATAGCCGGTGCAAACGAAACGAACGTCTATCCTGACGTGCGTCGAATAAGTGTGGCGGACGTCTTTGCTTCACTTCGCGAAGGGCTCGCTGATTTCTGGGACAAACCTTCACATTACGTTTTTCTTTGTCTGATCTACCCGGTTGCAGGATTGGTTCTCATACGGTGGACATCGGGTGCCAATTTACTCCCGCTGCTCTTCCCGCTGATGTCCGGCTTTGCCTTGATCGGGCCTTTTGCCGCTCTTGGCCTTTATGAGATCAGCAGAAGACGCGAGCTGCATCTCGACACATCATGGTGGCATGCTTTGGAAGTGAAGCGCTCTCCAGCGATACCATCGATAATAGCGATGGGTATTCTGCTCCTTGCGCTGTTCGTTGCGTGGATTCTTACGGCACAGGCTCTTTACGTGAATCTTTTTGGTCCCGAGGCGCCGGAGTCGGTCAGCACGTTCATCAATCAGGTTTTCGGTACGCCTGAAGGCAGGCAGATGATCCTTCTTGGCAACGCGATCGGCTTTGTCTTTGCAGTCGTTGTTCTCTGTACGAGCGTCATCGCCTTTCCGCTTTTGCTGGACCGCGATGTTGGTGCGCTCTCGGCGATTGTCACGTCAGTGAAGGCAGTAATGGTTAATCCGCTTCAGATGGCCCTGTGGGGGATAATCGTCGCTGCACTTCTGCTGGTTGGATTCCTGACCCTGTTTGTTGGACTTGCGATCTTCATACCTGTGCTGGGACATGCGACCTGGCATCTCTATCGCAAGGTCGTTGTCTCTCCACCCAGCGCAAATGTTGAGATGCCGACAAAACGACGGTCTCGCAAATAGGCTGAATGCGACGAAAAGAACGCGGCACTTGGTGCCGCGTTTTTGTTTCTAGGGGCCAGTGCCGAAAAACGTCAATCGGCTGAAGAGCACGTAGTGCGCTTCGGAAACCATCATCGCAACAAAGACCAGCACCAATATGGGCGGGAGCAGCACGGCATAAAGCAGAGCCAGTCGCTCCCATGCCATGTGCATGAAAATTGCCACGATGAGTCCGGCTTTCAGGATCATGAAAAGTAGAATCAGCGACCACCGGAGAAAGCCGTGAATACCGATATAGTCGACCATGTAAGAGCAGATGCTGAGGACAAAAAGTAATCCCCAGACTACAAGGTAGAGCTTGATCGGGTGCTCCTGATGCGTCTCGTTGTGAATTGCTGGTCCTGTTGTGTCGGCTGAAGGATGTGTCATCGTACTAACCTCACCACAGATAGAAAAAAGCAAAGATGAATACCCAGACCAGATCGACGAAATGCCAGTAGAGACCGGTGATTTCGACGATCTCGTAATGGCCTTTTCTGCTGGTGAAAAAACCACGTTTTTCAGTGTCGAAATCTCCGCGCCAGACCTTGCGGGCAATGATAACAAGGAAGATGACGCCAATCGTAACGTGGGTTCCATGGAATCCCGTGATCATGAAAAAGGTCGAGCCGAATTGCGCCGCGCCCCATGGATTCTCCCACGGACGCACCCCTTCCGTAATGAGCTTTGTCCATTCAAAGGCCTGCATGCCGACGAACATCAGCCCGAACAGAGCCGTCAGCAACATGAGGATTGCGGTTTTACGCCGGTCACGCCGATAGCCGTAGTTGACAGCCATCGCCATTGTCCCGCTGCTGCTGATAAGCACAAAAGTCATGATGGCGATCAGGATGAGGGGGACTTCTTGCCCGCCGATGTTCAGGGCAAAGACTTCACTGGGATTAGGCCATGCAACGGGCGTGGACATGCGCGCCGTCATATAGGCAAGCAGAAAACATCCGAAGACAAAAGTATCGCTGAGCAGAAATATCCACATCATGGCTTTGCCCCAGGAAACGTTCTTGAACGTCCGCTGGTCTGACGCCCAATCTGAAGCAAAGCCGCGCATGCCTTCTGGCAATGGGAGGGGCGCTTTGGCTTCAGTCTGTGTGACTTGAGACATCATTGATCTCCTATGCCAGCAGTTGCCGGCAGATATCGACAAAATCATTCGCCCAACCCGCGAACAGGGCAAAAAGAACCAGCCAGACCAACAGCATGAAATGCCAATACATCGCGCAGAGTTCGATACTGAGATGGACCTGTCGCGCTGGCTTGCCTTGCAATACTTTGACGGTTGTCCGGCCGAGAACCAGAAGTCCGCCGAGAATGTGCAAGCCATGCATGCCGGTGATCATATAAAAGAAGCTGTTGGCGGGATTGTCGGCGAGGAGATAACCGGCAGATACAAGTTCCCGCCAGGCGAAAACCTGCCCGACAAGAAAGCCGACACCTGTGACAAAACTCGCCAGAAGTGCGAATTTCATTGTCTCGTCATCGCCTTGCTGCGCCAGTGACTTTGCGAGTTCCAGCGTAATGCTGCTTACCACGAGTGCAGCCGTATTGACCCAGAGCACCCTTGGTATGGGGATAGCCCACCAATCGTCTGAGCCCATGCGTATGAAATAGGCGCTGATGAAGAGGGTGAATAATGCACCCACGACAGCGAGAAATACACCGAGACCAATCTTTTCGGTCGCTATTGATGACCGGGTGAAGTGGGAAAAGCTACTGACCTTTTCCGCTTCAAGCCAAGGTTTTGATGTCAGGCGCTGCTGTGCCATCCACCAGATAATGATGGATGCAAGCAATGCAAGAAAGATCAGGACCGCACTCATGTCGAATGCTCTTTGGACCGTCTTTCAGGGTCCGGCTGGTTTTGCGGGATGAAATCCTCCGGGGCGCCGGGAACACTGTAATCATAAGCCCAGCGATAAACGACTGGTAGATCCTTGCCCCAGTTGCCATGCGGTGGTGGGGTTGTGGGTGTCTGCCATTCGAGCGTTGTTGCCCGCCAGGGATTACCGCCCGATTCTTTGCCCCTGCGAAGGCTCCAGGCTGCGTTGAACAGGAACAGGATTTGAGCTGCACCCACGGTCCACGCCATCAGCGTGATGAAAACATTCAGATCATGCGCCGATGTTGGATTAACAACGGTTTCGCCTAATTCGTAATAGCGTCGCGGCGCTCCCAGCAAGCCGAGATAGTGCATGGGAAAGAAGATCAGATAGGCACCCAGGAACGTTACCCAGAAGTGTATCCTGCCCATGGTCTCATTCAGCATCCGCCCGGTGATTTTTGGATACCAGTGATAAATGGCTCCGAAGATCACCATGATTGGCGCAACGCCCATCACCATGTGAAAATGCGCAACTACAAACATCGTATCGGAAAGCGGGACGTCGACGACGACGTTGCCAAGAAACAATCCTGTCAGACCACCATTCACGAACGTGACGATGAAACCGAGCGCAAAAAGCATAGGTATTGTCAGGTGGATATCACCGCGCCAAAGGGTGAGTACCCAGTTATACACTTTGATGGCGGTGGGCACTGCAATGATCAGGGTTGTCGTGGCAAAGAAGAACCCGAACTTCGGGTTCATACCACTCACATACATATGGTGCGCCCATACCACAAAGCTCAAAGCACCGATCACCACGATTGCCCAGACCATCATGCGATAACCGAAGATATTCTTCCGGGCGTGGGTGCTGATCAGATCGGAGACAATACCGAAGGCCGGTAGAGCCACGATATAGACTTCGGGGTGGCCGAAGAACCAGAACAGATGCTGGAAGAGAATTGGACTACCGCCGCCGTGTTTGAGCTGTTCACCCATTTCAACGATTGCTGGCATGAAGAAACTGGTTCCGAGAATGCGATCGAACAGCATCATAACCGAGGCAACAAAGAGGGCAGGGAAGGCCAGCAATGCCATGACAGTTGCAGTAAAAATGCCCCAGATTGTCAGGGGCATGCGCATCAAGGTCATCCCGCGCGCGCGGCCTTGCAATACGGTGACCACGTAGTTCAATCCACCCATGGTGAAGCCGATAATGAAAAGAATCAGCGAGGTCAGCATCAAGGTGATGCCCCAATCATTGCCACCCGGAGTGCCCGAGAGCACAGCCTGAGGTGGATAGAGCGTCCAGCCGGCGCCGGTTGGCCCTCCCGGCGCGAAAAAGCCGGCGACAAGAACAAGCACGGCGAGCAGATAGAGCCAGTAGCTCAACATGTTTGCATAGGGGAACACCATATCCCGTGCGCCCAGCATTAACGGGATCAGGTAATTGCCGAAGCCGCCCAGAAACAGTGCAGTCAGGAGGTAAATCACCATGATCATGCCGTGCATGGTGATAAACTGATAATAGTGTTCCGCATCGATGAAGGCGAAATAGCCGGGGAAAGCGAGTTGCAATCGCATCAGCCATGAGAGCACCAATGCTACCAGACCGATTGATATGGCCGTCAGTGAATATTGGATGGCTATGACCTTGGCGTCTTGGCTGAAGACATAGGTCGTCCACCAGCTATGCGAGTGGTAAAGCTCGACATCTTCGACTTCCGCTGCCGGAATGGTGTCGTTAATGCTGGATGGGATATTAGCCATCGAATGCCCTCCCTGTGGTTACTCTCCTCCCGAAGAGCTACGCCGCCTCACTGTGTCGTCTTAACTTCTCCCGACGCCATCATCTGCGTGAATGTGTGTTGTTGCCCCAGCCACGTCTGATAGTCGGCCTCGCTGTCGACCACGACGGTCCCGCGCATCTGGGGATGTCCGACGCCGCATAGTTCGGCGCAGAGAACTTCGAAGGTGCCAGTCCGTGTGGGTGTAAACCAGAAATAGGTGACCATGCCTGGAACCATGTCCATCTTGGCGCGGAATTCAGGTACGTAGAAATCATGCAGAACATCGATGGAGCGCAAGAGCATTTTGACCGGCTTGCCTACCGGCACATGCAGTTCGCCACCTTCGACGATAATATCATCCAGACCAGCTGCATCATTCTTTTTCACGCCTAAAGGATTATCGCCGCTAACGTCACGGGTGTCGGATGTTCCGAGCTGTCCATTGGCGCCAGGAAGGCGAAAGCTCCATTGCCATTGCTGGCCAACGACCTCGACATTGGTGGCGTCCTGCGGAACGGTGACGAATTGATTCCAGACAAACAGGCCCGGAGCCAGCATGGCGACGACGCCGATAGTGGTAACTGTGGCAAGCCAGAATTCCAGTTTTCGGTTTTCTGGCTCGTAATGGGCGCGGTTTCCCGGCTTGTGCCGAAAGCGGAAAACACAATAGGCAACAAACAGTACCACCGCGACAAATACAAAACCGGTAATCCAGAATGTAATGATGATTGTATTGTCGATGTAGTTCCAGTTGGACGCAATTGGCGTCCACCACCAAGGACTCAACAGATGAAAGAGAACTGAAGCAACCGCAATGACAACCAGAACAAGTACGACCGCCATTTCTTGTCCCCTCCCTGCCAGAATTGGCTGTGGACATGAATTCGCAACGCGCAGTGTTTTTAGAATAGCATTTCGTGCGGGAGAAATACAGGCAATCTAATTTTGGTGAACAGCTATCAGCAAGAATCGCGGATTCACATGGCCAGTTTATACTGGTTGCCAGAGGATTTGAGCCTGTCGCGGCAGATAAGGACGCCCCGCTTCCTGAAATCTAATACCGATTGCTAGGCTTTGGGCCGGGGTGACGCCAGATGCAGGACGGCCGCAATAGCACCTTCAAGAATATCATCGGACAGTGCGGGATCATCGACAGCGCGTGCAAGTTGAAGCGATCCCACGACCAATGCAAACATAGCACGAGCTGTTTGATGGGCATCTTCTGGCTCGCGTCCGGGCAACTGCTGTGCGATCACTTCGATCACCGCATTGAATCGCGCGGTGTATGCATGCCTGATCTCGGGAGATTGCCTACTGATCTCTGGCAGAAGTGCGGCGGATGGGCAACCATGCCCCCGATCATCGCGATGGCTTGGGCTCAGATACTGCCGCAATACTGCTTCAAGCCCGTGTTGACTGACATTTTGCGATATGGCTTGGAGCTGTGCATCAAGAGTTTGTTCGACACATTCCCTCACCAAATCATTCTTCGATGAGAAGTGCGTGTAGAATGCGCCGTTTGTCAGACCGGCATCGGCCATGATCGCTGCGAGCCCCACCGCAGATACTCCCTGATCTCTGAACTGCTTCGCAGCCACCTCGGTGATCTGCTGCCGGGTGCTTTCCTTATGTCCTTTTTCATAGCGCATGCCGATCTCCCAATCCGGTTGGTTTAGTGTATTGCATTATGATCGTAATGTGATATTATAGTCGTAATGCAATCACAGTTCAAGCAGCTTTCCCCATTGCTGCACTTTGACCCCAAAAGGAGGGTTTTATCATGATACGTCTACTTCTGGTCACAGCCGTCGCGGCTACTCTTGCTGCCTGCTCTACATCAGGCGGACCATCACACTTAGCAAGTTACAAGGCGAATACCGGGTACGCCTTCAAGACGGACATCGACAATGGGAAAGTTTCCTCAACGAGCAAAGTCAATGCACCAGCAAATGGTCCCCGCCTCGGTTTCACCGGCTTCTCGGGCACGCAGATAATTGGTGGTATAAACTGAGTCAGTTAGCAGTGTCCTGTAAACGAAAGACTCTGTACATTCCCAACTAATAATCGAGAGGTGGACAGATTGGGCATGAAAGCGGCTGACTCCCTGATTGCCTCGAGGCTTGAAGGCAAAAGGCTCAAATATTTTCAATACAAATTTGAAAATGTTTGACGTGAAAATATATGTCGTTCAGTTGACTCAAGCATGTAGAACCGGCGACAGAATTACGCAACGGTTAGACATTTATTGAACAAGCTGAGGAGTCACGCATGTCCCGAAATACATATTATGCACCCCATGGCGGACATCCTCAGCAAAACCAGCTGCTTACAGGGCGGGCTGTTTTCACCGAGGCATATGCGGTCATTCCTGGTGGCGTGATGCAGGATATTGTCACCAGCGCTTTGCCATTTTGGGACAAAACCCGTTGCTGGATCATCGCCCGGCCTCTCTCCGGTTTTGCCGAGACGTTCTCGCAATACATTATGGAAGTTGCGCCGGGGGGAGGCAGCACGCGTCCTGAGTTGGATAAAGGTGCCGAAGGTGTACTCTTCATTGTGGAAGGCGAGTTGCAGCTGACGCTCGCTGGTGAGATTCACGTCATGCCGCCGGGAGGCTATGCATTTATTCCACCGGCGACGGATTGGTCGGTTCTGAACGTGACGAGTGCTTTCGTGCGCTTCCATTGGATTCGCAAATCCTATGAGGCTGTCGATGGCATCGATATTCCAACACCACTGGTTCTTAATGAACACGATATCGAGCCTTCTGTGATGCCTGATACGGAAGGCCGGTGGGCAACCACCCGCTTTGTGGACCCGGCGGACATGCGCCACGATATGCATGTCACCATTGTCACGCTTCAACCAGGAGCGGTCATTCCGTTTGCTGAGACACATGTGATGGAACATGGTCTTTATGTGCTTGAAGGCAAGGCGGTTTATCGCCTTAATCAGGATTGGGTCGAGGTCGAGGCCGGTGACTTCATGTGGCTGCGTGCCTTCTGCCCACAGGCGTGCTACGCAGGGGGACCTAAGCCATTCCGCTATCTGCTCTATAAGGACGTCAACCGTCACATGAAACTTACGTTTCATCGGAATGCCTGAAGCGGCCCTGCATCAATAAAATATTGAAGCTGTTTCGCCGATGCTTGCGGAAATCAGAGCCTAGCATCGCCGCGGCGGAAGACGCACAATCAATGTGGCAGTGGCAACACTGAGGAGGGGCTGGCCGTGGAGGAGTATGCGCCAGTTTTCTCTTGATTACAGACGTTTGTAAACTCAAAACAGGCAGCCACGCGACTCGCCAAATCAGGCAGTCATGCAGCAACCGGAGACTCGGCGTGAGCCAGGGGAGGAATTATGCTCGAAAAGCTTTTCAAGCTGAGAGAACACAACACAACGGCGCGCATTGAGATGCTCGCCGGACTGACGACATTCCTGACGATGTCGTACATCATCTTTGTCAATCCAGAAATCCTGTCATCGACGGGTATGGACCGCAATGCGATCTTCGTTGCGACCTGTATTGCAGCAGCCCTCGGCTCGCTGGTCATGGCGCTCGTGGCCAACTGGCCCATCGGCATGGCACCGGGAATGGGGCTCAATGCCTTCTTCGCCTTCACCGTGGTGGCGGCGATGGGCTTCACCTGGCAGCAGGCGCTGGGTGCTGTCTTCATTTCAGGATGTATTTTCCTCGTGCTCACCGTTACGGGCGTGCGCAGCTGGCTTGTCGCCGGAATTCCCAAATCGCTGCGCAGTTCCATTGCGGCGGGCATCGGGCTTTTCCTTGCATTCATTGCACTGAAAAACTCAGGGATCATTGTCGCAAACCCTGCAACATTTATCGGATTGGGTCATCTGGGTAGTACGCCTGCCTTGTTCGCAATTCTGGGTTTCTTCATCATCGCTGTTCTTGATGCGCTTAAAATACGCGGTGCTATCCTGATCGGCATTCTGGTTGTCACTGTCTTGTCTATGCTGATTGGCGCAAGTGAGTTCAAGGGCGTATTCTCTGCGCCGCCAAGTCTCGCTCCGACATTCCTGCAACTCGATATTATGGGCGCGCTGCACACTGGTCTGTTGCAGGTTATTCTTGTGTTTGTCCTTGTCGAAGTGTTCGATGCGACGGGTACGCTGATCGGCGTGAGCAAACGGGCTGGCCTCATCGAAGAGGGTAAACCCAATCGTCTGGGCCGCGCTCTGTTTGCCGACAGTACGGCAATTGTTGCTGGCTCCCTGCTTGGTACCAGCAGCACGACAGCCTATGTGGAAAGCGCATCCGGCGTTCAGGCCGGAGGACGAACAGGATTGACAGCACTCACCATCGCCGTCCTGTTTCTGGCCGCGCTCTTCATCGCACCTCTGGCCGGTTCTGTTCCGGGTTATGCGACGGCACCGGCCTTGCTGTATGTTGCCGGTCTCATGATGCGCGAGCTTATAGACATCGAATGGGCTGACATTACGGAAGCAACGCCGGCAGCACTGACCGCATTGATGATCCCGTTCACCTATTCGATCGCCAATGGTCTGGCATTCGGCTTCATCAGTTACGTGGTGCTGAAAACCTTCACAGGCCGGGTCAAGGACGTGCATGTGGCGACTTGGCTTGTCGCGATCCTCTTCGTCGTCCGCTTCGTGCTGTTCCCCGTATAAATCAATATTCGGCCATGGCCACTGTGCCATGGCCGAATGATTGTCGTTCTCGTTACAGACAAAGGAAATGTTTCCAATGACTCAGGAAAGCTCCGCAGCCGGAATTATCGACGCATTGCTCGATGCCATGGAACATCAGATTATTCCGATGACCGAAGAGGGCGTGGCGGCAGGCAACAAGATCTTCGGCGCCGCAGTGCTACGAAAATCAGATCTGTCGGTCGTGCTGGCAGAAACCAACAACGAAACAGAGAACCCACTCTGGCATGGTGAGGTTCATACGTTGAAGCGTTTCTATGAGGTGAATGAAGACAAACGGCCTGATCCCAAGGAGTTGATCTTTCTGTCGACCCACGAACCTTGTTCCATGTGTCTTTCAGCCATCACCTGGGCTGGGTTCGACAACTTCTATTACTTTTTCAGCCATGAGGATTCCCGCGACGCTTTCGCCATCCCGCATGATCTGAAGATATTAAAGGAAGTCTTCACGTTGGAACCGGGCGGTTACAACAAGGAGAATGCATTCTGGAAGAGCTATGCGATCCACGCATTGATTGCGGCGCAGGCCGAACCGGAGCGGAGCAGATTGCAGGCGCGCGCTGCCAAGATCAGTGAAAAATATGCTGATCTCTCCGATCAGTATCAGTCGAGCAAAGACCAGAACTCGATCCCTTTGAACTGATGATCTGGCTGACGCTTGCTTTGAAGCGTCAGCCGTCAATCGTCAGCGGATAATAAATGGCTCGCTGTAGAAATATTCCTGCAGATTGATGCCGTCACCACCGCGATCCACCACGATAAAATCAGAGATGCCGCCAAGCGGCGTCAGGATTCCGTGCCATATATTGCGATGGATATTCACGCCCTGTCCCGGCTGAGTTACAAAGGCGATGGGGTTTCCAGCGCCTGCCGCCTCGTTAGGGGCTACAACAACCAGAAATGGATTTGCAGACCGGGGCATGAAGGCCTGACTGCCAAGAGGGTGCCGTTCTACCATGGCGAGCTTCAGCGGCAATTCATAAGGTTTGCCGCGCAGCAGGCTGATCATGACGCGGGCATTTTCGCCCGATGTTTCGACCTTCGCCAGATCATGATAGCGGTCGCACATGCCGTGGTTGATGGGAAAACTTGATGATCCCTCTATTTCGATCACATCCCCGAAAGGCGCGAAAACCTCGCGGGACAGGGGTTGAACCAAAATCTCGCGCAGGGATTGTGACATGTTCACTCCTCAATTTGGCAGCAAAGCTTGCAGACGAAGCAGGGCGATCCTCTCCACCTGTTGGCAGGCTGTGTTGAATTCGGTCTGTTGGTCGTTCTTGATTCGCGTCCGGAAAGCATCGAGGATTGCATCCTTGCTGTGATCCTTGACGGCGATAATGAAGGGGAAGCCAAAGGTCTCGACATAGAGCCCATTCAATGCTTCGAATTGCGCGCGTTCCGCGTCGGTCAGTGCATCGAGACCGGCGGATGCCTGTTCCTGCGTGGAGCTTTCGGTAAGTCTTTTTGCCTGCGCCAGTTTTCCGGCCAGATCAGGGTGAGCCTTGAGAACCGCAAGGCGTTCCTCCTGTGTAGCGCTACGGAACACGCTGGTCAGTGCGCCGTGAAGCCCCTGAGCATTGTCGTGGCCATGGGAAAGTTCGGAGGCAAAGGCACGTTGTGCGATCCACTGCGAATGTTCGAATACGCCGCCGAAGCGCTCGACAAATGCCGCTTCTGTCAGGGCCGACGGGTGGGGGTGAGATGTCCGACAGGGATGGGTTGTTGCCCAGTGCCGGGCAATGTCGATACGGCGGGCCAGCCAGACGTGGCTATGGCTCTGCACATAATCGATAAAGCGGGCAATGGCGGCTGTTCGTCCCGGTCTGCCGACAAGACGGCAATGCAGGCCGATGCTCATCATTTTTGGAAATCCCGCTTCGCCTTCGGCATAAAGCGTGTCGAAACTGTCTTTGAGGTAGGCGAAGAATTGCTCGCCGGAATTGAAGCCCTGCGGCGTGGCAAAGCGCATATCATTGGCGTCAAGCGTATAGGGGATGATCAGCTGGTGCCGATCGTTCGTTTCGTGCCAATAGGGCAGATCGTCGGCGTATGAATCGGAAACATAATCAAAGCCGCCTTCTTCGGTGGCAAGGTCCACGGTGTTGACGGAGCAGCGGCCAGTATACCAGCCTCTTGGGCGTTCGCCCGTGATGGCCGTATGTATACGGATGGCCTCGCGCATATGCTCACGCTCGGCGTCTTTTGTGTAGTCCTTGTATTCGATCCATTTGAGCCCGTGCGATGCGATCTCCCAGTTGGCATCCAGCATAGCTCGGACCTGTGCTGGCGAGCGCTGCAAGGCCGTGGCCACACCATAGACTGTCAGGGGGACATTCTTGCCGGTAAACAGGCGATGCAGGCGCCAGAAACCGGCACGGGCACCATATTCGTAAATGGACTCCATGTTCCAGTGACGCTGGCCTTCCCAGGCCTGTGCTCCGACGATCTCCGAGAGGAAGGCTTCGGAAGCGGCATCACCGTGCAGCACACAATTCTCGCCGCCTTCCTCATAATTGAGAACAAACTGGACCGCGATTTTGGCACCATCAGGCCAATTGGCCTGCGGCGGGGTTTCTCCATATCCATGCAAGTCCCGGGGATATCTCATGGCAGCCACCTGTCCTCCACTATGCTGGTCCGATCCCCTGAATAATCAAATAAGCGGCAATCCATTCCCCAAGAAAATTTTGAAAGTCCTGTTATCAAGCGCCGCCTACTCCGCAGTGTCCGGGCCGGGCAAACTAAGCGATGCAAAAGTGGAAAGTCCGCCTTGGGAGGAGGAACGCTCATGAGTCTTCAGAACGAAACATCAGGCCGTCTGACGACGCATGTGCTTGATACGGCAAGCGGAAAGCCTGCCGCTAATCTGCAAATCGATCTTCTTCGCCTTGAAAGTGACCGGTTTTCGACGCTGCTCAGCACACGTACCAACCAGGATGGACGCTGTGATGCGCCGCTTCTGGCTGGAGCGGAGATGCGTTCCGGCACCTATGAGTTGCGTTTCCATGTCGGCGCCTATCTCGGGCAACAGCAATCTGGAGATCGGGTGCCGTTTCTCGATGTGGTGCCGATCCGCTTTGGCATCGGGAACGAGGACGCTCACTACCATGTGCCTTTGCTCGTTGCCCCCTATGGCTACTCAACCTATCGCGGGAGCTGATCAATCATGCAAGTCGAGACCCGTAATAGCGTCCGTTTTCTGCTCAATGATAAGCTGGTTGAACTCAGCGACTTGCCTGCGACCCAAACGCTGCTTGATTTCCTGCGGATTGAGCGTCGGTTGCGTGGCACCAAGGAAGGATGTGCCGAGGGCGATTGCGGCGCCTGTACGGTTCTGGTGGGGCGCTTGACCGACGGTCAGCTTACCTATGAATCCGTCAACGCCTGTATCCGTTTTGTCGGATCGCTCGATGCCTGCCACGTCGTCACCGTTGAGGCGCTTGCCGGAACTGATGGCACCTTGCACCCGGTGCAGAAGGCCATGGTTGATACGCATGCCTCGCAATGCGGGTTTTGCACGCCGGGTTTTGTCATGTCGCTCTATGGTCTGTGGATGCATAATCCCAATCCGGCTGTGCGAGACATTGAAAAAGCACTGCAGGGCAATCTCTGCCGCTGCACCGGCTATGCCGCAATCATCCGGGCAGCCGAGAGTGTATCGGCACGGGGGAATGCGAACAATGATCCTCTGGTTGCTGAGCGCGCGCGCGTCATTGAACAGCTTCAAACGTTGAAGGACGGCAAGCGCGTTGAGGTGGGTGTCGGCAAAGAGCGGCTCGTTCTTCCCGCCAATGTCGATGACTTTGCCACCTTTATGGAAGCCAACCCCGGCGCCACCATTGTTGCCGGTTCCACCGATGTCGGGCTTTGGGTGACCAAGTTCATGCGGGAGATCGGACCCGTTGTCTTCACCTCTCATCTGGACGAATTGCGCCTCATCTCAATGGATGACGAAGGTCTGAAGCTGGGAGCAGGCGTCAGCTATACCGATGCCTATCCTGTGATCACAAGGATCTTCCCCGATCTGACCGAATTGTGGAATCGCATCGGCGGCGAACAGGTGCGCAATATGGGGACCATTGGCGGCAACGTTGCCAATGGATCACCCATCGGTGATACACCGCCCGCGCTGATCGGGCTTGGCGCAAGCGTCCTTCTGCGCAAGGGGCAGAACCGCCGTTCCGTGTTAATCGAAAAGTTCTTTATCGAATACGGCAAGCAGGACCGCTTACCGGGAGAGTTCGTCGAGGCAATCCATATTCCGTACCTCAAACAGGGGGAACTGTTCGCCGTTTACAAAATATCGAAGCGGCTGGATGAAGATATTTCATCGGTTTGCGGTGCTTTCAAAGTTACCCTGGATTCACACGGCACAGTCGAGGCAGCTGTGATTGCCTTTGGCGGCATGGCGGGCACACCAAAACGTGCCGCTGCGGTTGAGCAGACGCTGATTGGTTCCCCATGGCACGACGAGACAATTGAACAGGCCATGGCGGCATTTGCCATGGATTTTACGCCGTTGACCGATTGGCGCGCTTCGGCGGACTACCGGCTGCTAACCGCAAGAAACCTCTTGCGCCGCTTCTATCTGGAAACCACTGGCGAAGAGAATATCAGGCTGAACCGCTACACAGCGGCTGTCGGCTAGGAGGGTATCATGAACTCAATCCAGCCGATTGCGCGGATTAAAGGCGGTGTCCATGAGCATCAGCCGCATGAATCCGGACACAAGCATGTTTCCGGTTCCGCCGAGTATATCGACGATATGCCGGAACCCGCCGATACGTTGCATGCCTATCTCGGACTATCGCAACGCGCCCACGCGGAAATCGTCTCGATTGATTTCGAAGCGGTCAGGGCATGCGCGGGGGTTATCGGTGTTCTGACGGTCGATGACATTCCCGGCCATAATGATGTAAGCCCGGCTGGCAAGCATGACGATCCGGTGTTTGCGGTGGGAAAGGTGGAATTTCACGGCCAGCCAATGTTCGCCGTGATTGCCGAGACACGGCAGGCGGCGCGTTATGCCGCTTCGAAGGTCAAGGTGGAATATCGTGACCTTGGTCACGCTATTGATGTGCTTGAGGCCGAAAAGGCGGGGTATCCGCTGGTTGTTGATCCGCTTAAACTTGAGCGCGGTGATATTACAACCGGGCTTGCGCAGGCGAAGAACCGCCTGAGTGGTGAAATGCGCATTGGCGGTCAGGATCACTTCTATCTCGAAGGACACATTGCCTTTGCCATACCGGGTGAAGACGATGAGATAACGGTTTTCTCTTCAACCCAGCATCCAAGCGAAACCCAACATATGGTTGGCCATGTGCTGGGCGTCCCCTCCAATGCGGTGACGGTGAATGTGCGGCGCATGGGCGGCGGTTTTGGTGGCAAGGAAACGCAGGCCAATCTCTTTGCAGCCGTTGCAGCGGTTGCCGCCAAAAAGTACCGGCGGGCGGTGAAGATTAGACCGGACCGTGACGACGATATGGTCGCCACAGGCAAACGGCACGATTTTCATGTGGCCTATGATCTTGGTTTTGACGATGAAGGCAGGATTGAAGCGGTAGACGCAACTTTTTCCGCCCGCTGCGGTTTTTCCGCCGATCTCTCCGGTCCGGTAACAGACCGGGCGCTGTTCCATGCCGACAATTGCTATTTCTATCCCAATGTCCGACTACGCTCGCGTCCGCTGAAAACCAATACGGTATCCAACACGGCATTCCGTGGTTTTGGCGGGCCGCAAGGAATGGTCGGTGGTGAACGGATGATCGAGGACATCGCCTACGCGTTGGGCAAAGATCCGTTGGAAATTCGCAAAGCGAATTTCTATGGCGATGAAGGTCGGAACCTCACGCCCTATCATCAGACCGTTGAAGACAATATCATTCCGCAGATTGTGGCGGAGCTTGAGGCCTCGTCTGATTATGCGGCGCGGAGGGAAGCCGTTCTTGCGTTCAATCGGAAAAGCCGGATTATCAAGCGCGGGATCGCACTGACACCGGTCAAATTCGGCATCTCCTTCACCAAGACCGAATATAATCAGGCCGGGGCGCTGGTCCATGTCTATACCGATGGATCGATACATCTGAACCATGGTGGCACTGAAATGGGGCAGGGGCTCTACACCAAGGTGGCGCAGGTGATTGCCGATGAATTTCAAGTCGATCTTGACCGCATAAAGGTCACAGCTACAACAACCGCGAAAGTACCCAACACTTCGGCGACTGCAGCATCATCGGGTTCCGATCTCAACGGAATGGCGGCAGCCAATGCCGCACAGCAGATCAAGGCGCGGTTGGTGGATTTTGCCGTTGAGCACTACGGCGTTGCCAAGGACGAAGTGTTTTTTGAGCCCAATACGGTCCGGGTTGGCGACCTGCTGGTGCCATTCCCCGACTTTATCAAGGCTGCCTATGGCGCACGCGTGCAGCTTTCGGCAGCGGGCTTCTACAAGACACCCAAAATCCACTGGAACCGCTCGGAGGGTCGGGGGCGACCATTTTACTATTTTGCCTATGGTGCCTCGGTGTCTGAGGTCAGCATCGATACGCTGACCGGCGAATATCAGGTTGATCGAACTGACATCCTGCATGATGTCGGTAAGTCGCTTAACCCATCGCTTGACCTCGGTCAGGTCGAAGGCGCTTTCGTTCAGGGCATGGGCTGGCTCACCACAGAGGAACTCTGGTGGGATGCCAAGGGACGCCTGCGCACCCATGCACCATCCACCTATAAAATTCCGTTGGCTTCGGATCGTCCACGTCAATTCAATGTGAACCTGGCAAGCTGGTCGGTCAACCGAGAGGAGACAATCCGCCGCTCCAAGGCGGTTGGTGAGCCGCCATTCATGCTGGCGATTTCCGTTCTGGAGGCGATCTCCATGGCGGTTGCCAGTGTTGCGGATTACCACATTGCGCCGAGACTGGATGCACCGGCAACGCCAGAGCGTGTGCTGATGGCTGTCGAGCGGTTGCGTACCGCGCGAAGCGGGAAGTGATGGTCTCATGCCGTCGAACCGCGATGATATCAGGGACTTTCTCAACCGGCGCAAACATGTGGTGCTGGTCGAGGTAAAAGCTGCCAATGGCTCAACACCGCGCGAGGCGGGCGCGTGGATGCTGGTTGCGGTCGACTGTATTTTCGGCACGATCGGCGGCGGACAGCTCGAATTCATGGCCATTGACCACGCCCGCAAACTGCTCAATCAGGGCGAGGCAGATGGTGACGATATTTCCATCCCGCTTGGGCCTGAGATCGGGCAGTGCTGCGGCGGGCGGGTTGCCCTTGGCTTCAAGCGGCTGGACCGGCAATTGCGGGCGACACTTGTTGAGAAGGTCGATCTTGAGATCGCACAACGTCCGCATGTCTATGTCTTCGGCGCCGGTCATGTCGGTGACGCTTTGGCCATGGCCTTATCGCTGGCACCGCTGCGCATTGTTCTTGTGGACACGCGCGAGATCGAGCTTTCCGCCACGCGGGTTCCGGGCATCGAGACCTGTCTGACGGCCATGCCCGAGATGGTTGTGCGCGATGCCCCGGCAGGCAGTTCCTTTGTTGTCCTCACCCATGACCACGCGCTTGATTTTCTGATCACCGCCGAAGCACTGGCGCGGGGTGATGCCGCCTATGTCGGCATGATCGGCTCGAAGACCAAAAAGGCTACATTCCGCAATTGGCTTGAGCGCGAGATTGGCCGCCCGGAAATCTTTGATAGGCTCGTCTGTCCCGTGGGGGGAACTGCGGTCAAGGATAAACGCCCGTCTGTCATCGCTACGCTTGCTGCTGCTGAGATCATGACCTCAGCGCTCAACCATCAGTTTGGCCAGGACAACTTTTCAAAGCAAAAACTACAGCTTCACGCCTGATCTATCATTTACTCAAGCATGGCGCTGATCAGGCGCTGGCAGCGTTCGGTCATGAAATCGATCATCAGGCGAACCTTTGGGTCCTGAAACCGCTTGTGCGGATAGATCGCCGCAAGCTGGATACTGACGGGCGGCGTGTTTTGTAAAATTGGCACCAACGTCCCGTCATTCACATGGCTTTTAACCTCGAACAGCGGCTTGTTGATAATCCCCCTTCCATCAAGCGCCCAACGGGTCAGTACATCGCCGTCATCGGAATCATACGGGCCGCTGACCTCAAGCTTGCGTGGACCATCAGGCGTTTGCAGCGTCCAGTAATATTCCTTGGAGCCGGGATAGCGCAAAAGCAGGCAATCATGATGGGCCGATATCAGCTCATCCGGTGTTTCCGGGACACCGCGCTTTGCCAGATAATCAGGCGACGCACAGATCACCCGCTCGCAATTCATGATACCGCGCATACGCAGATTGGAGTCTTCAAGGATACCGAGCTTGAAGGCCACATCGACGCCCTCGCTCATAATATCGATATTGTGATCCGACAGCCGCAATCGCACTTCGATATCAGGATATTTGTCATGAAATTCCGGGACACCGGAGGCAATCAGCCGTCGTCCTATCCCGAGGGGCGCTGTGATGCGGATTGCTCCTTTCGGCTTTTGCGAAAGGTCGGCAATGGCGGCTTCAGCTTCATTGATCGCCTCAATGATCTTGACCGCCCCCTCGTAGAAGACGCGGCCATGTTCCGTGGGGGTCAGCTTCCGGGTTGTGCGATTGAACAGCCGGACGCCGAGATAGCGCTCAAGTTCCTTGATGCGATTGCTGGCGACAGCCGGGGACGCCCGCTGGTCCCGGCCGGCGGCAGAAAGGTTTCCCAGTTCGACGACGCGAACGAAAACACGAAGATTATCGAAATATGACATGGTTCCCACCACTGTCTTACACTGTTCATTGATCTAGCATTTTATAGTTTTTTTTGAAAGAGATGGGCGATTTATGGCGTTTTCCTGCGGCTGAAGCTTTGGCACATACTCTTTTACATAAAAGGGAGAGCCGCATGTATGAATATGCCATAGCCTGGGAGTGGCTGAATTTTGCCGTCCGCTGGTTGCACGTTATCACTGGCATCGCGTGGATCGGCTCGTCATTTTATTTTGTCGCCCTTGATTTGGGGTTGCGGCAACGGCCTGATCTTCCCGTCGGCGCCCATGGCGAGGAATGGCAGGTCCATGGCGGTGGCTTCTATCACATCCAGAAATATCTGGTTGCGCCGGCACAGATGCCTGAGCATCTCACATGGTTCAAATGGGAATCCTATGCGACGTGGCTGTCCGGTTTTGCCATGCTCTGGATTGTCTATTATGCCGGTGCGGATCTCTATCTGATTGACCCGCATGTGCTTGATGTGTCGCGCCCCGTGGCGATTGCTATTTCGCTTGCCTCGATTTTTGGCGGCTGGGTTGTCTATGACACAATCTGCAAGTCCCCGTTGGGACGCAATGATACGCGGCTGATGGTGCTTCTCTATTTCATCTTGGTTGGTATGGCCTGGGGCTATACCCAGCTGTTTACCGGGCGCGCTGCTTTCCTGCATCTGGGTGCGTTCACCGCAACGATCATGTCGGCCAATGTGTTCATGATCATCATCCCCAATCAGAAGAAAGTGGTAGCGGACCTGATTGCAGGCAAGACGCCCGATCCGAAACTCGGCAAGCAGGCCAAGCAACGGTCGACCCACAACAACTATCTGACGCTTCCCGTGCTGTTCCTGATGTTGTCGAACCATTATCCGCTGGCGTTTGGTACCCAGTACAATTGGATCATCGCGTCTCTGGTGTTCCTGATGGGTGTTACGATCCGTCATTGGTTCAACACCCGCCATGCCCGCAAAGGCGATCCAACATGGACATGGCTGGTCACGGCAATCCTGTTCATTATCATCATGTGGCTGTCGACGGTGCCGAAAATCCTGTCGGGCAATCCGGTGGAAAAAGTATCGGCAGTGCAGCAGCCCTTCATCGCCTCGGCGGAGTTTCCGAAGGTTCGCGATACAGTGCTGGGGCGTTGCTCCATGTGTCACGCGAAGGAGCCGGGCTGGGAAGGCCTCATCGCACCGCCAAAGGGCGTGATGCTGGAGACGGATAGCCAGATTGCGGCCCATGCCCGCGAAATTTATCTTCAGGCAGGGCGCTCCCATGCGATGCCACCGGCCAATGTTACGGCGATTTCTGACGAGGAACGGCAATTGCTTGCCAAATGGTACGAAACCACAGTCAAGGGAGGAACAATCCAATGAGCCAATTGCTGTTACGCGGCCGCGTGCTGACCTTTACAGATGAGCCAAAGAGCATCGATGATCATGCGGCCTATTCCTATTTCGAAGATGGTGCTGTTCTCGTCAAGGATGGTAAAATTGCCGATGTGGGCGACTATGCAGAGCTTGCGCGTGGCACCGGACCGCAGGTAGAAATCATTGATCATCGCCCGCATCTGATCCTTCCAGGCTTCATCGATACGCATCTGCACTTTCCGCAGACACAGGCGATTGCCTCCTATGGCGCGCAACTGCTGGAATGGCTCAACACCTACATCTTTGTTGAAGAGCAGAAATTCTCATCCACAGTTCATGCGGATTTCATCGCCGGACGGTTCATGGATGAGCTTTTGCGCAATGGCACGACATCGGCCATGGCCTATTGCTCAGTGCATCGCGAAAGCGTGGATGCCTATTTCTCGGCGGCAGAAAAGCGCAATATGCTGATGATCGGCGGCAAGGTCATGATGGACCGCAATGCGCCTCAGGGGCTGCGCGATACACCGCAATCGGGTTATGACGACACCAAAGATTTGATCGCCAAATGGCATGGCCGTGGCCGCGCGCACTATGCAATCAGCCCACGCTTTGCCATCACGTCAACACCGGAGCAGATGGAGATCAGCCGGACTTTGGTGCGTGAACATCCTGATTGTTATGTGCAGACGCATCTGTCGGAAAATCGCGATGAAGTCGCCTATGCGACCTCACTCTATCCGTCAGCCAAAGACTATACCGATATCTATGCGAACTATGATCTGCTGGGTTCCAAGATGCTGCTCGGACATTGTGTTTTTCTTTCGGATCGGGAAATTTCGGGACTCGCAGAGACCAAATCCGTGGCGGTTTTCTGCCCGACTTCCAATCTCTTCCTTGGCAGCGGTCTGTTCGACCGTGACCGCTTCAAAAAGCTTGGCGCGCGCTTCTCTGTAGCGACGGATGTGGGCGGCGGGACGAGTTTTTCCATGCTGGAAACAATGGCTGAGGCCTATAAGGTTCTGCATGTGCAGGGGCAACGCCTCTCACCCTTTGCATCCTATTACATGATGACCCTCGGCAATGCGCGGGCGCTTGGCCTTGAAGATCGGATTGGTTCGCTGCATATGGGAGCCGATGCCGATATCACCATTCTTGATAGCCGGGCGAAACCTGCGATGGAATTGCGCATGCAAACGGCAACGACCCTTGCAGAGGAATTATTCATTCTTCAAACGATGGGGGACGATCGCTCGGTGAGTGAAGTTTATGTGGCGGGCAAACCTATGAAGAGCGGGCTCAACACGGCTGTAGCGCCCAATGCTGCTGCGAAGCTCGTTGCCGACCTACAGCCCGCCTGACGATAGGCGTTCAAGAGAGCCAGTCGTCGCCGATTGTGAGGATGACCTTGCCAATATTGGCATTCGATTCCATCAATGCATGGGCGCGGCTGGCCTCAACCAGTGGAAAGCGGGCGTGGATAAGCGGGCGACATTGGCCGCTGGCGAGAAGCGGCCAAACATTGGCTTTAAGTGCCGCAGCAATCCGAGCCTTTGCTTCGAGTGACTGAGCGCGCAGGGTTGACCCCGTATGGGTCAGGCGCTTCATCATCAGGCGCATGAAGTCAACCTCGACCTTGGAGCCTTGCAGAAATGCAATGTTGACAATGCGTCCGCCGATGGCCGCAGCTTGATAGTTCTGTTCAATGTAAGCGCCGCCGACCATATCAAGAATGACGTTAGCGCCTTTGCTATCGGTCACCTTCTTGACCTCTGCCACCCAATCGGTGCTGCGATAATTAATGGCTGTATCTGCTCCAAGGTCGCGGCAGGCAGCGCATTTCTCATCCGTTCCAGCCGTTACGATCACTTGAGCGCCAAATGCCTTGGCAAGCATGATTGCCGTGGTTCCGATACCTGAAGCGCCGCCATGGACCAGCAAGGTTTCACCCTGCTTTAGCCCCCCAAGTTCGAAAACATTGTGCCAGACGGTGAAGAATGTTTCCGGCAAAGCAGCAGCTTCGACAGGTGAAAACCCCTCGGGGGCAGGGAGTGCGCTGTTTCCGTCAACAGTCACATATTCAGCATAGCCTCCACCCGGCGCGAGCGCGCAGACCCTGTCTCCGATTTTCCACCTGTTGACACCGCTTCCCAGTGCCGCGACCGTGCCGGAAACCTCAAGGCCGGGCAGGTCAGTGGCACCCTTCGGAGGCGGATAAGCACCGAGACGTTGAAATATATCGGGCCGGTTGACCCCGGCCGCAGCGACACGAATGAGGATTTCATTTCCCGCAGGGGCGGAAACGGGACGCTGTTCAGGCTTGAGTACTTCAGGCCCGCCCGGTTGGCTGATAGCGATGACGGTCATATTTTGAGGTAGGTTCGTCATCACATCTCCGGATCAGGACAGGAAACAGACCGAGGCGCCTTGTTAGTCGAAGATGCCTTCGCTGTGCTTCTCCACATAGGCCGCAAGGCCAAGCGTATGATCACGGCAGAGCTTTTCAGCCAACTCCGTATCACGCTTTTCCAGCGCGGTGATAATCGCCAGATGATCCTTGATTGACTGGGACGCACGATCATCACGACCGATGGTGATTTTCCGGATTCCGCGCACATGCAGAAGGATGTTCTCTGTTGTTTCCCGCAGAATCTTTGAATCGGTCATCTGGATCAAAGTCTGGTGAAACTGCAGGTTGGCTTCGGAATATTCACCAGGATAGTCTGCAGGCTTGTGGTCTTCGTGAAAATCCTCAAAGAGCTTGCGTAACCGCGCGATTTCCTTGCCGCTGGCATTGAGTGAAACCAGCCGGGCCGCCATACCCTCAAGGGCAGCCCACATCTGGATCATTTCGATCACTTCGCGCTTGGTCTTGCGCAGGACCATAATGCCGCGCCGGGGGATGGATTTGACAAACCCCTGTTGCTCCAGCATTGCAATTGCTTCACGGATGGGCGTGCGGCTGACCCCAAGCCGGTCTGCAAGCTGCCGCTCGTCGAGCCATTTTTCTTCCGTCGTTCCGTAGATATCCATATTGGCGATGGCCTGCTTCAGCGCACCATATATCCGCGTTTTGAAGTTCGGCTCTGCTGCGAACGGTTCAAGGACGAGATTGGGGGTGGCTTCATCGGCCATTGGCCAACGCATCTGGGTTCTAGGGCTCACGTCCGGTGATCTCCATGTTTATTTGGAATGTATAATACCATATCTAGTTCTTTGAAGTCATTTTTCGAATTTTTGCAACCATTACTCGTCGGAAACACTGTTTGGAGCCGGGTTTGGTACTGGAATAACAGTCTGTCACCTGACATGCGCGGAATGTTCATGCCGCGCATGTTCATTTCAAATCGCATAAATTTTATCTTGCGTTTGATGCACGTTGATAACGCTGATCACCGTTCAGAAGTTCCACCAGCGTGGTCCCGAGACGCGCCGGAGTGGAAGCGATCCAGAGACCGGCTGCCTCCATGGCGGCAAGTTTGTCTTCAGCTCCGCCCTTGCCGCCGGAGATGACAGCGCCCGCATGGCCCATGCGCCGGCCTGGAGGAGCCGTCCGGCCCGCTATAAATCCCACGGTTGGTTTCGAGCGTCCACGTTTTGCCTCATCGGCAAGAAACTGCGCGGCATCCTCCTCAGCCGTGCCGCCAATTTCGCCGATCATGACGATGGATTCCGTTGCTGAATCGGCAAGAAACATCTCCAGCACATCGATAAATTCGGTCCCTTTGATGGGATCGCCGCCAATGCCCACTGCCGTTGTCTGCCCAAGACCCTGTTGCGAGGTCTGGAAGACTGCCTCATAGGTCAACGTGCCCGAACGTGACACGATACCGACAGATCCTTTGCGGAAGATGGACCCCGGCATGATCCCGATCTTGCATTCATCGACGGTCATGATGCCGGGGCAGTTTGGACCGATCAGGCGCGATTTTGAACCAGATAAGGCGCGTTTGACGCGCTGCATATCGAGAACCGGAATCCCCTCGGTAATGCAGACAATCAGCGGGATTTCCGCCTGAATGGCCTCGCAGATTGCATCTGCTGCACCGAAAGGTGGGACATAGATCACCGATGCATCGGCGCCGGTCGCCTCGCGCGCTGCGGCCACCGTGTCGAATACAGGCAGGCCAAGATGTGTTGTGCCACCCTTGCCGGGGGAAGTGCCCCCAACCATTCTGGTGCCATATTTGATCGCCTGCTCGCTATGAAAGGTCCCGGTCTTGCCGGTAAACCCCTGACAGAGAAGCCGGGTGTCCTTGTTGATTAAAATCGACATTAGTTTGAGCCTCCAACAGCATTGACGATCTTCTGCGCAGCGTCGTCGAGATCGTCGGCAGGGATCACATTCAGCCCTGACGTCGCGATGATTTTCTTGCCCTCATTGACGTTGGTGCCCTCGAGGCGGACAACGAGCGGGACCTTCAGGCTCACTTCCTTGACGGCGGTGATTACCCCTTCCGCGATGACATCGCAGCGCATAATACCGCCGAAAATATTGATGAGGATGCCTTTCACATTGGGATCGGCGGTTATGATCTTGAAAGCCGCCGCTACCTTTTCGGCGGTGGCTCCACCGCCGACATCAAGAAAGTTTGCAGGTTCCGCGCCATAGAATTTGATGATGTCCATGGTTGCCATGGCAAGTCCGGCGCCATTGACCATGCAGCCGATACTGCCATCCAGCGTGATATAAGAGAGGTCATATTTCGACGCTTCGATTTCCTTGGCATCTTCTTCGCTTTCATCGCGCATTGCGGCAATGTCGAGATGACGGGCGAGGGCGTTCGAATCGAAGCTGACCTTTGCGTCGAGGCATTTCAGCTGTCCATCTTTCGAGACGATCAGCGGGTTGATCTCGAGCATCTCCATATCCTTGGCGATGAATGCTCCGTATAGTTTGGCAATGAGCGTTTGCGCCTGTTTGGCAAGATCGCCGTCGAGTTCGAGCGCTTTGGCAACCGCGCGGCCATGATGGGGCATGATGCCGGTCGCTGGATCGACTGAGAAGGTCAGGATCTTTTCTGGCGTGTCGTGAGCAATGGTTTCAATGTCCATCCCGCCTTCGGTGGAGACGACAAAAGAGACACGACTGGTTGCGCGATCAACAAGAAGCGAGAGATAAAACTCCTTCTCGATCTGCGATCCGTCCTCGACATAGAGACGGTTGACCTGCTTGCCGGCAGGGCCTGTCTGGATGGTCACCAATGTATTGCCAAGCATTTCGGCGGCGTATTCACGCACCTCGGCGATGGAGCGCGCAAGGCGAACCCCGCCCTTGGCGCCATCGCCGAGTTCCTTGAATGAGCCTTTGCCACGGCCACCCGCGTGAATTTGCGATTTGACAACGAATACCGGTCCGGGAAGTTTGGCGGCCATCTCACCGGCCTCGTCGATATCGGTGACCAGATAGCCCTCTGGTACAGGTACGCCGAAGGATTTGAGCACATCCTTGGCCTGATACTCATGAATATGCATTGAGGAAACCTCCCCTTGAAAACGGCTGAATTTTTGAGTGGGTGCCAGACCCCGGCTTATGCCGGAGCCTGGCGGGGGAGGACTTAGAGAAGACCTGCACCTCTCGCCCATTTGTACTTTGCCCCCAGCACTTCGACTGGAAGTTCGGTTGAATAGGCGTAGGCAGGAATGCCATGCTGATAAAGATATTCGGCGGCCTCTTCGACTTCGACGTCACCGGCAAGTGATGCAACCATTGGCTTTTCAATGCCCTTGGCCGCCATTTCTTCCTTCACCTCAACCATCAGTTTGGCAAAGACCATCGGTGGAGTGACGATGGTGTGCCAATAACCGAGGATGAGCGAATGGATGCGATCATCCTCGAGGCCGAGCTTGACCGTGTTCTTGTAGGTGAGGGGTGGTTCGCCGCCGGTGATGTCGACAGGATTTCCTGCCGCACCGAATGGCGGAATGAACTTGCGGAATGCCGCGTCGAGATCATCTGGCATCGCCATGAGGTTCAGGCCGTTATCAACACAGGCATCGGAAAGCAGCACACCCGAACCACCGGCGCCGGTGATGATGACGACATTTTCCCCCTTTGGTGTTGGCATGACAGGAATGCCGCGGGCGAATTCAAGAAGCTGCCGCAACGAGCGTGCGCGAATAACACCGACCTGTTTGAAAACGTCTTCATAGATCTTGTCGTTACCGGCAAGAGCACCCGTGTGGGATGATGCTGCCTTGGCACCGGCGGATGTGCGTCCTGCCTTGAGTACGACGATTGGCTTTTTCTTTGCGACCCGTTTTGCCGCTTCGGCAAAAGCCCGCCCGTCTTTCAAATCCTCAAGGTGTTGGGCGATGATCCGCGTGTTGTCATCCTGTTCGAAGAACGTGAGCAGATCGTCTTCATCGATATCAGACTTGTTGCCAAGGCCAACGATCGCCGACACACCCATTTTAGCGGATCGCGAAAAGCCGATGATCGCCATGCCGATACCGCCTGACTGCGATGACAATGCCGCCGAGCCCTTGACGTCATAGGCCGTACAGAACGTCGCGCACAGGTTCTCAGGCGTATAATAGAAGCCGTAAATGTTCGGGCCCATCAAGCGGATATTATATTTACGGCCAATCTTGACGATTTCGTCCTGAAGTTCAGGTTCGCCCGCTTCGGCAAAGCCTGATGGTATCAGCACCGCGCCGGGAATTTTCTTTTCGCCGCATTCTGCCAGCGCACCGGCGACGAATTTGGCGGGAATTGCAAAAACAGCCGTATCGATATCGCCAGTTACATCCTTGACGCTTTTATATGCCTTGTAACCGAGAATCTCTTCGGCCTTTGGATGAATGGGGTATATCTGCCCCTTATACCCTCCGTTGATAAGATTCTTCATCACAGAGTTGCCGATCTTGCCGTCCTCTGCCGATGCGCCGATCACGGCAACGGCCTTCGGACGCATGATACGGTTCATGGATTTCAGAATTTCTTCCTGGCTCGGCCGGTGGCGTGGCTTTGTCTGGTTGTAATCGATGACAATACGCACGTCGGCAGCAATTGCGCCTTCCTTTGTGGCAAAAACCGGATTGAGATCGAGTTCGGAAATCTCTGGATAATCGTCCACGAGCTTCGAGACGCGCACGATCAGGTCAGCGAGTGCTTCGCGGTTGACGGGTTCACCGCCACGCACGCCCTTCAGCATTTCTGCGGCCTGAATGCTATCAAGCATCGACAGGGCTTCGTCATTCGTTACCGGCGCAAGCCGGAAAGTAATGTCCTTCAGAACCTCGACCAGAACGCCGCCAAGACCAAAGGCAACAAGCTTGCCGAAACTATCATCCGATACTGCGCCGATAATCACTTCGAGACCACCAGTCAGCATTTGCTGGACCTGTACACCGATGATTTCAGCGTTGGCCTTATAGGCTTTGGCGTTGGCAATGATCTTGTCAAAAGCAGCTTTCGCTTCTTCTGCGGATTTGACGCCGACAACGACACCACCCGCTTCTGTCTTGTGCAGGATATCAGGAGAGACGATTTTCATGACCACCGGATAACCCATGCCTGACGCGAGCGAGGCAGCTTCCCCGGCGCTAACGGCAACACCCTCCTGTGGAACCGCAATGCCGTAAGCATCGCAAATAAGTTTGCCTTCGGGTGCGGTGAGAGCCTGACGGCCTTCGGCCCGCGCCGTTTCCAGTACGTTTCGGACAACGGTTTTGTCGAGCATGACTTCCTCCCTAATTGCTGCCTGCACTCCCCGTGATGGCAGCGTTGATGTGGCTTGGATGACCAGCGGCACGGCGAGTAAACTGTGGCGCCTGCTATTCTGGTATAATGTATTCCAGTAAAAATGCTGTCAAGTCCTACTCGTGCTGCACATGGCTGTTCGCATTCGATATGGACTTGTTCTTCTGCTGTTAGCTGTTCGGCCTTGGCCGATGGTCAATATGCCCGCAGTGAGTCGATGACTTTCAATCGTGATACCGGGGCAGATAGATGTTGCCGGGGCGTTTGAAGCCAATGCCGGCATGTCCTGCAGTTTGAAGTGAATGTCCGGGCTGGATGTTTTCCAGCCCGGACTGTTGTCGCTTGCTATTGGGCAGGCTGCAGGGCGCTCTCCTGCGTTTTGCGAATAATGCCGGCGCGCCATGGCTTGAGTATGAGCAAGGCCGCCAGCGCTGCCCCGGCATTCAGGACGACGCCGATGATGAACACCGAGTTCCAGTTGCCATTGGCAGCCAGAGCTGTACCGAAAGGCACGAGTAGCGCTGCTGTACCTTTGGCTGTGTAAAGCAGACCGGCATTGGTTGCAGCGTACTTGGAGCCGAACGTATCGGTGCATGTTGATGGGAAGAGAGAGTATATCTCGCCCCAGGCAAAGAACACCAGACCACTCAGAATGACGAACATCACCGGATTACCGGCGTAGAGATAGAGCAGATAGATGCCGATTGCTTCCACACCGAAGGCGATGAACATAGTGTTCTCGCGTCCGATTTTATCCGACACCCAGCCGCAGAATGGTCGTGTCACGCCATTGAGCAGACGGTCCAGTGTAGCCGCCAGCGTGAGAGCCGGTATGCCCAACCACATGGGAATATCGGCAACGCCGTAGTCCTTGGCCATAGGCGCAAGGTTTGCCGTTACAACGAGGCCACCGGCGCCCACTGCGACGAACATGACGTACATGAGCCAGAAAATCGGGTGCTTCAGCACTTCAGAAGGCGAATACTGACGCCGACTCTGGATGATTGGACCTTTGTTGGTTGCCTCTGGCACCTGACCGGGCTTTGGCGCAAAAAGGAAGAAGGAAAGCAGAACAATAATGATGCCTTGTCCCAATCCGAAGGTGAGGAAAGCGTTTTGGAAGCCGTAATTTGCGATCGTCGCCTGAATCGGCCAGACAGTCAGCGCCGAACCCGCACCAAAACCGGCTGCTGTGATACCTGAGGCAAGCCCGCGCCGATCAGGAAACCACTTCAGTGCATTACCGACGCAGGTTCCGTAAACCGCGCCTGCACCAATACCGGCAACAGCCTGTCCGATGCAGAACAGAAACATTGTGTCTGCGTAGGAATTGATAACCCAGCCGATAGCGCACAATATGCCGCCAAAAAGGATGACGATTTTCGGTCCGTATTTGTCAACGAACCAGCCCTCAATCGGAACGAGCCACGTTTCGAAGAGAACGAAGAGTGTAAATGCCCATTGAATTTCGCTCCGCCCCCAACCGAACTGTTTCGTGATTTCAGGAACGAAGAATGTCCAACCATATTGGAGGTTGGCAATCATGACCATACAGACCACGCCAACCGCTAATTGTCCCCATCTGAATCCATCGCTTACCGGTTGCGATTGGAAACCCTCTTTCACCGCTTGAGTCATTTCCTTCCCTTTCTGACGCTTTTTGTTAGCTAAAATGCCATGCGCTGATAGGGGACATACTGGTATCAGTTATACCAAAAGACAAGACCCAAGCTAATCTGATATGTAAGTTTACAAAAAACCTCATGACTTCAAAATGTTAAGCGGCCGCCGGAGGGGAATCTGGCAGCCGCTTGAATGAGATGAACCGATCGTCTTGGGTGTTAAAGACCGAAAGGTTCGTAATTTTTGTTACGAGCGTTGGTCTCGGCAACCCGGTCAAGGAAGGCCAGAATCGTCTCGATAAGGCCGCGAGGGGCTGTACGGGTGGCTACTGAAGCAATTTCTGCGCGTGCCGGCATGGTTGACACTCCTGTTTTCGGTTAATGTTGGCGCTTATCTGGCATACCATATCCCAGTTCACAATCTCTGCTGGCGCATATCAGCATCCCATTTTTGCATAGGTTGTGCAGCGCACACAAGAAGAATTGTGCATTGCACCCATATAGAACGCGGTAAACACGGAATAGTTTCGATTTTTTTGTTTTGGACGGTTGCGTCGGAATGCTGATTTTTCATAGGTTTTGGTTGTTTGACTTTTGGTATTTATTATGCCAGAACTTTTTTATGGGCACTTTGAGCGCCATGCGCAGGCGAAAAAGCGTCTCAAACTTGTGAATTCCGGTTTGGCTTCGGCTCTCCCCGCTTCACCTTCGGGGTGGAAGGCGGGGCTCTCGACACCAGCGAGCGTTATCGCATGCAAAATCTCGATGTAGCTGAGCCAACAGGCTCCTGCCCTGACCTGCACTTCGCAGGCACGGCAGTTCTGCATCCCGCCTTTGTATTCGGCATCGGTCAGGCAAACGGGTGCCAACGATAAAAGACGGCAAGGTTCAATAGGAGGAAAGACGTCAATGACTATCGTCACGAAAGTAGAGAAAGCCACATCAACGGCTGAAGATACATTAAAGCGGAAGGTGCGCGACGGGAGCGTGGTATCTGGTGGGCATCTGGTGGCGAAGGCGCTGAAGAACGAGCGTGTCGATACCATCTTTACGCTGTGCGGTGGCCACATCATCGATATCTATGATGGCTGCATCGACGAAGGCATCCGCATCATCGACGTGCGTCATGAGCAGGTCGCGGCCCATGCCGCCGATGGCTATGCCCGGCAGACAGGCAAACTTGGCTGCGTTGTTACAACAGCTGGTCCGGGCTGCACCAATGCGGTTACGGGTATTGCAACGGCGTTTCGTTCGGAAAGCCCCGTACTGCACATTGGCGGGCAGGGCGCTCTTAGCCAGCATAAAATGGGCTCGCTGCAGGATCTGCCTCATGTCGACATGATGACGCCCATTACCAAATTCGCCGCTGGTGTCTCGTCGACAGAACGCATTGCCGATATGATTTCCATGGCCGCGCGCGAATGTTTTTCCGGCGCATCCGGGCCGTCCTACCTCGAAATTCCCCGCGATGTACTGGACCGTGAAATCCCTATTGAGAAGGCTGTCATTCCGCAACCGGGCAGATACAGAGCCTCGACATATTCAATTGGCGATCCGGCTGATATTGAGAGATTGGCCGATGTGCTGGTAAATGCCAAACGTCCGGCCATCCTGTTCGGCCAGCAGGTATTCACATCGGGCAGCACCGACGCTGCGGTGGAACTGTTGCGCGGCCTTGATATTCCCGGATATTTCAACGGTGCTAGCCGCGGTACACTGCCAATCGGCGATCCTCACCACTTTGACCGCACGCGTGGCTTTGCTTTCAGCAACGCCGATGTGATTGTTGTCATCGGGACTCCATTCGATTTCCGCATGGGTTATGGCAAGCGGATCTCCAAAGATTTGACGCTGGTGCAGATTGATCAGGATTACCGCACTGTCGGTAAGAACCGCGACATCAATCTCGGTCTGGTCGGTCATCCCGGCGCTATTCTTTCGGCTGTTCTGCAGGCTGCCTCCGGTCGTATCGACAAGGGCAAGCGTCAGGCACGTCAACAATGGATGAAGACGCTGGAGGAACAGGAAGCGATTGCCTATGAGAAAGTCCTGCCGCTTTTGAAATCGGATCAGAGCCCGATCCATCCTTACCGCGTAGCCTATGAGCTTAATGAGTTCCTTGGCGAAGACACGATCTACATCGGCGACGGCGGGGACGTGGTGACGATCTCAGCTCAGGCAGTACGTCCGCGCAATCCGGGTCAGTGGATGGATCCGGGCGCACTTGGCTCGCTGGGTGTAGGGACAGGCTTCGCGCTTGGTGCAAAGCTCGCCCATCCCAACAAGGAAGTGCTTTGTTACTACGGCGATGGCGCCTTCTCGATGACGGCATTCGATATGGAAACCTGTGATCGTTTCCACGCTCCCTATCTTGCAGTTATCGGCAATAACTCTTCGATGAACCAGATTCGTTATGGTCAGGTTGCCAAATATGGCGAAGAGCGCGGCAATGTCGGCAACAAGCTTGGCGATGTCGAATTCTCCAAATTCGCACATATGCTCGGCAATCACGGCGAGGAGGTTCGCGACGCCTCGCAGATTCAGCCTGCTCTCCAGCGGGCTCGTGAAGCCATTGCCAAGACCGGCCGGTCAGCTGTCGTCAATATCTGGGTTGATCCGAACGAATACGCGCCGGGAACCAAGAACCAGACAATGTACAAATAGCGATAACAACCGGCGGCTGCCCAAGGCCGCCGGTTCAAATCGACATAAGCAGAACAATCTGTACTGAAGAAGGGAAGGAACTATGACAAAAGCTTTGGAGGGTGTTCGCATCCTAGACTTCACCCACGTCCAGTCTGGACCAACATGCACACAGCTTCTTGCCTGGTTTGGTGCCGATGTCATCAAGGTCGAACGTCCCGGCGTCGGGGATATTACCCGCGGCCAGCTTCGCGATGTTCCCGATGCTGACAGCCTGTATTTCACCATGCTCAATCACAACAAGCGTTCGATCACACTTGATACGAAGAATGAAAGTGGCAAGACGGTTCTGGAAGAGCTGATCAGGAATTGCGATGTGCTGGTGGAGAATTTTGCTCCCGGCGCGCTTGATCGCATGGGTTTCACGTGGGAGCGCGTTCAGGAACTCAATCCTGCAATGATCGTCGCCTCGATCAAAGGCTTCGGTCCGGGACCCTATCAGGATTGCAAGGTGTACGAAAATGTTGCGCAATGTACCGGTGGTGCGGCGTCAACAACAGGCTTTCGCGATGGATTGCCCCTCGTGACCGGTGCTCAGATCGGCGATTCCGGCACAGGGCTGCATCTTTGTCTTGGCATCGTAACCGCCCTCTTCCAGCGCACAAAAACCGGACGTGGCCAGAAAGTCTCGGCGGCCATGCAGGATGGCGTGCTCAATCTGTGCCGGGTCAAATTGCGCGATCAGCAGCGCCTTGCCCATGGACCGCTGAATGAATACAGCCAGTTTGGCGAAGGTATTGAATTTGGCGAAAGCGTACCGCGCGCGGGTAATGATTCCGGTGGCGGCCAGCCGGGCCGTATCCTGAAATGCAAGGGCTGGGAGACTGATCCCAACGCCTATATCTACTTCATCACACAGGCACCCGTCTGGGAGGCGATCTGCGATGTGATCGGCGAGCCTGAGTGGAAAACCCATCCTGACTATGCCAAGCCCGGTGCCCGGCTGCCACGCCTCAATGCAATTTTTGCCCGCATCGAGGAATGGACCATGACGAAGGATAAGTTCGAGGTGATGGCCCTTCTCAATGATCGGGACATTCCCTGCGGCCCGATCCTTTCCATGAAGGAAATTGCCGAAGATCAATCGCTGCGTGCGACGGGTACGATCGTCGAGGTCGAACATCCGGTTCGGGGTAATTACCTGTCAGTCGGTAATCCGATCAAGCTTTCCGACAGTCCAACGGATGTTACCCGTTCGCCGCTTCTGGGTGAGCACACCGAGGAAATCCTGCGTGACGTTTTGAAATTCGATAACCGGTTTATCGATGATCTGCAAAAGAGTGGTGCGCTTGGCGATCCGCAAAAGATCGCGGCGGAATAATCACCCGTTTGTAAGAAACAACGCGGCGGCATCGATCAGGTGCCGCCACTGCCCGAATGCTCAATCAGTCTTGGGGAGGCCATGGCTATGAAGCTTCATGAGTTCCAGTCAAAAGCACTGCTATCAGCCAGAGGCATCGGTGTACCCGAAGGTCGAGTGGCACTGACTGCCGCTGAGGCGCGCGCCGCTGCCGAGGTTCTCTGTGTGGCCAAGATTGCTGTAAAATCCCAGATTCTCGCTGGCGGACGTGGGCTCGCAGGCGGCGTCCAGCTTGTCTCTACGCCGGAACAGGCAGGCGTTGCTGCCGCATCAATGCTTGGGCGAACGCTTGTTACCGAACAGACGGGCCCGGCGGGCAGCCGCGTCAACCGGGTATTGATTGAAGCTGCTGTTCATCCTGTGCGTAGTCTTTATCTGTCACTGTCCATCGATATTGCGAGTGCCGAGATCATGGTTCTCGCTGGCGCTGAAGGCAGCGAGGATATCGAAAAGCGGCTTCAATCTGGCGAAACGCGCCTCGAACGAATTTCGATGGGAACCGGCGATGCTTTGGCTGAAGATGTTGCAATCAATTTGGCCAAACGCATCGGTCTTGGCTCTTCCGATCTGCAATCTACCTTCGCCCAGCTTCTTGACCAGTTGCGTCGGATTTTCGTGGAATTGGATGCGACACTGCTCGAAATCAATCCGCTTGCCGTAACGGAGCAGGGCGGGTTTGTTGCGGTCGATGCCAAGATGATTATTGATGACAATGCTC
Organism: Phyllobacterium sp. P30BS-XVII; assembly: GCF_014138335.1. NCBI lineage: Bacteria > Pseudomonadati > Pseudomonadota > Alphaproteobacteria > Hyphomicrobiales > Phyllobacteriaceae > Phyllobacterium > Phyllobacterium sp. P30BS-XVII. Next base: position 150,282 of record NZ_JACGXO010000008.1, read on the forward strand.
TATTCCGGCATCCTGAACTGGTGGCATTGCGTGACGAGCATGACGACGATGCTGTGGAGCTTGTTGCCCAGAACCGTCAGCTCAATTATCTGCGCATGGACGGCAATATTGGTCTGGCCGTTAATGGTGCCGGGCTCGGACTGGCTACGCTTGACATGGTTTACGCCGCCAAGGGCAAACCAGCAAATTTCATGGATATACGCACCACCGCCACAAGCCTTGATGTCGCCCATGGCTTCACCCTTCTTCTCAACAATCCGGCAGTGCGCTCGATTCTCGTCAACGTACACGGCGGCGGCATGCAGCCTTGCGATACAATCGCCGATGGTCTGGGCATTGCCATGCGCCGAACCGGTCGTACTTGTCCTGTCATTGTTCGCCTAGCTGGCAACAATGCCGAATATGCTCGGTTTCGCTTCGCCAATTTCGGCTGCAAGGTAATCGATTGCCCTGACATGTGGACGGCCGTAACCCGCGCAACATCAGCTGCACAGTCAAACGGAGAAAGACCATGACCATTCTCGTTGACCAGAATACGCGTGTAATCTGTCAGGGCATGACCGGCTGGGCGGGGACGCACTATTCTGCGGCTATGCTCGAATATGGAACCCGGATTGTTGGTGGCGTCACACCCGGCAAGGGTGGGACCTATCATCTGAATCTTCCCGTCTTTAACGAAGTTGCCGAGGCGATGCGAGAAACCGGCGCAAATGCCAGCATGGTTTTTGTACCGCCGGAGAACGCTGCCGCCGCGATGATCGAGGCAATTGAAGCCGGTATGCCGCTGGTCGTTGCCCTGACCGAGCGGGTGCCGGTGCAGGATATGTTGCGCGTGCGTGCAGCTTTGAAGCAAAGTGCGACGGTTCTTGTCGGACCAAATTCTCAAGGTGTTCTTTCGCCGGGCGTTTGCAAGATTGGTGTCATGGCGACCGGCAGCGAGAGAAAGGGGCAGATCGGTATTCTGTCGCGTTCGGCCTCGTTGACAAGCGAAGTCATTGCGCAGGTCAGCGCTGTGGGGTTGGGTCAGTCCACGACAGTTGGGATTGGTGGCGATGCCATTCACGGCCTCAGTATGCGTGACTGCATGCAGCTTTTTCTTGCCGACCGCGATACGCATGGCGTCATTGTTATCGGTGAGATTGGTGGATCAGAGGAGCAGGAACTCGCGGACTTATTGATTGACCTCAAGCCTGATATTCCGATTGTCGGGCTGGTGGTCGGTCGCCATGCACCAACGGAACGCCGCATGGGTCACGCCGGAGCCTTTGCGCAAAGCGCTGCCAATGATGCACAAAGTAAGATCAATGCCCTTCAAGAGGCTGGTGTCATCATTGCCAAAAGCCCGCATCTGGTGGGCCAAACCATACGCGAGGCTATGGCCGTTTCTGTTTGATGGGCCTTGATCTAGAGTTCTTCCGGCCGCCGTCCGCCCATGGCACGCGTCAACTCGTTTGCTGTGTCACGCACGACTGGACCCAACACGTCCACCTTGTCCCGGGGCAGGCGCACGGTCGGACCGGAAATCGATATGCCGCCGACGGCCTCGCCATGTTCGTTGAAGATCGGCGCAGCAATACAGCGCATGCCAAGCGTGTGTTCCTCGTCATCGATTGACCAGCCGCGCGAGCGTATTTCCTGAATATTTTTCAGGAGTGCAGGAAGCGTGTCCAACGTGTGATCGGTAAAGTGGGTAATCTGCTTTCGGCTTACGGTCCGGCCAATTTCAGAGTCCGACCATGTGGACAGGATTGCCTTGCCAATGCCGGAGGCATGGATTGGCCCGCGTCGCCCTGGTCGAAAGAAAGCGCGCATCGGAGCGTGGCTTTCGACCTGGGAAATGAACACAACATCACCATCGTCCTCAATGCCGATATTGGCGGTCTCGCCGCACTCCTCCATCAGCCGTTTCAGGAAGCGGCGGCTGATTGGGCCAAGTTTGCGCGATCGCAGGAAACCATTGCCAATGGCAAAAGCGCCGACGCCGATAGACCAGTCGCCGGTTTCCGGGTCATGCGAAACCATGTCGTGTTTTTGCAATGAGGTCAGCAGGCGATGAACAGTGGAGGGCGCAAGGCCAGTCTTGTCGGCAAGCTCTGTCAAGGCTGAACCGTCGTGATCAGCAATGATCGTCAAAAGATTTAGGCTCCGGTCGAGGACCTGTACCGATGATGGTGAGGCATCCGCAGCGGCCTTTCGGCCTCGCTTGCCCTTTGCCGGTTGGATAACAGCCACCATGATTCCTTGCTCTGCTGTTGCGTTATCCCAGCCATAGACCGATCATCAGGAGTTTTCCAGTTTTATTGGCTGTGCTAATTTCCATATTGTGGGAATAACTGCCATTTAATGTTGATATAGAAAATTTTTAGAGTATGATTTCAAATATATAATAGCGTTTCCGCCATGCCCACAATTGTCAAAAAGCTCAGTTTTCGGTCGAGTTTGGACGGGCGCTGAAATGTCCAGTCTCGGTCCGTTGGAAGAATGCCCGGAATGCATGGTTCCGGGCATTCTTTTGTAATTTTCTATTGAACGAATGTGTTCGACAGCGTGCCGATTCCGTCAATTGTAACCGAGACAATGTTCGACGGGTCCTTGATTGAACCGACGCCAAGCGATGTACCACAGCAGATCAGATCTCCCGGCTCAAGTGTCATATCTTTCGAAAGCGCACTGACGAGACGGGCTGGTGGAAAGATCATATCGCTCAGGGGATAATTCTGGCGCTCAACGCCATTGAGCACAGTTTTGACATGGAGTTTAGCCGGATCGAGATCGGTGCTGATTACGGGTCCGAAGGGACCGAAACCGTCAAAGCTTTTGGCGCGGGCCCATTGGGCAAAAGTTTTGTCGCGGGCAATGATGTTGCTCGCTGTCAGGTCGTTAACGCATGTATAGCCGAAGATTGCCGCAGCAGCTTCCTCCTCTGAAGCATCGGTACAGCGTTTGCCGATCACAATCCCGAGTTCGCCCTCATAAGCCACAGCTTCTGAATAGGAGGAGGGGCGGGTAACAATGGCGTCCGGGTGAGCGACACACGAGGTTGCCTTGAATAGATAAAGCGGTTCATCGGGTACTGCTACATCAAGTTTGGCCGCCAGCTGGTGGAAATTGTTCCACAGCGCAATGATCTTGGACGGTGAACAGGGCGCCAGCAAGCGAACCGAAGCAACGGCACGCCGCATCCCCGTAGCCGTCGGTTTTTCGAACATGTTGCCTTGATATACGGCGATCTCATTGCCTAGTAACAGGCCGAACCGCTCCACACCGCCATCGTCAAATCGCGTCCACTTAACCATCTTCCATGTCCTCCCGTTTTAAAGTGCGGGTCTTTTCATTTGCCCGTCACTGGCTGGCAAGCCGGTCAAGATGCCATGGCTGGCTTGACCGGCACCGCTTCGGGGAACGTCGGGTAAAGGCCCTTCACACGTCCCATTTGCTGCGCAAGCGCCAACACGCTGTCTATGAAAGGTGTTTCCACTTTGGAAAGTCGGCCCATTTCCTGCACGGATGTCAGGAGCGCATCGAGTTCGATGGCCCGGCCCTTGTCAACGTCCTGCAACATGGATGTACGATGCGCGCCGACACCAGCCGCGCCATCGATGCGCCGCTCAACGTCGACACGGAAGGTCGCCCCGAATTTCTTGCCGATGGCCTGTGCTTCAAGCATCATATTGCGCGCAAGATTGCGGGTGCCCGGATCTGTCGCCACAATGTCAAGCGTTGCGCCCGTCAATGCTGAAATCGGATTGAAACAGAGATTGCCCCAAAGCTTGATCCAGATATCGTCGCGGATGTCCTCATAGAAGCGGGTCTTTAAGCCGCCCGCATCCATCGCGGCCGCCAGTTGGTGGACGCGTTCACTGTTGCTGCGATCAGGCTCACCGAGACCAAACTGATTGCCGTAAATGTGCTTGATCACGCCGGGCTCAACGATTTCAGTAGCGGGATAGACCGTGGCTCCGATAACCCGCTGGGGTCCGATCGTATTCCACTGGCGATTGTCAGGATCAACACTCTGCAGCCGGAGGTTGGCCACGCTCGGCCCAAGGCCATGGAAATACCACCAGGGAAGCCCGTTTTGGGCTGTTACCACAGCAGTCTTTTCGCCCAGAAGCGGAACCATGTCCTCAACCGATTGCCATGCCTGATGTGCTTTCAGCGTGACGATCACATAATCCTGATGCCCTAATTCATGTGCATTGCTGGTAGCCGGCATGCGCTCGACGATTTCGTCCCCGTCTACAAGCAGCTTGATGCCATTTTTCTTGATTGCGTCGAGGTGAGCGCCTCTGGCGACAAGGGAGACGTCAGCGCCCCCGCGCTTGAGCATGACCGCCATATAACCGCCGATCGCGCCGGCACCATAAATACAGATTTTCATTTGTTTCCCTCCTGGCCACTGTTTTGAGGGGGTCTCCCAGATATCAATTCCCCTGTTTGCATTTGTGGTATACATAATCCCAGAAAAAGATGTGATGTCAACCCTCATCGCCAATGTTGGGCGAAGCAACCGCGCGTGAAATGATATGTCGCGAACAGAACGGCCAATGCTTGAATTCGGCCTATGGTTGAGTTGCTTTCGTCACCACCACGGCGAACAGCGCCATGCCAAGAGGCGTGAGTACTGACGAGGAATTCGGTCTTCCGTCCGGAAGGCCGTTGTTTGCACCAGAATCCATGGGAGGAGTTCGCAATGAGCAAGAACAGAGGCGTCGTCTATGTGGGGCCGGGTAAGGTCGAAGTACAGGACATCTTTGATCCAAAACTTGAAGCACCAGATGGTCGCCGAATTGAACATGCGGTTGTTCTCAAGGTCATCTCTACGAACATTTGCGGATCAGATCAGCATATGGTGCGTGGTCGTACCACTGCAGAGCCGGGGCTTGTTCTTGGGCATGAAATCACTGGTGAGATCATTGAAAAGGGCCGCGATGTCGAAATGCTGTGTGTCGGAGATATTGTTTCCGTCCCATTCAACGTGGCATGCGGGCGCTGCCGCACATGCAAGTCTCAAGACACAGGTGTTTGCCTGACGGTCAATCCTGCACGCGCAGGCGGTGCCTATGGTTATGTGGATATGGGTGGTTGGATCGGTGGTCAGGCACGTTATGTGACAGTGCCTTATGCGGACTTCAACCTTCTGAAAATTCCTGATCGTGATCGCGCGATGTCTAAGATGCGGGATCTCACGATGCTTTCCGATATTTTGCCGACGGGATTTCATGGAGCGGTGAAAGCGGGCGTGGGTGTCGGCTCGGTTGTCTATGTTGCCGGAGCCGGACCCGTTGGGCTGGCTGCCGCAGCGTCAGCCCGTATTCTTGGTGCTGCTGTGGTGATGATTGGTGACTTCAATAAGGAGCGCCTTGCACATGCTGCAAAGGTTGGGTTTGAACCGATTGATCTGTCCGCCAGCGACCGTCTTGGTGATATGATCGCGCAGGTGACGGGTAGCAACGAAGTTGACAGTGCCATTGACGCTGTGGGTTTCGAGGCACGCGGTCACAGCGGCGGCGAACAGCCAGCTGTTGTGTTGAACCAGATGATGGAGATCACGCGCGCCGCCGGGTCCATTGGTATTCCCGGTCTTTACGTGACTGAAGATCCGGGTGCTGTCGACAACGCAGCCAAGCAAGGCAACCTGTCTTTGCGTTTTGGCCTCGGTTGGGCAAAGGCACAATCGTTCCATACGGGTCAAACGCCAGTGCTTAAATACAACAGGCAACTCATGCAGGCGATCCTTTATGACCGGTTGCCAATTGCCGATATCGTCAATGCCAGAATTATATCGCTTGAGGATGCGGCCCAAGGCTATGAGAGCTTCGACAAGGGGGCGGCGCAGAAATTTGTGCTTGATCCGCATGGCGAGCTTGCCAAGGCTGCATAAAGACCTCATCGGGTGCAGCGCATAACAACAACGCTCGGTGGAGAACCCGTCCGAGCGTTGTCCATAAGGTTGCAGCCTGAACTGGTGGTGAGCTGTGTTGGAGAGAACGGCAGGATCAGCAGTGATCATCCCTGATAACTACTGCAGCAATGTTGCCATCGCCTTGGTCCTCTGGTCGGAATTGATCGCAATGCATCGTATATTTCCGATCTGCCCCGCCTATCTTTGTTGAGGTCGGCATTTCTGACATTTACGCTCACGTGCCGTTCAAGTTTGTAAGGTTTCTGATAGTCACCCATTCTGTTCTCGTTCAGCTTTTTGTGGAATGCCCTAGAGTATGATGCGGGTGCGGTCTTGCCAACGCTGATCAGGAGGGGTTACGTGCCTTGGCTGATTGTCATCAAGTCATCTTGTCTGAAGGATACTCCATGTATGCGATGCCGCACCATCGGGCAGAACCGTGAACGATCACTCTGCCGCTCTTGCTCGTCTGGGATGGTCTGAGTTTTTCAGCGATCAGCTTGAATCCGCAGATGCCGCTCTTGTTCCAATGCGCATCTCTACGGTTCATCGCGCCCGTTTGGCCGCAATTTCCCCAACCGGACATGTCAAATTGATACTTTCGGCGCAGGTCAACACCGGCGATTTTGCAGTGGGTGATTGGGTGCTTGTTGATCCACAAACGCACGAGTTGCGCCGCCTTCTCGCTCGAAAAACCCTGCTGATACGTCGCAGAGCGGGGCATGGAGCGACCCAGCTTGCTGCGGCCAATGTCGATACGCTATTCATCGTCACGTCCTGCAATGCTGATTTTAATTCTGCACGGTTGGAGCGCTATCTGGCCCTTGCAAACGAAACCGGAACCAATCCGGTGATTGTCTTGACCAAGGCTGATACCGTCCCGGATGCCAAGGAGTATGAGCGTCAGGCCGCTGCGTTGCAGCGCGGATTAATTGTGGTTGTACTCAATGCCCGTTCTGCCGATGCCGCAACGGCATTATCGCCTTGGTGCGGGGCGGGGCAAACAGTGGCGCTGGTTGGTTCATCCGGTGTCGGCAAATCGACGCTGGTCAATACGCTTGCAGGTTCCGAGCAGGAATTGCCTCAACTGACAGGTGGTATCCGTGAGCAAGATGCCAAAGGTCGTCACACCACCACTTCACGTTCACTGCATGCCATTTCCGGCGGCGGCTGGATAATCGATACGCCGGGAATCCGTACCTTGCATGTCAGTGATGTCGGGCATGGTATTGAGACGCTCTTTGCTGAAATCACGGAGCTTGCGCCCCTTTGCAGGTTTCGCGATTGCACCCATGCTCATGAACCGGGCTGCGCCGTGCTGGCAGCAGTGGCTGCAGGTTCGCTGGACCCTGAACGGCTGGCCCGCTGGCGAAAATTGCAGGCGGAAAATCACGAAAACACACCAGCGCAAAGCCGTCCCCGAAGTGGCAACTCGATACCCAATCGCAGGAAAAAATAAACGGAAGTTGAGTTGGCCACTCACCAGCTTGGAACTGTTTACCTCAAATTGTGCGCTGAAATTGGCTCTGAGAGCAGCTGAGATTACATTTTCGTAAAGTCATCTAAATGCCACGAATCTGGATCGAGATCATGTTTTCCTAAAACAAGGTGAACGAAAATGAATGCCGATGAACAGAAACTTCTCAGTGGCCTCTTCGATCGTACAAAGCAAGCAGCAGGTACTCCAAGAGATCCCGACGCTGAGCGCTTTATTTTGGAGCAGGTCAAAAGCCAGCCCTCTGCTCCCTATCTTTTGGCTCAGGCCGTGATCGTGCAGGAACAGGCGCTGAATGCGTGCCATGAGCGCATTCAGCTATTGGAAGCGCAGGTGAACGACTTGCAGAATGCGCAGCCTGTGCAACAGCAATCCGGTGGTTTGTTCGGATCGATCTTTGGCAATACGTCGGCAGGACAACCTCCTCAACCCGCCTCAAGCCGTTCAAATGGACCGTGGGGTGCGGCGCCCACACCTCAGGACGGATATGTGTCCCAAGGCCAAACTCAGCAGGCCGGACGGTGGTCTGTGCCACAACAACCACAATCTCAAGGGGGTGGCTTTCTGCAAGGCGCGCTGAGCACTGCGGCAGGCGTAGCAGGTGGCGCGCTGCTCTTCGAAGGCGTCAAGAACATGATAGGTGGCAACTCAATGTTCGGTGGTTCGAATATCGGTGCCGGGACCACACCGCCAGCCGGTTCCGGCGAGACTGTCATCAACAACTATTACAACGATGACAATAACAATGGCACGCAACTCAGCGACGCCGAACAAGACCGCTTGGACGATGCTGCCGATGACTCATTTGATAACGCTACGGATGATGACAATTTAGCATAGGGCATAAGCGACGGGGCACGGCGCTAATGATTTCATTATGAAGAGAACAGCATGGCCCGGTACTTGATGCCGGGCCATGCTGTTTGATCAATTTGACAGTATGATGGATCAGCTTATCGCAGCGAGCGGAACGCTGCACGAAGCTCGGCGCTGAAAAGTTCGGGCTCTTCCCACGCGGCGAAGTGACCACCCTTGTCTACTTCGTTAAAGTAAATGAGCTTGTGATAGCTCTTCTCCGCCCAACTGCGTGGAGCACGATAGATTTCGCCAGGGAAGACAGTCACCGCAGCTGGTATCGAGATATCCACCGCGTTGAAGTTGTTGGCGTTGTTCTCCCAATAAAGCTGGGCTGATGAAATCGCGCTGTTCGTGAGCCAATAGAGCGTGATGTCATCAAGCATCTCGTCCTTGGTCAATGATTTCTCCGGATCACCACCGCTATAGGTCCACTGGGCAAATTTATCGTACATCCAGGCAGCAAGGCCAACCGGCGAGTCCGATAGTCCGTAGCCAACCGTCTGCGGTCGCGTGGTCATCATGACGCCATAGGCACCGTTCTTGGAAAAGAACGTGCTTAACGATTCATAAGCTGCCTTCTCGACGTCGGTAAGTCCTGTTGGTGCGGGATCACCATCACTCATGGCTTTGGCGACATCTGCTGGAACTGTTGCTGGCATATTGACGTGAATACCGAGCAGTCCTTCGGGCGCCTGACGCGCCATCTTGTCTGAGACAACCGAACCCCAGTCGCCGCCCTGCGAGACATAGCGTTTATATCCGAGACGCTTCATCAGTACGTCCCATGCAAGCCCGATACGATCGGCATTCCAGCCTGTTTCGGTGGGTTGGTCCGAGAAGCCGTAGCCGGGCATCGAAGGTATCACAACGTCAAAGGCGTCATCGGCACTTCCGCCATGGGCTGTTGGATTGGTGAGAGGATCAATCACCTTCAACAATTCCAGAATTGAACCGGGCCAGCCGTGGGTAATGATGACAGGCAGCGCATTTGAATGTTTCGAGCGGACATGGATGAACTGGATATTAAGCCCGTCGATTTCTGTCACGAACATCGGCAAAGCATTGAGTTTCTTCTCCACTTTGCGCCAGTCGTAATCTGTTCCCCAGTAGTGGACGAGTTCCTTGAGCTTGGCCAGCTGGACGCCTTGCGACTGATCATCGACAGTTTCCTTGGCGGGCCAACGCGTGGCGAGAACCCGTTTGCGAAGGTCAACCAGATCCGCTTCAGGAACGTTTACCAGGAAAGGGCGGATTGCCGTGTTTTCAGCGGCAGAAGCGAGTTGTCCGGGCAGCAGGCCGAAGGCACCAGAGGCTGTCGCACCGACAATCAGCGCTGTTGCTGATGTGGCAAGAAAGCTGCGCCGTGTTGTGGATGGTAATAAGGGAGGCATATTCATTCTCCGTGATTGGCGGACGAAAGCGTCGGAAGCCGGGTCGTTACGGCAATGAAGACGGCTTTGCCGCAGGGGAAAGCAAGCGTTGGAACGCAATGGCAGAACATCTGCCATCCATCGCATGAGGCAGCAGGCGCGTATCCGGGATGTGTTCTGAATGGGCGGAATTTGTAACGGATCGTATGGGCGCAGTTGGCTCTTACATTGAGATACAAAGAACGGCCGAACGACCTGCGACCTTGAAGCGGATGCGCCGATGATCCTGCTATTCTTTTGTGTGGATGGGTTGGGGCAGGTATATTTCTGCCGCCAAGCCGCCACCGGGTCGGTTCTTCAGATTAAGGATTCCATCAATTGCGAGCGTCAATTGCTGGGCGATTGACAATCCGAGTCCGGTGCCACCTGTTCCACGATTGCGGGATTGTTCGAGGCGATAGAATGGCTGGAGGACTGCTTCAAGCTCATCTTCAGGAATGCCGGGGCCGCGATCCAGCACTTTTATGATAACGGCTCCATGGGTGTCTCTTTCCAGATTAACTTCAGCGCTTCCGCCGAATTTCAGAGCGTTATCGACAAGGTTTGTAAGGATACGACGCAGAGCGTGCGGCCGTGTCACGATTGCCGCTTCAATGCTTCCACTGAATGTCGCAGCTTTGCCCGTGTCCTGATAATCATAGACCAGACTTTCCATGAACGATCCGACGTCAATGCGCGATGGCTTTTCGGTATTGCCATGCGCGCTGCGCGCATAGGCTATCCCCTCATGTACGAGACGTTCGATCTCGGCCAAATCCTGTACCAGTTTTTCCTTTTCAACGGACTCTTCAGCAAATTCAGCGCGCAGTTTCATGCGCGTGATCGGTGTTTGCAGATCGTGTGAGATCGCTGCAAGGATTTGGACCCGCTCTTGCAGATAATGTGCGATGCGATCACGCATCGCGTTAAAGGCCGCCGCGGCATAGGCGACTTCGCTTGGTCCTGTTTCACTCAAGCGCGGAGCATTCTTGTTCGGATCAAGGGCATCGGCGGCATTGGCAAGATTCACCAGGGGCCGGATCGCTTGTCGAACCGCAAGCCAACTGCAAAGAATAAGCAGAACAAGTTGGGTGACAAGGACGTAAGGCAGCCATTCGGCCAGTGGCATGACCGCCGGATTTACGTCGATCGTGAGTGGGGCACCGTCACTAAGGGTCACATGGCCTTGGAGGCGCTTTCCATCCCCGGGGATGGATTCGATGGTGAGTGGAAAACGTTTCCCCACGGCCTCATTGATTTTCCCTGCAATCTCCCGTCCCGCATCCGTGGAAATGGGAACACCTGCCAAGCCAGTGCCAAGCATGTATCGGGACGTCCCGCGGTCGAGTTGATCCAGCCATCCGGCTCTCTCGTCTGCTGGCAAGCGATCCAGTATGGCGACGGATGTTGCAATATCCTGTTCGAAATTATTGAACATCACCATCTTGGCCGTCATGTACCGTTCCATAAACAGGACAGCGAATGCCAGGCCATAGGCAATTGTCAAACCGGCCAGAAAAAGCAGAAAGAGCCGCGATCCCAATGTGCGGGGCCAAGGCCGGAAAGATCGAACTGCACTCAAGCCTTTCATTGGCGGATCTCGGAAATTTCAACCGGCATGGAAAAGACATAACCCTCGCTGCGAACCGTCTTGATATAAGAAGAGTCGCGAGGATCATCGCACAGGCGCTGGCGAAGCCGGCTCACCAGCAAGTCAATCGACCGGTCGAAAAGTTCGGCCTCCCGCCCTTGTGTGAGATTGAGCAATTGATCGCGATTGAGAACGCGTTGCGGGTGGTCCATGAACACGCGAAGCAGGCGATATTCAGCGCCACTGAGTGCTACTGCCGTGCCATTGCGGTCAAGCAGATGGCGGCCTGTGGTGTCCAGTTGCCATTCGCCGAAACTTAACAACTGCCCGACTTCCGTCACCTGAAGATTGGGAGGAAGCATGCGTGTGCGGCGTAAAACGGCCTTGATCCGCGCCAATAACTCGCGGGCGGAAAATGGTTTCGCCAGATAGTCATCGGCCCCCATCTCAAGGCCGACAATCCGATCTGTTTCGTCGGTTCGTGCCGTCAGCATGAGGACTGGAATCGCCTTGTGCTTGCCGGCCCGCAATTCGCGGCAAATAACGAGACCATCATCGCCCGGCATCATGACATCGAGCACAATGAGATCAACAGAATCTGTTTCAAGAAACGACCGCATGTGCCGCCCGTCTGCCGCAACGGTAACGCGCAAGCCATTCTTCTTCAGATAACCGGAAACCAGTTCCCGGATTTCGCGGTCATCATCCACGATCAGAATGTGGTCGATATGGTCCATCGTAAAATCACCTCAACTCGTATTGCCGAATAGCAGTAGCCTAATTCCGAAAGGGCAGGAGGGCGGCGTTAGCGATAATTGTAAGCCACTGTATCCATCCGCTGACTGGATACAGTGGCAAACAAAATTGTGCGGGCGTCATCCCTGCTCCTTCTGGACAAGTTCCAAAAGGCCTTCTAATATTTAATTATCATAATAATTATTATGATGCAATTGATTGCTAAAAAAAGGAATCTATCATGATCAGACATTCCATCTCTCTTGCCGTCGCGGGCTTCATCTTGTCGTCTGCTGGTTCACTGTCGGTAGCTTCGGCAGCCGATGTCAAAAACATTGTCATTGTTCATGGCGCTTTCGTTGACGGCGCAGGCTGGCGACCGGTTTCCGACATTCTGACAAAGCAGGGATACAAGGTAACGATCGCTCAACAATCGCTAATATCCCCTGCTGATGACATTGCCGCTACCAAACGTATCCTCGACCTTCAGGACGGCCCGAGTATTCTGGTTGGCCATAGCGCAGGTGGCATGATCATCAGTGAAGCTGGAAAAGCCGATAATGTTGCGGGTCTGGTCTACATCGCTGCGTTTCAGCCGGAGAAGGGTGAAAGCATTGTGAAACTCGCGACCAGCGATCATTCTCATGCCATGCAGGAGAGCAAGGTCAAGACATTGAAGGATGGATACTCCTATATCGAGCCGGATGCCTTCGCCGAAGCCTTTGCGGCGGATCTGCCGAAGGAGACGACGGATTTTCTCGCACATTCGCAGGTCTTTGCTTCCAAAGCCATATTCAGCACAGAAGCGGGCGAACCGGCATGGAAGACCAAAAAGAGCTGGGCATTGGTTGCCACCGACGACAAGTCGATCAATCCCGAACTTGAGCGCAGTATGGCCAAGCGGGCGGGCAGCACAGTGGTTGAAGTAAAGGCAAGCCATGCTGTTTACGCGTCGCAACCACAGGATGTTGCAAAGCTGATCGCGGAAGCAGCCCAAACGGTCTCAAAATAATATCGTCTGCAAAAATGTGGAGGCCGGATATCCGGCCAGCCACGGCTTTGTACCGCAGCGTACAGCGCCTCCGCTATCCCACACTTTGTTACAGTTTCAACCTCATCAGGACACATACGGGATACGTCTGCACGGTTTGATGCGGATACCGATACCGCCGGGAATGGAACCGTCACACAGACACAGCTTTATCAGATGCGGGCAAGGTGAGGACACCATCATGCAAAACACAATAGGATTGAAAACACGAAGGCCAATCTTAAGTCTGCGCCCGCTTCTGGCGGTGGCCGGAATACTGGGTCTGCTGGGTGTGCTACTGCTTGGCTATGCACCATCCGCGGCGGAAGAGCCAAGGCTTGTGCCGACCGCACTCCATGATGTCGCTGATACCAGCGGAATACAAACGGCGGTTTTTGCGGGCGGCTGCTTCTGGGGTGTTCAGGGTGTATTTCAGCACGTCGAAGGTGTCGTCAGTGCGACCTCGGGTTATGCTGGCGGCGGCCCTGAAACTGCAACTTACGAATTGGTAGAAACCAGCAGGACGGGTCATGCTGAAGCCGTGCAAATCGTCTTCAATCCGAGAAAAATCAGCTACGCCAAACTTCTCCAGATCTACTTTTCTGTCGCCCATGATCCGACACAGCTCAATCGTCAGGAACCGGACAGAGGGACACAATATCGCTCTGCAATCTTTCCGGAGAATGATGAGCAAGCCAAGGTTGCTTCAGACTATGTTGAACAGCTTAGGACAGCGGGTGTCTTCAAGAAAAAGATCGCAACCACTGTCGAACCCGGCAAAACCTTCTACAAAGCGGAGGCCTATCATCAGGACTTCATGACCAAAAATCCGGAGAATCCATATATCGCTTTTCACGAGCAACCGAAGGTAGAAAACCTGAAAGGCTTCTTCCCGGACTATTACCGTGCGGAAGCTGTTTTGGTTTCAGGCAACCAAGGTTGATAGAACCTTAGAGCTGGCCTTTGCTGGCCTTCACAAGATTGTCCCGGAGCTTGGCGATGGCCTTTTGCAAGACAGGAAATTCCTCGGGCGTAAGGCCCGAGGCCTTGACTGTAATCTCACCAAAACCAAAGCCTTTTTCACGCAGGTTGCGCCCCGCATCCGTCAATGAAATACGCACGTTGCGTTCATCTTCGCTGTCCCGGGTGCGGGTGAGGTATCCCATGGCTTCCAGCCGTTTCAGCATGGGAGTCATGGTGCTCGATTCGAGAAACAGCTTTTCGCTCAATCCCTTGACCGTTTGCTGATCCTCTTCCCATAAGCTGATAATCGTTATGTATTGCGGGTAGGTGAGACCAAGCTCGTCAAGGACAGGCTTGTAGACCCGGGAATAGGCGAGATTAGCGGAGTAGATCGAAAAGCACATGAAGTCAGCCAGTTTTGCCGTCTTGCTGCGGATGGGTGTTTTTTGAGTCATTCAGGCTCCGGAAATGAAAATTGCGATGTGAATGATTATCATCATTCGTAAGGCCTATAGGAGCCTAGCACGCCTATCATAATATTAGTTATTATAATAATCAATCGAAGGCATGTCACTCAGGCTGATATCGGCATATGCCGCTGACATTGATCCGCTCTACCACCAAAATTAATGCACATGTGACCCGTTTGGTTATGCCTACGTGCATCAATTGCTTCTGAACCAAGTTCATTTGTACGGGAATGTATCAAGCTGGTTGCCTGCCACACTGCGTTACATCTTCGCTCAATCCCGACACATGAGGGATACGTCGTGCCCGCTTTATGCGGTCAATGGCTGCTTTGGCCGTTACGCCTCAATTGTTGTTCACTGCAAAGGAAACCACATCATGACTCAATCTCAGAACGTACTCTACACCGGTAAGACACGCACTTCAGGCGGCCGTGATGGCACATCGCGTAGCGCCGACGATCGTTTGGACATCAAGCTCTCGTCTCCCGGCTCAACGGGTACTGGCACCAATCCCGAGCAGCTGTTCGCGGCTGGCTGGTCGGCCTGTTTCATTGGCGCGATGGGACTTGCGGCCCGCAAGATGCGCGTGACGATTCCTGCCGATGCAGCAATCGATGCTGAGGTGGATTTGTGTCTGGTTGATGGTGCGTACTTTCTTCAGGCCCGTCTTAACGTCAGTCTACCCGGTCTCGAACGTGACGTCGCTCAGGCGCTTACGGATGCCGCTCATCAGACCTGTCCTTATTCCAAAGCCACACGCGGCAATATCGACGTCACGATCAATCTGATTTGAGCAATGCGGTTTCCTGCGCTGGCTTGCCTGAGATCCAGGCAACCAGCCACTGGCAGGCTCTGCGCCCAACGCCAATTATTCGGAAGAAAGTATCATGAGAATACAGTTTCTGGGCATCCTGTTCGCGTTTGGATGCATCACAACCCCAGCTTTAGCTGCAACTGACCTCACAATCAGCGTACCAAAAACAATTGAGCGGATTTTGAGTGTTGAAGCGAAGCCGGGTGACCAAGCACGCTCACGGAGCAACCCATATATATCGTACCGGGTTCTTGAGAACGGTACGATTGAAATGACCAATTCGCAGACTGGGGTTCGAAAATTCTTTAAGCCGCAATGGCCCGAAACGGTTAATTCGCGGGGAAGCCGATGGTAGGCATTAGCGTTACGACAAATTCAGCGGCAGGCTTTTTGCAAGGCAACAAGTCTGCCGTACTCCCTGAACAAGGTTGTCGTGATCACGAGCGGGCGCTCCCGCTTCTGTGATGGACAATCAACCTGATCCAGGGCGCCGAATGGAAGACGCTCATCAGGAGATACATCATGGTCATTCCGCCAATCGGCAAAGCTTGGTCCGCAGTGGAGCAGATCATGTTTGCATTGCCGGCGAAAGTTGTGAACAGTGCCATAATCAGGAATGTTGGCCCTGCTGCCAGACACAGCCAATCCGAGGCGCTTCGGGCGGTATCGTGATCGTCTTCGCGTGTTCCGGTCACATGTGCTGTCATCGTTCTTCTCCTTCGGATATCTGTCGTCTACCATTGCTGGTGCGACGTGTTGCGTACTGGTCCTGAACAGATTAGGGCCGGATGCCGAAATCACGGGAGTTACAAGTGTGACGGGATTGCCATGGACTCGCTGATTACGGCTGCGGCTCATGCACTTGCGGCAGGTGATTTGCTGGGTGCGCTGAAGCGGGTCGCCCTGCGGGAAGATCCGCCAGCGCTGGCTCTCAGAGGTATCATCATGGCACAGCTTGGCGATTTCGTTCGGGCAAAAGCCCTTTTGAAAGGTGCTGCACGAGCGTTTGGCCCGCGAGAGGCTGTGGCACGGGCGCGGTGTGTCGTCGCCGAAGCAGAGATCGCGCTTGTCTCGCGCGACCTATCTTGGCCCGCCAAGTCGCTCGATACTGCGCGACACACGCTGGAAGCACACGGTGACCACGTCAATGCCGCACATGCACGGCATCTCGAAGTTCGGCGTCTGCTGCTGATCGGACGTCTTGATGACGCTGAGCGTTCGCTCGCTGTGCTTGACGCAACTCTGCTCCCATCCGCTTCAAGGGCCGCCCACGCACTGGTGGTTGCGGGCATCGCTATCCGGCGACTTGATATGAAAACGGCCCGCACTGCGTTTGCACAGGCGGAACAGGCGGCTCACCAGGCTGATATCCCTGCGCTGACAGCGGAGGTCGAAAATGCGCGGCTCATTCTCGATGCACCCACAGCACGGTTGATCGCACGTGGCGAGGAGCGGCCTCTCTTACTGGAAGATGTAGAAGCGCTGCTGGCGTCACCGGCATTCGTTGTGGACGCATGCCGTTATATTGCGCGCGAACCGGGCAAAACAATTTCTTTGGCGACGCGACCGGTTTTGTTCGCACTGGTTCGCGCATTGGCTGAAGCATGGCCGGGAGATGTGACGAGAAGCACGCTGATCGCGCGCGCCTTCGGCGGCAAACATGCTGACGAATCGCATCGCGCGCGGTTGCGGGTAGAGATCGGGCGGCTGCGCGCCGAGCTTGGAGCGCTTGCAGATGTTAGGGCGACACCGCGCGGATTTGCCCTGGAGCCACGCGGTGCAAGCGATGTCGTCGCGCTCGCCCCGCTTATTGAAGGGCAGCATGGCGATGTGCTCGCCCTCCTTGCCGATGGCGAGGCATGGTCAAGCTCTGCTCTGGCGATTGCGCTTGGCGCAAGCCCCCGTACCGTACAGCGGGCGCTCGAGCAACTTGCAACAACGGGCAGGGTGCAGTCGTTTGGTCGCGGGCGAGCGCTTCGGTGGATGACGCCGCCGGTTCTGGGTTTCCCGACGATCTTGTTACTCCCTGGGCCGCTGCCGAGCGACTAGTATGGAGGTATTGAACACATTGAGGAGACGATCATGAAACGCTCTACTGCTGAAATACTTGATGAATACGGACCTTTCCCCGGAACTGACCACGTCCATGGGGTCACGTTTGACGGCCAAAACGTCTGGTTTGCATCAGGCAACAAGCTCAGCGCCTTTGATCCGGCGAGTGGCAGCACGGTTCAGTCGATTGATGTCGCCGCTCATGCCGGGACGGCCTTTGACGGTCAGTATCTCTATCAGATCGCTGAAGACCGCATCCAGAAAATTGATCCCAAGACGGGCCTCGTCCTCAACACAATTCCAGCACCGGGCAATGGTGGTGATTCCGGGCTTGCCTGGGCCGAGGGTACACTCTGGGTAGGAGAGTATCGGGGCCGGAAGATTCACCAGATCGATCCGCAGACCGGGGCTATTCTTCGCTCTATCGAGTCCAAGCGTGTCGTCACGGGCGTAAGCTGGGTTGATGGCCAACTCTGGCATGGGACGTGGGAAGGTGATGATAGCGACGTCAGGCGCATCGATCCTGATACGGGAGAGGTACTGGAGAGGCTGGATATGCCCGCCGGAACCGGTGTATCGGGGCTTGAGTCCGATGGCGCGGATAGGTTCTTTTGCGGAGGCGGAAACAGTGGCAAGGTACGCGCTATCCGCCGACCCAAATAAGACCGGTTAGCACTGGCATCGGGCGGGCGTGGCACAGGGATTTAATTTGCCTGTGCAGGGAAACAAGGTGCGGTGGGTGTAGTGACCGGCTCATCATTATCGACGACCGGTTCGGCGTCCGTCCTGCTGCGCAGTGGCTCAGCGGTTTTACTGCTCGTGCTCAAAGCGTCGGAGACGGGGTGATCGGCAGAGATCAACTGAAAAAGCTTCCTGGCTGGCCTTTCACGCCACTCGACCCGGCCAGGGTAGGCAGTGGAATAGCGCCAGGGCGTGATAACAAAGTGGATCGTATCCATTGACAAGGCGGTGAGTGCGAGATGCCGCATGACACCTATGGTAAGGCCGGGGTCGGTGATAACGGATTTGGTTACGGCGTCGAGGAAGCTGAAGAGCAGGATCGGATTGGCCAGTATCTTCCTGCTCATCGACTTTTTCGCAATGGCAGCAACGAAATCCTGCTGGCGCTGGATGCGCCCGATATCAGACCCGTCGCCAATGCTGTGACGCGCCCTGACATATCCAAGTGCCTGTTCGCCCAGTAGTGTTTGCCAGCCAGCAGGCAAGGTGAGCGGAACATATTCGTCATGAATCGGTTCCGGGATACAGAAATCTACCCCACCGATCGCGTCCACCATGTTTTTGAAACCGGCGAAATCAACCATGATGAAGTGGTCGATCCGAATGCCGGTAAGCGTTTCGATGGTTTTCCAGGTGCAGCCGATGCCGCCGAAACTAAATGACGAATTGATAATTCCGAGATGCCTTTTCTGTCCCGGAAACTCCTCCCGCACACGGCAAGCGGGAAGCTGAACCATTGAGTCACGAGGAAAACTGATCACCACTGCATTATTGCGTTCAGGAGACAGATGAGCGAGCATGATTGTGTCGGTACGGTCGCCTATATGCTGGGAGTTTTCGCTGGTGCTCTGGTCCAATCCGACCACAAGAATGTTCAGCCCGGTGTTCGGTAATTTGGCGGGACGGACATCACCCAGATCCTCGCGGCTGACCTCAATATATCGGAGATTACCTGTCAGTTTGGCATAAGCAATGTACCCCGTGACCAGGAGAACGACGGCAGCGATGAGGAGCAACCAAAGCAGCCAACGACGGTACCACTTGGGCGGGACTTTGTCCGCGGGTGCCGACGGCTCGTCGATCAACTCACTGTTCACGTGACTCTCCGGGAGAGGGCGGCTAACCGCAGTCGGCGGCATTCACCCAAACCAACATATCCTGCAGGATAGGATTCTAGTCATACGTATTTAAAACGCAAGCGACCACACACAGTGATGCGCAATGGCTGATCGCGGTGTCGGCCAGTGATGCAAGACTATTAGAACAATTCCACGGCCGGAAACGCGCTCGCGATCAACTGGGATTAATTTTTCCACGTTTGATCAAGGACGCGTATCCAGTTCGCATGGCAGATTTTCCTCAATGCTTCATCATCATATCCGGATTGACGCAATGCACTAACGAGTAACTGCAAATCACTCGCATCGCGCATGGCTGCAGGGATTGTTGTTCCATCAAAATCAGAACCAAGGGCGATATGATCTATGCCGATGCGGTTAACGATATAGTCGATATGTTTTACCAGCACGCTCAGATCAGTGTCGGGGTTTCTCGTACCATCCTGTCGCAAAAACAAAACGCCGAAATTCAGACCGGCCAGTCCGCCCGTATCGCGGATTGCATCGAGTTGGCGGTCGGTCAAATTACGGCTATGTGGGCTCAATGCGTGAGCGTTCGAGTGAGATGCAACAAGTGGAGCATCGGATATTGCGGCAATATCCCAGAAACCTTGTTCGTTCATATGGGACAGGTCGACCATGATACGCAGGTCATTGCAGGTCTGGACCAATTTCTTTCCATGATCGCTGAGACCCGGTCCAATATCCGGTGAACTGGGAAAGCGGAACGGTACGCCGTAAGCAAATATGTTCGGGCGACTCCATACGGGACCGAGAGTGCGTAAACCCGCCTGATGGAGGACATACAGCGCATCAAGATCCGGACCTATCGCTTCGGCTCCCTCTATGTGAAGCACGGAGGCAAAAGCGCCGCGCTGCATGGCTTCGCGAATGTCATCGGCTGTGCGACAGATACGCAGTCTGCCTTCCGCCTGCCGCTCGATGCGAGCGAGAAGAGCGGCCATGGCCAAGGTGGTCGTCAGCGCACTTGCCATCTCAGGCGTCTTGTAATCGCCATTTGCATCTTTCTGCTGCGATGGGGTCGGAACATACATCGCGCATAGCCCGCCCGCCAATCCGCCCTTGCGTGCTTTCGGCAGATCGATATGCCCGGCTTTTTCGCCCTCGATAAAGCGCGTTTCCGGAGAAGGTTCGCTCGACAGCAAGAGACGAAGAAGGACATCATTGTGCCCGTCGAAGACAGGAACGATTGGATCGATGGTCATAGGTCAGGAAGCCTTGGTGCATTTCAAAATGGTGGGAGTGAGTCCCGATGATGTCACCAGCTTTGAACCGAATGATCGCAAATGGCAAATGTGTTTTCTCTGTTCGCTGCGCACCTATGGGCAAAGATCACATGTCGCGACCCCTTGCCTGAATATAGACTTCCGGATAACGAAGCGGGATGCCTATTATTCCAAATTGGGTGGCCGCCTCCGAGTGCGCCAAGAGTTTTGCAAGCCAATGGCCTGATACTGAGCCGGGTGGAACAATCATTGGTTTTGACACGCAAGGCATTCGTTTTACTCATTGTGGCGGGCTGGAAAGCCTCTCAACGTGCAAGGAATTTTCAGCCGATAGTGTGGTCCGTTTTGCGTCCCTGACCAAGCATGTATTTGCCGCAATGGTGCTTCGTAACGCTCATCTCATCTCGCTGAATGACCGGCTCGGTGTTCATCTTCCGGAACTGCAGAGCCCGCTTGCTGACGTTACAGTTGGCCGCGCCTTGGACATGAGCGGCGGACTGCCTGATGTGCGCGAGTGTCTGACGCTTTTGGGATTGTCAGTCTATACGGAGACAAAGAAGGGGCCACTTCTGGACTTTCTTTTCTCGTTAACCCGGTTGAATTTCGATGCGGGTACCGATGTTTCTTATTCCAATACCGGCTATCGCCTTGTTGAAGCAGCGCTTGAGCGCAAAGGATTAACCTTCGATGCTTTCGTACAGAGTGAGATCGCGCAGCCGCTTGGTATTTTCCTGAAAGCGCCCGAGGTCTGGATTGACCCGGTTAAAGGCCTTGTGCCGGGTTATTTCAAGGATGACGAAAACTGGCAACTGAGTGCTGCAGGCTTGCATATCTCCGCGGCGGGCAGTCTCGCAGGTTCTGGTAACGACCTGGCCGTGTGGCTCCAGCATCTGCTTGCCAACAATGATCGTGACACGGGCTTGCTCGCAGCACTATCGGCCACCCGTTATATGGCCGATGGTCGGCCATCTGGCTACGGACTGGGACTACGCTGGTCAGATTTAGCCGGTCGCAATTTCGTTGGGCATGGTGGCTCACATCCGGGTTACAAATCCTATTTTCTTCTTGATCCGGAAGCTGGAACCGGAATTGTTGTCGTTTCCAATCGTGATGATACCAATAGTTACAAGCTTGCTCTCAATACGATGAGCGCCTTGACGGGGCTGCCATTGCCAGAAACCAACTGCACGCTTCCCGATGGCCTTTACGCAACGGAAACGGGTCCCTATTGGATTGAACTCAAGAACGGAATTGCCACCTATCTGGATGCCGAGGAAACACTTTACGATGACGGTGATGGCTGGTTTTCGTCGCGCTCTGCATCGTCTCCTTTGCGATTGCATTGGACAGGCTCGGCACTTGAAGGTGAGGCAGGTTATGTGCAGCGTCGCTTCCTGCCAGTGAACCCGGCGACTGTTCCAGATGATCTCAATGGTCATTGGGTCGCCGGTCAGTATGGTGCCCAGTTCGAAATCAAAGACGGAATGGTAACTATGGGTATCGGTCCCACACGCCGTCGGATGCCATTGATGGCACTTGGCAATGACCGTTTCCTCTTTACCCTCAATGACGGGCCGTGGCGCAAGCGCATCTGTCTCCATCGTCTAACGAGGGGGAAAGTTGAGCTTGTTCTTAGCCGCAGCCGGATCATGGAATATGCGTTGGCGAGCTGATGGCTTTGAATTCGCTGGTTAGCGGGACAAAGAGCAGTAGCAGTCGCTTAGGGCGTCTTTTCGTGTGATTTGAGTGGCTCCGGATAAAACGCTGTATCAAACCGGCATGGTTCACCATAAGCAGGAGCTTTTTGCTGGCAGATAGCATCGATCGAGACCGGCGTTGGTTTGGCGCGCTTGTCGATCCAGTCAACCATGGATTGAAAGATAGCCGCATATTGCGGGGTTGAGAGCTTGCTGTGCTCGTGCTCATCAGTGAATGTCTGAACCAGAAGATCACTGTTTCCGGCCTTGGCAACCATATCCCGATAAACCGTTTCGAATTCGACAGGGGCGGTTGGGTCATCCTTGGCATGCATGGTCAATGTGGGAAGGACGATTTGACCGGTAAGATCACTGTCATAGGCAAGCAAGCGTACGCCCTCGGGATCAGCGGTAAAACGCTCTACGCCCTTGTTCAATGCGTCATCGTCGCTCGAGCCGGTATAGTGCGTTGTCTGATTGTTGAATGGGTTATGGCCCTCAAGACGCCGCCATATCATGTCTTTGAATGTCAATGTCGCCCAGGCGAGGTGAGCAGCAAGCGTCCTTTCCGGAACAGGGACAACAGCCAGTATATTGGCGATGTTTTGTTTCTGTTCGGTCGATCGCTGATCAGCAGGTAAGTCCACTCCAGTGCAGTCGTTTACACGGGCATCCAATTCCTTCCGTGAGAGTTTTGCGTCCTGTGGCAGTCCCTGCCAAAGCGGATATTGTTCTTCGTCGGGTTTGGGGTTGTTATGGCAATAATACTGATAGACGACTCGCAGATCGGCGCGAACATCATAGGCACGCGTGCCTCCGGCCAGAACGCCGCTTGTCAAAACAACGCCATTGTAGACCCGGTCGCCAGCACCGTCGATGGAATAAAGTTCTGCTGCTTTTGCCGCAACGTTGCCACCCCATGACTGGCCGTGGAGAATGGTGAGACGAGGGCGCCCCAGCTTGTCCCAAGTAATCCGGCGCAAATTTTCTGTATCCTCGGCGGCCATACGCACGCCGTAACCTTCCCGTCGATAACTCGATCCGGCCCATGCGTAACCTTCGCTAACGGTGACAGCAAAGCGTTCCAGATCCTCAACCGGATCGTCAATCTTCGGACGGGACAGGCGTGGTCCGCCATGAGCATGCAGGACAAGGATGCCATTCCAGTTTTTCGGACGAGCGATCCAGTAGAACGCGCCATTGCGGTCCTGTCCCGAGTAGCAGTCCGTATCCGCAGGTAATTTGGCCGGACATTGAGTTGCTTCCTGTGCCCATGAAGGGGTGGCGAAGACGCTGAAAGTACAGGCAGCGGCGGCTAGGAGAACCAAGCGACGGAACATTATACCTCCCCGTTTTCGATTGCATGCGAACAGGCACGCCCCATCCATCATTGCTGACGATACCGAAAATTTCAACACCAAGTGGGCTGCTGCGTCCGCTTTGTCAGCTTGGCGGTCTGTGTAAGCAAAGAGGCCTCCCGATCATCGGCACGCTTCGTTCATGTAGGGAAAAATGATTACGATAAAAATTATTATCATCACTTGTATATCCAGCGCATGTGCGATAAACATATCGAAATAATAGTTATTAAAATAACTAATTTGAAGGAATGCTGGCAATGCAGTTCGTCATTAAATGTCTCATAGGAGCGGCAATATTCGCTGCACCCTGCGCCTACGATACTACCTCCAGTGAACCATCGGCAGTCGCGGGCCTCGTTGCATTGGTGTCAAAGAATAAACGTGCGCCCGTTCCCGTGGAACGCCGCCTGTCCATTCCCGGCAAATCTGCAGGGGCCACTGAAACTTTAAACCAAGAGTGAGCCGGAAAATGAAACTTTACGAAAACGAAATTTCATCCGCCACATCGCGTGTGCGAATTGCACTTGCTCTTAAAGGTGTGGAAGTCGAAGCCCATCGCATATCGATACTGGGTGTCGATGCGCAGAACCGGCAGGCCGATTATCTCAAACTCAATCCGCAAGGACTTGTCCCGGCTCTGGTAACAGATGGCGGTCAGCTGATCACCCAGTCACTGGCCATTATCGAATATTTGAATGAGCTTTATCCCGAACCGCCTTTGCTGCCTCTCAATCTCGAAAGCAGGGCTCTGGCTCGCAGCGTCGCTCTGGCGATCGCTTCGGAGATTCACGCATTGTTACCTCCGCGAATAGCGTCGTACCTGAGTACGACTCACGCTATCAATTCGGATGGCGTTGCCGAATGGAGCCGTCACTGGATCGGTGAAGGAATGGCGGCGGTTGAGCAGCTGATTACAAACCGAAGAACCGGTGCATTCATTGCCGGGGACCATCCATCCGTCGCGGATATTTTCCTTTTTCCGCAAGCAATCAGTGCTGCTCGAAATGGATTCGATTTGGCGCAGTGGGCAAACATTGCCGAAATCATGCAAAATCTGCGCGCAATTCCTGCATTTGAAAATAACGCGCCTGCCGCGCGGAAATGAAAAATCTGCCGATCGGTCAAAGTCGGCCGGTCATGCAATAAAATTCGTAATCCACTTCATATTTCTGAGGAAGAAGACAATGACAGAAGCAATCAATCATGCTCGCCGCCGCTTGTTCGGAACTGCCGCGGCAGCACTTGCAGTCGCTCAGCTCGGAATGATCGGCTCAGCACCTGCGCAGACTGACAAATCCAAACCAGGAGGTCTGCCTGTAATCAAACCGGGCACGAATACTTCATTCGGTCCGCTCAAGCAGATTAATGCCGGCGTTCTCAATATTGGTTATGCAGAGGCCGGTCCTGCCGATGGTCCAGTCGTCATCTGTCTTCACGGGTGGCCCTACGACATTTATAGCTTTGTCGATGTCGCGCCGTTGCTTGCATCGGCAGGTTACAGGGTCATTGTTCCCTATCTTCGCGGCTATGGCACAACGCGTTTTCTTTCGGACAGCACGCCTCGCAATGGTCAACAAGCAGTTGTTGCCGTCGATGTCATCGCATTGATGGATGCGCTGAAAATAGACAAGGCGATCATGGCCGGTTTTGATTGGGGCGCACGGACGGTCAATATTCTGGCAGCCCTGTGGCCGGAGCGTTGCAAGGCAATGGTTTCCGTAAGCGGCTATCTGATTGGCAGCCGCGAAGCCAACAAAACACCTCTGCCACCTAAAGCGGAGCTTGCATGGTGGTATCAGTTCTATTTTGCAACAGAACGGGGTCAGGCGGGGTACGAGATGTATCGGCACGATTTCAACAAGTTGATCTGGCAACTCGCATCACCCAAGTGGGATTTTGATGACGCCACGTTCGAGCGCAGTGCCAAAGCTTTTGACAATCCGGACCACGTCAGTGTCGTTATTCATAATTATCGCTGGCGGATCGGACTTGCTGAAGGTGAAAAGCAGTATGATGATCTGGAGAAACGCCTCGCCGAAGGTCCGCTCATCAGTGTCCCCACGATTACCATGGAAGGCGACGCCAACGGCGCTGCGCATCCGGACAGCAGCGCCTATGCCAAGAAGTTTACGGGTAAATATGCGCATCGGCTTATCGAGGGTGGTATCGGGCATAATTTGCCGCAGGAAGCGCCAGCAGCATTTGCTCAAGCCGTCATAGACGTGGACGGCTTTTAATCTGGAGATGATTGCCAATCGGCCCGATAGTTGAGGATATCGGGCCGAAAACTATCCTGCAGACAATCACTCGGCCTAAGCAGCCTGTACCTTGCGGGGACCACGGGCCCATACGGGGAGCCAATCGCCGTGCGCGGTAAGAAGATCGTCCACAAGCGACCAAATCTGATCGAGATCAAGCTCCGCCGCCGTATGCGGGTCCATCATGGCCGCGTGGTAGATATGGTCGCGGTTCTCGGTCATCAGCGCCTGAACGGTCAATTCCTGTACATTGATATTGGTGCGGATGAGCGCCGTGAGTTGCGGTGGCAGAGCGCCTATATAGGTCGGTTGAATGCCTGAGGCATCAACGAGGCAGGGTACTTCCGCAGCACAATTGGCTGGCAGTGACGTGATACAGCCATTGTTGCGCACATTGCCGTAAATGACCGATGGTTCGCCGGTCCATACGGAGTTCATGATGGATGACGCATATTCACGGCTTTCGGTCACCTCGATCCTGTCGGCTTTTGCAAAGGTCTCTGCCTGACCCTTCCAGCGTTCGATCTGCTCGATACAGCGCTTTGGGTACTCATCCAGCGGAATGCCGAACTTCTCAATGAGATCGTCGCGTCCTTCCTTGATGAAATAGGGTGTGTATTCCGCAAAATGTTCGGAGCTTTCCGTGACGAAATAGCCAAGCCGGGTCAGCATCTCGTAGCGCACCTTATTGGGACAGCGCGGGTTCCAATGGCTGGGCTTTGGAAAACGTCCTTCACGATAACCGCGAACGAGCTCCGGATAGAGGTTGCGATAGCTGCCATCGGGCTGCTGATGCTCGAATTGCAGGTAAAAAGCCATATGATTGATACCGGCAGCACGATAGCGAATTTCCTCGATTGGAATATCAAGGTCGCGTGCAAGCTCGCCTGCGGTGCCTTGCACGGAATGGCAAAGGCCAACCTGGCGAATTGTCGGATATTTCTCGGCAATTGCCCAGGTGTTGATCGCCATGGGATTCACGTATTGAAGCAAAATGGCTTGCGGGCAGACGGCGAGCATATCCTCGCAGATGTTCCAAAGATGCGGAACCGTCCGCAGTCCGCGCATGATCCCGCCAACGCCAAGCGTATCGGCAATAGTCTGGCGAAGACCATATTTTTTCGGAACTTCGAAATCCGTGACGGTGCAGGGTTCATACCCGCCGATCTGGAAAGCAACCACGACAAAGTCGGCTTTCTCAAGCGCGCGCCGACGGTCCGTGTGGGTTTCGATGACGGCCTTGGCGTTGAGTGTTTTTGCCAGTTTGCCGGCAACGATTTCGCTCTCGGCCAGACGTTGCGGATTAATATCCATAAGCGCGATCTTCGCACCCGATAGTGCCGGGCGCTGCAGAATATCGCCGATGATATTTTTCATGAAGACGGTGGAACCGGCTCCGATAAAGGTAACTTTGGGTTGTTTTGACATGGCAAACTCCGGGAGGATTATGCGGCTACCTCGAAGGCGGCTTTGACAAGCCGTTCAGTGTAGGCGGTCTTGGGATGGAATAAAACGTCGTTGACAGGGCCTTCTTCGACGATCTTGCCGTGCTGCATCACCATAACGCGGTGGCAAAGGGCACGGACCACTTTCAGATCGTGAGAAATGAACAGATAACTCAGCCCGCAATCATCCTGCAGCTTGCGCAGCAGATTGATGATCTGTGCCTGAACCGACAGATCAAGCGCCGATGTTGGTTCGTCCAGAAGGATGAATTCCGGTTCGAGTGCTATCGCACGCGCAATGGCTATGCGCTGGCGCTGGCCACCGGAAAACTCGTGCGGGAAACGGGAGAGGATATTGTGTGGCATCCCCGCGCATTTCAGGGCTTCCTGCACACGGTTGAGACGATCAGCCCGGTTCTCGCCGATCCGGTTGATAATCAGCCCTTCCTCGATGATCTGCCCAATCGACATGCGTGGATTGAGTGAGGAAAACGGGTCCTGAAAGACGATCTGCATGCGCGCGCGCAGAGGCCGCATTTCGGCCCGGGACTTGTTGTGAATTGGCTGCCGGTCGAAGTAAATCTCGCCACTATCCGTATGCACGAGCCGGACAAGCGCCTGTCCAAAAGTCGTCTTGCCAGAGCCGGATTCACCGACGATACCCAATGTCTCATGCTTGTGAAGTTTCAGATTGAGACTGTCGGCAGCAACAAGCTCGTGCAGATGCGGTTTGAAGAAACCGCCGCGTTTTAACATGTATGTCACCCGTACCGATTTGCCTTCCAGAATGGCTTCGCAATTTGCGGGCATTGGATTGGCTTCCCCCTTGGGTTCAGACCCGAGCAAATGGCACGTATAGGGATGACGAGGGTTCGCAAAAAGCGCCGCGGTCGTGTTGTGCTCCTTCACCTCGCCATGCTGCATGACGTAGACATAATCGGAAAACTGGCGGACAACGGTCAGGTCATGGGTGATGAGAATGACAGCCATTCCCAGCCGCTTCTGCAGATCACGGATGAGATTAAGGATTTGAGCCTGAACCGTGACATCAAGCGCGGTAGTCGGCTCATCGGCGATCAACACATCAGGGTTGTTCGCAAGCGCCATGGCAATCATGACGCGCTGGCGTTGACCACCGGAGAGTTGGTGGGGATATTGGTTGAGCCGGGATTCCGGGTCAGGGATCTGCACCTGGATCAGCAGGTCAAGCGCACGCTTTAGGGCTTCGCGTCTGCTGATACGCTGGTGTACACGAATGGCCTCGATGATCTGACTGCCGATTGTATAGATCGGATTGAGCGAACTCATGGGCTCTTGAAAAATCATGGACATGCGATTGCCGCGCAACGCACGCCGCGCGTGGCTCGAGAATGTCAGGATGTCCTTGCCGTCATAGATGATCTTCGCCCCATCGGAGACCGTAGCACGCTTGGTTAAAAGCCCCATGATAGTGCGTGCGGTAACGGATTTTCCGGAACCGGATTCGCCGACGATCGCAATGGTTTCACCGCGATAAAGCTGAAAGGAAACATCCTTGACGGCATCGACCATGCCATCCTCTACCTTGAAGCGGACCGCAACATTGCGTGCGTCAATAACAGGGCTTTCCGGGTGTGCTGCGCTATCCAGCCGCTGTTCGGGTGCCATGGTGCTTGTTTCATTTATGGGCATTGCATCCAGCCTCAATAGGGGTCAACGGCATCGCGCAAACCGTCGCCAAGAGCGTTGAACGCAAAGACGGTGACAAGCACGAATGCAACGGGTGTGAGTATCCATGGGTAGGACCCAATGACGGAGTAGGTTGCCGTGTCCTGCAACATCAATCCCCAGGAGATGAGCGGGGGTTTCACGGCAAATCCAAGAAAACCCAGAAAGGATTCCAAAAGGACGATGTGAGGAATTGCTATGGTGACGGCAACGATCACATGACTCATGACGTTTGGAAAAATATGTTGAAAAATGATGCGGCGATCCGATGCACCCACAGCCAACGCGGCCCGCACATATTCGATACGCGCCAGCGCCAGC
Organism: Phyllobacterium sp. P30BS-XVII; assembly: GCF_014138335.1. NCBI lineage: Bacteria > Pseudomonadati > Pseudomonadota > Alphaproteobacteria > Hyphomicrobiales > Phyllobacteriaceae > Phyllobacterium > Phyllobacterium sp. P30BS-XVII. The sequence goes on from NZ_JACGXO010000008.1 coordinate 179,499, forward strand.
GTCTTGCCGCGCACTTCGCGTGACATTTGGGCCCAGCCAAGCGCCGACATGACGATGATGACAAAGCCGAGGAAAATATTGGTCGGTGCCGTCACCGGTATAAGTGAGCTGAGCGCGAGATAGAGTGGCAGCTGGGGAAATGCCAGCACCAGTTCGACAAAGCGTTGTGTCCACGCGTCAAATCTCCCACCAAAATAGCCGGAGACCAGACCTACCGTGGTGCCAACCACCGTAACGATGGATACGACAATCAAGGCAATCATCAACGAGATACGAGAACCGTAAATGGCCCGGGAGAGAACATCGCGTCCGAACTTGTCTGTTCCGAGAAAATGCACTGGTTGTCCATCAATCGTACCGAAGAAATGCCGGTCCGTCGGGATGATACCAAGAAGCTTGTAGTCGAAGCCTTTAACGAAGAAACCCAGCAGGCGAGGGTTGTCATAGTCTGGCCCGACCACAGGTTGAAATGTCACCGGGTCAAGTTCTTCGGTCTCGGCAATCGGGTAGGTACGCGGGCGAAGAGAAAAATTACCGTCCTTGTCAAAGAAACGGATAGCTTCGGGGGGGGCGAAGCCAATGTCTGTCTGCATGGGATCAACTGGCGCAAAGAAACCTGCAAAGATGGCCATGACAAGCAACAGGCAGACCAGAACGAGGCCGATCATGCCAGTCCAGGAGCGTTTCAAACGCCGCCAGACAAGAGCGATATAGCGTTCATTGCCGCGTTTGTTATTAACTGTTTCGATGACCAGAGGTGGTTGTTGAATCTGTATATGCATCACTTCACCTCCCCATATTGCCGCACACGCGGGTCGATAAGGGCAAGCAGAAGGTCTGCGATGATGTTGCCAACAATCAATGTAGCTGAAAGCACCAGCATGAAGGTTGCAGTGACGTAGACATCGCCAACCCACATGGACCCGACGATGGCGGGACCGACGGTCGGCAGCGCAAAGATGATTGCAGTTTCGATCTCTCCGGTCAGCATATAGGGCAACACGACACCCTGATACATGATCAAAGGGTGGAGCGCATTGGGTACAGCATGGCGCATGATGACAGCGCCCTCGCTCAGACCTTTGGCGCGCGCTGTTTCCACATATTGGGCATTGAGCGTGTCGAGCAGGTTGCCGCGCATCACGCGCATATTGTAGGCGAGGCCACCAAATGTAGCGATGGCGACGACGGGCCAGACATGCCGGACGAGATCGACAAATTTGTCCCAGGACCAGGGCGCACCACCATAACGCGGTGAATTGAAACTGCCGATCTCCGATACGTTGAAATGAAATACCATGATGTAGACAATGATGAGCGCCATCAAGAAGCGCGGCACGGTCATGCCAAGGAATGATATGCCGGAGAGCAGGCTGTCGACCCATGAGTACTGCCGGGTGGCGGCCAATATGCCAAAGCTGATACCGATGATTGATGCGAGGATATGGCAGGTCAGTGCCAGCAACAGAGTTCGTGGTAATCGTTCACCGACCACGTCGGCAACCGGCTTATTATAGAACAGGCTGTGACCAAAATCGCCACGCGTTACCATGCCGATAACCCAGTTGACGTATTGAACAGGCAGAGGTTTGTCGAGACCATTGGCAACACGATAGGCCTGCGCTTGCGCGTCCGCAGCTTCGAAGGAAGCTCCGCCCTGATTCATCAATTGCGAACGGATGTAATCGGAATAATCGCCGGGAGGCGCTTGAATAATGGCGAAGGTAACCACGCTCAGCACAAACAGCACCGGAATGGCAGAGGCGATACGCACAAGCAGGAATCGTAACATGGGCCGGTTCACTTCTCTTGTGTTGGTTTCGAAACAGGTATGAACACATTCACACCATCGACTTGTTCGGTTGATGAGCCGGCCGCACCGCAGTGCGACCGGTCGGCCAGAGTCCTTGGGAGGCTCAGTTCATCGGGCCGGGCCCGCCCGGCTTTCCGGGTAATTGCTGTGGGTACAGTTCATAATCACCCTGCTTGTCCGCCTTGACGAACACGCGCTCGCGGATGATGGCGTCCTCGGCCCAGTTGAACATGAATATCGGCGCGCCGGACGGAATGTTGGAGAAGCGCTTGTTGATAACCAGAGCACCGGCGAATTCCGTTAATCCGACCGTGTTCACGTTTGTCGTGTAGACTTTCTGGTACTGCTTCATCAGCTCGGTTCGTTCGGCGTTATCCTGGCTTGAGATGAACTTGTTGACGATCTTCACCATCTCTTCTTCGAAGGGCATCAGATCCAGTTGACCATTTTCCGGAGCGCGATGGTTCCAGCTGGTGCGGGGGCCCACCGGAGCCAATTGTTCGGTGTTCTGTACGACAGAGGCGAGTTCCGAATTGTTGCGCCAGATCATCCAGTCGAACCGTCCACCGAAATTGGCGGCATCGCGCTGGTTGGCGTCCACGGCATTGAGAATGACGCGCAGGCCAAGCTTTTGCAGCTGGCCGATCACGCCTTCCGCAAGGTTCTTGTCGGTGTTGTAGGCATTGTTCACCAGAAGGGTGATTTCCACATCCTTGCCACCTGCTTTGTCAGGCGGAAAGTTGACAACGCCATTGCCGTCGGTGTCCTTCAGACCGGCCTTTGCCAGCTCTGCCTTTGCGCCTTCCAAATCAAAGGGATAATAGACGGTGGATTGCCTGTCATAGAAGCTCGTTGCCGATGACAGCCCGCCGGGATAGATCGCGGTGAAAGGGCCTTTGACAAGCGCTTCGCCCAATTTCTTCCGGTCTATCGCCATGGTCACAGCCTTGCGGAAGTGCTCGTTGCGATTGAGTTCGCGAACAGCTTGACCGCGCGCATCGGGTGCGCCCCAGCCATTGGCCGAAAAGTTCATATCGAGATTGTAGCCGATGAGACGTGGGCCGAAGGCAAGCCGGGCAGGGGCGTTGTCCTGTGCGGCACGTTTCAGCGACTCCACGAAATTTTCCGGCTGTTCGAGATTGGAAAAATCGGCTGAACCCGCAACCGTCTGGACATCGCGATCAGCCCAGGTTGAGAGCTTATAATGCATCTCGTTGACATAGGGCAGCTGATTGCCAGCCTCGTCCACCTTCCAGTAATAAGGGTTGCGGCGAAGCACGATAATATCGTCAGGCCTGTACTCGACTGGAACCCAGGCCCCCATAACCGGCATGTTCATATATTCAGGCGGGAAACCGTTCTTGTATTGATCATAGGTTGTTGCAGCGTATTTTGGGTGCTTCGTCTTAAGGATATGTGCTGGACCCGGACAGAATGTTCCATAGGCCATGGCGTAAAGATACTGGCGCGGGAAAGCATTCTTGAATGTCCATTCGACGGTATAGGCATCAATTTTCTTCAGCGTTGTGCCAATCCCGAACGTCTCCTGGGTTGCACCATTGAGTGGTGAAACATTGGGATCAATGACATTGTCATCCCAATAGAACATCACATCATCCGCATCGAACGGCGCGCCATCGGACCATTTTGCACCTTCAATGAGATGCATGGTCAGGGTGTGGCCATCAGCTGACCATTCCCACCCCTTAGCCAGATTTGGCAAGGGCTCGACATCCGTTGCTTCAACCTGAAAGAGCGGTGCAGTTCGGGTCAGACATTCAGACAGGCCAATGTCGATACCGCCATAGCCTTGCGATTGGCCGCCGATATAGTTCCAACCCTCCGGCCGTCCGCCAATGACATGGCGCAATGTATCACCATAGACACCGATACCATCGGGCATATTTCCTGTCTTATAGACAAGCGGTTCCTTCGGTAGCCGGTCTTTAACAGCTGGAAGCTTGCCAGCTTTTACAAATTTTTCAGTGACCCAATCAGGTTCATGATAAGCGGGCAGGGCTTTGAATTCGAGAATTGCATCTCTGGAGACATATGAGATTTTTGCCTGTGCTTTGAAAGTCGGCGGTTCCGGCGGAACGGTTGGCTCAGATGCCAATACCGGAAAAGCCAGCATTGAAACACCTATGGCAAGTGTACTCAAATAGCGAAAATGGCTCATCGTCTCTCCCTCTTCCATCTGGCCCGGCTCATGTCGCTACCCCGTCTCCTCCAAGAGGGGAAAGCGGCCGGAAAAAATTAATTCGTGGCCTGTTTCATCAATGCTTTTTCTGCTCTCAGTTCTTCGATAGAGCGTATTGAGCGGCTGGCGACGCCCTTCCATTCGCGCGTCGCTACGGACTTATGGCGCAACCGCTCTTTCGCATCGTCAATCGCATGGGCATATTGCGGTAGCCATTGGGCTTGGGCGACAATCATTTCATCGACCATCTGCCAAACCTCTTCCGGGGTGCATACCGCGCCGACCAATGGATCGTGCAGAACGGCCAGTTTCAAAAGATCGATATCGCCGCTGATTGCGGCATGGACGGCCATGCGCTGCACATTGATAGATGAAATGCATGTGGCTGCACACGCCTCCGGCAATGTGATGCCGGAAACCATGTTGATACCAAAGCGGTCGACAAACCCCGGCGATTCAATAATCGCATCGGCGGGCAGATTGGTGATGATGCCGGTATTGCGCGTGTTGAAATGGCCGCGATAGACGCGCCCGGTTTCCAGTGCCTCAAGAATATGGCTGGCGTGCTCATTGGAACGGCGGGTGGGATTGATAGGCTTAGCTGCGGCCTCCAGAAATTGCGGAAACTCGGTTTCAAACCAGTTCCGCGTTTCCGTCGAATAACGCAGATACCCGCCAGTCTCACCATGAATCCAGTCGGACATGTCGATCCATTTGGCGATCTCATCAGGACGCTTGCGATACCAGGGCAGGTATTCCGAGAGGTGGCCGTTGCTTTCGGTGGAATAGACGCCGAAACGCTTGAGAACATCAATGCGCAGCTTTTCCTGTTGTGAGAAAACCGGGTGGGCTTCGAACGCGGCAATGAGTTCATCCTTGCCAATCTTGCGGCCGCGCAGGCGGATATCGACAAACCATGTCTGGTGGTTGATGCCCGAGCAGATGTAGTCAAGTTCATCCTTGGATTTGGCACCGAGAATTTCTGCGATCTGTTCCGCGCCATGCTGGACGCCATGGCAAAGCCCTATCGTATCCACCTTGCCATATTCGATAGCAGCCCAGGTATTCATGGCCATGGGATTGGCATAGTTCAGGAACTTTGCACCGGGTTCAGCAAGCTCACGGATGTCCTTGCAGAAATCGAGAATGACAGGAATGTTGCGCTGTCCATAGAGGATACCACCGGCGCAGATTGTATCGCCCACACACTGGTCTATGCCATATTTCAAGGGAATGCGGATATCGTCCGCATAGGCCTCAAGTCCACCGACACGTACACAGCTTATAATATAGCGAGCGCCGTCGATGGCCTTGCGCCGGTCTGTCGTGGCGGTAACGCGCGTCGGAAGATTATTGGCCTCAACAACACGATCCAGAATTGCCTTGATCATCTTGAGGTTATGTTCGCTGATGTCAGTAAGCGCGAATTCAATATCCTTGAACTCCGGCACGCAGAGAATGTCGGTGAAGAGCTTTTTTGTAAAACCCACGCTGCCAGCGCCAATGATAGCGATTTTGAAACTGCTCATGTCGACCTCGATCATTCGGAACGGATAAGAACAATACGGCGGAGCCCGGTTTTCAAGTGGGCTCCAAAGATCAGTTTTTTCCTGTCTTTCCCTCTTTCAACATTGGTCGCAAACAGTTCATCTGCTGTTCTTACCCAGCATTATGCGTATATTCATGGGAGCGACTAGAGAGGGATTATGCTTTTGAGGGTAATTTTGTGCTGCGCAAACTGATCGATACCGGGCATACCATGAAGACGGTTTCCCTGCCGCGGGGGCGCCACACGCTTCACACCATGCCAACCAGCACCGGTTATGAAGTGCGCCGCAATGAAACCTATGATTGGGATGGCCGCAAGCGGGGACAAACCCCCTTTACTGTCCTGCAACATACGATCAGCGGAACGGGTACGCTGCGTTATGAAAACCGGAACTATAAGGTGCGGGAGGGTGAAACTCTGCTCGTACTTGTGCCACACAACCACCGCTATTGGCTGGAGAAGGGCGATCACTGGGAGTATTTCTGGATTTCGATGAATGGTGAGGAAGCATTGCGCATTCATCGCTCGATTCTTGCGGCTCAGGGACCAGTTTTGAAGCTGCCAAGTGAGACGATCGAGCATCTTGCCGATTGCAGCATGCGCCTGATCATGGATGCGGAAACAGCGGGCCGCGCGTCCGCCATTGCCTATGAAGCAGCCATGGCACTTTACGATGGCGTGTTCGGCTCGCACCCGGTTGATCAGCATGAGAAGACGGTCATGCAGCCGGTCATTGATCACATCAGTGCCAATCTCGATAAACCACTTCCCGTTGAAGAACTGGCAAATGTTTCTGGCCTCAGCCGTGCGCATTTCTCGCGCGTCTTTGCCGAGTGTGAAGGTCTACCACCGGCGGAATTTGTCCTGCAGAAGCGCATGCAGCGCGCAACTAAGCTTCTGACAAACGCAGCCTTCCTGCCGGTTAAGGAGGTTGCGATCATGACCGGTTTTGACGATGCCAATTATTTTTCAAAGGTGTTCAGGCGGATATATGGGGCAAGCCCAACCGAGTTCCGCACAACTGGAATGTATGCCAGCATTCCGAACCGCATTGCTGATGTGGACGCAGAATAGTACTCAACCCACGAGTTGTGGCTCGTGAGATGGCAGATGGCGTTTATCGCCGGGTGGCGATTGGGCGAACAGTTCGCTGGTTTTAAACGCCTTTAAACAGGCTACCGGCTGCAAGTACGATAAAAGCAACAAGCAGCAACCAATAGCTGTAAGCGCCAAGAACTCCCACCGCGATTCCGACCACCGGAAGCAGCGATAACACAGCCAGTATCACCGCGATAATAAACACAATTTTCGTAGGTGCGCTCAGTTGCATAAAGTTTCTCCTTTTTGAAACCGTTACCTCGCGGATTATACCATAGGTTGTAGAAACATGGGAGAAAACACAAAGAGCGTCAAAACATGGATGATTGCGACCATCCACTTCGATGCAATATAATGATTTTTCGCGATTACGCGGGGGGCAAAGCAAAAAGGCCCAACGCGGGAGGAGGTTGCTGCATTCGGCGTTAGGATTTCTGGGAGGAAAGAACCTAACATCCTCAAAATAGCATCGCTTAAATTTAGAGCAACATACAAAGTTGCATATTAGCTATGCAAATTATCGCGTTGCGATTTGATAAGAATCGGAACGCAACGTGTCGTCATGCGGCAGCGTGTTCAGAATTTGATTATTTCTCGCATTCGTGCCGATAGAAGGACGTTCGCCAAAGCTATCTTGTGCGGGTAGAGGTCGAAGGACCGGAGGACCGGAGGACCGGAGGACCGGAGGACAAAGCCAACCTCGGCGCGAAACTCAGTCATGTCAGTTGCCAGCCGACGTGGTGCCTCTTCACGGCAAGATCGCTATCCCTCTCGTTCTCAAGGCAGCCCCGCGTTTCAATGCGGCTTACATCGCAGCTCAGGAATGCCTGAGGTGGCCCCCCGGAACACCCGATGGCGAGAGAACCGTTTGCCAAAGCTGTATCTGGCGAGCCCGGAAACATCCTGCCATGCACAGGAGATAGTATCGCCACATCCGATAGAACCGCTCGCCGTACTTTGTCGCGAATTGCGGCCATGCCGCTTCAAATCGAGCATGCCACGCCATTAATGTCTTGTCATAGTCCGCGCCGAAATTATGAACGTCTTCGATGACAAATCGGCCATCCACACTGGTGGATATCTCATTCAGGGATGGCAGTTCACCGTTGGGGAAAATATAGCGGTCGAACCACGGGTCTATGACGTTACGGGTGCGTTTTCTTCCAATCGTATGCAGCAGAAACAATCCGTCTGCGACCAGACTGCGTTTGCTGGTATCGAAAAAAGCGCCGTAATTTTTGTGGCCGACATGCTCAAACATGCCGATTGATGCGATACGGTCGAATTTCTCCTGACCGTCTACATTGAACGAGCGATAATCGGCCAGACGAAACTCCACAGGCAGTCCGCTTAGCTTTTGACGCGCGAACTCTGCCTGCTCCTTGGATATCGTCAATCCAACACAGGAAACGCCGTAGTTTTCTGAAGCAAATTGCATAAGGCTGCCCCAGCCGCAACCAATGTCCAGAAGCCGCATTCCAGGTTGAAGGCCGAGCTTACGGCAAACGAGATCGAGCTTTGCTGCCTGCGCATCCTCGAGATTGTCTGCCTCTCTCCAATATCCGCAGGAATAGGTCAGGCGGCTATCGAGCATTGCAGAAAAGAGGTCATTGCCAACGTCGTAATGTGCCTTGCCGACCTGCCATGACCGCCTGCTATTTTGCAGGTTGAGCAAACGTGCCTTTAATGTCTGCACAATGTCTTTTGCCGTGACATGCTCTGTCAGATTGGCCTGAAATATCCGTTCAAAGAAGATATCCAGCGACGCGCAGTCCCACCAGCCATCCATGTAGCTTTCACCGAGTCCCAAGCTGCCCTGAGCCAGTATGCGGGTAGGGGCTCTTTCATCCTTGATCTGAATATCCCATGGAGCGTCGCCATTAATCCGGATTCCGGCACGACCAAGAAGATTACCCAGCGTTCCGATAGCGGAAGCTTTCGTGCCGCTGGGTGTCACAGGCTGCGGGGCTGCTTTCCTCGTCGATCCATTGTCCAAATCAAGGTCCATGCTAGCTCCCGCATCGGCATTTTTGACTGTACGGTCAAACCGTCCATGGGAGCTATATGAGCAGTATGGATGGTAAAATGTCAAAACCTTCATGGAACTGCACATTTACCAGATATACAGTCGAAGGGATTGCGTGTTGGAGGGGAACCAGCATGACCTTTCGCTGAAAATCCTGACGAATCGCTGCAACAATGATTTACCCATCGCGTGGGTCTTGGGCGTCAATGACCGTGTTATTGACCACTCGGGCTTGTTGAATGTTGCTGCAATGGATTTGCTTGAGGAATACTGGTCGCCCGTCAGCTTAGCCGTAATAGCATTCCAGCGCCGTTACTTCGACGTTGCGCAGGTTTCCACGCTTTGCTCGACCTCATTTGCTTTTTCATCGACGTTGTTTTGTTTGAGTTTGGCAGCGGCCGAGGAGACACGGGAGGCTCGTGCCTGGGCGACGTGCGCCATCTTTGCGCGGCGGACTTGCCTCCTCGCCGACTTTTGTCCCTGGTCCGTTTGTTGTGCGTGGATGAGCAGGGTGATAATGGCGTTTACAGCATCATCAGCAACGATTGATTTAAGGACTGCAGGATTCATCTTGTTTCGATAAAGGGCTATCATCAGAACATCTTGGGCTGCACGCCTAAAACGATATAACTCTCGCGGTTTGATCGGGTGTGCCGCCTGGAAATCATTCATGCCTTGTCCAGTATGTGGTAGATGGCATTTGCCATTATTTCCAACGTGTGTCCGACGAGCCTCTCAGGTGAGGCAACTTTGAGCAGTGTAGTACGCGTCCAGATGAGAATAAATATGTATGGCTACCTAGGGTTGGCTATCCCTTGCGGCGTCCCGTGCCGGTTCCATGGCGTGTTCGATGAATTTAAAGGCTCGGCGCTCGCTGCGAGTAATTGGCCATGCAAAATGTTGCAGTCCGGGTGGAGCGTCAAAGGTTTCAGGCAACGTATTTAACATCATGCACAACATGCAAATGTCAGAATTAGACCGCTAGGTACAAATACGAATGTATTATCCCCATGCGCTATGATCCTATTACGCCGGTGCAACATTATTTTGAATGAATTCGTATTCTATAGAGATTTATAAAGGGGTTTCATAATGCCGGATTGCCAAGACCATCTATGGTTAAATCGTTGAAGTCTATTCTTGTGGCAGTATTTCATCGACATATTTTTCAGGTTCGAATCCATGGGTGAATGGCGCAAGTTCGATCTGGGGGGAAGAACGATGTTTCAGGTGCTATTCCCCCCTACGCACAGGTATCAAAATTGGAAGAATCGGCTTTCGTTGTCGGCTTAAGTGTTCCAGCGACACTATCCCGAATGATGGGGTTCATGCCTGTCAGCGGTAGCACTTGTCATCACCCGCGGGTCGTCACTTGGGAGACTGCAAATTCGAGTTCGTTCTCGATGTCGAAAGTTCGGTATGACCGGCAACAAAGTTAGTGTCTTGAATGACCGAGGCGCCCTATTTACAATGTGTCTGTCACAACCGGACAAGGTGATGCTTTGATGCGCTATCCAGTCTACCTCGTTGATGATGATTCTGCCGTCAGAGAAGGGCTTTGCTTGCTCTTTGAAGCCTACAAGATAGATGTTGTGACCTTCAGCGATCCTGTAGACTTTCTCCAAAAAGTTGATCCGCTACCGCCCGGTTATTTGCTTCTGGATTTGCAGATGCCCGAACTGTCGGGACTGGAGCTGCAAAGGGAACTGATATCAAGAGATATCATATGGCCGATCATAATCATCACCGGACATGGCGATTTGAACAGTTGCAGGGATGCATTCAAATCCGGTGTTGTGGACTTTCTTTCAAAGCCCGTTGATCAGGAGCAATTATTCGAGGCCTTGAACAAGGCAGATCATGCGCTCGTGGTTGCGTTGGAAAAACGGGAAACAGAGACGTTGCTTGCGACATTAACTCGCCGTGAAAATGAAATCCTCAGCCTCGTCTGCAGGGGATGGGGCTCGAGGGAAATTGCCGGTGCCCTAAACATTTCGCTGCGAACGGTCGATGCGCATAGGGCCAATATTTCTGAAAAACTGGGCACCTCGTCGGTGGCGGAGTTTGTTCAGATGAAGATAGCCATTCAATAAAGCACTCTCTCACATCGCGTCGCCAGCATCCGGTTCGGTATCGGATGGGAAATCGGCAGCTGAGCAGGTTAGATCAGTATCCTTGCTCAGCTGCGTGTTGTTCCTATTCTTCTATATCAACATCTTCGAAGAGGTTGCCGCCAAACGGATCAACCCGGAAGTCTTTGACCTTGGCACTGATGGGTTGTTGCACGACCTGATGGGCAATCGTCATCCATGGTGCCTGTTCTTTGAACACAACTTGCGCTTGTTCGTATAGCTTGGTTCTCGCGGCCTGATCCGTTGTGAGCTTTGCAGCTTGAATAAGCTTCTCAAAATCCTCATTGCACCAGTTGGCACGATTGCCACTGCCTATGGCCTGACAGCCGAGAAGAGCAGCAAGGAAATTGTCCGGATCGGCAATTCCGCCCGTCCAACCAACAATGACAGCGCCATCCCGATCCTTCTCCAACGATCTTTTCAGATATTCGGTCCAATCATAGGAAATGATTTCGACCTTGATCCCTACCTTTGCCAAATCGGCTTGCATCATCTCGGCCGCGCGGCGCGCATTCGGCATATAAGGACGTTGAACCGGCATTGCCCAGATCTTCATCGAAAGATCGTTCACGCCTGCTTCGGCCAGTAGTTTTTTCGATTGTTCTGGATCGTATGGATCGTCCTTAATCGCCTTGTTGTAAGACCAGACGCCGGGTGGGATTGCATTGACGGCGACAATCCCGGTCGAACCATAAATTGCATCGATAATCGCCTGCTTATTGACAGCCATATTGATGGCTTTGCGCACGCGAACATCGTTAAAAGGAACAGCCAATGTGTTATATGCCAGGAAGCCAACATTAAGGCCTTCCTTTTGCAGCACATTGATCGCCGGATTGGCTTTCATCTCTGGAATATCCGCCGGATTCGGATAGGCCATAACGTGGCATTCACCTGCCTTCAGTTTCTGATATCGGACAGAGGCATCAGGCGTGACGGCGAAGATCAGATCATCGATCTTTTGCTTGCCTCCCCAATAGTCAGGATTGGCTTGCAGGCGAATGACCGTATCCGGTTGATAATCGACAAACTGATAGGGTCCTGTCCCGATAGGGAATAGACCCAGTTGATCCTGCTTACCCTCAGCCAGAAGCTTGTCCGCATATTCCTTTGACTGGATCACCGCAAATGTGAGCGACAAGGAGGCGATCATGGTTGCTTCTGGCCGGGTGAGGATGAACTTGACGGTACTGTCGTCAAGTTTTTCGATTTTTTCGATCAGGCTTGGAAATGAATAGGAATTGTACTGTGGCCAAACCCCTTTGCCATTGTAGGGATTGGCTTTGTTGCCCTGCCGATCAAAGGTAAATATGACATCATCGGCATTGAAATCCCGTGTTGGGCTAAAATAACTGGTGGTCTGAAACTTTACGCCCTTGCGAAGATGGAACGTGTATTCTTTGCCATCCGCGGAAATATCCCAGCTCTCGGCAAGTCCAGGCTCAAGTTCGGTTGAGCCGCGTTTTATCTTGATAAGACCATTGGAAACGTTGCGCGCGGAGGCGTCGTAAGTTGCACCTGACGTGGTTGCAGCAGCGTCGAAGCCATCCGGGGATGCTTCCGAGCAATAGATCAATGTTTTTGCCGAGGCAGCGGTTAGTGCCGGTCCACTCAATGCGATTGCTAGAATGGTCGCTGAAAAAATCTTTTCGGGGAGCTTCATATCGTCCTGTCTCTTCTAGGAATCAACTTGCCGCAGTTGGTGGGATTAGAATTTATCAACGAGGGTTTGAAACAATGCAATACAAATGTATCAATCAATAAACACTTGTCGCAAGAGGGGGAATCATTGAAATCAACCCCCTCGGTCAGATGTAAGGAACCCCGATGGACGTTGTTGAACGATTTTTGAATTACACCCGTATCAACACTACCACAGTGCCGGGGGCGGGGCATTTGCCCTCAAGCTCGGGGCAGTCGGTTTTGGCGCGCTTGCTGGCTGGCGAATTGCGGGCGCTGGGTCTGAGCGTTGAGGAAAGAGACCACTCAATCGTAGTGGGTACGCTTCCATCCAACGTGACGGATAAAGGCCGTAGAATTCCGACCGTTGCGTGGGTAGCCCATCTGGATACCAGCCACGAGTATAATACGGATACGCATGCTCAGATCATAGATTACAATGGCGGTGACATCGTGCTGAACGAAGCACTTGATGTCGTTATGCGAGCAGGCGAGTTTCCTGAACTCGAACGTTACGTCGGGGATCGCATTATCGTCACCGATGGAACAAGCCTGCTCGGTGCAGACAACAAATCGGCCATCGCCGAGATTATGCATGCAATGCAGACTCTCCAGTCGAATCCGCAAATCAAGCACGGCGACGTGAAAGTTGTCTTTGTTCCGGACGAAGAAATCGGTCTTCTGGGCGCCAAGGCACTGGATGTCGCATCTCTCAATGCAGACTTCGCCTATACACTGGATTGTTGTGCGATCGGCGAGATTGTCTATGAGAACTGGAACGCGGGTGAGTTCCACATAACGGTGCGGGGCCAGACGGCCCACCCGATGTCCGCCAAAGGAAAACTGCGCAATGCGGTTCTATTTGCCCAGCAGTTCATATCCATGCTGCCGGCAGGGGAACGCCCTGAATATACGGAAAACCGGGAAGGCTATTATTGGGTAAAATCCATCCATGGCACCGTTGCCGAGGCTCGAATTGTCCTCGATATCCGCGATTTTACACAGGCCGGTTTTGAGCATCGGCGTCACTTCGTGCAGAACCTTGTTGAAAGTTTTAACCAGCTCCACGGTGCCCAGACCATAGTTTCCACTTATACCCCCATGTATCGCAATGTTGCCGAAAGTCTGCAGGGCTCTAATCGCTATCCAGTCGATCTGGCACTGGAAGCCATGCGGGCAATTGGAGTGGAGCCCAAGTCTATTCCAATGCGCGGTGGTTACGACGGAGCCGTACTCTCGGAAAAAGGTTTGCCATGCCCCAATCTCTTTTGTGGGGCTCACAACTTCCATTCGCTCTACGAGTTTCTTCCGGTTGGATCGCTCATCAAAGCGTCCGAAATGGTTGTTGAGATCCTGCGCCGTGCGGCTAATCCAGATCTTGGATAGGCTTTCACAATAAGCCACCCTATCAGCGCATCCGTTGCATATTTTGAAGTTTAAGTATGCAAAATATCAAAAAAGTATCAGTGTGATGCTGAAAACGAGGTAGCTGAATTGCTGCCGCGGGTTTAATACTTTGTTCAAGAGCCAGAGAATGGTCGGTGAACTTGGAGGAGGATCAACACCACAAGCAAACCGGCTCGTTATCCGAATTACCAACGCAGGCGGCTCAGTGCGTTTCATTGCCGGAGGAGGGCCAATGAGACCAGATCTTGAAGTTGTACAGATTTGCCGTGGTGAAGCCTTCAAAGCTTGGTCGCACGGATATCCTTATCATACGGTTCGGTGGCATTTTCACCCTGAGTATGAAATCCATTTGATTGTAGAGACATCCGGCCGTTATTTCGTGGGTGATTTCATCGGTGAATTTGAACCAGGCAACCTCATTGTGACCGGACCAAATCTGCCTCACAATTGGGTCAGCAATGTGCCTGAAGGTCAGGTCATTGAGAGGCGCGGTCTGATCGTCCAGTTCACAGAACAGTTTATTGAAAATACGATGAGCGTGTTTCCGGAGCTTGCGGTTTTCAAGACGATTCTGCAGGAGAGCCCGCGCGGATTATTGTTTGATCCAGAGACAGCGAAAGCCGTAAAACCCAATCTGAGTGAACTCGTCGATGCGCATGGCGCACGTCGTATCGCCCTTTTCATGCAGATCATTCATCAATTGGTCAATGCGCAGGAGCGCAAGCCGCTGGCGAGCCACAACTACATGCCAGACCCGTCGGGTTATATGTCCGTATCGATGAACAGGGTTTTGTCCTACATCGCCGAAAACCTTACATCGCCGAAGAAGGAAAGCAGTCTGGCGGCGATTGCGGGTCAAAGCGCAAGTGCTTTCTCCCGTTCCTTTCACAAGCACACGGGTATGACGCCGGTGCAATATATCAACCGGTTGCGCATTAATCTGGCCTGTCAGCTGTTGATGAGCGAGGAGGAGATGTCCGTTACGGATATCTGTTATGAGGTGGGTTTCAATAATCTTTCGAATTTCAACCGCCAGTTTTTGGCGCTGAAGGCAATGGCACCCTCGAGATTCCGCGTGTTGCACGCAGAACAGTTCGCGAGGAAAGCGGCTGCCTGACCGGCAGCGAACACGATCATCATCGACTGAGTACTGACGCAGGAACGCAAAAAGCGATTCTGCGAAAGGGAGAGATTTATCTGTAGCGCAAATAACAAGTGGAGGAGACACAATGTTGCGTTCATTTATCAAAGCGGCTTCCGTCGCAGCAATTCTGATTGGCAGCGGCCAGACCATGGCTTTCGCACAAAGCAAGCCGCTTAAAATCGGCATGACATTTCAGGAGCTTAATAATCCTTATTTCGTTAGCATGCAGGAAGCGTTGAACTCGGCAGCAAAATCGCTTGGAGCCGATGTTGTCATTACAGACGCCCGGCACGACGTGGCCAAGCAGATTGCCGATGTTGAGGACATGATCCAGCAAGGCATCAATATTCTTCTGGTCAATCCAACTGATTCCAGCGGTATCGAAGCTGCGGTACAGGCTGCTCATGACGCCGGTATCATTGTTGTCGCGGTGGATGCTAATGCCTCTGGTCCGGTAGACAGTTTCGTAGGCTCAAAAAACCGCGATGCCGGTTATATGTCCTGCAAGTATCTTGCACAGGCGCTCGGTGGTTCTGGAGAGGTCGCCATATTGGACGGAATTCCTGTTATTCCCATCCTGCAGCGTGTTGAAGGATGCAAGGCGGCATTGGGCGAAGTGCCTGGTATCAAGATCGTAGAAGTGCAGAACGGCAAGCAGGAGCGCGACACAGCCCTGAGTGTGACCGAAAATATGATCCAGGCGCATCCCAATCTGAAGGGGATTTTCTCGGTCAATGATGGTGGTTCGATGGGTGTGCTCTCGGCCATCGAAGCAAGTGGCAAGGATATCAAACTCACCTCCGTGGATGGTGCGCCGGAGGCGGTTGAAGCCATAGGCAAAGGCGGAGCTTTCATCGAAACGACGGCGCAGTTTCCCCGTGATCAGGTGCGCATTGGTCTTGCTCTCGCTTTGGCAAAACACTGGGGTGCAAAGGTCGTTCCGCAAGCGTTACCGATCGATGTGGTCGTGGTCGATGCAAAGAACGCATCTGGTTTCAGCTGGTAACCAGGATGAGGTTTCCCGCCAGACGCGGGAAACCTCATTGCGGAGGAACGCAACGATGAGCCCACTTTTGCAGGTCGAGAATATTTCAAAGAGCTTTGTCGGCATCAAGGCGTTGACCGATGTCAGCATGATCGTCAAGGCCGGTGAAATCCACGCGCTGTTGGGTGAAAATGGTGCCGGTAAATCGACACTGATGAAAATTCTATGCGGTGTCCACAGGACCGATGCGGGCAGAATTCTGATTGAAGGGCAGGATTGTGTCTTTGCCCGGTACGAGGATGCAGTCAAGGCAGGCGTTGGTATCGTTTTTCAGGAATTCAGCCTGATCCCCTATCTCAACGCGGTTGAAAACATATTTCTCGGGCGAGAGTTGCGCTCCGCTTTCGGCATGCTCCAGCGCGGATGCATGCGCCAGCGGTCGAGAGAACTGCTCGACAGGCTTGGCATTACTATTCCGCTGGATGAGCCGGTGCAGAATTTAAGCATTGCGCAGCAGCAGTTCATTGAGATTGCCAAGGCACTGGCGCTTGATGCACGCATTCTCATTCTTGATGAGCCCACCGCAACATTAACACCAACCGAAGCCGAGCATCTCTTTGCCATCATGCGGGAACTGCGGCGTCAGGGTGTTGCAATGATTTTCATTTCACATCACCTCGATGAGATCTTTGAAATCTGCGACCGGATCACCGTTTTACGGGATGGTGGTTTTGTTGGTGAACGGGCTGTAGGCTCGACGAACATAGATGAACTTGTCGAAATGATGGTTGGCCGCAAGATCGAAAAGAGCTTTCCGCCAAAGCCGCTTAATCCGCCAAGAGACGAGATCGCGCTCGATGTCGTTGAGTTGCAATTGGCGAGTGGTGACCCGGTCAATAGTTTCAGTCTCTACAAGGGCGAAATTCTGGGATTTGCCGGGCTTGTGGGCTCAGGCCGTACGGAAACAGCGCTTGGGATAATCGGAGCAATCCCGACGACCCGTAAAAAGGTCAGGGTGCATGGAAAAGATGCCAAGCTCTCCAGTCCAAGCGATGCATTGCTGCAGGGGATCGGGCTGTTGCCGGAAGATCGCAAAGGCGAGGGCCTGATTACGTCCTCCAGCGTGCGCAACAATATGACGCTCAACAATCTGGGCAAATACAAACAATTGCACTTTTTCATCGACAGAAAGGCCGAGCGCGATGGCGCCCTCGACATGATGAAAAAGGTGAAGCTGAAGGCCAACGGCCCGGAAAGCCGTGTCGATAGTCTGTCTGGAGGCAATCAGCAAAAGATTGTCATCGCCCGATGGCTCAACCACCACGCCGACATCCTGTTCTTCGATGAACCCACGCGCGGCATCGATGTGGGTGCCAAGGCAGAAATCTACCAGCTTATGCGTGAACTGACTGAACGTGGTTTTTCCATTGTCATGATCTCTTCAGAGTTGCCCGAGATCGTCGGTATGTCTGACCGGGTGGCTGTGTTCAAACAGGGCCGGATTGCCACCATTCTGGAACCGCCGCAGATCACGCCTGAGGACATCATGCGTTACGCAACGGCAGGTGAAACCAATCACAATGCAGGTATCCATCATGACTTCGTCTGATCAAGCGCAAATGGTGGCTGGTACGGCATTCAAGCAGCAAAATCTGCTGCGGGTGCTCAGGCAGTCCCCGATTTTTTATCCATTGATAGGGCTTCTGGCCGTATCCATCATCATGGTTTTTGCCAGCGACAGCTTTCTATCCGTGGCAAACATTACCAATATCATGCGGCAGGTATCGATCATCGCCATCATCGCCGCAGGCATGACGTTCGTCATTCTGACTGGCGGGATTGATCTATCGGTCGGTGCTGTCATGGCACTTGCCGGGACCATTGCCGCGGGGCTCATGGTTGCTGGTCTCAACGCATCGCTGGCTCTTCTGGCAGGTATTGGTGTCGGCATCGGTATTGGTGTCTTTAATGGCGGGCTGGTCGCGTTTGCGGGAATGCCGTCCATCATCGTCACCCTTGCCACCATGGGCATAGCGCGCGGATTCGGGCTCATGTATTCGGGCGGCTATCCCATCAGCGGCCTGCCATCATGGATCAAGTTCTTTGGCGGCGGTACAGTTCTGGGCGTTCAAATGCCGATTCTCATCATGCTTGTTGTTTATGTGCTGGCATGGGTGCTGCTGGAACGAACGCCGTTCGGGCGGCATGTTTACGCAATCGGTGGCAATGAAACTGCGACGCGCCTTTCCGGCGTACGCGTTAGCCGTACCAAACTGTTCGTCTACATTCTCAGCGGCTTCACTGCATCGATTGCAGCCATCGTCCTGACCTCCCGTCTCATGAGCGGACAGCCCAATGCCGGCACCGGCTTTGAACTTGATGCCATCGCGGCGGTCGTCCTCGGAGGAACGTCGATAGCGGGCGGGCGCGGCTCGGTTATAGGCACACTCATCGGAGCCTTGCTTTTGGGCGTGCTGAACAACGGTCTGAACATGATGGGCGTCGATCCTTACGTCCAGAACGTGATCAAGGGCGGGATCATTCTTCTCGCCATATACATCGGCCGCGAACGGCGCAGCTAAATCTTTCCGACCAACAACCAACTTACAGAGTACGAGAAATGACTGATACAATGACTGCCATCGTTTGCCACGGGCCCAAAGACTACCGGGTCGAGACGATTGCCAAACCCATTGCCGGGCCAAATGAACTGGTTATCCGGATCGGAGCCTGCGGTATCTGTGCATCGGACAGAAAGTGCTGGTCCGGCGCTGACATGTTCTGGAAGGACCCATGGGTCAAAGCGCCTGTCGTTGCGGGCCATGAGTTCTTCGGCTATGTCGCGGAAATGGGACCGGGCGCTGATCTGCATTTTGGTGTCGCACTTGGTGATACCGTCATTGCTGAACAGATTGTTCCTTGCGGCAAATGCCGCTATTGCCAATCCGGTTCTTACTGGATGTGCGAGAAGCACGACATTTTTGGTTTTCAGAAGGATGTGGCCGACGGAGGATTGGCTGAATACATGCGCATTCCGTCCAACGCCCGTGTACACAAAATTCCGTCTAACATGCCTTTGGAAGATGCTGCGATTGTTGAGCCCCTTGCCTGCGCCATTCACACGGTCAACAGGGGCGATGTCCAACTCGATGATGTCGTGGTCATTGCTGGTGCGGGCCCATTGGGATTGATGATGGCGCAAATAGCGCATTTGAAAACACCGAAGAAACTTATCGTCATTGATCCTGTCGATGAGCGGTTGCAACTGGCCAAGGGGTTCGGTGCGGATATCGTGATTAACCCGAAGAATGAGGATGCGGTTGCCCGCGTTAAGGCGCTAACCGAGGGCTATGGCTGTGACGTTTATATCGAGGCAACAGGTGCGCCGATCGGCGTGACGCAAGGGCTGCAAATGATCCGGAAGCTGGGACGGTTCGTCGAGTTTTCGGTTTTTGGTCATGAGACCACAGCTGATTGGTCTATTATCGGGGACCGCAAGGAACTTGATCTGCGTGGTGCGCATCTGGGGCCTTATTGTTATCCCGTTGCAATCGATCTTCTTGACCGCAAGCTTGTCACTTCAAAAGGAATCGTCACCCACCACTACGATATGAATGATTGGGATGAGGCTTTGGAAGTTTCCGCGCGGCCGGATGCTGTCAAAGTACTGATGATTCCGCACTTGCGTCAGGCTGCCGAGTAAGAAGCATGAGCGGTAATGTGTTTCTTGGGATTGATGTCGGTACCGGCAGCGCGCGTGCAGGGTTGTTTAACAAACAGGGAGTGCTGCTTGCTTCCGCCAAACACCCTATTCGCACCTGGTATGAAGCTGGCGAAATCGTCGAACAATCCACGGAGGACATATGGGCCGCTGTCGCCGCGTCGATAAGAGCGGCCATTGGGCAGGCCGGTATTGTTGCGTCTGATATTGCCGGTATTGGTGTCGATGCCACCTGCTCACTTGCGGTGGTAGACCAAAACGGCGCGCCGGTGCCGGTGGGCCCATCCAATGATGCACAACGTAATGTCATCGTGTGGATGGACCACCGCGCAACTGACCAGACGGAACGCATCAATGTAACCGGTCATCCGGTTCTGAGTTATGTTGGTGGCAAGCTCTCGCCGGAAATGCAAACGCCGAAATTGCTTTGGCTCAAGGAAAACAAGCCGGAGAGTTTTGCATCTGCCGCCCATTTCTTTGATCTTGCCGATTATCTGACATGGCGGATGACAGGCAGTCTCGCTCGATCTGTTTGTACCGTCACATGCAAGTGGACCTATCTGGCTCATGAAAAGCGGTGGGATGAGAGCTATTTTCATAGCATTGGCTTGGGCGAACTTACAGAAAACGCCTTTGAGCGAATAGGCTCGAAGGTCGTTGCGGCGGGAACACCATTAGCCGGTGGACTGACCTCTCAAGCCGCTCTCGATTTCGGAATGAATGCGGGCACACCCGTCGGTGCTGGGCTCATCGATGCCCATGCTGGCGGAATTGGCACTGTCGGAGCGAGCGGACTCGGCCCGTTGGAAAACTCACTTGCCTACATCTTTGGTACGTCCGCCTGTGCCATGGCAACGACACGCGAGCCAGCTTACGTGAAAGGTATCTGGGGACCGTATTATTCGGCCATGGTCCCGGATTTGTGGCTCAATGAAGCTGGTCAATCAGCGGCGGGTGCTGCCATTGATCAATTGATACACATGCATCCGGCCTCTTCAGAGGCTGGCGTACTCGCGACGGAAGGCGGCATGTCGCTAGTGTCATGGCTTGAACAGCAGGCCGTGATGGGTGGCTCCAACCTGAGTGGAGCTGCACTACGCGCGCGAAACGTGCATGTTCTGCCGGATTTCCTGGGTAATCGCTCTCCCAATGCTGATCCCGATGCCAGGGCTATTATTGCCGGAGTTGACGCAAACCGGGATGTATCAGGATTGGTTGATCTGTATATTGCAGGGCTGTGCGGGCTTGGTTATGGCTGCCGCCAGATCATCGAGGCCCTGAAAGAACAAGGCATCAATATCACGATAGTTGTTGCAAGTGGCGGAGCGGCGCAATCAGAACTGGTTCGTCAAATTCTTGCAGATACGACGGGGGTTCCCGTTGCCGTTCCGACGAGCAGCGAGCCCGTATTGCTGGGCGCTGCCATTCTGGGATCGATGGCCGCCGGGGCATTTTCGTCAACCAGTGAAGCGATGGACGCAATGTCCCGCATCGACAAAGTTTACCACCCCGGTGGTGATGACATAGCTCAATATCACCACAGCAAAATGCAGGTCTATCGGCTCCTGCAGGTCGCTGATTGGGAAATGCGACAGCTGATGAAACCACTCTAGCCTCCCAAGGCCCGGATCACAGGCTCAAGGGCCTGTGATCCATCACTTGTGCGGATGCTCAATACCTATAGATTTGACGGTCATGACAGGCATTATCATCATCGTCGGCGTGATTGTGATTGCCGGTCAGCGCAATTTTGATCAACGCTAAACTGGTGTATCCCCCAAATGACCAATACCGAGCTTTACGAAATTCATGATCAACGCTTTCGGTCTCTCATTGTCGGAAGTGCAGCGCTTGAGGAACTCTATTCTTCCTGCCGTTGGGCCGAGGGACCGGTGTGGTTCAATGACAGTAACTGTCTTTTGTGGAGTGATATTCCCAACCAGCGTATGTTGCGCTGGGTGCCGGATGGCGGTGTTTCCGTCTTCCGGTCACCTTCCAATTTTGCCAATGGTCATACGCGGGATCGGCAAGGTCGCCTCGTATCATGCGAACACGGTACGCGCCGGGTAACAAGAACGGAAGTTGATGGAACTATAACTGTTCTGGCGGATCGCTATCTTGGCAGGAAGCTCAATTCTCCCAATGATGTGGTCGTCCATTCGAACGGCTCGGTTTGGTTTACTGATCCAACCTATGGAATTCTCTCGGATTATGAGGGGTATAAATCTGATCCTGAACAGCCGTCACGCAATGTCTATCGGCTTGATCCCTCAACCGGAGATATCACCGCGGTGGTATCGGATTTTCTTCAGCCGAACGGTCTTGTTTTTTCATCGGATGAAAGCCTGCTCTACATCGCCGATTCCGGTGCAAGCCATACGGAAGGCGCGCCACGGCATATTCGTGTATTTAATGTTGTGGATGGAAAGACATTGAACAATAGTCGTGTCTTCGCCCATATCGATAACGGGATTCCAGACGGTATGCGGGTCGATATGGATGGTAATCTCTGGTCAAGTGCGGCCGATGGCATTCACTGTTTTGGTCCCGACGGGGTATTGCTTGGCAAGATCAAAATCCCCCAGGGCGTTTCCAACCTGACTTTTGGAGGGCGCCGTCGCAACCGGTTGTTCATCACGGCGACGAAATCGCTCTACGCGATCTATGTGACAACAACCGGCGCGCAGCAGCCTTGAGGGTTTGACCTAGATCAGTCGGGAGACCTGCTGCTTGTGCCATATGAAGTGAAAAAACAGCGACTGGAAGAGCAGGATAGAGACAAACGTCGTGGCATAGGCGAACCAAATCCCGGGCAGGCCAAGCCGGGCATTCAGCC
This sequence comes from Phyllobacterium sp. P30BS-XVII, assembly GCF_014138335.1. NCBI lineage: Bacteria > Pseudomonadati > Pseudomonadota > Alphaproteobacteria > Hyphomicrobiales > Phyllobacteriaceae > Phyllobacterium > Phyllobacterium sp. P30BS-XVII. The sequence goes on from NZ_JACGXO010000008.1 coordinate 202,090, forward strand.
CGTACGCCAAAGGTATCTCGATTGCGAGAATAGCCAGAATTGATAAAGCTGTCGGGCCAAAAACTGTTCCGTTGGCACGCATGACGCCGGTCAAGACGCTTGTTGCCCCAACGAAAAGCAGGCTCCACAGCACAATGTGCAGAAGGTGGGTTGCCGTAGCGACGACGTTGCGGTCGGTGATAAACAGACCGATAAAGGGTTTGGCAAAGGCGTAGCCAAGCAGGACAAAACTGCCGGTGGTGACGATATTGAGTATGAGTCCCGTCCGTAAGATCTTATTGATCCGCTCCGGTCGTTCCGCGCCGATGGCATGGGATGTAAGGATCGAAGTCGTGATGCCGAGCGACATGACCGGAAACTGCACCCAGTTCAATATTTGGTTGATTGCTCCATAGGCGGCTGTTGCTTGTGCACCGTGCTGGTTTACCAGACCAAGCAGCACAATCTCTGCAATCGCCATAGTGAGTATCTGTACAGCCATCGGCACGCCGATACGCAGGATGACTTTCGCCATAATAGGATTGATGCGTATTTTCAGCAATTGCCGAAAGTCCGGGGCAAGGGGATGGTTCTTGCGCCGCCAATGCTGGCTGAGCCAAAGCAAGGCGGCGATGGACGCAATAATCGTTGAAACCGGCGCACTGGCGACGCCGAGTTGAGGCAGACCAAACCAGCCGAGGATCAGGGCGGGTGTGAAAATCAGGGAGAAAATCGTGGCAACCAACAATGCCCATAACGGTGTCACCGCATCAGATACGCCACGGCTCATTGATGTTGCCAACCAGAGTATGAAGATAAACGGCATCCCGATCAGCAATGTTCTTGCATAGGTCGTGGCTTCAGTCTGAACGCCCGCGGGTGTTCCCAGCAGCGATACAATCTTTGGAGCGAGCAAGCCGCCGCCGATGCTCACGGCAAGACCTGCAACGATCATCATGGCGAGCGCTGTGACAGCCACGGCTCGAGCCTTGCTATGGTCGCCCGCACCCCACGCCTGACCGATGAGAACAGTCGCGCCGCTGCTAACGCCAATGACGATCGCAAAGAGCACGAGGATGACGGGAAAGAATGCGGATACAGCGGCAATGGCATTGATCCCGAGAAGCTGACCCAGAAATATCCCGTCAACCGTACCGGATGCCGACTGCAGAATATTTGTCAGCATCATAGGGAGCAGGATAGCAAGGTAGATCTGCCAGAGAGGTTTTGAGGTAACGGGTGTGGTCGTTTGTTGGTTCATGTTGATTGTCAGGCACAAGCCTGCCTTTCCGGAGCGGTAGGCCACTCCAGTTCTGAGGATTTGATTGTGGGTAGTTGGGAGAGGCTGGCTTTCAGACTATCGGGAGAGGGCAGCGTCTCCGTAGGCCAGCTTTGTTGCATATCTGCTTATGTCTTCAGGCCAATCAGCAATGCGTTCAATGAATGCTTCCCGATCACCCGCAAATAAGGCGCGGATTGCCTCTTCGAAGTGGGGTAAGTTGCCTGCCATGGCGGACATGAAATGATAGGCGGCTTCCCGCGCCGCACGTATTTTTTGTTCGCTGCCGCCAGCTTTTCTGGCTTCGTCTATCAGCCTTCTCAGAACAACCGATGCGCCTCCGCTTTGTGTTGTTAACCATTCCCAATGGCGCGGCAACAGCGTGACCTCGCGCGCAATCACTCCCAGTTTTGGCCTGCCGCGTCCACGCGGAGCGGTTTCGACAGGGTCAGTCGTGGATTCTGCAACTGATTGAGGCGCTTTCGGCTGATTGCTCGCAGCCACCGAAGATTCCAGCAGTCTCGCGATGATATCCGCCTTGGTTCCGCGTAAATCAAAATCCATCGCGCGACCCGTTGCGTCTTCAAAGACAAGAAGCGGCTCAGTTGTGCGCTTTTCTTCGGATGCGTTTTTTACAGTCAATGCCACCTCAATTAGAGGGCCTGATGACAGGATGCGATTGCCCTCGAAAGCAGTGCAGGGCTTGGAAAGATGGTCGGTCATGGGATTAAACTCGCTGTTAATACGATATTTTTATCCGGATGTTAATGGCATTGTCAATATCATCCGGGTAATATTGACCGAGGCCGAATTGCTTGTTATTTGGTCTGCAACTCGAAATGTCTGAAATGATTGGAATGGCGGATGAAAACTGAAAACAGGAAGGCTGCGACGACCGCCTATAAGGAAAGAAAGCTGATTATGGGGATTTATACCGTTCGCTGCCTCGTGTCCGGCAGTGCGTGGATTGGCCAAAGCACCACTCTCGACACGATCCAGAACCGCTTGTGGTTCACACTTCGTTTCGGCAATCATCCGTGCCGGGAATTGCAGCGGGCATGGAATGATCACGGAGCCGAGAAATTCACGTTCGAAGAACTTGAACGATTGGACAATGAAGATCTGACCTATGTGCGCGATGCGCGGCTCAAGGAGCGGGCTCTATACTGGCGCTCATTGCTCGGTGGATTTGCTATTTGATCGGTGAAGATTTCCGCGAAACCTGCAAATGAAGGGCCTGATGTGGAAACACATTGTCTAGCGATGGCCCCGTTCGCGCCTGTTCAAAAGAAATAATCTGTTGGAGCTGTAAAAAATAATAGGGTGCAGCGGGAATAAAACCACGCGGGCTCCGTATACTCATTATGAAAACGCCGAAACCACGCTTTGATGTTGTTGGACAGCTTGGGTCTCTTCGCCGGTATGCCCGTTCCCTGACACGGAACGATGCTGACGCTGAGGATCTTGTTCAGGATACGCTTCTGCGCGCCTATGAGCGGCGAGGCGGGTTTCGTCACGGCAAAACGTTGCGTGGCTGGCTGCTGTCGATCCTCCATAACCGGTTCATCGACGTCAAGCGTTCAAGTGCGACAGAAGCCCGAACCTTGGAAACGGCCTATTCCCTGAATGAGACAAGCATCGATGCACCGCAGGAGCATTCCGTGCGGCTTGGCCAGGTAAGAGAAGCGTTTTTTGCACTGCCGGAGGAACAGCGATCTGCGCTCCATCTCGTGGCTATTGAGGGGCTTTCGTATGAAGAAGCGGCAGGCACGTTGAACATTCCTGTCGGGACCTTGATGTCGCGGATCAGCCGCGCTCGCGCAACGCTTCGTTCGCAGGAAACAGAAAAGCAGCCAGACAAATCTGGTCACTTGAAAATTGTAGGAGGTCGCGATGACCGAAACGATTGATCCCGTGGTTGAAGCTGATCTTGATGCTTACATTGACGATCAACTTGATGCGCTGCGACGGATTGAGGTTGCGCGCTACCTGTCACAGCACCCCGATCAGGCCGCTCGCGTTATGTCCGATTTGCAGTCGCGAGATGAACTCCGGCTCGCTTTGGCGCAAGGCCACACGACCGGCTCTCCTGAAACTTCGGAGCTTGCTCATCGTCTTGAACGGGGCCTCGGACGCGACCGGCTGTTTGGCGGGTTGCAGCGTGTGGCAGCGATTGGTGTTTTGCTCGCTTTGGGATGGATGGCACATGCGGGGTTCGGCCCTTTGACCGTCTCAAAGGTGGTGGCTGCGACACCTCCACCCGCCTATGTCTCCGATGCCATCATGGCCCATAAAACATCTTCCGTCCGTGCCGGTATGGCATCACAACCGCAAACGCGCAGTTATGACCCTGCCGAGATACGCGCATCGACCGGGATCGTCATACCTACCATGCCAGACAAGTGGAGCGTTCGCGATGTTCAGCTGTTCCCATCGAATTTCGGGCCGAGCGTCGAAATGGAAGTCCGGTCTGACAGCCTCGGTCCGGTTTCACTCTTTGCTGTTCGCCCCGGCACGTTTGACGTCGTCAAACCCAACGCTGTGCGCGTGAATGACACCTCCGCCGCCTATTTCCAGATCGGCGATGTCGCCTATGCGCTTGTTTCGGATGCTGCAACAGCAGATCTCGAAAACGCTGCGATAAGCCTTGCCAAAACCCTTTACTGATCCAACGAACCGAAAGGAACCACGTTTATGAATACCCCTCTTCGCTATGGGATGGACACGGCTCGCGGCCAGTCATCTGCGGCCTTCGATGAAGGGCTGCGCCAGCATATGCTGCGCATCTACAATTATATGGGTCTTGGTCTTGTCCTGACCGGTGTTGTTGCGTTTGTTGTTGCGTCAACGCCAGCTCTTTATGTGCCCATCTTTTCGTCACCCCTGAAATGGGTTGTGATGCTGGCACCGCTGGCATTTGTCATGTTCTTCTCGTTCAAGATGCAGTCCATGTCCGCGTCATCGGCGCAGGCCATGTTCTGGGCGTTCTGTGCGGTGATGGGATTGTCGCTGGCGTCAGTGTTCCTCGTTTTCACCGGAACCAGCATCGCCCGTACATTCTTCATTGCAGCAACCATGTTTGGTGCAACCAGCCTCTATGGTTACACAACCAAACGTGATCTTTCTCAGTTCAGTGCATTCCTGATGATGGGCCTGATCGGTGTTGTTGTTGCCAGTGTCGTCAACCTTTTCCTTGGTTCATCAATGCTGCAGTTCGTGGTATCGGTTGCCGGCGTGCTGGTATTCATCGGTTTGACTGCCTGGGACACACAGTCGATCAAGGAACAGTATGCGGAAAGCTTCGATTCTGAATCGCAGCAGAAGCTTGCTGTTTTTGGCGCTTTCTCGCTCTATCTGAACTTTGTCAATATCTTCCAGTTGCTGCTCCAGCTGACAGGTCAGCGCGAAGAGTAATCTGGCCAGATCATTGAATGCGTTAATCGAGCCCGTGCTGTGAGCCCAGCACGGGTTTTTTCTGCCCTAACTTTCCTTGGTAATAAACAGATGGGTAGCATTGGGAGTGGCTACGCTGCGGCCAAAAACGTATCCGAGGCTGCGAAGGTCGATGTCGGAGAACAGGTTTTCACCCTGGCCGAGAAATACCGGTGATACGGCGAGATGCAACTCGTCGATAAGCCGCGCCCGCAGGTATTGTTTGACCGTATCAACGCCACCGCCAACCCGCACATCCTTTCCGCCAGCCGCGGCCTTGGCCTGTGTCAGCGCGCTTTCGATACCATCCGTCACAAAATGAAATGTCGTTCCACCTTCCATCACGATCGACGGGCGCTCATAATGCGTCAGAACGAAAACGGGAGTGTGGTAGGACGGGTTATCACCCCACCATCCTTTCCAGCTATCATCGAGCCAGGGGCCTCTCACCGGACCGAACATGTTGCGTCCAAGAATCCACGCTCCGATGTTGTCGAAGCCGAGTTTTGCGAAGTCATCATCGACCCCAGTTACGCCGCCGTCCTGACCAAACATCTTCTGGAACGTGCGTGTGGTAAAGGCCCACTGGTGCAGGGACATTCCGTTCACGCCAAGTGGATTATCTAAGCTTTGATCAGGGCCTGCGCCATAACCGTCCAAGGACAAAGAGAAGCTGCGAACATAAAGTTTCGACATAGATCATTCCTCTTGTTTCAACTGGCGGTCGAAACTAAGCGGCTCTCAGAGAAGTGCAAGAAAAATGAGCAATTGGTGGATGTCAGAATAGCTGTTTTAGGACCAGTTCCAGCCCCAGCAGCAGGAGGCACATCAGGAACCAGCGACGAAATGTTGTCGGGCTGATTGCATTGCGGACCTTCTGGCCACACCACATACCCAATAGTGCCGGTGCCAGAGCAAGCGTTGATGTGCTCAAACTGTCGAGCTGCAAGGCTCCGCCTGATGTCAATCCGACGCCAAGGGCTATGGTTGAAACTGTAAAGGATAGTCCAAGAGCCTGTATCAAATCATCCTTGGTTAAACCGAGCGATTGCAGGTAGGGGACGGCGGGAATGACAAACACACCTGTTGCGCCGGTTACAACACCCGTGATGACGCCGATGAGCGGTGACAGGAGGGGCTCCAGATTTCGCGGGACCGATAGTTGCCGCGCCATAAGACTATAGCCGGCATAGATCATCAGCGCAGCGCCTAAACCCATTGTGGTCCAGCCTGCGGTATCATTGGCCATGAGCCAGGACCCGGCGATGGTACCCAATAAAATGGCAAGCATCATTGCCCATAAACGCAATGCGAGAGCGGCAAAGCTTGGTCCGGACAGTAATTGCAGCATGTTGGTCACGAAGGATGGCACGAGGAGAAGGGCGGCGGCACCGGCCGGTGGCATGATCGTGCCGAGAATACCCATGGCAACAGTCGGTAAGCCCATGCCGGTGACGCCCTTGACGATTCCGGCAAGAAAGAATGTGAAAGCAATGATGAGAAGGGAGGCGAGGGGCAAATCAAACATGCTCCTACATTGCCTGCCGACGCGCCTTTCACAATGCGGAAGAAACATACTCTGCCTAAGGCTATGACGAAGGCAGATTGAATGCTACTAGCAATATATGCGCTTTGACCTCACAGATTTGCGCCTCTTTCTTCTGGTTGTCGAAGCTGGAAGCATCACCCATGGTGCCGCGCAAGCCAACATGACACTTCCATCCGCTAGCGCACGTCTGCGCGGCATGGAAGAGGTGATCGGTCTTCCCTTGCTTGAACGGGGCAGACGCGGTGTTGAACCAACGCCAGCGGGTGATGCGGTTGCTCATCATGCCCGCATTGTCCTGCAACAGATCGAGCAGATGCGCGGGGAACTGGGCGAATTTTCAAAGGGATTGAAAAGCCATATTCGCTTGCTGGCGAATACGGCTGCAATGACGGAATTCCTGCCGGAGAAACTTGCGATCTTTCTCGCGGGCCGACCGAATGTCGATATTGATCTGAAGGAACGTCTCAGCACGGAAATCGTCAAGGCCGTGGCTGGTGGTTCAGCCGATGTCGGCATTATCACCAATGCGGTTGACCCCGGAAAGCTCGAACTGCGACCCTTTGCTATTGACCGACTTGTTTTGGTTGTTGCCCGGTCAAGCAAATGGGCTGACCTTCGCCATATCGCGTTTCAGGATGTGGCCGGGCAGGAATTTGTCGGGCTAAGTGCGGGTAGTCCTCTGCAGGATTATCTGGGGGATCATGCGGCGCGCGCCGGACATTCCCTCTCTTTCCGCATTCGCATGCGGACTTTTGAAAGCATCTGCCGCATGGTTGCGCACGGCGTCGGTGTGGGAATTGTTCCGGAAACAGCGGCTAAAAGATATCGCCGCTCAATGACAATTCATTCGATCCGTTTGACTGACAGATGGGCCACCCGGCATCTCGCAATTTGTGCGCGCAGATTTGATGATTTGCATCCCCACGCGCAGGAACTGGTTGAGCACTTGTCGGCCCCCAAATAGCGCGTTGTCCGCTTTAAACCTTTTCGGCAGATACCTCGCTCAAGATCTTCTGCAAATCCACTGCGGCGGGAGAAAGGTTGCTGGCAGTCAGCATCCGCAACTCAATCCGGGGAAGTTCAGGCAGATCAAACTCTTTGCCTATGTCGCGTATACCCGCCGGAACCCCATGTGCCGTTCGGGGCGAAAGACCATGTCCCGAGCGAACTGCGGCCCATATGCCCGGCAGACTTGGCGTTGTCAGGGATAAACGCCAACGCAACCCTTTGCTCTCAAGTGTCTGCAAAGCCGTTTGCCTGAAGAGGCACGGATGGTCATTCAGGACGAGCGCAAGCGAATCCCCATTCAGCGGCTTGGTTAAACGCTCGTTGGCGAACCACAATATTTGTTGCGAGGCTATCAATGTTCCATGCGTATCCGAGCCCGCAGGAAAGAACGCAAGGGCTACATCAAGCCGACCTGTGCGAACCTCTTCCTCAAGTGCATAATTGCGGCCAGCCGCTACCTCCACATGAACATTCGGTCTGAGAAGGGCAAAACGGGTGATGGTTTCGGGCATCACGTCGTCAAAGAAATCCTGGGGCAATCCGATGCGCACCGCCGCTGACGCGGCCATTGTGCCAAGAGATGCGGTGGCTTCATCGTTCAGCGCAATGATCCGCCGGGCATAAGCAAGGAGGGATTCACCAGCTTCAGTCAGAACAAGGCCGCGACCACTGCGACGAAACAAGGTTTGCCCCGTCTGCTGCTCAAGCTTCTTCAGTTGCATGCTGATGGCCGACTGCGAACGGCCGAGCTGAGATGCAGCGCGGGCAAAGCTCTTCATATCCGTGCCGACAACCATTGTTCGCAGGGCATCCATATCGAGAGCTGTGTTCATACTTATGTTTTCCAGAAGTATCACTTCATATCTATTTGATAGTCGAATGTATGATCGATTGCTAGCGTACGAAGAAAAATTCGGTGTTCGTGCGGGAGATTTAAATGGATGTTGGTTTTATCGGTCTTGGTCTGATGGGCCAGCCTATGGCGCTCAATCTGGTCAGAGCTGGGACATCGCTTGTCGTGTGGAATCGCTCTTCCGGCAAAATTGAACCTTTACGCGCAGCCGGCGCGCGCGTGGCTGATAGCCCGGCAGAGGTGTTTCGTCAGGCGCGCATTGTCATTCTCATGATGGTTGATAGCAACGCCACCGATCTGGTGCTAGGGCGAGGTACACCGGATTTCGTAGTCAATGTTGCGCAGCGCATCATCGTCAGTATGGGTACGAATTCGGCTGAATATTCGCGCGGGCTTGAAGCTGATATCCGGGCGGCGGGGGGAAGTTATGTTGAGGCGCCTGTTTCAGGGTCCCGCAAACCAGCCGAGGCTGGCTTACTCGTGGCAATGCTGGCTGGCGATCCGGCGAGCGTCGATGAAGTGCGGCCATTGATGCAACCCATGTGCCATCAGGTGGTGGAGTGCGGTAAGGTTCCCTCCGCCCTTTTGATGAAGCTGTCGATCAATCTTTTCCTGATTACCATGGTCACAGGCCTCGCCGAATCGTTTCATTTTGCCGAGCGTCATCAGCTTGATCTGCAACAATTTCTCGCTGTGCTCGACGCAGGGCCGATGGCAAGCAGCGTATCGCGCCTCCGCGCCCATAAGCTGGTTGATGGGGATTTTGCGGCGTTAACTTCGATCAGCGATGTTTTGAAGAACAATCGGCTGATTGCAGCGGCAGCGAGACAGTCGAACCTTGCTTCACCCTTGCTGGATATTTGTTATTCGCTTTATGGTGAGACCGTGGCTCTCGGGCATGGTCAGGAGGATATGGCCGCCGTTGTTCGCGCCATTGAAGCCCGAACGGATAAGGGTGACAATTGAGGGCGGAGCACTTGAATTCATCCGGATCAAACTTATGATTGGGTATGTCTTCAGAAACAATTCTTCCCCAAACTGAGCGAAAAACAGACAACGCGTCAGAGCGGAACGACGTCCGCACTTTGCTGAAGGCGGATATAGTCGTCATTGGTGCCGGACAGGCAGGGCTTTCCTCAGCATACCATCTACAGCAACTTGGTCTCAAATCATGGAAGAATTATCTTGTTCTGGACAAGTCACCCGGCGCTGGCGGGGCATGGCAATATCGCTGGCCATCCCTGACTTTGACGACTGTCAACCGCGTTCATGATCTGCCCGGTTTACGGTTTTCCGACGCGGTGGATGTCGGCGACGAGGTAAAGGCGTCGGTGGCCGTGCCGCAATATTATGCTGCCTATGAGCAGAAGTTTGAACTGCCGGTGATCAGGCCGCAGACAGTTACCGTGGTCTGCGAAAGGGCTGGCCGCTTTCGCGTCGAAACGGAGCAGGGAGGTTTTTCCGCCCGGGGCATCATCAATGCGACAGGGACGTGGGAAACACCCTATATCCCAGCCTATCCATGCGCCGAAAGTTTCAAGGGCCGCCAGCTTCATACCCATGACTATAAGACAGCCGATGAGTTTGCCGGAAAGCACGTCATTGTTGTCGGCGGGGGTATTTCCGCATTGCAATTACTGGACGAGATTTCGCGTATCACGTCGACAACCTGGGTGACAAGGCAGGAGCCGCAGTTTCGCGATCAGCCATTCACGTCCGAGGATGGGCGGGCGGCTGTTGCCATAGTGGAGGACAGGGTTAGGCGCGGATTGGTGCCAGGTTCCGTTGTTTCAGTAACCGGCATTCCATGGACGCCAGCCTTGCGGGCCGCCCAAGCACGCGGTGTGCTCAATCGGTTGCCCATGTTCACGGATATTACCGAAAATGGCGTCCGTTGGGCCGATGGTACAGAACAGAGGGCGGACGTCATTCTTTGGTGTACCGGATTCCGCAGTTCTCTGGACCATCTTGCTCCACTGCAAATCCGTGAGGAGAATGGCGGCATCGTCATGGCTGGCAGGCTGGCAACGCAGGTAGCGAAAGATCCACGCATTCATCTGGTTGGATATGGACCTTCCGCCTCTACAATAGGCGCTAACCGCGCGGGCGGGGCTGCGGCGCGCGAGCTTGCGAGCCATTTGGGATTGCTGGAAGGATAAGCTATTTGGCAGGATTCGTACTGCATCCTTCCAGAAACAGTGTTGCAGCCATGGCAACGCGTGCCTCAATTTCCCGGTCTTCCGGAACACCTGCCAGACCCAGTGTTGCCATGCGAAACGGTTCTGCCGTCACCATGCTCAACAACATGGAAGCTGCAACCTTTGTGTCTTCAAGCTTGATCAGTCCACGTTTTTGCTGCTGTTCCAGAAAACGGGCAACCATTGCAGAACTTCTTGACGGTCCCTCCCGATAAAAAGCAGTAGCCACCTCCGGAAAATTCAAGGCTTCCGCAGTCACCAGACGATAGAACGCCACGGTTTGATCCGACAGGATGATATGGGCAAACTCGCTCAATATATGTTCGAGCGCGCTTTTCAGCCCCAGCTTATCAAGGGATTCCGGATGAATTGTCTGAAGGAATTTATCCACCTTCGCGACGATTTCTTCCCCTCGTTCCGCAGTAATTGCAGCCAGTAGATCGGATTTCGTTGTCCAGAATCGATAGATCGTTCGTTTGGCGACGCCAGCTTCGCGCGCGACCGTTTCCATTCGGGTTGCCGTATAGCCGTTCTTTAATAGGACCTGCGTTGCGACCTGCAGGATCAGATGTTTGGTTTCCGCATCGGATCGATTCTGAGGCCGCCCTCGTGGACGTTTGATCTCTTCCGCGTTTTCGCCGGGATCATCAGGGTCGATTTCAAGAGTACCTGTCAGGTTTGTCACCAGTGTTCTGCTTTCGGTCTTCAAAAATAGTTGCTTGTGCATTTTCTGTCTTGCAATCGGAATTGTCCAGACATAATTAGGGAACTGATTAGTTCCTTATTTATCTCCCCCGACCCGAGTTCCCCCAACCCGTGCCGATCTAGTTTCTCAACCTAGGGCATTCGCTATGACCAAAAACACGCAACCACTCGAGCTGAAGATTGAAAAGACACTGAGTGCTGATGAGGCAATGCCGGCACCACAGGGAACCGTTACGGAGCCGCCGAAGCCGCGTCCACGAAATGTTCGCCGCCTGCTTTTGATTGGCGCTGCCGTGGTTGTTGTTGGGTTGGCTGCTGAGTTCGGCTGGCATTACTGGACAGTCGGCCGGTTTCAGGAATCAACCGATGATGCCTATGTAAAGGCCGATTCCACGATTGTTGCGCCGAAAGTCTCGGGTTATCTGCGTGAGGTGCTCGTCGCAGACAACCAGCCGGTTCATGCCAATGAGCCTTTGGCGAAGATTGACGATCGTGATTATGTCGTTGCGCTTGATCAGGCCAAGGCTGATGTCGCTGCCGCACAGGCCGATATAGAAAATACCATGGCAAGTATTGATCAGCAGCAGGCAGCGATTGCGCAGGCGCAGTCCACGGTGTCTGTTGATGAGGCTAGCCTGAAGTTCGCCCAGCAGGACAATGATCGCTACGGCGCCCTTGCAACGCAAGGCGCTGGCAGTGTGCAGAACGCGCAGCAGGCGGTGTCCAAACTTGATATTGCCAAGGCAACCCTGCAGCGCGACGAGGGAGCTGTTATCTCGGCGCAAAAGCAGATCGGCGTGTTGCAAGCGCAACTGGCGAAAGCCAATGCCGCACTCGCTCATGACAAGGCAGTACAGGATCAAGCTGAGCTTAATCTGAGCTACACCACGATTGTTTCACCCGTTGATGGGGTTGTCGGCAACCGTACACTACGCGTCGGACAGTACGTGCAGTCGGGCACGCAGCTTATGGCAGTGGTTCCAGTCGACAATGTCTATGTTATCGCGAACTTCAAGGAAACGCAGCTGACGGATGTGAAAAAGGGACAGCCTGTCGATATTGCTGTCGATACGTTCCCCGGCGTTGCGCTGAAGGGCGTTGTTGACAGTATTGCGCCCGCCAGTGGTCAGGAATTTGCCCTGCTGCCGCCCGATAATGCGACTGGCAACTTCACCAAGATTGTTCAGCGTATCCCAGTCAAGGTGGTGCTTGATAATGATAGCAAGCTGACGGGCCTGTTGCGTCCCGGCATGTCCGTCACTCCCACTATCAATCTCAAGGATGCCGATAGCGCGGCCAATTGCGGTGCGACTGCCTGCTACAAGGCCAGCAATTAAAAGACCTGGATAGGACGAAGAAAATGTCCGCTGCCGTCACACCCGCTGCCGATCTGGAACAACCCGCAAGCATGAAGACATGGATTACTGTCTTTGCGGGCCTGATCGGCGCCTTCATGGCCGTGTTGAATATCCAGATTACCAATGCGTCACTGCTTAATATTGAGGGCGGTATTGGTACAGGTGTCGATAATGGTGCCTGGATATCAACGGCCTATCTCATCGGCGAAATCATTGTCATCCCTCTGACCGATTATCTCAGCCGGGTGTTCTCTTTCCGGCGATTTCTGCTGGTCAACGCACTTCTGTTTCTGGCGTTTTCGGTGGCCTGTGCTTTCGCGCGCAATCTCGAAGAGATGATTATCCTGCGGGCAATTCAAGGCTTTACGGGCGGCGTGCTAATTCCCATGGCTTTCACGCTGATCCTGACGAAACTGCCGCGCCACCAGCATTCGATTGGTATGGCTCTCTTTGCCATAACGGCTACGTTTGCCCCGGCCATCGGTCCGACGATTGGTGGATATCTGACAGAGAATTATGGTTGGCAGTATATTTTCTTTATCAATCTCGTACCCGGTGCCTTCATGGTCACTGCGCTCTACCTTAATCTTGAGCGCCAACCCATGAACCTTGGCTTGCTAAAGGAAGGGGATTGGTTCGGTATATTGGCCATGGCCATCGGTTTGGGCGCGCTTCAGACTGTCCTTGAAGAAGGCAATAAAAACGACTGGTTGGGTTCTCCGTTCATCGTTCGCCTCACCATTATCGCCGTTGTCTTTCTGGCTCTGTTTGTCTGGATCGAACTCACGGTAAAAAACCCGGCTGTAAACTTGCGTCTGTTGAAACGGCGCAACTTCGGCCTTGGCACTGCCGCAAATATGCTTGTCGGCTTCGGCCTCTACGGCTCAGTGTATCTACTGCCGCAATATCTCGGACAGGTTCAGGGGTACAATTCCGAACAGATCGGCTCTGTCATGGCATGGACCGGTTTGCCGCAGCTTCTGATCATCCCGTTTGTTCCTATGCTGATGGGCAGGTTTGATACGCGGATCATCGTGTTTCTCGGATTGTGTGTGTTCGGTGGAAGCTGCTTCATGAACATTCACATGTCGGCCAACTATTCCGGCGATCAGCTGTGGGTTCCCAACATTGTGCGTGCCATCGGGCAAGCGGTGGTCATGGCTCCATTGACGGCCATTGCGATGGTGGGTGTAGCTCGCAATGAGTCCGCCGCGGCTTCTGGCGTCTTCAATATGTTGAGGAATCTCGGCGGTGCATTTGGCACGGCAATGCTTGCAACAATCGTCACCAAACGGGAGCAGTTTCATTCCAACACCATCGGCACCTCGGTCAATCTGTTCAGCGAGACGGTGCGTGGCAGGCTTGATCAGATGACTGCTTACTTCATGGCGCATGGTGTCAGCGATCCCGTCGCAGCGCGCGAGCAGGCAATCATAGCGCTCGGGCAGACGGTCAAGAGGCAATCGCTCATCATGGGTTACAGCGATACATTCGTTGTTCTCGGGGCCATGCTGATTATTGCTGCATTCTTTGTGCTTTTGACGAAGAAGGGGCAGTCGAGCGGCGCACCAGCCCATTAGAGGTTTGTCATGGATCGTCAGTAGCTTTCATATTGTGCAAGAAACGGGTTGAATCAAAAGCCTGTCGGCATGATGTTCATAACAAGTGAACGATGGAGGCCATGTTATGGGTCAGACAGTGCATAATTATCTTGTTTTTGAAACCGAGGGCGGCTTTTGCGGAATTGCCTGGAACAGTCAAGGTGTTACACGTTTTCAACTCCCGACAAAGAGCGCTGAATCAACCGAGCGGCTTTTGTTAAGGCGTTTGCCGGTCGCCGAACCTGCCACTCCCACGCCGGAAATTTCTGAAGCCGTAGCCGCCGTAAAACGCTATTTCAAAGGCGAAGAGACGGATTTTTCTGACATAAAGCTGGATCTTGATGGACAGGATGAGTTCTTCAAACGCATTTATGATGCGGTCCGGCGTGTTGGCTGGGGCCATACAGTCACCTATGGTGGTTTGGCGAAGGAGCTTGGCGCCGGACCGGAAGCTGCGCGGGACGTTGGGCAGGCTATGGCAAAGAATCCAGTCGCGTTGATCATTCCATGTCACCGGGTGCTGGCCGCAGGCGGCAAGGTAGGCGGTTTTTCCGCACCGGGTGGCTCGTCATCCAAAATTCGGATGCTTGAACTGGAAGGTGTCCACGTCGGGCCAACGGAGCCGGCACAGCAATCCCTGGGACTTTAGAGAACTTTTCAGAGGGTTGCCAAACACACGATGAAGTGATGCGGTTCATTGGATAACACCGGCAAAAAGCATCTGAAAAAGCTGAGTTGGCTTCTCAATTATTGCTGCGAGCCCTAGAAACTCCACATAGATTGTATAATCTAAAGTCTACACGCGTGCCGGGCTCTTTGAAGATATTGAGTCCGGCACGCGCGGGTAAAGCCAATGAATGATTGGGATAGAAATCGTGACTGACGGAACTTTGAAAGAATCTGATTCAGGAAAACTGCAGACGGGAAATGCGAAGCAGTCTTTTGAAACGGTCGGAATTGCACCGATGGAGCGCGCCAGCCGGGTCACGCGCTTTTTTATGAGCATTGTATCCTGGGCTGAGGGCCTCAATCTGAAATATGCCAAGTTCGGCAATCCTCCAGTTTATGACAATGCCACCTTTCCGTGGTCGAGCGAGATAGAAAAAGCCTGGCCGGAAATCCGCTCGGAACTTGACAAGGTTCTTGTTCGGCAGAGCGAATTGCCTGCGTTTCAGGACATTTCCACCGATGTTAAAACGATCTCCACTGACAAGAGCTGGAAGACATTCTTCCTGATCGGTTTTGGCGTGAAGTCCGAACAGAATATTCTTGCCTGCCCGAAGACTTGGGCAGCTGTCCAAAAGATTCCAAATCTGAAGACAGCGATGTTTTCGATTTTCGAACCCGGAAAGCATCTGCCACCGCATCGCGGGCCATATAATGGTGTGCTCCGTCTCCATTTGGGCATGATTGTACCCGAACAGTCAGACAGGCTGGCAATTCGCGTCAAGGACCAGATTTGTCACTGGCAGGAGGGCAAGGCGCTCATTTTCGATGATGCCTATGAGCACGAAGCCTGGAATCATACGGATAAAACCCGCGTTGTTCTTTTCGTCGATTTCGTGAAGCCCACGAGATTCCCAGCCAATTTCGTCAATTGGTTGCTGATGAATCTTGCCGTATTCACCCCATTCATTCGGGAAGGGCTCGATAACCACAAGGAATGGGAAAAGCGCTTTTATGCGGAAGCGGAAAAGCTGCGCAATCAACCCGGTCGATAAGTGAAGAAATGCGCCGGGCTAATTCACCCGGCGCTTCTCAAGCTTGCGAGCGAGGGTGCGGCGATGCATGCCAAGCCGTCTCGCCGTCTCTGATATGTTGAAGTCCGTTTCTACCAACATCTGATGGATACGTTCCCATTCCAGCGTCTTGATAGATGTTGGGCGTGCCGTCAGATCAATCTGGGCATTGCCTGCTGCCTTGCTGAATGCTGCTTCTATATCGTCGGAATTGGATGGCTTGGCGAGATAGTGACAGGCACCAAGCTTGATTGCTTCCACGGCTGTCGCAATGCTGGCGAAACCCGTCAGCACGACGATGAGCATTTCCGGGTCATGGGCATGCAGTGCCTCGACGCAGGTGAGGCCCGAAGCGCCGGCAAGTTTCAGATCAACGATTGCATAGTGTGGCGATTGGGTCTTCAGAATCTCCTGAACTTCCTCAAGTCCGCTCGCCAACACGACGCTATATTCGCGCCGCTCAAAGGAGCGTTTCAGAGTGCGCGCAAATGCGGTGTCGTCCTCAACGATAACCAGCAACTGTTCACTTGTCATGGTCACGCACTCCAATGGCTAGCGACGCAAGCGGCAATTCCAATGTCACAGAAGCACCACCCTGTGGCAGATTGCGTGCATTCACCGCGCCCCCAAGTTTGCGCACCGCATTGACGACAAGAAACAACCCGAGACCACCACCGAGACGACCCTTGCTTGACTGATAAGGCTTGCCAAACTTTGCCAATATATCTGGCTGAAAACCGGGACCTGCATCATTGACACGGAGCACCAGCATATCGCCCTCGCGCTCTGCCAGAAATCCGACCCAGCCGGGTGATGCATCGAATGCATTGTCGAGTACGTTGAAAATGACCTGTTTCAGGGCTGAATCCGAGACGATTGTAAGATTGAGTCCAAAAGCATTCCCATAGGAAAGTGTTGTCGCAGACCGCGCGGCGCGCCATTCGGCGACAAGCTCGTCAAGGAAAGCATTGACGGTGGTGATAGCAGGAGCTTCACCTCGCGCTTCACCCGCCGCGAGCAAAATCCCTGTCACAATGGCTTTACAGCGCTGCACCTCTGCCTGCATCTCATCGATTTCCTGCACAAGATCGGGGTTTTTGGCAAGGGCGGGAACGCGTCGCCAGTCCCCAAGAATGACCGAGAGTGAAGAAAGCGGCGTACCAAGCTCATGTGCAGCGCCGGAAGCAAGCAGTCCCATACGGACAATATGATCCTCTTCTGCCGCATGCTGTTTCAAGGCAGCAAGGTTCGCATCACGCTCGCGCAGATTGCGATTGATCCGCGCCACGAACACGACAAGGAGAGCGGCGTCCAGTACGAAGCAGATGAGCATACCGATAATGTGGAGGCGAAAAAGCTCATCGAAGCCCTGACCGGGCAGGATAATAGGTTCGTAAAATACCGTAAGGCCGGCAAAGCTTGTGCAGGCTATGGCGACGATCGCTGAAGTCAGTCGCGCGTCCAGCAGCACCGCACTGAGCGTCACCTGCAACAGATACAGGAAAATAAACGGATTGGTTGCGCCGCCACTCAAATAGAGCTGCGCGGTGAGAGCAGCCACGTCGAACACAAGAACGATAAACAGAGAGGCCTGTGTGGTAATCTTGTCGTTACGCAGCCAGACAATGCTGGCGAGATTGAGCCCAATGAGCCCGGCGAGAACCAGAAACATCGGAAGCAGTGGCAGTTCAATATTGAACCACTCATGCACGACGGCAATTGTTACAATTTGTCCAACGACCGCGATCCAGCGAAGCTGGATCAGAAGGCTCATATTCTTCCAATTTGCGGTGTAGTCGGCTGGCGGCGTTGCGGGTTCAAGCCCGGTCATCAGACCATTGTCAGCTGGGTTGATCTGATTCGACTCCACGCGTTCCGCCTCTGGGTTCAGCATTTGGCTCAATATGTCAGGACCGATTCAATCGTGTGGTTTTGCGAATTTGCCATTCATTCCTTCCAACGTAAATCGTAGCAGCGGCAAGCATAAGTGCCAGTACAAACCATGTTATGGCATAAACCAGATGATTGTTGGCAAAACGAATAACCGTCAATCCTCCGATGGGAGGTTGCCGGGATCTCATATTCGCATCCGCATCAATAAAATAAGGCGCTACGGCGCCAAGGGACTTTGCCGTTGCGATTGCACCCACATCGCGCGAATACCATCTGTCGGCAAAGGGATCATTCCGCCTGAGGAAACCACCTTTGGGTTCCGTCATGCGCATGAGGCCCGTTACCTCCGTGTCCGCGGTTTCCTGCCATGAGCCTTCTGCTGCTCCTTCTGGCACAAAACCCCGGTTTATCAGCACGGTAAAACCATCGTCTGTCTGAAACGGGCTCATAAGCCAGTATCCGCTGCCGCGTTCGGTCACGGCTTTGACAAGCGTATCGCGGTTTTGCAGGAAGCGTCCGCTCACGCTGATATGCCGATAGGCATCCTCATCACTTATTCCGGGCCAAGTATCTGGTCCCGGCGCAGAGGTTACGGGCGCTCCGACCCGTTGCCCGACACGCTCGATCAGATCCAGTTTCCAGACGCGCCGTTCCAGCTGCCAAACGCCAAGACCGCATAACAGCACAATACCCAAAAGAGCGACAAAGCCGAATATAACAAGCCGCCATACGGATGTTGGCTGGGCACTTGCAGGCTCACCGCTATCGTCAACATCGCCGTCCATTGGCTATGCCATCAGGGAATCTGGCTCATGTCGTGGCCGGGCATCATGTTGGTGTTCAGATGATACATGACCCATAGGGACCCGGTGAGCGTGATGACCACGAGGACGAGCGTGAAAATCAGCGCCATCATCGTCCAGCCATTTTCCGAGCGAACGTTCATGTGCAGGAAGAACACCATATGCACAACGATCTGAATCACGGCCAACGCCATGATTGCGAGTGCGGTCCCCTGTTTGGAGTCCAGTGCTCCGGTCATAACCAGCCAAAAGGGGATGGCCGTCAGGATAACCGAGAGGCCAAATCCAATCAGATAGGATCGAAGCGAGCCAGGCGCATGCCCGTCATCGTCCGCGTGGCTGTGATCATCAGTGTGCGCCGTTGTCATCGCAACATTCCCATCAGGTAAACGAAAGTGAAAACGCCAATCCAGATGACGTCAAGGAAGTGCCAGAACATGCTGAGGCACATCAGGCGGCGCTTGTTTGCCGCGATAAGCCCATAACGCTTGACCTGTATCATCAGGGTTGTCAGCCAGACCAAGCCGACGGTGACGTGCAGCCCGTGCGTTCCCACAAGTGTAAAGAAGGACGACAGGAAGGCGCTTCTCTGCGGCGTGGCACCTTCATGGATCATATGCGCGAACTCGTAAAGTTCGATGCCGATGAACGCCAGACCAAACAGACCCGTCAATGCAAGCCAAGCTTGCGTTGCACCAATCCGCCCTTTGTCCATCGCCAACATGGCAAAGCCGTAGGTGATAGAAGAAAAGAGCAGCATCGATGTATTGATTGCCACGAGTGGCAGATCGAAAAGATCTTTTGGTGACGGCCCGGCTGCATAATTGCCGCCAAGCACGCCATAGGTCGCGAACAGCACTGCAAAGATGAGGCAATCGCTCATCAGGTAAATCCAGAAGCCGAACATCGTGCTGCCGCCTTCGGGATGATCGTGCTCGTCAACCACGTAGAAGGTTGGTGTTGCACTGTTCTCGTGAACCACGGAAGAACTCATTGTGCGGCTCCTGCGAGAAGAGCTGTCCGCTCACCTTCCGTGCGAATAACTTCATCTGCCGGAATGTGGAAGTCGCGCTTATAGTTGAATGTATGGCCGATCGTCACGGCAAGCATAGCCACGAAACTGAAGGCCGCGAGCCACCAGATGTACCAGATCATGGCAAAGCCAAAGATGATGCTCAGAACCGCAAGGATAATGCCCGTGCCGGTGTTTTTGGGCATGTGGATCGCCTTGAAACCCTCCAGCGGACGTGTGTAACCGCGTCTTTTCATGTCGTGCCAAGCGTCGAGATCATGCACCACCGGTGTGAAGGCAAAGTTGTAAGCGGGTGGTGGTGATGATGTGGACCATTCGAGTGTCCGACCATCCCAGGGATCGCCTGTGAAGTCCGCCAGCTTCTCACGGTTGCGGATGCTGACATAAATCTGGATGAGGAAGGACAGGATGCCGATAGCGATCAGGACCGCACCGAAAGCGGCGATGACGAACCAGATCTGCAGCGACGGATCGTTGAACACGCGCAGGCGTCTTGTTACGCCCATCAGGCCCAATACGTAGAGCGGCATAAAGGCGAAGTAGAAGCCGATGACCCAGAACCAGAACGACATCTTGCCCCAGAACGGATCAAGCTTGAAACCAAATGCCTTCGGGAACCAGTAGCTGATACCGGCAAAGAGGCCAAACAGCACGCCACCGATGATGACGTTATGGAAATGTGCCACGAGGAACAGACTATTGTGCAGGACGAAATCCGCCGGTGGTACGGCAAGCAACACACCGGTCATGCCGCCAATAACGAAGGTCAACATGAAGGCAATCGTCCACATCATCGGCAGTTCGAAGCGGATGCGGCCGCGATACATGGTGAAGAGCCAGTTGAATATCTTGGCACCTGTGGGGATCGAAATGATCATCGTCGTGATGCCGAAGAAAGAATTCACGCTCGCACCTGATCCCATGGTGAAGAAGTGGTGCAGCCAGACGAGATAGGCGAGAATGGTGATAACGACGGTCGCATAGACCATTGATGTGTAACCAAACAGGCGCTTGCCGGAGAATGTAGACGTGACTTCGGAAAAGATGCCGAAAGCCGGCAGGATGAGAATGTAAACTTCCGGATGACCCCAGATCCAGATGAGGTTCACATACATCATCGGGTTGCCACCAAAATCATTGGTGAAGAAGTTCGTGCCGACATAGCGGTCAAGGCTGAGCAGAGCGAGAACGGCTGTCAGCACGGGGAAGGCGGCCACGATCAGAACGTTGGTGCATAGGGCCGTCCAGGTGAAGACCGGCAGCTTCATCATCGTCATGCCGGGCGCGCGCATCTTGACGATTGTTGCCACAAGGTTGACGCCGGATAGCAATGTGCCGATACCGGCTATTTGCAGCGCCCATATATAGTAATCCACCCCGACATCAGGACTGTAGCCGATGTTGGAAAGCGGCGGATAGGCGAGCCAGCCGGTCTTGGCAAACTCGCCGACGAACAGGGACATCATCACCAGTATGGCGCCTGCTGTCGTCATCCAGAAGCTGAAATTGTTCAGAAACGGGAAGGACACGTCGCGCGCACCGATTTGCAGCGGAACGACAAAGTTCATCAGGCCCGTGACGAGCGGCATGGCAACGAAGAAGATCATGATCACACCGTGAGCGGTGAACACCTGATCATAGTGATGAGCCGGGAGGTAACCGTCTGATCCACCGAAGGCCATGGCCTGCTGCAGGCGCATCATGATGGCATCGGCAAAGCCGCGCAGCAACATCACAATGCCCAGGATCATGTACATGATACCAATGCGCTTGTGGTCGATGCTGGTGAACCATTCGCGCCAGAGATAACCCCAGACACGGTAATAGGTCAGTATTCCCACCAGCGCCAGGCCGCCAAGGGCCACCATTGCGAAGGTGCCGACAAGAATCGGTTCGTGATAAGGGAAGGATTCCAGCGTCAGGCGGCCGAAGACTGCTTTGAGAAGAGCGGGATTATCAAACATATCGGACTCAATCCGTTCAGGAATTCGACGGGCGGCGCGGTGCGCCGAACAATGGGGCTGATACCGGGCGCGGCAGACCCGCGCCAAGGACAGGAGAAATGTCACGGGGTGACAGAAGCGGCTGGCTCACACGCATTCTCGCCTCTTCTTCAGTGGTGCATATACGCGCGACATAGGTCGCTGGCGGAGCAAATATTGCACCGCGCCGCGTGTATTTATCATATTCAAGTGGATGGACATTGTTGATGCCCGCAAGACCAAGGCCGCCCTTGGCGTCGATGGAACTCATCTCATCCATGCACATCTTGCCGAGTTCGACGCAGCGGTTGAGCACGGCGGTAAACAGCTGTGCATCGACGCTACCGTAACGGCGCACGGGGTCATTTTCGCTGGGACGTTCAAGTTCGAGATAGGCATTGCGATCCAGCGAACCGCTTTGCGCCTTCACATCGGCCATCCATTTGTCAAAATCAGCGTCGGACAAGCCGAGGAAGGCAAACTTCATGCCTGAGAACCCGGCACCGCTATAGTTTGCGGAAAAGCCTTCAAACGTACCGGGATGGTTGATCACAGCGCTAAGCTTCGTCGCCATGCCAGGCATGGTGTAGATCTGACCGGCGAGGGCGGGAATATAGAATGAATTCATGACCGCTGATGATGTCAGGCGGAAATTGATCGGTCTGTCCACCGGCGCGGCCAGCTCGTTGACGGTTGCCACGCCATATTCCGGATAGATGAACAACCATTTCCAATCGAGCGCGACAACCTCCACCTGCAGGGGTTTAATCTGTTTGTCGACCAGCTTGCCGGGAGCGATACGATCGAGCGGGCGATAGGGATCGAGCAGATGTGTGCCCATCCATGTCAATGCCCCAAGGCAGATGATAATGAGCAGGGGGGCCGCCCAAATGATCAACTCAAGCTGCGTCGAGTGATCCCAGTCGGGCTCATACCGGGCTTCCGTATTCGATTGACGATAGCGCCATGCAAAAAACACCGTCAGCAGCATGACAGGCACGATGATGATCAGCATCAGAATGGTCGAGATGACAATGAGGTCCCGCTGCTGTGCGGCGACGTCGCCAGACGGACTCATGACGACGGCATTGCATGCGGTCAGCATGGTAAGAAACGGAAGTATGGCGACGGCAAGAAAACGTTTCAAGGTCGTTCCTGACATGATAGCAGCGGTAATTTACGCCATCCGTAGCGGCACCCCATTCAAAGTGACATTGGACAATTTGCCCAATCCTTCCGTAATGTGTCACAATGATAAAGGAGATGCTAGCATAGCCGTGAGAGCGGCTTGAAGAAAGCAGCTGCCAATTCAGGATTGAGGAGCGCAACCAGATATGAGCGCGGAAATAGGGGTGCCCTCATCGACACACGGACGTGACGTGAAAGGCCTGCATGGCAGTCACGACGACGTCAACGTGGGCGAAATCGCCATTGGTGTTATTATTGGCCGTACGTCAGAGTTTTTCGACTTTTTCGTTTATGCCATCGCGTCCGTTTTGGTTTTCCCCAAACTGGTTTTCCCGTATGTCGATCCGCTGACCGGCACGCTCTATTCTTTCGCCATTTTTGCACTGGCCTTCATTGCGCGTCCGCTTGGTACTGTGATTTTCATGGCCATCGACCGCACCTATGGCCGTGGAGTTAAGCTCACCATCACTCTGTTCCTGCTCGGCAGTTCGACGGTGGCGATTGCTTTCTTGCCCGGCTATGAGCAAGTGGGCTGGGTATCGGCATTGCTTCTTGCGCTTTTCCGGCTTGGTCAGGGGTTGGCGCTGGGCGGTGAATGGGATGGGCTTGCCTCACTGTTAGCCTTGAACGCACCAGAACGCCGCCGTGGCTGGTATGCCATGATCCCGCAGCTTGGTGCCCCGCTCGGATTGATGGTTGCAGCCAGCCTCTTTGCGTTCTTCGTTGCTCACCTGTCCGCACAGGATTTCCTGGAATGGGGTTGGCGCTATCCTTTCTTTGTTGCCTTTGCGATCAATGTGGTGGCGCTTTTTGCCCGCCTGCGCATGGTTGTTACAGAGCAATACGCTGAACTTTTCGAACGCCGGGAACTACAGCCAACCACTGTTAGCGATACGTTGCAGGCAGAAGGGCGTCACGTTGTTATCGGCGCATTTGCTCCTTTGGCGAGCTTCGCCCTGTTTCATATGGTTACAGTGTTTCCTCTCTCATGGGTATTTCTTTTCACGGATCAGGGCCCCGCACGCTTCCTCATGATTGAGACGATTGGTGCGGCAGTGGGTGTTCTGGCGATTTTCGCTTCTGGAAATATTGCCGATCGCGTCGGGCGGAGCCGATTGCTTATAGCCACGGCCATTGCCATTGCTGTTTTCAGCGGCTTTGCGCCTCAACTTCTTGATGGTGGTGATGTCGGTGAAATCATCTTCATGGTTTTTGGCTTCCTGCTTCTCGGCCTGTCCTTCGGCCAGTCATCCGGCTCGGTTGCGTCGAATTTTTCAAGAAGGTACCGCTATACCGGGTCCGCGCTGACAACTGATCTTGCCTGGTTGTTTGGCGCCGGGTTTGCCCCGCTTGTTGCTTTGCTGTTGTCAAGCCGCTTTGGACTGATTGCGAGCGGTGCCTATCTCCTGTCGGGTGCTGCATGTACGTTGATTGCTTTGGCAATCAATCGGCAGATTGATGGCCGCGACAAATAAAGGTCTTTGCGGCGACTAGACCACGGATTAGAAAAGCTTCAGTGGATAGGTCGTGTAGAATATGAACGCCGAGCGGGCAAACTGCCTGATGTGCCAGAGGCCTTTGCTGGCGGCATGACCACCTTCGTGGACGATTTTGACTGCCGGGACATAGGCAATGCGTGTTATTTTGCCGGTACGCAGTGAGATGTCGAAATCTTCGAAATAGAGCAGATAGCGCGGATCAAAACCGCCCAACTGTTTGTAAATATCGCCGCGAAAGAACATAAAACATCCGCTGACAATGGGAGGGTCCCAGAATGGCGTATCTGCAATCTGATCCCGCATCTCGTACCGCTGCAACCG
This sequence comes from Phyllobacterium sp. P30BS-XVII, assembly GCF_014138335.1. Lineage (NCBI taxonomy): Bacteria > Pseudomonadati > Pseudomonadota > Alphaproteobacteria > Hyphomicrobiales > Phyllobacteriaceae > Phyllobacterium > Phyllobacterium sp. P30BS-XVII. Next base: position 226,510 of record NZ_JACGXO010000008.1, read on the forward strand.
CTTGCGAAACAGCTTTTTGATACCGTTTGGAGCAAAACCGCGAACAAGCAGGTCGAAGATTGCGGGATATCGTTTGCAAAGATATTGCGTGCTTCCGTCTGGATTAAACGCCTTTGGTGTGATCAGGCCACCGGCTGGGTTTTCTGTCATGAATGCCAGCGCCTGTTTCAGGGCATCCGGCTGCATTTCCACGTCAGGGTTCAAAACAAGATGGAATTCACCCGCTTTGTCCAGAATCATATTGTTGGCTGCACCAAAACCGATATTGCCGTGCCCCGCGATGATCTCAAGTGGCAGGTCGGGCAACAGTTCTCTCAGCCAATTGTGGTCCGAAACATCTGGCGTGTTGTCGATGATGTAGAGCTTGGCGCGAAGCGGAGTTGTCTCCTGAAGTGCCCTTTGCAGGCTTTTGAGTGTATTGCCGAGCACGACGCGATCTGGTTTGAAAATCACGACGCTGATCGTGATCTCATGATCTGGATTTGTGACGAGGACATTGTGTTCAACCATTATCGGCCTTCTTTCCCATACGCCCGATAAGGCCGTGAAATATGCCGATTGTCATCATCCAGGCATGCTCGCGCCGAGGTGCGGTAAAAAGGCTGTAGAAAACGAATTTTCGTGCGAGACGTGCCGCATCGACAACTTTCCAGTTGGTCCGTAGCCATGATTGCCGATAAAGCCAGACAGCGTTCCGGAAATGATAATAGTGCCTTAATGGGCTGTGAACAGGAATATACCGTCCACGGAATTTGACGGGATTGTCACCGAGATCGTGCTGCATTTGCGCGGCACAAACGCCAAAAGAACGGTAGCCCTTCTGCTGCGCGCGCAAACCCCACTCGATATCCACATAGTCGATGAACAGTTCTTCTTTCATATCACCAACATCGTCAATGGTTGTCATGGGAATGAGACACCCCGAAGCAATGAGATAATCCACGTCCACAACTGAATCTGCCGAAGCACAGGTTTGGCGCTGAAGGCGAAGCCCTTCTATTTTTATAAAAGGGGGAGGATTGTTCTGGCGCGAATCCTCATACCGCGGACCAACGCAGCCAAGCTTGATACCTCCAGCGATCTGGGCCTTCGCTGCCGATAGCAAGGTGGCCACCATATTTGGGGCTGGCACACTGTCCTGATCAAGCAAAAGAATGAAGTTTGAACCCCTTGTCCGGGCCTGATTGATGCCGACATTTTGTGCTTTTGCGATACCGCAATTCGTGCCGAGAGACACGAGCTTTGCCTCGATGGCCTGATTTGCAAGCCACTGATTTAAATCCGCTTTCGAACCATTGTCCACCACAATGACTTCAGCAACTTGGGGACCTATCGCGTTCAGAAGTTTCGCAAGAGCTGCAACATCCGGATTATAAGTCACGATAATCGCGCTGACTTCAGATTGGTGCTCAGTTCGCATTCAGAAATCCGTTTTACTTGGCATTGCGTATATAGTTATCGACGATAATTATGTCGTAAAATCATCAACTTGTTGGAGAATAGACATTTATTCTTGCCATTTTTCCATTTTGTCTCGGTTGACTCGTGGTTCTGTTCTCGCCAAATGTCTGCCACAATGATAGGCGAACCGCATTTCGCCATTTTTAGATGAAATTACCGGCGGCTATTGAAGGCGTCATATCACGACTCGACTTTTAGCATTGACATAAGGAAGTGATCGAATGAAGGGAATTATACTAGCTGGCGGAAGCGGTACACGTCTTTACCCATTGACGATCGCAGTGTCGAAGCAAATTCTCCCCATCTATGACAAACCCATGATCTATTACCCGCTGAGTGTTCTCATGCTCGCGGGAATCCGTGATATTCTGATCATCTCAACACCGCATGATCTACCGCTTTTTCAGAAACTGCTTGGAGATGGTTCGGATTTCGGCGTCAACTTTTCCTATGCTGAACAGCCCCAGCCAAACGGCTTGGCTGAAGCGTTTATCATAGGGCGCGAATTTATCGGCCAAGACAGTGTCGCCATGATTCTGGGCGATAACATCTATTTTGGCGATGGCCTTTCCAAATTGTGTCAGCTTGCTTCATCGATTACAACCGGCGGGACAGTCTTTGCCTATCACGTTGATGATCCGCAACGTTATGGCGTTGTTGAATTTGATAAAATCACGGGTCAGGCAATATCCATTGAGGAAAAGCCGGCGAAACCCAAATCCAACTGGGCTGTGACCGGGCTTTATTTTTACAGCAATGATGTTGTCGACATTGCGGCGTCAATTGAACCGTCGTCCCGTGGCGAATTGGAGATTACCAGCGTCAACAATGTCTATCTTGAGCGCGGGGATCTGCAGGTCCAGCAGCTCGGACGTGGCTATGCCTGGCTTGATACTGGTACGCACGACAGTTTGCATGAGGCTTCATCGTTTGTTCGGACAATCGAACACCGGCAAGGCATCAAGATCGCATGCCCGGAAGAGATTGGTCTGGAATGGGGCTGGTTGAACTCCGATCAGGTGCTCGAACGGGCAGCAAAAATGGGAAAGACGGAATACGCAGCCTATTTGCGGCGGCGTGCTGAGGAGATTGGGAAAGAATGATTGAAGTCAGACCGCTCGCCCTTGAAGGCGTGCTTGAGATATTGCCGCCCAAATTTGGTGATGACCGGGGCTTTTTCTCCGAAACCTACAATGCCGATAGTTTTGCCGCGGCGGGGATTACGCTGCAGTTTGTACAGGACAATCATTCGTTTTCGGCTGCCAAAGGTGTTTTGCGCGGGTTGCATTATCAGTTGCCGCCGCGTGCTCAGGATAAATTGGTTCGTGTCGTCAAGGGCTCTATTCTTGATGTGGTGGTTGATATTCGCCAGAGTTCTCCGACTTTCAGGAAGTGGGTTTCGCTTGAGGTGTCGGCTGCAAAGTGGAACCAGATTCTTGTCCCAAAAGGTTTCGCCCATGGCTTTGTAACTTTGGAGGAAAATACCGAGGTTATTTACAAGGTTACGGATTATTATTCACCTCAACATGACCGCGGTATTCGCTTCGATGACCCCTCCATAGGGATTGAGTGGCCACTGGACGCTTCAACGCTCCAGCTTTCTGACAAGGACCGGAAAGCACCTTTGCTTGACGGCACCGAAGTTTTCCCCTGAGAGAGAGTTCTTTTCATGAAAATCCTAGTTACGGGTGGTGCGGGTTTTATCGGGTCGGCGGTTTGCCGTCAGCTTGCGGCAAATCCCCAAAACCAAGTCTTTAACCTCGACAAGCTTACTTACGCGGGCAATCTCGCTTCGCTTCGACAGATCGAGAATTATCCGAATTACAGCTTCGTCGAGGCTGACATTTGTGATGACACCACAATTCTGGACATTCTTCGTAATGAGAAGATTGATGCGATCATGCACTTGGCTGCCGAGAGCCATGTGGATCGCTCGATTGACGGTCCGGCAGCCTTCATTGAAACAAACATTGTCGGAACATTCCGCATGCTCAATGCGGCGCTGACATATTGGCGGGACCTGCCGGAGCCGGCAAAATCCAATTTCCGCTTCCATCATATTTCGACGGATGAAGTGTTTGGCGATCTGCCTTTCGACAGCGGTATCTTCACAGAAGAGACGCCCTACGCTCCCTCATCCCCTTACTCAGCCTCAAAAGCTGCCTCGGATCATTTGGTTCGTGCATGGCATGAGACGTATGGTTTGCCGGTGGTTCTATCGAATTGCTCGAACAATTATGGTCCATTCCATTTTCCCGAAAAGCTGATCCCGCTGGTTATTCTCAACGCTTTGGATGAGAAGCCGTTGCCGGTCTATGGGGCCGGTGCAAATGTTCGCGACTGGCTTTTCGTTGAGGATCACGCGCGGGCATTGGAATTGGTTGTAACCAAGGGTAAGCCGGGCGAAAGCTATAATATTGGCGGCCGTGCTGAACGCACCAATCTCAGCGTTGTCGAAACCATATGCGATATTCTAGACAGCAAGCGTCCGCGCAAAGGCGGCGCACGCTACCGGGATCTCATCACCTTCGTTACCGATCGACCCGGCCATGATCGCCGTTATGCCATCGACGCTTCCAAGATTGAACGGGAACTCGGCTGGAAACCAGCAGAGACATTCGACACCGGTCTGGAGCGGACCGTGCAATGGTATCTCGACAACAAGTGGTGGTGGGAGCCGATCCGTAGTGGAACTTATGCAGGGGAGCGGCTTGGTGCGGTATCCTTGAAAAAAGGAACAGCATGAGAGTTGTTGTAACAGGATGCGAAGACTGGAAAGCGCCCGCTTGGGAACAGTCGACCAAGTCAACGGTCAAAAGACTCCTGCAATTGAGCTAATGCCTTACGCAGAGATCACGAAGGCAAGCTCAAGGCTTCTTGAGCTTGCTTTAATCCCCATCGAAGCAGTTCTTCGGCGCGGCTGTCGTTGGATGCCTCTGCGTAACAGCGCAGTTCCGGTGCATTGCCAGACGCACGATAGTGGACCACTTCGCCGGTCGAGAGCACCACGCGCACGCCGTCAATCGCGTCACTTGCCCTAATCGTGCCAACCTGCGCGAAGAAGGCATCGCGTCGCGCACTATCAAGCAAGCCTTGCAGAAACGGATCGCTGGCCGTTGATGAGATATGTTCCAGACGACCACTGCGGGTAAAGCGGGACGGCAGGTCGTGTAGCAGCGCGGATATTGGAACGTCTTTGCTGGCCGCCATCCCGAGAACACTCAGGATGGGAAGCATCGCGTCGCGCGTTGGTAATGCATCCAATGTTCCCCCTTCAGTAGTCACAGGAGAGCCCAACAGAACTCCGCCATTGGCTTCAAAGCCAACAATTCGCTTCAATCCGTCCGCCCGGGCCTGTTCCATGCCCTCGATCACATAGGGTGATCCGACGCGCGTCCGATAGACTTTTGTAAAGAGATTGCTCAGTTCAATGGCAGTATTCGAGGTTACCGGTGTAACGACGGCATCTGCGTTGAGAAAATGTGCGGTCAACAGGCCAACACTGTCACCGCGGATGAAAACGCCATTCTCATCAGCGACAAGCGGCCGATCGGCATCGCCATCAGTCGAAACCAGCGCATCAAGCTTGTACTTTTTACACGCATCTTCAGCGAAGGCGACATCCTCGGGACGAAGAGCTTCGGTATCAACAGGCACGAATATGTCGGAGTGACCAAGCGCAATAGCGTCAGCTCCCAAGTTTTGCAGAATGGTGACGATCAAATCGCCTGCAACTGAGCTATGCTGATAAACGCCGATCCTCTTTCCGGCCAGCGCCCTTGGCTTGAGCACGGCAATGCTTCGATTGATATAATTTTGCAAGGCATCTGGCATGATCGTGGTCGGTTCATCCGGCGTGATCGGATGTTCCATGGCGAGATCAAGAACCGCCAGAATACCGGCTTCGTCAATCTTGTCGATTTCGCCATCCGGGCGATAGAATTTCAAGCCATTTCGATCTGCAGGAATATGGCTGCCTGTGACCATAATTGCCGGGGCCTTCAAGGTAAGGGCCCTCAATGCCAGCGCCGGTGTTGGCAAAGGACCACAATTTTCCACCTTCATGCCGAAAGCTTGCGCTGCAGAAATACAAGCTGCGGCTATGCGCGGACTGCTTGAACGCAGATCGTAACCGAGGAGCAAAGTGCTGTCCGATGTAACACCGGTCACCTTCTGCATATGTGTGAGGAACGCGAGAGTATAGGCTTTGCAGACACCGTCGGGTAGTTCTGTCACCAGACCACGCAGGCCGCTTGTTCCGAATTTCAGACTGCTCATTGCAATGTCACAACCATTGAAGCTGATGCTACGAAATGCTGTCGTAAGGTGTCAGCCGCGCAATGTCGAAAGTCAATAACGATCGACGCGGCGGTGTTAAATGAGGTGGTTTACTGATGTGAAAAAATGGCTGGGGAACCTGGATTCGAACCAGGACTAACGGAGTCAGAGTCCGTGGGTCTACCGTTAACCTATTCCCCAACAACCGCTTTGAAATGCGGTGGCTGATTAAGCCGGTGGGGGGTCATATAGTCCAATTCATTCAGGAAGAAAACCCCTGTTCGGACGGTTTTTGCACCGCACCCCATTTTATCTTCCAGCGATCATTTGAATGCGCGCAAATGACGGATCATTGCCGGATTTTGTTATCAGGCTATCGAAAATGCGTTTCAAAGCTATTTGACCGCTGGCAATCCGGTCTGCCAGGCCTATAAATGTTTAGAGCAGTGATTTGCACTTCACGCCAAAGAGAAAGTAGACGCGGTGGCGGATCGATCATCACCACTGGCCCCGTTTAGGCACGACATATTCCGCACCATCTGGATCGCGAGTCTGGTCTCCAATTTTGGCTCGCTGATTCAGGCGGTCGGTGCTGCCTGGATGATGACGTCGATTACCGATTCGGTGAATATGGTGGCCCTTGTTCAGGCTTCCACGGCGCTGCCCATCATGATTTTTTCGCTTGTATCAGGAGCGCTTGCCGACAATTTTGACCGGCGTAAAGTGATGCTCGTGGCGCAATGGTTCATGCTGATTGTGTCAGCGCTGTTGACGGTATTTGCCTATCTCGGCCTTATAACGCCGTGGCTTCTGCTGGCCTTCACATTTCTTCTGGGCTGCGGAACAGCATTGAACAACCCGTCCTGGCAAGCCTCCGTGGGGGATATGGTCCCCCGCGAAGACCTTCCCAATGCCGTGGCGCTGAACAGTATGGGGTTCAACATTACGCGCAGCGTCGGTCCGGCCATCGGCGGTCTTATCGTTGCCATAGCCGGTGCAGCTGCAACCTTTGCGGTGAATGCGGTCAGCTATTTTGCAGTTATCTACGCATTGATGCGGTGGCAGCCGAAAATTGACCCCAGCCCCTTGCCGCGCGAATCGTTGGGGCGAGCCATATCGGCGGGCCTGCGTTATGTGGCGATGTCACCCAATATAGGCAAAGTGGTGATTCGTGGTTTTGTGTTTGGTCTTTCGGCAAGCGCCATTCTGGCACTGTTGCCGCTTGTCGCGCGTGATCTCGTTCATGGCGGGCCTCTGACATATGGCGTCATGCTCGGTTCATTCGGTATTGGAGCTATTGGCGGCGCTTTGCTTAGCGCACGCTTGCGTGAGTCTCTCTCAAGCGAAGCTATTGTGCGTGTTGCATTTGCAGGATTTGCCGTGAGTGCGGTCATTACAGCGATAAGCACGTCTGTCTGGCCAACCAATATTGCTTTGTTGCTGGCCGGGGCGTGCTGGGTGCTCGCCCTTTCCCTGTTCAATGTAACGGTACAACTGTCGACGCCGCGCTGGGTTGTCGGACGCGCCTTGTCGCTCTATCAGACGACGACATTTGCAGGCATCGCCGCAGGAAGCTGGGTCTGGGGTGCGGCAGCGGAGCAATATGGGGCGGACAAGGCGCTGATCGCATCGGGTGCCTTGATGCTTGTGGGGGCTGTGATTGGACTTCGCTATGCCCTGCCCGAATTCAAATCGCTCAATCTTGATCCGCTCAACCGGTTCAGCGAGCCGCTTCTGGCACTTGATCTGAAGCCACGCAGCGGTCCGATTGTTATCATGATCGATTATGTGATTGCCGAAGAAGACATTCCCGAATTCCTCGCATTGATGTCAGACCGTCGCCGTGTGCGGATTCGCGATGGAGCAGGGCAGTGGGCGCTGATGCGCGATCTGGAAAAGCCGGAAATCTGGACGGAAAGTTATCACACGCCCACTTGGATTGAATATGTTCGCCATAATCAACGGCGAACACAGGCCGATGCGGCGATTGGTGACCGCATTCGCGAGCTACATCGCGGTGGCGAAATCCACGTTCACCGCATGATCGAGCGGCAAACAATTTTGCCGCACGATATTGCTGCTCACAAGACGCCGCTGGATATGCATTAAAACCGTTACTTCTTGCGCAAGGCATCCGCGAGTGCAGCGCCAAAAGCGCCCTGCGGTGATGAAGTCTGCGGCTTGTTCGGTGCGGCTGGCTTTGGTCTGTAGCTGTTATTGTCAGCCTTTTGCTCTTTTGGCACAGGTGCGCCACCATCCTTGCGCATGGTCAGGCTGATGCGGTTGCGTTTTACGTCTATATCAACGACTCGAACCTTCACCACATCCCCCGCCTTGACGACTTCGTGCGCGTCCTTGACGAAACGATCTGCCAGCTGCGAGAGATGGACCAGACCGTCCTGATGGACGCCGATATCGACAAAGGCGCCGAAGGCCGCCACGTTGGTGACAGTTCCTTCAAGCATCATTCCCGGTTTCAGGTCCTTGATATTGTCGATGCCGTCGGCAAAGGCAGCCGTCTTGAATTGTGGGCGAGGATCGCGGCCGGGTTTTTCAAGCTCGGCAATGATATCGCGAACCGTAGGCAGACCAAAACGCTCATCAACGAAAAGACGCGGGTCGAGCGCCTTCAAAGCAGAGCCATCATTCATCAGCGAGCGTACATCGCGGCCACAGGCGCTGACGATTTTCTTGGCGACGCCATAAGCTTCCGGATGGACGGCGGATGCGTCCAGCGGCTCTGTGCCGTCAGCAATGCGCAGGAATCCTGCGCATTGCTCGAAGGCACGCGGTCCTAGCCGTGCGACTTTCAGAAGATCGCGCCGGGTTTTGAACGGACCAACCTCATTGCGGTAAGCGATCACCGCTTCCGCCAGCGAGCTGCCCAGGCCTGAAATGCGAGCGAGCAGCGGTGCCGATGCGGTGTTGAGGTCAACGCCCACCGCATTCACAGCATCTTCGACAACGCCGTCGAGCGAGCGGGCCAAGCGATACTGGTCAACATCATGCTGGTACTGGCCGACGCCGATGGATTTTGGCTCGATCTTGACGAGTTCTGCCAGCGGGTCCTGCAGGCGCCGGGCAATGGAAACAGCGCCTCTAAGCGAAACATCGAGATCGGGGAATTCCGCCGCTGCTGTTGCAGATGCTGAGTAAACCGACGCACCGGCTTCGCTAACGATCACCTTCAACGGCTTCGGCGACGGCATATCGCCAAGCATATCTGCAACGAGGCGCTCGGTCTCGCGACTGCCAGTCCCGTTGCCGATCGCGATCAGCTCAATTTTGTGTTTAACAATCAGGCGGGCCAGTTCGGCTTGCGTCCCGCGGACATCATTGCGCGGTGGAAAAGGATAGACTGTTGTGGTGTCGAGTACCTTGCCTGTGCCATCGACAATGGCGACTTTGACGCCGGTACGAATGCCCGGATCAAGTCCCATCGTTGCACGCGATCCCGCCGGTGCTGCCAAAAGCAAATCCTTCAGGTTGCGGGCAAAAACGTGAATGGCCTCTTCTTCGGCTTTTTCGCGCATCTGCGTCATCAGATCGATGGACAGGTTGAGAGACAGTCGCGCACGCCAGGCCCAGCGGACAACCTCCATCAACCAGCGATCGGCGGCTGTCCCGTTCGAAGAGATTGAGTAGGCGCTGGCGACCATACGCTCAACAGGTTTGACGGGCGACGTGTCGTCAGCATCAACCTCAATGTCGAGCGACAGCACATCTTCATTGCGCCCGCGCAGCATGGCGAGTGCGCGATGGCTGGGGATCGTTGCCCAGCGCTCGAAATGGTTGAAATAGTCAGAAAATTTCGCGCCCGCTTCCTGTTTGCCATCGGCAACCTTGGCCCGTAGAACGGCCTTATCCTTCATATGGTTGCGCAGACAGCCGACAAGATCGGCATTTTCCGAGAAAGTCTCGACCAGAATATCGCGAGCGCCGTCGAGAGCCGTTTTTACGTCAGGTACATCTGCCGTCAGAAAGGTCTGAGCAAGTTCGGATGGAACAGTGCGGCGGTCAGATAGAATTGTTTCGGCGAGTGGACCCAACCCGCGCTCGCGGGCAATTTCAGCCCGTGTTCGCCGCTTGGGTTTGTAGGGTAGATAGATGTCTTCAAGTTCAGCTTTGGTGACTGATGACAGGATTTTATTTTCCAACTCATCGGTCAGTTTACCCTGACTGCGGATCGACTCGATGATCGTATCGCGGCGCGCATCGAGTTCGCGCAAATACACCAGCCTCTCATCCAACAGTCGCAACTGTGTATCATCAAGCCCCCCGGTTACCTCCTTGCGGTAACGGGCAATGAACGGAACTGTCGCGCCGCCATCCAGTAGATCAATGGCAGCATTGGCCTGTTCAGGTCTGGCGTTGATCTCGGTGGCAATGATACGCGCAATACGGGCAGTTGTGGCAGTCATACTGGTCTCATCAATCATAATCGGAGGGTGACCATAGGGCTGCCAGTGCCAATCGGCAATCATTTGATCCTGCCACGCACAAAGCGTTCCACGGAAAATTCGAAGGTCTGCCCTTGGCTTGACGGATCAGATGAAACGTTTCCTTATCGCTGCACATCTCTGCTGATTCAGCCAAAATGGGTAATATGACTATGCAGGCAAATACGAAGCCAAGGATTCTGTGTGTTGGTGCGCTGACGATGGACACGATCTTTCGGTTGGATATGTTGCCGCCCGGTCCCGGTAAATTCATCCCGCAGGAGGCTGTGGAGATTGCGGCTGGAATGGCATCAAGTCAGGCGGCCAGCATTGCGAGACTCGGTGGTGCAGCATTTCTTTGGGCCTCAGCCGGGTTAGACCATATCGGTGATCGCGTGGTTGCCGAGTTGACAGATGAAGGTGTCAACTGCTCGTTCGTCCGGCGCATCGAGGGAGCACGTTCGGCCTTCTCGTCGATTTTCGTCGACAGAGTGGGCGAGCGCATGATTGTGCCGTTTTATGACAAGACTCTTTTGAGCGCGCCGGAGCAAATCCCGCCTATTGAAAGCGGCGCATTCGATGTGGTGATGACGGATGTCCGCTGGCCGCTGGCCGCAGCACCTGCGCTCAAGGCGGCGCGGGAGGCAGGCGTTCCCGGCGTCCTCGATGCGGACGTTGCGCCGCTTGAGACACTTGAACGGCTGTTGCCTTTAGCCTCGCACATTGTCGCCTCGGAACCGGCGGCGGAAATCGTCACGGGTGAAACGGATATCGAGCATGCAGTGATTGCTTTGGCGGTACGCTATCGCGGTTTTGTCGCTGTAACCGGTGGGAATAAGGGCTGCTTCTGGTCGGAAGGTGAAGCGGGCATCGTGAACCATATGCCTGCTTTTCCAGTAGATGTCGTGGACACGCTTGCGGCTGGGGATGTCTTTCATGGAGCCTTTGCGCTTGGTTTGGCCGAAGGGCGGCCCATGGAAGAGATCATGCAGTTTGCCAGCGCTGCCGCCGCAATCAAGTGCGCACGGTTTGGTGGACGCGCCGGTGCGCCAACGCGAAATGAAGTTGAACAGTTTCTCCTAGGTTAGCAACATCTGTATTCACAATGATAAAAAAGTGCGTGACAACTTATTGACTCATAACTAACATGTTAGTAGTCTTTATTTATTGAGAGAGTGGGAGGAAAATCATTGTCTCGGGTTGAACGGTTTGGACTTTCTGCGGCGTTGACGATGCCGTTTGATGCAGCATTGGCAATTGATCTGCGTGCCGCGATCGATCATGCAAAGTCCTGTTTGCAGCGTGGTTGCAGCAGTGTGACGTTGTTTGGAACAACGGGTGAGGGCTCGTCTATCGGTGCTCTGGAGCGTCAGGCGGTCATCAAGGAATTCATTGCGGCAGGAATTGAACCATCGCAAATCGTTGTCGGCATCATGGCAAATTCCCACGTCGATGCTGCTGAGCAGGCGCGGTTTGCACTTGATGCGGGATGCAGGGGCATTCTTCTTGCGCCGCCATCCTACTTCAAGAATGTCAGTGATGACGGATTGTTTGACTGGCATTCGGCAACATTCAGGGCAGTCGGACCAGATGTGCGTGGAGTTATTCTTTATAATCTCCCGTCTGTTACGGCGGTTGAGATTTCCATTGATCTTGTCACGCGCTTGCGGGAGGCCTTCCCCAACGCCATTGCAGGAGTAAAGGACTCCTCCGGCAACTGGAACTATACGGAAAAAATGCTGGCGCGGCACAATGATCTTGCCATTCTGATTGGTGACGAGCGAAGCCTTGCAGGCGGCGTGCGGCTTGGCGGGCAGGGCGCGATTTCAGGGCTGGCCAATCTTTATCCCGAACGTCTTCTGCGCATGATTGATGAAGGGCGTGACGATGAAGAGGTGGTTGCAGCTGTCAACGAACTGGTGAAGTATCCGGTGATTCCTGCGGTCAAGGCGATGGTTGCGCATCATCGTGGTGAAGACGGTTGGCGGCGCACACGCGGCCCGCTGGAAGCTTTGCCAGAGGGTGATTTCAAGCATCTGACGACGATCTTTGATCGTTTGTTCGTAGCGGCAGCGGCCTGACGGGGAATCGTAAAGGCGTCCTGAGGAGGAACAGGCATGGATGATAGTGGCGAGCCGGTAAGACTGCGTGAAAAAGCCTATGCCAGTTTCACAGAGCATCTTCTGGCCCGTGATTTTCATCCGGGACAGTTCGTATCGCAGCGCCAGCTCGTGGCCATGACCGGTATGCCTCTCGGCGCGATCCGCGAAGTTGTCCCGAGGCTTGAAGCCGAAGGGTTGGTGAAGACGGTTCCGCAGCGCGGGATACAGATTGCACATATAGATATCAACCTGATCCGCGAGGCGTTCCAGTTTCGCGTGTTTATGGAAAAGGAGGCGATAGCGCTGTTTTGCGTTTCCGCATCTGATGATCTGTTGGCAAAGCTGCGGCGCGAACACGAAGAGACATTGGAAATGGCTTTGAGGGATGGTGAAACACCGGAACTTGAGCTGCACGCACAGGCAATTGACTGGTCACTGCACGATACGATCATTGATTCCCTTGGTAACGGGATCATTTCGAAAGCCTATCGGATCAATGCCATCAAGATGCGGCTGATCAACCAGGAGCGGTTTCGCATTACAGGCCGGGTCATTCCGGTGATGCGTGAGCATCTGGCGGTAATAGCAGCCATCGAGTCACGCGAACCACAGGCGGCGATGGATGCCATCGCTGAACACATAAACAATGCAAGGAACCTTGCTCTGAAAGTCTGAATGCGCCAGTGCCGGAAATGGGAGTTACGGCACTGAAATAATCATGGGAGGATGATAAGCATGCAACGGATTCAACCGACACGCCGGCAATTTCTGGCCGGATCAGCAGCACTAGGCGCTGCCAGCTTTGCCGGATTAAAACCGGCATTCGCCAATGTCGACTGGAAGAAATATGCGGGCACGACGCTTGAGGTGAACCTGATCAAGAGTCCGCGTGGCGATATCCTGCAAAAGTATCAGAAAGAATTCGAAGAACTCACCGGGATCAAGGTCAATTCCGAGCAGACACCCGAACAGCAGCAGCGCCAGAAAGCCGTGATTGAACTGACATCCGGCAAGCCGAGCTTTGACGTCATCCATATCAGCTATCATGTGCAGAAACGGCAGTTCGAAAAGGGCGGCTGGCTTGCCGACCTGACGCCATTTCTGAAGGACCCAAGCCTCACCGAACCTTCACTCGTGGAAAGCGATTTCGCTGAAGCCGGGCTAGCTTTTGCCAAGGACAAGAATGGTCGTTTCGGCGGTCTTCCTTTCTCAGTGGATTACTGGATACTCTATTGGAACAAGGAACTCTTTGCTGCCAAGGGCGTCGAATATCCAAAATCCTTTGACGAGCTTGTAAACGCAGCAGAGAAACTTACCGATACAAGCAAGGGCACTTACGGCTTCGTCGCGCGCGGCATGAAGAACGCCAATACGCCTGTCTGGGCCAGTCTCATGCTTGGTTATGGCAAGAGCACGATTGATGACGGTAATCTCCAGACCGACACGCCTGAGGCTATCGAAGCGGCAACGCTCTACCAGCGGCTGATGACGAAATCCGCGCCTCCGGGCGTGACCGGTTTCAACTGGGCCGAATGCCAATCAAACTTCCTGCAGGGCAAGGTTGCCATGTGGCTTGACGGTATCGGCTTTGCACCCCCACTGGAAAACCCGGAGAAATCACGGGTCGTTGGCAAGGTCGGCTATGGTGTTATGCCGAAGGGACCAGCCACGCAGGCTGCGCCAACATTTGGTGATGGCATCGGGGTGACGGAAGGGTCATCAAAGAAGGAAGCGGCCTATCTCTATTGCCAGTGGGCAATCTCCAAGGAGATGGGCGCACGCCTGCTGCAAACCGGTTCGGGTGTACCGTTCCGCAATTCAATCCTCAACGATCCCGAAGTCCGCAAAGGTGTAACCATGCCGTCCGAATGGGTTGATGTGTTGACGGCATCGGCCAAGGTCAGCCAGCTATGCCTGCCTGTTATCGTCCCGGTCACAGAGTTCCGCGATGTGATGGGTGTCGGGCTGACCAATCTTCTCGGCGGTGCTGATCCTGCAACGGAAATGAAACGGGCAACCGAAGAGTTCCGTCCCATCCTTGCGCGCAGCGAGGGCAAATGACAATCGCCGCTCCGACCATGACCAGTGAAGCACAAAACACCAAGGCCAGAACGGGCAAACGCCGGCTCAAGCCAAGCTATTGGCCGTTTGTTATTCCGGCGCTGGTTATTGTCGGGGCGGTTATTCTATTCCCGTGGGCATTCACGCTGTGGATGAGTGTCAATGAATGGCATCTCGGCGGCGAACAGAGTTTTGTCGGGCTCGCTAATTTTACCCGCTTGGCCAGTGATGTCCGCTTCTGGCAATCCATGGGGCACACGGTGCTCTATACGCTTCTCTCGGTTATAGCTCCGTTGTTTTTCGGAACAATTGCAGCTCTGATCTTTGACAGCAAACTGCCGATGCGCGGGCTGCTCCGCGGAATCTTCGTCATGCCCATGATGGCAACGCCCGTGGCGATAGCGCTTGTCTGGACCATGATGTACCACCCGCAGCTTGGAGTTCTCAATTATCTGTTGTCGCTGGTTGGTATCGGTCCGCAGGAATGGATATTCAATCAGAAGACCGTCATACCGTCACTCGTGCTCGTTGAAACGTGGCAATGGACGCCGCTGGTCATGCTGATTGTGCTTGGTGGCCTTGCTTCCATGCCGCGTGATCCATTTGAAAGTGCAGAAATTGACGGCGCCAATGGTTGGCAGAAATTTCGCTATATCACACTGCCGATGATCCTGCCGTTCATGATGGTTGCCGTAATCATCCGCTCTATCGACGCATTGAAGAGTTTTGACATCATCTTCGCCATGACCCAGGGCGGCCCCGGAACGGCATCCGAAACGATCAATATCTATCTCTATAACGTCGCTTTTTCCTACTACGACATTGGCTATGGCTCGGCGATTGCCGTGGTCTTCTTCATTGTCATCATCACCATGTCTCTGGCGCTGCTTTATCTGCGCCAGCGGACCAAGTGGAACAGTTGAGGGAGACGCTGATGGCCCGCCGTAGTCCGCTGAAATCACTGGGCACAGCCTTTGTTGTGTTCGTGATTGTTTCGCCCGCCATTTTCTTCTTTCTCTGGATGCTGTCGCTTTCGTTGAAATACGAGATTGACAATGGCGCCTATCCGCCGATCTTCATTCCCGAGCGTTTCGCCTGGTCGAACTATACCCAGATTTTTGCAACCAATGATTTCCTCCACTACTTCTGGAACAGCCTCATCGTAACAGGCATATCGACACTGCTTGCATTGCTTGTCGGCGTGCCTGCCGGCTACGGTATTGCGCGTTTGCGTGCTGATAAGGCGGCCATCGTGGTTATGATCGCGCGTATGACGCCCGGCCTTTCCTACCTCATTCCCCTGTTTCTGCTTTTCCAGACAATGGGATTGTTGGGAACGCTGTGGCCGCAGATCATCATCCATCTGGTTGTAACAGTGCCCATCGTGATCTGGATCATGATCGGCTATTTCGAGACGACGCCGATGGAACTGGAAGAGGCAGCGATGATTGACGGTGCAACCTCGTGGCAGGTTTTTGTCAAGGTGGCGCTGCCGATTGCCAAACCGGGTATTGTTGTGTCGCTGATACTGGCGGTGATCTTTTCCTGGAATAATTTCGTCTTTGGCATTGTGCTTGCCAGTCGCGAGACCCGGACGCTGCCGGTTGCCGTTTATAATATGCTGTCCTTTGAACAGGTCAGTTGGGGTCCACTGGCCGCTGCCGCGCTGGTCGTCACGCTGCCTGTACTGTTGCTGACAGTCTTCGCGCAGCGCCAGATCATCGCGGGTCTCACCGCCGGTGCCGTCAAGGGCGGCTAGTATAATATTAGGGAACAGGGAGAACGTGATGGCTTCGGTCTCGATCAAGGATGTCACCAAGAAATATGGTACTGTCAATGTAATGCACGGTGTCTCCGTCGATATTGAAGATGGCGAATTCGTTATTCTCGTTGGACCCTCGGGCTGCGGAAAATCGACGTTGCTGCGCATGATCGCAGGGCTTGAAGAGATCACCACAGGCGAGATTGCGATTGGCAGTCGCGTGGTCAACGATCTGCCCGCCAAGGAACGCGACATTGCCATGGTATTCCAGAATTATGCGCTCTATCCGCATATGACTGTTGCCGACAATATGGGCTTCGCGCTCATGCTCAAGAATGCGCCGAAGCAGGAAAAGGAAAGCAGGGTTGGCCGGGCGGCGGAAATCCTTGGTCTTGAAAAACTGCTCGACCGGTTTCCCCGGCAATTGTCAGGCGGTCAGCGGCAGCGTGTTGCCATGGGCCGTGCCATTGTCCGCGATCCGCAGGTCTTCCTGTTTGATGAGCCACTTTCCAA
Organism: Phyllobacterium sp. P30BS-XVII; assembly: GCF_014138335.1. NCBI lineage: Bacteria > Pseudomonadati > Pseudomonadota > Alphaproteobacteria > Hyphomicrobiales > Phyllobacteriaceae > Phyllobacterium > Phyllobacterium sp. P30BS-XVII. The sequence goes on from NZ_JACGXO010000008.1 coordinate 243,126, forward strand.
TCTTGATGCCAAACTGCGGGTGCAGATGCGCAGCGAAATCAAGGGACTGCACCAGCGGCTCGGGACGACTATTGTCTACGTGACCCACGATCAGATCGAAGCCATGACCATGGCGGACAAGATCGTTGTGATGAAGGATGGTCTGGTTGAACAGATCGGTACGCCGCTCGACCTCTATGACTATCCGGCCAATCTGTTTGTTGCCGGGTTTATCGGATCACCGTCGATGAATTTCATCCGGGGCAGTCTGGCCGGAGCAAGCCAATTTCAAACGGTGGAGGGGATCAAGCTGCCTGTACCGCAAACGATTCAGTCGGCAGGATCGAGTGAAGTGATCTATGGCGTACGTCCCGAACACATAAAAATTGCGGAAGGTGGCATTCCCGTCGACGTCAGTGTTGTCGAACCAACTGGATCGGAAATCATGGTGGTCGGCAAATTGGGCGATCAGGAGATCATGTGCCTCTTCCGCGAGCGGCTCTCGATAAAATCAGGCGACAGAATTCATATAGGGATTGATCCTGCTCACAGCCATCTGTTTGATGGCGCGAGTGGAAAGCGTCTCGCCAGTAAAACTGCCACGCATTGATCACCATAATACCAAGACTTCCAGGAGCATTGCCCGTGACCACATCGACAGAGACTTTCAAGACCGGAACATTTGCTGGCCGTGTCTGGCGCCCTGATGTGCAGGGTCCCTCAATCGTTGTGATCCGGGACGGAGTTCTGTTCGATATTACATCCAAGGAGGTTGCAACCATGCGCGATCTTCTGGAACTGGATGACCCGGCTGCTTATGCGAAAGCACAGGGTGGTGCAAAACTGGGATCGCTGGACGAGATTTTCGGGGCATCTGTTGAAAGTGAGGGGGATGCATCGCGGCTTCGGCTGCTCGCGCCCTGCGATCTTCAGGCAGTGAAAGCCTGCGGTGTCACTTTTGCCCGCTCCATGATCGAACGCGTTATTGAGGAAAAGGCGGCGGGCAATCCCACGCTTGCGCTCAAGATTCGCGAACGCGTGATGCCGATCATTGGCGATAGTTTGAGGGACCTCAAAGCCGGTTCGCCGGAGGCTGCCAAAGTCAAGGCTGCCTTGATAGAGGAGGGTGTCTGGTCGCAATATCTGGAAGTCGGTATCGGCCCGGATGCGGAAGTGTTTTCCAAAGCGCAGGTGCTCTCATCGGTCGGCTGGGGCGCGGCGGTTGGCCTGCATCCCATATCGAGCTGGAACAATCCGGAGCCGGAGATCGTCCTTGCCGTCAACAGCAAGGGTAAGGTGAAGGGTGCAACACTTGGCAATGATGTGAATCTGCGCGATGTCGAAGGTCGTTCTGCCCTGCTGCTTGGCAAGGCCAAGGACAACAATGCCTCATCCTCCATTGGCCCATTCATCCGGCTTTTTGACGAGACCTATTCCATAGATGATGTACGCAATGCCGATCTTGATCTCATGGTTGAGGGCAAGGATGGTTATGTCCTCAGGGGCAGCAGCACCATGCGGGAGATCAGCCGCGATCCATTGGATCTGGTTGCGCAAACCACCGGTCGCCATCATCAGTATCCCGATGGGTTCATGCTGTTCATGGGAACGCTCTTTGCACCGGTTGAAGACCGTGACACACCGGGGCAGGGGTTCACCCATAAGATCGGCGATGTCGTGACCATATCGAACCCGCAATTGGGTGCGCTTACCAATACGGTGCGGTTGTCAACCGAATGTCCCGAATGGACCTTTGGCACGTCGGCGCTTATGCGCAATCTTGCGGCGCGTGGCTTGCTGTAGCCAGCGACTTCTCGCCCGCCATTCAATCTGGCCCACACGGCCAGGCTGAACAATTGTCATAATAGTTTCGTCTAAGTTCGATCAAACTTTCACACAGCCCGTTCAGAGTTGAATGCGAGCGAGGCAGCTGGAATTGTCCAGAACTGCCCCGAGATCATTTTCTCAATTGCCGTATTCAGGGGGCTTTAATGCAGGGTTTTGGTGCGAAAATAGGGTTGGCCGCAGGGCTGTTGGTCGCTGGCTTTAGCGCGACGCCGGCGATGGCCGAAAAGGTCAAGTTTGAATTCTGGTATGGCCTTAGTGGTGATCTCGGCGAACGCGTGCAGGACGCCTGCAAGAAGTTCAATGACTCGCAGGCCAATTTTGAAATCGTCTGCACCAGCCAGAATGGCTATCCTGAAACCGTCCAGAATGCCATTGCCGCCTACCGCGCCAAGAAGCACCCAGCTGTCGTGCAGGTATTCGATGGCGGCACGTTGGACCTGATGCTGTCAGGCGCTTTCGTCCCAGCCAAGAAGCTGATGGAAGACAATGGCTACAAGATCGACTGGAGCAATTATTTTCCGGGCATCGCCAATTATTACGCCACTGCAAAGGGCGAGTTGAACTCATTCCCGTTCAATTCCTCCACTGCAATGTTCTATTACAATGTTGACGCCTTCACCAAAGCAGGCATCCAGAATGCGCCGGAAACGTGGGAAGATGTTGAAGCGGCTGCACGCAAGTTGAAGGCTGCCGGTTATGCTTGTCCGCTTGGCTTCAGCTTTGACAGCTGGGCGACCGTCGAACAGTTTTCTGCCATTCACAACCAGCCTATTGCCACCAAGAACAATGGGTACGACGGGCTTGATACAGAGCTTATGCTGAACAAGACCAAGCTGGTCGACCATCTGACATTCTTCAAGAAGATGACCGATGAAGGTCTGTTTGTGGTCAAGACAAAGCAGCTCGGCATGGATGTTGTTCCGGCCTTCACATCCGAAACCTGCCAGATGATCCAGTCCTCGATTGCCGATCACGGCACAATCGGCAAGACGATCAAGCAGGGTGCAAAGTGGGACGTCACCATGCTTCCGGTCTGGAAGGGCACAGCCCGCCAGAACTCAATGGTTGGCGGCGCATCGCTTTGGGTTCTGAACAACCGTCCGGAAGCTGAATATAAGGGCGCTGCCGCGTTCCTGAACTTCATCGCCCAGCCTGACATGGTTGAATGGTGGTCGACAGTGACAGGCTATATTCCTGTTACCAAGACAGGTTTTGAAGCCATGAAAGCCAAGGGCTTTTATGACCAGCCAGCCTTTAAGGGCCGTGAAAAGGCGATTGCCAGCCTGACATTCACGCCAACATCAGCCAATACCCGTGGCATCCGTCTTGGTGGCTTCCCGCAGATCCGCAAGGAAATCTCCGATGCAATGGAAGGCATCTTCTTTGGCAAGCTGACTGTTCAGGCTGGTCTCGACCAGGCAGTTGAGCGTGGCAATGTCATTCTGCGCCGTTTTGAAAAGACCTATGCCGGTAAAGCACTGAACTAATTACAGGCTTTCAAATGGTCCGGAGCATCGCTGCACCGGGCCATTTCATTTTCGCCCATAGGCAGAATTGATTAATCTCATGAACAAGCGCGCTGTTTTCAAAAGCTGGTGGTTGCCCCTCCTTTTTGCCTTGCCGCAACTCCTGCTCATTTTGTTCTTTTTTTACTGGCCGGCCATATCGGTTTTCAACTGGGCATTTACGCTGGAACCCGCCTTTGGTGGTGCTGGCGAACGTCTCTTTGTTGGCCTCGACAATTTCCGCGATGTTTTTGCCGATAGTGAATATTGGCGTTCCGTTTCACTCAGCCTGTTCTTTGCATTCACCGCAACCGGGTTGTCGATGCTGATTGCCTTTGTTCTGGCGATCTGCGTTGACCGCCAGTTGAAGGGATCGGGTCTTTTTCGCTTTTTCTACATCTGGCCCTATGCAATTGCCGCGCCCGCCGTGGGTTTGGCTTTCCGCTTCATCTTTGCGCCGGAAAGCGGGCTGATTGCAGTGGTGAATACGTGGTCGCCCGATCTTTGGAATCCCGCTAAATATGGCAGCCACGCGATGATCCTCATCATCATCTGTTTTGCGTGGAAATGGATCGGCTACAATTTCATTTTCATGACCGCCGGGTTGCAATCCATACCGCGCAGTCTGCTCGAAGCCTCGTCCATGGATGGCTCAGGACCGCTTCGCCGCGCGCTTGATATCCAGATTCCGCTGCTGGCCCCGACCCTGTTCTTTCTTCTCGTCCTTAATCTGACCGAGAGTTTCGTTGGCCCCGATACGTTCGGTATTGTCGATTTGACCACGGAAGGCGGGCCGAACAAGGCGACTGACGTCATGGTCTACCGCATCGTCAGCGAGGCCTTTCGCGGCCTGAACTATTCCGGTGCGGCGGCGCAGAGCCTCGTCCTCATCGCGCTCATCATGGTGTTTACGTTCATCCAGTTCCGCTTTGTCGAGCGGCGCGTGCATTACAAGTAGGACTACGGCGATGATCGAACGCACCCCCATACTCAACGCCATCACCTACCTCATCATGATATTGGGATTGGTCCTTATTCTTGGGCCATTCTGGATGATCTTCACGGCCGCGACGCAGTCCCTGCAAGAGGTCACGGCTGTGCCGTTCAACATGACACCCGGCGGTGACTTTCTCAAAAATGTTCACGCCGCATGGGATCGTGCCAATCTCGGTCCGGCATTGCTCAACAGTCTCATTACATCCCTGCTCGTCATGACAGGCAAAATAGCTTTGGCAGCGTTGAGTGCCTTTGCCATCGTGTATTTCAAGAGCCCGCTGCGTCACGTCTTCTTCTGGATGGTTTTCATGACGCTGATGCTGCCGCTCGAAGTGCGCGTGATCCCCACCTACAACATCGCTGCTGATGTGTTTGAACCGGTTCGCTGGATCATCCAGACTGTCACCGGCATTGAACTGTCGTTGCAGTGGAATCTCCTGAACTCCTATTCCGGTCTGGTCCTTCCGCTGATTGCAACAGCGACAGGCACATTCCTTTACCGGCAATTCTACATGACGCTTCCCGATGAACTGGCGGAAGCCGCCAAGATGGATGGTGCGCGGCCTCTGCGCTTCTTCATCGATATTCTGCTGCCACTCTCGCGCACCAATATGCTGGCATTGGCAACGATCATGTTCGTCTATGCGTGGAACCAGTATCTCTGGCCCAAGCTGATGACCACTGATGTCAGCTACCAGACGGCCATGGTTGCCATGCGTGCGCTTGTACCATCCGTCAACGCCTTGCCCGAATGGAATGTCTCCATGGCAGGCGCTCTTATTATCATGCTGCCGCCCCTTATCGTCGTCGCCGTCCTGCAACGCTGGTTTGTTCGTGGTCTGGTCTCGACAGAGAAATAAAGGAAAAAGCAATGGCCGAAATTGGCATCAAAGAAGTGCGCAAGACCTATGGAAGCACGCCGATTCTGCACGGCGTTGATCTGAACTTCAAATCCGGTGAATTCGTTGTCATTCTCGGGCCATCCGGTTGCGGCAAGTCCACGCTGCTGCGCATGATTGCTGGTCTTGAAGAGATTACCTCGGGCGAGATTTCGATCGATGGCAAAGTGGTCAATAATCTTGAGCCGAGAGATCGCGGCTGTTCGATGGTTTTCCAGAATTATGCGCTCTACCCGCATATGAATGTTGCTGCCAATATCGGCTATGCGTTGAAGGTTGCTGGCGTTCCGCGTGCCGAACGCGACCGGCGCATTGCGGAAACAGCCAAGATTGTCGGCCTTGAAGAACTGCTTGATCGCAAACCGGCGCAGCTGTCAGGTGGCCAGCGCCAGCGCGTTGCCATGGGGCGCGCCATCATTCGCGAGCCGAAAGTATTCCTGTTCGACGAACCATTGTCCAATCTTGATGCAAAACTGCGTGTCCAGATGCGGGTGGAAATCCGACGGCTGCACAAGCGGCTTTCGGCGACATCAGTCTTTGTCACGCACGATCAGGTAGAGGCCATGACGCTTGCCGACAAACTGATCGTCATGAACAAGGGCCATGTGGAACAGGTCGGCACACCGCTTGAAATTTATCATCGGCCACGCACGCGCTTTGTCGGAACGTTTATCGGTTCGCCTGCCATGAACTTCTTCGACACGATAATTGCACCGAGTGGTGATCATGTACTGCTTGATGGTATCAAGCAGGCGATTGATCCGGTTCTGGGTGGTAAGAATGTGGGTGCCGCTGTTTCTGTCGGTATCCGTCCTGAACATTGCCGTCTCGTTCCGGCTGGTACAGTCAACAGCGTTCCCGCAAATGTCGATTTTGTTGAAGAGCTTGGCTCCGGCCGTATCGTGCATGTCGAAATTGACGGAATGAGCTTTGCGGTCTCTGTTGAGGAAGACCAATTCTTCGAGCAGGGCGCGGTTGCAGGCCTGCAATTGCCCTCTGAACATATTCATCTGTTTTCGTTGGAAAGCGGTTTGCGTCTTGATGACGCCGCGATCACAATACGCCAACCCGCAGCGAAAACGGTAGCCGCTTAACCCGTCTTGAAAGGACCAGACATGAGCTTGGACTCAACCATTTCTGCCGTTGGCTTTTGCACCTACACCGGTAACGGTAATTTTGACACGCTTGAGAAAGCTTTGCGCACGATCGCTGATCTGGGCGCCAATGCTGCCGAACTGTCGCTTTATGGCGAAGAGATCATTTCCGGTGGCCGGATTATTCCGGGTCGCGCCGAACGCCTGACTGAAATTACAAGCAAGTTTGATCTACGTTACAGCGTGCATGGCCAGATCGTGTCCAACTTCATGGACCGCGAGCATCTGGAATACCAGAAGGCCGTTGTTCGCGCGATGCTGGAACTCTGCAACCGCGTTGAAGCTGGAATCCTCGTGCATCATAGTGGCAATGCCAAAATGCCAGCCCAGTCGCGGATCGCCGATCTCGACAAGATGGAGCGTGATACGCTTGCGGAAATGGCTGAGATCGCCAAGGGATATGGTGTACGGATCGCACTCGAAAACATCTTTGCTGTCACCGATGCAGAATATCGCCAGACGCCCGCACAGGTTGGTGAGACGGTGCGGTCAATCGGCAGCGCCAATGTCTGCGGCCTGATTGATTTCAGCCATGCCTATATTGAAAGTACACGACTTGGTCTTGACTGGCGCGACCAGATCAAAGCCATGGCGCCTGTTACGGGTCATCTGCATGTGCATGACAGCTTTGGCCGCCCCTACAGCATGACCAAGTTCTATCACCCAGCCGAAGCAACGGCACTTGGCATCGGCGATCTGCATCTGCCGATTGGGTGGGGTGACATTCCGTGGGAAGAAATCTTTGAAGAGCTGACCTTCTTGCCGGATACGATGCTGATTATGGAAATCACCGGAGAACGGTCTGCAAACGAACAGGCCGAGTGCCTCGAACGCGCTTTGAAACTGGCCGAGATCGCCAATAGCCGCCGTCTGGCAGCATAATAACAGTGGCGCGGTCGATATGCTTGACCGCGCCGCTTCCCTCCGTTCACAATGTCGACTAAACCGAGATACGACTTTTGGTCGATGTGTTGATGTTGGGAACTATGCGAATGGCTGACGATATTCTGTTTGTTTCAAAAGACGCTTCTGAATGGACGAAGACTGAGCCCGGTGTCAGCCGCCGGATTATGGCCTACCTGCCCGAAATGATGCTGGTTGAAGTGCAGTTTGAAAAGGACGCCGTTGGGTCGCTCCATTCCCATCCGCATATTCAGGCGAGTTATGTTGCCGAAGGACGCTTTGAAGTCACCATTGACGGCGTCAGCCAGGTGCTGGAGCAGGGCGGTAGCTTCATTGTTCCATCCAATCTTATTCATGGGGTCAAGGCGCTCGAAAAGGGACGGCTGATCGACAGCTTCTCACCACACCGCGCCGAGTTTCTCTCCTAACAATCAATCCTTCTACGAGCGTATACCCGCTTGACAGCTTTCTCTTGATGGGCAAAAATGAAACCGGTTTCACTTTGCGCTGGACTAATGTTTGACCTTTGATCTGACCATACTGGCTCCGCATATTCCTTTTCTGCTGAAAGGTGCGGTTCTGACGGCCGAAGCCTGCGTTCTGGCGCTGGCTGGCAGCCTGTGCATTGGTATGATCGTTGCAGCGCTCGTTACATCAGCTTCGCCGATCCTTTCCCGTATCGCCTATATCTATGTGGATCTGTTCCGGAACATACCGTTTATCGTCCAGCTGTTCTTTTTCTTCTATGGCCTGCCGGAAATAGGCATTTATCTTGATGCTTTTGCCACCGGCGTCATTGCCCTCTCCATAGCGGGCGGTGCTTTTACGTCGGATGTGATCCGTTCGGGCATTCTTTCGATTGATACGGGCATTCTGGAAGCCGCCGAGGTTAGCGGGCTTTCAAAACCGACCATCTTCCGCAAGATCGTGATGCCGATTGCCTTGAGGACATCAGTACGTCCGCTTGGCTCGGTCTTCATCAACCTTATCCTGACATCGTCGATCCTTTCGACCATCACACTCAATGAATTGACGGGTTCAGCAAAGATTGTCGCCTCGGATACATTCCGGCCTTTCGAGATCTATGCGGTGCTACTCGTCGCCTATGCCAGCCTGACCTATCTGGTTTCGCTCGCCATCGGCGCATTGCATCGCTATCTCAATCGTGATCAGAGCGGGGTCGCGTGATGCGTTATACATCGTTCACCTCCTACGACATTGTTCTGCTGGTGCAGGGCCTCGGAGTTTCCCTCGCGCTCTTTCTGGCGACGACAATCATCGGTCTTTTGCTTGGTTCTCTCTGGGCGGTTATCCGGTTTTATCGTGTGCCTGTACTCACACAGATCGTGACGGTATTCGCCGAGCTTTTGAAAAACTCACCGGTTCTGGTTCAGCTGTTTCTCGTGTTCTTTGGGTTGCCGGCTTTCGCCAAAATGAACGTTACCCCAGTTGAGGCTGCCGTCATCACGCTCTCCGGCAATACCGCCGCTTTTGTCTATGTCATTGCAGTGTCTGCCATTGAGTCCATTGGCCGTGACCAGATCGAGGCTGCCCGTGTTTTTGGTCTGTCACGCTGGCAGGTGCTTCGTCACATTATCGCACCGCAGGCTATGGCCTTTGCCATTGGGCCGCTGACTGGCCTTCTGGTCAACCAGTTGCAGGTGACATCGTTGATATCGGTGATCGGTGTGGTCGACCTGACAAAGATCGGCAACATCCTCAATCTGCGTACGCTCAAGCCCTTCATTGTCTGGGCAATTGTCGGCGCACTTTACTACGTCATGGCCAAGCTCGTCGCCTATGGCGGCGCAACACTGGAAAAGCGGCTGAGGGCGCATACCGCATGGAAAGGTCTGTGAAATGATCAGCGTGAGAGGCGTGCGCAAAGCTTTCGGCGCTGCAACCGTACTCGATGGAATAGACCTCGATGTCCATGGCGGTGAGGTCGTGTCCATCCTCGGTTCCAGCGGCTCGGGCAAATCGACCCTGATCCGTTGCATGAACGGTCTGGAAAAGCTTGATGGCGGCCGCATCACTATTGATGATTTTGATGTGTCCCGCCCGAAGGAACTGACCGAAGCGCGCAAGCGGTCTGCTACTGTCTTCCAGCTTTTCAATCTTTATCCGCACATGACAGCCGTTCAGAACATCGCGCTGGCTCCGGTTGAGGTGTTGAAAATCCCGCGCAAACAGGCGGAAGCGGACGCACGCGCGCTGTTGGAATCCGTGGGTCTGAGCGCGCGGGCTGACGCGTTTCCGTCGCAATTGTCCGGCGGTCAACGGCAGCGCGTTGGTATCTGCCGGGCCCTTGCCATGAAGCCGCGCTATCTGCTGCTCGACGAAATCACCAGCGCGCTTGATCCGGAGATGACATCGGACGTCCTGGCCATTCTTGCCAAACTCGCGCGTGACGGAACGACCATGGTTTTCGTGACCCACGAAATCGAGTTTGCCCGAACGATCTCATCGCGGGTTGTTTTTCTCGATAAAGGGCAACTTGTCGTTGATCTGCCAACAGCTGAGTTCTTTGCCGCCGATGGCGGTATGGCCAAGCCGCGTATCGCCCAGTTCCTCTCCAAAATGCGTAAAGACTGACAATGATCCTGATAGCAAATACGGAAGCCTGGCCGGGTTTCGCCAAGAGTATCGAACTCCTCAAGCAGCAGGCGCATGGCATCGACGCCATGGTGGCTGGTATCAGCGAGGTGGAGCGCGAAGTGAAGGTTCGCAGTGTCGGCTATGGTGGCTGGCCGAATATGCTTGGGCGTATGGAATTTGACGCTGGCGTGATGGATGGCACGACGCGGGATGTTGGAGCCGTCGGCGCCGTTCCCGATACACTCCCCGTAGCGGCATTGGCCCACGAGGTGATGAAACGTTTACCGCATGTGATGCTGACGGGCGACGGCGCCCGCCGCTTTGCCACGGAAATCGGGTTTCCCGTTGATGAAACGTTATATGAAGAGAGTCAGCGCGTCTGGTGGGAGCGGCTTCAAAAGGAATTGACGCCGGAAGAACTGACCGCTTTTCCCGATATCCCTTTGGCCCCTCTCAGCCGTACAATTACCGATCCGGAGCGGGTGCGCGATACGACGGTGTTTCTGTCAAAAGATTCTGCAAATGGTATTCATGCGGTAACTTCCACCTCAGGTTGGGCGTGGAAATATCCGGGGCGTTTGGGCGACTCGCCTATAGCAGGGGCGGGGTTCTATGCGGATAGCCGTTATGGCGCGGCCGCTTGCACGCATACTGGGGAAATGACAATCCGCTGTGGTACCGCACGCAGTATCGTGCTTGCCATGCGTTTCGGCCATTCATTACGCGAAGCCGTCGATATGGCGATGGAGGATCTCGCGCAATTGACCACCGGATTTCTGGCTGGTGTGGTCATTCATGCGATTGACGCCAAGGGCAATCATGAAGTGGCCAGTTTCCGTTGCCACGAAGAAATCAAATACTGGTTCTGGGAAGCAGGAATGAATGCAGCCGAGCACCGGCTAGCAAGACAATTTGAGATGCAATAAACAACATAAAGGGGAAATTCATGAGAGTACAAATCGGAAAATTGGCAGCACTGGCGCTGACCGCCGCACTTGCCTTTACAGGCGCAGCCCAAGCCGGGAAGATTGACGACATTCGCGCTGCCGGAACAGTCCGTATTGGTGTTTCGCTTGGCGGCGAGCCCATCGGTTTCCGCGACGACAAGAACAATCCCGTTGGCTATGACGTTGATGTGGCAACGATGCTGGCGGCCAAGCTCGGTGTTCCCGTTGAATTTACTGATGTCTCCGGTGATGCGCGCGTTTCCATGCTCGTTTCCGGACAGCTCGATATTGTGGTTGCCAATACATCGGCAACGCTTGAGCGCGCTAAGACTGTCAATTTCTCGATCCCTTACAACCGTGCTGGCCTGCGGGTTATCGTGCAAAAGGATGCTGGTATTACCAAGCTCGAAGATCTGGCTGGCAAGAAAGTGGTTGTCGGTCGCGGTACGACAGGCGAGAGCTTTTTGAAGAAGAGTGTGCCAACGGCTGAGCTTGTCTACACCGACAATTTCTCACCAGATGGCGTACTGCTCTTGCAGCAGAAGCGCGTTGATGCGGCTATCGAAGATTCATCCTTGCTCGATTATCTCGCCACCAAGAATGATGGCCTTGTCACCTTGCCGGGCCTCTATTCCAACGATCCGATTGGCATTGCAGTTGCCAAAGGTGATCCGGAATTCGTCCGCTGGCTGGATATGTTCGTCTCAGACTATATTCAGTCAGGCGCTTATGATGCGAATTACAAGAAGTGGTGGGGCGAAAAGTCCAATCCACCGGCACTAACGCCGCTTTGGTAATTTGATTGATAAGGCCGGGTATATCCCGGCCTTTTCTCTTCCGGTCAGGAACTGGACCGCGAAACGAAATAGGTTGGTACCTGTATCAGTTTCTCTCCTGAACTGAACAAGGCAGGTTCCTTTAAGAACTTCAGTATTTCGTTGATATAGGCAGTTTTGTCATAGCCTATCGAGGAGATGGGATAGGCCTCATATTCGGTCAGGGTTACGTCATCGAAACCATAAAGCCGAAACAATTCAGATTTGTTGGCCGGGAAGTCTCGTCGATGGATATCGAGGATGCCCATGGCCATGGCATCGGATGTGCAGAAAACGGCGTCGGCTGCTTGCCAGTTGGTTGATGATGCGACCTGACGTCCACTTTGATAGGAATAGTCGCCCGGCAGTTCTGCAACCAGCTTAATTTCTTGGCGCATCAGCTCCGATTTATAGATTGCAATGCGGGCTTGTTCGACAGGGGAGGCAGAGCGACCGGTAACAAGGATTGCACTGCGCACGCCTTTGACAGCAGCATCCACTACCGCCGCGGCAATACCGATCTGCTCATCGGGTATAATGGCGGGTGAGCTTGCATCACGCATTCCATTCAGCATCAGAACGCTGTCATTGCGGAACATTTTTCGCACAGTCTCTGCATCGGCGAAGTCTGAAAATACAAGGGCTGCGTCCACATGATAGGCAATGCCATTGCGTAGGAATTCGTCTATGCGCTCGGCTGAGCCAACACGAACAAAAATCACCTGCTTGCCGATGGACTGAATCTGGCTGATCAAAAGATCGAAGAGGTCAAGATCGGAAAGATCGTGGATGTGATTGACGATAACAGCAACAAGATTGACTGTTTTGGTGGTCAAGCTTCGTGCGAGAAGGTTGGGTTTGAAGCCAAGTTTCGCCGCGGCTGCCAGCACCCGTTCCCGTTTGTCCGCAGACACTGGCCGCGGTTCAGTCGAGAGTGCCCGCGATGCGATAGCGCGGGAAACACCGGCGAGTTCCGCGACGTCTGCGATGGTCGGCAGGGTGTGGCGTTTGCGGGGCTCGGTCATGGATATCGGCATCCTTCATGTCTGATCCGCTATCCCGCCTTGTTGCACATGAATGATTGCGACGTACTGACGTGAAGTGCGGATCATGTCCTGCTTACCTGCTTAACTATTGACACTTCAATAGCAAAACGCCGTTCTAGGGCCCTTCTGGCAGAACGATTCTATTTAAGCCGGAAGGCTTTAGCGTGAGCCGAGCGACCGGAATGTTGTCTCAAGACTGGATTTGGTGCCAGCCGTTGGTCTGTATTCCAGTCCGATAAAGCCGTCATAGCCATTATCGAACAACCAGTTCAGAGATTTTGACAATTCCAGTGTCCCGCTACCCGGTTCGTTGCGGCCGGGATGGTCGGCAACGTGAACATGCGCAACACGATCAATCCGTCCGTTGAGCACTTTTGCGGTCTCTTCCCCCATCACGAGGGAATGATAGATATCGTAGACAATCCGGATTTCTGGCCTGTTCACTTCATCGATAATATCAAGACCTTCAACCGTTGAGTGAAGGAAATAGCCCTTGTGGTCGATCAGGGTGTTGAGCGGCTCAAGCCCCAGCACGACGCCTGTTCCCGCAAGCACATCGGCGGCCTGCGTCATGCAATCGACCAAAGCCTGATGCTGCTCGGCGCGGGTGTGGCCGGGAAGATCGTCCCCGGCCTGCGCGATGAGCACCTTGGCACCCAGCCGATTTGCCATATGAGCGCTGGCCCGCAGGCCTATCAGAAAGGCGTCATGGTTGGCAGGATCAGTCAGTGGAATCATCGGTTCCGCAACGAGGCTGGACAATGCGAGCTTTGTTTCAGCCAACGCTTTTTCGACAGCAGGAATGTCCTTTTCGGTCCATTTCCAGAACTCGACCGCACCCAGACCGGCCTCCTTGGCCAAGCGGATACGGTTGGCGAAATCAGGCGACTCTTCAGCAAACAACCACTCGATACATGCCGAATACTTCATCACTACATCCTCGCCAAACCAGTATCCCTGCTTGCCACATCCAAGCCTAGCCTTCCAGCCATTTCACCTGATCTGGCGTAAGATTGATGTTGAGTGCCGAGAGGCTGTCCTCAAGCTCACTAAGTGTGCGTGGTCCGATCAGCGGAATGACGGGAGAGGGTTGGGCCAGCACATAGGCCAGAGCTATGTGAATGGGATTGCGGCCAAGTTTCCCTGCAAGCTCGATCGCCCGGTCACGACGTCCGAAATTCTTCTCTGAATACCAGACCCGTACCAATTCTTCATCATCCCGCTTGTCGCGACCGGCGCGATCCGTGAAGAAGCCGCGGCCCTGACTGGACCATGCGAAGTTGGGCATTTGCTTTTTATTGAGCCATGTTTTCCATGCATCGTCAGAGGCGGCAACGCAACCCGCCCAGATTGGGTCCAGCATCTCAGCCAGTGAGAAATTATTCGATAGGGCGCCGGGCTTTGTCTTGCCGTTCTTTTCGGCGTAAGCAATGGCCTCGTCCATCCGCTCCCGTGTCCAGTTTGATCCGCCAAATGGACCGCGAATGCGACCAGCTTTGACTTCAGCATCCATTGCGTCAACGAATTCACCCACGGGGATGTCAGGATTATCACGATGCATGAAATAGACGTCGACATAATCGGTTTTCAAGCGCTCCAGCGATCGTGAGAGCTGCTTGGCGATGACGTCAGGGTAGCAAAGCGGTGAGTGGACCCCCTTGCCAATCAGGACCACATCCTCACGCGGAACATTACGGCTTGTATGCCAATCACCGAATATCTCTTCGGTTTTCCCGTTTGCATAGATATAGGCCGTGTCGAACAGATTGCCGCCCGCCTCGTAATAGGCATCGAGTGTCAGGGAAGCAGCAGCGAAGTTTGGAAAGAATTCAAAGCCGAGCGCGACGGATGAAGCGTGCTTTGCAAGACCGGGGATCGCCCGCTTTGGTACGTTCTTGCCCGGCACTGGCTTGGCGCCGGAAATCGTCGTCGTCCGCTTTGCGGCGGTCTCGATGCTGTATTCAAGCCCTATCGCGGCACGCCACTGATCCAGCACCCGCAAATTGCCGATAGAGTCAGCCCAGCTCATGCCAGGCGCGGCAAATTCCTGCCGCTTCTGATGGATGGCTTCGCCTGCTGCGTCCACTTCGAAGGAATAGAGCCAACGGCTCTCCTCAAATTCGATTGTTTCTTGCGGTTTGTTGTGCCGGTGAATCTCGATCTTGCCGACGCCGCCCTGTTGTCCCGATGCGTACCAGAAATCCTTGACCTCGATACGGCCTGTTGAGCCGATGATGCGCAGGGTATTATCCTGATCTGCCATGATTGAGCAGGATACTTCAGCAATAATTCCGTTCGGAAATTTCAACAGAGCAGACGCCCATTGATCAACGCCGGTTTCGCCGAGATGACCAACGCCCGATACGAATTCAGGATCAAGGAACGGCTTGCCTTCAACACTGCCTGCGATCAATCGTGTCATCGATACGGGATAGCAGCCGACATCGAGGATACCGCCGCCTGCCGTCTCATTGGCAAACAGGCGGTGTTCGGGTTTGACGCTGCCCATGTTAAAGCCGAAGCTTGACCTGATAATACGCACATCGCCGATGGTTCCGCTTTTGACCAGTTCGATGAGCTTGATGGTTTGCGGGTGAACGCGATACATGAATGCTTCACCTGCGAAGACGCCTGATTTGCGGGCTTCGTGGAAGATCGCATCGGCATCGTAAGCACTAAGGGCAATCGGCTTTTCCACCAGCACATGTTTTCCCGCGCGAATGGCCTTGATTGCCCACTCGGCATGTCCGGTATGGGGCGTTGAGACATAAATGGCGTCAATCTCAGGGTCAGTAAGCAGGGCGTCATAGCCGTTGACAATGCGCGCGCCGGGAAAATGATGTGCCAGTTCCGGCTTATCCGGATTGCGCGAAGCAATGGCGACGAGCTTGCCTGTCGTGGAATGGGCAACGCCGTCAGCAAAGGTGCGGGCAATTGTGCCGGGGCCGATAATGCCCCAACGGATCGATGGTGTGTCAGTCATGCTATGTCCTCTTTGGATTGATTGCGGCCACCGGGAACGTGGCCATAAGGTCGAAGGTCGGTTTATCGAAGTCTGTTTCCTGCATTGTCGAACAACAGGGCATGGCTGGATTTGATGGCGACGGTCAGTGTGTCAGTCTTGAGTTCCGTGCGGGATTCTTCACGTTCGATGATCAGCTGTTCGCCGCCCGCAACATTGGCGTAGATGTAACTGGTGTTACCGAGGTGTTCGGCAACATCCACTGTGATTGTAAGGTCTGCATCACCGTGGCCTGCTTTGGCGAAATGCTCTGGACGCACGCCCAGCGTGACCCGTTCGCCAAGAGCAGGCGGCGTGTTTTTTATGGGCAGGGTGAGTTGGACCTTGCCCTGATTCAAGAGCGCAATGGTGACGCTTGCGCGATCTGCAGCAACAACCTCTGTACTCATGAAGTTCATCTTGGGAGAGCCGACAAAACCGGCAACAAACTGGTTGGCTGGATTGTCATAGAGATCAAGCGGTGCGCCGATCTGTTCGATATTGCCGCCTCGAAGCACCACGATCTTGTCAGCGAGGGTCATGGCTTCTGTCTGGTCATGGGTGACATAAATCATGGTTGTACCCAGCTCCTTGTGCAGCCGGGAAATCTCGACGCGCATCTGGACCCGCAGTTCCGCATCAAGATTGGAAAGAGGTTCGTCAAACAGGAAAACCTGCGGCTCGCGCACGATGGCGCGGCCGATGGCAACGCGCTGACGCTGCCCGCCCGAAAGTTGTTTCGGACGGCGCCGCATGAGTTCCTTGATCTGCAGAATATCCGCCACGCGCTGAACCCGGCGATCCGTATCGGCTTTCGGATTGCCGGTCATGCGCAGGCCGAATGCCAGATTTTCTTCGACAGTCATGTGCGGATAAAGAGCATAGGACTGGAACACCATGGCGATGCCTCGATCGGCCGGCTCGACGTCATTGACGAGTTTATCGCCAATGTGAATTTCGCCGTCGGTTATGTGTTCAAGTCCGGCAATCATCCGGAGCAGAGTGGATTTGCCACAACCGGATGGGCCGACAAAAACCACGAATTCTCCATCTGCCACATCAAGGCTGGCGTTGCGGATGATCTCGTAGGAGCCGAAGCGTTTGATGACATTCTTGAGTGAAAGTTCAGCCATGCGGCGGTTCCCTATTTGATTGCGCCAGCAGCGATGCCGGCGATGAAGTGACGCTGCAACAGAATGAAAATGACGAGGATGGGTGCGGTGAGCATCACAGCACCTGCCATGATCCCACCCCACGATACCTTTGTGAGACCGATCAATGTTCCCAGCGCAACGGGAGCGGTCAGCATGCCGGGCCGTGAATTGATCAGCAGTGGCCAGAGGTAGTTGTTCCAGGAAGCGAGAAAGAGAATGATTGCCAACGCCGCCATGGTTGGCCGTGCAAGCGGCAGGGCAATACGCAAGAATATCTGCCATTCCTTGACGCCTTCGACCCGTGCTGCATCAAAGAGTTCGGTGGGCATCATCGAAAACGCCTGCCGCATGAACAGAACGCCAAGCGAATTAAAGAGCGGCGGTACGATGAGCGCAATCCATGTGTTGGCCATCTTGAACTCACGCGCCACCATGATGAATTGCGGGATCACCACAACAAAATAGGGAAGGGTAATTGTGCCGAGGATAATCGCGACGACGAGCGACTTACCGATGAAATGGTAACGCGCCAGCGCCCAGCCAGCCATTGAGGTGAGGAGAACCGACAGGATGGTGTAAACAATCGCAACGCTGATCGAAATCATCAATGCCCGGATGAAATCCGTGTCCGCCTGCAGGTTGCTTAGGTTCTCGAAAAAATGGGTTGATGGCATGAGTTCGATCTGCGGGCTGAAAATGCCGTAATCCGGCATGGTCGCGAAGACGAACATCATCCACAGCGGAAACAGCCAGATAATCGCCAATGGGATCAGAACGGCGTGCAGGGACAGCGACCGGATGAGCGTTGATCGTGATTGGGAACTCATTTCTCGTCCCTCCCGACCCAGAGATTGAGCAGTGAAATCAGGATTGCCAGTGCCGCCATGGTGTAGGCGATGGCTGAGGCGTAACCGAAGTTGAGCGAGGTAAAGCCTTGCCGGTACAGGAACAGACCAAGAGTTTCCGTTCCGCCGCCGGGTCCGCCACGATTGGTAATCAGAAATGGCTCGGTGAAAAGCTGCATCGACCCGATGATCGACAGGATCACACAGAAAAGAATAATCGGTTTGAGAAGCGGCAACGTGATGTAGATGAATTGCCTGATTTTGCTGACGCGATCCAGCGTTGCCGCCTCGTAAACATCACCGGGAATGGATTGAAGGCCGGCCAGAATGATGATTGCGTTATATCCAGCCCATCGCCAGGTCACGGCAATGATCAGCAGCGCCATGGCTGCCGGAGCTTCGGCAAACCACGATATCGATGCCACGCCAATGCTGTTCAGCAACTTGTTGATGATGCCGAAATCAAGATTGAACATGAGGCGAAACACGGCAGCATAGGCAACCTCGCCAACCACGACAGGTGCAAAAAATGCAAAGCGGAAAAGGCCGCGCGCTTTCAAAAGCGGGGAATTGAGCAGCACAGCCATAACTGTCGCCAGCGTGATCATCACCGGAACCTGAATAATCAGGATGATCATGGTATTCTTCAGCGCATTGTAGAATGCCGGGTCGTTAAAGAGTCGGCCCCAATTGGCGCCGAAGCTGAAAACCCACGGGTTCACGCGGGTATTCTGGAACGACATCAGAAACGAGCTGATGATCGGCCATATCCAGAACGCCGCGAAGATCAGAAGGTAGGGGGCGAGAAACCCATAGGCGGCCCGGTTGCGCAGTTGCATCAATTATCCTCCACGACGATCAAGCCAGTCAGGTCTTCCACCTGAATGCCGGATATGCGCTCCATGCGTATCCGGCATTGAGCTTATTGAGCGATTGGCAGTCCTGTCGCCGATGCGATCTGGTTTGCCGCGTCATCGAGTGCCGCTTTGGCGTCTGGATATCCTCCGGCGAAATATTTGGTTTGAGTCGCCTTGTAGATACCGTCTGCGTCGCTCTGGAATGCAGTGCCACGGCTTGCTACGACCTTTGGCAATGTGCCGAGGATGTCAGCCCAAACAGCCTGACCACCCCAATAGGGCTGTGGCTCGGAAACGAAGGGTTGCTTCTCCGCACTGAGAAGCGATGGCACCAGGCCGAAACTCTTGAGCATCGCGATCTGCCCTTCATCTGTACCAAGTGCGTAATTCAGATAGGTCCAGGCCGCTTCCTTGTGCTGGGAGCCGTTGCTGATTGCCAGTGACGAGCCACCAAGATTGGCCGCATGCGGGCCATCGGCGGTGAGACTTGGCATAAGATAGACGCCCCATTTGCCCGCAAGTTTGGGGGAATTGGTGCGGACAGTACCTTCATACCAGCCACCATAAACCTGACTTGCAACCGTACCCGCTGTGTTGGATTGTACCTTTTCGTCCCAATTGGCTGCCGTCAGGGTTCCGGCATCTTTCATCTGCTTGATCTTATCCAGCGTGGCAACGCACGCGGGTTGGTTGATCGTGATGGTCTGGCCATCGGTCGAAAAGTATCCGCACCCCTGTTCATTGGAGATCATGCGGAACCATTCGCTGTCGCCGTTAAAATCTGCCTGCGCCATGACAACGCCCGGATTGGCGGCTGCGATTTTCTTGCCGGCAGCTATGAAATCATCCCATGATTTTACGCTTTTAGGGTCAATGCCTGCCTTCTCGTAAAAGTCACGCCGGTAGAAAACGGCAACGGGGCCGGAGTCCCATGGCATGGCATAGGCAACATCGCCGACCTCAAGTTCAGTGCGCTTGAATTCCGGGAATTTGGACTGAATTTCACTGGTGTAACCAAGATCCTTCAGATTGGCGAAACAATCGGGAAAACGGTTCCAGAAAATCTCGGCCTCGAAGTTCTCGATTGTCACGATATCGGGCAAACCGTCGCCGCCCGCAGCGCATGCCGCAAGCGTCTTGTCGAAGACCTGCTGATTACCCAGATCCTGTACATTCACCTTTATGTCAGGAAACTGCTTGTTGAAGCCCTCGACTGTTGACTTCAGCGAAGACGCCGCAACATTCCAGCTCCAGATGGTGATTTCGGTAGGCTGGGCCAGTGCCGGTGCAGAACCCAAAGCCCATGCTGCGACAAGTGCCGTCGCGCCAAGAAATTTACAGCCCATTGAAAATCCTCCCTTTTCAATTGCCCGTTCTTTGCGAACATGGCTACACTAGCGACAAGGGAGCGTGTGTCTCCCATAAAGGGAATATGAATTGGGCGGAAAGTAAGATGGGAGACAGGCCGATCTATCAGCCGGGCGCGAGCAGTGTCGAAGGCCTGCCGACGGCTCTGCAAATGTTTCACAATCACCCGCCTGTTATGGCTATGCCCCATTGGCATGCACAGGTCGAAATCAACTATATTATACGCGGTTCAGTACATTATCGGATGAATGATCACGCAATCCAACTTAATGCGGGAGATATGTGCCTGTTCTGGGGCGGTCAGCCACACCAGATGGATGATTCATCTGACGATTCAATTTATGCAGGTGCGCACCTGCCCCTCGTGCATTTCTTTCGTATGCGTTTGCCGGAAAGCGTTCCCAGCCAATTGATGCAGGGAGCAACATTGGTGACATCTGCGACCGACGCTGCAGACAAGGAGAATTTTGCGCGTTGGTATAGCTATGCCCGGTCAGGCGATCCTGTGAAGGCGGAACATGCGGTCAATGAATTATTACTGCGGATCGAACGTGTCGGGTTCGAACCATATAAGATGTTGCCGGATTGCCGGGCGCATTCTTCTGGCGAACAGTCGAGCCAGCAGTCGTCCCGCGTGGTCGCGAGGATGTGTGATTTCATTGCGGGTAACTTCATGCACGATATTGACTCAGTCGATATCGCCACTTCGGCGGGCGTTCATCCCAAATATGCGATGAATGTTTTCAAAAAATCTACCGGGATGACACTGAACAATTATGTCAGCTTGCTACGGCTGTCCTATGCACAGGCGATGCTGCTACGGGACGGGGCGAATGTCCTGCAGGTCGCGATGGATAGCGGGTTTGGCTCGCTTAGCGCCTTCAACAAATCCTTCCGTAATATCGCAGGCATGTCTCCATCAGATTTTCGCCGCGATATGCGCAGTGGGGGGCAATTAAGCAGTACTCTATCCGGAATACAGAATCTGCCATAAGGCCAGCCGGAGCGTGGCTAGTTAATAATGAGAATTGTTATTGATCATATAATATTATAAATGATGTGAAGGGAGGGACTGGCGAAGTAGATTGTGTCCGCCTATTAAGTGGATTGACCAATATTTGCTTCTGCAATGAGAAGCAACCACCAGTCGCAGGGATACACTTGGTAGAAAACAAACTCAGCAATTATGATTTTCGCACTGCGGGCCATTCGCGCACGCATCATGGGCATGTCATGCGTGATCTTGGCCTGCGGATCGTCAATGGTTCCTATCCCGAAAACAGCATTCTGCCGGGAGATGCGGAACTGCTTGAACGCTTCGGCGTATCCAGAACTGTCCTGCGCGAGGCGTTAAAAACATTGGCGGCGAAAGGGCTCATTCAACCCAAGGCCAAGATTGGCACACGGGTATTGGAGCGGTCGAACTGGAACCTCTTTGACCCAGATATTCTTGTCTGGCATTTCGAAGCTGGAGCCAGTGCCAATTTTTTGTCCAGCATTGTCGAAATGCGGTTGGCGCTGGAGCCCGAGGCCGCCGGTCTTGCCTGTTTACGGCGAACCGATGCACAACTCCAAAAACTCTACGAATGGGTTGATGAAATGGGCAGCGCACGGGAAACGCCTGCTCATTTTGTTCATAGTGATCTGCAGTTTCATATTGCCATTGCTGAAGCCTCCGGTAATCCGTTCATGCGGTCCATCAGCGCCCTGATCGAAGTGGCTCTGGTGACAACGTTCACGATCAGCTCCCCCATACCAAATTCCGAACGCCACATGCATTCCGTTGCGCGACACAAAGCCATAGCCGACGCCATCAGGGACCGGAATGTTGTGGCTGCCAAAGAAGCCATGCGCGGTGTCATTCAGGATGGTGCCGAGCGGGTACTTGCTGCTTCAAGCCCGGATTAATCTGAGATCAGACCCAGCCACCATCGACGATAAAATTCTGCGCCGAGCACATTTTCGAATCATCTGAGGCAAGGAAGAGAGCCATGCGGGCTATGTCTTCAGGCAGGACGCGCCCGGCAAGACACTGGCTGCGGTCGATCAATTCATTCGCTGCATCGTCAACCCATAGATCAAGCTGACGCCTGGTCATCACCCAGCCTGGCACCAACGTATTGACCCGGATACCATGCTTGCCCAAGTCACGGGCGAAGGAGCGGGTCATGCCGTGGACGGCCGACTTGGCTGAGGCATAACCGGGATATCCGCCGGAGGCCATCATCCAGCCCACGGAGCCGAAATTGATAATCGAACCACCACCAGACTTGATCATTGCGGGTGCAACTGCCTGAATGGCGAAGAACATATGGCGCAGGTTTACAGCAATACGCTGGTCGAAATAATCCGGTGTTACCTCGCGCCAGTCATGCCGTGTATCGTTGGCCGCATTGTTGATAAGCACGGTTGCAGCGCCCTGTATCTCCTCGATTTCCCGGATGATCTTTTGGTAGGCGCTGATATCCGTAATGTCGACAGCACGAAACGTTACCTTGCCTCCGTATGTGTTCAGCTCCTCCGCCAGCGTCTTACCTTCCGCCTCGGCAAGATCGACAAATCCCACCTTGGCACCTTCCGCCGCAAAGGCACGCACAATCATCTCGCCAATTCCTGTTGCGCCGCCTGATACAAAGACGGGCTTGTCGACAAGGCCGGGATAGCGTGCGAAAACGGGTGATGTATCTGTCATAGCTGACACCATTGTTACGATGGTAAAAAGGGAAACTGGCTGGCAGCTTGATCGCTTAAAGTGTTGTCACCTTTACCTTGACTGGCTTTTCCACCTTCAGCGGATTGCGTAAAGGCAAACCAAACGCGGGCGCTTCGATTTCAAAAACATCGCCATTCTCCGTCTTGATACCATCAGCGAAAGACAGTGTAGCAGTCCCGAACATGTGAACATGGACGTCGCCGGGCTGCCGGAATAGCGAATATTTGAAATGATGATGCTCGAGATTGGCTATTGTGTGGGACATGTTGTCTTCACCCGATAGAAATGGCTTTTCCCAGATAACCTTACCCTTGCGTAGAATACGCGAACTGCCACGGATATCTGCAGGCAAATCACCCACGATCAATTCCGGTCCAAGCGAGCAGGGACGCAGTTTGGAATGGGCGAGAAAGAGATAATTGACGCGTTCGGTGACATGATCGGAGAATTCATTTGCCAGCGCAAAGCCAATGCGAAAAGGCGACCCGTCAGGACCGATAACATAAACGCCGGCAATCTCAGGTTCTTCCCCGGCATCCTCAGCAAAGGCTGGAGATAAAAGCGGCTGGCCGGGACCTGCGAGCACTGTACCATTACCCTTGTAGAACCATTCAGGCTGCACACCGGTCTGACCTTTTTTGGGTTTGCCGCCTTCAAGGCCCATGCGGAACATCTTCATCGAGTCCGTCAGGGCCTCTTCCTTGGCGTCGTCGATCTTGCGATGCATGGCATCGCGCGTTGCAGCCGAGCCAAGATGCGTGAGACCTGTTCCGGTCAAATGGATGTGCGCTGGATCGTGCGTATCAATGGGTGAAAGCAGGCGTCCTTCGGCATAGGCTGCCTCAACGTCGAGCACCTTGCCCAGTCCGCGTTCTTCAACGATCTTGGCAAGACTGGATTTCGCTTCGATTGCGGCGTGAGCCAACTCCAGAATGGATTTCGTCCGCTTTACGTGCCGGAATGTGCCGTCCACGCGCGCGGCAACCTGCCTCTTTCCATTGGCATTGAGCAACTGAACCAGATTCACGTCTATCCTCCCGGGAAACATCGAGTGAAGCAGGTAACTTCACTTCATTCTTGACCTTTTGCCAATAATTTCGAAAAATAGTATAATACTATTATATTGATGTAAACGGTGGAAAATGGCGTTTTAGCTGTGCCACCAATCACTGGAAAAAGACTTTTCAGCTCGCCTTGAAAGAGCTATTCCAAAAGTCATACTTTTCAGTTAAGTGTTGTAAGGATCGTGCTCTGGGAGGAGCTGGCGGCATAAGCAAAAAAGATTCCGCCCGGAAAACATGCTCGAATAACGTTGCGTCCATTAGGGAAATTGGGAGGATACCAGTGAAAATGCTTAAAGTAGTTGCTGCAGGCCTGATCGCGCTTTGCGCGATGGGTACGCAAGGGTTTGCCCAGGACAAGGGCTCGGTTGGTATTTCAATGCCAACGAAATCCTCCGCACGCTGGATTGCTGACGGAGACAATATGGTGAAGGCGCTGAAAGAACGCGGCTACACCACTGACCTGCAATATGCAGAAGATGACATTCCAAACCAGCTTGCTCAGATCGAGAACATGGTCACCAAAGGTGTAAAAGTTCTGGTCATTGCAGCAATCGACGGCACCACGCTGTCCAATGTGCTGCAGCAGGCCCATGATGCGAATATCAAGGTCATTTCCTATGATCGTCTCATCCGCGATTCCGGCAATGTCGACTATTATACGACATTCGACAATTTCCAGGTTGGCGTTCTGCAGGCCGGATCACTCGTGAAGGCTCTTGGCCTTCCCGAGGCAAAGGGACCATTCAATATCGAGCTTTTCGGTGGTTCGCCTGACGATAACAATGCGTTCTTCTTTTATAATGGCGCAATGTCCGTGCTTCAGCCTTTGATTGACAGCGGCAAGCTCGTTGTCCAATCCGGCCAGACCGGCATGGACAAGGTTGGTACCTTGCGTTGGGACGGTGCTGTGGCTCAGTCCCGGATGGATAACCTTCTTTCCGCCTATTACACGGACAAGAAAGTCAATGCGGTTCTGTCACCCTATGACGGTCTGTCGATCGGCATCCTGTCATCGCTGCGTGGCGTCGGATACGGAACAAAGGACCAGCCATTCCCGTTCGTTTCAGGACAGGATGCGGAAGTTCCTTCAGTAAAGTCGATCATCGCAGGCGAGCAGTACTCGACGATCTACAAGGATACGCGCGAACTGGCGAAGGTTACATCCAACCTCATCGACAAGGTGCTGAAGGGTGAACAGCCTGAAATCAATGACACCAAAACCTACAATAACGGTGTCAAGATTGTTCCGTCCTATCTTCTGAAGCCGGTTGAAGTGGACAAGACCAACTGGAAAGAAATCCTGATCGGCGGCGGTTATTATACCGAAGCACAGATCAAGTAGGCCGCTTAAGCCTGGCAAACCCTGCGCCTGATCGCGCAGGGTTTGTTTGTATCGACAAGGCCCCTGCGGATGAACATTCCGGTAGTACCAAACTGCGGCGCCTTTTATAAATTGCAAAGAGAAACGCCATGAGGCGTCGATGAGGGTCCCGATGGAAACCATCCTCGAAATGCGCGGTATCACCAAGACCTTTCCGGGGGTGAAAGCGCTCGACAATGTCAATCTCAACGTGCGCAAGGGTGAAATTCACGCGCTTGTTGGCGAGAATGGCGCCGGAAAATCAACCCTGATGAAAGTGCTGAGCGGGGTCTATCCGCATGGCAGCTATGAAGGCGAGATTCACTATAACGGGGAAGAGCAGCATTTTCGCGATATTAGTGACAGCGAAGAAAAGGGCATTATTATCATTCATCAGGAGCTGGCACTGGTTCCTCTCCTGTCAATTGCCGAGAATATCTTTCTGGGCAATGAGCCAGCACGGTTCGGGATCATCGATTGGCATGTTGCGGAAACCCGCACGCGCGAACTTCTGGCCAAAGTTGGCCTGAAGGAAGATCCGCAAACCTTGATCACCAATCTCGGTGTCGGCAAACAGCAGTTGGTGGAGATTGCCAAGGCATTGTCGAAAGAGGTCGAGCTTCTCATTCTTGATGAGCCGACAGCAAGCCTCAACGAAAAAGACAGCGATGCATTGCTTGAGCTGCTTCTCGAGTTCAAAGCACAGGGCATTTCATCGATCTTGATTTCCCACAAGCTCAACGAGGTTGGCAAAGTTGCCGATCGCATCACGGTCCTGCGCGACGGCGCCACCATTGAAACGCTCGACAAGGAAGCCATTTCCGAAGATCGGATTGTGACGTCCATGGTCGGACGTCAACTCGCCGATCGCTTTCCGCAGCGCGAGCCGAATATTGGCGAAGTTGTCTTTGAAGTGAAGGACTGGGTCGTCCACCATCATGTTCACAGTGACAGAACAGTCATCAATGGCATTAATCTGAACGTCCGCAAGGGCGAGGTTGTCGGTATCGCCGGGCTGATGGGCGCGGGGCGAACGGAATTTGCCATGAGTGTCTTTGGCAAGGCCTATGGCCGCAAGATCAGCGGCGAGGTTTTCATCAATGGCAAGAAGGTCGATGTCTCGACCATTGGCAAAGCTGTCGATAACGGCATTGCCTATGTCACGGAAGATCGCAAGACTTATGGGCTCAATCTGATCGACCACATCAAGCACAATACGACGATCGTCAATCTCGAAGGCGTATCCCATGGCGGTGTGCTGGATGATATGGCCGAATTGAAAGTGGCCAATGAATACCGTCGCAAGACCAATATCCGTTCATCCAGCATCTACCAGAAAACCGGCAATCTTTCCGGTGGCAACCAGCAGAAGGTCGTCCTGTCAAAGTGGTTGTTTGCCAACCCTGATCTCTTGATACTCGATGAGCCAACGCGCGGTATTGATGTCGGCGCAAAATATGAGATTTATTCGATCATCAACCAGTTGGTGAGTGAAGGCAAAAGTGTCCTGATGATCTCATCGGAAATGCCAGAGCTGCTCGGCGTCTGTGATCGGATTTATGTGATGAACCAGGGCCGGATCGTCGGTGAAATGCCCGCTAAAGAAGCGAGCCAGGACAAAATCATGCGCGCCATTATTCGTGCTGAAGGGAAAGCATCATGACTATAGAAAACACGGCGACCCCGGCTAAGACCGAAGCTAAAACGGACGGATCGCCGATGAAGGGCAATCTGCGCGAATACGGGCTGGTGTTGGCGTTGATCCTGATCATGTTGTTCTTTCAGTTCACCACCAATGGGACATTGTTCAAACCGGTTAACCTGACCAACCTCGTGCTGCAGAACAGTTATATTATCGTCATGGCGCTTGGCATGTTGTTGGTCATCGTTGCGGGCCATATCGATCTTTCCGTCGGATCTGTGTCGGGTTTCATCGGCGGATTGGCCGCAGTGATGATGGTTCAGTGGCATATCCATTATATTCCAGCGACGATTCTCTGTCTGATCATGGGCGGGATCATTGGTGCGGCGCAGGGTTATTGGGTCGCCTATCACAAAATCCCGTCCTTCATCGTTACTCTTGCAGGCATGCTCGTGTTCCGTGGATTGACGTTGTGGCTTCTGGGCGGTCAGTCGATTGGTCCGTTCCCACCGCAGTTCCAGCTTTTGAGTTCGGGTTTTATCCCGGATGTGCTCGGCGCGGGTGGCTTCAATGTCACGTCCATGCTTGTTGGTATCGCTATCGTTGCGCTGATGATCTATTTCAGCATCCGTGGACGGGCCAAGCGCGAGAGCCACGGGTATCAGGGGGAACCTTTTGTACTCTTCGTGGCAAAGAACCTCATCATTGGCGGCATCATCCTTTTCCTTACCTATCTTCTTTCTTCCTATAAGGGCTTGCCGAACGTTCTGGTCGTTATGTCCCTGCTGATTGCGCTCTTTGTTTTCGCAACCAAACGCATGACCATTGGACGGCGCATTTATGCCATGGGGGGTAATGAGAAAGCGGCAAAGCTATCGGGCATCAAGACCGAACGGCTGACATTCTTCACCTTTGTCAATATGGGTGTGCTGGCCGCTCTTGCTGGTCTGATTTTCGCCGCTCGTCTCAATACAGCGCAGCCAAAGGCGGGGCAGGGCTTCGAACTTGATGTGATTGCGGCTGTCTTTATCGGTGGAGCATCGGCGATGGGCGGTGTGGGGCAGGTGATGGGAGCTGTCATCGGCGCTTTCATCATGGGCGTCATGAACAATGGCATGTCGATCATGGGGATCAATATTGACTGGCAGCAGGTGATCAAGGGTCTTGTCCTGCTCGCAGCTGTGGTGTTCGACGTTTACAACAAAAACAAGGGCTAAATCAGCCGCCTCTTTTAAAACCTTATCAGCCCGGCTTTTAAGCCGGGCTGATTGCTTCCGGGGGTATGAGTCGCTCATTTGGTTAGCCGAGGCAGCATTAATCGCCGAAAAATGCGATGCTTTCGGTCAGTGATAACCGGGATATTGCTTATGGTTAACGATTTATAACTGTCATGATTTTCAGATTTGTCGGCAAACCGCCCGTATTTGTTGATGGTTTGTTGTGTTTGGCTTTGAGTTATCCCCAGGGCTGGTTGAGGTTGGTTGAGAAAGTTAGGATTTGTGCGTTTTTTTGGAAATGGCGTGTTGACAGTTTTGGGATGTGGGGTCTATATACCGACACAACGAGGGCGGGGCGCCGCTGGCGGTTGCTGAATGCGCCCTAAAGGAAGCTCTCTG
>NZ_JACGXO010000009.1:0-225980 GCF_014138335.1 Phyllobacterium sp. P30BS-XVII
GCCGGTGCCATGCCATGGGCGCGCAATGACAATTGCGCATTGGATGGAAACACCACCAGCCCACTCGTCTCACTCAGTTCATTGTGCGGATAGAACGTCAAAAGCGCGTTCAGCACCACCAGCGCCCGGTCGGAAATCCCGATCAGCGCCCTTGCCTCGCACAATGCACGAAACAGTTTCCATTTGTCGACCGAAGCCTCTGGATCGACCTCCATCGCGCCGGCCTGCGTTGCCAGCATGCCAAGCGACAGCGATCGCCGCCCAAAGGGCGTCGTGAATGCATTCCCCGACTGCATCGTCCTCTACCTTTCAATAGGCAAAAGATCTCCGCTCGCCCAAACGACGCCAATTACTCTTGACACTGATTCCCGGAAATGCGATTCTCAAGCTACCACACTGTGAGAAGGGCTTCCGCGACGGCAACGTTCGGGAGCTTTTTTCTTTTGCGGTGTCTAGTCTCCTGTTTCCTTCTGG
Source organism: Phyllobacterium sp. P30BS-XVII (assembly GCF_014138335.1). NCBI lineage: Bacteria > Pseudomonadati > Pseudomonadota > Alphaproteobacteria > Hyphomicrobiales > Phyllobacteriaceae > Phyllobacterium > Phyllobacterium sp. P30BS-XVII. The sequence goes on from NZ_JACGXO010000009.1 coordinate 475, forward strand.
AATTCTTCAAACAAAGTCAGCAGCTTGCGCTCAACGAAAGCGCCAAATTGCGAACCAATCCGTTTGTCGAATGCTATACTAAGTGCCGCATCGGTTTCCTTGATCTTCGCCGGAGATGTCCCATCTGGCGCAGTCCAAGCCGTTACCCGCGGCTTATCTTTGGTAATTTTCATGAGATCGAAGATGATTTGGAAGCGTGCATCGCTTTTCGCAGCAAGAAAATCCGCATCATCGATGTGTTTCAGCGCTCGCGCGCGCTTCGATTTATCTTCGAGCATGTCGGCGATCTCAGCCCAGCGCTGTCGCCCGAACGCAGGTGCTGGGCCAATCGCTTCAATCAAGGGCGATGGGATACGCTTAACAAGAGCGATCATGCGCGACAATGCCGCCTTATCAACGCCGAGCGATGACATGATCGTCTCACGGTTAAAGCCCTTGGTCTCCAGCTTTGCAGCGAAATAGCAGCGCTCGACAAACGACAGATCAGTGCGTGAGTTGTTCTCTTGGCCTTGCGAAACAATCAGCTGCTCGTCGGTAAGGTCACGTACAACTGCCTTGACCTTGCCGCCGATCTCTTTAACGGCCGCCAAGCGCCTATGCCCATAGGCAACCTGAAACCGCCCTTCCCTTTCAGGATGCGGACGCACCAGAATGGGAACCTGTTGTCCATGTTCGCGGATCTGTACAATCAGGCCTGATTGATCATCGGCATCAACACCGAGACGATCAACAACGAAAGAAGCGTCCACAAGGGAAGGGTCAAGCTCAATGATCGCCTGCCCTTCTGCAAGGCGCTTTTCAATTTCGTCAGCCCGCTGTGCCTTGGCGGAAATACCATCGAGCGACTGCGATATGGCCCCTACAGGGCTTGCAGGCCGCAAAGGGCGGTCAAGACCAAGCAGCGGCCGTCCCAGCGTTGTCCTCACGGGCGCTGCAGATTCTGCTTCGTCGCTTTCAGGCGTCATTTCAAACAGGTTTTTACGTGCCATGGGTTATTTCCTTCCCCACGTTCTACGGAGCAATTCTTCAATTTCACCATTAACGAGCGTCAGGCTTTCCAAAGCCCGGTCATAGGTACCGCGCGTAAACAGCGAACGGTCCACCTCATACAGAGTTTGCTTGGTCAAACCGGCATCGGAAATCGCCGTGGACTTCAACATCTCACTTTCAAGAACACGATTACCGAAAATTGACCGCATAAAGCCGGCCATCTGATTTTGCGGGCCATCATTAGGCTCGAAACGCGTAATCAAATAGCGCATCCAGTCATATTCGGTTTTGCCGCCTGCGTTTTCGACCACAGCAAGGAGATCGCTGGTCATGTGCAGGAACTGCGACATGGACATGACGTCAAGCATCTGCGGATGAACGGTGATCAGAATTGCTGTGGCCGCACAAAGCGCTGAAAGCGAAAGAAACCCCAACTGCGGTGGGCAATCCAAAATGACCACATCATAGGCAGATTCAATATCCGCAAGACATTCGCCGATACGGGAGAAAAACATCGTATCAGGTCGCTTGTCAGCAAGAACCTTTGGGGTTTCGTGCTCAAACTCCATCAATTCCAGATTGCCCGGAATGATGTGCAGGTTTGGCGTGTACGTTGCCCGAACGATTTCAGTGATATGGCGGCGCTCAGCACCATAGCGAATTGCACCGTACAACGTCTCGTTCTGATCGACATCAAGTTCCGGCTGGTGGCCAAACATGGCCGAGAGCGACGCCTGAGGATCGAGATCAATGGCAAGCACGCGATAACCGCGCAGTGCCAGATACTGGGCCAGATGCGCTGAGGTCGTGGTCTTCGCGCTACCACCCTTGAAATTCATGATCGAAATGATTTGCAGCTTTTCGCCATCCCGGCGATGCCGCACATATTTCGCAGCACTCTTGCCATTGGCGTCAAGCAGACGGCGCAGCTCCTCCAGATCATTGACAGAATAAAGCCTGCGTCCGTTCGACTGCGGTGCCGGGCCATGACCATCGGCCACGATCTGGCGCAGATACCCTTCGTGAATACCGATAAAATCGGCAGCCTCCGCGGGCGTGAACATCCGGATTGTTTTCTGCGCTGTCGGCGGAAAAATGCGCGATTGATGAGCTTGCAGCTGACGCGCCAAATCTTCAGCGTCAGATGCAATCAACGACCGCAACGTCGTTGCGGGCGCACCTGCCGAGTTCTGATCAAGCATCTCCAACCTCTCATCTGCGCATTTTCGTCCAAACTTTAAAAATATGCGCTGATTATAATATGGAGAGATTCTCTTTTAGTGGCAAACTGTTTTAGGTTAACCAACAGTTAAGTGCAATTTCGCGAAACGAGGCAGACAACAGTTGTACGCGTACAACTTAGCTGCAGTTTAGTTTAAGCGACCTTGCCCTCCTGCCTCCAATCCCAACCGCCGTGCTGAGCTTCGCGTAAGTTGTACGCGTACAACACCGAAATTTGGCAATCCACGCATTCACAAATCACATTCGTCGAACCGAATCGCCCTCTAGTGATAATATATCGACTTCCATACCATTTCACCTCCGTTACGAATGCAACGGAGGTGATGCCAGATTGACGTCGGAGGTGATGGCGCTTTACGCGGCCCGCTTAGACTGCATTGTCCCAGACCGGAGCAAGACCGTTGGGGCTGACGATGCGGCCATCGGTTCGGGCCAGAGCGTGAATTGCTTTCATATCATCCGAACTAAGAACGAAATCGAAGATAGCAAGATTCTCGGCAGCACGGGCTTCACCCACAGTCTTTGACAGGGCAATGACGCCCTCCTGCTGTACCAGCCAGCGCAGAACAATCTGAGCAACGGTCTTGCCGTTACGCACAGCGATATCACGAAGAACCGCGTCTTCAAAGACAGCGCCATCGGCCATGCCGTAATAGCCAGTGACGGACATGCCTGCCTCACGCGCTGCGGCAATCACCGATCTCTGATTGAGATAAGGATGGTACTCCACCTGATTGGTCATCAGTGGCGCATCGCTTAATGCAATGGCTTCGGCCATTAACGCCGTGCTGAAGTTACTCACGCCAATGTGACGGACTTTGCCTGCCGCCTTGACCTCGTTCAGCGCACCAATCTGCTCGGCAAGCGGCACCACGGTGTTGGGCCAATGCAATAGGAGCAGATCGACGTGATCTGTTTTCAGTTTCTTCAAGCTCTCATTGACCGAGGCGAGGAATGTATCCCGTCGATAATTCTCAACCCAGACCTTGGTCGTCAGGAAGACGTCACTGCGTGCAATACCTGACTTGACGATGCCTTCGCCGACCTCAGCTTCATTGCCATAAATCTGGGCCGTATCGACGTGGCGAAAACCAAGTTTCAAAGCGTGCGGCACCATGCGCAACACATCGGCTCCCGGCATACGAAATGTGCCAAAACCCAAAGCGGGAATGGAGGCTCCATTGGTTGTTACAAAATGCATAATATTCTCCTGTGTTATTCGGCCGCTGTCTGAAGGGCGGATGGGGATTGATTGAATTGGGGCAGGACCTCGCGCGCCAATTCGTCGATAACTTCGTTCAAAGGGCGCTGCGACGGCCGCAGCAGCAATGCCAGATGGTCGACGCCAATGGCATTGAGGTTGTGCAAATGCTCAATGAATGCGTTGCGGCCAAGCCGTGCGCCAAACCGGCGAGGTGTGGCGGGTTCGTTGGCATTCTCCGCAAGATCCAGATGGAAAGCGCTGATAAACGCACCGTCATAAATGCTGTTTGCCGCGCGGGCGGTGCGCCAATCACTCGCCTGAGCGGCAAGTCGTTCAATACCGTTCGGATAAACGAAGCGGCCGTCCATCTCATCTGCAATCCACTCCGGTGTCTGGCGTCCTTGTCCAGCAATGATCATTGGAATATTGCCACGCGGTGGCTTCGGCAGCAGATCAAGTGCGGGCTCCAGTTGTCCACGGCCAACCGGCAGGCCATTGGATTGCCACGCCGCACGCAAATAGGCGACTGCATCGCGAAAGGCATCGCCGCGGCTTTCAAAATCAAGCCCGAGCAGGGGATATTCGACCGGCCTGTCGCCAGAAGCAACACCGAGGATCAGGCGTCCGCCGGAAAGCACGTCAACGGAAGCTGCCGCCTTCGCAACCATCATTGGATGGCGCAGGGGCAGAACAACTGCCGCCGTTCCAAGGGCAACATTCCGGGTTATACCGGCGAGAAAGCCCAGATTGACGAACGGATCATAGACTGATCCAGCATCGCCGAAATTATTCGGATCAAATACCGGGACATCACGCATCCACACGGCGGAAAAACCAGAGCGATCAACCTGCTGAACGAGTTCCGGATACAGACGTAAATCGGGAACACCAAAGGGACGACCTTCGGCAATCCTTCTTGTTTCACGTTCCGGCGCCCAGTCATTATCCAGTGGCAATTCTATGCCGAGCGTGATTGTGCCTGGCTTTCGAATAAGATCGAGGGACGAATACTGCTTTGACATGGAGTGCTACTCCCGTACTTGGATCGCGAGCGAACAGCTCTATTGACGGAGGCGCTTCCTGTGCGCCCTGTTGATCGACATATGGCGCAAACCCATTGCTGTTATAATGCAGTAAAATAAACTAAGGTCTGTGAATTGAATTCACATAGTCGATTGAGGTGTTTCGCATGAACAACCGGGCAGGCGAGATGGAGGTCTTCGTGGAGGCCGTAGAGCGCGGCAGTTTCACGGCTGCCGGTGAACGGCTCAACCTGTCACCATCGGCAATCAGCAAGTTGATTACACGGATCGAAGAACGTCTTGGCACACGTTTGCTGGTTCGATCGACGCGGGCGCTGCAATTGACACCGGAAGGCGAGGCGTATCACCAGCGCGCGGTTCGCATCATCGCCGAAATCGACGAAACAGAACGGCTCATGACCTCAGGTGGTGCTGCAGTTCCGCGTGGTCTCCTTCGGGTCAATTCATCGGTTGGTTTCGGCACGCGTTATATCGTCCCGCTTGTCCCGGCGTTCCTCGCACGCTATCCGGATGTGGAGCTTGATCTCTCACTGTCCGATGGCGTTATTGACATTATTGAAGAGCGCGCCGACGTTGCCATCCGCACCGGTCCCATGCGCGATTCGGGTTTGAAGGCGCGCAAACTCGGCGAGAGCCGCCGCGTTGTTGTTGCCGCTCCTGATTATCTTGCCCGGCATGGCACACCGCAGACACCCGACGAACTGGCGTGGCATAACTGCCTGACATTCAACTTTCGCCGCAGCATGGATGAGTGGGCTTTTCGCTATCCGGGCGAGGGACGTATTCGCCCGATAGCGGTAAAGGGTAATTTTAAAGCCAATAATGGTTCGAGCGTGCGGCAACTGGCAATTGCCGGGCTTGGGCTCGCACGTATTGGTCAATTCCACGTGCAAAGAGATCTCGATGCCGGCGCGCTTGTGCCGGTTCTGGAGGATTATAATCCGGAAGATATCGAATTTATCCATGCGGTCTTTGCCGGACACGAACATATGGCTGCGCGTATCCGTGCGTTCATTGACTTCCTAGTGGAAAGTAACCCCGCCGATATGACCGTATGAGATATATTATTATGTAAAATCAAATTGTTAATTGGTTAATACGAAACTAACGCTTACCCATGTGAGAGAATATTCACAACGTTTCCAAAGGGATCACGGACATAGAAGCGGCGGACACCCCACGGTTCATCAGTGATATCGTAGGGAATCTCCAACCTGGCAGCCTTTGCCCGTTGATAAACAGCATCAACATTATCCACCTCAATGGAAAGAGCGGGGAGGGGAGTGCCTGAGCCACCCTCGCTCGCCACACTTATCTCAGGTCGGGACGTGGCATCAGAAGCAAATGTCAGTATCCACCCATGATCCATGACGACCTTGAGATCAAGCAGGTCTTCATAAAACTTTCTGGCAAGCTCCGGATCATTTGCTGCGAGATTTGGCACAATGCGTCGAACAGCCATTATTTCCTCCTGTAGCCGCCAGTCTCATTCTTAGCGCCTAAGCAGGAGTTGATCCATAGCCCCAGAAAGCGGAACCCCCTCAACCTTGGAGGAGGGGAGGGGGTTCGATGATTATTCGGCCGGGGCCGGAGCGGGTTGCGCATCGGGCAGGGATGATTTCTTCTTACCCGGGTCTTTCCAAGCAATGAGCCGGTAAAACATTGGAATGAAGAAAGTCGCAATAAATGTTGCGGCAAGCATACCGCCGATAACGCCCGTACCGATGGCGTGACGGCTTGCCGAACCTGCACCGGAGCTGATCGCAAGAGGTACAACACCAAGGATGAACGCAAGCGAAGTCATGACAATCGGCCGGAAACGTAGCCGCGCCGCCTCAATGGCAGCCTCCGCAGCCGAAAAACCTTCCTGACGTTTCAGTACCGCAAACTCCACGATCAAAATCGCGTTCTTCGCCGCAAGCCCTATCAGTGTCACCATGCCAATCTGGAAGTAGACGTCATTGGTCAGCCCACGCAGCATGGTTGCAGCAAGAGCACCGAAGAGCGCAAAGGGCACCGCCATAATAACCGCGAGCGGCAAGCTCCACTTTTCATACTGTGCAGCAAGGATCAGGAACACCATGATGATGCCGAAAATCATCGCCTGCGAACCGGTGCCGCTCGTCGCCAATTCCTGGAAGGAAGAACCGGTCCACGCAATCTGGAAGCCCTCAGGCAGCGTTTCCTTGGCGACTTGCTGCATAGCCTTGATCGCATCGCCCGAAGTGTAACCCGGAGCCGGATTACCCGTCACCTTGGCAGCACTGAAGGCGTTGAACCGCTCAAGCTGATCCGGGCCGACTATACGCTTTACCGTTACAAGAGCGCTGAGCGGGATCATGCTGCCGGAATCGGCACGCACAAACACCTGCCGGAGGTCATCAGGTGTGCGGCGGAAATCCGCTTCCGACTGCAGATTGACCTGATAATTACGGCCATAGAGTGTGAAGTCATTCACATAAAGGCTACCGAAAGACGCCTGCATCGCATCGAAGACAGAATTGATGGGAACGTTGAGAGCCTTGGCCTTGTCGCGATCGAGGTCCAGCTGATACTGCGGCACGTTCGCATCGAATGTTGTTCTTACACTGGTAAGCTCAGGCCGTTTGGACGCTGCTTCCACGATTTTGTTAGTGGCATCTGTCAGCTTGGCCACATCACTGCCCGCACGGTTCTGCACATATAATTCAAAGCCGCCTGTCGTGCTCAGACCCTGAATAGGTGGTGGATTGAACGCAAGGATCATGGCGTCCTTGATCCCGGCATTCATGCCCATGATGGGACCGGCCATATTGCGGGAATCGAGTTCCGGCGTCTTGCGCTGGCTCCAATCCTTGAGGGTAAGGAAGGTTGTACCTGCATTGGACTTCTGACCACCGGAGAGAAGATCAAAACCAGCAATGGCAAAGACGTTCTCGGCGGCAGGGTGCTTGGCCAAATTCTGTGATGATTGTTCCATCGCAGCTTTGGTTCGCGTCAGCGACGCCGCGGGCGGAAGCACCGCAACGCTCAAGAGCACACCCTGATCTTCATCAGGCACCAGTGAACCCGGTATTTTGTAGAACATGTAAGCCGTGCCGCCGATCAGGAAGGCAAACAAGGTCAGGCCAATGGCCACCCGCTTGATCAGGAACCGCACGCCAGAAGTATAGCCCGATGCTATGCGCTCAAACGCCCGGTTGAACATACGGAAGGGGAGGGCCGGTTCGTGGTGGCCGGGTTTCAGAATGAGGCCGCAGAGTGCGGGTGTCAGTGATAGCGCGACAATGCCGGAGATTGTCACCGACATGGCAATCGTGACAGCAAACTGCTTGTACATTGCACCTGCAAGCCCGCCCATGAAGGAGACAGGCACGAACACGGCGCAGAGCACCAGCACGATGGCAACGACAGGACCGGTCACTTCGCTCATCGCCTTGATCGCTGCCTCACGCGGCGGCAGCTTTTCCGTCGACATGATGCGTTCGACGTTCTCCAGAACCACAATCGCGTCATCGACCACAATACCGATCGCCAGAACGAGACCGAAGAGCGTCAAGAGGTTGATCGAAAAGCCCAGGACATACATGCCTGCAAACGTGCCGATAATAGAGATCGGCACGGCAATAACGGGGATAAGTGTCGCCCGCCAGTTCTGCAGGAAGATAAAGACCACGAGAACGACGAGGATAATCGCTTCGATGAATGTCGTGACAACCTCATCGATGGATGCCTGAATGAATTTGGTCGTGTTGTAAGGGATCGAATAATCCATGCCCGTGGGGAAAGCGGCTTTCAGCTCATCCATACGGGAGCGCACAGCGTCCATGGTGTTGAGCGCATTGGCGCCCGGCTGCAGGTAGACCGCAATTGGTATGGCGGGCGTGCCGTTGAGCTTGCTGTCCACCGCATAGCTTTGCGCGCCCAACTCTACTCTGGCGACATCACCCAGCCGCAAGGTTGCTGCGTTTGGAGAGGAGCGCAGGATAATGTTCTCGAAAGCCTTGGCATCGGGCAGGCGGCCCATCGTTGTGGCGGAATAGGTGAAAGCATTCGACTGCGGATCAGGCTGATCACCGAACTTGCCAGCAGCAAACTGGGAATTCTGTTCGCGAACGGCGGTGGCGACATCCGTCGGGGTCAAATTATATTGCGCCAGCTTGTCCGGGCGCAGCCAGATACGCATGGAATAGTTCGGATTGCCGAGAACCTGCGCATCACCGACACCCGGAATACGCTTCAGATCATCGACCACGTTAAGCAGGGCATAATTGCCGATATAGGTGCGGTCAAACTGGCCACCCTCGGAATACATGGCCACGAGGCCAAGAATGGATGTAGAGCGCTTGGCAACTGTCACACCCTGACGGGTCACGTCCTGCGGCAGGGTCGATGTGGCACGCTGTACGCGGTTGTTAACGTTGATTGTCGCCTGATCGGCATTGGTGCCGAGTGCGAATGTCACCGTCAGCTGCATCTGGCCACTGGCCGAATTCGTTGACTGCATATAGAGCATGTTTTCGACGCCGTTGATCTGCTGTTCAAGCGGCGATGCAACGGTTTGCGCGATTGTTTCGGCACTGGCGCCCGGATAGTTGGCGCTGACAACCACCTGCGGCGGCGTCAACTCCGGATATTGAGCGATCGGAAGGACCCGGATCGCAACAATACCTGCCAGGACGATGATAATCGATATGACGGCCGCGAAAACCGGCCGGTCAATGAAGAAACGGTTCATTGGGTCACCAGAGCCTGTTTGACAGTATCGGTCGCTGCAACGGCCTGACCGGGCTTGACCTTGATGACACCTTCTGTGACCACACGATCACCGGCATTAAGACCGGATAAGACAATCCAGCCTTTGGCGACTTGCTGACCAAGATTGAGGGGGCGAACTTCTGCCTTGCCCTCATTGTTTACCACATAGACAAACTGGCCTTTAGGCCCCTGCATCAGCGCAGCTTCAGGGATGACAATCGTGTCATTGACAGTCACACCAGTGACCGTCGCGCGGACAAACTGCCCCGGCAGGAGACGCCGATCCGGATTGTCGATAATGGCGCGCACGCCCAGCGTACCCGTTTCCAGATCAAGGCTGCTGGAGGTAAAGTCTATTGTACCGAAATGATTATAGACAGTCCCATCGCCAAAGGAGAGCTTGACCGAAAGCTTGTTGGCTTCCAGTCCCTTGGCCTTACGCTCGTCAAGCAGACGGCGGATTTCGGCGGCTTCCGTGTCCGTGAAGGAGAAGTTGATATAAACAGGGTCGGTCTGGGTAATCGAAGTCAGCAGGCTTGAAGAGGCATCCGTGCCAATAAGACTGCCTTCCGAAACCTGCTCGCGGCTTGTCACGCCATTGATGGGCGCAGTGACCTTCGTGTATTGCAGGTTGAGTTCAGCTGTTCTCACCTGCGCTTTAGCCGCCGCAACCGCAGCAGCGTTGAGATCTCGCGTAGACATTGCCGTATCGCGGGCTGCCGTGCTCTGGACTTTCTGATCCACCAGCGTCTGGGCACGATCAGCGTCACGAACGGATTGTGCATATTGTGCCTGCGCCTGTTGCAACTGGGCCTGCACACGGGCGAGTTCTGCCTCGTAAGGAGCAGGATCGATCTCGAAGAGCAGCTCACCTGCCTTGACCTCTGAGCCCTCAACGAAATTGCGCTTCATAAGTATACCGCCGACACGGGCGCGCACCTGTACATCGCGATAGGCTGTGATGCGTGCGGCATATTGGTAGGAAAGGTCCACTTCCTCCGGATGAACGGCAACTGCCGTTACCTGCGGTGGGGGAGGGGCCTTGCCGCCAGCCTGTTGAGCATTAGCCGGCAAACTGAATGCCAGTGTCATGCTTGTAAGAACAATAAGGGGAAGGAAACGGGTGCCGAGCAAAGTCATTGGGAGGATTCGCTTGTCCGAGGAATATCTGGGCGCATGTACAAACATACATCCGTGATTGTAAATATACGAAAGCGTGATATTGTGTCCGAAAATAGACCGGACGCGATCACGTTTGGGTTATCGAACCGGCGGTACGACAAGGGCCGCGGGATCATAACTGACGGACGATGTTCCGGCTTCCCCAGGAGGGATCACCCGAGCGAAGGAGGCGTTATGCGCAGGACCAAAGCCGAGGCCGGAGAAACGCGTGAATCCATTCTGGATTCTGCGGAAGCGGTCTTTTTGGAACATGGTGTCAATCAGTCGACACTCAATCAGATTGCCGCGCATGCAGGTGTTACGCGTGGCGCTATTTATTTCCATTTCAAGGACAAGATCGAACTCTATCAGGAAGTGGTCGAGCGGGTACGGCTCCCGCAGGATGACCTGCTGACCAAGGCATTTCATTGTGAGGTCGGCAATCCTCTCGATATTGCTCTGGATGCCGGTATTTTCTGCCTTGAGAATTTCGCGGGAGATCAGCGCAAGCAGCGTGTTTTCACCATCATCACCCAGCGCTGCGAATATGTAGGCGAGATGGCTCAAGTTCTGGAACGGCTTCGCACGCTCAACGAAGAGGTCCATCAGATGCTCTTGCGTTTGACAACACTTGCCAAGAAGCGCGGAATGCTTTCAAGCGAATGGCGACCCGAAATTGCAGCACGCTCACTACAAAGTGCGATGAGTGGACTGCTGTCCGAATGGATGCGGCTTAATAAATCTTTTGATCTGGTCGCAGCCGGAACAATGACGCTGACAGCCATCGTCGACTCGTTTCGCAAGAAGGACCTTCTGGCTCAGGCACCTATCGCCAAGGCGAAAAAGCTCATGGCCGTATCGTAGTTATTCGCCGATGGTCTTATGCCGCTTCCCCAGATAAATGGGCCTCAAGCCTAGTATCCGTGGTTCATACGGGGTAAACAACGGCTCCCTTCCTGCGCTGACGGCCTGCACTGGCAATCCGTATCGCTCATCAGGGCGAATATGAAAGGATTGAACCATGGCTATCAAATTTACCGCCAAGGACCCTGCGACAAGCGAGCGTCCGGCACCAGCAAAGGCACCCAAGCCTGAGAAGGTCGAACAGAACGTGGCAGGTTCGGCTGTTGATGCCGCGACAGGCGATAGTGATCTGTTCAATGCAACGTCCAAGACGCCTGCACGCAAACGCAAGGGCAAATAAAACGCATGAATGCAGGCGAGATTTATGATTGCCAGACCTGCGGCGCCTGTTGCTGCTACTCATCGCAGTGGCCGAGATTCTCCGTCGAGGATGACGAGCAGCTTGCGCTTATTCCCGCCAAATATGTGGCCAGCGACGAAAGCGGCATGCGCTGCATCGGTGTTCGCTGCTCCGCATTAACGGGCGAGATCGGCAAGACCACAGCTTGCGGCATTTACGATGTACGCCCCGAAGTGTGCCGTTCCTGCATGCCCGGCGATCCGGAATGCCTCATGGCGCGCAAAGCGCACAATCTCCCGGCCTGACCACGAACAAGCACGGCAATTTTGATCCGGGTTCCCAGCCAGAGGGTGGGAAAACCGTTAAAATTTACTCCATTATTCCAATCAATAAGAGTTGATTTTGATGTGTTCGCATCGGTCAAAAACTTGCCTCTATTGCGTCCGTATTTCTGGCGGCCCTTCAAACTGAATAAGCTGCATTCAACGCTTTAAAACTATCCGGAGATTCATCATGCATAGAGGCAATGTCGATCGCGAACCGGAATATGTAACAGAACGGACGGAAGGACCAAAGAATCTCGGGCGGATTTACCTGTTGAGCCTGGCACTGTGCGCAGCGCTGGTTGCGACAACCGCCGTTGGATATGAGTCCGAATGGCCGGATACTTTCACAGTGACAGCGTTCACTGCAAAGGCAGAAATCAACCAGCGGGTTGATGATAAAACCCTGCTGACCTTCTGCAATAATGCTGAACGTTCTCCAGAAACGGCTCAAAAGATGTCGCTCTGGAAGAAGTTTGATATCTGATATCCAGCCCTAAAAGACCATCGCCTGACCAGATCAGGCGGTCCATTGCGGAATGTCGTCGCGTTCTCCAATGAGCGCTAGCCCATGCGCGATCGAAAGCAGCTCGCCGCCACTTTCGATTTTGTCCTGCGGAAAGCGTTCGGTGAATATGCGCCGGACCGCCGGGACAAAGGACGTACCCCCGGTCAGGAAGACCTTGTCGATATCGCCCACCGCTGTGTTGGTCTTCTCAAGAACATCGTCAAGCGCGCCTTCAATACGCGTCAGATCAGCCGCAATCCACTCTTCGAAGTCGCTGCGCTTGATCATCTTTCGACCCCCACGCCCCAATGGTTCAAAGTTGAACTCCGCCTCCTCAGCTGTAGACAGCGCCATCTTGGTTGCCGAAACGGCCTGATAGAGCGGATAGCCTTCATCGTGATCGACGAGATCAACAAAAACCTCGAGCTTCTCCGGCTCAAGGCTTGAGCGGACCAGTTTTTTCAACTCGGAAAACTCTCGTGTTGTCTTGAAGATGGAAAGCTGGTTCCAGCGGCTGAAATTGGCATAGTAGGAGGAGGGCACTTCGAGTGTCTTGTCGAAGCTCTTGAAATAACTTCCCTTGCCGATTTGCGGCGCGACAATGCTGTCGATCATCCGGGAGTCAAAATGATCCCCTGCAATGCCGACACCGGAATGACCGATTGGCGTTGCGCTGAGTTTACCGGTCTTCTTCTCAAAACGGATGAGCGAATAGTCGGTCGTGCCACCACCGAAATCCGCCACAAGAACGGTCGCATCAGCCTTGAGATTCTGGGCGAAATAAAATGCTGCGGCCACTGGTTCATACACATAGTGGATTTCAGGAAAGCCAAAACGGGTGAGCGCCTCATTATAGCGCGCGGTTGCCAGTGCCGGATCGGGATTGGCACCGGCAAAATGCACTGGCCTGCCTGTAACAATACGTTTGACATCGCCTGGCCATTCATCGCCGGCATAGGTCTTTAACCGCCGCACGAAAATTTCCATCAGATCTTCAAACGTATGGCGCTTGGCAAAAATCAAAGTACCTTGAAAGAGCGCACTTGCAGCAAATGTCTTGATGGACTGCAAAAAGCGACTTTCGCCGGGATTATCGATGAACTGGCGGATTGCCGCATGCCCCGCTTCAACCTTCAACGCCGCTGCACCGGCAACAGGGTCTTTCATGAAGGACAGCGCTGTGCGCATGCTGTCGGCCGTGCCGGTCGCATTGGTGAATGACAATGAGCGTGTCGTTGTTCCATCCGCCAATGCCAAAACCGTGTTGGTCGTGCCAAAGTCGAAACCCAGCGCCTGAGCCATTGCCGCGCTCCTTTATGCCATGAATGTCAGAAATCGGGACAGGGCCCGTCGAATGGGCACAGCGCGCCCAAATCAAGGACGCGCGTCATGACATAGCGGCGGTGGAGACGCAAGGGCACCTGCGTCTTTTACGTTGAAAATTAGTCCGGCATATCGCTGTTGGCGAATGGTGCATTATCCCGGCTGTGCGAGAGAATTTCCCGTTTGCCCACATGGTTGGACGGTCCGACCAGCCCTTCCTTTTCCATGCGTTCCACCAGCGATGCAGCTCTGTTATAGCCGATCTGCAAACGGCGCTGGATGTAGGAGGTCGAGCACTTCTTGTCCCGCATAACCACTTTAACCGCCTGGTCATAGAGTTCATTGCCATCTTCAGCCGCAACAGCGCCTTTATCGAAGACGGCTCCGCCGGTTTCGGCTTCAGGTTCTTCCTCTTCACTCTCATCGGCCGTAACCGTATCGAGATAGTCAGGACGGCCCTGTGCTTTCAGGTGCGCCACAACACGCTCGACTTCCTCGTCAGAGACGAAGGGTCCGTGTACACGGGAAATCCGCCCGCCACCTGCCATGTGCAGCATATCGCCCTGACCGAGCAGTTGTTCGGCGCCCTGTTCACCGAGAATGGTGCGGCTGTCGATCTTCGATGTCACCTGAAACGAGATGCGGGTCGGGAAGTTCGCCTTGATCGTACCGGTGATAACATCGACCGACGGGCGCTGTGTTGCCATGATCAGATGGATACCGGCAGCGCGTGCCATCTGTGCCAACCGCTGAATAGCGCCTTCAATGTCCTTGCCCGCCACCATCATCAGGTCGGCCATTTCGTCGACAATGACCACGATATAAGGCATCGGCGTCAGATCGAGAGCTTCCTGCTCATGAATGGCCTCGCCGGTTCCCTTGTCGAAGCCGGTCTGGACAGTACACATCACCGTCTCACCTTTTTCCTTGGCTTGCGCGGCACGGGCATTGAAGCCGTCAATGTTGCGCACGCCAAGTTTCGACATCTTCCGGTAGCGGTCCTCCATCTCCCGCACTGCCCATTTCAACGCCATAACGGCCTTTTTGGGGTCTGTTACGACAGGGGTCAGCAGGTGCGGAATGCCATCATAAATCGACAGTTCCAGCATTTTTGGATCGACCATGATCAAGCGGCATTCTTCCGGTGTCAGCCGGTAGAGCAGCGAGAGGATCATCGTGTTGATGGCGACAGACTTGCCCGAACCGGTTGTACCGGCCACCAGCAGATGAGGCATTTTCGCAAGCTCGGCAATCACAGGTTCACCGCCAATGGTCTTACCAAGGCAAAGCGCCAGCTTGAGTTTGGTGCTCGTGAAATCCGCTGATGCGATCATCTCGCGGAAATATACGGTTTCGCGGATCGCGTTCGGCAATTCGATACCAATGACATTGCGTCCTGGTACTACCGCAACACGAGCCGACAAGGCAGACATGGAACGGGCGATATCGTCAGCAAGGCCAATGACACGCGAAGACTTGATCCCGGGTGCGGGCTCGAATTCATAAAGTGTGACCACTGGGCCGGGGCGCACATGAATAATCTCGCCGCGTATGCCAAAATCCTCCAGCACACTCTCCAGAAGCCCGGCATTCTGTTCCAGCGCTTCCTGCGTTATGACCACTTCCGTACGTTCTGCCGGTTCCTGCAACAGGGACAGCGGCGGGCGTTCATAGGTTTCGCCATAGGACTGGACCGGTAGCGGTGTGAGACGTGCGGGAACGATAGCGGGCTGTTCCTGACGAACCGTTACCTGAAGGCGCGACGGCTTCTCTTCGACCGCTACTGCAAGCTGCGGAGCTGGTGCAGTTTCCACAACAGCCGCAACCACTGGTTCCGGTGCTACGATGATCGGTTCTACAATCACCGCTTTTTCAACAACGGGTTCTGGCTGATGCAATGGCACAGCAGGCTCAACAACCTTCGGCGCGACCGGAACAATGGGGGCGACAGGCAATGGCATGGGCGTTGCAGGCACCGCCATTGCGGCGTCTGGTTGATGCGACTGGCGCAGTTCGACCACGCGGAACAGGGCTGTGATGGCATCTGGCGCAATTTTGCGCACGGCCTGCGATGCGGACGCAGCGGGGATCGGGGCAACACCGCCGGAAAATTCCATCGATTCCCAGAATGCAAAATCCGAGAGATAGTCAAGTGGTCCGGATTTGTGCGGCACGGACTGCGCGCCAGCCACCTGCAGGCTGGGCCGGCTCTCGCGAACGATCGGAGCATGGGTCACTACGGGTGTGGCATAGCTTGCAGGAAATGCCGGCCCGCGAAGCAGGCTAGCCTCAATTGGGGCAGGGGCCTTCTCGACAGCGACATTTGGCGTGACGGTCTTCTTTTCAGGCGAGACATTCGCAGATGCACGCGCTGGCTCCATTGGCGTTTTTGGCGCGGCAATGGATTTGTCTGTCTTAACGGCAGGCATAGGTGCCGCCTTAACAGCAGGCAGCGTGTTTTCTGCTCCGTTGCGATGCTTGTTCAAGACTGCATCCGGTGTGCGCGTGAACCGTACATTGGCAGAGAGCGAGAACATCCGCTTGGAAATAGGTGCAGACGGGTCCGTATCAGGTTCAAGGGTAACGGCCGCCCGCATCGGGGCCCGCGTTACTGCACTTGGCGTGGCCAAAGCAGGCGCTTCAACGGAGCGTCTTGTCGATACCGGCTCGTAAGGTGAAGGCGCCGTAGCGCGCGCGCTGGGAGCAGCTTGGCGTTGAACCGGTGCCGGTGCTGGTTCCGGCACGTAGGGTTTTGCGGCCACAGGTGCTGGTACAGACGCAGGCGATTCGTTCACATCGCCATACTCGTCTACGTAATCATCTGACTTCATTGAGAAATTTGTTCTTGGAATACGCATGATACCTGCAAGCGAAGCGATTGGATGTTGCTCGTAAACTTGCCTTATCGAATAGAAAATGAAGGTTAATAAGTTGCTACTGATGGCTGCAAACACTCTCCCTCTTGCCACATCTTGACAGCGGATTTCTTCAACTCGCTCGACACAGGCTGATTGTTGGAACCATCACTTCAACAAGCCTGCACAATTTCTGCACGAAACTGCTGAAATTCTCCTCCGCCGCAACACAGGCCGTCCTTTGTTCGCAAGCACAAAGTCCGCATGCAAACGCCCTCAGAACCCATTCATCACATCAAATACTCTTTGCCTTCCCGGCTTCTCTCCGATGGGTGGTGGCTTGTCGATCCGCCAACACCACTCACTGGCGCTACAATCCTCCCGTTCAGAGCCCCATCCAATCCGCCGGTTAACCACAGCGATGCCAAGGGTCACAAAACATGATCACATCCAGAACACTCCAACCGAGTTTTCCAACGCGAATGGGACTTGCCCTTTTCCTGACCGCCGCGGCTGATTTTCTGCTTTTTGACCAATATGTCGGGGTGTCGCTGCTGATTCTGGCCGTGCTGCTTGCAACTGCAATCATTATCGCCAACCCAGCGCCAGCAAAGGGCGGGGCGTTGGCAATCAAACTTGCGCTGCTGATCATCGGGCTTGCTCCCCTCCTGGAGGACATCACCGGGCTTTCTATTTCCATCGCCATAATCTCACTCGGCCTTTTTGCACTGGCCACGGCAAAACGCTTGCGTACAGGCGTGGCTTCTATCGCCCGGCAGGTGGCAATATTTCTGCTTGTTGCACCTATCAGGTTCATCAGGGATTTCATTCGCTGGCGAACTGTCATCCGGCGTGTTGGCAAGCGTGCAATCCGCTTTGCCAGTATTGCCGTCTGGTTGATGCCGCTCATTCTGGCAGGGGTTTTCATTACCTTGTTTGGCATTGCCAACCCGGTGATCGAGCACTGGCTATCCCTCATTGATTTCTGGGCAATCTTTGACATCATCGGCATATGGCGCAGCCTGTTCTGGCTGCTGTTCATTGCCGGAGGCTGGGCATTCCTGCGCCCACGCCTACAGATCCGGCGCACGCGAAATGAGCGCAAATCGCTGGTCAATCCCTTGGCGTCCGTACCATCGATGAAGATGGATGGCACGAATATCGAGGACATTGTCTTTGGCAAGGGAGCAATTCTGCGCGCGCTCCTGCTCTTCAACGCATTGTTTGCAATTCAGACAGCGCTCGATGCCACCTATCTGTGGGGCGGCGCTGCTTTGCCCGATGGTGTGACCTATGCCAGCTATGCCCATAGCGGTGCATATCCGCTGATTGCAACGGCATTGCTCGCTGCCGGATTTGTCCTTGTGGCCATGCGACCGGGCAGTGCGACATCGGCGGACCGCCGCATCCGTGCGCTGGTCTATCTGTGGACAGCCCAGAATGTTGTACTTGTCATCTCATCTATCCTGCGTCTTGATCTTTATGTCAGCATCTACTCGCTAACCTATTGGCGTATGGCCGCATTCATCTGGATGCTTCTGGTGGCCGCCGGGCTTGTGTTGATCATGGTTCGCATTGCACTTGGAAAATCGAATGAATGGCTGTTTGCCGCCAATCTTCTGACGCTTTCTGCGACACTTTATGTGTGCTGCTTTATCAATTTCGCGGCTTTAATTGCCGGGTATAACGTAAAACACAGTCGGGCGATGAATGGAGGAGAGTTCAATGTCGATATCACCTACCTCACATTGCTCGGCCCGGACACTATTCCGGCTATGGATAGCATGATCGCGGCAATACCTCCTGCAGAAGTGCAAACGGCGCGTGTGCTGGAAGAGGAACGGCAGGGGCTCGTCAGACAACAACGCCGGTATTTCGAGAACTGGCGTGCCTGGACCTTTCGCGGATGGCGTCTTTCCCGCTATCTAGAGGCGAATCCCACGTCACCCTCACGACCGGATTTCGTGCCGGGTGAACACTGAAAGACGAACCTATGGCGCAACGCATTCTTGTGGCAGATGACGACCCGCATATTCGCGAAGTGATCTGCTTTGCGTTGGAAAAAGCCGGTATGATAACGGATGTCGCGGCAGATGGTATTGCCGCGCTGCGCATGGCCCAGCAGAAGGCTCCTGATCTTCTGGTGCTGGATATTGGTATGCCGGAGATGGACGGGCTCGACGTCTGCCGTGAGCTACGCAAGACATCGAATGTCCCGATCCTGTTTCTCTCGGCCCGTGATGAAGAGATTGATCGCATACTCGGGCTGGAGATGGGCGGCGATGACTATGTGACAAAGCCGTTCAGCCCGCGTGAACTGGTTGCGCGGGTCAATGTCATTCTGCGACGGGCCCGCCCAGCTGCCACCGAAATCGGACCGGACCCAAAACCCTTGATCCATGGTCTTCTGACACTTGATCCTGCCCGGCATTCCGTAAACTTTTCCGGGCATGACCTTGATTTCACCTCGATCGAATTCGCCATGATCAAAAGCTTGCTGAATAAACCGGCCCATGTGTTAAGCCGCGACCAGATCATGGGTGCCAGTCGCGCGGTCAATATTCATGTTTCCGATCGAACGGTGGACAGCCATATCCGCAATATTCGTGCCAAATTTGCCGCTGCAGGCTGCGCGGACGCCATTGAAACGGTTCACGGAGTTGGCTTCCGGCTTGGCCGGTGCGGCCTATGAGTGAGAAATGGCGACCACGACTTGGACTGGTGGTACTCGTCATCCTGATGACAGTCATGGTCCTGCCCTTTGTCGGCCTGTTCTTTTTTCGCCTCTATGAAAACCAGCTCATCCGGCAAACGGAGGCTGAGCTTATCGCGCAGGGAGCCGCTATCGCAGCAATCTATGCCCGTGAAGTACGCGATGCTGATATTCCCCGTGAAAAGCTTGGCGCAATGCCTGCTCCTGCGGCTGGAAGCAGCGTGGACGAACGCTACCACCCCATCGAGCCACGCCTCGACCTTGCTATTGATCCCGTTCTGCCGCGCAGACCGGATTCTGTTCCAGCTGCGGTTGATCCCGTCTTCGTTGCAATCGGCGCGCGCCTTACGGGAATTCTGACCGATACCCAGACAATCACACTTGCCGGTTTCCGGCTGCTTGATCCTTCCGGAGTCGTCATTGCCGGAAGCGGCGAAACCGGCAAGTCACTCGCGGGTATTGAGGAGGTGCGTACAGCACTGACCGGCACCTATGCCAGTGCATTGCGCACGCGTGTTCTGGATTCGCCGGTTCCGCCAATCTACTCGGTCAGCCGGGGCACGCGCGTGCGCGTCTTTGCAGCAATCCCCGTCATTGTTGGGGATCGCGTTGCGGGCGTTGTTTACGCGTCCAGAACTCCCAATAACATTGTCAAACACCTCTACAGCGAACGCGGCAAGGTGATACTGGCCGCTCTTACCATATTGGGCGTCACGCTGAGTATCGCCTTTGTCTTTATCCGAACCATCAGCCGGCCAATCTACGAGTTGATCGACCGGACAGCGCGAATTTCCGCCGGTGACAGAAATGCTATTGGACCACTGCACCATCATGGCACGCGTGAAATGGCCGAGCTTTCAAATGCATTTCTTGATATGGCGCACAAGCTGCAGGCCCGGTCAGACACAATACGAACATTTGCCACCCATGTTTCGCATGAACTCAAATCGCCTCTGACTGCAATCCAAGGTGCAGCTGAACTGCTTCGTGATGCCGGAGATGAGATGGGACAGGAAAAGCGGGTCCGGTTTTACAGCAATATCATTGCCGATACGGACAGGTTGAACCGTCTGGTCCGCCGATTGATCGAACTCGCCCGGGCCGAGAGCATGCATTTAACCGGCGAAACAACCTCGCTTGGTGAAGTGGTTGAAATGCTTGTTCCGGACAGGCGAATACCAGTTGAGATTGATGCTGGCGCAGACATCCGCTTTCGCATGTCTGCCGAGAACGCGGCTATCATCCTTTCCAATCTGGCCGATAATTCCGCGCGCCATGGCGCCACGCGCTTTACGCTCAATGCAGTGGCGGGGCCAGAGGTTGTAACCCTTACGGCGAGTGATGATGGCAAGGGGATTTCACCCGGCAACAAGGGCCGTATCTTCGAACCTTTCTTTACCACACGGCGCGAAAGCGGTGGTACCGGTCTCGGACTTGGTATTGCCGCAGCATTGGTCAGGGGTCATGACGGCACGATCGAGCTGCAGGGCACCACCGCGGGGGCCTGTTTTGCAATCAGGCTCCCCGCAGCATAGTGGTTCTGCCCAAAAGGCTCTAGGCGACCTCTTCAGCAATAAGTTTTCCAAGCCGGGAAATACCCGTTTCAATTGCTTCCTTATTGGGCAGGGAGAAATTGAGCCGGATGGTGTTCTTACCCGTGCCATCGGCAAAGAATGCAAAGCCGGGAACAAACGCCACCCGTACTTTCTGCAACGCCTTGGCGAGGAGGGCTGCACCGTCCATACCTTCAGGCAAAGTTACCCAGACGAACATGCCGCCCTCAGGCTTTGTCCATGTCACACCTTCAGGCATGAAGCGGGCAAGGGCATCCAGCATATAATCCCGGCGTTTGCGGTAACTGTCGCGAACCTTCTCCACCTGTTTGTCGAATGACCGCTCAGCCACATGATGGATCGCCATCTGATTGATGGTCGGACTGTGAAGATCAGCGGCCTGTTTGATCAGGACCAGCTTGGCAACCACCGGCTTTGCGGCGCATATCCAGCCAACACGCAAACCGGGTGTAAGTGTCTTGGAGAAACTGCCGGAATAGATGACCCGAGTGCTGTCAATATTTCCTTCCCGTTCGCAGTCAAGAGCAAGCATTGAAGGGACAGGTTCGCCGTCAAAGCGCAATGCCTGATAGGCAGCATCCTCAATCAGCGGTATGTCGAGTTCGTGCGCCAGTTCAATCAATCGGATGCGGCCATCACGGCTGACCGTTTCGCCTGTCGGGTTGCAGAAATCAGCTGTGAGATAGGCGAGCCTGATATCACCGCCAGCAGCCTTTGCACCGTCGCGATAGGCAGCGGGCGTCATGTTTCCCTGCTCAGGGTGGAGACGGTCATAGCGCGGCTCGTAAGCGTTGAACGCCTGCAGCGCGCCGAGATAGGTGGGCCATGTCGTCAGAACAGTGTCACCGGGCGATATGAACAGCTTGCCGAGATAATCGAGAGCCTGCTGCGAGCCTGTCGTGATGACAATATTGTCGATGCTGCAGGGCACACCGATTGACGCCATATGCGTGACCAGCCATTCGCGCAGCGGGCGATAGCCTTCACTCACCGAGTACTGCAGAGCAATGTCCGCATTCTTGCTGATGATCGCGTCGTAGGCTTCTTTGATCGCTTCCTTGGGGAAGAGGGCAGGGTCCGGAATACCGCCAGCAAAGGATATGATATCGGGCTGATCAAGCAGCTTCAGCAGTTCACGTATCTCGGACGCACGCATGTTTTTTGTACGCGTAGCGTAGAGAGCATCCCAATCGCCCATGTCTTCCTCCCGGCTGTTGTTAAGCCATAGCAACGCAAAACACCCGATATGTCAACAATACTGACATATCGGGTGTTGCTATTTTCAGATGGGTTGATTGCGCCGTCAGATGAACAAACGGAAAATTACATGGGTGGAACCACACCTTTGGTGCCGACCACAACACGGCTTGTGGAAATGGCGCCATCCGCCGCTTTCTCGCCGGGTACAAACACAACAGCGCCGGGGGTCAGATCCGCCGTTGTTGCGGGGGCGAAGGTAACGATTGGCGTGCCATCGGCAATGGAGATTTTCTTATCCTTGCCCTGATATTTGACCGTAACCGTGCGCCCATCAACCGATTTCACGGCGTCAGCCACCGTGGCGTTTGTCATCGAGCTGTTCGGCTTCAGATCCCACGAATAGCTTCCTTCGCCTGTGCCTTTCATGGCCGCAGGGAAGATCAGAACTTCGAGCGCACCATCGCCGCCATCGGCTTTGGGAAGCGACGCAATACCGACGAAGTCGCCGGGCTTGATATCATCAACTGATGCCTTGACGACGCCCGCCACCTGCCAGCCGGATTTAAGCGCGACTCTGGTCGTCGCACCTTCTCTGGTCTTCACGGTCAGTGTTGTCGCATCAATGCTGCTGACCGTTCCGCGCACTCTCACACGTTGATCAGCGGATGTTTGCGCCTGCGCCGGCAGTGTCGCCATCGCGGCACCAAGCGCCAATAGCATCGCTACGGATATCCGATCCAAACCATACTTCAAGTGCATGTTCCTGCTCCTTTGTTGATCCGACGACCAGTGAAATCAATGAGTGAGACACGGCATACCGTCGCGTGCCAACCTCTGTGCTGGAACGCTTTACCGGGGAAAGAATAGTGCTTGAAACTCCACCGTATCGTCAAAACGTCCGCTGGCTGTCGGGCCTTATGACTATCGGATAGGCCAGAGACGCACCAATCAAGTTCAAGTGAGGCGAGAGTGACCTGGCGTCATTCAGCCGGAGCCTTGGCTACGCCCTTCGTATGGCCGCTGATGTCTGATCCTGCTGACCGCGAAAAGCGTAGATTCCAGATTGTCGCCGTCAATGAGATCGCTGTCACAACGAGGAAAGCCGCGGAGAAATCACCAAGTTCGGGCGTTGCGTGGCTTCTGACCAGCATCGACCCGGATAGCGCCAAAGCACCGACACAGATGCCAAGCGACAGCATGAGCTGCTGGAACGTTGTGTAGAAACTGGTCGCCGAACTCATGCGTTCGCGTCCGATTTCGTCATAGGCGACGGTGTTATAGGCTGTGAACTGGAACGACATGAAAAATCCGCAGCACATCAATATGCCGAAGATCAGGGGCAGGGGCCAATCCGGACGGAACGCGGCACAAAGCGCATAGCCGAATGTCGCGACCAGACCATTGACGATGAGGCCCGAGCGAAACCCAACCCGCCTGAGAATCTTCGGCGCAACTACCTTCATCAACATTGAGCCCACCGCTGTTGCCACAACAATACCGCCAGCGCGCGCTGCAGAAAGGCCAAAGCCCAATTGCAGCATGAGTGGCAGCAGGAATGGCTGTGCGCCCTGGGTTATGCGCGTGAGCGAACCTGCAATCACTGATGTATTGAAACTGCTGATACGCATAAGCGAGAAGTCGAGAATGGGGGAGGGATGGCGCTTGGCATGTGCCAGATAACCAACGCCAAATACAACACCGATGACAACAAGCAGCGCGGCCTGTTCACTTTCACCGGGGCGACTGGCCATTTCGAAGCCGAAAAGGAACGATCCAAGTGAAATACCCGACAGCAGGAAGCCGAGGAAATCGAAGCGGCCACCGGATTCGCCTTTCACATTAGCAATGAAACGCGAAACGAGGATAAATCCAATGCAGCCGATTGGCACGTTGATATAGAAAATCCAGCGCCAGTCGAAATAAGTGACGATCAATCCGCCAACCGGCGGCCCGAGAATTGGACCGACGAGCGCGGGTATCAGCAACCAGGATGTCGCCGAGACAAAATCCTTGCGTGCGACGCTGCGCAGAAGCACGAGACGGCCAACTGGCAACATCATGGCACCGCCAAGTCCCTGAACAATGCGCGCACCAACGAGAAAACGCAAATCCGGTGCCTGCGCACAAAGAATCGAACCGAAGACAAAAACGGCTATGGCGGCGCTGAAAACTGTCCGTGATCCGAACCGGTCGGCGATCTTGCCACTCGCCGGAATAAAGATGGCAAGACTAAGCAGATATGAGGTTAGAGCGAGGCTCATCGATTGCGGCTGCACGCCGAAATCGCGGGCCATGGTCGGCAATGCCGTTGCAAGCACCGTTGCATCGAGCTGTTCCATAAACATGGCACTGGCGATAATGAGCGCGATGATGCGGAAATTCGGACCTGTCTTCTGGATTTCAGGCGCTGGGGTCGTAATCGGCAGAGCCTGCGGGCTCTGGCAAGTTTGGTCCGACATGGTCGGGGTCGCTCTCAATAGCGCGTACATATCAGAAAGAGAATGTCGCGGATTTGCAAACGGCAGTCAGCCGTGGGGAAACGACCACCGATATAAACCTGAGATTATACGATATCCATATACAATCTCGTGATTCATTGTACCTGATACAAAATAATTGCCGTGAAGGCCGATGTTACCCTTTGCCAATCCGCTTGGTCATATTGAAACCGGTGAGACGAAATCCGGTGGATTCATAAACATGTTTGGCCCGTTCGTTATCTGCGGCCACGCGCAGACGCAGGTGTTGAATACCCATCTCGTCCAATACGTCCTGAAGCGCGTTCAGGGTAGCCTTGCCATAACCTTTGTTCTGAAAATGGGGAAAGATATAAATATCATTGATGAAGGCCGAGCTTGATACGGGGTCAGCGCGAAACCAGAGATAACCGACAACCTGTTCATCGCCATCTTGAACATCAAGAATACAGACCAGCGTCTGGCCTTCTGTTTCCGGGCCATTTGGCAAGTCTTCTGCAATCTCGCGCTTGGCTTGAGCAATTGCCTCATCGCTCGAAAGACCATAATTCGACGAAATCTCGGCCGCATAGTCAGGGATAAAATAGCCAAGATAGTAAGCTTCAAACTCAGTTTTGAGCATTGGTCTGAATCTGATCATGATTGCTATCACCTATATATCGCGGCCTTCGATTGGCTGCCGCTATGGCTATGCGTGTTATCGCCAAACAAAGGGAATATCCAGTGCAACGCATCGCTTTCATTGCGCAAAGAGTATGCATCCCCCTGAAAACAAAGAGGGTTTAGTATCTGTTGCAGTTGAAAATAGAATGTGCCCCGGCTACACACAAAGATCGCATAAGATAGCTTATGGAACTGCGTGTGATGTCAGCGGATGGCAGTTTATCGCTGCGATGTAACCATCAAACAATTGACATCTGCACGTTCAAGGAGTTGAACTGCGTTGCGCAAGCCGCAATTATCAATAGCCCCTTGCCGCCGCCAGATTTTGATCCCACAGAATATATTGCTCGCCCGATGGTCTTCATCGACCCGTCGACAACTGTCCCAGCGAGTGGAAAGCCAGAACAGATAAAATGTCTCAATCAGTTGAACGTTCAAAGCGTCCGTTGATTATTGCCTCCATCGTGCTGGCAACTTTCATGGTCGCCATCGAAGCCACGATTGTTGCCACAGCCATGCCAAGGATTGTCGGACAGCTTGGCGGCTTTACCTATTACAGCTGGGTTTTCTCGGCGTTCCTTTTGGCGCAATCGACGACAACCGTCATCTACGGCAAACTGTCTGATATTTTTGGCCGCAAACCAATTCTGATCGGCGGTATTGTCATTTTCCTCATCGGCTCTGCGCTGGCAGGTTTCGCCTGGTCCATGACGTCACTGATCGCATTCCGATTGTTGCAGGGTCTTGGCGCGGGAGCGATCCAGCCGGTGACAATGACCATTGTCGGTGATCTCTATAGGCTTGAGGAACGGGCCAAGGTCCAAGGCGTGCTTGCCAGTGTCTGGGCCATCTCCGCCGTGACCGGCCCGCTCGCTGGCGGTCTGATTGTCGATCATGTTTCCTGGGCATGGATTTTCTGGATCAACCTGCCTATCGGCCTGTTTACCATTATCGGCTTTACCCTTTTCCTGCATGAGAAAATCGAACCGCGCAAAGCCAGGATCGACTATCTGGGCACGATCCTGTTTACAATTTCCATTGTCTCGCTTCTGATCATCCTGACCGAAACAGATGCTGATCTGTGGATACTTGCATCCCTCGGTGCCCTGTTTATCGCCTCTGGCGTCCTCTTCTTCATGCAGGAACGCCGGGCACCGGAACCGATCATTTCCATTGCGCTTTGGAGCCGCAGGCTTATTGCAACCAGCAATGTCGCAACGCTTCTGGCCGGTATGGCGCTGATCGGTCTGACGACCATTCTGCCAATTTATGTGCAAGGTGTGCTCGGTCGCTCGCCTCTCGTCGCCGGGTTTACGCTGACCATGCTGATCGTTGGTTGGCCTCTGGCGGTCATGCTGTCTATCCGCCTTTTCCGCGCATTTGGAATCCGCACAACCTTGCGCGCGGGCAGCTTCATGTTCCCGATCGGGGCGTCCTTTCTTCTGTTTCTGACACCGGAAAGCAGCCCTGTTTATGCGGGCTTCGGCGCATTCCTCATGGGGTTCGGCATGGGTCTCGTCAGCGTGACCAGCGTTGTGCTCGTGCAAGAGAGCGTCGAATGGTCCATGCGCGGCAGTGCTACGGCTTCCATCATTTTTGCCCGTAGTCTCGGCAATACGCTGGGGGCTACCACGCTCGGCGCCATATTGAACATCGGCATCGCTCACTTTGGCAGCGGCGATCTTGCTGACCGGTTGCATCAGATAATCAATCAACCGACGGGCCTTTCAAGCCTATCGACCGATCCTGCAATCCGCTTTGTGTTTCACTCCGCTCTGCATTGGAGTTTTTGGGGCGTGTTCATCGTCGCATTGCTCACCTGCATAACGACGTGGCTCATCCCGGTATCGCGCGAGGCCGGAGGCAAACCACCAACTCAGACGGAAATGCAGGAAGCGATGACGTCCTGACGGCACACGGATTGCCCGTTTATTCGGGCAATCCAGCTTTGCGCAAGGCATTGAGATAGCGTTCGAGATGTTCGGGCGTTTTCCAGGGAACGCCGATGCGCGTTGTCGTAATGCTGGTTTCGGGAGCAACGCTTAACAGGCCATCCAAAGCAGCACGCGTTGCATTGGCATCCCCCATCTCTCCCAGTGCCGCCAGAAGAACCCGGTGGCCGGTCGGGAAGTTATAATTCATGTGTAGGGCTTTGCGCGCCCACTCCGCCGCGGCGTCATAATGTCCGTCGGCGAATTCTGCCATGCCGAAAAACGCAAAGGTCCAGTAGTTGGCCGGGTCCCGCGGGCTCAGCCTAATGGCCATTTTCAGGGTTTCCCGCGCGCTCTCAATTTCTCCGGCAAGCGCATAATAACCGCCGCCCCACATCCGCGCGAATGCCAGATTGGGATTGAGATCAATGGCTGTTTCCAGACAGCGGCGTGCATCGTCGAAACGGCGCATGAAGAGCGCTACTGAACCAAGTATGGTGTGGGCCTCGGCATCCCGGTCATCCAGTTCGACGGCCAGCCTTGCCATGTCCTGCGCTTCGGCCATGGCTGCCTGCGGGTTGGGGCTCCAAGCATAAAGCACATCGACAATCTTGCACATGGCGTAGACGACCCGTGCCCTTGCCTGGTTCGGATCAATGGCAATTGCCTTCAGCACAAAGTCCTTGGCAGCGGCGCTGTCTTCCTTTGTCCAGCGCCAGGCGTGCCAGTCGGCCCGCATCATATAATCCCAGGCATTCAGGTTTGCCGGGTCTTTACGCCGCGCACGCTTCATCTCCGCGCCGATGAGTTCCGGTGTAACAACACCCACAATGCTTGCAGTGATATCGTCCTGAACCGCAAAGACATCGTCCATCTGCCGGTCAAATTGCTCGGCCCAGATATGATTGCCGGTTGCCGCATCGATCAGCTGCGCGGTGATGCGTACACGAGAGCCACTGCGCCGGACACTACCCTCCAGCACGTAGCGCACACCGAGTTCCCCGGCGACCTGCTTTATGTCGACGGCCCCGCCCCTATATGTGAACGAAGAATTGCGGGCGATGACGAAGAAGGCCTGATTGCGTGCCAGACCGGTGATAATGTCTTCGGCAATTCCGTCGGCGAAATATTCCTGATCCTTATCCGCGCTCATATCCTGAAACGGCAGCACCGCGATGGCCGGTTTGGCAACATCTTCCACCGGTGGTGCGTTGGAGGCGGCCCGCTTAACACCAGCCATGATCTCAAGCACAACCCGGTAAACGCGGATGCGCTTCTTGATGTTCTTGACCTGCCGTTCGCCGAGGTCTTCAAAGGTAAAGGCCACTTTGCCAGCAACCTGCTCGAACACATTGGCAGTGATCGATATTCCGCCCGGTTCGGCCAAGGCTTCCATTCGAGCGGCGATGTTGACGCCGTCGCC
Source organism: Phyllobacterium sp. P30BS-XVII (assembly GCF_014138335.1). Taxonomy (NCBI): domain Bacteria; kingdom Pseudomonadati; phylum Pseudomonadota; class Alphaproteobacteria; order Hyphomicrobiales; family Phyllobacteriaceae; genus Phyllobacterium; species Phyllobacterium sp. P30BS-XVII. Next base: position 29,046 of record NZ_JACGXO010000009.1, read on the forward strand.
AAAGATATCGTCACCATCAATGACAATATCGCCTATGTTGATGCCCGCCCGGTATTGAATGCGCTGATCTTTTGGAGCACTCACTTCAGCCTCCGCCACCCCGCGCTGAATGAGAACAGCACTCTCGACTGCATCAACGACACTGCCAAATTCAACCAGCAGTCCGTCCCCCGTCGTCTTGACGATACGGCCATTGTGTTCGCGCAAAACAGGATCAATCAATTGCTGGCGATGCAGGCGTAGCCGGGCAATTGTGGCCGCCTCATCCGTCTCCATATGACTGGAATAGCTGACCATATCGATTGCCAGAATAGCAACGAGTTTGCGTGCAACGCGGTCGGTGGCCAACATTATTCCCCGTTTGAATGGCTCTGCACCTGACTTTACGAGTCTATCGGGCTCAAGTCCATTTGAAACCGCTTTCAGTCGTCAGATGCGCGCCATTCGATGCACATCACTTTGCCTTGGCAAGACGCTTCAGCGCACCGCGCCCCATAAAGCCCGCAGTGAAATATGTAATGATAAATGCAAGCACGAGACTACCAGCCAGAATAATCGCCACAAAAGAAGCATCGATCCTCCCCAGCCCAACCCCACTGGTCACAGTGTCAAGATTGAGGGAACCGGTCGCGATGTAACTCATAAGCAGCAATGTTGCGACGTTTATGACAATAGTGATGATTGCCGCGCCGAGTGAAAACCGTAATTTTTCGCCTGATGTCATCACACGGCCTGTTGTTCTTGTGAACAGATCAAAAGCCGGGGCAAGCGCAACCACGAGAGTGATGATTCCCATAGAGCTGGGTATGTCGAACTTCAGCACCGTAGTGACCACCTGAACGAAGATGACGCATAATACAAATGCGATTATGAACCGAACAAAGATCGGGGCAAGACTGGTCTGAACGGGAGAAGAACTCATTTAGCGTGTCTCACATTTGGAGCGGGATAATCGGATCAGGAGCCGAGATTGGCTTTATTTAACCGCCCTTTGTCAAGCGGGCTGTTTTTGCGGCAGTTTCGCAGGCGGGCGCGAATTGCGTGCGGTCGTTCCGATAGAGACATATCAGAAAATAGTCCTTGCCTCCGGCAATCGTTGCAATGATGCGCCTTGTCCTCATTGTTTTCGAAGTACCAAAAACCATTGCCTCGTCAAAGGTCATGTCAACGGCAAGTCGACCAAACATTTGCGTTGGTTTCCTGGAAACAAAATGGGTCTTTCTGTCGGTCAGATCAGACACATATTGCGCGGCATAGGCCTCCATCGTCTGTTCGGTGACAGTTTTGACGGCGCGGATATTCATGGAATACATCTCAATCAGAACGTCGCCATTTTCCGGCGTCGAAGCCGTTACGCCCATGGGATCGCCGGTTCCGTCAGCGAACATGGTGCTTATTCCGAAATTTCCCGGATACTTGTAACTATAGGAGCCATCGCGCGCGTGAAACTCCTTGAGGTTTTCGGCCGATGCGCCTGAAGCGGTCATCATGATGATCAGTCCGGAACAGCCCAAAGCCCGCAAAAATGTCAAACCCGGCATAGAATCCCCCTCAATCTGCGCCTGATATCTATTTCAGCTGTGTTCCGAATTTATGTCAAACCACAATACTGATGTATCAATCAGATCGCCGCAATCGCATCATTTCGTCGAATGCTTGAGTAATCGGGAAAACCTGTTTCCAGCTTGGGATGGCCGCGAACGGCGTCCATCCCTTATGCGCTATCGCTCAGGGCGCCATCAGCCCAGAGTTGAATTGAAAGCACCGCCGTCAAGCAGCAGGTTCTGGCCAACGATGAAGCCTGAATATTGACTGCACAGGAAAGCTGCAGCCGCGCCAAACTCTTCCTTCGTGCCGAAGCGGCCCGTGGGATTGGCGGCATGCGCTTCGGCGCGGGCCTGTTCAATGGAAATGCCCCTGGTTTCCGATGTCTTTTCCAAAAACCCCTTGATCCGGTCGGTCTCGTGCGAACCGGGCAACAGATTGTTGATGATCACGCCATGACGGGCGACCTGCCGGGCGGTTCCGGCCACAAAACCGGTCAGCCCGCTGCGTGCCGCATTGGACAGGCCAAGCTGCGCAATGGGCGCTTTCACTGAACCGGAGGTGATATTAACGACGCGGCCCCATTTGCGCTCGATCATGCCGGGAAGGATGGCGTTCATCAGATAGATTGGCGTCAGCATATTGGCATTGACTGCCTTCAGCCATTCTCCCTCATGCCAGTCAGACCAGAGGCCAGCTGGCGGACCACCCGCATTGTTGACCAGAATATCGGGCTGCGGTTCAGCAGCCAGTAGTTCCTTGCGGCCCTCTTCCGTTGTCACATCAGCAGCAACGATCTGAACCTTGACGCCATAGGTCTCGGCAATCTCTTTCGCCGTCTGGCGCAGCACCGCTTCCGTGCGTGCATTGAGCGTCAGATCAACGCCTGCTTCTGCCAGTTTTTCCGCAACGCCGCGCCCGAGGCCCTTTGAACTCGCACAGATAATTGCCCGCTTGCCTCTGATTCCCAAATCCATTTTGTCCTCACCTGTCCTTCGTTCCGTCAAGCGGTCTGCCGCGCAAGCACGGCAACATTGTCGCAAAGACGGTCTATTTCCTGTCCTGTATTCAGATAGCTGACCGACGCACGCGCAATTTCGTTTAGTCCACGCGCGGTCATATCAAGCGGCGTGTAAGGTATCCCATTTGCCGCAATTGTAATCCGCTTTTCCGCAAGCTTGCTGCGAATAAGCTGTGGTGCCATGCCTTCCAAAGTGAAGGATACAAGACCGGATTTTTCCGTACCAAGGTCCTGAACCGTCACGCCGGGAATGGCGCTGAGCTGATTGCGCAATTGCCCGGAAAGGCTGACAATCCGCTCGCGGATCGCGGATACGCCGAGGCTCCGTGCCTGCTTCAATGCCGCGCCCAACCCGAGAAGCAGGGCAATCGGCTTTTCGCTGGTCTCGAAACGCTGGGCATCCATCCGCACATTTGGCCCGTCTTCGCCCCATAATGAGGAGAGCACATCAAGATAGGCGGGTTCCAGCCTATCCTGAAAATCCTTCCTCACATAGAGAATGGCAGCACCGCGCGGGCCACGCAGATATTTACGGCCCGAGCCCTTGAGCATATCGCAGCCAATGGCGGCCACATCCACCGGAAGCTGGCCGAGCGTCTGTGCAGCATCGATGAAATAAGGGATGCCCGCGGACCGAGTCACCCGTCCGATAGCCGCTGCATCGTTAATGAGCCCGCCATTGGCAGGAAGCCACGTCAAGGCGACAAGCCGCACGCGATCATCGATCATTGTTGCAAGCGCCGCTGCATCAACACTGCCATCTTCATTGGTCGGGATGATCTCGATCCGCGCACCAGCTCTGTTGGCTGCCGCCTGCATGGTCGAAAGATTGCCGCCCCATTCCTGACGGCCAACGAGAATGCGATCTCCTGCTTTTAGTGGCGGCAACGCGGCGAAGGTCACACCCCATGCCGCCGAACCGCTGCTGGAGAAGGCGATTTCCTGGGGCGTTGCGCCAATGAGACCAGCCGCATCCGCCCTCGCTTCGTCAATCAGACCTGCGGCGTTGGCAGCAGCCTCCATCGGCCCGTACAGCGATTCACGCTGCAAGTGCTCTGTTATCGCCGCAAGTGTACTGTTCGACGGCAGTGACGAGCCGGAATGGTTGAAATGTGTGCTGATGGCACAACCCGGCGTTTCCGAGCGCAGCTGTTCAATGTCGAGTGCTTCCGCCATCATCAATCCTCCAGCTCGACAAGCGCATCAACCTCAACGGCAACACCGCGTGGCAAGGAACTGACGCCGACAGCCGCCCGGCTGTGGCGGCCAGCATCGCCAAATACGGCGACCATCAAATCCGATGCGCCATTGGCCACTTGCGGATGCTGTGTAAAATCGGGGGTTGCGGCCATAAAAACGCCGAGCCTGACGATACGGCGTATGGCTGCAATCGTACCGTCAGTCGCAGCAGCGATCTGGGACAGCACGTTGATCGCTGCGATTTCCGCTGCTCTACGCCCTTCTTCCGGGGAAACTGCCGCACCGACAACACCAAGCACGGCGTTGTCATCATTAATCCGGCTGATCTGGCCCGAGATGCTGAGCAGATTGCCCGCGCGGACGACAGATACATAATTTGCAACTGGTGCGGATGCGACCGGCAATTTGTGGCCAAGGCTTGCAAGTTTCTCTGCTATTGTGACTGACATTATCATCTCCGACTGAATTTAGACGCATCATCTGCGGTGCGCACAGGCGGGTCCAATTCAAATCACCGGGATTACCGATCGATCTGGCTAATGTCTTGAAATCTCGATATCGTGGCGATCAACCCAATTTTGTTCTCGAAAGCACGGGACCCCAATGCGTTCTTCCTCAACTTTGCCGCCATTGCAGGCACTCCGGGCCTTTGAAGCTGTCGCCCGGCTGATGAGTTTTCGAAGAGCAGGTGAGGAATTGCTCATCACACAAAGCGCCGTCAGCCATCACATCCGCCAGCTGGAAGAATTTCTCGGCCTGCCACTGTTTATCCGCAAGGCGCGCAGCATCGCCCTGACCCCGGAAGGCACTGATTATCTTGCCCGCACGACCGACGCCTTTCGTCTTATCGCGACGGCCACATCTGATCTGCGCAGCAAGAGCAAGCGCAATGTGATCCGGATCAGCCTGCTGCCTTCGTTCGCGGCAAACTGGCTGGTGTCGCGACTGCATAAATTTCAGTCCCGACACCCCAATATCGACCTTGAACTCGACCCGACCCTACGCACCGCTGATGTCGCGGGCGGCGAGGTTGACATTGCCATTCGTTATGGCGACGGCAACTGGACCGGGGTAAATTCCCGTTTGCTGATGGCTGAACAGCTCAGCCCGGTTGTCAGTCCCGCATTGCTTCAAACGGGTCCCGCAATTGCAGCGCTGCAGGACTTGTTGCGGCACACGCTGCTATTCGCAAAAAAGCCCGTTGACTGGCAGGTGTGGGCTGATGCGGTGGGCCTGGACTTGTCTCACGCACGCACCATCCAATTGACCGATTACAACATCACCCTGCAGGCGGCACTTGATGGTCAGGGCATTGCCATTGGCCGCATGCTGCTTATCCATGATCACTTGCGGACCGGGCGTCTGGTGCAACCATTTCCCCAGACAATCACTTCTATTAGAACCGCCCATTGGCTGGTAACGCCCAAGGACAGCAAAATCGGACCAGCAACGCAAGCGTTCATTGATTGGCTGATCGAAGAAACCAAAGCAGCTTCGGTAGAGAGAAATGGAGAGGTCAGAAATGCCATATGAACTCTATTATTGGGACGGAATACAGGGACGCGGCGAGTATGTCAGGCTGGCGCTGGAAGAAGCCGGTGCTGACTATATCGACATCACCCGCGAGTCCGGTAGCGGACGCGGCACAGCAGCGATGATGACAATGCTCAAAAGCTTTGGTGGTTTGCACACACCATTCGCGCCGCCCTTTCTGAAGGACGGCGATCTGGTTATCTCGCATGTGGCCAATATTCTTTTTTATCTCGGGCCAAAACTCGGACTGGTGCCAGAAGATGACGGGCTGCGCTATGTCGCCAATGGCCTGCAACTGACGATCACGGATTTTGTCTGCGAAGTGCATGATACGCACCATCCCATCGCAACCGAGCTTTACTACGAAGATCAGAAGGAAGCAGCAAAGGCACGCGCCACCAGTTTCATTGACCATCGCATCCCGAAATATCTCGGCTATTTTGAACGTGTCCTGTCCAGCGGAGATCAAAAGCACAGCGTTGGTGACAAGCTGAGCTATGTCGATCTTTCGTTGTTTCAGGTGATCGAGGGACTGCGATATGCTTTTCCGCGCGCAACCCAAACGCTGGGTCGTGATTACCCCTTACTCGTGGCCTTGCATGATCGGGTTCAGCAGCGACCCAATATTGCCCGTTATCTCGCGTCGCCTCGGCGTATTCCATTCAACGAAGACGGCATTTTCCGCCATTATCCTGAGCTTGATCAGGACGCGGCATAAAGCCCGTTGAGAACCACGACGTGTTTGCCCGCGGAACAAAGCTGTTTGGCTTTATTGTTGTCATGAAACGTTTCATGGCCCAAGGCGATCCGTCTGGCCTCACGCCGTGCGAGTTGCAAGACAGCTGGCGACACATTTTTGTCGTGAAAGATGACATCAGCCATTTGCAGCTGACGCATGGCTCGGAGCGTTAAAAACTCCGGGTCATCGCTTTCAACAGGAATGACAGTTAACGTTCCGGTTTTCCCGCTGCTGTCGTTGGCGATCTCCCCTGCCCTTGCCACCAGTCCAATGCTTTCATCAGGCGCCGCATCAGCCTCAAACGTCCGATTGACGAAATGCTCCCAGAACTGCCGTCTCTGGCGACCCGGTTGGAGCACATCGGCGATATGACTGCGCAACTGCTTTGCCAGTTGCGCCCACGCCGCGAGTGACACGGGCAGGATCGTTTCAATACGCCGCCGTATTGCCTGCCCTAGGATAGGCGCTGCACCATCGGTCGATATGCCGATCACAACAGGCGAGCGATTGACGATGGAGCCAAACTGAAACTGGCAGAATGCGGGCTGGTCGATGACATTGCACGGCACACCCGATTTCACCGCCGCATCACGGAATTGATGGGCTTCCTGCTCGGTTGCCGCATCGGCAACAGCTATTGCCGCGCCGCGCAAATCGGTCTTCAACCAGGTGCGCGGGTGATGAATGCAGGTTCCAGCCGCCACCAGCGCCGACATTTCTTCGCTCATTGCACCGGTGTAAACATGCACACTGGCACCTGCAGCGGCCAGTAATTCGGCTTTCCAGGCAGCCGCCGCCGTACCACCGGCAACAACACAGCGCTTGCCCTGAAGGTTGAAAAACACTGGCAGGACTACCAGTTCCCCGATGCTTCCGGGGCTCGGACTATTCTGCGGCCTGGACAAGATTTGCATCAACAATCCCCCTGATCTCGGCGCGGCAGGAGCCGCAATTGGTGCCAGCTTTCAAAGCCTCTCCGATGGCTGCAACGCTGTGGCAGCCACTGCGTGCCGCGCTGGCAATCTCATTCCGCCCAACGGAAAAACACGAGCAGACAATCGCCCCCTTGTCGGGCATATCCTTACCGGGGCGTCCTGCCAGAAGCTGGAAGCGGTTCTGCGCTAGGGCAAAACTTTGCAACAGTTGTTCGCTGGCCCAGCTGCGTGAAACCGCGACGGGTTCGCGCGCTATATAGAGCGCACCGATCAACCCATCATCGGTGAAAACAGCCATACGATGCTGCCCGTTCTTCTCGTCGTGATAGCGCAGCAACGGCATGCCTTCGCCAGCACCGAAAAGCGCCTCGGCGAATGTGGACCAGTCATCCAAATCCTCAAGGCCAGCCAATTCCAGCCGGTAGCCATCAATGGTTTTGGCGAGTGCCCAATAATCCGCAGCAATGGCCGGGGGTTTGTTGCGCAGGACCGCGAAACCATACCACCCGGCAGCAAACGGCTGAACATCAACCCTTGCCATCTTCAGTGCGGGCTGCCCGGAGACGGGATCGGTGCGTGATGTCACCAGCGTATCGACGCGCGCGCTGCCGGAAAACTGGTTGGTCCAATGCATGGGCACGAAAACATTGCCGCGCGCCTGCCGGTCAGTAAGAAGTGCCCGCACGATGATTTCGCCATGGCCATTGTGCAGCTTGACGAGGCTCGCATCGGCAATCCCCTTCTGCGCCGCATCAAGCGGATGAATTTCCGCGAAAGGTTCAGCGAAATGGGCTGACAGACGCGCACTTTTTCCGGTGCGTGTCATCGTGTGCCAGTGATCGCGGACGCGTCCGCTGTTCAACGTAAAAAGCCCATCCTGGTGAAACGTTTCATCCGGATGAACTGCAATGAACCGCGCCCGGCCATCGCCCGTATAGAACCTGCCATCGGCAAAAAAGCGCCCGTCCGAGGCTACACTCCCCCGCCCCTGCGGCCATTGAAAGGCTTTAAGGCTTGCATACTCCTTCACTGATATGGTTGCGTGCGCGGCAATATCGAAATCGCGGCTTCCATTATTGTCTGTGCCCGAAAGAGCAGCATGTTCCGCAAAAATCTGCGCCGGGTTTTGGTAGGGAAAGCCATTGGCAAACCCCATGCGCTTAGCCACTTCCGTGATAATCCACCAATCCGGCCTTGCCTCGCCGGGTGTAGACAGAAACGGTCGCTGCCTGCTGATCCGTCGCTCGGAATTGGTAACCGTTCCGTCCTTCTCGCCCCATCCGGCGGCGGGAAGCAGAACATGCGCGTAAGCCGTTGTGTCCGTTGCAACGTTAATATCGGAGACAACGACAAACGGGCAGGCTTTCAGTGCGTTCGCCACACCATCCGCTTCCGGCATGGAATCAACAGGATTGGTCGCCATGATCCACAGGGCTTTGATCCGGCCATCACCAACTGCCTTGAACAGGTCGACTGCCTTCAGGCCCGGCTTCTTCGCTATATCAGGCGAGGCCCAGAAATTTTGCACCAGTTGCCGGTGTCCGGCATTCTCGATCTGCATGTGGCTGGCCAGCATATTGGCAAGCCCACCCACTTCGCGTCCGCCCATGGCATTGGGTTGGCCCGTTACGGAAAATGGCCCCATGCCCGGGCGGCCAATGCGGCCTGTTGCCAGATGGCAATTGATGATCGCGTTGACCTTATCCGTGCCCGACGCCGACTGGTTGACACCTTGGCTATAGACGGTCACGCATCGCTCGGTTTTTGCAAACAGTTCATAAAAGGCTGACAGAATGTCCTGATCTATTCCCGTTTGTCTGGAGACAATTTCCAGATTGTATGGACTGGCAACCGCCAATGCCGCGTCAAAACCCGCTGTGTGCCTGTGAATATAGCTTTGGTCCAACGCGCCTTGAACAGCCAGAAACCCGAGCAGACCTGTGAATAGCGCCATATCCCCATCCGGCCGTATCTGCAGATGCATATCGGCGATATCCGCGGTCATGGTGCGGCGCGGATCGATAAGAACAATGCGCATTTCCGGGCGCGCAGCCTTGGCTGCCGCAATGCGCTGATAAAGCACCGGATGACACCAGGCGAGGTTTGAGCCCGTCAGAACAATGAGATCGGCCAGTTCCAGATCCTCATAGGTCCCCGGAACCGTATCGGAGCCGAAGGCCCTGATATGCCCAGCCACCGATGACGACATGCAAAGCCGCGAGTTCGTATCGATATTGGCTGAGCCGATGAAACCTTTCATCAGCTTGTTGGCAACGTAATAATCTTCGGTCAGAAGCTGGCCGGAAACATAGAAGGCAACACTGTCAGGGCCATGTTCGGCGATGGCCGCACGAAAACGATCAGCGACGAGATCAAGCGCACTGTCCCAGCTTGCAGGCACGCCTGATATTTTCGGCTCAAGCAACCGGCCATCCAAATGAACCGTTTCACCGAGCGCCGACCCTTTCGAACAAAGCCGTCCGAAATTGGCAGGATGCTCCGGATCGCCAGCAATGCCAACCGTTCCATCTTCCTTGGGCGTTGCGAGCACGCCGCAGCCCACGCCGCAATAGGGACAGGTGGTGCGGACGGTAACCGGAGAAAGCGGCTGATGCTCCATGCCGGTCTATTCTGCCGCCACAGCGGCAAGTTCAAGCAAAGCCATAATCCGCTCGCCATCCAGCCTGACAGCAATGGTTTTCACACTGCCCTCATCCGCTCCAAGGGCTTTACCCGTCTCCAGTGAAATGACCCAATTGTGCAGCGGGCATGTCACCGCCGCGCCATGGACGATGCCCTGACTGAGCGGCCCGCCCTTGTGCGGGCAGTGATCATCAATGGCAAAAATCTGGTCTTCCATAGTCCGGAAAACGGCGATCTTGCCATCGGGCGTATTCACACAGCGGGCACCACGGCGCGGAATGTCGTTGATGGTTCCAATCTCAACCCAGTTCATCATTTCACTCCGCTGCCTGTTGATAGCTGACACTGGCCATGGGCTGGAACTCGTGCTTGTCGACGCCCGAAACCCGTTCGGACCACGGGTCGACCTGCGCAAATTTCTGGCTGAAAACAAAGCGCTCGAAATAGCCGCGGCGTTTGGTGTCGTCCTGCATGATCTGGCGGCGGATTTCGTCAAGACCGACACGCTTGGCCCATTTGTAAATGCGTTCGAGATAACGACCTTGCTCGCGGTACATCTGCGTCAAAGCGACGACATGCTCCAGTGCTTCATCCTCCGTCCTGACCAGACCCAGCACCTCGGTGCCCTTGATGTCGAGACCGGCAGCCCCGGCAAAATGAATCTCATAACCGGAATCCACACAGATAATCCCGACATCCTTGCAGGTGGCTTCGGCGCAATTACGCGGACAGCCGGAAACCGCCATCTTGACCTTGGCCGGGGTCCACGAGCCCCACATGAATTTCTCAATGCGAATGCCAAGGCCGGTCGAATCCTGCGTTCCGAAACGGCACCAGTCGGTTCCGACACAGGTTTTTACGGTGCGCAGACCCTTGGCATAGGCCTGCCCTGAGACAAATCCTGCCTTTCCAAGGTCGGCCCAGACAGCGGGAAGGTCTTCCTTTTTGATCCCGAGCATATCGATGCGCTGGCCGCCGGTGACTTTCACCGCCGGTATTTCAAACTTGTCGACCACATCGGCAATCGCCCGCAATTCCCTAGAGTTGGTCACTCCACCCCACATGCGCGGTACGACAGAATAAGTTCCGTCCTTCTGGATATTGGCGTGAACCCGCTCATTGATGAAGCGGGACTGATAATCATCCGCATATTCATCCGGCCAGTCGGCAACGAGGTAGTAGTTCAATGCCGGGCGGCATTTGGCGCAGCCGCAGGAGGTTTTCCATTCCAGTTCCTGCATGACAGCCGGAATGGATTTGAGCTTCTTCGCCTTGATCAACCGCCTGACATCATCATGGCCGAGGTCCGTGCAACTGCACATGGGCGTGACAGCGGAAGGGTTGTAAGCATCGCCAAGTGTGATCGACAGAAGCTGTTCGACAAGTCCCGTACAGCTGCCGCAGGAAGCGGACGCCTTGGTATGCGCCCGCACGTCATCGAGAGAAGTTAAACCCTTGCCTGAAATGGCACCCGTGATTTTGCCTTTGCATATGCCGTTGCAGCCGCAGATTTCCGCATCATCTGGCAAGGCTGCAACGGCCGCCATAGGGTCCAGCGGGGACCCTCCCTGATAGGACTGGCCGAAGATAAGCGTATCGCGCATTTCAGAAATATCGGTGCGCTTCTTGGTGAGGTCATGAAACCACGCACCATCTGAGGTTTCGCCGTAAAGCACCGTGCCGATGATGCGGTCATCCTTGAGCACAAGCCGCTTATAGACACCTGCCGCCGCATCTCGCAGGACAATTTCCTGTCTATCATCGCCCTCGCCGAGATCACCAACCGAAAACAGGTTTATGCCTGTGACCTTCAGCTTGGTTGGCGTCTCGCTATGAACGAACTTTGCATCGGCATCGCCCGCCAATTGTGCCGACACCACCCGCGCCATTTCATAGAGTGGCGCAACAAGCCCGTAGCATTGCCCGCCAACCTCGGCGCATTCGCCGATGGAAAACACATCAGGGTCGGAGGTGCGCATACCACCGTCAACAATGATGCCGCGATTGGTGTCGAGCCCCGCCTCCTTGGCAAGCATACCGTTGGGGCGAATGCCCGCCGCCATCACCACCAGATCAGCTGGCAGTGTCGTACCATCGGCAAGGAGAACACCTTCCACCTTGTTCTGGCCAATGATCTCCTTGGTGCTGGCTTTGGTCATCACCCGGATACCGCGCTGCTCCACCGCCTGTTCAAGCAGATATCCCGCCGCCGGATCAAGCTGCCGCTCCATCAGCGTTGGCATGATGTGCAGAACCGTTACATCCATGCCGCGCGATTTGAGACCCGCTGCAGCTTCGAGGCCAAGCAGGCCGCCGCCAATCACCACCGCCCTTGCGCGCGACTGGGCGGCAAGCAGCATGGCGTTGACATCATCAAGGTCGCGATAGGTCAAAACACCCGGAAGATTATTGCCGGGAACAGGCAGGACGAACGGCACGGAACCCGTTGCGATCAGCAGCTTGTCATAAGTCTCGGTCGTTCCGGCATCCGATGTTACGGTCTTGGCTGTGAGGTCAATCCCGACAATCTTGTGCCCCTTATAGAGCGTGATGCCGTGCTTGATGTACCAGCCATCGCCGTGGATGATGATTTCCTCAAATTCCTTCTCGCCTGAAAGCACGGGCGAGAGCATGATCCGGTCATAATTGACGCGCGGTTCCGCGTTGAAAATCGTCACATCATAGGCATCGGGTGCCATTTCGAAGAGATGTTCAAGCGCCCTGCCCGGTGCCATGCCGTTGCCGATGACAACGAGTTTCTGCTTTTTCGTTGCTGCTTCCATCTTATGCGGCCTCCACAAGGCGGTGACGTTCGTAAAGGAACTTCAGCACGGAGGAACGGCAGCGGATGTAAGTGGCATCCGAGGCCAGTTCGATACGGCGGCGCGGACGCACCAGCGGCACATCGAGGATTTCGCCTATCTTGGCTGACGGTCCGTTGGTCATCATGACAATACGGTCGGAGAGCAGCACCGCTTCATCCACATCGTGGGTAATCATCAGCACCGTATTGGCAAGTTCCGTGTGGATCTGCATCACCTGATCCTGCAGATGCGCGCGGGTCAGGGCGTCAAGCGCACCGAACGGCTCGTCAAGCAGAAGCACTTTCGGCTCCATGGCCAGCGCCCGGGCAATGCCGACCCGCTGTTTCATGCCGCCGGAAACCTCTGATGGACGCTTATCCTTCGCATGCACCATCTGCACCAGTTCGAGATTGCGCATAGTCCATTCATGACGTTCCGTCCGGCTCTTTGTGGATGAAAAGACCTTGTCGACGGCGAGCTTGACGTTTTCATAGACTGTCAGCCAAGGCAGCAGTGAATGGTTCTGGAACACCACCGCACGGTCGGGTCCGGGCGTGTCGACAACATTGCCTTCGAGAAACACCACGCCGCGTGTTGCCCTGGTGAGCCCGGCAACAATGTTGAGCAGGGTGGATTTTCCACAACCGGAGTGACCGATGATCGAGATGAACTCGCCCTTTTCCACATTAAGGGAAACCTGATTCAAAACTTGCGTGCTGGCACCGCCACGGCTGAACACCATGTCGATCTGTTCCAGTGAGAGATAGGGTTTCGACATTTTTGCTTCCTCAAGCGCTTGCGGTGTTGCGGGTGACAGTCTTGGCGATGAAGGCGATGGCGCGATCGAGCAGGTAGCCGACAATGCCGACATAGATCAGGGCGAGAATGATGTCGCTGATGCGCGACGAGTTCCATGCGTCCCAGATGAAGAAGCCGATCCCGACACCGCCGATCAGCATTTCCGCCGCCACAATGGCGAGCCATGACAGGCCGATACCGATGCGCAGACCGGTGAAAATATAGGGGGCCGCAGCCGGGATCATGATCTTGGTGAAATATTCAAACTGGTTGAGACGCAACACTCGCGCAACATTCTGATAATCCTGCGGAATATTGCGGATGCCGACAGCCGTGTTGATGATGATTGGCCAGATGGCCGTTATGAAAATCACAAAGATGGCCGACGGATTACCGTCCTTGAAAGCTGCCAATGATAGGGGAAGCCAAGCCAGTGGTGGCACCGTGCGCAACACCTGAAAGATAGGGTCAAGCCCGCGCATGGCCCATTCGCTCTGCCCGACAAGTGTTCCAAGCGCGATACCGGCAACTGCTGCAAGGCAATAGCCGAGAGCCACGCGCTTCAGGCTGGCAAGAATGTGCCAGAACAGCCCCTGATCGACACCCTGCCCGACATGGAACGGATGGGCGATCAGTTCCCACGTTTCCGATACCACCTTGGTGGGTGGCGGAACACTTGAGGTCGGCGAGGAGCAGAGGATTTCCCACAGCACCAACAGAAACACCAGTGTGATCAGCGGCGGCAACACATGTGCCACCAGTGAGGAAAGCCATTGCGGAATGCGACGGGTCGCAGCTGTTTTCGGTGGAACAGAGAGTGTCATGATCTTGGCCACCACAGGCTTTTCCTTGGACACGGGCTTTTCATTCGAACGGATGGGGACGGGGCTGGCTGTCATGCCGGTTTCCTCAAGCAAAACGTTTAATGTCTAGGCTGGCGAGATAGGTCTGCGGATTGTCCGGATTGAATACCTTGCCGTCGAAGAAGGTTTCCGGACCGCGCGACGTGGAAGCGGGTATATCGGCGGCGGCAACCCCGAGTTCCTTGGCGGCTTCACGCCAGATATCTTCGCGGTTCACCTTGCCGACGAGCGCAGCAATATCCGTATCCGGGGCAAATTTGCCCCAGCGGATATTCTCGGTCAGGAACCATTTTTCGTGGCTCTGGAACGGATAGGAAGTGTGGTCGCGCCAGAATTTCATCAGATGCGGGCTGGCCGTCTCGACGCGGCCTCCACCGAAATCATAATCGCCCTTCAATCGCCCGGCGATATCGGTTGTCGGTACATTGAACCATGCACGTTTGCCAACGATTGCAGCCAGTTCATCCTTGTTGGCTATATCGTCAGCCCATTGCTGGGCTTCCATCACGGCCATCAGGAGTGCCTTGGTGGCATTGGGGTTTTTCTCCACCCAGTCCGCACGCATGGCGAAAGATTTCTCCGGGTGTTTGGCCCATATCTCAGCGGTATTGGCAGCGGTATAGCCGATGCCCTGATTGACGAGCTGCGCATTCCACGGCTCGCCAACACAGAAACAATCCATGGTGCCAACCTTCATGTTGGCAACCATCTGGGGTGGCGGCACAACGATGGTTTCCACGTCCTTATCAGGATCAATGCCACCGGCGGCGAGCCAATAGCGAATCCACAGATCATGCGTACCGCCGGGGAAAGTCATCGCCGCCTTAGCCGCATTGCCTTCCGCCTTCTTCTTGGCAAATGCTTCCTTCAGCACGCCGGAATTCACCCCGGCCTTCAAACCTGCATAGGCCGAGCCAACCGAGATACCCTGCGCATCGAGATTAAGCCGCGCGAGGATGACCATCGGCAGAGGCTGGTTGTTCTGCGTGACCTTGCCGGTGCTGATCAGGTAAGGCATCGGCGTCAATATATGCGCACCATCAATGCCATTGCCTGCGGAACCAAGCACCAGATTATCGCGCGTCGTGCCCCATGAAGCCTGTTTGACAACCTCGACATCGGGCATGCCATGCTTGGCGAAAAGGCCCTTCTCCTTGGCCACGATCAGCGGGGACGCATCGGTGAGCGCGATAAAGCCCAAAGTTGCCTTGGTTGTCTCGGGTCCGGCGCTGGCCGCATAGGCACCGGAGGGAAGCGCAGCTTTGGCCGCGGCCAGCAGCGCCAGAGTGCCCCCTGCCCGCAAAAGCGTGCGCCTTGGCATGCCTGTCGAGAATGTCACCTTCATCACAAATCCCCTTTGCAGCGCTGCTTTTCCGTGCAGCTTGAGCCATAAAAAAACGCCGCTGGATGAAGTGCATTCTCCCCAGTCTGGTGAATGAACTTGCCCAAGCGACGTCTGTGTCTTTGAAAGCATCCGATGTCGATGCTCGCGGTTCCTGTCCTCGTTGACGGAACACTTTTATAAAAGCAATAAGCGTGCCAATTGTTGAGAAAATTTATAAGCTATTGTTATTATTAATATTTATCCGCAAACAACGGACTTTCATATTTGGATCGCACAAAGATTACCGCAGTTGAAATGTGCAGATGCACTCATGATTGCGCTTATTTATTGTGCAGAGCACAAATTTTGCGCATCAGACTTCATCCTCCCCTGCGACGAGCGTTTCAAGATTATGAACCTGAAAACCCTTGAGATAGTCAGGGATATTTTGCGGATCAAATATCGCCCCGTCGATAAACCCATCAGCGCGATGGCCGCCTTCCACACGCATATCCTCAACGGGAATATCCGAACGAGGTCCGAGTGCATTGCGATAGAGATCGGGGCGGAAAGCGGTCGCCACCTTCACCTGCCTTTCCGGGGTATGCGCTACCTGTCCCCACCGGATCATCTGGCTGAATATCCATTGCGCCTGACTGACCCAAGGAAAGTTCGCCGCATTCCGATGAAACGAGAAATAGTCAGGCACTGTTCGCTCATGCCCGTCGGGGTCGGTTGTGAACTGGCCGAGCAACACCCGGTGCAGAATGTCTTCCGATGTGTCGATATAACGGGGCTCTGACAGAACCTGCGCAAGCTCGCGGCGATTATCAGGCACTTCGCACCATGCCGCCGCACGGTCGAGTGCAACGATCAATCGTGCCAATGTTTCCGGGTTGCTGTCAGCCCATTCCGGACGCACACCGATAACCTTTTCCGGGCTCGACGGCCAGATATCCTCCTTGACGGCGACAATCCGTCCGACTTCGCGGGCAACAGCCACCATATTCCACGGCGCACCAACGCAGAAACCATCGATGGCTCCAGCCGACAGGGCATCCGAAGTCATGGGCGGTGGCACAACCACCAGTTTCACGTCGCGGTCCGGATGAATGCCACCCGCCGCCAGCCAATAGCGCAGCTCGTAATTATGAGACGAAAATGGATAGGTGGTGCCCAGCACCGGCAGCGGCTCGCCCCGCACCCTGATATCGTCAATGACAAGCTTCAGCGCTTCGGCATTGGCAAGCGCGCCCTCATCACCGGCAAGATCAGCCAGCGCCTGCATGCGGCGATAGAGATTGACCGAAAGGGTGATGGCATTGCCACCTCGGCCAAGGGTGAATGGCGTAATGACAGGCGAAGGATTCGACCCCAGACCAAGGGTAGATGCAACGGGCATTGGCGCGAGCATATGCGCGACATCAAACTGCCGGAAGGCCAGCCGATCGCGGATATTGGCCCAGGACACGTCCTTCACCAGTTCGAGCTGGATGCCTTCGCGCGCGGCAAAACCGAATTCGGCAGCGGCAATGAGAACAGAGGCATCGACAAGCGGAATAAAACCGGCCCTGACCACACGGACGCCTTCACTGCGCATCGCCGACGGCGCTGCCAATCCGCCACCCATGCCCTGGCCATTGCTCGTCCCGATAAAACTCACGGCCAACCTCTCTTCCTAGCTTCCAAGCATCGCCGCCGTCATGACGACGCTTTGTGCGATATCGGAAAGCTTCTTCTTCTCGTTCATGGCTGTCTGCCGCAGCAGCGAATAAGCCTCGTCCTCAGATATTTTGCGCGATTTCATCAAAATACCCTTGGCACGCTCGATGATCTTGCGCTCTTCCAGCGCCGTTTTTGCCTCGGCCAACTCCTGCTGCAGACGGCTGAATGCCTTGAAACGGCTCACCGCCATATCGAGAATGGGTTTGACGCGTTCTTTCTTCAGACCATCAACCACGTAAGCGGAAACACCGGCATCGACAGCCGCCTCGATTGAGGAACTGTCGGAACTATCGACAAACATGGCAATAGGTTTGCGCACCGAGCGGCTAAGCTGGAAAAGATGCTCCAGCATATCCCGGTTGGGCGTCTCGATATCAATGACAATCACATCGGGCTGAATCTGCTCGATCTGGCGCGCAAGACCGGCAATATCATGCAGAACCACCACGCGGTCATGGCCTGCCTCCCGCAATCCCTCTTCAATAATTGAAGCGCGGATACGGTTCTCATCAAAGACCATGATCGATAGCGAAGCGGACATGCCTTAATTTTGCGCATGCACTCAAATTGTGCAATGCTACATTAAGACACATAGCCAAAAGTAGTAGGCAAGGCCGTTTCGGTTGCGAAACGGCCTTCTATTATCAGGCTTTAAAAGCGGTTCTTGGCAATTCGGAGAGGACTTCCGCCCTATTGCCACGGATGATTACGATCTCTTCCAATCGGAGGCCAAATTTGCCGCTGAGATAAATGCCCGGTTCAATCGAGAATACGTGCCCATCTTCGAGAATGGCCTCGGAGGTTGCGGTGATGTAGGGCGGCTCGTGGATATCGATGCCCATGCCATGCCCGGTACGGTGCAGGAAGAATTCGCCGTAACCGGCTTCGGTGATGACATCGCGTGCTGCCTTGTCGACTTCCTTGGCAGCCACACCGGGTTTGGCCGCAGCGATGGCCGCTTCAACGGCACGATCGAGCACCGCATGCACCTTGTCGAAATCCTCCGGTGTATCGCCGCAGATGGCAACCCGGGTCATATCACTGGGATAGCCATCGCTGCGCCCGCCAATATCGATCAGCACGGCTTCATTGGCTTTCAACTTGCGCTCACCGGTATGATGATGCGGGAATGCGCCATTCTCACCGAAGCAGACACTGGTGAACTCAGGCCTGGCATTGTTGGCCTTGTAGAAATCCCTGACCACGCCAGCGATTTCCTGCTCGGTAACACCCGGTTTCAATGCCGCAAAAGCCGCGCGCATCGCGCCATCATTGATAAGCGCATTCGCCTTGAGAGCCGCATACTCCGCCTCATCCTTGCGGGCGCGCAGATAACCGACAGTGTCATTGAGAAAGGTCCGCTTGGCACCCGGCAATGCATCGATGACAAGCAGCGCAAAATCCGCACGCATCGTTTCATCAAGGGCAATCTTGATGCCGGGCTTCGTCGCACCCGCATCTTTCAGCAGGGCAGCAAGCGCCGCATCCGGACCTTCACCATCGGTCCATGGATAGAATGGCAGATCCGTATGCTGACGCGAACTATCCGCATTGAGCGCAGGCATTAACAGCCCGGCATGGTCGTTGCTGACAATCAGCAGCACCGGCCGTTCATCACCATGCGGCGAGAGCCCGGCAAGCCAGACCATATGTGAGGAAGGACCGACGACGACAAGATCGGTTCCGGTTTCAGCCATGCGTTCGCGCAGGCGCGTCATCCGAAGTTCAGACATTTTTCTATTCCCGTTGATATGGACATTGGATATGGGCCGCCCGGCAATCCGGGCGACCCTGAAACCGTTTTGCTTAGTTCTTCTTTACGAGGCGGTAGAACACGAAATCCGAGGTTGCGCCATTGACGTAGCCTGACACGTTCTTGGCGAGCGCTACCTGTGTTGCTGCCTGGAACATCACGATAATGGGTGATTTCTCCTGCACTTTTTTCTGCAGATCAACATACATCTGGTTGCGCTTCGACGGGTCTGCCTCCGCACGCGCGGCCTTGGTTTCAGCATTGAGTTCCGCCGGAACCGCCCAGCCATTGCGCCATGTGGTTGTCGACTGGTAATTGCCGTCGGAATTATCCTCGTTGAAGGCAAATGCCTTGGCGTTTGAGTCAGGGTCCATGAAGTCAGGGCCCCAATAGAGCAGCATGGCCTCGTGGGTACGGGCACGGTATTTTGTGATGACCTGACTGCCCGTGCCGGGAATGATGTTGAAGTTGATCCCGGCTTCGGCAAAACCCGCCTGCAGCGACTGCGCCATATCGGTGAACGGTGTTGAATTGATCACATCAAGCGTGACATTAATAGGGGTTTTCACACCGGCATCGGCGAGGATTTTCTTCGCTTTGGCGGGATCATAGGTATAGGGCGTCTCATCGAGCGATCCGGGGAAACCCGCTGGCCAGAACGCCTGATGCACCTGCATCTGTCCTTTAAGGAACGAGTCAGTCATCCCCTTGTAGTTGACAAGGTAACGCGCCGCTTCCCAGACGGCAGGATTGGTCAGCGCCTCATCCTTCTGGTTGAAGCTAAGGAAATGCACGGCAGCCTGTGGATAGGTCTCGACGTTGACTGTGCCCTTGGTCGAAAGGCTGGCGACCTGATCCGGTGTCAGGTTCTTGGCGATGTCTACATCACCAGACTCAAGCAGCAATTGCTGGGTCGCGGCTTCAGCCACATGGCGGATAATGACCGACTTCATTGCCGGTGCGCCGCCATAATAATTGGGATTGCCTGTAAGGTTGATGATCTCCGCCGGACGGAATGCTTTCAAGACAAACGGCCCTGTACCGGCGGAATTCGACTTCAGCCATGTATTGCCCATATCGCCATTGGCTTCATTGGCCTTCACCGTCACTGCATCGATGACAGAGGCGGGACGCGCAGCAAGAACGTTGAGCACGAAGGCGGAAGAGAAATCGCCATCATATTTGACAACGACCGTATTGCCGGATGCGGTGACCATCTTGTCGAAATTATCAGCAGTCCAGCCAAGCTGCGCCAGAATGAAGGCTGGCGCCTTGTTCAGCGTAATGACGCGCTTCCAGGAATAGACCACATCATCAGCCCGCAGCGGATTGCCCGAGGTGAATTTCACCCCGTCCCGCAGGGTAAAGGTGATGGTCTTGGCGGCATCATCCACCTTCCATTCCGTCGCCAGACCCGGTGCCAGCGTCTTCACATCAGGCGCATCATACTGCACCAGACGGTCATAGGTCTGAGTTACATATTCGCCCGAGGTGAACTCATAGGCTTCAGCTGGATCGATACTGACAATATCGTCGATGTTCTGGGCCACAACCAGTGCATTGCCGGGGGTTGCAGCATGGGCGGTAAGAGGCGCCGATGCGGATATAATGGAAGCGGCAAACAGCGCCGCCTTGAACAGTTTCATTCTTCATTCTCCTCTGGATTGTTATTGTTATTGGGTTGTCTTGTGAGAGCGGTCTTTAAAGACGGGTCCGGAATATGGGCAATGTTCCTGTCCACAGAAGCCGCGCCGTTTTGCCTGAATCATTCCACCACGCATGAGGCCGGTTGCCGCGAAAATGCAGGCTGTCACCGGTCGAAAGCACCACTTCTTCATCATCAAGCTGATGGGTAATGACACCTTCAAGCACGTAGAGGATTTCTTCGCCCTCATGGCTGACCGTTTCGGAGCGGTAGCCCGCCGGTATATGCATGATCACAGATGAAAGAATGTTCCCGGCAAAATCCGTAGCGATCTGCTCGTAAACAATGGAGGAACCGTCGACCGAATACTTCTGCCGCTCACCCTGACGTGTCAGCGCGTCTTCCACATTCGGGGTGGCAATAAAATAATCCATCCCGACATTAAGGCTGCGCGAAATCTGTGCGAGCGTTCCCAGCGACGGTGTGGCATGATCGCGTTCAACCTGGCTGAGATATCCAACTGAAATGCCTGCGGCATCGCAGATTTCCTGCAATGTCAGCTGCAATTGACGCCGCCTTGCGCGGATCATAGCCCCGATCTTGGGCTGCTTGTCAGTGTTGCGGACCTCGGATGACATGGGCGATTCCACTCTTAGTAAAATTTCTTTGATCTAAGCAAAAATTTTTGTATGGTCCAAGCAGAATCTTCGGCAGGCTCAGGCAAAGTGCATCCGCACCCCTGAATTTTAGACCGGGATCGACGGGAACAGTCGACACGAATGGGCCAACCCAGGTGTCAAGAATGGGAAGGCGCAGGATTTGGCATTCGAATCCGAAACACTGGCAGATATTGCCACCAAGACGGTCAAGCGACCAGGCTTTCGCAAGAGCCGGAGTGCGCGCCTGATCTTCGGGCTGGGCGGCTTCATCATCTCCGTGCTCATCACGTTCCTCGGATTGTTGGCCATCACCTTCTTCATTGGCCGCGTTGTCCCCATTGATCCCGTCTTGGCTGTGGTCGGCGACCGCGCCCCGCGTGCGGTCTATGAAGCGGCACGGATACAGATGGGGCTCGACCAGCCAGCTCTCGTGCAGTTCATCCACTATGTCGGCTCGGTGCTTTCGGGCGATCTCGGCACATCCGTGTCAACGGGCAAACCCGTTCTTGATGATCTGAAGCGGGTGTTTCCGGCGACGCTTGAAATGGCCACACTGGGCATCATCATCGGCGTGCTGCTCGGCGTTCCCATGGGTGTCTATGCTGCGAGCCGCCGGGGCAGTCTTGTTGATCAGATCATCCGCGTGGTCGGACTGCTGGGCTATGCGGTTCCCGCATTCTGGCTTGGCCTCGTCGGGCTTGCGGTTTTCTATGCCCGCCTGAAATGGGTTGCAGGACCCGGCCGCCTCGATATTTTCTATGATGGGCTGGTCGATCCGGTCACGGGCATCGTGCTGATCGACAGCCTGCTGGCAGGTGAAACCGAGATTTTCTTCAATGCGCTCTGGCATCTGGCCTTGCCAGCTTCTGTGCTTGGCTTTTTCAGCCTTGCCTATATTGCGCGCATGACGCGCTCCTTCATGCTCGACCAGCTGTCGCAGGAATATGTGACCACTGCCCGCGTCAAAGGCGTGTCGGAACGGCTGGTGATCTGGCGCCATGCATTCAGGCCTATTCTGGTTCCGCTGATCACCGTCATCGGCCTTTCCTATGCGGGGCTCCTGGAGGGTTCGGTCATGATCGAGACGATCTTTTCCTGGCCGGGTATTGGCAATTATCTGACCGTGGCGCTGCTCAATGCGGATATGTCCGCCGTGCTTGGTGCAACGCTCGTCATCGGCGCAGTCTTCATCGGCATCAACAAGATTTCCGACGTGCTCTACCGCGTCCTTGATCCCCGCGCGCGTTAGGAGGCATCGATGGCAAATGTACATAGCTGGCTGATCGACGACAGCCCCGCCTCGCGGATGCAGGCCCGTCTTGGCCGCCTTTACCGGATATGCGGTGCGCTCTCGCGCAATCCACTGGCGGCTGTCGGTGCGATCATCATTCTCACGCTGATCCTCACGGCAATATTCGCGCCGCTGATCGCAACCCATGATCCGCTGAAGCAGGATCTGGCGCAACGTCTGCTGCCGCCAGGTGGTATCAACTGGATGGGCACGGACGAACTTGGCCGGGATATCTGGTCCCGTGTGGTCTACGGCTCACGCATCACCCTTGTCATCGTCGTGCTGGTGGCCGTTCTTGCCGCGCCCGCCGGGCTAATCATTGGCGCAGTCGCCGGATATTTCGGCGGCTGGATTGATCGCATCCTGATGGGTATCACCGATATTTTCCTGTCCATGCCCAAACTCATTCTGGCACTGGCCCTTGTGGCGGCGCTTGGACCCGGCATCGAAAACGCCATTATTGCCATCGCCATTACCTCATGGCCCGGCTATGCCCGCATTGCCCGGGCGGAAACGCTGACCTTCAAGAATTCAGAATTTATCGCCGCTATCCGCCTGCAAGGCGCTTCCTCGCTGCGGGTTATTCTCGGCCATGTGCTGCCGCTGTGTACCTCGTCAATGATCGTGCGCGTCACGCTTGATATGGCCGGTATTATTCTGACCGCCGCAGGCCTTGGCTTCATCGGCCTTGGTGCCCAGCCACCCCTGCCCGAATGGGGCGCAATGATTGCGCGTGGCCGCTCCTTCATTCTGGATCAGTGGTGGGTGGCGACCATGCCGGGCTTTGCCATCATCATTGTCAGCCTCGGTTTTTGCTTTCTCGGCGATGGTTTGCGCGATGTCCTTGATCCCAAAAGCGGAGAACAGCATTGAGTACTCCCCTGCTTGAGATCGACAATCTGCGCGTCACCTTTCCAACGCCGAAAGGCCCGATTGATGTGGTGCGCGGTATCTCCTTCACCCTTGGCCGCGAGCGGCTCGGCATTGTCGGCGAAAGCGGATCAGGCAAATCGATGACTGGCCGCGCCATCCTCAAACTCATCCGCGCACCCGGCAGGGTCAGCGCCGACACATTCCGCTTTGACGGTATCGATCTGAACACCCAGTCTGAGAAGGCGATGCGCAGTATCCGCGGCGCGCGCATCTCCATGGTGATGCAGGACCCGAAATTCTCGCTCAACCCTGTTATGACAGTCGGTGAGCAGATTGCCGAAGCCCTGCAAACTCACAAGCGTCTGCCACGCCGGGAAACCCAACAGCGGGTGCTTTCCATGCTGGAGGCGGTCCGCATCGCCGATCCGGAACGTGTCGCCACGCTCTATCCGCATGAAATATCCGGCGGCATGGGCCAGCGCGTTATGATCGCAATGATGCTGATCCCGGAGCCTGATCTGCTGATTGCCGATGAACCGACCTCCGCGCTTGATGTTTCGGTGCAGGCGCAGGTGCTTGATATCATTGATGAACAGGTCAAGCGCAAAGGCATGGGGCTGATCTTCATCAGCCATGACCTCAACCTTGTTTCGAGTTATTGCGACCGTATTCTGGTGATGAATACCGGCAAAATCGTTGAGGAATGCAAGGCGGGTGAGCTACGCAGCGCCACGCATCCTTATACGCGTGGGCTGATTGCGGCCATTCCCAGACTGGACGAAACCCGCGACGAACTGCCCGTTCTCGACCGCAATGCATGGGTGGCCCAATGATCGCACTTGCATTGAATAATCTCGACATTTCCTATGGCGAGACGCAGATCACCCACAATATCAGCCTCGATATCAGGGAGGGCGAAAGCTTTGCTTTGGTCGGTGAAAGCGGCTCGGGTAAATCAACGGTTCTCAAAGCCGTTGCCGGTCTTGCGCCGCAATGGACGGGATCAATCACCGCCTTCGGCCAGCCGCGCAGCCATGGCATTGATCAGCATTTTGCCAGGCATTGCCAGATGGTGTTTCAGGACCCCTATGGTTCCCTGCATCCGCGCAAGACCGTTGATGCCATCTTAAGCGAGCCGCTGGCGATCCATGGTATCGGCAGTCAGAACAGCCGTGTTGAGGATATTCTTATCGCCGTTGGGCTCGACCGGAAATTCCGCTTCCGCTATCCGCATCAGCTGTCAGGCGGCCAGCGTCAGCGCGTTGCCATTGCCCGTGCCCTGATGCTTGAACCCAAGCTATTGCTGCTGGATGAGCCAACGTCGGCGCTTGATGTTTCAGTGCAGGCGGAAATTCTCAATCTGCTCAAACGCCTTCGCCGCGAACAGAACCTCACCTTCCTCATGGTGACGCACAACCTGCCCGTCGTATCGTTTCTCTGCGACCGGTTGGCTGTCATGCGCCATGGGCGGATTGTCGAAATAGCCGACGTGGCTGAACTGAAGCGCGGTGCGCTGAAAGAAACCTACTCGCGTGAACTGATGGAAATCAGTGTCGCACATACGGGTTGAAAAACGATCAAGGATCAGGAAATGACACAGGAAGACATAGCAACGGCTTTGGCCGAATTTGACGCTGATATCGCCAATGACACAAGCGCCGACGGCCCATGGCACGCATTGCAGGTGCTGTCGCAAAAGATCATTGGCGCCAAACTGTTCACCATCATGACCGTCGACATGAAGAATGAACTGGCGCGCCGCGAATACACTTCTGATGCCAAGAGCTACCCGGTATCCGGCACCAAGCCGATCCACTATGACCGCTGGTTCGATACGGTACACAAGGACCGCCAGTCCTTCGTTGCCAATACCATTGCCGATATTGCGACGGTGTTTTCAGATCATGAAACAATCTGGGCGCTCGGTTGCGGTTCTGTGATCAATATTCCCGTGGTCATTGCGGGCGAACTGCTCGGCACCGTCAATTGCCTCGATGTCGAGCATCACTATACACCCGAGCGCGTGGAGCTTTCCAAGCTGCTGGCAATCCCCGCCAAGCTGGCATTCCTTGCTGCCAGCAAGGCAGCGTAAAGCCACATATTCCTGCTCGTTCTATGAGCGGGCAGGAATGACCGCCGTTGCCTCGATCTCAACCAAAGCGCGGTCCTCAAGCAGGGCAACAACCTGCACCAGTGTCATCGCTGGAAAATGTCGTCCGAAAACCCGGCGATAGGCTTCGCCCAGCCGCTTCTGCTCGGCCACATAGGTCTTTTTGTCAGTGATGAACCATGTCAGCCGCACAAGATCGGTCGTCTGCGCACCGGCGCTTGCAAGCACATCGACAATATTGCGCATGGCCTGTTCAGCCTGTTCAACAAAATCATCGGTCTCAAAAATCTGGTCCTTGGTCCAACCGATCTGCCCGCCGACAAAGATAACCTTGCCTTCGGCTGCCATGCCGTTTGCATAACCCTTTGCTGCTGGCCAGCCCTGCGGATGTATGATCTCTGCCATTCCGGTTTCCTACCTGATTTCTTTCTGGAATACGTCCTGTGCCTGACGCTGTTACTGATATGCCTTGCGCAACTGGAAGCGCTGGATTTTCCCGGTGGCCGTCTTGGGCAGCGCATCGAGAAACTTGATTGAGCGTGGATATTTGTAGGGCGCTATGACCTGTTTGACATGATCCTGCAACCGCTTGACCGTTTCATCCGTCGCTGCCACATCGGCCCGCAGAACCACATGCGCCTGAACAATCTGGCCACGGGTTTCATCGGGCGCACCGATAACAGCGCATTCGCTGACATCAGGATGCGCGAGCAATGCCGCTTCCACTTCCGGCCCGGCAATATTGTAGCCAGCCGAGATGATCATATCGTCGGAGCGGGCAGCAAAATGGAAATAGCCATCCTCGTCCTGAAAGAATGAATCGCCGGTGAGGTTCCAGCCATCGCGCACATAATTCTTCTGGCGCTTGTCGGCGAGATAGCGGCAGCCGATCGGCCCGCGCACCGCAAGCCGGCCAATTTCGCCGCACGGCACTTCTTTCATCTCCTCATCGACAATCACAGCCTGATATCCGCTAACAGGTTTGCCGGTTTTACCCGGCCCTGAATCCTCCAGCCGGTTACTGATAAAGATATGCAGCATTTCCGTTGCGCCGATGCCGTCAAGCAGCGGCTTGCCGGTCTTCTGCATCCACGCTTCATAGATGGGCGCTGGCAATGTCTCACCCGCCGAAACCGCGATGCGAAGGGATGAAAGGTCAGCACCCTCATTCATCGCCTGCAACATGACGCGGTAAGCGGTCGGTGCGGTAAAGCTGATCGTTGCCTTATAGGTCTCGATAATATCGATCATTTTGGGCGGCGTTGCCTGTTCGAGCAAAGTGGCTGCAGCACCAAAGCGCAGGGGGAAAATCGCAAGACCACCCAGACCAAAGGTGAAGGCCAGCGGCGGGGAACCGACGAAAATATCATCCGGGCGAACACCCAGCACTTCCTTGGCATAGCCATCGGCAATGATCAGCAGATCGCGGTGAAAATGCATCGTTGCCTTGGGCTCACCCGTGGTGCCTGAGGTAAAGCCCAGCAACGCAACGTCATCGCGGCCGGTTTTAACAGCTTCAAAACGAACGGATTTGTCGAGCGCAATCCGGTCCAGTTCCGCCTCGTGATTGGCGGTTCCGTCAAAACCGACGACTTTTTTCAGAAACTTGCTGGATTTGGCACAGCTTTCCATATCTTCAAGCAGGCGCGTATCGCACAGCGCCAACGAGATTTCGGCCTTATCGACGATCTGGGTAAGTTCCCCCACCCGCAGCATCGGCATTGTGTTGACGACGACAGCGCCGACCTTGGTTGCGGCCAGCCAGCAGGCGACCATAGCCGGGTTGTTGGCGGAGCGGATAAGCACGCGATTACCCGGCTCAACACCATAATTTTCAACGAGCGCATGGGCGATGCGGTTGGTCCAGTCGGTCAGTTCCTTATAGGTCCGGCGGCGGCCATTGCCGATCAGCGCCGTGTTGTCGCCGAAGCCCTTGGCGACCATGGCATCCGTCAGTTCCACGGCGGCATTCAGCCATTCCGGGTACTGGAAATTTTCCATCAGCAGTTCAGGCCATTCCTCAAATGGAGGAAGATTATCGCGGGTAAAGTGATCCGTGTGCGCCGATGGTCCCAACATTCTCTTTATCCCCTTGCAAGTTCATGCCTTGCGATGATTATTTTTTGAACGTCCGACGCACCTTCATAGATGCGCAATGCCCTGATTTCCCGGTAAAGGCGCTCGACAACGCTGCCTTTGCGAACACCATCGCCACCGTGAATCTGAACAGCCTTGTCGATCACGCTTTGCGCGCGGTCGGTGGCATAAAGCTTGGCCATGGCGGCTTCCCGGCTGACCCGTTCGGCGCCGCTGTCCTTGAGCCACGCCGCCCGGTAGACGAGCAGCGCCGCCGCATCGATATCAACGGCCATATCGGCGATATGCCCCTGCACCATTTGCAGGTCGGACATCGGCGCACCGAAGAGATGACGACCATTGGCACGGCTGACCGCTTCATCCAATGCACGGCGGGCAAAGCCAAGAGCTGCCGCAGCAACAGTGGACCGGAAAACATCAAGCACCGACATGGCAATACGGAAGCCCTGACCCGGTGCGCCGATCAAAGCGGAGGCTGGTATCCGGCAATTGTCAAAGACAAGCCGCGCCAGCGGATGCGGTGCGATCACTTCGAGACGCTCGGCAATGATCAGCCCCGGCGTGTCGGCAGGTACGATAAAGGCCGAAATGCCCTTGGCAGCATCCGCCTCGCCGGTACGGGCAAAGACCGTATAGACATCGGCAATCCCGCCATTGGAAATCCATGTCTTCTCGCCATTGAGCACAAAATCGTCACCGTCGCGCACTGCCGACAATTCCAGATTGGCCACATCGGAGCCGGATTGAGGCTCGCTAAGCGCGAAGGCGGAGAGCGCTTTACCAGAGCGGGTTTTCGTTAGCCAGAATTGCTTTTGCTCATCTGTGCCGAACAGGGAGAGCGCGCCGGTGCCAAGCCCCTGCATGGCAAAGGCGAAATCGGCCAGCCCATCATGCCGCGCCAATGTCTCGCGAATGATGCAAAGGCTGCGCACGTCGAGCTTACCCATGGCATCAGGATCAACCGCCGTATGCCAGAGCAGCCCGGCTTCTCCAAGCTTTGCGACAAGACTTCGACAGGCGTCATCGGTGTTCTCGTGATCAATATGGCCCGTATTGGCAACCGCCCATGCTTCCACCACATCGGCGAGCTGGCGATGCACATCCTCGAAAAACGGCCATGACAGAAAGCTGCGATCAATCATCTCAATCGCCCTTGAAGACTGGGGTCTGATGCGCGACGAAGGCGTCATAGGCCCGCTGGAAATCCTGCGTCTGCATGCAAAGCGCCTGAGCCTGCGCTTCCGCCTCGATAGCCTGATCGATGGACATGGACCATTCCTGATTGAGCATGGTCTTGGTCATCATATGGCCAAATGCCGGGCCGTCGGCGAGGCGTTTTGCCAGTTTGAAGGCTTCCTCATCCAGCGTTTGCGCATCAACAATCCGGTTGTAAAAACCCCAGCGCTCGCCTTCTTCGGCGGACATGCTGCGTCCGGTGTAAAGCAGGTCGGCAGCCCGGCCCTGCCCGATAATGCGCGGCAGGATCGCACAGGCACCCATATCGCAGCCAGCAAGGCCAACACGGGTAAACAGAAACGCGGTTTTGGCGACAGGTGTGGCAAGGCGCAGGTCTGATGCCATGGCAATGATCGCCCCCGCACCCACACAGACACCATCGACGGCGGCAATAACAGGCTTGCCGCAATGCATGATCGCCTTGACCAGATCACCGGTCATCCGGGTGAACTCCAAAAGGCTTTTCATGTCCATCTTCAGAAGCGGGCCAATAATGTCATGGACATCGCCGCCGGAGCAGAAATTGCCGCCATTGGAGCCGAAAACCACCGCCTTGATGTCATCCGCATAGACAAGCGCACGAAAACAGTCGCGCAGTTCCGCATAGCTGTCGAAAGTCAGCGGGTTCTTGCGCTCCGGGCGATCAAGCGAAATGACTGCAATACCATCGGTCACGCTCCATTTAAAATGGGTGGCCTTGTAATTTGCCATCTCACGCATCGTGTTCCTCCCCGCTATGCAAGCCCTGCGCATGTTCGATTGTATCCAGCGTAGCGAGAAGTCCGGCTGTCACATCCACCGGAAGGCTGCCGAAAATCTCGTTGATCCAGAGTTCATGCGCTGCCGCCATTTTGGCAAACTCATCCCTGCCCCGCTGCGTTAGCCGCACCAGCATGGCGCGTTTGTCGCCAGCAACGGGCACCCGCAGCACAGCGCCATCCGAGACAAGCCGTTCGATAATGCCCGTGACATTGCCGTTTGAGACTCTCAGCGCCGAAGAAAGCTCGCTCATCTTCAGCCCTTCTTCGAACCGGTAGAGCGCGGCCATAACGTCGAAACGCGGCAAGGTCGTATCGAACTCAACCCGCAAGTTCTCGCGGACAACCGCTTCGACATGCTTGGTGGCTTTCAGCATTTTCAGCCAGACGCGCAGGCTCTGCTTCACCTGTTCAGGTTCTGTTTTGCGGGAGGCGGAAGGATTGTTCTTGCTGCTCATACTTCGCCTCCTGAAATGGATATGGCCTGTCCGGTGATCGAGCCGGAATGCGCACCGCACAGCCAGAGCACCGTCTGCGCAATCTCCTGCGGCTGGATCAGCCGTTTCTGCGGATTGGATGCCACAAGTGCGGCGACTGCCTCATCGCGGCTCTTGCCGGTCTTTTGCATGATGGTCTCGATAGACCGCTCCAGCATGGGCGTTTCGGTGAACCCCGGACAAACAGCGTTGACCGTAATACCGGTTTTCGCCAGTTCCAGCGCCAATGATTGAACAAGCCCGATAACACCATGCTTGGCCGCGGCATAAGCAGCCACATAGGGATAGCCCTTCAAACCAGCCGTCGAGGCTATGGCAATCAGCCGCCCATTATTTTTCGTCAGCATGGCAGAGAGCGCATGCTGGAAGGTCAGGAAAACACCGGTCAGATTGAGATCAATCTGGCTTTGCCATGTTTTCAGATCCAGCTTCTGGAAGGGTGTGCTTGTTGCCGAACCCGCATTGGCAATCGCAATATCGAGTGAACCTGTTTCGCTCTGGATACGCTCAAACAGGAGCCGGGAGGATTTCTCGTCGGTTACATCCACAGCGAAGGGAATGATCTGTTTTGATTGCACGGCTATTTCATTGAGCGCTTCGATGCGACGGCCCGCAATCACAACCCGTGCGCCCTCACCCGCCAGTGCAAGCGCTATGGCTGCTCCGACGCCCGAACCGCCACCCGTGACCAATGCAATCTTACCTGCGAGCGACTGTTCCATTTAAGCGCCCTCAATGGGAGCGATGACTTCAGCGCGCTCCGCCAGACGGTAGATTTGATCACGTCCGGGATAATAGGGTTTTGGCCAGCTCACGCCCTTATCACCCAGCGCCACCGCCGCATGTAAAGTCCAATAGGGATCAGCCAGATGCGGGCGGGCAAGACAGACAAGATCGGCACGTCCGGCGAGCAGGATCGAGTTGGCATGATCGGGTTCGTAAATATTGCCGACAGCCATGGTCGCCATGCCCGTTTCGTTGCGGATGCGGTCCGAAAACGGGGTCTGGAACATGCGGCCATAGACGGGCTTGGCATCGACTGATGTCTGGCCCGCCGAGACATCGCATATATCGACACCGGCCTCTTGCAACATGCGCGCGATCTCAACGGCATCCTGCGGTGTGATGCCTTTATCCCCCATCCAGTCATTGGCGGAAATGCGCATCGAAATGGGCTTTGCCGATGGCCAGACGAGACGAACCGCCCGGAAAATTTCGAGGGGATAGCGCATGCGGTTTTCCAGCGAACCGCCATATTCATCCGTGCGATTGTTCATCACGGGGGTAATGAACGACGAGAGCAAATAACCATGCGCCGCATGGATTTCCAGCATGTCAAAACCGGCTCTCTCAGCCATTTCAGCGGAGGCAACAAACTGGTCACGCACACGATCCATGTCGGCGCGGGTCATTGCCGTGGGTGTCTGATTGTCGGGAGACCAAGCCAGATCAGACGCGGAAAGCACCGGCCAGTTGCCGTCGGGCAAAGGCACATCCGTTCCCTCCCAGCCGACGCGTGTCGATCCCTTCGCGCCGGAATGGCCAAGCTGGCAGCTGATTTTCGCCTCGGTTTCCGCGTGGACAAAATCGACAATCCGCTTCCATGCCTGTTCATGTTCGGGCGCATACATGCCGGTGCAACCGGGGGTGATCCGCCCCTCCGGGCTGACACAGGTCATCTCAATGGTTACGAGGCCAGCGCCGCCCTTGGCGCGCTCGCCATAATGTACGAGGTGCCAGTCGGTGGGCGTGCCATCAACGGCCTTGTACTGCGCCATTGGCGAGACGACGATGCGGTTTGTCAGTGTCATGTCGCGCAGTTTGAACGGCGCAAACATTGGCGCGCGGCGCATTCCCTTTTTTGCGCCGGCCTTTTCCTGAAACCAGCCTTCCGCGCTTCCCAGCCAGTCGCGGTCACGCAGGCGCAAATTCTCGTGACTGATGCGCTGCGAACGGGTGAGCAGTGAATAGTTGAACTGCACCGGATCAAGCTCGAAATAGCGCTCGACCTCCTCGAACCACTCAAGCGAATTGCGCGCGGCCGATTGCAGACGCAGCACCTGCAAGCGCCGCTCATCCTCATATTTGGCGAAGGCGTCCGCAATGGATTTTTCCGCATGGAGATAGTTGGCAAGGGCAATCGCACTTTCCAGCGCCAGTTTTGTGCCCGAACCAATGGAGAAATGCGCCGTGGCTGCCGCATCGCCCAGCAACACCACATTGTCAAAAGACCATTTTTCACACAGAACGCGCGGAAAACTGATCCACGCGGAGCCGCGAATGTGATTGGCATTGGTCATCAACGCATGACCACCAAGATATTTGGCAAAAATCCGCTCGCAGACTACAATCGACTCCTGCTGGTTCATGCTGCCAAAGCCGAACTTGTCCCATGTCTCCTGACTGCACTCGACAATGAACGTCGCCGTATCGCCGTCAAACTGATAGGCATGCGCCCAGACCCAGCCGTGCTCGGTTTCCTCGAAAATAAAGGTGAACGCGTTGTCGAACTTCTGGTGTGTACCAAGCCAGACAAATTTGCATTTGCGCGTATCAACCTCAGGCTTGAAATGTTCAGCGAAAACCGCACGGGTGCGCGAGTTCAGGCCATCGGCAGCAACGACCAGATCATAGGTCTTCGCCAGCGCCGGGATATCTTCAACAGGTGTTTCGAACTGCAGGTTTACACCGAGTTCACGGGCACGATCCTGCAGAAGCATCAGCAGTTTCTTGCGCCCGATACCGCAAAAGCCGTGTCCGGTTGAAACGGTTTCGGTCTGCTTGAAGTGAACCGCGATATCATCCCAATAGGCAAAGTGTGCGCGGATCGCATCAGCACTCACCGGGTCGTTGGCGGCAAGGTTGGCCAATGTCTCGCTTGAAAGCACGACGCCCCAGCCGAATGTGTCATCAGGCTTGTTACGCTCGATCACGGTGATGTCGTGGCTGGGATCGCGCAGCTTCATGCTGATCGCGAAATAGAGACCGGCGGGTCCTCCTCCAAGGCAAGCGATCTTCATCAGGCATACTCCCGTTAAACCCTACTCATCGTGTCACCGCATCAAAATAATTTCAAGCATGAAATTTCAAGCTTGAATAATTTTCAATTTATGGGGATAGTCAGGTCAAGCAGAGCAAACTGCAGGGGGGATGCGATATGGAAAACTATATCCAAACCGAGGTGAAGGATGGTTATGCCATCCTGACACTGACGCGCCCCGATGCACGCAATGCGCTCAACACCAGTATGCTCAAGCAATTGGCCGAGAGCCTCCAGCGCTTTGATCGCGATCCAGAGATTCGCACGATCATTCTGACGGGCGCCGATGGCAATTTCGCTTCCGGCGCCGATATTGGCGAGATTGCCGACAAGACGGCCGTCGACGGCGTACACGATCTGAGGCTGCATTCATGGGAAGCCATCGCAAGGGTGCGCAAACCGCTGATTGCAGCTGTCGAAGGCTATTGTCTTGGTGGCGGCTTTGAACTGGCGCAGCGTTGCGATCTGATCGTAACCGCCGACAATGCAACATTCGGACAACCGGAAATCCGGCTTGGCCTTATTCCGGGAGCGGGTGGGATTCAGCGGCTAACATCTCTCCTGGGGAAATCCCGTGCCATGCGCCTGCTGCTAACCGGCGAAACGATCAACGGCGCGGAGGCTTTCGAATGGGGTATAGCATCCCACAAGACCACGCCGGGAATATGCCTTGCAACCGCCGAAGAGATTGCGGCAAAACTTGCCAAAGGTGCAACGCTTGCCCAGCAATTCGTCAAGCAGGCGGTGTTGACAGCCACCGAAGACCACAACGCTTTGGCATTGGAGCGTCGATCCTTCGAACTCCTGCTTTCCACCGATGACAAGGCCGAGGGCATCGCCGCATTCCGTGCCAAACGCCAAGCTGACTTCAGGGGGCGCTAATGGCTCATCCGGTCAACATCATTGGCATTGTCGGTGCTGGCACCATGGGCCGGGGTATCGCCCATCTGATCGCACGATCCGGCATAAAAACAATTCTGCATGATATGCAGGAGGGCATGGCTGCAAAAGCCAAAGCCACGATCCTTGCCGAGATTGACCAGCGTATTGCGCGCGGTAAATCGACAGAAGGCGAGCGCGATGCGTGCGCCGGGAATATCATCATCGCCGAAACATTGAATGATCTGGCGTCTGCACAATTGGTTGTCGAAGCCATCATCGAGACGCTGGAAGCCAAGGCTGTGCTGTTTCAATCATTGGAAGCGATCTGCACCCCGGATTGTCTGCTCGCCACCAACACATCCTCACTTTCCGTCGAAGCAATCGCGCGCTCCATCCGGCATCCCCAACGGTTTGCCGGACTGCACTTTTTCAATCCCGCTCCGCTGATGAAACTGGTCGAAGTTATAGCCGGTTCACAGACCGAAACAGGCGTCACAACGAAACTATCCGGGCTGGTTGTGGCGCTCGGGAAGACGCCGGTCGAGGTGCGCGACAGTCCGGGGTTTCTGGTCAATCGTTGTGCCCGTCCCTTTTATGGCGAAGCGCTTCAACTGCTTGAAGACGGCGTTGCCGACGCCATAACCATCGATGCCTGTCTTAAATCATCAGGTGGTTTTCCTCTCGGGCCATTCGAGCTGATTGACCTTGTCGGTACTGATATCAACCTTGCCGCAACGAAATCCGTGTGGGAAGGGTTTGAGCGGTCTCCACGCTTCAAGCCTTCGCCGCTTCTCGAAGACATGAAGGCCGAGGGCAGACTAGGCCGCAAAACCGGCAGCGGGTTCTTCACTTATCCCCGGCAGGACAATGTTCATTCTGTTGATAGCCACATATCGACTGTTGAAGCGTTGAAACGGCAGTTGGAGACGCGCACCGGCGTTGCCGTTCATCTGAGCGATGGCCGCACTGCACATGAGCTTGGTGCAGCGAACCACCAACCCACCATGGTGCTGGACCGGCAGATCGGCAATTGGCGCGGTCCCGTGACGCTTGCCTTCGCGCAACATGAGCTGAGAGACGCCGATATTCAGTCCATAGCGCTGCAAGCCAAGGCGCTCGGTGTCGAACTGCATGAAATTGCGGATGCACCGGGGCTCATCTTCCTGCGCGTGGCAGCCATGCTGATCAATGAAGCCGCTTTTGCATTTGATCAGGGGTTGGCCACGACAACGGGAATTGATACCGCACTGAAACTCGGCCTCAATTTTCGGCATGGCCCGCATGAAATGCTGGATACGCTTGGTTTACCCGCTGTTAGCAATACGCTTGAGCGATGCGGTCAAATCCATCCTTCTGGCCGATACGATCCGTGTCCGGCTCTAACCCGTTTTGTGGAGGAAAAGACAATACAGAATTAGAGCACGCAACACTTGCATCGAAGATCAATTTGCAATTGAGATGAACCATAAAAATAAGGGGAACGACGCAATGAAGAGAATAGCAGCAGCGGCATTGGTGGCAGGTCTGGCTTTTTCCGGTCAGGCCATGGCTGAACCCGTAAAGATCGGCATGATCACCACGCTATCGGGCGGTGGCGCGGGACTTGGCATCGATATCCGTGATGGCTTCCTGCTTGCCATCAAGGAGTCTGGCAACAAGGATATCAAGGTCATCGTGGAGGACGATGCGCAGAAGCCGGAGCTTGCCGTGCAGATCGCCGACAAGATGGTCCAGAGCGAAAAGGTTGATATTCTCACAGGTATTGTCTGGTCTAATCTTGCCATGGCTGTCGTGCCCGGTGTTGTCGGTCAGGGCACGTTCTATCTGTCCACCAATGCGGGTCCCTCGGCGCTTGCCGGGGAAAAATGCAACCCCAATTACTTTAACGTTGCCTATCAGAACGACAATCTGCATGAGGCGATGGGCAATTATGCCAATACAGCCAACTACAAAAAAACCTTCATTCTCGCTCCTAACTATCCAGCGGGCACAGATGCACTCACCGGATTCAAGCGCTTTTACAAGGGCGCATTGGCTGGCGAGCTTTACACCAAGGTCGGTCAAACAGACTATGCCACCGAAATCGCGCAAATCCGCGCCTCCGGTGCTGACAGCGTCTATTTCTTCCTGCCCGGCGGCATGGGCATTGCCTTCATGAAGCAGTATTCGCAATCAGGCATTTCTACGCCTGTCATGGGCCCCGGCTTCTCCTTCGATCAGGATGTGCTTGGAGCCATCGGCGATGCAGCGCTCGGCGTAAAAAACTCGTCACATTGGTCAAAAGACCTCGATAATGCAGCCAACAAGAAATATGTCGCAGCCTTCAAAGCTGAATATAAGCGTCTGCCATCGCTCTATGCGACACAGGGCTATGACACCGCCAACCTGATCCTGTCGGCAGTCGCCAAGGCGAGCGTCAAGGACAAGGATGCGTTCCGCGCTGCCCTCAAGGAAGCCAAGTTCGATTCCGTGCGCGGCAAGTTCAAGTTCGGCAACAATAACCATCCGATTCAGGACATCTATGTGCGTGAAGTGATCAAGGAAGACGGCGTTCTGACCAACAAGATCGTCGCCACCAGCTTCACCGATCATCAGGATGCCTATGCAGCCAGCTGCAAGATGTAGGCAATGCAACACCCGTGCGCGGATGAAAAGTCCGCGCACATTTTTGCCTGTTATCTATGGATTGGATGAAACTTGTCGTCGGCTCTCCTCATTGAACAAGCCCTGAACGGCCTGCAGTTCGGCATCATGCTGTTTCTGATGGCCGCCGGATTGACGTTGATTTTCGGCGTCATGGGTGTGATCAACCTCGCCCATGGCTCTCTCTATATGGTCGGTGCTTTCGCCTGCGCTGCCGTGGCGGCCTATACAGGCTCGTTCTGGCTCGGTCTGGTGGCTAGTCTCATTGCCGCGGCCGCGGCCGGTGCCATTGTCGAGGTCACTGTGATCCGACGCCTCTACAACCGCGATCATCTGGATCAGGTGCTGGCCACCTTCGCACTGATCCTGATCTTTTCGGAGGGAACCCGCTGGATTTTCGGCTCCTTTCCGCTCTATCTCGACATACCAAAAGTGTTGCAGGGCGCAATCAGCCTGCCGGGCGGCGCGCAGTATCAACTCTACCGGCTCGCCATCATTGGCGCGGGCCTTGTGGTTGCGGCAGGGCTTTATCTGCTGATTGCAAAAACGCGATTGGGCATGCGCATCCGTGCTGGCGAATCCGACCGCGAAATGATCGGCGCACTGGGCGTTGATATTGCCTCGCTCAACACCATCGTTTTTGCGCTTGGCGCGGCGCTCGCAGGGCTTGCCGGAGCACTCGTCGGCGCGCTGCAATCGGTGCAGGTGGGCATGGGTGAACCGGTGCTCATCCTCGCCTTTGTCGTTATCGTCATCGGCGGTATCGGCTCCATCAAAGGTGCCCTTGCCGGTGCCATTCTTGTTGGCGTCGTCGATACGATGGGCCGCTTTCTCCTGCCGCAACTGTTCACCTTGTTCATGGAGCCCTCGCAGGCGGCAACCGCGGGCGCTGCTGTCGCTTCCATGCTGATCTACATCGTCATGGCCTTCATCCTCGCAGTGAGGCCAAAGGGCCTCTTTGCGGTCAATGCGTGAGGGGTGAAATGGTCAATCGCGAACGTCTTGTGAATATTGTTCTTGCCCTGATTTTACCCGTACTGGCCTTGGTGGCCTCCGGCATGGGCGAGCCCTTCTACATTACCCTTGCCACCCGTATTGCCATTCTCGCCCTTGCCGCTGTGGGATTGAACCTCGCACTTGGTCTGGGCGGCCTTGTCTCGTTCGGCCATGCAGCCTTTTTCGGCATTGGCGGTTATATGGCCGGCATATTCGCCACCCACGCATTCAACCAGACGCCGCTTCTCTCCTCGCCCCTTGTCATCATGGCAACAAATCAGATGCCGGTTATCTGGATTGTCAGTGCCATTATTGCCGGTCTGGTTGCTTTTCTCATCGGCCTGATCAGCCTGCGCACATCGGGCGTCTATTTCATCATGATCACCCTCGCCTTTGCCCAGATGATCTATTATTTCGCCATTTCCTGGCCCGCCTATGGCGGCGAGGATGGGCTGTCGATCACGATACGCAATGGCTTTCCCGGCGTGAACACACTTGCTCCGCTCAACTTTTTCCTGATTGCCTATGCCCTGCTCCTGCTCGCGCTGTTCGCCTTTGCGCGTCTGAGGGATTCCCGCTTCGGTGCAGCCCTGCAGGCAACACGGCAAAACGAGGTGCGCGTCGCGTCTATCGGCATCCGGCCACTGCGCATCCGGCTGGTCGCCTTCATTCTATCGGGGATGATCACTGCCATCGCGGGAGCCCTTTTTGCCGATCTCAACCGCTTCGTCGGCCCATCCATGCTGTCGTGGAGCATGTCCGGTGAATTGATCGTGCTGATCATATTGGGAGGCACTGGCCGTCTCTTGGGCCCCGTTGCCGGAGCCATCCTGTTTGTTCTGTTCGAATTTGCCCTTGGCGGGCTGACCGAGCATTGGCAACTCTTCCTTGGCCTTATTCTTCTTGCCGTTGTCCTGTTCGGGCGCGGCGGTCTTGTTGGTCTTCTCGCCGGGAAGGTGCGTCATGGCTGAACCCATCCTGAGCATCCGCAATCTCTGCAAGTCCTTCGGCGCGCTGAAGGCAACCGATGATGTCAGCCTTGACCTTTACCCCGGCGAAATTCACGCGCTGATCGGGCCGAACGGCGCGGGTAAATCCACGCTCATTCATCAGATCGCCGGGACGTTGAAACACAATAGCGGTGCGATCCATTTCATGGGCCATGATGTCTCGGCGCTGGATGTTTCACAGCGCGCGCAGCGGGGGCTTGGCCGGACATTCCAGATATCGTCACTGACACCGGAGTTCTCGGCACTGCGCAATGTCATGCTGGCGGTTCAGGCCAATCAGGGTTCAAGCTTCCGCTTCTGGAAGCCCGTTATGGTCGATGGACAGCTGAAAGAAAAAGCACACGAAATGCTTAAACGTGTCGGGCTGTCGGACAGGGCGGAGATACCCAGCGCCGAGCTTTCCCATGGGGAACGCCGCCAGCTCGAAATTGCCATTGCGCTGGCGCTCGATCCCAAAGCCTTTCTGCTTGATGAACCCATGGCGGGTATGGGCCCGGAAGGCTCAAAACGGCTGACGGCATTTCTCGATACGCTCCGGCATGAAGCACCGATCCTTCTGATCGAACATGACATGGATGCGGTCTTTGCCCTGGCCGATCGTATTTCGGTGCTTGTCTATGGCCGCATCATCGCAACCGGCTCTGTCGATGAAATCCGCCAGAATCCGCTTGTGCGCGAAGCCTATCTCGGGGAGAGCGTCTGATGCTGCTGGAACTTGCCAAGGTCGAAACATTCTATGGCGCATCGCAGGCGCTCTTCGGTGTTGATCTTGCACTGGCAGAAGGGGAAGTCGTCGCGCTTATGGGCCGCAATGGGATGGGTAAAACCACCACCATTCGCTCGATCTTCGGTCTCTCACCCCTACGCCATGGCACGATACGCTTTGCAGGCGGTAACATCTCGGCGGCAAAGCCCTATCGCATTGCCCGGCTCGGTCTCGGGCTTGTGCCGGAAGGACGCCGCTGCTTTCCCAATCTGACCGTCGCGGAAAATCTGCTGGCTTCGGCGCGCAGCGGCTTCTGGACGATCAAGGAAGTAAATGCGCTCTTCCCCCGCCTTGCGGAACGCTCCAGCCAATATGCCAACTCCCTTTCGGGTGGTGAGCAGCAGATGCTCGCGGTCGGGCGCGCACTGATGACGAACCCCAGACTGATTGTTCTCGATGAGGCAACCGAGGGGCTGGCACCGGTTATCCGGCAGGAAATCTGGAAGGCCATCGCCGCGCTGAAACAACAGGGCCAGTCCATTCTGGTTGTTGATAAAACCCTGTCGGAACTCTTGCCGGTGGCTGACCGCTGCGTGATCCTCGAAAGGGGGCGCAATGTCTGGAACGGCCTGCCGAAAGAATTAACCAGTGAGATTCAGGACCGCTATCTCGGTGTGTGACGGCATCTCAAGCAGCTAGCCGTCACACATCATTTTCTATGAGCGGCCTTTCCAGCCGAGAAGCCGCATGGCATTGGCTGTTACCAGAACGGTTGCGCCCGTATCGGCAAGGATCGCTGGCCACAGACCGGTCAGGCCAATGATGGTCGTCACCAGAAACACCGCCTTCAGCCCAAGCGCGACAGTGATGTTCTGGCGGATATTGCTCATCACCGTCTTCGACAGATCAATCATATTGGCAACATCGATCACCCGGCCATGCAGAATGGCCGCATCGGCGGTTTCAAGCGCCACATCGGTGCCGCCGCCCATAGCGATGCCGATATCGGCTGCGGCAAGCGCCGGTGCATCGTTGATACCGTCGCCAACCTTGGCAACAGTCAGGCCGGAGCGCTGCATCTCGCCAACAATCCGCTGCTTGTCCTGCGGCAGCAATTCGGCTCTTGGCTCGATACCAAGCTTCGAGGCAATGGCTTCGGCGGTGCGGCTATTATCGCCTGTGAGCATCACGGCGCGAATGCCCTGCTCTTTCAGCACAGCAAGTCCGCGCTCCGCATCGGCACGCGGCTCATCGCGCATGGCCAGCAGACCGGCCAGCTTGCCCGCAACAACCACAACAGAAACGGTCTTGCCCTGATCATTCAGCTTTTCAATTGAAGCTGTCTGTTCAGCATTGAGCGGCGTGGCTGCGGCAACGGATTGTGGCGACCCAAGAAATACCGACTTGCCGGAAACCGTGCCTTCAACGCCCTTACCCGATACCGCCTTGGCTGATGTTGCGGGCAGAACTGCAACCCCATCGGCCTTGGCCCGGTCAAGAATGGCCATGGCAAGCGGATGGCTGGAACCGGTTTCGAGCGCAGCGGCCATCGACAGGATTTCCTGCTCGGGCATGCCGAATGAAACGATATCCGTGACCACAGGTTTGCCTTCGGTCAAAGTACCCGTCTTGTCGAAGGCGACAGCCGTGACTTTTCTGAAAGTTTCAAGCACAGCGCCGCCCTTCATCAGCAGGCCGCGCCGAGCACCGGCGGAAAGGCCTGCGGCAATGGCAGCGGGCGTCGAAATAACCAGTGCGCAGGGGCAACCGATCAACAGAATGGCGAGACCCTTATAGACCCACTCACTCCAGATACCGCCCATGAACAATGGCGGGATGACAGCGACAAGCGCCGCAACAACCATGATGGCAGGTGTGTAATAACGCGAAAAACCGTCAATGAACCGCTCGGTTGGAGCCTTGCTTTCCTGTGCCTCTTCAACCAGACGAATGACTCGGGCAATCGTATTGTCGCTCGACGTCGCTGTTACACTGATCCGCAGGACACCATCAGTATTGATCGTACCGGCGAAAACTGCGTCGCCAACATTTTTGCGCTTGGGTGTACTTTCGCCTGTCACCGGCGCTTCATCGATTTCGCTTGTGCCTTCGGTGATCTCGCCATCGGCGGGAATACGATCACCCGGACGGACAAGGATGATGTCGCCGACAGCCAGGCTATCGGCAGGTACTGACGTGGTGTTGCCGCCTCGCTCCACCAGTGCAGTTTTCGGGACAAGATCAGCCAGACCCTGAATGCTTGCACGGGCGCGGCCAGCCGCGACACCTTCAAGCAATTCGCCAATCAGAAACAGGAACACAACGGCAGCAGCTTCTTCACCCGCGCCGATAAACACAGCACCAATCGCCGCGATGGTCATCAGCATTTCGATGGAGAATGGTGTGCCCGATCGAGCGGCCATGATCGCCCGGCGGGCGATGGGAATAAGCCCGACAAACATAGCGACGACAAAAGCCCAGTTGGCAATGTCAGGATAAAGCTTGCCAATGCCATAGGCCGCAACGAGCGCCAATCCGCTGATAATGGTCAAAAAGCCCTTGCGGCTCTGCCACCAGCGGCTTGGTTTTGAACTTTGCGCCGGCGCGGCGGCAGCAGCGACCACAGGAGCATTTGCTTTTGCGTGGTCATGCCCTGAGTGATCGTGTCCGGCATGGTCGTGATCATGATCATCATGATCTGCGTGGTCATGTCCTTCGTGGGAATGGCCTGCGTGATTGTGATTGGCATGATCATGACCGCTGCATGTGGGAGCGGCAGCCGGTGCTGCGCTTTTGGCCGTCAGCGGCGAAACCTTGTAGCCAAGACCACCCACCTTTTTCTGGAGAACGGTCAGATCCGCCGTTTCATCATGTTTGACGGTCATTGTCCCGGCAGTGACCGAGACGGAAATGTCAGATACTCCCGGCAAGCGGCGCACGGCCGTATCGATCTTGGCCGCACAGCTGGCACAGTCCATGCCCTCAACCCGGAAGCGGGTTTGCGTTGGCGCTGCTGTCATGATTCAACCTCTCTTGACTCTGTTGACGGCAACGCTACATGCTCTAGTGACTAGAGGAGCAAGCGAAATGTTGAAAGAAATTTCAATCGGTGAAGCGGCCAAGCGCAGCGGCGTTAAAGTGCCGACAATCCGATACTATGAACAGATCGGCCTGCTGGCCGCCCCGGCCCGCACGGATGGCAACCGCAGACATTATGAAGACACGGATATTCGCAGGCTGGCATTCATTCGCCATGCGCGGGAACTGGGTTTTGAGATCGACTCCATCCGCACCCTGCTGCATTTGCAGGACGACCCCAACCAGCCCTGCGAAACGGCAGACGGTATCGCCAATGCACGGCTCATTGAGGTTGAGCAGCGTATCCGCAGCCTGAATGCACTGAAAGCCGAGCTGGAATTGATGGTTGAAGGATGCAGGCATGGCCGCGTCGGCGAATGCCGCGTGATCGAAATTCTGGCCGATCATGGCAAGTGCGTCCATCCGCACCACTGAGATTGCGGTCTGTTTGACCGCAATCTCGATTGCATCAGGGATTAAATGACCAGCAAGGGCGTCTTGCTGGGAACGCGATCATAGAGATCCATCACATCCTGATTGAACATGCGAACACAGCCCGATGAAGCGGATTTGCCGATGGAGTTCCAGTCGGGTGAGCCGTGAATGCGGTAAAGCGTATCGACGCCGCCCTGGAAGATGTAAAGCGCACGCGAACCAAGCGGGTTGTTGACACCCGGTGGCATGCCCTGCCGCCATTTTTCCAGCTTCGGATCACGGGAGATCATCGCGGATGGCGGTGTCCAGGTCGGCCATTTGCGTTTCCACTGAACGATGGCACGGCCCTTCCAGGAATAACCCTGACGACCAAGCCCAACGCCATAGCGCATGGCCTTGCCATTTTTCAGGACCAGATAAAGAAACTTGTCGACCGTGTTGATAACGATTGTGCCGGGCTTCTCGCCTGTCGGATCATCCACGATCTGCCGCAGGAATTTCTCATTGACTCTGGCAAAGGGAATGGCGGGCAGTTTGTAGCCATCCTCTTCAACCGCACGGTACATGCTGACGTAATCGGGCTTTGCCGGTTCAACGGGCGCTGTCACCGGTGGCTGTTCCGGCACGGGAGGCGTTTGGACGTCGGCGACTTCTAGGGACTGTTTGGGCAATTGGGCACAGGCCGCAACCGCGGAAACGGCAGCAAGCGACAGCCCGGTCAGGAATGACCGGCGCGAAACAAGGGATGACATTCTGTATGCTTTCAAA
Organism: Phyllobacterium sp. P30BS-XVII; assembly: GCF_014138335.1. Lineage (NCBI taxonomy): Bacteria > Pseudomonadati > Pseudomonadota > Alphaproteobacteria > Hyphomicrobiales > Phyllobacteriaceae > Phyllobacterium > Phyllobacterium sp. P30BS-XVII. The sequence continues at coordinate 72,653 of NZ_JACGXO010000009.1, forward strand.
CGTTGGGATAGGCAGGGCGGGACAGGCGGTCGTGACTACCGGTTTGCTGTTCCTTTTAGATCAGATCGCGGCAATCTTGTGTCAAAAACAAGGCAGACCGCAACGCCTGCAACACTGTTGCAATATAATCACAGCATATATCGCACTGTAACCTTACGTGATTCAGTTACATATACGAGCCGCCATCTAGTCCTTGGTGCTGCCTTCCCATGTCCCATGGGAAATACCCTTCTGCTTTTCCATATGGGTGATAACCGCATCGATTTCAGCGGGGTCAATGGCCGTGCTCACCAGCGTGGCGACGATCTCCACTGTCTCCTCGTCGCCCTGATCCAAAATTTCCACATCACTGACGGGATAATCCGCATCCTCCAGTTTTTCGACCAGAAGATCACGCATGGCAGGCATGGCCGCGCGGGTTGATATCAGCTTGACCTCATAGGTCGCCTCCGCCGCCTGCTCGCTGATCGGGATGCGGTTGATAACATTGACAAGCGGGCGCAGCAGGGTGTTTCCGGCCAGCACAAACACGGTCAGCAATGCCGCCTCTGCAAGCATATCCGTACCCGCACAGGCACCCACTGCCGCCGAACACCAAAGTGTCGCCGCCGTGTTGAGGCCGCGCACATTCATGCCCTCTTTCATGATCACGCCGGCACCGAGAAAACCGATGCCTGATACCACATAGGAAATGACCCTCACCGCTTCCGTGGTTCCGGCAATGCGCTGTGCCAGATCAACGAAAGCTGCAGCGCCGATTGCCACAAGCACATTGGTGCGCAGACCGGCGGTGCGCTGCCGGTATTGTCGTTCCGCACCAATCAGTGTGCCGAAGATGAAAGCGGCGACAAAGCTGATCGTCGTGTCGAGAAAGGGATAGAGATCGAATGTCTGTATGAATTTCATTTTAGCACCGTGGCTGGCTGGTTATCCCAAACTACCATTTCTCCGGTTAACAATGATGACAGCCTTACCCCATCTGCAGGGCAGATAAGGTGCTGGCCGTCATGGCAAAGCAGGCCCTTTGGCACAACGTGTCGCCCTCCGGGCTATCAGCACAATAATCGGCATCGCCTTGGGACCGCCGCTCTGTCACACGCGCAGTCACAACCGGTATGTTCTGCGCGCGTGCCTGCTGCACCAGTTCCTGCAAATGCCTGCCACCGGGAAAGGCCAGCAGAGCATCCGGTCTGCTATCCTCAAGCATGAACCGGTTGCGTTTTGCATCGGCCTGTTTGCCCAACAGGGACCAGTTGGCCGGATAGCGAACAATATGAACATCATTCTGCCGGGCCCAATCCTCGGCGGTCGAGCCGAGCGCGGGCAAACCGCCATGGATCAGAACCGTCACGGGATATTCCAAGTGGATGCGATTGAGTTCGCTGAGGATGACGGCAGCATCGTCAAAATGCCGCCCGCCTGAGATCAAAAGGCGCATGATTGTGCTCCTTGCCTGTCTTGTATTGAAAACCAGCTACCAGCGCGCGCGGCGCAAAATGCGGATAGCTGCATGATTGCAGGACGATGACCATTGGATCAGACGCCAGCTGTGCTTGCGGCTGATCAACCCCCAACGGTAGAGCCGTACTGCCACCCAGAATAGTCCCTGAGCTATGATGACCAGCAACCAGCAGACCCAGCGCAGGACCTGATCCTTCAGCCAGGAGCGCCGCGGTTGCGGGCGGCGGGATGCCGGACGGGACCGGCGTTTTGGCAGGCCGTCCCATGGGCCTCGGGGTGTGATTCCGGCGTGAAAATGCAGGGTGGAAACGTTCGTGACCATATCAGATCTCCTCTGACGTCAATTGTCCAAGCCGCGCGTTCAGCGGCATCTGGAATGGGAGGATGCGGGCGGCATGGGCCGCCCGCTGGTTGAGGTTTAGAACCACTGGCCAAAACGGCGGATATAGACAGTCTTCATGGTCTGGGCGACGACGCAGTAGCTGAACAATGTTGCCGCCAGCCATGGGAAGTAGCTCCATGGCAAAGGCTGCAATCCGACCAAGGTGCCGAGTGGGGAGAAGGGAACATAAATTCCAAGCCCCATGACAAGCATCGACATCAGGAGAACCGGCAGGGCAGCCGTGCTCTGGATGAAGGGGATCTTCTGCGTGCGCAGCATGTGTACAACAAGCGTCTGCGACAACAGGCCCTCAATGAACCAGCCGGATTGGAACAGCGACTGATGTTCCGGTGCATTTGCCGCAAAAACATACCACATCAGGGCATAGGTCGTGATGTCGAAGATCGATGAGGTTGGACCGATCCAGAGCATGAAACGGCCGATGTTCTTCGCATCCCACTTGCGTGGCTTGCTCAAGAATTCCTTGTCCATCTTGTCCCATGGCAAGGCCAGTTGCGAGATGTCGTACATCAGGTTCTGGATGAGCAGGTGGATCGCCAGCATTGGCAGGAACGGGATGAACGCACTGGCCACAAGCACCGAGAACACATTGCCGAAATTCGAGCTGGCGGTCATGTTCAGATACTTCATGATGTTGCCGAAGGTCTCACGGCCCTTGATGACGCCTTCTTCCAGAACCATCAGGCTCTTTTCCAGAAGGATGATATCGGCCGATTCCTTGGCGATATCCGCGCCGCTATCCACCGAAATGCCCACATCCGCATCGCGCAAAGCCGGTGCATCATTGATACCATCACCGAGAAAGCCAACCGTATGACCATTGGCCTGCAAGGCTTTGAGCACCCGCGATTTCTGTAGCGGTGTCAGCTTGGCAAAGACGACCCGCTCTTCCACCAGAAGGCGCAGGGCATTGTCGTCAAGCTTTTCAATTTCGCGGCCAAGCACCGGCACACCAGCCTCAAGCCCGACCTCGCGGCAGATCTTGACACTGACAACCTCATTGTCACCGGTCAGAAGTTTGACCGAGACACCATGCTCGGCAAGCGCAGCAATGGCTGGACCTGCGGTTTCCTTCGGCGGATCGAGGAAGGTCAGGAAACCTTCGACAATCAGCTCACTCTCATCGCCGATGCCATATTGAGCCTTGGTATCCCCGGCTGGAATTTCCCGGGTAGCGACCACCAGAACGCGAAAGCCATCTTCATTATAGGAACGGGCGATAGCAGTCAGTGCCTTCCGGCTTGGCTCATCCAGCACACGCACATCCTTGCCGTCACGCATCCGCGTTGCAATGGTCAGCATTTCTTCCACTGCACCCTTGCAGACCAGCAGATGCTCACCGGCGACACCCTCGACCATCACGGACAGGCGGCGACGAATGAAATCGAACGGCAGTTCGTCAACTTTGCGATAGAAGGCTGCGGACCGCATGGCGTCTGACGATGCATCGGTAAAGCGCAGGACAGCCTGATCCATCAGGTTTTTCACACCGCTCTGGTGGTGGCTGTTAAGCCATGCCAGACGCAGGACATTCTCGTCACGCTTGCCATGGATATCAACATGATGCTCCAGAATGATCTTATCCTGGGTCAGTGTTCCCGTCTTGTCTGTGCAAAGAATGTCCATGGCGCCAAAGTTCTGGATGGCATTCAGACGCTTGACCACGACCTTGCGCCGGGCCATGGCAACGGCACCCTTGGCAAGGTTGGACGAGACGATCATCGGCAGCATTTCCGGTGTCAGACCGACAGCGACCGCAAGTGCGAACAGCAGGGCTTCCACCCAGTCACCCTTGGCAACACCGTTGATGAGAAACACCACCGGCACCATCACCATCATGAACCGGATAAGCAGCCAGCTGACGCTGTTGATGCCCCGGTCAAATGCGGTCTGCGCACGCGAGCCGACAATGGATTTAGCGAGTGATCCGAAATAGGTGCGCGACCCGGTTGCCACCACAACCGCCGTAGCGGTACCACTGACCACATTGGTGCCCATGAAGCAGATATTGGGTACATCAAGCATATCAGCCTGATCCGAGACAACGCCCAGCGCCGACTTTTCGGCAATCGCGCCCAGTGTGTCGTACTTTTCGACGGGAATGGCTTCACCCGTCAAAACGGCCTGACTGACATAGAGATCGCGGGATTCAATCAGACGCACATCAGCCGGAATCATGTCACCGGCAGACAGGCGCACGACATCACCCGCCACGAGTTCGCGCATCGGGATTTCAAACACTTCGCCTTCCATCGTCACACGATGACGCCGAAGCACGGTTGCCGTGGTCCGCACCATGGCTTTCAGGGATTCAGCCGCCTTGCCGGAACGGTATTCCTGCACAAAGCGCATGATGCCACTGGCCAGCACCATGACCATGATGATGATAACCTTGGTTGGATCCGGAGCATCGCCGCTCTGCATGGGCAGCCAGCAATCGGTGAAGGCGCTGATGGCTGCCAGCACAATCAGCACCATGATGAAAGGATTGTTGAAAGCAGTCAGAAGCTGGATCAGCGCATGCGGGCGGCGATCATGGGCGACCTCATTTGCACCATCCTTGGTCAGACGCTCCGCTGCGTCGCGGATTGTCAGACCATCACGGTGGCTTCGGACATTGGCAAGGGTGCTATCGATATCATTCTGTGCTTCCCGCACAGCGCGCATCGAAAGCTTGCGGCTATCTTTCTTCTCCGCATTCAACGCGGAATTTTTGAGAATAACGTTCATTTTCTGGTCTCCTGCCGCGACATGCGACAGCGACACCAGCTCCGGATCACCTGAATTTCAGGCGCAGAGAATCGTGCCGAGCCGTCACATTCACGGTCGGTTTTGTTACATTCGATTTTGGGGATAGCCCGCCGCGCTTGCCTGTCATCGGCAGCGCAGCGGGCCTACTAGGATAATCGTCCATGGGATACTCCTTCATTGGCATCAGCCCAAAAATTCGGACACGATGCTTGAGGAAAAAACGCGATCAGATCATGCGACCAGACTGATACACTGCCAGAACCATCCCCAGCTTCTCAACTTGGGATAGAGTCTCTGCGGGCGGTTCATTGTCAGCATGCCAATGCATTTCAAGCCGGCCATTGACCGGATTGACGCGCCAGTCTGCGTGCAGATTGGCAAAAAGGGGCTGTTTTTCAGCAATAGCGGCAACAATATTCCGCTGGATGCCGAGACGCCCACGTGTGCGATTGGTGAAGGCGCGAACGCCCGGAAGAGTTGCGAACGTGATGTTCATGGCTCACCTCATTGACCGGAAGCGATCCGGCCTGGGTGAGCGACGGTGGAGCCTTAAGCCCTAACGTTGCTCATCCGGTGTACCGGATCGAGTCCTGCTCGTTAGTTGTTTCAAGCGCCCGCGCCACCGTATCAACGGCAGTCAGGGCGCAGCTAGATTTGCTGTCCATCGTCTTCTTTGTGATTTTGAAAAATGACTCGGGTAACCCGAGCAAAACCCCGATACGCCTGCCTTGACGGAGTGTCAACCACAAAGGTGATCCGTCCGATCAATTGTACGGGAAACTGATTTACCAATCCCCGGTTGTATCTACTTGCTGGAGAGATTGTCGCTTTCGCGGTAAACTGGACAAATGAGGTTAGCTTATGGGACTGCTCCATGCTAATCCCTCCCAAACACTGTTCCTCAAGCCGAAACGGCTTTTGTCTTCATCCTCGCGTGCCAAAATGATCAAACGTTTTTTTGCCTATTACGCACCCTATAAGGGGCTCTTCGCGCTGGACTTTTCCTGCGCTGTCTTTTCGGGTCTGCTGGAACTTGGTTTTCCCATGGCTGTGCGTGCCTTTATCGATGTGCTGCTGCCCAGTGAAAACTGGACCTACATTCTGCTGGCCGCGATGGGGCTTTTGGCCGTTTATCTGCTCAACACCGGTATTACCGCCATTGTTGTTTATTGGGGCCACAAGCTTGGCATCAACATCGAAACCGAGATGCGCCGCAAGAGCTTTGACCATCTGCAAAAGCTTTCCTTCCGTTTCTATGACAATAACAAGACCGGGCACCTCGTTGCCCGCGTGACCAAGGATCTGGAAGAGATCGGCGAAGTAGCCCATCACGGGCCGGAAGATCTGTTCATCGCTGTCATGACCTTCATCGGCGCTTTCCTGCTGATGTTCTACGTCAACCCGCATCTGGCATTTCTGACATTGGCGATTGTGCCGTTCGTGGCATGGGTTGCCAGCCGTTATGGCGGGCGGATGACCCGCAACTGGCAAAGCCTTTACCGCCGCGTTGGTGATTTCAACGTCCGTATCGAAGAGAACGTCGGTGGCATGCGTGTCGTTCAGGCCTTTGCCAATGAGGATCACGAGCGCGATCTTTTTGCCCATGACAATGCCCGCTACCGGGAAACCAAGCTCAGCGCCTACCGCATCATGGCGGCAAGCACCTCGCTGAACTATATGAGCATGCGCCTGATCCAGCTGATCGTCATGATCGCGGGCAGCTACTTCGTCATTACGGGAAGTCTTTCCAGCGGCGGCTTTGTCAGTTTCCTCCTGTTGGTGACTGTGTTCATTCGCCCCATCGAAAAGATCAACTCCGTCATCGAGACCTATCCGAAGGGTATTGCCGGTTTCAAACGCTATACCGAGCTGTTGGATACCGAGCCGGATATTGCGGACCGGCCAAATGCAACCGATGCGAGCGGGCTTCAGGGCAATATTCGCTACGACAAGGTGAGTTTCGGCTATACGTCAGATCGAACTGCCTTGAGCAATATCGACCTTGAAATCAGGGCTGGTGAGACGGTTGCTTTCGTCGGCTCTTCCGGGGCGGGAAAGACGACGCTGTGCTCATTGCTTCCACGTTTTTACGAGGTGGTATCAGGTGCCATCACCATTGATGGTGTTGATATTCGCGACATGACCCTTGCCTCGTTGCGCAGCCAGATCGGCGTCGTCCAGCAGGATGTTTTTCTGTTCGGCGGCTCTATCCGCGAGAACATCGCCTATGGCCGTCTTGATGCTTCAGACGAAGACATTGTTCTGGCTGCGCGGCGTGCCCGTCTGGACGAGATGATTGCAGGTTTGCCTGCGGGGCTTGAAACCATCGTGGGTGAACGCGGCGTCAAACTCTCGGGCGGTCAGAAACAGCGGCTGGCCATTGCCCGCATGTTCCTGAAGAACCCGCCCATCCTCATACTTGATGAGGCAACTTCGGCTTTGGATACGCAGACCGAGCGGGAAATTCAGGCATCGCTTGCTGAACTTGCCGAAGGCCGCACAACACTGGTCATCGCCCACAGGCTGGCAACCATCCGCAATGCGGATCGTATCGTTGTGGTTGATGACGCCCAAATCCTTGAACAGGGCAGCCATACCGAACTGCTGGCAGCTGGCGGCGCATATAAGCGCCTCTATCAGGTCCAGTTCGGTGACGCCGGTGCTGAAATCATCCTTGACCGGTTTACCAAAAAATCCTGATCCTGATTGTATGGGGCTGTGAGCTTTACAGCGCCGATCAGAAAAGTATGCTCCTATGACAGAGCAATTTCGTTTATCCGGGAACACCCCCGGATAAACGAAATTTGCTCGAGAGCTTTGGGAGGAGCGATTAATGATCAGGGAAAGCTACGTTCACGGTGCCAGCAATCAGCCGTTGATTGGCGAGACGATCGGACGGCACTTTGACCACATTGCCGGGCGGTTTCCCGATCGCCCCGCGCTTGTGGTGCGGCATCAGGACGTGCGCCTCACCTATTCCGAACTGCGCCAACGCGTTGATGCGCTGGCCGCAGGTTTCATTGCGCTTGGGCTTCAACCCGGTGAGCGCATCGGCATCTGGTCGCCGAACAATGTTGAATGGGTCCTGACCCAGTTTGCCACCGCCAAAGCAGGTCTTATCCTCGTCAACATCAATCCTGCCTATCGCTCCCATGAGCTTGAATATGCCGTCAACAAGGTCGGCTGTTCCGCGCTCATTCTGTCTCCCGCACTTAAAACCAGCAATTATCTTGATATATTGCGCGAAATCGCCCCTGAAGTAGCAAGCTGCGCGCCCTGCGCACTCAAGTCGAGGAAATTGCCAACACTGCACACCGTTATCCGTCTTGGCACCGAGAAAACGCCGGGAATGCTGAATTTCGCCGATGTCGAAGAGGCGGCAACCCCTCAAGCCACAGAACAGCTCGCAGCGCTCGCTTCCGTGCTGCAATTTGATGATCCGATCAACATCCAGTTCACCAGCGGCACCACAGGCAGCCCCAAAGGCGCGACGCTGACCCATCACAATATTCTCAACAATGGTTTCTTCATCGGCGAGGCCATGCGCCTTACGGAGATCGACCGTTTGTGCATTCCCGTGCCGTTTTACCACTGCTTTGGCATGGTTCTAGGCAATCTCGCCTGCCTCACCCATGGTTCCTGCATGGTCATCCCCAGCGAGGCGTTTGATCCGCTGGCGGTCCTGCAAACCGTGGAGGCGGAAAAGTGTACCGGACTGCATGGCGTGCCAACCATGTTCATCGCCATATTGGGCCATGCGGATTTCAAGTCATTTGATCTCAGCAGCCTGCGCACCGGCATCATGGCGGGTTCGCCCTGCCCCATCGAAGTCATGCGCAAGGTCATTCAGGAAATGCACCAGAGCGAGATCACCATCGCCTACGGCATGACGGAAACCAGCCCTGTCAGCTTCCAGAGTTCGACAACCGACCCGCTGGAGCGGCGGGTGTCCACGGTTGGGCGCATTCATCCGCATGTTGAGGTGAAAATCATCGATGCCGACGGCGTCATTGTTGCGCCCGGAATTACCGGAGAATTGCTCACACGCGGTTATAGCGTCATGCGGGGCTATTGGGGTGACGAGGTTAATACAGCGGCAACCATTGATGCAGCGCGGTGGATGCATACGGGCGATCTCGCAACCATTGATGCGGAGGGCTATTGCAACATAGTCGGGCGCATCAAGGATCTGGTCATCCGTGGCGGCGAGAACATCTATCCGCGCGAGATCGAGGAATTTCTCTATACCCACCCTGATATTGCCGATGTGCAGGTGTTCGGTATCCCTGATAGCAAATATGGCGAATGCCTCTGCGCCTGGATCAAGGTGCGTCCCGACGCCAATCTCGGCGAACACGAAGTCATCCAGTTTTGTAAAGGCAAAATCGCCCACTACAAGGTCCCGGCACATATCCGTTTTGTCGAGGTCTTTCCGATGACAGTCACCGGCAAGATCCAGAAATTCATCATGCGGCAGGCCATGATTGATGAACTGAACCTGCAGGAAGCGAAAACCGCCTGAGCGGTTTCGCCTTCTATTCCGCCGCGTGCGGTACTGTCGGCGCACGACCTTTATTGAAGAGCTTGCGCCAGAGGTTTACTGAGCCACGCGACATGTCTTCCATATAGAGGAAGATCACGGGCGTGATGAACAGCGTCAGGATTTGCGAGGCAAAGAGGCCGCCGACAACGGCCACGCCAAGCGGCTGACGCAGTTCTGAACTCGCACCCGCGCCGATGGCAATCGGCAGCGTACCCATCAACGCCGCGAGCGTCGTCATCATGATCGGGCGGAACCGGACAAGACAGGCTTCGCGGATCGCATCATGCGGGCTATCGCCTGCCCTTTGCCGGACAAGGGCAAAGTCGACCATCATGATCGCGTTCTTCTTCACGATGCCGATCAGCATCAGCATACCGATAATCGCGATCACGCTGAGATCAAAGCCGAACAGCTCCAACGTCGCGAGCGCACCAGCAGCAGCCGCTGGCAGACCTGTCAGAATGGTCAGCGGATGGATAAAACTCTCATAGAGAATACCGAGCACGATATAGATGGTCAGGATAGCCGCACCGATCAGCAACCCCTGATTGGACAGCGCTTGCTGGAACACTTTTGCCGTGCCGGTGAAGGTTGAGCCAATCGAATCCGGAACATTGAGTTCCGCCTTGATCTTGTTGATCTCTTCCACCGCCCTGCCAAGCGCCACGCCCTGCGGGAGGTTGAAGGAAATCGTCACCGCGGGCAGCTGGCTCAACTGGCTGACCGCAAGCAGCCCGGCGCGCCGCTCCACATGGGCGAAGGCGGAAAGCGGGATAAGCTTGTTCGTCGTGGTCGAGCGTATCTGCATCTGGTCGAGCTTGTCGGTCGTCCACGGAATGGACGGGTCCAACTCCAGAATGACCTCATAGCTGTCACCGGTGGAAAAGATCGTCGAAGCCTGATTGGTGCCAAAGGCGTAATAGAGCGAATTGCGCAACTGCGTCGAGGTGATACCCAACAGCCGCGCCTTGTCGGCATCAATGACCAGATTGGCCTGCAACGCATTGTTCTGCAGGTCGCTGGTCACATCGGCAAAATATTGCCTGTCCTGTTGCAGCGCCAGAAGGAACTTTTGCGACCATGGATAGAGATCGTCGGCATTGATGCCCTGCAGGACGAACTGGTACTGCGCGCGCGACGACGTGCTGCCGATGCGCAGGTTCTGGATGGCGATGGGATAGCTGTTGATACCCGGAACCTTGGCCAGCGACTGGCGCAAATCCGTTAGCAGCGGATCAAGCGCCAGGCGCTGCGATTTCGGTTTCAGCTCAACGAAGAAACTGCCCTGATTGAGGCTGGAAGAATTGAACCCGCCACCAATCGTTGACGCCACATGCGCCACATAAGGCTTGCTCATCAGAACATCGGCAACCTGTTTCTGTAGAGCCACCATGGCGTCAAACGAGATGTCCTGCCGCGCTTCGGTCGAGATGGAAAGCTGGCCGATATCTTCGGTGGGCAAGAAGCCTTTGTCGATGGAGGAGAACAGGTAAAGCGTCGCGACAACAGTCAAAAGGAAGACACCGAGAACAACGACGCGGAAGCGCAGGCAGATATCAAGCATGCGCCTGTAGGCGTCGAGAACCGCATCGAAAACCCGTTCGGTGAAGGGTTTTTTCCCCGCCTTCTCATGTGGAATGGCTGGCATGTGGCTGCACAGCATCGGCGTCAATGTCAGGGATATCAGCGCCGAGGCGACAATCGCCACGGTGACGACAACGGCAAACTCATTGAAGATGCGCCCCACCACGCCGCCCATCAGCAGGACAGGGATAAACACCGCAACAAGCGATGCAGTAATGGAGACGATGGTAAAGCCGATCTCCTCGCTGCCCTTGAGCGCGGCTTCACGTGGCGACATGCCGTCCTCGATATGCCGGGATATGTTTTCCAGCATGACGATGGCGTCGTCCACGACGAGCCCCACCGACAGCGTCAGGCCAAGCAGGGAGATATTGTCGATGGAAAAGCCAAAGACATACATCACACCCAGCGTCGCAATCAGCGACAACGGTACAGCGACCGTCGGAATAAGCGTCGCTGCAATGCGGCGCAGGAACACGAAGATTACCATGACGACAAGTCCGATGATCAGAACGAGCGTAAACTGCACGTCAGACACCGCCTGCCGGATGGAGGTCGAGCGATCATTGAGCACATTGAGTTTGGTGGATGCGCCAAGCTCTTCGGCAAATTTTGGCAGCATGGTGCGGACCCGGTCCACCACGTCAACCGTATTGGCACCGGGCTGGCGGAAAACGGCGAGCACAAGCGCCTTCTTGCCATCGTAACGGCTTTCGGTCTGCGTGTTCGCTACGGAATCCACCACGCGCGCCACATCGCCCAGACGAACCGGCTTGCCATTGGGAGAGGCAATCAGGATCTGCCTGAACGTATCGGCATTCTTCGATTGCGTATCGGCTTCAATGGCCATCTGCTGGGTTGGGCTCGTCAGTGTTCCCACTGGCGCAATCGAATTGTTGTCGGCGACAGCATTGGTCAGTTCATCGATACCAATACCGCGCGCCGTCATGGCATTGGGATCAACCTCGATACGCACGGCAAACTGCTTGGCACCGAACACCTGCACTTCGCCCACCCCATCCACGGTTGAAAGTGATGGCGAGATCACCTGCTCGGCATAGTCATCAAGCTTGGACAGTTGCACCGTGTCGCTCTGCAACGCGATCAACAGGATTGGAGCGTCGGCGGGGTTGGTCTTGCGGTAGCTCGGCGGCGTTGTCATGTTCGCCGGCAATTGCCTCAATGTGCGCGCGATAGCCGCCTCGACGTCGGCTGCCGCCTGATCGATGTTCCGGTCAAGCTCAAATTCAATGGTAACGCGGGTCTGTCCCTGCGTACTCGTCGCGCTGATGGTCGAAACCGAGGGTATCGTGGCAAATTGTTTGATCAGCGGCGTTGCCACCGCATTGGCCATCGTATCGGGCGCCGCGCCCGGCAATTGAGCAGAAACCGATACAACAGGAAAATCCACCTGCGGCAATGCCGCCACGGGCAGAAACTGGTAAGCAAAAAGCCCCGATGCCGCCAGCGCAACGGAAAGAAGGATTGTTGCAATGGGACGGCGAATGAAGATTGCGGATATGTTCATTGAACCGTATCCGTCTTGATCGGGTCAGTCACTTCATTGGCAGAAAGCGCGGGAACGGAACTGTCAGAATCCGCCACGGTTTCAATGACACTCGACCCATCCTGCAGGTGCAATTGACCGTTGATGACCACATGATCGCCTGATTTCAATCCCGCCGTGGTCACGGCGGTATCGCCGACCGTTTCCACCACGGTAACAGCCTGTTTAACGACCTTCTTGTCAGCGCCCACAACAAAGGCAAATGTCCCATCATTGCCCTGTTGGATCGCTATCAGCGGAACAGTCACAGCATCCTTGTGCGTGCCGATTTCCACTGTTGCAGTCACGTATTGACCGGGCCAGAGCGCGCCATTGTCATTGGCCACATCGGCTTTCAGGACGATGGTGCCGGAGGCCGTGTCAACACTGGAATCAACGAAATTAAGCGGCCCCGACGCCACAACATTCTTGCTGCCGGGGACCTTGATAAGGACGTTGAGAGGACGTTCCTTCATCGCATCGCGCAACACAGGCAGATCGCTTTCTGCGACCGTGAACGACACGCGCAGCGGCGCCATGCGGGTGATGGTCAAAAGGCCGCTGCCGGTGTCAGCCATGCGTACAAGATTGCCGACGGATGTATTGACCACGCCGACACGCCCATCAATCGGTGCCTTGATGGTCATATAGGAAAGCTGGACCTGATCCGCCTCGATCTGCGCCTGATCCATGGCGATTGATGCCTTCAACGCATTGACAGCAGCAAGCGCCTGATAGGCCTGCTGCTGTGTATCGATTTTCCGGTTTGACAGGGCTTGAGCGGCAATAAGGTCCTGATTGGCTGAATCAAGATTGGCCTGATCCTTGGCCAAAGCCGCCTTGTCCTTGTCGATCGTCGCTCGGATTGTCCGGTCATCAAGCTGAAAAAGCACGTCACCAGCTTTGACCATCTGGCCGTCCTTGACGCTCGTTACCATCACCACACCATCGGCTTGCGGACGGATAACAACCGTATCAATCGGCTCGATATTGCCGACAACAGTCTTTGAAATGGGCACATCTTCGGTCTTTGCCGTGGCGGCCACAATGGAAGGAACGGCGGCAGACCGCCCCTTGCCCGAGCTTTTGGCTGCCGTTGCCGTGGCAACCGTCGTTGGGCCTTTTCCGGCTGGTGGCGCATTCAGGTGCGGGTAGAGAAACATATAGCCGAGCCCGGCCAACACAACGAACGCGATCAAAAGACCCAGACGTTTCACTGCACACTACCTCCAGGGCATAGCCCTTAGCCAAACAACTTGTTGGCTGTGGAGTTTCTCACCTTCCCGGTGTGTTGTCGAATGACCATTTTGTCATGTTTCTGCGGCGCAACCATGCGGCTTTTGCTGCCATTTCCCGAGCATTGCAGAGAACAGGGGCTGGGCTATCGGACCGGGATTCTGGACGCCGTTTCATGACCCTCCTTTGGGGGCGATCATGAGGCCCATTGTTACCATTCAATCAAATGCAATCAGCACTTGAAGCCGACCAAGTAATGAGCGTACTCCTATCGTGAGAACGAGGGGGATTGCGATGCTGAAATACCTGAACATTCTGTTGGCAATCCGGATCGTCCTTCTTTGCCTGTGGGCGGCGGTCATTGGCGCTTTCAGCACTGGCGCCGACGCGCAAACCGCGGGTGAAACCACAACTGTCGTTCTGCAGCGCGGTCAAAGCGAAGCCGACATAAACAGCATCCTCAAAGCTGCCTATGCGAGCGGACGCAATGTCGTGGTGCGCTGGGAAGACCCTACACCCGCAGCAGCACCGACACCGGCAAAAGCAACGGCTGCCCCTGCCGCCAAACCTCCCATGGCAACCCCGCTTGATCAGGCAGAGGAACTTGCCGGAAACGTGCTGGATTCATTCACCACCGGGCTTTCGGTCGGAGTTGATGGCATCGGCCACATAGCCGAACTGCCCTTCATGATGGATAAGGGCATGCAGACCCAGGGCGATGATTGGGGCCACGTCACGCTCGTTACTCTGGCTGCCCTGCTCGCTGCGGGTATAGCAGGCTGGATCGTGTTCCGGCTTGGCACCGCCCTTATCGTACGCCCAATCAGCGAGGATGCCGATCTTGTTCACCGCGCACGCGGATCATTTGCCCGCACACTTCGCGACATCGCCGCCATCTGCGCCTTTATTGCCGTCGGACACATCATCATCAATATGCCGACTGCCGGTTCTCAAATGGCCTCTCACCTCACCGTGAGCCTGCTGCACGCCGCCGCGCTCACCCTCGTTTATGCCGCCGTTGGCCGGTTGTTCCTGTCACCGGGTGATGATTACGCACGATTGCTGCCCATCAACAACCCGCGATGGCATTTCCGCATGCTTGTCGCCTATGGTTTCATCGGGGCGCTGATCGGTCAGCTCGTCCGTCTGTCGATCGAAAGCGGCGTCAGCCGCAGTGTCACCGAAGGCTGGTTCCTGATCGCCGCAACGGTCGTGACCCTTTTGAAACTCTGGTGGTTCATCGGCGGACGCAAGGATATCTCAGCCGTGTTTGCCGGACCGGCACCGAACATGACCCGGCAGGTGATTGCGACCGCGCTTCCGGCATTTCTGTCTCTTACCGCCATCCTGATCTGGGTGGTTGGCTGTATGGCCGCCAGTTCTCCCCAACGCGCCCATTGGGGCGAGGCAGCGGGCGCGACGCAGGTTATCGTCCTGTTGATCCCGATCTTTGCATTGGGCCTGCATGCGCTGATCGCGGCCATGCACAGGCGGCATCACAATGAAAACCATCTTCCGCCACTGGTGCAGGCCTTTATCGCAGCAATCCAGACATTGGTAACAGGCGGTATCTGGCTGCTTGGCCTCTACATCATCATCCGTTTGTGGACCACTTATCTTGACGACACGGGCTATGGCTTGATTCTGTCGATCATCCGGGGACTGCTCCGGGTCAGTGTCGCCATTGTTGTCGGCTGGGCGATCTGGAGTTTCCTGCGCCACTATTTTAGCGCGCTTTCGCCCTCAGCGCGCCCTCTCCTGCCCGGTCAGGAAGAGACGGACGGCCCCGCACCAACCGCTGCGGGCCGCCTGTCGACAATCCTGCCGCTGGTTCGCGACCTCGCCTTTGGCGCTATTGTTGCAATTACCGCACTGGTGGTGCTGTCCTCGCTCGGCATGGATATCGGGCCGTTGCTCGCTGGTTTCGGTGTGCTTGGCCTTGCCATTTCCTTCGGCTCGCAAACCCTGGTGAAGGATGTCGTATCAGGCATTTTCTTCATTGCCGATGATGCTTTCCGCACCGGCGAATATATTGATACGGGCAAGCTCAAGGGAACGGTGGAACGGATCACGCTGCGTTCGCTGCAACTGCGGCATCAGAATGGGCCGGTTCATACCATCCCCTTCGGACAGATACAGTCCGTGACAAATTACAGCCGTGACTGGAGCACGATCAAATTCGAGCTGCGCTTCGACCGCGATACCGATCCGGAAAAGATCCGCAAGACCGTCAAGAAGGTCGGACAGGAAATGCTTGAGGATGCGGAATTTGGCAGCGAGTTCCTCGTGCCGCTGAAATTTCAGGGCATTCAGGATATCACCGAAAATTCAATGGTCGTGCGGCTGAAATTCACGGCAAAGCCGGGCAATCCGTCATTGATCCAGCGTGAATCCATGAAGCGGCTTCTGGTGGCATTCAGGGAAGCCGGGCTGATGCTTGCATCCAACGCGGTGACGGTTCGCTCGGGTACGAATGATGCAGTGGGTGCAGGTGCAGCAACGCAGATCGCGATTGAAAAAGCTGCCGAGCAGGCCGCAACACAGGCGGCGGCCAAAACAGGTTAATGACCGGGCGTATCATCATCCGTTTCGGTCTCTCCGGCCTCGCGGTCAAATGCCTTTTGCCAGGCGATGATCGTATCGACACGTTCACTATTGCCCTGCGACCGGGCAAAGGCGAGCTGCTGGCGCAAGCCAACTCTTAATGTCGAGCGCTCCAGCCGTGTGGCGGGCTTTTCAAACGAAGCGCACGATGCGTTGTCATTGAGAGCGGCAATCAACCGCTTCTTCAGCTCAACCGCTTCGACGGGAGCATAGGCTGCAAACATGCGCTCGAAATGCATATAGAGCGACCAGTCAAAAGGCTTGTCCTCGCCCAATTGCCCGATCACCGGATTGCCCGGATGCAGAAAGGCGCAGGGCATCAGATGATCGGGAATCGGCGTATTGGCGGAATGCGTGCGCCCTGTTCTGAGCAGTTTCGGCAGAACGTGGGTGTGCGGCCCTTCCGGAGAGACACCGCCCGTATCAGGTCCGCCGATCTTCTGGTAAACCTCGACCCGCCCGATATTGGTCAGGGCAACCCGGTGCGGATGTGCGCGCAGAATGGAGTGCATGACAGGATTATCCGGTTCGAACAGCGAATGGCCCTCATAAGCCCGCAGTTCCGCCAGAAGTTTCGGATCGCTCGTGCGTATGCAGAAATCGCACTGCGGCAGCGATAGGCCCATGTCGAACAGGATACCCATCCGATCAATACCGCGAATAGCATCATCGTCAGGCCCAAGCTCTGTCAACACTGGCCGGGACGTGCGCTGGGCCAGCACTGTGGGCAAACAGAGCGCTACCGCCTGTGTCCAGCGATGCGGGCGCGGGCTTGGAACTTCATAGGCGACGGGAACAAGAGAGCCGATCTGCTTGCGCTCAAGGTGGATGGCCCCGCGCCGCGTTGCCCGGGTGATACCCAGAGCGTCGGCGATGATCGGCTGCTCGCCCTTGTCCTGATGAAATTCCGCGATGGCGCCGAACGTTCCCATGCTCCAACCGGACTGCCAGAGAGCCATATGTTTTGTGAGGAGCACACGCAGCTGTTCCATCACCGTTTCCCTGTTACGCCATGTGATTTGTCGACGAGAACCGTGGGCTGAACGATCAATCCCTGTTCCGTCGATTCAAGATAGGTTTCGACCCCGTAAATGTTGCGCATGTGATCAGCTGTCAGCACATCGGCGGGAAGACCATCAGCAACGATCTTCCCTTCGTGAATAAGGACAAGCCGGGTACACCAGCGCGCGGCAAGACCAAGATCATGCAGTGAGACGACAACGGCGGAGCCCTTGTGCGCAATATCAGCCAATGATTGCATCAGGCCGATCTGATGTGCTGGATCAAGCCCGGCGGTCGGTTCATCCGCAAGCAGCAAGGGTGCGTCCTGAGCCAAAGCACGGGCAATCAGCACCCGTGCCCGCTCGCCGCCTGATAGTTCCAGTGCCGAACGATGACGGAATGCCGTGACTTCCGTGCGTTCCATCGCGCTTTCAACCAGTGCGATATTGTTTGGCACGGGCCTTGAGAACCCGCTGAGGTAAGGCGTGCGACCGAGTGAGACGAGATGTTCCACCGAGATGGCCCAACTGATCTCCCGCTCCTGCGGCAGATAGGCGACGTGTTTTGCCCGTTCCTTCAGGCTCAATTGCCCTGCGGAGGTTCCGGCGATCTGGATTTCGCCCACCGAAGGGACAAGTCCAAGAATGCTTTTGAGCAAGGTCGACTTCCCCGCCCCATTCGGACCGATCAGCCCGATGAATTCGCCCTTGCCGACAGCAAGTGACACATCATGCAAAACAGGTCTGGACCCGAGCGATACCTGGAGATGCGAGAGATTGAGAATATTCATAGCATTGTCCTCCTTGTACGAAAGACAAGCCAGAGGAAGAACGGCGCGCCGATGATGGCGGTGAGTACGCCAAGCTTCAGATCACGGCCCGGCGCGATCAGGCGCACGAGAATATCCGCGGCCAGCAGCATCGACGCGCCTCCAAGCGCACTCGCCGGAAGCAGGCGCGAAGGCCGCGCACCGACCAGAGGGCGCAGGATATGCGGAACGATAAGGCCGACAAAACCGATAGCGCCCGCAACCGCCGTGGCTGCCCCCACGGAAGCAGCTGTGCCAAGAATGGCGAATAGCTGGACCCGTTTGATATTGATGCCCATGCTGGCTGCCGCGTCCGGACCCAGCGTCAACGCGTCGAGCGACCGGCCCAGACTGAACAGAAGCACCCAGCCGACAAGAATGAACGGTGCCGCCAGCTGCACATGCAGCATGGAACGGTCCGTGAGCGACCCCAGCATCCAGTAGACTATCTCCATGGCCGCAAAGGGATTGGGCGAAAGGTTCAGTGCCAGCGTGGTCATGGCCCCGGCAAAACTCGACACGGCAATGCCGGCCAGAATGATGGTCAGCGTACTGCCGCCGCGTCCGGCCAATGCCTGTACGAGCAGCACCGCAAGAACAGCGCCTGCCAGCGCCATCAGCGGCAGGGCAAGCGGAAAGGCGAGCGACAGGCCGGTATAGATGGCAATCACCGCACCCAGCGATGCCGATGCACTCACACCGAGAAGCCCCGGTTCAGCCAGCGGATTGCGCAGATATCCCTGCAGCACCGCGCCTGACAATCCCAGCGTTGCGCCGATCATCAGGCCAAGCAAGGCACGCGGTAGCCTTATTTCCCGCATGACCAGCACAATCGCATCACCCTGCCCCGTCAGCAGTGCGCGGATACTGTCAGCAGTGCCAAGCGCCGCCGGCCCAATGAGCAGTGACAGAACAAACATGAGGCACGTCAACAGTACGAGGCCAGTGATCAGAAGGCGGAAATGATCTTTCATTTGTTACCCGCCCGCCCTGCCGCATCCGACAACAATTTGACTGCCTCCGCCGTGAACGGCGCACCGCAGATCCAGTACTTGTCAGGGATATCGATGAGATTTTTCCCTGACAATGCAGCGCGAAACGCCGGGTGAACCTGCGCCTCATAGGCAAGGGATGGTGCGGCATAGGCATTATGGGCGACAATCAGGTCGGGCTTTGCCATGACAAGCTGCTCCAGCGACAGTTTTTGCGTGCCCTCCAAGCCAAGCTTCTCACCAAGATTGATCAGTCCGGCACGGTTGACCACTTCACCGGCCAAGGTGCCGCGACCCGAAGTGAACTGGTTTGCGTAATAAAGCGCGACTGTCGGCGCACCGGCCTGTCTGCCCGGCACACTTGCCAAGGTTGCGTCCATCTCGCGCACAAGTTCCTCAGCCCTTGCCTCCCGCCCCAGAAGCGCGCCCATCCGCCTGATATTGACGCGAATATCGTCAAAGGAAGATTCCGGCTGAAACTCTTCAACCCGAAATCCAAGCCGCTTGAGAATGTCGACGGTCGCCCTTGTCGTATATGTGCCGCTGAGGATCAGGTCCGGCTTCATCAGGAAAATTTCCTCGGCCTGACCATGGTTGGTTACAAACGACGCCGCCTCTTTGGCCAGCACCGAACCCGTTTCGTCCTTGGCAAGATGCGAGACTGAATAAAGCTGTCCCTCACCCGCCAGAAGCATGGCCAATTGGTCGGTGCAAAGGTTCATGGAGACAACCCGCTTCGGCGCTTCGGCGGCGATTGCAGACGGACAGCCAGACAGTGCGATTGCCGTTGCCAGCCTCGCCACCCCTAGCGCCCATCTGCATTGCCTCAACATAATCAGAAGCTTCCCTTCAACCCGACAAAGGCGGTACGGCCCGGTGTGTTGAAACCAAAAACCTCCTGATAATCTTCATCGACCAGGTTCTCGATCCGCGCATAGGCTTCCATCTTGTCACTGAACTTATAGCTGCCACCAATCGTGACCAGCGTATAGTCCTTGAGCACAACACGCGTGGGGAGAGGCGGTGTAAAAGCCGTATCTTCCATCTTTCCGTTGAAGGTTACTTCGCTGAAGACGCGGGCGCGATCTTCAAGGAATGTGTAGGCGGCATTCAGCGAGCCCGAATGTCTTGGCCGCCTTATTTCGATCTGACCATCGGGGTCTTTTGCATCCGTATAGGTGTAGGTCGCCGTCGTGGTGAAACCACTGGTCAAGTTGAGCGTCGCCGCAACTTCCACACCCTGACGCTTGCTGCGCCCATCCTGATTAACAGGCGTATAGCGGAAATCAGGTGTTGCAATGCTGGTAATCTCATCGGTCAGGTTCTGGCGGAAATAGGTCACGTCAACCACCAGCTGCTCATCGAAAAAGCTCTGCTCGACACCGAAATCCCAGCCAAGGCTCTTTTCCGGTCGCAGGTTTGGATTGCCCTTGTAGGTTGAGGGAATATAGCCGAACTGATCGTAGAATGTCGGATTGGTAACGCCTGTACCAACGGAGCTATGCAGTCTCGTTCCCCAGTCCGGAATTTTCCATGCCGCACCGAAACTATAGGTCGATGCATCCTTGAACCGGTCATTGTCATCGTGGCGCGCGGCGGCGTTCAGATAAAGCTGGTCGAAAAACTCGCCCCTGTATTCCCCGACAAACGAATGCATGGTCCGGTCGTGTTTCTCGAACTGCGACGCGTCAAAATATGGGCTGTTAAAATCCGCCTTGGCAGGCCTCTGCTGGAAAGTCTCGCGCTCACCCTGATACCCCGCCGTAATCTGATGCCTGGCGTCGGCAAAGGCTGGCGTATCGAACTTGTAGGTGGCCTGATAGGAACCATTCAGCCGGTTGCCCTCATTGCCGGAGATATATTCGTCGTGCTTGAGATTGTCGCGCAATGTGTTGGTGTCGCTGATCCGCGCTTTTTGAGTCAGGGCACCATCCAGCGATGTCCAGGTAATGCCGAGCGAGCCCAGCAATTCCTTGGTCGTGGTCTGGTCGTCACCATCAACGACAAGCCCCTGAAACGGTGTGCCATAACCGCCATCGGGATCGAGATCGCTGCGGCGGTTGACGTAACGGAATGTACCATCGACAACCACATCGGGCGTTATATCGACCTTGAACTTGCCATTGATGGAGCCGTTCTTGTCGCCGTCCTTTTCTGAACCGAAATTCGAGATGTTGAAACCCTTGTTCTGGCGATAGGTGCCGGAGAGGGCAAAATCATAATTATCGGCGCCGCCCTGCAGCAGCACATTGCCTAGCCAAGTGCCATCTGTGCCCGCTTCCGAGCGTCCGCTGATCTTGAAACCGTCCCGGGTGCCGCCCTTGGTGATGATGTTGACCACACCGGCCAATGCGTTCGAGCCCCAGAAGGCGCTTTGCGGCCCGCGCAGAATTTCGATGTGATCGACATCTGTAACCGGCAAGCCGCCAAAGTCGAATTCGCCATTGCCGGTTTCGCTGGCTTCAACGCCGTCAATCATGACAAGAAGGTGGTTGGCTTCTGCGCCGCGTACCCTCACCTGTGTCAGGCCGCCATAGGAGCCGCCACGCGAAACGGCAAAGCCCGGCACCTGCCGTAACGCATCGGCAACGTAGCGTGTCTGGTTCTGTACCAGCTGCTCGCCTGTGATAACCGTATAGGCCCGCCCGGATTTTTCCGCATCAATGCGTGACTCGCCAAGATTGATATAAATCGGAGCAAGGACAATCGTCCCGTCTCCGTCGGTTGCCGGTTCCTGCGCAATGGCGACCCCGCTCAACAGACCAATGATTGCCCCTGCAAATCCCGTTTGCCTTAACATGATGCCCCCACAGCATGGGAAACGGCTGGCGTTTCCCCGATTACGTCTGAACCGCGGGCTGGATGGGCAGCAAGGGGATTGTAACAATCAACCTGCAATCGCTCCGGCACACGGCAACACTTTTTCAAATGTCACCGCGACGAGCGACCGCGCCTGAACACACCCCGTGTTCGAGCTGGGTGACCGGAACGGGCAGGTCTCCTGACTTCCGGATCACTGCATGTCCCCCGCCTTCCCAATCACGCAAAAGCGCTTTCAGTGGCACTATGGAGGACCGCTCACCGGTTACAGTTGCGGGGGCAGCCACGGATTAGGCCCCTTCTTGGGTCATCCTCACCGTGTTCCCTTTTCATCCGCTTTTGATCGCGGAACCAATTCCATATTCTGGATAGCAACCTCGTCTTGAACGGTCAACAATCACAGGGGGCCTAAATTGTTGACATTGCCCCTTCCACGAAAGAGAAAAATTTAATCTATAAAAATGCCTGAATCTGTACACACGATCTGCGAACATTTCGGCCTTAGCCAAATTCTTCCAATATATTGCTCACAAAAGGTATTTTCGCCGCGATCGAGGGTTATGCAGCGTCTGCTAATTTGCTGATCTGCCTTGCAAAATCAGCCATTGCATATTAATCGCTGCCGATTACATAAGGTTTGCTGGCATTACCAGGCGCGCATTTTCGCCGATGAACCAGTTGAATGATGCCAGTTGAATAATGAATGGAGCAACGCCCGGCTCGTTCATTTGTTGATATCAGTATCGAACGAGAGAACCCGGGATGACTGCATTTTCGCCAGTAGCTGCAACAGCGGCAACCGTTCTTGAGCCAGACGACGTTTCGGCGCCGGTTGCCTTTCCTATTCCTGATAATGTGTATGCGGAAACAGTGACCGAGGTTCGCCATTATACCGACCGCCTGTTCCGCTTCCGCATCACCCGTCCCGCGAGCTTCCGGTTCCGTTCGGGCGAGTTTGTCATGATCGGCCTGCCCAATGCGGAAAAGCCTGTTTATCGCGCCTATTCCATCGCCAGCCCATCTTGGGATGAGGAAATCGAGTTCTTTTCGATCAAGGTTGAAAATGGCCCGCTGACCGAGCATCTGCAGAAGATCAAACGCGGCGATACGGTCCTTCTGCGCAAGAAGTCGACGGGCACGCTCGTTCTCGATGCACTGCTGCCGGGAAAGCGCCTCTATATGCTGTCGACAGGAACAGGTGTTGCACCCTTCGCCAGCCTGATCCGTGACCCTGAGACCTATGAGAAGTTCGAAGAAGTCATTCTGGTGCAGACCTGCCGCGACGTCGCCGAACTCAAATACATCACCGAAATGGTGGAAGGCATCAAGGATGATCCGCTGATCGGCGAATTTGCCGCCGACAGCCTGCGGCTCTACACCACGACCACGCGCGAAAATTTTACCCATATGGGCCGCGTTACCGATCTGATGACAAGCGGCAAGCTGTTCAGTGATCTCGGCCTGCCGCCGCTCAATCCGGAAACCGATCGCGGCATGATCTGTGGTTCGATGCACATGATCCACGATACGAAGGCTATTCTGGAATCCTTTGGTCTCGAAGAAGGCGCGAACAACAAGCCGTCGACCTATGTCGTGGAGCGGGCCTTCGTCGGCTAAACCGTTCCCCTATATCCAGATTTGAATCATGTGCCCGGTCTTCACAGACCGGGCATTTTTGTTTTGAGCATTTTTGTCACCGATTTGTGACACCGGGCCTCTTCTAAAAGATGAGTCCACATGCTATATGTATCGTTGTTATAAGCATCCTTACGAGTTTTAAAGCCCCACATCATGGATAACATGCCCACTCTTGGCTTTCTGCTGCATGAGGTTGCGCGGTTGTTGCGCAAACGATTTGAACAGCGTGCAAAGCACATTGGCCTGACCCGCTCCCAGTGGCAGACCCTTGCATACCTCGCAAAGAACGAGGGCATCCATCAGGCTGGATTGGCCGAAATTCTCGAGATAGAGCCGATCACGCTGGTGCGTATTCTGGACAAGCTGCAGGAACGCAACCTGATCGAACGGCGCCGGCATCCCACTGACCGCCGGATATGGCTGCTTTATCTGCGTGACGAAGCGCGGCCACATGTCGATGACATGCGCGTTATCGGCGAAATCACCCGTTCCGAGGCGCTGGCCAATGTGCCCGCCGAAGACCGGGAGCATCTGCTTCGAACTCTAACCCTTATGAAGTCCAATTTGATCGATGCCTGTCAGACACCGGTCGATGACAGGAAGAAACACCATGGCTGACGGCTCACCAACCTCCCGCATTCCCGCCAATTCTGACGAGGCTGTTCTCGAAAAGACCGACGCAAACAGCGAGGCGCCTGTTGCAGCGCGCGTCAACGAGCCCGTGCCCTTGCCGGATATCACCCCGCCCAAGACACGCCGCAACCGCACACGGCAGATTCTCTTCACCGCTCTTCCCATCGCCCTTATCGTCGGCGGCTATTTCTACGTCACGGGCGGACAGGTCATGTCCACGGATAATGCCTATGTACAGGCGGATATGGTCGGCGTATCGACCGATATCTCCGGCCTTGTCAGCTCGGTTGACGTGCATGACAACGAAATCGTCAAGCAGGGCCAGATTCTGTTCCGCATCAATCCGGATGTTTACCGCATCGCCCTTGAAGGCGCTCAGGCACAGCTAGGCACGGTGCGCAACCAGATCCTCAACCTGCAGGCAAGCTACAAACAGACCTTGGCCGAGATTGCGCAGGCGGAGTCAGATATTCCTTTTTATCAGAAGACCCTGCAACGGCAGGCGGATTTGACCAACACAGCCGCCGTGTCCAAGGCAACCTATGATCAGGCCAAGCATGATCTGGATGCCGCACAGCAGAAGGTCGATGTCGCCAAGGCGCAGGCCGCAACCACATTGGCCCAATTGGGTAACGACGTTGACCAGCCGGTTGAGCAGAACCCATCCTATCTGGCCGCGAAAGCCACAGTTGATAAAGCCCAGCATGATTTTGATGCAACCACTGTGCGCGCGCCGTTTGATGGTGTCGTGACCAATGTCAGCGCGCTGCAGGTTGGCGCCTATCTTCAGGCATCGCAGGCGGGCTTCAGCCTCGTTTCGACAACCCATATGTGGGTCGCTGCCAGCCCCAAGGAAACTGAACTCACCTATGTGAAGCCCGGCCAGCCAGTGACCGTGACTGTCGATACCTATCCCGGTGTTGAATGGAAAGGCACGGTCGCCAGCATCAGCCCCGCTTCCGGCTCCAGCTTCTCGCTGCTCCCCGCACAGAATACAACTGGCAATTGGGTGAAGGTTGTGCAGCGCATTCCCATGCTTGTCGACATTACGGATTTATCAGGAAAGCCGCCCCTGCGCATGGGCATGAGTGTTACCGCCGAGGTCAATACCGACCATGCGCGCGGCCTGCCGCACTTCCTGCAGTCTCTCTTTGGCAGCAAGGATCATGTCTAACTCCGTCGCACTGCCGGGCGTCGCGCCCGTAGCCAATCGCGGCGCGATAACGGCCTGTGTCATTCTCGCCGTCATCATGCAGGCGCTCGACACAACGATTGCCAATGTGGCGCTGCCCTATATTCAGGGCAGTGTTGCGGCGAGTGCCGATCAGATCAACTGGGTTCTGACCTCCTATATCGTCGCCGCGGCGATCATGACGCCGCCCTCAGGCTTCCTCGCCGCCCGGTTCGGGCGCAAGCGCGTGCTGCTGACGGCCATTGCCGGGTTCGTGGTTGCTTCGGTGCTGTGCGGCATTGCCCAGTCGCTGCCGCAGATCGTGGCGTTCCGCCTTTTGCAGGGCCTGTTCGGCGCTTCGCTCGTGCCCCTGTCGCAGGGTATTCTGCTCGATATCTATTCCGTCGAGGAACGCGGTTCGGCCATGGCGCTGTTCGGTGTTTCCGTCATGGTCGGCCCCGTGCTTGGACCTGTCATTGGCGGCTGGCTGACCGACAATATCAGCTGGCGCTGGGTGTTTTACATCAACGTCCCGATCGGCCTTCTGGCGTTTGTCGGCATTTCAGCCTTTGTCACCGAAACGGGCCGCGAGCTTAAAGCCAAGCTCGACTGGTTCGGCTTCGGCACGCTCAGTCTTTCCATTGCCGCCTTGCAGCTTTTTCTCGACCGCGGCGAGCAACTTGACTGGTTCTCATCGGGCGAAATCCAGCTGGAAGCACTGGTCTGCGTTTGCGCATTCTATCTGTTCCTCAGCCACACATTTACGGCGCAGCGTTCCTTTGTGAACCCGCGCCTGTTCCTCGACAGAAACTTTGCCGTCAGCATGTTCTTCATCTTCATCGTCGGCGTGACTTATCTGGCCTCGCTCGCCCTGATGACCCCTTACCTGCAAACCCTGATGGGTTATCCCGTCACAACAGCCGGTATTGTCATGGGACCGCGCGGCGTCGGCACGATGGTGTGCATGTTCATCGTGGGCCGTCTCATCGGCAAGGTTGATACGCGGCTGCTGCTGGTGCTTGGCCTCGGGCTCACCGCATGGGCCATGTATGACATGACCGGCTGGACCCCTGACGTATCGCAATGGACCATTGTTTCGGTGGGCTTCATTCAGGGTGCAGGGCTCGGCTTCCTGTTCGTACCCTTGACGACGATTGCCTTTGCCACGCTGCCAGCCAGTATGCGCGGCGAAGGCACCGGCCTATACAATCTCTCGCGCAATATCGGCTCCAGCGTCGGCATTTCCATTGTCACGGCGCTCATCACGGAGAATGTGCAGAGCAACCACGCCTCGATTGCCGCCTATGTGACGCCGTTCAACCACGCCTTCAATGCGCCCGTCGTGATGCAGCATCTCGACCCGCTGAAGGCAGCGGGCCGCGCATCGCTTGACGGGATTATCACCCTGCAGGCAACAATCATTGCCTATATGGATGATTTCAAGCTGCTGATGCTGATGTCACTCGCGGCTATCCCGCTTGTGTTCCTGTTGCGCAAACCCGCGCCAAGCGCAGCGCCGCCGGAACACGCGGTGATGGAATAGCAGTCGCAGGCATCAACGACGCGGCCAGCGAGTGCAGGCAGTTCGCCAGCATGAAAATTGGCCGCGACGAACATGAGCAGGGTCAGCATCGGCGCCTAACTCTCGGAGGATCAGGCAATCTCTTCGGTCAAATGAGATACCGTGTTTTGACGCTGCCGCGCATACTCCATCGTGTTCACAGGAGCCTTTCAAGGTCCCTGTTTATTCGATGAACAAAGACGAGGTATGAAGATGAATATTTATCGCAACTATATTGCCTGGCGCAATGCGCGCCGCACCATTGCCGAACTCAACAGCCTGCCAATGGATCAACTGGTTGATCTGGGTATCGACCCGTTGATCCATACCCTCGACATTCCCGTTCGGTCTTATTCGGGTGGTCAAAGGGAGAGAGGCTGATCTGTCCGCAAGGCAGGCACCCAACAGACAAAGCGGTCGGTGGCCGCTTCCATTCGTCTGATTTAAAGTGAAAAGCCGTCTGATTTTAATTGCGTGACGCGATGCAGGCAAAGGAACGGCGCTTCAACTCGGAACAGGCGGCGCTTGCGGCCTGCGCATCGCTGAACCCGCCGAACCGGACACGATAAAGCTGCGCACCGCGCTTTGATGCCGGTTCAATATAGCCCTTGGCACCCGGCAGGATCGCATGGACGAGTTTATCGGCCCTGCCAAGCAGCCGGTTGGCATCGGCACGGGTATCAACTGCGCCAATCTGAATATTCCACTGGGCTGGCGTCTTCAAAGGTTCCAGTCCGCCGTCACCCTGCTCAATCTTCGATTCATCAATCAGTTCGGCAATACCGGGTTTACGCTGTGCAACCACGGCTGATCTGTCTGCAGCGCGCGGAACCGGGATTGCCGACGCAACAACCGGATTTGTTTCAGCGACGGCATTGCCAGCGACAAGATCGCGGCTCCGCTTCGCGCCATCGCTTGCCATCGGCATGTACTGATCCAGAAGCTGTGCCATCCGGTCATCGCGCGAACGGCCAGTTTTGCCGCCAAGAACAACGCCGACAATGTGCCGGTTCCTGTCGGTGAATGACGAGACCAGATTGAAACCAGCCGCATCCGTATAGCCTGTTTTGATACCGTCAACCCCGGCATAGCGGTACATCAGATTATTGTGGCCATTGATCTGCTTGCCGCGAAAAACAAAGGAGCGTTGGGAGAAAAGGCCATATTCTTTCGGAAAATCCCGCATCACAGCCACGCCCAACGTCGCCATGTCCCGTGCCGTTGTCGACTGGCCTTTCTCGGTTAGCCCCGATGCATTGCGGAAAACCGTGTTCCTGAGGCCAAGCTGTCGCCCGCGCATGGTCATCTGCTGGGCAAAGCGCGCTTCCGTTCCGCCAAGGTGTTCGCCCATGGCAGACGCTGCATCATTGGCGGAAAGGATAATCATGCCGTTGACAGCTTCACGCACGCTCAGCGTATCCCCGGCCCGCATCCACAGCTTTGCCGGAACTTTGCGCGCGGCATTCGCCGATACGGCAATCCTGTCATCCCAATGCAGCCTGCCCTTCCTGATCGCCTCGAATGTCAGGTAAAGCGTCATCATCTTTGCCAGCGAGGCAGGCCCATGCGGCGTGTTTGCATTGCCCTCGCCCAGTACTTTTCCGGTGGAAACATCAAGAACAAACCAGGGCTGCTCGGCAGCCTGCGCGACCACTGGAAGCCCGACAGCCAGACAGGCGATGCCTGCAACCAGAAGTCTCAAACGGCTCAACAGGCTTTGATAAGCGAGACCAAGCGGCATTGCGGAATCTCCGGTTCAAAAAGACGGATGAAGGGTGCAGACCAGCTGACCGGGCACGCGCTCAGACTATGGAGACCGAGGTTGATAAGGTGTAAATATTTATGGTGAACAATGCAATTGTTCACCGCTTTTATGGGCTGCAAGCGCGCCCGCCGTTTCTGTCAAATACCTCCCGCAACCGCAGATACGTTCATTGAACTGTCACCAGCCTGAAACGCTGACGTCACAGACCAGGCCTATGAAGGCTCAACGCCAGATCGTTCGAGCGGCTTGGCTTCGCACAGCTATGCACATAACCGACGTCCGATTTTCAGATGCCCCGTATTTGATTTTATGAAAGAGATATCCCGTGAAGATCATCCAGATTACCGACACGCACCTCAGCCCCGGCAAGGAACACTTCAATCCGAATTGGGCGCCACTGGCGCAATGGGTGACAGACCAGAAACCGGATCTGATTATCCATACGGGGGACCTTTCCATCGATGGCGCGGATATTGAGGACGACCTTGCCTTTTCCGTCAGGTTGCTCAACGAGCTTACCGCTCCGGTTCTGAGCCTGCCCGGCAATCACGATATCGGCCACATGCCCGCAAGCCCCCAACCTGTTAACGCGACACGGATTGACCGCTGGCGCGAAATGGTCGGACCCGACCGCTGGTTTCATGATGTGGATGGTTGGCGGCTGGTGGGCCTCAACAGCCTCATTCTGGGCAATGATAGTCTGGAGGAGGCAGCGCAATTTGACTGGCTTGAAGATGTGCTCGACGAAGCAGCGGACCGCCGCATTGCCGTCTTCGCGCACAAGCCGCTTTTTGTTGATACTGCCGATGAAGGCGAGACTGGCTATTGGAGCGTCCGTCCTGCCCCGCGCAAGAAGCTTCTGGCGCTTTTTGCGGAATATGATGTGGCTCTGCATGCCAGCGGACATCTGCATTGCGCATGGCAAGGCGCGCACAATGGCACCAGCCTTGTCTGGGCACCGGCCTCTTCCTTCACCGTCGGGGATATGGTGCCGGATATGCCCGGCAAGCGCATTCTCGGTGCAGCGATCCATACACTGACCGATACGGTTAAAACCGAGATTGTCGAAATTGATACCTTGTCCCGCTTTGTCCTCGATGACGTTATCGAAGAGGTCTATCCGCGTGCGCCTAAAGCACCGGAGAGTGCCGCATGAGCGCGTTTGCCCTGAGAAATATCTCCAAATCCTATGGCTCCAACAGCATTCTTGACGATGTCAGCATTGAAGCCGAGGACGGTGAATTCATAGCACTGGTCGGGCCATCAGGCTGCGGCAAGAGCACCTTGCTGCGCATTGCCGCCGGTCTTGATCACGGCGATACCGGCAGCATCTGGATGGGGGAGCGCGAGATTACGGCGGAGCATCCTGCCGACCGCAACGTGTCGATGGTCTTCCAGTCCTATGCCCTCTACCCGCATTTGACCGCAGAACAGAACATTGCGGTGCCGCTGGCCATGCGCAAGCTTTCCACCCTGCAGCGGATGCCGTTTCTTGGTCGCTTCATGGCGGGCCGCGCGGCAACGCAAGCTGCCATCAAACAACAGGTATTGACCACAGCCACCAGCCTCAAGATTGATCATCTGCTTGATCGGAAGCCCGGACAGATGTCCGGCGGGCAGCGGCAGCGTGTGGCGCTGGCACGGGCGCTTGTGCGCCAGCCCGGCGTCTTCCTGATGGATGAGCCGCTTTCCAATCTTGACGCCAATCTGCGGGTGCATACACGCGCCGAGATCGTCGACCTGCATCGGCGCACCGGCGTTCCAACCATTTACGTTACCCATGATCAGTCCGAAGCGCTCAGCATGGCTGACCGGGTTGCGGTCATGATGGGTGGCAAGGTGCTGCAGTTTGCTTCGCCTGCGCAAATCTATGACGATCCACGCCATATCGAAGTGGCAAAATTCGTTGGCAGTCCGCGTATCAACATCATCAACGCCGTTACATCTGAAAATGGCAGGGTGTTTTTCGGCGGTAAGTCCATGATCGAAGGGGTTACGGGCCCAGTGGGAACTGCGATTCGGCTTGGGATCAGGCCGGAGCGCATCAGGCTCAAACCGCAAAGTGCAGAGGGTATCGCCGCTACGGTTTCGCGGCTGGAGTTCCTTGGCTCGGAAGTGCTGGTCACAACGGATGTATTGGGCACCGAGGATGGTATTGTCGTCAAGGCCGCACCTGCCGATGTCGCGCACCTTGCTGGCGGGTCGCCGGTTATGCTGCAGGTTGACAAGGATGCCTGTCTTGTCTTCGGCGACGATGGCTTGCGCGTTCCGCTGCGCAATCCGGTGAGGGTTGCCGTCGATGCGTGAGATAGCTGTCGACGCCAACCTTCCCCGCCCCACGGCAAGACAGGCCGCCATCCGTGCTGCAAAACGCGAGGAGCGCGTGGCATGGCAGCTGGCGGCTCCGGCAATCATTCTTATCTTCGCCCTGATATTGCTGCCGACACTTGCTGTCTTTGTTTTCAGCCTGACAAATTACGAGCTGGGCTATGATGACTTCCAATTTATCGGGCTCAACAATTACATCGAGCTTTTCAGTGACCGGACGTTTCTGATTTCGCTCAAGAACACCGCTGTCTATACGGCCATTGTCACACCCTTTTCCGTGTTCATCGGCCTTGGCGTGGCCCTGCTGATCGAGAGTGAAACACGCGGGCGGGCCTTTTTCCGTACCGTCTATTTCCTCCCCGTCGCTTCCCTGCTGGTCGCCATGGCCACCGTGTTTCAATATCTGCTGCATCCGACCATCGGCCCCGTGAATGCCATGTTGTCAATGCTCGGTATTGCCGGTCCAAACTGGCTTGGCAGCAGCAGTACGGTACTCATCAGCCTGGCGATCATCGGTATCTGGCAGTCGGTCGGATTCAACATGGTGCTGTTTCTGGCGGGCCTCACGGCAATCCCCCGTGAGCTTTACGCCGCCTCGGAAGTTGATGGCGCCAAGAGCAGCTGGGAGCGCTTTCGCCTTGTCACATGGCCCATGCTCGGACCGACAACCCTGTTCGTCACAACAATCAGTGTGATCAATGCGGTGAAGGTGTTCGAGACCGTCAAGACCTTGACCGAAGGCGGCCCGAACAAAGCGTCGGAAGTCCTCCTCTGGACCATCTATCAGGAGGGATTTGTCTATCTGCGCGTCGGCTATGCCTCCGCCATGACCGTGATCTTCCTCGCCTTCCTCATCGTCCTGATGCTCATCCAGTACCGTGTTCTCGACAAGAAGGTGCATTACACATGAGTAGCACCGCACTCCTTTCCATGCGCAATCTGCGCCTTGGCATCCTGTCGGCGGGAGCACTCGTCTTCCTTGCCCCCTATATCTGGATGATCTCCACCGCCGCCAAATCCCGCGAAGAAATATTCTCTTCGACGCTGACATTGCTGCCGCAGCACTGGGCGCTGTGGGAAAATCTCGCCAAGGCCTTCACCCGGGTTCCGATGGGCCTGCTTCTGTGGAATGGATTGGTCGTGTGTGGCCTGATCTTCTTCTTTCAGGTGGTCATCGCCATTCCCTGCGCCTATGCCATGGCAAAGCTACGGTTCCGTGCTGCGCAAACCATGATGACCCTTGTCATGCTCGGGCTGCTCATCCCCATTCATGCAACCGCCCTGCCTATTTACGTTGCGTTGAACAAGGTCGGCATGCTGAACAGCTATTTTGCCCTGTCGGCGCCGTTCTTCATCTCGGTCTTCGGTATCTTCCTGTTCCTGCAATTCTTCCGCTCCATGCCGGATGATCTGATTGCCGCTGCCCGTCTCGATGGCATGTCGGAACTCGCCATCGTCAACAGGGTAATTGTTCCCAACGCATGGCCCGCAGTCACAGCCTTTGCGATCTTCTCGTTGGTTGCCCACTGGAACGATCTGTTCTGGCCGCTCATCGTCATCACCGGCACCGAACGCGCAACCCCGCCTCTCGGGCTGCTGTTCTTCCGCGCGGCGGAAGCGGGCGACGATTACGGGGCGCTGATGGCCGCAACCCTCATCATCACCCTGCCGCTCGTCGCAGCTTTCCTGCTGGCACAGCGGCGTTTCATCGAAGGCATAACCCTCACCGGCCTCAAAGGCTGACTGTTCCCAAGACCAGGAGATAATAATGAGCTTCTTCCGAAAGACGATTGCGGCAGCCGCAATCGCCACCGCGTTCTGTGCTCCCGCTTTGGCGGAGACGACCCTGAACGTACACTACCCAATGCCGGGTTTCTTCAAGGATGTGATGGACGTCATCTCCAAGAAGTTCATGGAAGAAAACCCTGATATCAAGATCAGCTTCGTCAGCCCATCGGCCACCTATGAAGAGGGCATCCAGACGATCCTGCGCCAGGCCGGTACCGCTGAAATGCCTGACGTCACCTTCATCGGTCTCAATCGTCTGCGCATGATTGCCGAGCGCGGGGTCAATATCGACATGAAGCCGCTGATCGCCAAGGAGGCTGATATGGCCGCTCAGGGTTTCAGCGACAATATCCTGCGCCTTGCCCAGGTTGGCGATCAGCAGGTCGGCCTCGCCTTCGCCACCTCCAATCCGATCATGTATTACAATGCCGATCTTATCCGGCAGGCCGGCGGCAATCCGGACCAGCCACCAAAGACATGGGATGAAGTGATTGCACTCGGCGCCAAGGTCAAAGCACTTGGCAATGGCAATGAGGGTATCGACTTCCGCTGGCAGGGCGACGACTGGATGTTCTCGGCGCTGCTTTTCGGTGCCGGTGGTACGATGCTTTCACCTGACGAGAAGAAGGTCGCATTCAATGGTCCGGAAGGCATTGCCGCCTTCAATCTCGTAAGCCGTCTGGTCAAGGAAGGTGGCATGCCTGTTTTGACCAAGCAGGCGGGCGAACAGGCCTTTGTTGCCGGTAAGGTGGGCTTCGCTTTCCAGACAACGGGCGCACTGCGCAACACCATCAAGAATGTCGGCAGCAAGTTTGATATGCGCACCGGACCATTGCCGCTGCTCAACCCGGAAAAAGGCCATCTGCCAACCGGTGGCAACGCTGTCGTGGTCCTCACCAAGGATGCAGCCAAGCAGCAGGCCGCATGGAAATTTGCCAAGTTTGCCGCCGGACCCTTTGGCGCATCGGTTGTGGTTCCCGGCACCGGTTATGTTCCCAACAATGAGCTTGCCGCAAAGTCACCGGAATATCTTGGCGATTTCTACAAGCAGAACCCGCTGTTTCAGGCTGGCCTCAACCAGATGAACCGGATGATCCCCTGGTATGCGTTCCCCGGTACAAACGGCGTGAAGGTAACGCAGACCATTGTCGACAATCTGTCGCGTGTTGTCGAACAGTCGGCCACACCGGAAGAAGCCCTGAACAACGCCGCTGACGAAGTTCAGAAGCTCCTGCCGCGCCGCTGAGCATTGTACAATTCTTATCCGTTGTCCCGCCAAACCAGCGGGACAACGAATACCCACCCTGCCCAACATGAAATGCCGTATAACGGTTTTGCAATGGTTTGAGACTATGACCATCAAGGACAACCACCGGTTGGAGATATGTGACACAGACATATGCTCGCGCCGATCTATCAATCCTTGCTGGACCGACCATCGATGCCACCAACAGATTCCGGCTACAAGACGGAAAAGCGTATTCAGGAACGCAAGCGCACACGCCTGCGCTCGGGAAAGCTTGCGACGCTTGACGGCCAGTTTCTGACCGAATGCCATTTCCATAATATCGCCGGTGGCGGGGCACGGATCAGAACCGTTGGGCCTTGCACGGTCCCTAACCGGTTCTGGCTGTTTGACGATCAGCATCGCGGCGCACTGATGACTGAAATCGTCTGGCACAAGGACGGGGATTACGGCGTGCGCTTCATCGAGGATACAAATGTGACGCCGCTAAGCGCGGCTGTGCTGAGCGCGCTCGCCGGAAAATACTATTCGCTCTGATTGATCATGGCGCGGGTGGCGTCTGGCGCGGCAGGCCCTTCGTGTTCTGGTCGCGGATTTCCTTGGCCGTTATGTAGTTGAATTGCTCGACAAGCAGGTCGCGCACCAGAGGTTCCGGGAATTTCGCGTTAACGCCGTCAATCACTGATTGCTTGACGCTGGCAAATTCAACCTTCTGCACATTTTTCACATCGGAAAAGTGGCCGTAGAACTGGCGGAACACTTCATCATTGATAAACGGTCCGACCGGCACCGTTACAGAGGCTTTCACGCGGCTGTCCAGCGTATAGCCGAGCTGCACAACGATATAGCCTTCCACCGTGCCGTCGAGAATAATCGGGACGCTGAAGACATCCGTCTTGCCGAAATCGAGCATGTCCTTGCTCTGGGATGAGATGGCCGCCGTCGCCGAATTCTGCCATACGGCAAAATACAGCGATCCCAGCGCAACGCCGCATATCCACAGACCGATCAGGACAATGCGGATCATGCGCCCTGCCCGTTCCTCATTTGCTGGGCCGTATAGGTGCCATCGGCTTCCTGCGTTTCAAGCGCATCGCGGATGAGGCCGGTCAGCTCCGTCACGGCGCGCAGATGCAGCTTGATGGCATCACAATTGCGATCCAGCTTCTGCCGCAGCGCATCAAGCATAGGCTGAAGTGACTTCAACGCCGGTATCCCCGCCGTTTTCGCGGCTTTATTCATCGCCTTGTTGAAGTCGCGCAGGCCACGGCTCTTGTGCGAATTGATCTCGGCAAGATCAATCGTTTCACCATCAAGCAGCAACTGGGTTTCGCGCTCAACCACTTCTTCCAGACGCTTGATCGCAAAGAGAACGGGCTCAAGCGCAGGCTCAATCTGCTCGGCTTCAAGCGGAGCGTGCTCGATCACCGCGCCATGCTCTTCATTGTCGTTGACTACATCCATATTCATTTCCTCCAATCCTGGCGGCCTCAGCCCTGTCTGATATCTTCAACAGGTTTCGTCGTTTTCAATTGCTTGTGAATGAGTTGCCGTTCGATCTGGTACAAAATGACATTTGAGTCCTGTTTTTGAGTGAGACTTTGATTGC
The DNA here is from genome assembly GCF_014138335.1 of Phyllobacterium sp. P30BS-XVII. Classification (NCBI taxonomy): domain Bacteria; kingdom Pseudomonadati; phylum Pseudomonadota; class Alphaproteobacteria; order Hyphomicrobiales; family Phyllobacteriaceae; genus Phyllobacterium; species Phyllobacterium sp. P30BS-XVII. Next base: position 108,142 of record NZ_JACGXO010000009.1, read on the forward strand.
CTGATACAGCGGGCGTTTCACTCGCTGCCTCGTTTTTCGCTTTCTTGGCGCTCTGCTGTTCCAGCATCTTCGCCACACCAATACCACCGGCATCGGCCATCTTCTTGGCCACTGCCTCTGACATCATCGATTTCCAGTAATCCCCGGCAATGCCCTGACCGAACACGGCCTGATTGTCGCCTGTAAACATGGACTCGACAAAGGATTGCAGCATGAATGATTCAAACTTCTTGTAGGCGGCATTCTGCTTGTCGGTTGCATGTGTGCTGCCAATGGAAACCGTTGGAGTACCCGCCTGTTGTATCGATGCAAATGTCTCGCGCGAAAGCCGCGTCTGGGCTTCGACACGCGCAGCGGCAAGGCTGCGAAGTTTTTCGACAGAAGCCTGCAAGGTTGCCGGATCTGCTGCATTGGCAACATCCAGCACCAGATCAGAAGGTGGATTAATGGCCATCAGTCATTGTCCCATCGTGTTTCATGCTTTCCACCTTACCTGCCCAAACTTACGGGAGGCTTGTGCCGCCAGCGATTGTATGGATGACATATTCCTGGATTTCGTCAGCCGCAGCGATTCGCTCCATATCCTGTTCCAGCTGACGAAGACGATCGCGCAATATATCCAGCGTGCGTGAAACCATCAGCAGATCGCGCTTTTCAAAGGTCATCCGTTCGGACAGATCAGCCTGTTTTGCCTTGTTGGTTTCAAGCCGCTTCATAATGAGATCGGCGGGAACGATACCCCCGCCATTTTCGAAGCGATCATTCTGCATTTTGAAGAGAGCCACGTTTTCCGCGTCAATCGCCAGAAATTGTGCCGTCAGCCGCGAAAGCTCCATCTCATGCCGGGCCTTGGTCAGGCCCTGCAGTTTGATCATTGCCTGAAGCGAGGTGCGCGATCCTGATCCGCTGGCCATGTCAAAAGTTCCTGAGATAGCTGCCGGTCTCGCTGGTAAAGAACCGGAGCAGATCGGGCATAGTGAAATAGAGAAGCATCAAACCGCCCGCGAGCACGAACGGCATGGAGATGAAATAGACAGGGATTGTCGGGGTCAGCTTGTTGATGAGGCCAACGGCAATGTTCACGACAACCGCAAAGACAATGAAGGGTGCCGCAATGCGAATGGTGCTGAAGAAGGCTTTGGACAGTGTATCGGTCAGATTGACCATGGCGGTTGCTGGCTGGAAAACCCCATCAACAGGGATAGCCGAATAGGATGAGAGCAAGGCACGCAGCACTTCAAGATGCAGGTCCATGACGAAGAACATCAGCAGGGCCGAGAAAGTAACGATGGTGGCAATCGCCGCCTGCGGTTCTTCGGATTCAATACCCGCCCCCGGAGCGCCGGAATAGCCTGTCGCCATGGCAATGGTGTTGGCCATGAACTGCAGAGCCCAGAAATACATGCGTGCCAGTATGCCGATCAGCGCGCCGACAATGGCTTCGATGACGATGATGCGCATCAGCACGAGCGGTGCGGCATTGGCCGCGGGTGTTACCTGCTTGAGCACGAGCGGCACGACCATCAGTGAACAGGCGAGAGCGAGAAAAAGCCTGACCTGCAACGGAATGCGCGGGCTGGAAATACCGGGCATAATCAGCAGGCACGCCCCGACGCGGGCAAAGACCAGAAAGGCGGCGATCACCATGTCGCTGAGCGCCAGATTCTGCAGCATCAATCAAAGCCTCACGAGATCGTTCCGAGCGAACGCACTTCGACGCCGCGGGCAATCTCCACATGGGACAACACGGAAAGCGTGGCAAACAGCCTTTCGATGATCATGCGGATATAGGGCCGCGCTTCCGGCGATGCGACGAGCACGAAACGTTCCCCCGCATCCAGATGTTTGCGGATTGCCGTGCTGGCTTCGGTGCCAAACTGTTCAAGCAGACGCGGGTCAATATCAAATTCGATGATATCACCCTTGGCATCGCGCTTGAGGCTCTGATGGAAAACCATGTCCCAGCGATTGCCAAGACGCAGGACGCTGAGCACGCCATTATCCGCAAGGTCCCCGCAAATCTGCTGTGACATGCGCATGCGGACGTGCTCCACGATCATTTCCGAACGGCGGATATGCGGCGCGACTTCGGCAATGGCTTCAAGAATGAGATTGAGATTGCGGATGGAAACCCGCTCCGACAATAGCAGCTTGAGCACCGCCTGCAGGCCCGAATAGGAAAGATGGGCGGGGCAGATATCGTCAAGCAGCTTGCGATATTCAGGGCCGAGCCTGTCCAGCAGCGCGCGCATATCCTTATAGGACAGAAGCTGCGCCAGATTGTTGCGGACGATCTCGCTGAGGTGCGTGAGCATCACGGAAAGATTGTCGACGGTCATGTAATTGTCGCGCTTAAGGTCAGCGGCAAAGGTTTCCGGCACCGAATAGGCCTTCATGCCAAAGGCGGGCTCCCTCACCTCTTCACCCGGAATTTCGGGGATCGGGCGATCACCGGGAATAACCATGATTTCGCCGACGCGCAGTTCCTGCGAGACAACAACAGTGCCATGGATCTTGATGCGATAGACCTTTGGCGGAATGAGAAAATCATCCGTGACCTTGATCTCCGGCACGACAAAGCCATACTCCGTGGCAAACTTCTTGCGCATCTTGTTGACACGGTGCGCAAGTTCCAGCTGCGAGGCCATCAGGCGTGTCGACAGCTGCTTGCCCAGACAAAGCTCAATCTGTGCCGTTTCGAGTGAAGCGCGGACAGAGTTGCGGTCCTCGTCCTCTGCCGCTTTCTTTTTCTGGGCATCATCGGCCAATGCGGCTGCTGCCACGCGTGCAAGTTTGCGCGGAACCGAAATGCCGATGGCAACAAGGCCGAGCGCGAGAATGAAGAATGGAAAGGCGGGCAGACCGGGCAGGACGCCAAGCACGAACAGCAGCAGCGCCGCCACGAATAACGCCTTTGGATAGGCTCCGAGCTGGCCGAAAACAGCCTTGTCAGTGGAGCCGCGTGTGCCGCCTTTGGAAACAAGCAGGCCCGCGGCAAGCGATACGATCAGCGCCGGAATCTGCGTAACCAGACCATCACCAACCGAAAGTTTGGTGAAGACGTCAGCCGCCTGACCCACTTCCATGCCGTGGCGGGTAACGCCGATGATGATACCGCCGAAAATATTGACGGCGGTGATGATAAGACCGGCAATCGCATCGCCGCGCACGAACTTTGACGCACCATCCATCGATCCGAAGAAGGCGCTTTCTTCCTCCAGTTCGCGGCGGCGATGCTGCGCCTCTTTCTCGTCAATCAAGCCGGATGACAGGTCCGCATCAATCGCCATCTGCTTGCCGGGAATGGCATCAAGCGTAAAACGTGCGCCAACTTCCGCGATACGCGTTGCGCCCTTGGTGATGACGAGAAAGTTGACGATGATCAGGATGGCAAAGACCACAAGACCGATGACGAAATCACCGCCCATGACGAACTGGGAAAAGCCGTGAATAACCTGCCCCGCCGCCGCATAGCCCTCATCACCATGGGTGAGGATGACGCGGGTTGTCGCGATGTTGAGCGACAGGCGCATCATGGTGGCAATCAGCAGAACCGTCGGAAAGGCCGAGAAATCGAGCGGGCGCTGAATCCACAGCGACACCATGAGGATGAGAACTGACAGCGCGATGGAAAATGCGAGGCCAATATCAAGAACAACCGGCGATACGGGCAGGAAGAGCACGGTCAGGATAACGACGATGCCGAGCGCCAGCCCGACATCACTGCCGGTCAGATAACCCTTGTCTCCCAGTTTTTTGACGGCGGCCTGTTGCACGGCATTCTCCTATGATCGTTGGAGCATAGGGAGCGAAGCTTACGCGAAGCCAAAGCGGGGATGTTGTCCGTGCTTTGCAAAACTGGATTTGCGTGGTTCGTGGTTCGACAAGCTCACCATGAGGGAGAGTGTGGATGCAGGGAGTCAAGTTCTGCAGAATTGTCGATGTGCATTGCAATCCTCAGCCTCCCTCATCCTGAGCCTGTCGAAGGGCGCAACAATGGATTTGCAGCCAACCAGATTGTACTTCCCCGTTGCCACACCCGCTTTCGCGTCTGGCCATTGAAAAAGTGGGAAAGACGGGCGGTCCATCGGGAGCGCTGAAGTCTTTGGTTGGTGTTGCGGTGTTTACGATCCCTCGGACCACCCGCCCCGGCGATTTGTGTTCCCGTTCTTCACCGGTTTCCTGGCTGTCAGGCTCAGTACCGGCATAAGAGCGGAACCTCTCCGGTCTGCGGGACTACCACCCGCAAACAGAAGCGCCGGTCCTTTCCTGACTTCGAATAGTTTCCGGAAGCATTCCCGCCGGAAAGGACCCCATCAGAATAAGCGACGTTGGAGAAACGTGGATAAGTTGGCGGTGTTTTTTTGAGAATGGTGGTTTGGGTGGCGCGTGCTCACCCCACTCTGCCCGACAGGGCAGAGGGGGGTAATTCCTTTACCGCAATGCGAAAGCTCAAAAACCCTTTTCAATGCGTGAATAAGTCAGCAGTGTAAGCGTATTGATCTGCGAGCCGACAAAGGGCGCCGTCAGTGCAAGCACAGCGAGGATCACAATGATCTTCGGCACGAAGGTCAATGTTACTTCCTGAATTTGCGTCAGGGCCTGAAACAGCGCGATACAGACGCCTGCCAGCATGGCAGCGCCGACCGCCGGGCCGGAAGCGACAATCACCGTCCAGATCGCCTGGTTGATGATGTCGAGTGCATCGGCCTCATTCATGATTGGCTGCTGGCGATCAACTGATGACGATGCCGGCGGTAACAGGCAATTCGGCACCGCCCTTCAGCTTGGCAATCATGCCATCGCTGTAGATCTTGACCGATTCCACCACGCCGGTGACTTTGCCATCGGCGCTCGTGACGGTTCTGCCGATAATGCCGTCAGCCTGCGACAGCGAAGAGCTTGCCAGAATCTGATCCAGTTTCTTGTTCATCAATGTCGACTGTTCAACATTGGAGAACTGCGCCAGCTGCGCCACATATTGCGTGCCGTCCATGGGCTGGGTCGGGTCCTGATTCTTCATCTGCGCGACGAGCAGTTTGAGAAAGGATTGATAGTCGACACTCGGGCCGCCCGCTTTGGACGTGTCCGGTGTGTTGCCGGTTGATGATCCGACGGGAGGAGTAGTGGTCATGCGATTGCCTCCGGCCTGTTTGGCTGGTCCGAATGGGTGGGATGGATGGTGTCCAGATCGCCGGACAGAATTTGCGCTTCCAGCGGATAGAGCGAACGTATGGCCTTGAGTGCCTCAAACACCCGGTCATTACAGACGATCTCATCGATCAGCTTCAGTTCCTTCAGCATCAGCTGGTTTTCAAACGTTGCCAGCAGATTTCCCAGCATACGCTTGAAGGCGATGTTTGCTTCATGCCTGATCAGCGGATTGATCAGCATGATCTGCGCCGCATAATAGAGCTGACGCAGCGGCGTTGTCGTTTCACTTGCCTGCAGCACATGACTTTCGAGCAGGAAAGTAACGTCATTGAGAAACTCGAGGGAGACTTTTCGGTCCGCACTCAGAATAGCGCCGTTGATATAGACCTTTTCACCGGCACGCAGGGTAATTTTCATGATGTCAGATCCCGTCACGAATGGTTCTGGTGATCTCGATGATGCCATCATAATCGACCGAACTGCCCTGCCGGATAGCTTCAAGCTCCTTCAGAATGTAAATACCGATCGAAATTAACGAGGCACGCAATTGCTGCGGCAGGCCATTTTCGGGACTGCCGAGATCCTCAATCACAATCACCCAGAGCCGGGAGGTAAAATGCACCGCCTCAATGGCTTTGAAGGAATATTCGCCCTCGTCGCGCGCTTCCTCCAGCATCAGGATCGACTGGTCGAACAGCGAGCGTTCGCGCTCCTTGGCGCTCTCTGCGCCGTCGTCCATAATGTCGTTGTATCGGGCCTGGTACATGTGTCTTTCCGGTATCGACGGGAACGGGCGCGCGAGCCGCGCACGTTGCGATTATTTCAGATAGTTGAGCAGGCTCAGGCTCTGCAACTTGACAGTCAGGGCGTAGGACGCCTCGATCTGGGTTGTCAGCGCGGTCACACGGTTGGCCGCCTCGTAAGGGTCAACGGCTTCAAGATCGAGAACCGAACTGTTGAGGACCTTGATCTGCACGGTCAAACGGTCCGTTGCATCCTTGGTCCGGGCCTGCGCATCGCCAAGGAAGGACTGGGCGCTCGTCAGCGATGAGACGCTTTGGCTCGTTGTGGAAATCGCCTTGTCCATGACAGCATCAAAAGCACCCTGACTCAAACCGATATTTCCAAGTTCGGCCACCATGGTGTAACTCATGGCCAATTGCCGGAAGCCGGCATTGTTGGCGCTGACGGACGTCTCGGCCAGTTCCGTCGGTGCAATCCGGCTCTTGACCAGCGTATCGGACGCCGACGACCAATTATTGGACCACGAACCCGCGCTGAACTGTGCCGTCATGGTCGTGTCGAGAAAGCTCTTCATCTGATCGGCGGTGATATTCTTGACCTGCGGATCGGTCATTGGGAAACCGAACTGGGTCTGAAAAGCAGTCTGGATCGCCGCCCGCGCTGGATTACCGGCGGCATAGTAGTCATCCATCGGCTGCACATCGGTATTCACACCGGCAAAAACATACTCGCCATTATAGTTGGTATTGGCGAGGCCTGTTGTTGTCTGCAAGCCGCTCTTCGCCTTATCGGCCGCAACTGAATGACCATCAGCCGAACCGCGCAGGGCTGTGACGGTGCCCAGAAAATCCGTCGCATTCTTGACGAGATTGCCAAGGGCATTCTGCGAGGTCGTCATGCGCTGGCCAATGAGATTGTTGGTCTCGGTAAGGACTGTCAGCCGGTCATATTCCTTGCGCAGTGAAATCGACTGGCCGGTGCGGCTGCCAAGCGCAAGGCCCGTATCGGAGACAAAGCCTGTCGTGGCCTCTTCCTTTGCCTTGATAAGATCCGCCTGTGCTTTCGCCAGAATGTTGCGGGTCGAATTGGCCAGCATGTAGGATGAAATGGACTGGGTCTTCATCGCTATTTCACCGCGTTCAAGAGTTCGTTCAACATGGCATCCACGGCGGACAAAATGCGCGCCGATGCCTGATAGGAATGTTCAAGTTCGAGCATCGATTGCATCTCGACATCGATATTCACGCCGGATGCATTGGAAATGGCGTCCTCTGCACGCGATGCCAGCACGCCATTATAGGTGTTGGTTTCGGTGACAGATTTGCGTTTGGTTTCAAGCGAGCTGATCGAGGCGGCGGAATAATCCAGAAGGCTTTTCTGCCCGCTTATGCCCGCATTGGCGTCGTAAGTGCGCGGCGCGTTGATGGCCCCGATCAATCCCTGCAGACGGGCGGAGTAGCCAGCCGATCCACCGGTGTTCTGCACATAATCCGGGTTGGCGGGATTGGTGCCGCCATCGCGCAGCAGCGTCGGGCTGCCGCCTTCCGACAGGATATAGGCGGAGGAAACCTTGATGGTTCCGGCAATACCTGGTGAAATCGTGCCATCCGCAGGCATCGCCGGCGCACCGGAATAGGTGAAGAGGCCTGGAACATTCGGCAGTGTCGGCGGGTTTTTCTGATCCTTCTCGGCGAACATGCTGACAAGGCTGCGCGCCACTTCATCAAGCTGGTTCTGATAGGCAGGTGCCGTCTGATCGCGCAATTGCAACAGACCGCTCAAACGGCCCGTTCCGAATGGCTGCTGGAATGTATCATGCGATAGCGGCACGCCATCCACATAGACCTGATTGCCCGTTGTACCCGCTGCGAAAGCACTCGTCGGTGTGAAGCTGACCTTGCGCGGCGATCCTTCGAACAGGGTTACACCGGACTCGGCAAAAATGACCAGATCATTGTCGCCGCGCACCATCGTCGTGATGCCGATCTCGCCGGAGATTTCCTTCAGCAAACCATCACGCTGGTCGAGATAATCCGATACGTCAGCGCCGGAGCGGGTTCCGTTGACCACCTTGTTATTGATCGCCTCGAACGTCGCCAGCAACGAATTGATATTCTTGACGGAATCATTGATGTCGCCATCGGCATCCAGCCGCAGCTTCTGGATCTCGTTCGAACCCTTGTTCAGGGCATTGGCGAGATTGACGGCTTTGGAAACAGCCGCTTCACCCACGGAGTTATTGCCGGGCTGCGATGCATATTGCTGCAGCGAGTCTCGCAGGTCGCCCAGCAGAGCGCTTGGGGAACCGGATGCATTGTTGGCGGAATAGATGCCCGACAAGCGGTCGAGGCCGCTCTTCATCGTACTGGACGTTCCCAGCTGGCTGTTGGTCTCGATATATTTGGACAGAAGCGCGTCATCGGCCGAGCGGCGAACCGACAGATAGGTTGATCCATTGGGACCACTGACGACTGAACCAATGCGACGCGTAAAATTAGGGTCGTTGGCACCCGCAATATTGCGGGATACCAACGCTGTCTGTTTCGACGTCGTCGTCAGAGCACTCTGAGCGGTAAGGAGTGCCGAAGTTAATGACATGCCTTAGGTCCAATCACCATTTGGAGTATTACCTTTTCAGATTCACCAGCACGTCCATCAAATCCGCACCGGTCTGGAAGACCTTGGAATTGGCCGTGTAGCTTCTTTGCGCTTCAATCATCTCAGTCAGTTCCTGCGCGATGTCCGCGTTGGATTCCTCCAGCGCGCCCGAAGTCAGCGTGCCGAAGCTGCCCTTGCCGGGCTTGCCAAACTGAACATCACCGGATTCCGCGCTGGTCGAATAAACATTGCCCGACAGAACCAGAAGCTTGTCGGGACTTGGAACATCCGCCAGTGCGATCTGATAGATGGCGCGCTGCGCGCCGTTCTTGTAGCGGGCAACGACTGTGCCGTCGGCAGCAATATCAACATTGTCGATAGGGCTCGGCGTGCTGCCGTCAATCTTCGCTTCGATCGGCGTAAAGTCACCCGCAAGCTGCTTGGTCGCGGACAGATCAATCTCAAGCAACTGACCATTGGGAATCTGAACCGAAAGCGACTTGTCGGTGGATGTCAGCTTTCCGGTCACACCATCGAAATTGTAGGTTTCAGTCTTCATTGCAGGCTTGGAATAAGGAAAGCCTCCACTGGCTGATGCATCGGCCTTGTTGTAAACGGTCGCTTCCCAGGTGGCGTTCTTGGTGGCCGGATCTTCGCCCGTCTTGGTAAAGTAGACGTCGAGAACCACCAGATTGCCGAGATTGTCGAAACTCTGCAGCGACGTCTTGGCTGTGTATTTTGCTGTTCCAGCCGTGTTGGCCGCCGCATTTGACGGCAGGTCTGCCGCCGCAATAACGGCTGAACCGGCAGGAAGATTTGCGGTGAATGTCCCCTTGCGGCTTGGATCGGCAACGAGGTCATTCTGCTTGATATTGATCTTCTCCAGACCCTGATAGCCATTGATAACAGCATTCGTCTGGCCATTCACAATCGGATTGCCCATCAGGTAGTACCCGGCGGCATTGACAAGATTGCCCTGCGCATCGGGAACGAAGGAGCCGGCGCGTGTCAGATACGGTGTGCCATTTCTATCATTAACGACGAAGAAACCGTTGCCCTTGAGCGCAAGGTCGGTCGAAGATGTGGTGAAGCGCAGCGAACCGTCGTCAGAAATATGATGGCGAACGACCGTTTCCACGCCGCCGGAATTATAGGCGCCGCCGGAGCTTGGCAGAACCAGCGAAGCAAACTGCGTGCTTGCCCGCTTGTAGCCTGTGGTGCTGGAATTCGCGATATTGTCGGATACAGTCGACAGACGGTTGGCCTGGGCATTCATGCCCGATACACCCGTCCGCATCATTCCATAGAGGCTCATTTCCGTCTCCTTGCGCCATGATTCCGTTCAGGATCGTAACCCTGCGATGCTTGCGTGAACCTGACGCTTTGAATGCTTTGTGAGATCTTTATCGGGCCCGCCCCGCCAGCAGCGGAGCGGTTCAGCGCGTCAATCGAGATTGATGCAGTAGCCAAGGAAACGCTTGGAATCGATGGGATCGTGACCAAGCTGTTCCCGCAGCTTCTTGCGAAGCTTGCTGATGTGGCTCTCGACAACACTTTCCTCGACTTCGCTGTCGAAAATGCCGTAGATCGCGCTAAAAATTTGCGCCTTGTTCAGACGGCGGCCACGATTGGCAATAAGGTATTCCAGAATGCGGCGCTCGCGGCGCGGCAGCGAGAATTCAACACCATTAACCTGCGGATCGCGGCCATCGGAAAAGACGCGGATGGGACCCACCTGCGTGCCGACATCGCCATTGCCGTAACGGCGGCGGATGGCATTGATACGAGCCAGAATTTCGCGCACATGCATTGGCTTGCGGACCACATCGTCGACACCCGCCTGGAACAGTTCAAGCGTGTGTTCAAGCGACTGCGTGTCGTTGACGGCGATAACCGGTGCCGAGCAGCGCTCACGAATCTTGTGGGGAAACTGGCTGCGGTTGGCACATTCCCCTATGAGAAACGCTTCCACTGCCATAATATCGCTCTGCTGGACGGTAGAAACCCAGTCGCCGAAATCATCGGGAGCGAACCCTGTTGTTGTTATGCCCTCACGGGCGAACCACGCAGAATACCCACTCGTCACCAGACTTCGTTCGTCGACGACTACAATCACGACCCCACCTTCCGAATCAGTAAAAACCCCACTGAACACACACGTAGCGGGGTGAGTGACTCGCCGACAATCCCCAACAAATTGGCCGCAATTTATTGGGAGTCTGAAATAGTGATTTCGGGTGGGGAATGGGCATCGAGCGGAGGTACGACTCGCACGCTCAAATGTTTACCGGCTACATCTTAACCAAAGATGACCAAGCTAACAAATTCACGTTTTATTACTGATCATTAACGCCTTCACTTATCGCAAAACATTCGCGCTTTTTGTGTCCAGTTTCCGAAGCCGGAAGCCACCATATTTTCCATTACCCGGCAAACATATTGCTTCTGTGCCGGGTCGTTGTTGGGGCCTGCATGATAGCGTGCTACGGCCATGGTCCAGTTGCCCTCCCGCGCCCGGAGTTGTTTGAGAAAACGCGCCGCATAATCCACGTTGCTTGCAGGGTCCAGCATTGCGCCCACGGAAGGGAATGCGCTGGCGTGAAAGTAGTGATTGATCTGCATGCACCCGAGATCAATCAGCTTGGCGCCCTGCCCCTGCGCTTCGTTAAATTTTGCTAGAGCAGCCGCCGCTGACGGCATGAAAACCGCCTTGCCTTCGATGTTCATGGCATAGGGTTGCAGCGACTCCTTTCGCCCGGTTTCGGTCAGTCCAACGGCATAGAGAATGCCGATCGGGATGTTATATTTGCTCGATGCACGGTGCATTTCCCGTTCGCAAAGATTGTCGGCGCGAACGGCCTGCGCGGCAAACAGGCCGCTACACAACCAAGCCGCGAGAAAGAGTGCGATCCGGCGTGATTTTTGCAGTCCTGTCATCACGCTCATCGGCTCTGCTGTCTCCAAAATGCTGTTGGCCGGAAGAGCGGTCGCCCTGCATCCCCTGTGAGCCGGAATTGGCTTGGCCACCGGCTCTGCCGCCCGTCTGCTGGTCCTGCCCTGTCGTGCTTTGCTGGCTCGACTGGGTATTGGCTACAAGGCTGCTGCGATCGACAACAGAGATGGTAACTGCCGATGTATCATCAGCAACCCCTGCCCTCTGCAACGCCTTGCCAAGGGCTTCGTGATCCCTCGCAAGATGCTCTGCCGCCGCCTTGCTCTCCGCCATGAGCTGGATATGCATGCCCTCTCCGGTCAGGCGCAGGCGTGCAGTAACCGTGCCGAGTTCGATTGGCTGCAACTGGATCACAAGCGTTCTTGCAGCGCCCGTGCTGTGATCCGAGATGATCTGGACATCGGCAATGGGCTGGCGGTTCTGTGGTACTGGTGCAGCAGTGGCGGGAGCGGCGGTGTTGAGGCGGGTCTCAACAGGTGGCGCAGGTGACGCTGCCGACGGCGTATTATTGATCACTGGCGGCGCGACCTGTTCAGCCGCTTGCTTTGCATTGGTGCGGGACTTGGGCGCACCAGTATCAGTGGATTCAGCCTCGACTGAGGCAGGCTGTGGAATATCTGGTTTGACAGGTTCCGCCTTCGTCTCGGCATTTGCCGCGACCTTTGCATCAGGTTTTTGGAGAGCATCTGTCGACGCCTTCCTGTCGGTCTCTGGCAGGGTGTTGACTGGTTGCTCGTCAATACTTCCCTTGGATTCCTCAAGATCATCTTCAATCAGCTTCGGATCAACATCCAGCACCCGAACGGATTTGGCCTGATGCGGTGCCTGCTCACTGTCTGCCGGTTTCTGTCTGTCCAAAAGCTGTTCAAGAGCGAGAATGGACTGGCCGAACAGTGCCTGTACCGATGGCCCGGCATTTGCCTGTTCCTTATCCTTTTTCGTCTCTGGTCCATCGCTGATTTCAGAAACATCATCATCGGTGATCGCGGCACCAGCCTCCGTTGGCAAGCGCAGCGGTTTTGCCGCCAGCATGGATTTGAAATCAGGCGCATCGTCCTTGCCCTTGGCATTCTTTTTATCAGGAAGGCGATGCCCCTTGCCGGTATCCCCGACAATAGCGTCTTGCAGCGATCTGAGAGGCATATCAGGTCCGATGGTCATTTCTTGGCCTTCCCTAGAAGCGCGTCTATGGCGTCGAGTTTCTTGCGTGTCTCATCGATCATCGGATCAATCGTTACCTCAGACTTCGGCGTATCGACCTTCACCTTTATATCCGTCGTCGCAGCGCCCGCTTTCACGACGCTCTTCTGCGGTGTTTCCCCCGGTACGACGGAAGGCTGCTCCAAAATCCGACCGCCCATGGCCGTTGCTGCTTCCAGGAGCTTCAGATCGCGTTCATGCAGCCGGTCTTTCGGCAATTCGGACAACATTTTGACGGCATCCGTGGTCTTGTCGGTGCCAACATTGCTGATGCCAAGATAAAGCTGAGCCTGTGTATCGTCAGTCTTGATTGACTGCGCCAAGGCCTTGGCTTTCTCCGACATGAAGCGGGCGCGCGGCATATCACCAACAACAATCGCACCGCGCGCGATACGCAGATAAAACGGCAGGCGAGCGCCGGTCCACGCCAACGAAGCTATTTCTTCGATCTCGTCATTGCTGATCTTGCCCTTGAGCACCATGACCGCATCGACCAGTTGCCGGAAGAAATCCTCCGAATAGGGCGACAGGGCAAAACGCTGCAGATAGTTGCGTGCGAGCAGCTTCACCTTTTCCTTGTCACCAAGATTGGCCGCCATCATCAAGCCGCGCCGGAGCGCCGCTTCCTCAAGCAAAGTGCCCGGTGCGGTGAGCCGAATAAAGTCAAGACGCTTCAGGGCTGTCGGTGCATCAATGGCCGCAAGCTGGGCCGCCGTAACAAGCGAGATCGACGCAACGAGTTCGCTCGGTATATCCGGCGGCAACTCGCCGCTGAAGTTATCGACAATGCCAAGAGGATTGCCATCCGCATAAGCAAGCGAACCGGCGACAAGCTTGGGGCTGATACTATCAAGTTTCGTGGTTGTGAGGATATTGCGAACAACCTGCGGATTACCGCCATTGAGGAGATAGATCAGGATGGCATAGGCATTGGCAGGCTTCTGCCACACATCAGGACTGGCCGCTTCAAGCTGCCCGGCAATATGGCCCAGAACCCGGTTGAGCATGGGAAGGGCTTCCGGCTTTCCCGAGGCAACCTGATCCTGCAGCATGCGCATCGAGCGCACCAGCAGATAGGGTTCCGGCGATGGCATATCGGCATGGGCAATGCCAAGCGGCAAGCCCATAAATCCGATCAGCAGCCATCGCAAACGAAAGCCCTTCATCATCTCTTGGCCGTTTTCAGAAAGATATCGATACGCCGGTTCTGCGCCGCATAGGGATCAGCAGGAACTTTGGGATCGCGATCCGCATAACCTTCCACACGCAGGATGCGCTTGGCATCAAGTCCGCCTCGCGTCAGCATGTAATAGGCCATATGGGCGCGTGCCGATGACAGGCGCCAATTGTCATAGCTATCGCTCTTGAAAGGACGCGCATCCGTGTGGCCGCTGATGATGACTTCACCCTTGCGGGTGGCGATGATCTTGCCAATCTGATCCAGCACCTGCACGACGCGCTTGTCGGGCTTTGCCGATCCGATGGCAAACATGCCGTAATCAACCTTGTCAGTCAGCTGGATCATCACGCCCTCGTCAGTGGGAACCACCGTAATGTCAGGCGTCTTTTCATCAGCCGCAGCACCCGTCTTCTGGGAAATCTCTGCCGCAAGTTCGCGCGCTGATGCAACCTGCGCCGCATCTGGTTGTTGATCGCCCTTTGCCGGAGTAACGGCGACGGCGGTTTCAACAGGCTTGGCTGACGCGTTTTCAACCTTCTGCTGTTCCGCCTGCTGCTTGGCATTTGCAGCATCGGGTGTCTTTGACTCAGCGGGTCCCTGTTGTGCCTCGGCCTTGGCTTCAATGCCTGCCACACGCTTTTCCAGCTGCTCCTGTGAAGGCGGCGGGACGGCGGGACTGTCGGTCAGCGGGAAAAGATCGTCTTCCACATGGGTTGACCAATAGTTTGGGTTGAAAGGATCGCGATAGGCATCTCCGCCCTCGGCACCCGTCGATGGGCCTGCTGCACTTGAACCGCCTTCACCCTTGGCAGACCGGTTCTGCAAGACACCGGAATCCGTGGCAATCTCCGCAAGGACGGCATAGGGGTCTTTGAAAATCTGCCGCTCTTCCGTCTCCGGTTTGGATTGCTGATCCTTTTCGTTGCGGGCGCTCTTCGTTTCCGCATCGGTGGAATTGGGCCGCTCGAAACGTACCTTGCCTTCCTGATTGTCGGTGGCTTCGATGCCCTTGGGCCTTGCCTGCCTGTCCATCAGTTTGACCGGATTGAAATAGCTCGCCACCGCCGCCTTTGTTTCTTCGTTGGCCGCATTGATGAGCCACATAACCAGAAAGAAAGCCATCATCGCGGTCATGAAATCCGCATAGGCAATCTTCCAGACACCACCATGGTGGCTGTCTTCACCATCATTGCGGCCACGCCGAACGATAATGATTTCACGGCGGGTTTCCGGATCAATATTCATCGGGTTGTATCCTTCACCGCATCAATCAGACGGCCCAGCCGCGTCTCCACAACCACATCATCGAGCTTCATCGACAGTTCCGATTGGTCGGACTGCGTGACGGAGAACCGCATCAAATCGATACCGGGCCGATTGCGCAGCGGATCGATCAGATGTGCCGGGCCTGATATGTCAATCATCACCCCTTCAAGCCCCTTGGTCAGGCGCTCGATTTCGGTTGTGAAGCCGGTGATCGCACGTTCACGCAAATTCTTTTCAACCAGTGGTGCAAGTACAGTTGCAAGATTGCTGGAGAGCTGCGCCGACACAGCCGTAAGCCCCTCTTCCAGCTGTTCGAACATGCGGTCGCCGATGCGCTGCATGAACTCGGCTTCCGCCGCCGCCAATTGCTCCAGAAAATCGCGCTCCAGCCGCAACTTTTCAGCCTCAAAGAGCACGGAGGCTTCGGACTGACCCTCGGCGCGGCCAAGTTCGAAGGTTTCCTTGATTTTCAGCTCGATATTGATGAGTTCGACAACATCCTCAGGCGCAGCATCGCCATCAAACAGTTCGGCGCGTTCGCGCGTGGCTGCCGCAAAGACGGTAATCCGTTCATCCGGCACATGTTTCGGCGTGAAATCTGTAAGCACGCTGGCGATAGATCGTGCCATATCAAGCTGCCTCGTGAACCCACTGTTTCAGGATCGCCGCGACACGCTCTTCATCCATCTCGATCATCTGTTCCAAACGGTTCTGCGCCGGAACGCGCATGCGCCGCCGAAGCTCGCTCAGATCGTCATAGGGCAAGCTCTGGTCCGAATTGGTTGCCAAGGTCGGCTGCGGGCGTGACGTTGCGGTGAAGTCAGGCACGGCAACATCCGTACCCGCGACCAATTGCAACGCATCCTGAGGCTTGGCCATTTCACGCATCAGCGGGCGCACGCCAAACCACAGGATCAGACCGACAGCAACGATCAGCGCCGCCGCATTGACGAAGCTGCCCGCCTGCCGGAAAATCGTCTCCGATAGCGGCGTGGCGGCTGGTTGCAACTGCTCATCGGTTGCTTCCATGAAGTTCAGCGCGGTCACGGTGATGACATCCCCACGCTTCTGGTCAAGACCAGCGGCGGTTGCCACCAGCTCGGTGATCTTGGCGATCTGCTGTTCGACGAACTTGTCAGGCACGGGCGTTACGCCTGCCGTGGCCAACAGGCGGGCCTGATCGATGACAACGGCAATCGACAGGCGCTTGATCTGGTAACTATCGCTGACGGTCGAAATCGTCTTGGAATTGACCTCGTAATTGGTCAGTTCCTCACGCTTGTCGGTTTTTTCGGTGGAGCTATCACCGTTCTTGCTCTGGATTTCTTCCTGCGGAATATTCTGTTCGACACCCGTGGCATTATCGCTCTTTGAGTTCTTCGAATCGCCACTCTCACGCACAACACGCACAGAACGTTCTACGCGCGATTCCGGATCGAAGACGGTCTCATTTGTCTGGCGCTTATCCGTATCAAGCGCCACCTGAACGCTGGTCTGGAAATGACCAATGCCCAGATAGGGCGCAAGTGCTTTGCGGATATTGTCATCGACGGAAGACGACACATTCTGTTCCAGCGTTGCCGACATGACTGCACCGGCATTGGAGCCATCATCCTTCGATGCGAGCAGGCGGCCATTCGTATCAAGCACGGTAACTTCGGATGGTGTGAGCTGCGGAACGGCAGCGGCGACTAGCTGGCGGATGGACTGTGCCGATTCCATCGAGAACCCGCCTTCGGTGCGGATCACTACGGAAGCGGACGGCGCCTGATCGCCACGGCGGAAACTGCCCTTCTCGGGAAGAACGATATGAACACGCGCTGCCTTGATGCCACGGATTGCCTGAATGGTCCGGGAAATCTCGCCTTCCAAGGCGCGCACCCGGGTGATTTCCTGCATGAACGAGGTCAAACCGAGCGAACCCATATTATCAAAAAGCTCGTAGCCGGCATTGTTGCTGGTGGGCAGACCTTTCTCAGCCAGATACATACGGGCCTGATCCGCCTTGCCGAAAGGCACAAGCACTGACGTTCCGTCAGACTTCACATCAAACGGTATACCTGCTTCACCCAGCGCCATGCCCATGCGGTTCACATCATCGCGGCTGAGGCCGACATAGAGCGTCTCATATTGCGGGCGATTGAGATAAATACTGGAAATAAGAATCGCGCTGAACAGTGTAATGCCGATAATGGCGAGCCCGACGAGCCGCCTTGCACCCAGCTTCTTCATGGCGTCCAGAAACTGCCCGAAAGACTGTCTGATATTCTTTTCCATTAATGCCCACCACGCTTGCGTCATCCGACCATAGAGGTCGAAGCTTGCGCGAAGTTAGCCCCAATGAAAAAGGCCACGCACGAGGCGTGGCCCAAGTCAGAATTGATCCCGAAGGATCGTCACCCTTAGCCGCGGAACAGCTGCTGGATGCTCTGGTTGCTTGCATTGGCAATCGACAGCGCCTGAACGCCGAGCTGCTGCTGAACCTGCAGAGCCGACAGACGAGCCGATTCCTTGTTCATGTCAGCATCGACGAGCGAGCCGATACCGCGATCAACGGCGTCGGACAGGGCACTGATGAAGGACTTCTGTGTGTCGATACGGCTCTTGGCGGCACCGAGCTGCGAAGCACCGGAAGCAAGGCCCTTAACAGCAGCTTCAACACCAGTCAGGATATCGTCGAGCGCCTTGTTGTCGATGGTCGCACCGGAAACGTCGATCGTCAGGATCGAAGTCTGAGTGGTGGTTGCACCGGTTGCAGCTGGCGTTACGGCGAATTCCTTATCGAGAATGCCGGTCTTGCCTGTTGCAAGCGTATCGATCAGGCGGGTGTTCTTCAGAGCAACGTCGATCGATCCGGTTGTAACTGCACCGGTAGTCGCATTGCGGTTGTACGAAGCAACGACGCTGAAGTTTGCAGTTGCAGGAACAGCATCATTGGTTGAGTCAGTGCTGAGAAGGTTGGAGCCGGCGTAAGAAGCGCCTGCATTTTCCTTCAGGGCGCTGATCGCAGCATTGATCGCTTCCTGGTTCTTCTTGCGGTCGTCGACGCTGGCGTTCTTGGAAGACAGGACCAGGTTCTTGATCGTGTTGACCGAGTCAATTGCCTTGTTCAAGGCAGCATAGGCGGTATCAACCTTGCCGCTGCCGAGACCGAGAGCGTCCTGAATAACGGAGTTTGCACCATTGTCTGAGCGCATGGTTGTAGCAATCGACCAATAAGCGGCGTTGTCAGAAGCTTCGGAAATCTTCAGGCCCGTAGCAATACGGTTCTGTGTAGTAGCAAGATTCTTGTTGGTAACAGACAGAGTCTGGAGTGCAGTCATTGCTGACGCATTGGTAAGAATGCTGGACATGGAAAGCCCCTATAAAAAGATACATGTGATGGGGACATGTCGGATTAAAACCGACTTAACAGAGCGGCATGATGCCTGTAACCGAAGCGGTCACCTGTTATGGACGTTAGGACTACGACGTAAGTGTTACAGTTTCAATAACGTTCAGGATTAATTTTTTCTGCATGGTTACGAAAACGAGCGTATCAGGCTGCCAACCAGAATATTCCAGCCATCGATCAGCACGAAAAACAGAATTTTGAACGGCAAGGACAGCACTGTCGGCGGCAACATCATCATACCCATGGACATGGTGAGCGTGGCAACGATCAGATCAATCACCAGAAATGGCAGAACGATCAGAAAGCCGATTTCGAAGCCGCGGCGCAATTCGGAAATCATGAATGCCGGAACGAGGATACGCATATCGACGGCCTCATTGGCCTTGGTGCGGAAAGATTCGTCCGCCAAGTCTTCGAACAGCCGCAAATCCTTGTCACGCACCTGCCGCAGCATGAATTCGCGGAACGGCGTGGTGATCTCGCGAATGGCCACGTCTTGCGTGATCTGGTTGTTGACCAGCGGCTGCACACCATTTTGCCATGCCCGGTCAAACACCGGAGCCATGACGTAGAACGTCATGAACAATGCAAGGCTGATCATGACAAGATTGGCAGGCGTTGTCTGCAAACCGAGGCCCGCGCGTAACATGGAAAAGGCAATGGCAAAGCGGGTAAAGCTTGTCGCCATGATCAGAATGCCGGGCGCAATGGAAAGCACCGTCAGCACTGCCAGCATCTGGATGATCTGGCCACTGGTGGAAGCGCTGCCCTGCGGGATCAACCCATCGAGGAGCGAAGGTGTTTGTGCCATGGCGGTTCCGCCAAGAACAAGCAGCAGCAAGGGCGTCAGCAGACGTCGTTTCATTCCATCACCAATGCCCAGATATAGACTTTCTCGACCTTGCCCTCGGAGCGCATGCGCGCCCTCTCCTGCAGATCCATACGCAGATATTCAAGCCCAGCCGCCCCGCGCAATTGCATGAGGTTTACGGTTCGCAGGAACGCCATGAAATCACCGGCAATCGTGGCTGCAAGTTCGTCGGAGACTTTCTCGCCGGGTTTTGCCACAACGCCTGCTTCCAGCCTGATCCAGACATCCTGCGGGATTTTCACGTTGGTGAGGATCGGCTTGAGCGCAACGACAGTGCCGGATGGCATGTCTGCGGATGCGGGACGGGATTTGTCGCCAGATGCAGCGCTTTGCCCTGTAGGTACGTTCAGCCCCAGCTGTGAGCCAAGAAACCAGCCACCAGCCGCCGCGATCAGGGTCAGCACCACCACCGCAGCAATCAGCGCCATGCTGGACGGTGCTTTTGGTTGGGGTGTTGTGTCTTCGGCGAGCGTGCTCATATCATTCAGATCGGCGACACGGTGTCGAGGACCTGCTGGCCCCAGGCGGGTTGTTGTGTTTCACTCTGACGGCCACGACCGCCATAGGAGATGCGCGCTTCGGCAATCTTCTCGTAAGAAATGACGTTGTCGCCTGAAATGTCGCGCGGGCGCACGACACCAGCGACATTCAGCACACGCAGCTCGTAATTGACGCGCACTTCCTGTGAACCCCGGATCACCAGATTGCCGTTCGGCAGAATATTGGTGACGATAGCCGCGACCTTCAGCACGATCTTCTCGGACCGTTCGATCTTGCCTTCTCCCTTGGTGCGGCTATCGGATTTAAGGTTGAGATCGCCACCAATATTGCCCGCCTCGAACCCGCTGCCGTTGATATCAGCCTTGCCGCCAATATCTGACGAAGCCACGCGGGAGCGGCTGTTCTTATTGTCAAACTTGGCTTCTTCGTTGATCGCGATGCTAACAGTGAGCACGTCACCCGGATTGGTGGCGCGTGGGTCGCGGAAGAAGCCGGCCGCACGATCCTGCCACAGGGAATAGCGTTTTGGCTGCGGCTGGGTTGGGTAGTAGGACGGATCGGCCACGCTGAATGTCTGGCCAACGCCAGCACCCACCGGCGACATTTGTGGTGCGCGGTTCAAATCGCGAAAATTGTCGGCACATCCTGAAAGGATGACAACACTGACGATGGCAAGCAGGGATGCCGCTTTTTTCATTGCGCGGTTCTTTCTTTATTTGTGACCACACGCGATCCAACGATCACACGGGCAAGCCGGGAGGATTTTTCCGGCGGCATTTCATTCAGGATAACGCTGGAGACGCGGGGATTGAGCTTCAACAACAACGCGGCGGCGGCTTCATCGCCCATCATTGCCATTTGCGCGGCAGCAGCATCCGGACGCATTTTGGAAATGATGCCAACAAGTGAATCCTCGGCCTTGTCGATGAATTCATCACGGCGTTTCAGCCAGACCTCATATTCCTTGCGCTTGGCTTCCAGTTCCTGAATACGGCTGTCAATATCTGTCCGCAACTGTTCCAGCTCGCGGGTCTGCATGGCATAGCGCGCATCTGCAGCCTTGTCGGTTATATTGGTGCAATAGCGGTCGATTTCCTGCCCGGTCTCATCCTTGGGCGCTGTATCCTGCGCCCAGCCGAAGGACGGGACCGCAAGAAGTGCCAAGGCAAGGATACCGATTTTCACGCCTGTGCTCATTGGACCACCAGCTCCGCGTGCAATGCGCCCGCTGTCTTGATGCCCTGAAGAATGGCGATGATACCCTGCGGCTTTACGCCGATCTGATTGAGACCTTTGACGAGGCTCTCAAGATCGGTACCGCCAAGCACACCAATCTTCGATGTCTGCTGCACCTGAATATCTGTGTTGGGTTCAACCGCCGTCACACCATCGCTAAAGGGTTCCGGCTGCACAACGGTCGGCGTCTCGGTGACGCGGACGGACAGGCTGCCGTGACTGATGGCAACACGCGATATCCGCACTTTCTCGCCGATGACCACCGTTCCGGTGCGCTCATCGACAACAACGCGGGCAACTTCATCAGTTGGAACAGGCAGACCTTCAATTTCAGCCAGAAAGCGGGCCGCTGTCATGTTCTTCGGCTTGCGCAGGCGGATGGACTTTGCGTCACGCTCCTTGGCAACCGGCTGGTTGTAGCGCCGTTTGGCAAAGGCGTTAATCGTATCGGTAATGCGAACAACAGTTGTAAAATCCGGCTGGCGCAACTCGACGACGAGTTCGCCCTCCTGACCAAAATTGCCGGAAACTTCCTTTTCAACCAGAGCACCATTGGGAATACGCCCGCTGGTTGGAACGCCCTGCGTAACTTTTGCCGCATCACCCGAAGCGGTAAACCCTGAAACAATCATATTGCCCTGCGCCGCCGCATAGACCTGCCCGTCAGCACCAGCCAATGGTGTCATCACGAGCGTGCCACCCGACAGCGATGTCGCATCGCCAAGCGAGGACACTGTCACGTCAATACGCGAACCGCGCCCGGCAAAGGGCGGCAGGTTGGCAGTGACAATAACGGCTGCAATATTCTTGGCGCGCGAAGCACCAGCGGGCGGACTGATGCCGAGATTATCCAGCATGGCACGCATCGATTGCTCGGTGAATGGAGCGTTGCGCAGACTGTCGCCTGAGCCATTCAGCCCGATAACGAGACCGTAACCGACAAGCTGGTTTTCGCGCACGCCCTGAATGGCGGCGATATCCTTGAGCCGGGCGATAGCGCCACCATCACCGAGTGGCGAGGCCGGCCCACCCCAGCGTCCCTCATCCACCTCTTTCTGCCAGGCGGCCTGCGCCTGTCCAACGGTCTTGTAACCCTTGTCTTTGGGAGAGGATTCGCCCGCGTGGAGCGCGGACGTTACAAAGAAGGCAAGCAGGGCTATCGCGAAACGCCTGATCATTGCATGCCCACCTGAATGCGTCCATCGGCAAGGATGGTGCCCGATACGGTGATACCGCTGTCGAGATTGCGCACCTTGATGAAATCGCCAACACGGCCAGCCTCAAGCGGTGTCCCGCGCGCTGTGATCACCAGCGCACCCGTATCATAGACCAGCACCGCAGGAACGCCGCGCTGGACCATATCCGGCTCATTGACCGCGGTCAGAAGGATTGGTTGGCCCGGTAGCAATGTCCGGCGCGATATTTTGCCGACGAGCTGGTCTGACGAAAGGACATATTGAGCTGCCGCACTGGCACGGATGGTAAAATACTTTTCGGTCAAACCGGCATTGCCGATGGTCTGACCCGGATAGATGATCTGCGATGGCACCAGAAACGCGATGCGTTCGGCGCGGGCGGCAACGGAAAAGACCAGCGCGCACAGGCAAAGTGCCAGCACGCGGATGGTCCAGTTTCCAATGATCTTTGCCGCCGTCATCATTATCCTCAGCGCAGGTTCTTCGATACGACAGACGCCATTTCATCGGCCGCCTGAATGACTTTTGAATTCATCTCATAGGCACGCTGGGCCGTGATCAGGTCGGTGATCTCCTTGACCGGATCGACATTGGAGTTTTCCAGATAGGCCTGCTTCAGCGTGGCAAAACCGGGATCACCGGGCACGCCGACAACGGGATCGCCCGACGCATCGGTCTGCTTGTAGAGATTGTCGCCGAGCGGTTCGAGACCAGCCTCATTGGCAAAATTGGCAATAGTCAGCTGACCCAGATTAACAGGTGGCGTCTGGTCGGAAAGTTTTGCGAAAACCTGACCGGACTCGCTGATCGTGACTTGAAGGGCATCGGTTGGCACGACAATATTGGGCTCTACAAGATTGCCGTTCAGCGTCACCAGCTGACCCGTTGCATTGGTATTGAACGCACCGGCGCGGGTATAGAGTATTTCCCCGGCGGTGTTCTGAATCTGGAACCAGCCGCGTCCCTTCAGTGCCACGTCAAACGGATTGCCCGTCTGGTTGAGGCCGCCCTGAAGATGCAGGTTGCGAACAGCCGATGTCTGCACACCAAGCCCGACCATCGCGCCTTCGGGGATAATGTTCTGGTTGGCCATATTGGGCACACCGGCACTGCGCTCGGTCTGATACAGCAAATCCGAGAATTCAGCCTTTGCGCGCTTGAACCCGGTTGTGTTGATATTGGCGATGTTGTTGGCAATCACTTCCAGATTGAGCTGCTGGGCATTCATGCCTGTCGCCGCGATGGTGAGCGCTTTCATTCTGTTTCCTTAAATCGGCATACGGCTGATTTCGAGATAGGCCTGGACGATCTTGTCGCGGATGGCGATGGCCGTCTGGAGCGATTTTTCGGCGTCCATGACCGCATTGACCACATCGCGCGTCGGCACGTCGCCAGTCATGCTCTTCAGCGAAACCGCCTCGGCATTTTGCAGCTTGCCGCTAAGCTGCGACAGGACATTGTCGAAGGAAGGCTGGCCGGTTGCTGCCGCAGGCGAAGATGCGCCCGGCGTGGATGTCTGGTTGACGGTTTCCGACAACTTGGAAAGAGCGTTGCGGGTGGAAACACTGAGAAGCTGGTCTATCATCAGGAATTCCTTAGGAGATCGACGGTCATGGCAATCAGCTCGCGTGCTTGCTTGACGACCTGGAGATTGGCTTCATAGGAGCGGTTGGCTTCACGCATATCAGCCATTTCAACAACCATGTTGACGTTGGGATATTTGACCATGCCCTTGGCATCGGCCGCCGGATGGCTTGGATCATATTCTTCGGTAAAGGCTGATACGTCGTGGCCGACCTCGGCAATGCGCACCGTTTCGACGCCGCTGCTGCGATCAAGCTCGGTGGCAAAGGATACGGTCTTGCGGCGAAAGGGATCGCTGCCAGCCGTTTTACCTGTTGATTGGGCATTGGCCAGATTCTCGGAAACAATGCGCAGACGCGTCGATTGAGCGTTAAGACCGGATGCGGCGACTTTGAGAGCGGCCTGTAATGGATCGGACATCTATTCAGTCCCTCACTTGACCGCCGACAGCATCATGCGGTGAAAAGCTTTCACGATGCTGGTGTTGAGGGCAAATTCTCGGTTGATCTCGCCTGATTTAACCATTTCGCCTTCAAGGCTGACGGTATTCTTCGAATGGTTCTGCTCGGTCACATCATCCTTGCGCAGGGCAGTCGCAGCGATACCGGATGCATTGATTTCGAGGTGTTTGGAGTTGGTCGCTGACATGGTCAGCTGGGTCTGTTCCAGCACATCCTTGAATGGCTCGACATCGCGCGCCTTGAAGCCCGGCGTATTGGCATTGGCGACGTTGCCAGCAACAGCAGCCTGCCGAACGGACAGCCACTCAGCCTGACGTGATGCCAATTCGAACAGATGAATCCCCTGCATGTCCCTGCCTCTCGCGCCCAACCAATCAACTGATGCCAATCTAGGTGGTCAATCTTGCGTGAGACTTGCGGCGTGGTCAGATCGGGAACTTCTGACCGCGCCATGAGCCATTTGCTCAATTCGTGCGGCTGATCACTTCACCGTCGGATGTCTTGATCTGCCACGACCCTGATGACGTGCCCCGTTCAATGGCTACAAGCGTGCTTCCGTCCGGCAGAGGCGATCCTTTTTCAACAAACCAGTACCCGGTATTGTCTTCGATCATCACCAGACCGCCCACCACTTCGCGCACCAGAAACACCGGTTTATCCGGAAAAGGTTGTTTGCTGGCAGCCTTGATCCCGGCAAGCCGGTCGCCTGTCAAAGCGGATGTGGTCGCGGTGATCATCGGATCAAGCGCACCATCTCTTGTCTTGGACAGCGAAGCCTCGGTGCCATTGTTCTTGCGCACGACCTTCTGGTTTGTCCGGTCAAGCGGATCGCGAACAGTTTTGCCGGTTGGTTCAGGCTTCGGACGCGCTTCCAGAATATCGTAATACATGACAAACGGCAGAATGGCGCAGATGGTGGCAAGGACAAAGCCCGCACCCTTGATATAGCCGTCGAAGCGCTTGTCGCGCTGGCGCGGCTGCACTTCCGCCGCGTCATTTGCCGGCGATGCATCTACAGGTTTTTGTTTTGTCATGCCCCCTCCTTTGGCCGTAGCGCTGCGGCGAGATCACTATAGGAATCCATCGAAAGCGGCGTGGCCGGTGTTTGCTGCATAGCGTCGTAAATGCGTGGAACCAGATTGACGGCCTGATCAAGCAGGGGATCGCTTCCCGCCTGATAGGCACCGATCATGCGCAAATCGCGGGTCTCCTCGTAACGGGCAATCAGTCCGCGTAAACTCGTGACGAGCTTTGCCTGTTCGGGCGACCAGTTGTGCTGGGCCAAACGCGAAATGGAGCCGAGAATGTCCATAGCTGGGAATCGCCCCTGCGCAGCAATGGAGCGGTCGAGCACAATGTGCCCGTCCAGCGTGCCGCGAATGGCATCGGATACCGGATCATTGTGATCATCGCCATCAACAAGAACGGCATAGATACCGGTGATTGTCCCGCCATTGGATGATCCGGGACCCGCACGCTCGAGCAGGCGCGGCAACTGACTGAACACGCTGGGTGGATAGCCGCGCGAAACCGGTGGTTCGCCCGCTGCAATGGCGATTTCCCGCGCCGCATGGGCAAAGCGCGTGATGGAATCAACGATAAGAAGAACATTGTCGCCGCGATCGCGGAAATATTCGGCAATTGCCGTTGCGGTGTTGGGTGCGAGCCGCCGCATCATCGGGCTTTCATCGCCTGTCGATACAACGGTGATGGTCTTGCCAAGCTTGCCAGCCATCGTGTCTTCAAGCATGTCGCGCACTTCGCGGCCGCGCTCTCCGGTCAAAGCCAGCACAACGGTGTCAAAATCCGTCGCCTTGGTCATCATGGCAAGCAGCGTGGATTTACCAACGCCTGACCCCGCAAAGACGCCCATGCGCTGGCCAAAACACATGGGCGCAAACACATCAACGACATTCACGCCGGTGCGCAGACCTGTTTCAACGCGGCTGCGGTTCATCGCAAGCGGCGCAGCGCAATCGACGGGTTTGGGGTCGTCGCCTGATGTCAGCAACCCCTTGTCATCAAGTGGAAGGCCAAGCGCGTTGATAACCCTGCCCTTCCAATCGGGCGCGGGGGCAATACGGAATGGACCTTCCGGGAAAACCGGCGTGCCAAGCGACGGCATGATCCGGTCATTGAAAGGCTTGACGAGAACCTGTGCCTGCCCGATCCGCACCACCTCTGCGGGGTACAATTGATTATCGCTGCGGATAGTGACCATATCCCCGAGCTGGGCGCGTTCGGAAATACCGCGCACACCGATGGCCGAACGTGAGACCTCGTTGACATAGCCCCCAATGGCAACCGGAGCCGGAGATGTGACGACCTGCGAAACAAGCCGGGCCAGCGCCTCGAGACTTCCCGTCCCGCTGCTCATTGTCGGCAAGGCTGTTTCAAGGTCCTGCATGTCTATCCGGCCCGCTCAGGCATCAGCTCTTTGATCCGAGCGTCTTGATGGCTTCGGAGAAAGTACCCTCATTGCCACGCAGCAACGCATCCACCCGCTCGAAGGCGCGGGTAACACTCATCAGCCGGGTCATTTCGCCAATTGCATCGACGTTCGACCCCTCAATGGCACCCTGAATGACACCCGCATGGGGATTGTCGAGAACAGGCTGGGCTGCAACACTTGGAATAACTGCGGAATTGTCAAAATAGGTCAGTTTGGCATTGGGGTTGATGGTGAACAGGCCGATCGAACCGAGCTGCCTCTTGTTCTGATAAACTGCGCCATCGGCGGCAATCTCCGGCGGACCGCCATTCGGGTCGATCACCAGCGGCTGCCCACCCGCATCAAGAATGGGATAACCCTTGACGGACAGAAGCTCGCCTGTTGTTGACATCTGCATGCGCCCGTCGCGGGTATAGACCTGTCCGGCTGGCGTTTGCATGGAAAACCAGACATCGCCCTTTGCCGCCATATCAAGCGGATTGCCGGTCTGGGTTATCGGGCCAGCTTCAGTCTTGATGTAACTCTGGCCAGCTGAAACGAAGCTTGAATCCTCGGCGGCCTTCGAGACCATGGTTTCAAATTTCATGCCCGTGGCGCGAAAACCCGGTGTCGACATATTGGCGACATTATGGGCCAGCGCATCAAGGCGGCGTTCCAGCGATATCTGCGATGACAGGCCGACATAGATCGAGTTTTCCATCAGCGGCCGCCAAGCTTGAACGATTGCAGGGTTGTCAGAATGCTCTGCGAGATGCCGACCGTCATATCACCTCCAATAAGCATGGACGGGATACTGGTTGCCGTCGAAGGATTGTTCATTTCATACATGGCGGTAAAACGGGTGAGGAATTTCTCAAGTTTCGCCGGGTCTTTCAGCGATTTCAGATCAAGCTTGTCCTCAACCATCTTGGCCTGCCGGTCGATGTCCATATTGGACGTTTGCGCCGGTATGGAGAACGTTGTCTGGAAAACCTTCAGCAGCGCCTTATCGCCAAGGATTTCATAGGCATTGGTGATACCAGGGGCTTTCCGCGCAAAATACAGTGCAAGCCGCACGCCCTCATTGTCCTGGCCCGCTTCCTTCTCCAAAGTCTGACGCGCATATTTGTCTGTCACCGGCTTGAGCACAGCCGGTTGGCTCGTTGCCTTGTCGCCAAGCTTGGCGAAATTAAAGGTCGTCGCAAACTCGAGATAGCGTTTGTCAGTCAGCTTGCTGGCAAAACTGTCCTTGCCGGTACCTTCAGTCAGAACTTTGCGAATAAAAGCCTTGGCGAAGTTCATGTCCTCAAGGCCCATGGCTTTCATGGCATATTTATACAGACGATCATCCTTCATAAAATCGTCGATGGTTTTCACCTTGCCGATATTCTTCAGATAATAATCCGTATCACGCTGAACCGCCGGCTCCTTGGCCACGCGCGTCAGCGAACGCGTCAAATCTGACGAGATCAATTTGTAGCTGGTCATGGTATTGATCATTGCACCGGCACTCCCAAAGCTTCTCCGTTATCTGTGCCAAATCAAGCTTGCCTGAAGCTGTCCGTCTGTTTCTGATCAATCGTGAACCTGTCACCGCCTGCAAGGTTCACGCAAGCCGGACTTGGTAGTGCTGCATTGCTGGCAATATTTGCAGGAGAGTGCTTTGGGTATCCTTGTTGGACTTGTAGTAACGATGGGGTGTCTCCTTGGCGGTTTCATTGCCATGGGCGGACATGTCAGCGTCCTCATGCAGCCGTGGGAATTCGTCATTATCGGCGGTTCCGCACTCGGTACTTTCCTCGTTGCCAATCCGTTTTCGGCGGTCAAGGACACGGGCCGCGCCTGTATGGAAGCCTTCACCAACAAGGTGCCGAAACAACGCGACTATCTCGATGTGCTCGGTGTTCTCTATGCACTGATGCGTGAGCTGCGCGCCAAATCGCGCAATGAGGTGGAAGTTCACATCGACAATCCCAATGAATCATTGATCTTTCAGGCCTTTCCAAGCGTCCTTAAAAACCACGACCTTACCCAGTTCATTTGCGATTACTGCCGCCTGATCATCATCGGCAATGCGCGCTCGCATGAAATCGAAGCGCTGATGGACGAGGAAATCCACACGATTTCCCGTGACAAGCTCAAGCCCTATCACGCTATGGTCAGCATTTCCGAAGCCCTCCCTGCCCTCGGTATCGTTGCGGCTGTGCTCGGCGTGATCAAGGCCATGGGCGCGCTGAATGAATCCCCCGAAGTGCTGGGCCATCTGATTGGTGCTGCATTGGTTGGCACCTTTGCCGGTATCTTTCTTTCCTATGGCGTGGTCGGGCCGATTGCCACCAAGATCAAGACGACGCGCGAAAAACAGAACCGTCTCTATATGATCGTCAAACAGACGCTGCTCGCTTATATGAATGGTGCATTGCCGCAGATCGCACTTGAATATGGCCGCAAGACAATTTCGGCCTATGATCGCCCATCCATCGATGTGGTCGAGCAGGAAACGATCTCCACCGTCCCGCTACAGCAAGCGGCATAGGCTGAATTATGGACGTCGAAGCAGAACAGAAAAGACCTGATGTGCTGGCGGAAAGCATCCTGCGCGCTGCGGGCATGTCAGTTGACGATCTTAAATCGCTTGAGACTGTCTTCCGCGATCTCGCGACGACCTTTGCCGGCAAAATAGCCAGCCAGACGGATGTGGCCATTTCGGCTGAGTTCGTGCGCATGGAGTCCATTGAGAAGGATGCCATATCAAGCACATTGCTGCGCTCGGGCCTGATCGGAACCGTGCAGGTTGTCAAATGGGGATCGCGGCTGCTGTTTGCCGCAGATCGCGCTTTCGTCGATTGCGGCATCGATGCGTTGTTCGGCTCCGGCGCAAGCCAGGATAACCCGCCGCACCGGCCAATGACATCTGTTGATCTCGGTGTAGCCCGGCAAATCTTCTCCGATGTAACCTCATCGCTGGATCATATGTTTTCAAGCGGCGGTGAAGCGCTGTTCCAGATCGCCGAGTTGACGGAAGCGGCGCATTTTTCGACCGCAACGGTCAACGATACGCGCATGATCTGCTGCACCATGCTGCTCAAGGTGGGCTGCCATAGCGGTCAGATCATCATCATGATGCCACGTTCAAGCTTCCGCCCCATGCAGGATGCGATTGCGCGGATGCTGCAACAACCTGCACACCATTCCGACCCCACATGGGCGAAGAAGCTGCGTCTTGAAGTTAGCCGGGCGCATATCGACATCGAAGCCTTCATCCAGCAGGGCTCAATGACGCTTGAACAGATTGCCCTGTTGAAACCCGGCCAGATCCTGCAACTGCCCAAAGACGCGATCAATCAGGTGCGTCTGCGCAGTGGCAAACAGGCGCTTTACAAATGCCGTCTGGGCAAAACCGGCACTGCATTCACCGTGCGTATTACTGATCCGATCAATGAAGAAGAGGACCTGCTCGATGAGCTTGCTGCTGGCTAATCTCATTTCTGCTGCCCTGATAGCAACGGGGCTTGCGGTCTTCTTCGTGGCTTTGCGCAAGGCCAACCGTTTGACGGCGATGAGCCACGCCATGGCGCAGCAGGTGGCGGGCTCGGCCAGGAGCCTCGAGCAGGCGCTGCTCTTCCTGCAGAATGAGCGCGAAACCTGCCGTGACGAAAGCGTTCGTCTTGAAGCCAAGCTCAAGGATTCTGATCGTGCCCGTTCGGAGATGACCCGCGCCATTCATCTGGTCGAGCGGGTCAAGAACGACTTCAAGAACAATGTGCATCCTTTTCCAACTCCGGAAGCCATCCAGCGGACAGCTACTCCTGCATCTGTTGCTCAGCCAGCACCAGCGGCTCCCGCCGAAGCGCGCAGCGAACCGGCCGCACCAGCAAAAACCCTGCCTGTTTTCGTCAATCGCATTGTTCGCAGTGCTGATGTGGCAAATGCCGTCCTTTAACCCCGTTTGAACCGGATTCACCCATGACCATTTCCGACAAGAATTCCATTGAAGACGAGCTTAACGAGGCAATTGAAGATCTCAAGCGCGATGAACCGCAGCCGAACCGCAAGCCTGCAGGATCAAAGCCCAATATCGATCTCATCATGGGCATCCCCGTTGATGTACAGGTTGTTCTCGGCAGCACATCCATGCCTGTGGCCAATCTGATGAAACTCGGCCGGGGTGCAGTCGTCACGCTCGACAAGCAGATCGGCGATCCGGTTGATATCGTCGTCAACGGACGGGTGATTGCCCGCGGTGAAGTGATCGTGCTTGAAGATGACTCGTCACGCTTCGGTGTCAGCCTGACCGAAGTGATCGGCAGCGGCAGCTGAAACACATAATTTTCGCCTTCCCTTTTAAAGCATGAGAAGCCAGACCGCATGAGCGATCAAGATACACCACAGAGCGAAAGCGCCATTCAGGACCTCTCCGGCCCGGAAAAGGTGGCAGCATTGCTTGTGGCAATCGGGCGGCCTTCCGCATCGCGGCTTCTCAAGCATTTCAATGCAGATGATCTGCGCTCGCTTGCCGGTCATGCACGCAAGCTCGAGCCGATTACACCGGGTGATTTTGAAGAACTGGTCAAGGAATTCGAAAACGCCTTTGCCGATGGTGCCCCCGTCTCCGAAGCCGGAATGCGCTTCGAAGGGCTGTTGCGCGAGACACTTTCAGCCGAAGAGGCCAGCGCCGTCATCGAGAACCGCCGTCCCGAATTGCTGACACAGGAATCAGTTTGGGACGTTCTCCCCCGCGTTTCTCTCGATGTCCTGCAGACTTACCTGTCAACGCAGCACCCGCAGGTCACAGCCTATGTCATTTCACGGCTTCCCTCCGACATTGCCGCACGGCTGCTGATCAGTTTTGGCCCGCAGGAACGCGGGGCAATCATCCAGCGTACCCTGCATATCCGCAAGGTTGGCCCGTCGACAATCGCCATGCTCGAAGCTGTCCTGCAGCGCGAAATCACTGGCAAGGAAAATGCAGGCTCGGAAAAGAGCCATCACGGCACCATTGCCAATATCATCAACCAGCTCGAAAAGTCGGAGATCGACGAATTGCTGGCGGGCCTCACCGAACTTGGCGCGGAGGACCTTGCCAAGATCAAGGCCAAGCTCTTTACGTTCGAAGATATCATCCGCATCTCGCAGCGCGCGCGTCTCATCCTGTTTGATGAAATCCAGACGGATGTCGTCACCTCTGCATTGCATGGCTGTGAACCGCGTCTACAGGAACTGATCCTCCAGTCGCTCTCGACGCGTGGTCGCCGCATGGTTGAGACCGAATTGTCCAGCCAGACGAATATCAATGCCAATACAGTCACCGAAGCGCGCCGCTCCATCGCCCGCACGGCCATTGCCCTTGCTGAACGCGGCGATATCAAGCTTGAACCGCAAGAACCCGAAACATGATCCAAGGGTTCTGCTAGACCATGTCAGACGATACTGACAAAGAGAGCAAAACCGAGGAAGCAACTGAGAAGAAAATCAGTGATGCGGTCGAGAAGGGCAATCTTCCCGTATCGCGCGAGGCGCCGATCCTTGCTTCCATCGTCGCCTTCATCGTCATCATGGTCTTCGTTGCCGTTCCAAGCGGCTCTAAACTGGTTTCGTTCCTCTCGGCACTTCTCGACAAACCGGAAGAATGGCGGCTGAACAGCGCGCAGGATGCCCGGCAGTTGTTCAGCATTGTCGGCATGGCTGTTGGCGCTGCCCTGCTTCCCGTCTTCATCATCATTCCCACAGCTGGCATTCTCGCATCGGTTTTGCAGAATGCACCGCGACTGGTCTTTGACCGTATCCAGCCGCAGTTCTCCCGCGTTTCCATTGTAAAGGGCTGGTCACGCATTTTCGGTGCTGCCGGGCGGGTGGAGTTTCTGAAATCAGTCTTCAAATTTGCGGCAGCCAGCATCATCGTTTTCATGATGTTCTTTCGCAGCAGCCATTTCTTTGTCGATACCATCATCACCGAACCAAGCCAGTTGCCGGAACTTATCCGCTCCAATATCACCCACCTTCTGGCTTCGGTGACTATTGCCGTCACCGCGCTTGCAGCCTTCGACCTTGCCTGGTCGCGCATTCACTGGCGTAGCGAGCTGCGCATGACCAAGCAGGAAATCAAGGACGAGCACAAACAGGCCGAAGGTGATCCGCTGCTCAAAGCGCGGCTGCGGTCACTCGGTCGCGACCGGGCGCGCCAGCGTATGATTGCATCGGTTCCAACAGCCACGCTGATCGTCGCAAATCCGACACACTTCTCCATTGCTCTGCGCTACAGTCCGGCGAAAGATCCAGCCCCTATTGTTGTCGCCAAGGGGCAGGATCTGATTGCTTTGAAGATCAGGGAGATTGCCGAAGCCAATGACATACCGGTTTTCGAGAATGTGCAACTAGCGCGTGCATTGTACAAGCAAGTACAAGTCAACAATGCAATTGCGCCAGAATTTTACAAAGCGGTGGCAGAATTGATCCAGTTTGTTAATGTACGACGTAAATAAAAATTCGTTTCCAATCGGATAAGCAGCAGATGAAGAGAACGCAATATTCGGTTGCCCGGGTCGAAATTATTACAAGACATCTGACTGAGGTCATTGATGACCTTCGTCTTGTCGATGTTGCTGACTATATTGCCTTCATACGATGCGAGCTGTTCGGCAACATTGCTGACATTGTCAATTCGGCGACGGAGCTGACATTCTATCCGGATACGCTGACATTCGGTCTTGGCGGAGAATATGCGCTGGACTGGGATGCGCCACCGCGCGTGATGCTCGACCTTGAATTCAGCAATATGGGGGTCAATGCCTACTTCCGGCTGACACTGTCTTCCGAAAGTGCTGATATCGACCTGCACCATGTGCGATTTGCCGAAACGGGCCATACCCCTGCACAGAACACGGCATTGCTGGCCCAAGCATTTGAAAACGCGCGCCTGCCGCAGCTATCGGCGTCTGCACAGGCCTAGAACACGCTTTACAGATAGGCTTTGGCAACAGTCGGTATGTCAATGACACCCAAAGCGAGTGCCGTTGCCACGGTCGATGTCCTGTTGGAACAACCAAGCTTGTTCTTGGCGTTCTGCAGATAGGTTACCACCGTCCAACGCGCGATATTAAGGATCTCACCGATCTCTCCATCGGTTTTGCCGTTTGCCGCCCAGAACAGACAGTCAATCTCGCGCTTGGTCAAAAGATTGGAGATGATCGCCGCCAGCGAGGGATTGCGTGTGCCGTGCAGCGCATTGTGAATGCGCGCCGATGCGGCAGCCAACTGCTTGCGCTTTCGGTCGATGAATGAGGCCTGCTCTGCCTCTTCCACGTCAAAGGTCAGGAGCGTGATCCCGCGAAACCCGAAAGCATTTGTTGAACAGATGGCCAGATGGAGATTGCCCAGCCCGCGCCGCTCGGCATCCTTGAAATAGCGCCTTACAGGCAGTGGCAAGGTTGTATCGGCAGTCAGGTTGCGGATTGTACCCGGTGCATCGGCGCGCGGCTGAAACAGGCTCATACCCTGCATGATAGGATCGATCTTGAGAAAGTCCTTGGCAAAATAGCGCAGCAGCCAGCTGATCGGATAGGTCATGAGAAGCGGTACATTCTCATCAACCACATCACTGCCGGGCCGTGACTCGGGATGACCGACATGGGTAATATAGCGGCAGCCTATCTGCTGCTTGACCTCAAGAAGCATCGCAAGCGTGTCCGTCGCGACTGCGTCCTTGAACAAACCTTTTTGGAAATCGGGAAAATGAGCCAGTTCGAGCGACATCGGATACAAGTCATTCCTCTTTGCCTGCAGATCGCTGGCTTCCGCAACGGTATTTTTCTGGTTTTCAGATAGCTTATAATTACAGCGAATTAAACAGCGTGTTCATGCTCGCACGAGACTGACGGACAGACAAGACGATGAACAATTGTATTTGCACTTTTTCACATATTTGCTGAAAAAAACAATTTTTAGTTGTCCAATGGAGACGCAATCCTACCTGCAATCTGTGATTGTTGACGTTAACAGCAACAAATTGCGCCCTAAACACCTGTGTTCAAGTAAATTAATTCAAATTTCGGTCATTTTACCTCAGAAACCGGTCACACCCGTGAGTCGCGGAAATGGCTCGGCATGCGAACACAACCTGCACGCGCATGACCTGTAATGTGCGCATTCCTGTGAGGCTTGCTCACTCTCCCGTCGCCTCAATCAGGGCAATGTGCTAATTCCATTGCATGGGCGCCATTTCAAACGACAGCTTCTTCGACACACTTCCGGTCTTCATTGAATTCGAAGGCGTCGCGGATGCGAATAATTATAAGCCGCTTCCGGATGACTGGCTGCTGGCCGTGGCAGATATTGTCGGCTCGACCAAGGCCATTGAAGAAGGGCGCTACAAGGCGGTGAACATGGCGGGCGCCAGTGTCATCTCTGCCCTGCTCAATGCGCTGGGCAAAAGGGATTACCCCTTTGTTTTCGGGGGCGATGGCGCGCTGGTGGCAATTCCCGCTTCCGCCGCCGGGCAGGCACGTCAGGCCCTCGCTTCTGTTCAGGCCTGGGTGAAGGATGATCTGCAGCTGAGTTTGCGCACGGCGCTCGTACCCATGACCGACATCAAAGCACAGGGGCTTGAGGTGCGCGTCGCGCGCTTCAGCGCCAGTGCGGATGTCTTCTATGCCATGTTTACAGGGGGTGGCAGCAGCTGGGCGGAAGCGCAAATGAAAGCCGGCAAATATGCGGTTGAAGCGGCCCCATCCGGCGCTCGTCCTGATCTGACTGGCCTCTCCTGCCGCTGGAACCCCATTCAGGCGCGCAATGGCGAAATCCTGTCGATCATTGCCATTCCGGGTGATGCGGGCGCAACCGCGCCATTCCAGCGTCTTGTGGCAGAAATCATCGCCATTGCTGCGGAACAAAGCCGTGGTTCCCATCCGTTGCCGGAAGAAGGACCACCCATTGCGTTCAATACAAGCGGTCTTGAAACCGAAGCACGCGCCACGGCGCCTAAGGGAAAGCGTTTCCTGCGCAAGATTGCGATCCTCGCCCAGATTGCCCTGACCGTAAGCCTTGACCGGCTTGGCCTGACATTCGGGAATTTTGATCCAAGACAATATAAGCGCGACGTGGCGCAGAATTCGGATTTCCGTAAATTCGACGATGGCCTGAAAATGACCATCGATATTGATGCTGCAAGATTGCAGCGCATTGAAACGCTTCTGGAGCGCGCCGCGCAATCGGGCATTGCACGTTTTGGCCTGCACAAGCAGGATTCCGCATTGATGACCTGTTTTGTGCCGACGCCCATGTCACGCAACCATGTGCATTTCATCGACGGCGCATCGGGCGGCTATGCCATGGCCGCAAGCAACCTCAAGGCAAAGCTCTCCTGACGTTCAACGACGTTATTTGGCTCAGGACTTCACAATATGCTCGGCGCTTAGTCCGAGCTTGGCAAAAATATTGCGGGTGTCGACAATCAGCTGTGACCATTTGGCCAGCGCCGCATAGTCGACGCCGTCATGATCAGTTGAAACCAGAATGGCATCGTAGGATTTCACCGTCTTCTCATCCAGCGGCACGGAGGCAAGGCCCTTAAGCGCCATATATTCGCGGGTTGAGGGTATCTCGGCAACGAAGGGATCATGATAATCCGCATGGCCGCCGCGTTCCTCGATGATCTCGATCAGCCGCAGCGACGGGCTTTCGCGGATATCAGGCACATTCTTCTTATAGGCAAGCCCAAGCACCAGCACGCGTGAGCGGCTGAGCGCCTTGCCAAGCCGGATATCCAGCGCCTCGGCAAGCTTGCCCACCACATAGCGCGGCATGGCCGAATTGATCTCGCCCGCAAGCTCGATAAAGCGGGTCGGCAGCTCATATTCCCGTGATTTCCATGTGAGATAAAACGGGTCAATCGGGATACAGTGGCCGCCAAGGCCGGGTCCCGGATAAAATGGCATATAGCCAAACGGTTTTGTCTTTGCCGCTTCGATCACTTCCCAGATATCAATGCCCATCGCCGCGTAAACGGTCTTCAACTCGTTCACCAGCGCGATATTGACGGCGCGGAAAATGTTCTCCGTCAGCTTCACCGCTTCCGCGGTTGCATTGGAGGAAACGGGCACAACGGTTTTAACCGCAGCGCCGTAGAATGCCTGCATCAACAGACTGGCTTCCTCACCATCACCGGCGACGATTTTCGGGATGGTCGAGGTCTGAAAATCGCGATTGCCGGGGTCTTCCCGCTCAGGCGAAAAGCCCAGAAAGAAATCCACACCTGACTTGAGACCGGTCTTTTCCAGAATGGTTTTGACCACATCATCGGTCGTGCCGGGATAGGTTGTCGATTCAAGCACAATCAACTGGCCCGGCCGCAATGTCCTGGCGATGGCGTGTGACGTTGTCTCAACGAAAGACAAATCAGGATCGCGATGCTTGGTCAGCGGTGTCGGCACGCAGATGATGATCACATCACAACCGGCAAGCTGCGAAAAATCGGTTGTCGAGCGAAACCTGTTCTTTGATGTTTCCGCGCCAAGAGCCGCATCCGAAACCGCTTCAATATAGGAACGGCCCGCATCCAGAGCGGTGATTTTATTCGGATCAATGTCAAAGCCCGTCACGGAAAACCCGCTATGGGCAAGGGTGATTGCCAAGGGCAGCCCGACATAGCCAAGCCCGATCACACCCGCATGGGCGCCGCGCGCATTGATCTTGCTGGAAAGGTCGGTGAACGGAGAGGAGGAAACGGCCAAGGCGATCTCTTCTTTGCGGGAGTTGTGGGCACATGGGAGGCCCGGAATTCTTGCCGTTTAGATGGCGGCTATGCACGCGGCTGTCAAGCAAGGGGCGGCGCGCCTTGCCTGTCACAAACAGTTGATGGCGCTGAAATCCGTGCCACACCACTGCTGACAGGAGGTTGTCAGGAGAGCCCCCTTTATCCGTGAATTATCCCGTCCTTCTCTATTGTTTCAGATACGTGACATGCCCATTTCTATGGGAGAACGAGAATCAATATTGATAAAGGACCACCCGCCAGTCACCGTTTGAGCCGCACCGGACAGGCAATTGGGGCTGGAGCCTCTGCTGTCGGCGTTGACACCAATGCCCGGTTCGCTCATCCTGTTCCCGTATCTGCTTGTTTTGGGTATGATTTTCCTACCCGGTCGATTGCGGAACAGTGTCTGGAAGCTGGGCGTGGTCCGCAAGGACAGGGACGAGTGATGAGCACGCAAACTGACGTATCCGCCATACTTCTCGAAAAAGTCGCTGACTGGCTCACACGTTCTTCTCTTGCCGGCGAGAATCTTGAGACAATTGTACGAGGGTTTTGTGAACGCATCGCCGCAGCTGGTCTGCCGATCGCACGCGTCCATCTGACATTCTCGATGCTGCATCCGCTCTATGATGCGCTCGGCTTTACCTGGCAGCGTTCAAGCGGCCTTGTGGTGGAAGGTTACAGGCACACGCCGGGCGAAAAGCCGGAGCGCTTCTTGCTGAGCCCCTATTACTATCTTCTGTGCAATAATCTTGAGCATGTGCGCCGCCGCCTCGATGCCGATAGCCCCAATGAGTTTCCGATATTTGAAGAGCTGAAGAAGGAAGGCATAACTGACTATCTCGCCTTTGTGCAGCCGTTCAGCGGCGAGTCGGCACAGGGCATGATGGGCTCGTGGTCGACGGATAGCAGCGCCGGTTTCAGCGAAAGCATGATTGGCGCTCTACTGAAACTGCAAAATCATTTGGCTGTTGCGGCCAAAATGGCGGTTCTCGGCAAGCTTGCCGATAATATGCTGTCGACCTATCTGGGCGGCAATGCGGGCAAGCGCGTCCTCAACGGGCAGATTCGTCGCGGTGATGGCGAAACAATCCGTGCTGCCCTGGTGATGGGTGATATGCGCCAGTCGACCATGCTGGCCGAAAAAGAAGGCCGTCAGGCCTATATCGACACCCTCAACCATTTCTTTGACGCGATTGCCGCGCCATTCAACCGTGGCGGCGGTGAAATCCTTAGTTTCATGGGCGATGGTTTCCTTGCCGTTTATCCCTGCGGGCGGCACAAGGACCCATCCAAGGTTGCCTGTCAGGCCGCGCTGTCAGCTGTCTTCAAGGCACAGACCCGTGTGGCAGAGCTTAACCGCGAACGGCGCAAGGATGGTCTTAGCGATATTCGCTATGGCATTGGCCTGCATGTGGGCAATGTCATGTTCGGCAATGTTGGCCTGAAAGACCGCCTGACCTTTTCCGCCTTCGGATCTGCGGTCAACGAAGTCCAGCGGCTGCAGGGCCTGACCAAGAAATATTCGCGTGAAGTTGTCGCCAGCCAGGCATTTGCCACCTATTGCGGCGGTGAATGGACGACATTGGGTGAAGAAAAACTGCGCGGCGTCGGGCAAAAAGTCACTGTTCTTCTACCGAAACAATCGGCTACAGTCGTTCCCGAGGATGCATTCGACGAAGTAGCCTATGATGGGCTGTCAGAGGCAGAACAGGTCATGCTGTTGCATCGCGACGCGAAGATTCAGGATCAGAGGCCCCTTCTGGAGAAGTTCATGCAATGAAGCGAAAGACCGTCCTGATGGCTGCCCTGGTTGCGAGTGTGAACCTATCATCCCATGCCAGCGCAGAGCCAAAGAGCGATGTGCTCGTGGACGGCTTTGACGGCAAGGATTTTTCGCCGACAGGCGGGCTCTATTATCGCAAGAATTTTGAGCAGAGTGCAGGGACGGTCGAATTTCAATCGGAAGTGACACGAAATGGCGGCGGCGCGCTGAAGCTCAGCGTCAAACCCTTATGCCCGGGTACAAAGCACAATTGCAGCGAGCGCGCGGAAATCTGGGAAAAGACCGACAAGCGCGTGCCTTACAATCAGGGTGTCTGGTACGGTTTTGCGGTCAAATTTGCCGATCCCATACCGACAGATGATCACCGCTATCTCATTGCCCAATGGAAGCGTGAAATCGGCCCGAAGGCCGTTGGGGATTTCAGCCCTTTTCTGGCCCTGCGCCTCAACAAGGGCAAATTGTTTGCCACCATCGAGACCAATTATATTGCACCGGCAAAGGCACAGGGCACGACACCTGTCAAAGCCTGCGGCGACGGGCAGACGCCGGTCTGGTTGCGCCCTGACACCAATCAGATGCGCGCACTGGTGGCCGCAGATTCAAACTGGACCCCGCAGGATGGCAAGCAGTTCAACACCTGCACCAATGCCATCACGCTGACGGATCGCGGCAATAAACTGCCTACACCCGATTCAGGCTGGATCGATTTTGCCATCTATACCAAGCCCGGGCCTGATGGGTCCGGCCATGTCGAGATATTTGCCAACAACAAATGGATTGTGACGATCAAGGGCCATATTGGCCATGCCGACAAGGGACTCGGCAAGAATCAGTATTTCAAGTTCGGCCCCTATCGCGCCGCAGACGACAAGGAATGGGCACTCTATTACGATGATTTCCGCCGCTCGCCCCGGTGTGAAGATGTGATGGATGCGCAGTTCTGCCCGGTTTTGTAAGCCACGGGCGACGCAAAAATATCCCTGAAATATTAGTGCGATGTCATCTATGTGTGACCTGGAGCCTTTCAAGGTCTCTTGGGCAGAATGATTCTATTTAAGCAGGAAAGGCTCTAACTAGACTCACTGTTTGTCGTGCGATAGTCTGGCCTGAATGGGCGACAATAAAAACGCTTTGGGGAATAAAAAACTGGCATGACGTCGGGGTCTGATCTTTTACGAATCGAGAATCTCGGCATATCGTTTTCGATGCTGGGTGGGCGTATGCATGTCGTGAAGGGCGCAAATCTGCGCATCCTTCCGGGCAAAGTGACCGCGCTGGTGGGTGAATCCGGTTCGGGAAAATCTGTCATCAGCCAATCGGTTATGGGTATCCTGCCCAATACGGCCGCTGTGACGGGTAAAATCCTGTTCACTGATCCGGTTGACGGCAAAACCACGGATATTTTACAGCTGGAGCGCGATGGCCCTGAGATAAGAGCCCTGCGCGGCAGCCGTATGGCCAAGATATTTCAGGAGCCTATGACCTCGCTGTCGCCGCTGCACACGGTTGGCAATCAGATCAGCGAAGTTCTGGCAATTCATACGCAGGCGACCAAATCCGAGCGCCGTACGCAGACCGAGGAAATGCTTGGACTGGTCGGGTTTTCCAATCCGAAGCGCACCTATGATATGTACCCGTTTGAGTTGTCAGGCGGTATGCGCCAGCGCGCGATGATTGCGATGGCTCTGATCTGCCGCCCTGCCCTGCTCATTGCGGATGAGCCGACAACAGCGCTTGATGTGACCATTCAGGCGCAGATTCTCGAATTGCTGCGCAATCTCCAGCACAAGCTTAACATGGCCATGCTGCTGATCACCCATGATCTGGGCGTGGTTGCCAATATGGCCGACGAGGTCGTTGTCATCTATCACGGCGAGATCATGGAAGCTGGGCCCGTTGACGCGATCTTCCGTAACCCGCAGCACACCTATCTCAAGGGTCTCATGGCGGCTATTCCGCATTTTGATATGAAACCCGGCGAACGTCTGAAGGCGCTGCGCGAGGTTCCTGTCAATTCCGGCGCCCTGTGGGGCAAGAAAAAGCAAGAGGAAGCCGCCCCCGAGGTGCTTCTCTCAGTGCGCAATCTCGTAAAAACCTAC
This sequence comes from Phyllobacterium sp. P30BS-XVII, assembly GCF_014138335.1. NCBI lineage: Bacteria > Pseudomonadati > Pseudomonadota > Alphaproteobacteria > Hyphomicrobiales > Phyllobacteriaceae > Phyllobacterium > Phyllobacterium sp. P30BS-XVII. Next base: position 149,546 of record NZ_JACGXO010000009.1, read on the forward strand.
GGAATTCGAAAATCCGGGCTTTTCGGCAAGCAGGATCAAACCCGTATCCGAGCTGTCGATGGTGTGAGTTTCGATATCCGGCGCGGCGAATGCCTTGGCCTTGTCGGCGAAAGCGGTTCAGGCAAGACGACAGTCAGCAAGATATTGATGCGGGCCATCACCCCCGACAGTGGTTCCGTCACTTTTGACGATGGCAAAGGCAAGCTCGATGTTCTCGCAGCACAGGGGCCAAAGCTTCTGGAATTGCGCACCAAAATTCAGATGGTTTTCCAAGATCCGGTTTCATCGCTGTCACCGCGCATGACGGTCCAGAACATTCTGAGCGAGCCGCTGGAAATTCACGGACGCGGTGACAAGACCTCCCGCCTTGAGAAAGTGCGCGCGCTGATGCAGGCCATTGGTCTGGACCAGCGATACCTTAACCGTTATCCGCACAGTTTCTCCGGCGGGCAACGCCAGCGTATCGGCATTGCGCGGGCTCTGGCACTCGGACCGAAATTGCTCATCTGCGACGAGCCTGTCTCGGCGCTCGACGTTTCGGTTCAGGCGCAGATTCTCAATCTTCTGAAAGATTTGCAGAAGGAGCTGGGCCTGACATATCTGTTCATTTCCCATAACCTTGCGGTTGTTGACTATATGGCGGATCGCATCGCCGTTATGTGTGCTGGGCGGATCGTTGAAATAGCACCGCGCGAAATCATCCTGCGTGATCCTGTTCATCCCTATACAAAGGCGCTTCTGGCAGCGATACCCTTCCCGGATCTCGACCGCCCGCTCGATTTCAAGACACTCAGAGCCAGCGGCGCGTCGGATCAGCGGCTTTGGGGGCCCCAATTCTCCAGCGGAGAGGAAGAGGACCCGCTCTCACCAGCCGATCTTGGCAATGGCCATCTGGTGCTGGCACGGCGCAATGTTGACGTTAAGGAACTACGCTCTTGGTAACGCGGCGGACTGTATTGGGCGCACTTGCCTCTGCGATGGTTCCGATCACGGCCAAAGCGGCTGATCGCGAGCGCGAACCGGAATTTCTGGAAGATCGGCTGCGTGCCACAAGCCTGCCTCCGCTTGTTCAGCGCATACCAAAGCGGCCAAGGATCATCAATCTGAAAGCGATGGGGCGCGTACCCGGACAATATGGCGGCACGCTGCGTACCATTATCGGTAGCCAGAAAGATATCCGGTTCATGACCATTTACGGCTATGCACGGCTGGTGGGATATGATGAAAATCTCGTCCTGCAACCGGATGTGCTGGAGTCATTCCAATCGGAAAACGATACCGTTTTCACGTTCACTATCCGTGATGGTCACAAATGGTCAGATGGGTCGCCGCTGACAGCTGACGATTTCAGCTATTGGTGGAACGACGTTCTCCTGAATGCCGACCTGACGCCCGGCGGCGGTGCTCTGGAATTGCGCATTGATGGCAAGCTGCCACGCTTCGAAGTTCTCGATCCATTGACGGTGCGCTATTCGTGGGAGTCTCCTAATCCCTTTTTTCTGCCAAGCCTTGCTGCCCCGCAAGCGCTGGCCATTGTGGGCCCTTCGGTCTACCTGAAGAAATTCCACAAGGATTATCAGGACAAATTCCGGCTAGCCGCACTGATGAAGGAAAACCGCGTCAAGAAGTGGGCTGATCTTCACATCAAGATGGCGCGGCAATACCGCCCTGAGAATCCGGAATTGCCGGTGCTCGATCCCTGGCGGAACATGACAGCGCCACCCGCTGAACAGTTCGTTTTCGAGCGCAACCCATTCTTCCATCGCGTTGACGAAAATGGCCGGCAATTGCCCTATGTTGATCGCTTCATCCTGAATGTCAGTTCATCGACAATCATTCCTGCGAAAACCGGTGCGGGTGAAAGCGATCTGCAGGCCACCGGTGTTGATTTTGCAGATTACACCTTCCTCAAGGACGCGGAAAAACGTTATCCGGTTAAAGTTGATCTATGGAAAATGATCCGTGGCTCACGCGTTGCCATATTTCCTAATCTGAACTGCCTCGATGATGGTTGGCGCACGATGTTTCGCGATGTGCGATTCCGCCGTGCGCTTTCTCTGGCAATCGACAGGCATGAGATCAATATGGCCGTATTCTACGGTCTGGGAACACCGAGCGCAGACACGGTGCTTCCGGAAAGCCCGCTTTACAAACCGGAATATGCAAAAGCCTGGATTGATTTCGATCCTGACAAAGCCAATGCGCTGCTCGACGAAGTGGGTATGCAAAACCGTAACGATGACGGCATCCGTCTTTTACCCGATGGTCGCCCTGCGGAAATCACCGTCGAGACGCCGGGCGAGAGCACGCTTGATACGGATGTGCTTGAACTTGTAACCGACCATTGGCGCAAAATAGGACTGGCGCTTTATACCCGCACCTCCCAGCGCGATATTTTTCGCAGCCGTGCTCAGGGCGGCCGTATCATGATGTCAATCGGGCTTGGTATTCCCAATGGCGTGGCGACGGCCGACATGAACCCGGGACAATTGGCTCCAACGGCGGATGACCAGTACCAGTGGCCCGTATGGGGCAGGCATTACCTCTCCGTCGGACAGAATGGACAGGCACCCGATCTGCCCGAAGCACAGGAGCTTCTCGACCTGCAACACAGCTGGCGTAAATCAGCCCATATGCCTGAAAGAACTGAGATATGGCACAAAATGCTGTCGATCTATACGGATCAGGTGTTTTCCATAGGTCTGGTCAATGGGACATTGCAACCCGTCCTGCGCTCCTCCCGCCTGCAAAACGTTCCAGACAAGGGGCTCTACGGTTTTGATCCCACCTGCTATCTCGGAATTTACATGCCTGACGCCTTCTGGCTCAGCGGGGAGAAATAGACATGCTGCGATATATTCTCTGGCGTATCGCGGCAATGATCCCGACCCTGCTGATCATTTCCGCACTGGTGTTTGTCATCATCGAACTGCCGCCGGGCAACTTCTTTGAAAGCCAGATTGCAGAAATGCAGGCCCAGGGCGAAACCGTCAATCTTCAGGATATGGAAGAACTGCGTCACCAGTACGGTTTTGACCAACCGCCGGTTCTGCGTTATTTCCACTGGCTCGGTGGCATGTTGCAGGGAGATTTTGGTTATTCTTTCGAATATCAGCTGCCGGTCAGCGATGTCGTCGGCGACCGGTTATGGCTGACCGTGCTGGTATCCTTTGTCACCATTCTCTTCACATGGCTGCTCGCCTTTCCCATCGGCATGTATTCGGCAACCCACCAATATAGCTGGAGTGATTACGGTCTGACGCTGTTCGGCCTGCTCGGCATTGCCATACCGAACTTCATGTTGGCGCTGATCCTGATGTATTTTGCCAATATCTGGTTTGGCACATCCATTGGCCACCTGATGGACCAGAAATATCTGAGCGAACCCATGAGCTGGGAAAAGGCAAGGTCCATCCTCTCCCATCTGTGGATTCCGGTCATTATCGTGGGCACGGCGGGCACAGCAGGCATGATCCGACGCTTGCGCGCCAATCTGCTCGATGAATTGCAGAAGCAATATGTCATGACCGCGAGGGCCAAGGGCCTGCACCCCTTCCGAACACTGGTCAAATACCCCTTGCGTATGGCACTGAACTTTTTCGTTGCTGATATCGGTTCGATCCTGCCCGCCATTATATCGGGCGCTGAAATCACTGCAATTGTGCTTTCATTGGAGACAACAGGACCGATGCTGATCAAGGCATTGCAAAGTCAGGATATGTATCTGGCTGGATCGTTCCTGATGTTTTTGGCGTTTCTGACCGTTATTGGCGTGCTCATATCCGATATTGCACTGGCCTTCCTTGATCCGCGTATCCGCTTGCAGGGCAGGAGCACAAAGTGACATCTCAGCTCCCCCTACCCGGCGCACCTTTGCAGCATTATGTCTCGTCAGCCCCGTTTGACCCGATGTCGGTCGAGGCTATGACTGACGCTCAGGCCAAGGTTCATCTTGCCTCGCAAACGCGGCTCATGTGGTGGAAGTTCAAACGCCACAGGCTTGCCCTCGCCTCCGGAATTTTCCTGCTCGCACTCTACGGCATCATCATCATTGCCGAGTTTCTGGCGCCCTATAACCTGCACACACGAAATGTTGATTTCATTCACTCCCCGCCACAGCGGGTCCGGCTGTTTCATGACGGAAAGTTAATTGGACCATACGTGTATGGCCGTGAAATGAAATTGGATATGGAATCGCTGAAACGCGTATACACCGACAACACAAACGATGTGCAGCCGCTGCGCTTCTTCTGCCGTGGCGATGATTACCGTTTCTGGGGCGTCGTGGCGACGAATGTTCATCTGGTCTGTCCCGCCAAAGGTGGGCAGATGTTCCTGCTGGGAACCGACCGGCTGGGACGCGATGTGCTCTCTCGTATCATCTATGGTGCGCGTATTTCGCTGACCATTGGCCTTATCGGCATAACCATCAGTTTCGTTCTAGGTATCATTATCGGCGGACTTGCAGGTTATCATGGTGGCTGGTTCGACCTGCTGGTTCAACGCGTCATCGAAGTGTTGCAATCGCTGCCTAGTCTGCCGCTCTGGATGGCACTGGCCGCCATCATGCCCGTGACGTGGAGCCCGATACTCATCTACTTTGGTATAACCATCATTCTCGGCATGCTGGATTGGACCGGTCTTGCCCGCGCTGTGCGTTCGAAGATTCTAGCACTGCGTGAAGAGGATTATGTTCTCGCTGCCCAGTTGATGGGAGCAAAAAGCGGACGTATTATCGGCCGGCACCTGGTACCTGGCTTCATGTCACATCTGATTGCCACGGCGACCATATCCATTCCGGGCATGATTCTGGGCGAGACAGCACTGAGCTTTCTTGGCCTTGGTCTTCGCCCGCCGATCACTAGTTGGGGAATTCTTTTGACTGAAGCCCGCAGTGTCAGTGTGATCGCATTCTATCCATGGCTTTTATTTCCAATGATTCCAGTCATTCTGGTTATTTTGGCGTTCAATTTTCTGGGAGATGGGTTGCGCGATGCCGCCGACCCCTACAGATAGAGGAAAGTTGACAGACCAATGAATGTGCATTCTCCCAGCCGTCCCGAATGTGCTGCGCAGGTAAGCCTGTTGCAGCAATTCGTCTCCAAGAGGTTTTGACCATGATGCGGCGTTTTGAAGATGCTCGGATCTTGATGTATAGCCATGACACGTTTGGCCTCGGCCACCTCAGACGTTGCAGGACCATTGCCCACTCGCTCGTTGAGGATTATCGCGGGCTCAACATTCTCATCATCTCCGGCGCAACCATTGCCGGGGCATTTGACTATCGCGCACGGGTTGATTTTGTGAAGGTGCCGAGTGTGATCAAGCTGCGCAACGGCGAATATACATCGCTCGCCCGCCACATCGATCTGCATGAAACGCTGAAAATGCGCCAGTCGATCATCAGGCACACCGCTGAAACGTTTCAACCGGATATTTTCATCGTCGACAAGGAACCGATGGGTCTGAAAGGCGAGGTCGAAGAGACTTTGGCCTATCTCAAGTCGCGCGGCACCACGCTTGTGCTGGGCCTGCGTGAAGTCATGGATGCGCCGCATCTGCTCGAAGCCGAGTGGAAAAAGGCCAATGTGATGCAGAAGATCGATCAGTATTACGACAATGTGTGGGTCTATGGCCCGCCGGATTTCTATGACCCTCTGGTCGATCTCGACGTGCCTGCCGGTGTGCGCAACAAGATGGAATTTGTCGGCTTTCTTCAGCGCAGCCTGTCCCATGACAAGGCCTCCGTTCATGTGCCTGAAGGTGACTACATTCTGGTGACAACGGGCGGTGGCGGTGATGGTGCCGATCTGGTCCACAATGTCATCCATGCCTATCAGCAGGACCCGACGCTGACGCATAAGGCCTTTATTGTGCTTGGGCCCTATATGCCCGCCAAGCAACGGGCCAAGCTGGTGAAAAAAGGCAGCAAAATCCCCTATATCGAAGTCATTGAATTCGATAACCGCATGGAAGAGCTGATTGCCGGGGCAAAAGCTGTGGTGGCCATGGGCGGCTACAACACCTATTGCGAGATCCTGTCATTCGATAAGCCTGCGCTGATTGTTCCGCGCATTCAGCCGCGCGAAGAGCAGTTGATCCGCGCGCAGCGTGCTTCAGAGCTTGGCCTTGTCGACATGCTTCTCCCCGAAGAGGCGGAAGATCCACTGCGGCTTGCCGATGCACTCAAGCGACTGCCGGATCGTGCCCCGCCATCCAAGAGCGGCGAAGACATGCGTCTGGAAGGCCTCGTTCATATTTCGAAGATCGTTGGCGACTGGCTGGACGAGCGCCAGCAGCAGCAACCGCTGGCCGTTGCCGAATAAAGAGAGCACTTTGCCCATACGCCGTAAAACACTGGTGGTGCTGAAGGGTTATCCACGCCTGTCGGAAACCTTTATTGCGCAGGAGCTGCTCGGACTGGAGCGTGCAGGGTTCGACCTGACGCTCATCTCCATGCGCAAGCCGACCGACAAGAAGCGGCATCCGATCCATGATGAGATCAAGGCGCGGGTGGTCTATCTGCCCGAATATCTGCACGACGAGCCACTACGGGTGCTGCGCGCGCTCTTTGCAGGCTGGTCAAAGCCAGGCTTCAAACCGCTGCTGCGCCGGTTCTGGGCTGATCTGCGCCGTGACCTGACGCGTAACCGCTTCCGCCGCCTTGGGCAGGCGCTTGTGCTTGCCCATGAATGGCCTGATGCCGGTGAATGGCTGCACGCGCATTTCATCCACACCCCTGCCTCGGTGACCGCCTATACGAGCATCATGACCGGTGTGCCATGGACCTGCTCTGCCCATGCCAAGGACATCTGGACCTCGCCGGACTGGGAACTGACGGAGAAGCTGGCCGAAGCACGCTGGAGCGTCACCTGCACGCGCAGCGGCTTTGACCATATGCGCGAGCTGACGGATCGCAAGGATGAAGTGCATCTGAGTTATCACGGCCTTGATCTGGCGCGGTTCGGCCATTTCAGCGAAGCGCGATCCAACCGGAATGGTTCGGATATCGCCGATCCCGTACAGATTTTAAGCGTTGGCCGCGCCGTGGAAAAGAAGGGCTACGATGTCCTGCTGCAGGCTTTCGCTTTGCTGCCCGCTGAACTCAGCTGGATGTTCGTGCATATTGGCGGTGGCGACCAGCTGGCGAAATTGAAGCCTCTGGCGCAAGAACTTGGCATTGCCGATCGCATCATCTGGAAAGGCGCACTTGCGCAGGAAGAAGTGCTGCAACACTATCGCAACGCCGATATATTTGCGCTGGCGTGCCGGATTGCAGCGGATGGTGATCGCGATGGTCTGCCGAACGTTCTCGTCGAAGCCTCAAGTCAAAACCTTGTCTGTATCTCCACCAACATATCAGGCGTTCCAGAATTGCTGACAGACAGGGAAAATGGTTTTGTGGTGCCACCGGAAGACCCTCAATCCCTTGCCAATGCGGTGGAGGAGGCAATTCGCCAGCCGGAACTGCGCCATCATCTGGGTAAAGCCGCCGAACAAAGAGTGCGCGAACACTTCGATCACAATTCCAGCATCCGGCAATTGACCCACCTGTTCGAAACCGAGTGGCAGAAGACCAAATGAGCGCACCACGCGTCTTCTTTTACGTTCAACATCTTCTCGGTATCGGTCATCTTGCCCGCGCCAGCCGCATTGCGTCGGCCCTGGCCGAGGACGGGTTTGAAGTGACTGTCGTTACTGGTGGATTGCCCGTATCAGGCTTTCCCGGTCCTGATATTAAATCCGTCGCCCTTCCCGCTGTTGTGGCAAGCAATGCTGGCTTCTCCGGGCTGGCCGACGAGCATGGCAAGCCTGTTGACGAGGGTTTTCTGCATCAGCGCCGTGATTTGTTGCTGCAGGCATTTCATGCAGCCCGGCCTGATATTGTCATCGTCGAAGCCTTTCCATTCGGTCGCCGCCAAATGCGCTTTGAGCTTCTGCCCTTGCTCGATACCATAGCAACCGCATCGCCCCGACCCAAACTGCTCACATCCGTGCGGGATATCCTGCAGGAACGCACCAAACCCGGTCGCGACGAGGAAACCGTAGGGCTGATCAAGGCGCATTTCGACCATGTGCTTGTGCATGGCGACCCGGATTTCGTCACCTTGCCGGAAACATTTCCGCTGGCTGCCGAAATTGCCGACAAGATCATTTACACCGGCCTGGTTGCAGCACCTGTTCCGGCTTTGCCAACGGACGTTTTCGATATTGTTGTTTCGGCTGGCGGGGGCGCCGTCGGCCTCGATCTCGTGCGCTCGGCACTTGAAGCAGCCAGAGCCTCAAGCTACCGGGGTCGTTGGTGCCTGATCACCGGGCCAAATCTGCCGGAAGAGGATTTTGTCGGTCTCTCGAACCAGACAGCTGACAATGTGACACTCGTGCGGTTTCGCAAGGATTTTCTGTCTCTGCTTCGCGGTGCAGAGCTTTCCATATCGCAAGCGGGATACAATACCGTCTGCGACGTACTCCAAGCGCAATGCCGCTCCATTCTGGTGCCCTTCACCGCAGGAGGGGAAACCGAGCAGACTGTGCGTGCAACACGCCTTGAAGAACTTGGACTGGCTGTAGCCCTGCCGGAAAGCGGTTTGAATGCCGCCGTTCTGGGTGACGCCATGGAGCTTTCACTCTCCCGGCCCAAACCCGGCAGTCACAAGCTCGACCTTAATGGCGCGAAACGCACAGCTGAGATAGTGCGGTCTCTGCTTTAAAAACGGTTTTCCATTGGAACAGAAACCGTACTCCATCGTTTCACACGATTGTGGGAGTATTCGCCATGGCGCCGCATACTTTTTGGAAGGGCTATCTGAAGTTGTCTCTGGTTACATGTCCCGTGATCATGACACCGGCAACCACAGACAATGAGAAAGTGCGCTTCCACACACTGAACCGGGCAACCGGCAATCGCGTCGTCAGCGAATACATCGATTCAGTCAGCGGAAAGACCGTTGATGATGACGATCAGGTCAAGGGGTACGAACGCGGCGAAGACGAATATATCATGCTCGAAGATGACGAGTTGCAGGCCGTTGCTCTGGAAAGCACACGCACCATCGACATCAATGTATTCGTTCCGCACGATAGTATTGAATGGATTTGGTATGATAAACCCCATTATCTCCTGCCCGATGATCCCGTCGGCGAAGAAGCTTTCTCTGTCATAAGGGATGCCATGGCGGCTACGAAGACTGTCGGGATTGCACGTCTTGTGCTCTATCGCCGGGAGCGCGCTGTCATGCTGGAAGCAAGAGACAAGGGCATTATTGTGTGGACCCTTCGCTATGGCGACGAAGTACGCAACGAAAATGAGTATTTCGGCGACATCAAAACCGCAAAACCTGAAGCAAAATCACTTGATCTCATGACCGATCTGATCAAGGAGCGCACCAAGCCTTGGGATACATCCATGCTTGGTGATCCGGTTCAGGAGCGCCTGCTGGATATTATCAGCGCGCGGAAGAAAGGCCGAAAGAAGCCCCCGAAAGCCGAAGCACAGCCCGAACGTCCAAGCAATGTGGTCAACATTATGGATGCGCTGAAGAAAAGTCTCGCCGCCGAAGGCAAGGGCTCAAAGAAGCGCTGAAGAAATCCATCACCCTTTCCTGCTTGCTGGCTTCGTCGCTGGCAGTGGCTTCGCCGCTTTGCGGAAATCCTGCCAGGGATCGCTTGCCAATGCATCTATGCGTGTCATCGCATTGCTGACAGTGAAGTAGGTAGGACCGATAGACAGATCGAGTTCATCCCAGGCAAGCGGCATGGATACAGGCGCACCCGAGCGGGCGCGGGTCGAGTAAGGCGCAACGGCTGTCGAGCCTCTTTGATTACGCAGGTAATCGATCAGGATTTTTCCCTGCCGCTTGGACTTCGTCACCGTCGCAACGTAGTGGTCCGGATCGTCGGCAGCCATGGCGTCGGCAATCGCTTTGGTGAATGCTTTGACAGTTGGCCATGTGGCCTTCGGCTGCAGCGGCGCGACCACATGCAGTCCCTTTCCGCCCGATGTCTTGACGAACGACTCCAAGCCAAACTGTTTCAGCCTGTCCCGGGTTTCCAGCGCAGCATCAATAACGGCCTGCCATCCCACATCAGGGCCCGGATCAAGATCCATGATAATCATATCGGGACGTTCCCAATCCTTGAGTGTCGAACCCCACGGATGGATTTCCAGCACAGCCGATTGAACGAGCGCCATGAGCCCATCCAGATCATTGATGCTGATCAGTGGTTCTCCTGCCTTGTCTTGCGGGTCTTTGACAAGATCGATATTCGCGTTCAAGCCTTTCCATGTGTGCTTCTGGAAAAACAGCTGGCCATCAATACCGGAAGGACCGCGTAGCAATGCCAGTGGCCTGCCTACGATAAAGGGTTCGATATAGCGCCATATCTCCGTATAGTAATCGGCAAGCCCCTCCTTCGTGACACCTGCATCCGGCCAGTAGATTCGATCGGGATGCGTGAGTTGAACCGTCCGTTTCGGTTGTTTGGGTGTGGCAGACATTTTGCGCGTTTCCCTGACGACTTCCGTTGCTACCTTGTCTTCCCGTAATCCGCGAAATGAGGCGTGGCGCAGGCTCCCGTCAGCCGTCCATCCGCGAAACTCAACTTCGGCCACAAGCTCTGGCCGGATATACCGGATGTTCCTGCTCTCGACGGCATTCAGCTTTTCAGCAAATGGACTTTCCTGAATGCGCAGCCCACTGAGTTTATGAAACAGCTCTTCCGCCGAACTTGCGGTAAAACCGGTTCCAACGCGTCCCACATGTTGGAGCTTACCCTTTGCATAGACGCCAAGAACCAGCGAGCCGATTGCCTTGCGCGACGTGGATGACGGCATGTAAGCGGCAATGACGAATTCCTGCCGTAATGAGCACTTTGATTTGATCCACGTTTTGCTCCGCCCTGACCGATGGGGCGCATCGCGTTGTTTGGATACGATACCTTCCAGCCCAAGACGACAGGAATGGGACAGGACAAGATTACCGTCCTCTTCAAAGTGATCGCTATATCGGATCAAGCCTCCGTCCGACCCGATAACCCGCTGCAAAAGCGATTTTCGTTCAATCAACGGTGCTGCTGTCAGATCATAGCCATCAAGATAAAGCAGATCGAACGCATAGAAACGAAACCGGCTGGTGTCATTCGCGCTCAGCGCTTCCTGCAAGGCAGAAAAATCCGATGCGCCGGATGCGGTTTCGACAATGAGTTCACCATCGACAAGCCCATTTCCAATCGGCAGCGCCTGAAATGCTGAAGCCAGCTCCTTGCCGAACTTTGCCGTCCAATCGAGACCGGTTCGGGTAAAAAGCTTGATCTTTCCCGCCTGTATGTGTGCCTGCAGCCTGTAACCATCAAATTTGATCTCATGTATCCACTGTTCGCCCGCAGGTGGCTTGGGTGACAGCGTTGCCAAGGTTGGCTCTATGAAGCGCGGCAGTGGCCCTTTTGTGACCCCCGTCAGCTTGGAAGGCTCCAGATCAATATCTTCACTCTTTGCAACTGGCGCTTTCGCCGATGCAGTGTTTCGCTTTTTCTTGGTGATCTTGCCCGTTTTTGACGACCAACCCGGCTCTTCCCCGGCAACGTCATCGATCACCCGGCCGGTTTTGACGGATTCCGGACGCTCCTCCAATATGTCAGGCGCGCCCGCATCGCGCGCTGCATCATCTTCGGACTTGATGAGCAGCCAATTTTCGCGCTTTTCCCGCGGTTTGCGCTGCATACGCACAAGATGCCAGAGGCCGTGGAGCTTTTCACCGTGCAGTTCGAACTCAAGATGGCCTTTTTGATATCCCTTTGCCGCATCGCCGACAGGTGTCCAGTATCCCCGGTCCCAGATTATGACCGTTCCGCCGCCATATTCACCTTTGGGAATGGTCCCCTCAAAAGCGTTGTACTCAATCGGGTGATCTTCCACATGAACGGCCAGACGCTTCTCAGTCGGGACAGGACTTGGACCCCGCGTAACAGCCCAGCTTTTCATTACGCCGTCCATCTCCAGCCGCAAGTCGTAATGCAGACGGGTGGCATCGTGCTTCTGGATGACAAAACTGTTTCCGGACTTTTTTCCCTTGGACCCCTTCGGTTCACGCGTCTTCGCAAAATCGCGCTTCTGGCGGTATGTTTCCAACACCGCCATGGATCAGCCAGCCTTCTTTTGTGTGGAGGCTGCGGGCTTCTTCACCGGTTTCTTTTTATCCCCGGCACCTGCCTTCTTGTCCTTGATGCCTGCGCTCTCGCGCAGCGCCTGCATCAGATCAACAACTTTTTCGTCACTTGCGCGTTTTGGCGCCTTGATCGTCTTGCCTTCTATTTTTGCTTTGACCAGATCCGCAAGCGCCGCCTCGTAGCGATCATCGTACTTCTCAGGATCGAAAGTGCCCTGCTTTGTACCGATGATGTGCTTGGCCAAGTCAAGCATTTCACCGCTGATTTTCATGTCTGGGATGCTGTTGAACGCGTCCTTCGCGGGACGCACTTCATAGTCGAAATTGAGCGTGGTCGCGATCAGTCCATTCGCATGCGCCTGAATGAGAACCGTGCGCATGCGCCGGAATAAAACCGTACGCGCCAAGGCTGCAGACTGCGTGGATTTCATCCCGTCGCGCAGAAGATCATACACTTCATTGCCCGACAATTCCGATGGGGACAGGTAGTAAGGCTTGTCCATATAAACATCGTCTATGGCATCGGTTTTGACAAAGGCTTCAATCGACAATGTCTTGTCACTCGTTGGAACGGCAGAAGCCACTTCATCGGGCTCCAGCACGACATAGTCGTCACTGCCTACCTCATACCCTTTGACCTGATCTTCGGACTCGACAGGTTTTCCGGTTTCACTATCGACATATTGCCTGCGGACACGGTGTCCCGTCGCCCGGTTCAACGTATGAAAGGCAATACGATCCGACGTGGAGGCGGCAGTATAAAGGGCAACCGGGCAACTAAGCTCGGCAATCTTCAGGAACCCCTTCCAATTGGCACGCGGCACAGGAATACTCCTTTACTCATGTTACAGAATGCCTTTGCAGCGATTTTGTTCCCATATGGGTATTATCTAGGCGACCAGAACGGCAGCGTACGCTTGTATGCCAGCCATCGGCTGTTCAACCGTTTCATTGCAACCGTCTGAAGATGCCCCTGCCAGCCGATCACTGCGCCCATGGCCCGATTTGCCTGCGGAGAAAGCGCATCGTGTTCGAGCGCTGCCAGAAGTTCGTAGGTGGTCTTGATGTCGTTGGCTTCCCCCAGAAGCTCCTGCAACTGCGACAATCGCTTCAGATATTTCGTCGTTGATGCCCGGCGGGAATATAGGGGCAGAAAAAACTCGGTGGCATATCGCAGCTTCTTCAAGCCCAGTCGCACTTTATGACGCTCGTCCGGGTGAAGATGGCGGAAACCCCGGCCGCGTTTACGCACCTGATGTTCGATTCTGTCCAGAACGCGCGTTGCAAATAGCCCCAGGGGCTCGGTGAGTATTTTCAGCTCTTCGCTTGAAATGTCATTTCGCCAACTTTTCTGTTCAATGCTGAGCCCGAACGACAGGAGAAAGCGATTGGTCCGGGATGCCGCAAGAACATTTCGGGCATTGTGATAGGCCTGATCGTGCGAGAATTTACATGCCGCCCGCAATGCAGACATATCGATATGCGGAATATTGGCTTCTTCAATCCCGGAAAGCGTTGACCCGATGAAAACATCCCAATTGCGGGCTGGACCAAGCGCCTGTCCGAAAAGCCTGGCTTCGGCATCAAGGCCCTCCAGAACAGGAGATTTCAAATGGTGGCAAAGGAAATGCAACGCCACACGCAGCCGGCGCAGTGCCACACGCAATTGGTGGATACCTTCCGGTTCACGTCCATCCAGAGCGGCCGACAAATTCGCAATGATCTGTTCATGGCAACTGGACAAAAGCTTGGTGATACCCTCATCAACGGTATCGCTCCGGTCAAGATTGGATGAGGGAGCTTTGACAGCCCCGGGAGTGTTACCCTGCGCCAAGGCATAGCCACGCGCGGATTTGGTCTGTGTTTCCAGACATAGGGGAACAACATCCATCAGACCGAGGCCGAACTGATACAATGAAGCCACTTTCCCCTGCTTCAACTCAAGCTCCACTTCGCAGAGAGGCAGGCTGTGAGGTCCGAACACAATATCACCCTCGTCAAGCGCCACCTCGATCTGCGTGTCCTGTTGATCAAGCATCAGGATGTGGCGTCTGACCCGAGTGACAAAGACCGGTATGAGCCCGGCTTCAGCCATGCCGTCCAATGGTCCGCCAATTTCGGCAATCGGCAATGCGGCAAGGTCAAGAGCCATGCCTGCCACAGGTACTTCCCATTCGTTGCGGTGCAAAGAACCTGATGAAGCTACCCGTTTGACCGTCTGTATATAACGGCGGCCCTCGCGACGGACACGCAGGGACAATCCGGCCCTAAACAGCTGATGATCCGGAGTATCATAATAGGTCGCCTCAAGGCGCCTGATGACACCCTTGTTGCGGGCAAACTGCCTGATGACCGATGATTGCCGAATTTCATCCAGCGCCCCCGCAGGTGCGCGCAGCTTCAGTTCAATTTCAACGGGCGTAACCGGTAGGGCGGGAACGGCATCGGTGCCGGTCCCCTCTTCAGTCCCATAAACCAAAGCTACCATCAAAAAGCCCCTGCCTTTAGCCGTTACGCGGATGCATATTAGCGGGTGCGCGTCGTCTTGGTAGAGCAGAATACCAGCAAAATGAGTTTACAAAAGAGTGACTTGCACGGGTAACGCGATGTGATGGCCTGTCATGCCCGTATTACATTGCGGTTCTAAAGCTTGGTAGAAAGGTCTCTTTGAACGATTCCAGGGCAGCACGCACCTTCCGAAAATCGAACCCGGGGCCGCCCTTCGCAACAATCTTTCAAAGGATATTTTCATGCGTCCCTCGCATTCAATCCTGTCGAGACTGCTCGGCACCGTTCTTTTAACATCTGTGGCAGTGATATCCGCGACAGCCTTTGCCGATAATTCCATCACGGTTGGCACTGCAACCCTTGTCAACAAGGGCCTGGTTGGTGTGGGGAGAATTCCAGCCAGCCAGCGCGACAAGTTCGGTGAGACCTTTGGTTCCGGCTCTGGTATGGCAATGGACCCGGCAGCTTGGAGCCGCGATGGAGCCACATACAAGGGCACGATGCTGCTTCTGCCGGATCGCGGTTATAATTCGGTCGGCACCACCGATTACCGCCCGCGCCTCAACACACTTTCCATCCAGTTTACACCGGTTGCTCCCGGAGCAACTCCCTCCGCCGACAGGCAGCAATCCGCTGTGGAGGCCAAGCTCACCGATACGATATTGCTTGTAGATGACAAGGGCGGCGATACGACGGGGCTCGATCCCGAGACCGATGTTCGCGCCGCAGCGGGAGATTTTCCTGTCCTGCCACAGGCCAGGAACGGCAAGATTGCGCTGGACAATGAAGCCATCATCCGGCTGGCGGATGGCTCCATGTTTATCAGCGACGAATATGGGCCAAACATCTATCGTTTTTCGGCGGATGGCCGCCTGCTTTCCGCGACCCAGCCTCCAGCAGCCCTTGTACCCATACGCAACGGCAAGCCAAATTTCGCCTCTAACAATCCGGGCCCCGGTGCGAAGGCCCCCGAACCTAAAGATCCTGATATCGGACGCCAGAACAATCAGGGCCTTGAAGGCATGGCCCTGACACCGGATGGCAAGTTTCTGATTGCCGTTCTTCAATCAGCAACCAGACAGGATGGCGGCGATTCCAGCTCGACACGTCAGAACACGCGTGCGCTTGTCTATGACGCAGCTGATCCGTCTCATCTCAAACTGGTGCATGAATATGTCGTGCCGCTCCCGGTTTTCACCAATGCGAAGGGCAAGAAAGCTGTTGCTGCGCAAAGCGAGATCGTGGCGCTATCCGACAAGACATTTCTGATGCTGGCGCGTGATAGTGGCAATGGCTACGGCATGGAAGGCGACACCTCGCTCTATCGCAATATCACCCTAGTCGATACATCGGCAGCCACTGACATTGCCGGCAGCGCTTTCGACGCCGACAAGGCTGTAGCGCCGAAGGGTGTTCTTGATCCATCAGTGACAGCGGCAACTTTGACACCTTTTATCGATATCAATGACAGCGCATCTCTGGCACGTTTTGGCCTGCACAACGGCGCACCGAATGACCGGAACAATCTGTCTGAGAAATGGGAAGCCATGGCGCTGGTCAGCGTTCTTGATCCCAAACTTCCGGATGATTATTTCCTGTTCGTCGCCAACGACAATGATTTCCTGACACAGGACGGATTTCAGGTGGGTGCAAGCTATAAGGGTGACGGCGGCGCCGATGTCGACACGATGTTTCAGGTCTTTCAGGTAACTCTGCCAGGTCTGTCCAAGTAGGACTATCTGACAAACAGCGGGTGCGCGTGCCGCATCCGCTGTTACCGGCGTCTTCAGATGTTATTCGTGTTATATGATCCGCTGATATGACTGCAATGGAACACACCGATGCTCCGACTGATGCTTCTCCGTCATGCCAAATCAGACTGGCCAGATGGAATTGATGACCATGACCGTCCGCTTGCGGGACGCGGAAGGCATGCGAGTCCGTTGATGACGGAATATATGGCGCAGGAAGGGCTGCGGCCTGATCTTGCCATTGTTTCCACCGCCCGCCGAACAATGGAAACGTGGAAACTGGTACGTCCTGCCTTCGCGCGTGAGATTGACTGGCGCGAGGAGGCCCGTATTTACGAGGCTCCTGCCCGCGTCATTGTGGATATTGTCAGATCAACGGAACCTGCGATCCGATCCCTGCTGATAGTCGGCCATAATCCGGGACTGCACGACGTCGCCCTTCAACTCATCGGCAATGGCAAGGAGGCCGATCTTGCCCGACTCCGGCTGAAATATCCAACCGCAGGTCTTGTCGTAATCGACTTCAAAGCGAAAAGCTGGTCAGACCTGGCTGAGAAGACCGGACAACTCGATCGATTTGTGACACCGAAGATGATCGCAGTTATTTAAGGCAACTTTCTAAAACCCCAGATTGTATGGGGTATTCTATTCGTCAGAATAGACGTGCCAGATCCATCATTTCGACTTTAACCAGTTGATTATGACAATAATTTTTCGAATATGTGACGGTACCATTCATTTCAAATCGCGATTGGACGTCCGTATGCGCCTTAGAGAGCTTCAGGAAATCAGGTACGAAGAAGAAACAGCCAATCTCAAGTTTTCAGGGCTCAATCCTTTCAACGAACCAAAGAGCGTCAACATTTCCATCGACAATCCTGAGGCGTTTCTTAATGCCATCAAAACTGCAATAGCAGAACGCGAAGGCAAGCCGGTCAAATTTGGCAAGGGCAAATAGGCTGCCGAACACCCCGGTGTGAAAAGAAATTGGTGCAGGCAAGATAATGCTTGCCTCCTCATCACTTATTCCGTTCATTCTCTGTAGGAACTATCCCGAGGCAGCGCACGCATAGCATCGTGTCCCCCCAGTGTTGAACCAAAGGTGATCTCATGCACGAATCGATCTGGAACAGTTTTCACAATGGTCCGGTGCTCCTGTGACTGAACCCGCCATAGCCCCTGCCCCACCCGTCACTCTGGTCATCTTTGGCGCAACCGGCGACCTGACGCGGCGGCTACTCGTTCCCACTATCCTCAACATGACGCAAAGCGGTCTGGTCAATGACAGCCTGCAAATCCTCGGCATCGGCCTTGATCCGGGTGATGACGAAATGTTGCGGGCCAAGCTTGAGGCGTTTCTGGCGACCGCGAATATCAAAGCGAACTATAGTGACGAGACATGGCAGCAGTTACGGTCCCGCATTTTCTACCTGCAGGGCGACTTTA
The DNA here is from genome assembly GCF_014138335.1 of Phyllobacterium sp. P30BS-XVII. Classification (NCBI taxonomy): domain Bacteria; kingdom Pseudomonadati; phylum Pseudomonadota; class Alphaproteobacteria; order Hyphomicrobiales; family Phyllobacteriaceae; genus Phyllobacterium; species Phyllobacterium sp. P30BS-XVII. The sequence goes on from NZ_JACGXO010000009.1 coordinate 167,415, forward strand.
CACAGGAAGCCATCTACACCCAGATTGCCAACCGGCTCGGAGAACAGGCGGGGCGCAATGCAGCCTACTACCTCGCTGTACCGCCACTGTTCTTCGGCGATATCGTCGACAAACTGGCCGATAATGGTCTTCTAAAAGAAGACGGCTCCTTCCGTCGACTCGTTATTGAAAAGCCTTTTGGAACCGATCTCGCCTCCGCCAAGGCACTCAATGCCCGGATATTGAATCGGGTTCCCGAAAGCCAGGTCTATCGCGTCGACCATTTTCTTGGGAAAGAGACCGTCCAGAACATCATGACGGCCCGCTTTGCCAACATGATGATCGAATCCATCTGGAGCAATAATTTTATCGACCATGTTCAGATAACAGCAGCGGAACTTGTCGATGTTGGCACGCGCGGCAAGTTCTACGATGCCACAGGCGCGCTCAGGGATATGGTTCCCAACCACCTGTTCCAGCTTCTGGCCATGGTTGCCATGGAGGCGCCCAACAGTTTCGACGCTGAAGCCATCCGCGACGAAAAGGGCAAGGTGCTGAAAGCCCTACGGATTTATTCACCCGAAGAAGCGGAACAGAATTCAGCGCGCGGAGCCTATACGGCGGGTGTCTCCAATGGAAACACCATACCGGCTTATACGGATATTGCCGATGTTGCCCACGACAGTGCCACAGAGACTTTCGTTGCGCTGAAGCTCCACATCGATACCTGGCGCTGGGCAGGTGTTCCGTTTTATCTGAGGACAGGAAAGGCCATGACCGCCCGCGACACGGAAATTATTGTTACTTTCCGTCAGGTCCCCTTTGCTCAATTCAAGGGAATGGCTCCTCAACGCCTTACACCAAACCGCCTCATCATTCAGGTACAGCCGGACGAAGGTCTGCATATCGAGATATCGATCAAATCCCCCGGTCTTTCCGTGGAACCCATGCCGATATCGCTTGATTTCAACTATGCGGACTTCTTTGATATCGGCAAGCTGACAGGCTATGAATCGCTGCTCTACGATCTCTTCGATGGCGACCAGACGCTGTTTCAGCGCGCCGACAGCATTGAAGCGGGATGGGCGGCGGTGCAGCCCTTTCTCGATCTTTGGTCGAAATCGAAAGAGAGACCGGATACATATCCGGCGGGGAGCATGGGCCCACAATCGGCCGATGCGCTCATTGAGCGCGATGGGCGCAAATGGCACCAGCCGGATGTGGCGCACAGGGTGAAAGCCAAGGTCTCTTAAAAGACCTGACATAAAATCGAGAGGGACGGATATGACTGAAACATTCGTAATTGCACAGGGTGGCGGTCCGACAGCAGTCATAAACCAGACACTGGCCGGTGCGGTGCTTGAAGTGCGCAAGCGCTATCCGGGTGCCCGCGTGCTTGGCGCACGCCATGGCGTGCAGGGCATTCGTGATGGCAATTTCGTTGAACTCTCGGCTCTATCGGACCAGCAACTGCATCTCATCGCCGGAACACCCAGCGCCGCCCTGGGCAGTACGCGTGACAAGCCGGACGCCGCTTATTGTGAAGTAATCCTGAAAAGCCTGCGTCAAGTCGGGGCCACCGCGTTCATCAATATCGGAGGCAATGATACTGCCGGTACACAGCAAATCCTGGTTGAAGCCGCCAACAATGACATCGCCTTCGTCCATGCACCCAAGACGATCGACAATGATCTCGTCGAAAGCGACCACACGCCCGGTTTTATCTCCGCTGCGGAATTCATTGCCGGTGCTTTTGTCAGCGTTGATCTCGATTTTCGCGCCCTGCCCGGCATTTATGTGGGGATTGTCATGGGAAGGCATGCGGGCTTCCTGACCACCGCCGCAGCCGCATGGCAGCGGGATGATAGCAGTGCGCCCCACCTCGTCTATGTGCCGGAGCGGGCCTTTTCGGCAAAGCGGTTCATTGAGGACGTGCGTGAAGCCCAAAGCCGTCACGGACGATGCATCGTGGCCATGTCCGAAGGTGTCACCAGTGAAGATGGCCGTGCCGTGGTGGAAAACCTTGTTCCCGCTGACCGGCTCGAACGCGACGCCCACGGCAATATCCGGCTTTCGGGTGGCGAGTTGGGTATGGCCATCGAGCAGCTTCTCCGGGAAGGCTTGCCCGGCGCCCGGGCGCGCGTGGATACGTTCGGCTATCTGCCGCGCGGCAACATCAGCACCATCAATACGACAGACGCCAGAGAAGCCTTTGAAGCGGGCGCATTTGCGGTTGAGGCGGCAGCGCGCGGTGGCGGATCAGTCGCCTTGCAATACGCCAATGGAGCCACAAATCCGCAACTGGTTCCCCTCGCCAATGTCGCCGGAAAAACGCAACATTTGCCGGATAATTTTCTCCTTGATGACACCAACCAGATTTCGGCCGCGTGCCATGCTTATTTCGAGCGGTTGCTGCCCAAGCGTTTCACACTTGCCGAGCCGCTATAGCAGTCGCAGTACAATTCATATTGCAGGGTTGTAGCCTGAATATTGTGGTCTGTTTGAGCTTTGATGACTGTCTGCCCCGGCTCTGCAACAAATCGCTTGCGCTGGAACAGACTCCTCTCTATAAGTGAGTATGTACTCACTCAAGGAATTATGCAGTGGCTCGTCCGCTTAGCGAAGACAAACGAAACGCCATTCTTGTAGCAGCGACTGAAAGCATCGCTGTCCTTGGCACAGGTGCATCCACGGCAAAGATCGCCAAGGATGCCGGCGTTGCAGAGGGTTCGCTGTTTACATATTTCCCCAGCAAGGACGAGTTGCTGAACCAGCTTTACCTCGATATCAAATCGGATTTGCGCGCTGCAATTACGACTGGCTACCCTGTGAAGGCGAGCTTGAAGGAGCGCTGCGAACATTTGTGGAGCCGCTCGCTTGACTGGGCAGCGGCCAACCCCGCCAAACGCAAGACGATGCGGCAGCTCGGTATTTCAAACCGTATAACCGAGCAAAGCAAGAAGACAGGTTCGGAAGCCTTTCGCGATATCACTGCAATGCTGGAAGAAGGTTTTACAACGGGTGCCCTGAGACAACAGCCCACCGGGTTCATAGGCGGAATTATGGAATCGCTGTCGGAAATGACGCTCGATTTCATCGCCCGCGATCCCAAGAATGCAAGCACATACAAGAAATCCGGTTTCGACGCTTTCTGGGGCGCAATCTCCGCCAATTAAGCGCGTTTAAATTTAACACTTAAATGAGTGCTTATTCACTCATTATTATGGAAAGGCAATGAAATGTCAAAAGTCTGGTTGATTACAGGAAGTGCCAATGGTCTTGGGCGATCAATCGCCGAGGCTGTCCTTAACTCTGGGGCAAGCCTCGTTGCTACCGCCCGCAACACGGCCACTCTGGGAGACCTCAAAGAGCGTTTTGGTGACAGGATATTGATTGTGCCGCTTGATGTGACGGATGCAGATGCAGCGCATGATGCCGTCAAACAGGCGGTCGATACATTTGGCCGGCTGGATGTCCTCGTGAACAATGCCGGATACGGGCAGGTCAGCCCTTTCGAACAGACAGATGAACGGGACTTCTACGCACAGATCGACACCAATTTCTTCGGCGTGGTGAACCTGATACGGGCCGCACTGCCGGTGATGCGCGGCCAGCGTTCCGGCCACATCATCAATATTTCCTCGGTAGGCGGACGCACCGGTACGCCGGGTCTGAGTGCCTATCAATCGGCAAAATGGGCCGTTGGTGGTCTGACGGAAGTGCTCGCGCAGGAAGTTGCCCCCTTTGGCGTCAAGGTCATTGCCGTTGAGCCGGGCGGCATGCGCACCAACTGGGGCTCGACGGCAAGGAACAACATTCCCGCCTTATTGCCCGAATACGAGGCAAGTGTTGGTGCGCTGACGAAGATCCTGCGGGCCTTTGTCGGCAATGAGGTGGGTGATCCCGAGAAGATATCCCAGGTGATTGTCGACCTTGCTGAACAGGAAACGCTGCCCGCCCACCTGTTGCTTGGCAATGACGCCCTCTACGTATTCAACGAAGCGGAAGCGCGGCGCACCAAGGCGGCAGCTGAATGGGAACACGTATCGCGCTCAACCGATTTTGATGACAGCAATCTGGACGCTCTGAAAGCCTTGAGATCTTAACCCGAAATCTTTGGCACTGTCCGCAAAATCGATGATTTTACGGACAGCTGACCATGTGGAGATGAAATGACAAATACAGGCACTTGGGCTGACTTCGCTTACTTCTTCCGGACATGGCTTTCTGATCCGTTGCGGGTAGCAGCCGTTGCCCCATCAGGCAAAGCGCTGGCCCGGATCATGACCCAGGAAATCAGGCCGAAAAACGGTCCGGTGCTGGAGCTTGGGCCCGGCACAGGCGCATTCACCAGAGCACTTCTGGAGAAGGGTATCGAGGAGAGCGATCTGACGCTCGTCGAATTCGGCTCGGAATTCCGGGAAATCCTCGAAAAGCGGTTCCCTCAATCCAGAGTTCTGTTGATGGATGCGGCAGAACTTGCACAGAACGGGATTTTTGAGGGTGCGCCTGTATCAGCCGTTGTAAGCGGACTGCCCCTACTCTCGATGCCTGCGCAGAAAGTGACCGATATTCTCGCAGGCGCGTTTCATTATCTGCGCGAAGACGGAGCCTTTTATCAGTTCACCTATGGTCCGCGATGCCCTGTCCCGCAGCGTGTCCTCGATCGTCTTGATCTCAACGCAACGCATATCGGACGTGCCGTCTGTAATCTGCCGCCAGCGGCGGTCTACAGGATCACCCGCCGTTGACCAACCGGAGAACCATCTGCTGAATGTTGCCGCCTTCACCCATTTCGACGCGATCAAAGTCCCGGCCTTTCTGACGCTGTGCGAGAGATAGTTCAGAAAGGCGTTTGGTCATTTCGACCCTGATTTTGCGGCAATCGGGATCATCGGGGACAGACAGACCGATGGTGGCCGCTTCAATGGCCTTGACCATGTCTTTGATGGTAACACCATGCACGGCTTCATGGGTCTGGACACCGGCGATAAAGGTTTCCCAATTTGCCTGAATCGGCGCGGGAAGCCGCTCGGCAGGTTTTGGCAAGGTGTAGGTGATGATGAGTTTTGGCTTGGCAGAAACGAGTGTACAGGCGTTACCCTGCCTTTCGTATTTCCGCTGCCATGTGAGTTTGAAATTGGTATGGGCAATGACGCGGGTCGAGCCGCCAATCAACGGACCCCGCTGGCCGATCGAAGCATAGAGTTCGGCACCAGATTTCCCTGTGATGGCATAGGTTTCCACCTTCTCGACAGCCTGCCACTCAGCTTGGGCAGACAGCGGCACAATGACGACACAAGCCGCAAACAATCCAATTCGAAACGCTGTTTTCACCCCGAAATTCCCCTCGCGTTCTCCCGTTGAGCCGGAGAACGCGTTATTTTTATCTCACGAAGGCAGGCGGCGCATAATGTAAAGCGCCGCACTTTTCTGCTTTGAGGATCAGATTAGGATGCAGTTGCCTTATCCCTTACAGGCAATGTCCAGTTCGGCCTGACAAAATGACAGGTGTAGCCATTGGGATAACGCTCCAGATAATCCTGATGCTCTGGTTCCGCTTCCCAGAAATCACCAACCGGGGCAAGCTCGGTCACAACCTTGCCGGGCCACAGGCCAGACGCATCAACATCGGCAATCGTATCTTCGGCAACCTGCTTTTGCTCGTCGCTCGTGTAGAAAATGGCTGAGCGATAGCTCAATCCCAGATCATTACCCTGACGATTGAGCGTTGAGGGATCATGAATCTGGAAGAAGAATTCCAGAATCTTCCGATAGCTGATGCGGTCAGGATCAAAAATGATCTCGATGGCTTCCGCATGGGTACCATGATTGCGATAGGTGGCATTTGGTACATCACCACCGGAATACCCGACGCGGGTGGATATCACTCCCTCATAGCGCCGGATCAAATCCTGCATGCCCCAGAAGCAACCGCCAGCCAGAACTGCGCGTTCTTGTGCCATTCAGATATCCTCCACCTGGTTCAGATAAGCGCCATAGCCCTCGGCTTCCATCTCATCACGATGAACAAACCGGAGCGAGGCCGAATTGATGCAATAACGCAGACCGCCGCGATCCTGCGGACCATCGGGGAATACATGTCCGAGATGGCTGTCGCCGTGATTTGAGCGCACTTCAATGCGCACCATACCATAGCTGTCGTCGCGCAACTCATTCACATAGGCAGGTTCGATCGGCTTGGTGAAACTCGGCCAGCCACATCCCGATTCAAACTTGTCTGAAGACGCAAACAGCGGCTCGCCCGACACGATATCGACGTAGATGCCGGGCTCTTTATTGTCCAGATACTCACCCGTTCCCGGGCGTTCGGTGCCATTTTGCTGTGTAACGCGAAACTGTTCGGGAGACAGTTTGGAGATGGTGTCAGAATTCTTTTCGTATTTGTTCATTTTCTCTCTTCCATCAGGCGATGCATCGATTTGCCGGGGTTTGAGCGCCAAGACTTATCAATCAACAATGTATCTTGCTGAAAGTGAAGCTTACTCCGGGTCTCATCCGGCAGATGAATAAAGGTGTGCCCTATATTTGTGTGCTGCGCCGCCTTTTATCAAGGCTGTTATCAACATGTATTACCTGTTGAGCTGGAGCAATCGACGCATCAACCGCGCGCGCTACCCCGTTCATGGGTGAACCACCGGATGCCGCCGACAACCGCCAGCGCAATCAGTGGCCATGGTGCCCAGAGCGTTCCTTCCCACGAAAGAACATTGATGCTGGCAAGCACAAGGCCAATCAGGGTCAGCATTGCAATAAAGCGGTCAATCCGCGTGGTTGTTCGTATCCAGATAAGGGCCGCAATAATGGCAATGCCAAGAATAGGCCATGCTGCCCAGAAATCACCTTCCCAGGAGAGCATATTTATAGCGGCAATGCCGGCAGCTACTGCGCCCAATATGCCAAAGCTCTTCCTATGCGATGGGTCCCTCATTGAGCTGATCTCGGTGCGGGCACTGCCAACATGATGATACCCCTGCGGCTGTGCCTGCTCTGGGGATGTCAGCCGTACAGGCGTTACTGCGTCTTCGCCAATGCGGACGGAATAGCTTGAAATACCGCCTTCGATATTCTTGAGTGAAAGCTGCCCAAGATACTCGAAGCCAACGGTCATCTTGTTGCGAACCTGCTCGTAGACCGTGCTGGATATTACAATGCCGCCAGCGGACGCCGACGCCTGCAGCCGGGCGGCGACATTGACGCCATCGCCATAAATGTCGTCTCCTTCCACAATGACATCACCAAGGTTGATGCCAATACGAAAAAGCATGCGGGCCTCATTCGGGCGCTTGGCATTGTGCCCTGAAAGATCGTTCTGAACATCGACGGCCGCGCGCACCGCCTCGACAACACTGGAGAATTCAGCAATGAGCCCATCGCCCCACGTGTTGATGACCCGGCCATCATGGGCTTCAATCAACCGCTTCATAAAGTCACGATATTGCTTGAGCGTGTCGAGCGTGGCCTCTTCATTTGCCTGCATCAAACGCGTGTAGTCCTGAACATCCGCCGAAAAGATCGTGGTCAGCTTGCGACGTGTTTCAGACATGGCGTTGTCTCCCTATCTCAACCTGTGCAACTTCGTATGACGAACGCAATCGCGGCACTTTAGCGCCACACGCATGAATCTGAAATAGCCCCGTGTAAAATCGATCAGGTCCGGCGGTCTAACGGGTGGCCCAATAAATTTGGCGGGAGCCCGCTATCGCAGACTCCCGCCATTAAAAACCATACCGACTTACCAATCGCAGAGGCTAAGCAGCCGCAAAGGGCGGCCTGCCTGTGTCCGCTGGATTTAACCCTGCGGAAGCACCAGACGTGTCTCTACGCGGCGATTTTCCGGAGAGAAAGGATCGCTCACGCTTGGATGACGCTTGCCAAAGCCTTCTGCCTTCAGACGCTCCGGAGAAACACCGAGCTGGCTGAGATACGCAGAAACAGACTCCGCCCGGCGCATCGACAATGTGTCATTGTATTTGTCCGTACCGGTTGCATCCGTGTGACCCTCAACCTGGAACGTCGCCACCTGAAGGCGCTGATCGTTGAGTGCCTTGGCAAACTCGCCAAGAGTCTGCTTTGCTTCTTCCGTCAAACGATCGGAATTCAGCTCGAATGTAACCTTCATGTTCAACGGCGAAGCAGCGGGGTTCACAATCTTCTTCGCACATTCCTGATCCGTCCCGACGCAAATTGCGCGCGACTTACCAAGATCCGCCGTGTTGACGAAATGTTTGACAATATCTTCCGATTTGTAGGCCGGACCAGCCATTGCGGGCGAAGCAACGCCAATCAAAATGGCCGCAGAAAGAGAAAAAAGCTGGCGCATGATGTAACCTCTTCGAGAACGGTAAGTTAAGTTTAGATTAAATTAACCAATGGCCAATTTCAAGCTCAGACCATTACGTAAAAAACATCACACACATGCTTGTATTCAATGCCGGGCTGACCGGCAGAATGAAGGAAGAAGCGAAGCGGACACAGGTCCGCTCCGCTTTCTCGTGTCTGTCTTTACGCAGCGCGCGTTGTGGCGAGATCGTAAGAAGCAATCATTGGCGACTGCGGGCTCTGGTTTGCATCGTATGGTGTGTACTTCACTTCCAGCTTGGTGAAGTTCAGACGCACGGTTTCAACCGGACGATCACCATTGGAATCGATCGAATAGTTGGCGATCAACGTGTTGGTGAGCTTGTATTCGATATAGGTCTGGCCGGGATTGCCCGTTGTAACCAGATGAATGGTTGCAAGCTTTCCTGCGCTGCCGGAAACGGCTTCCTGAAACAGCTTTGTTGAAGAAGAATCACTGACCTTGGTCAGGACAACTTCGCTGATCGTTGGTTCAGATGCTTCGCGGTTCGCTGCCGAACCAGCCGAAGTGCTCATTCTACGGCCCACGTTAAAATGAATGGCTTCGATGTCCATCCACTGTTTATGCGTTTCCTGGGTCGCATCACCCTTGATTCCGTCAATCTGCAAGTAAATCGGCATTGTCTAAGCTCCTTGAGTCAGTAGGACTTGCGGGATATACCCTCTCTCTGGAATTGCCCAAGTAGAATACGGGCAACATATTCACCCCCTACCATCCTTTTGTGACGGATGTTCAGGCGGATCCTGCAATAGTTTCACCGGGTCAATGGAAACAAGAAACCCCCCGGCATCATCTGTATCTACATGTACAACTTCCGGATGTAAATTCTCCAGTGTCAATTCCAATATATTGCGAGAAAGTTTTGGAAGCAACTCACGTGATATTGTTGATTCAATCGCTCTCGCACCAGTTTCCACGGCCTTGGAACGCGCAATAAGCGCCTCTGTGGCTTTGTCGGAGATGGAAAGCTCTGCCTTGTAAGAATCACGCAAGCGTTTGCGGACCTTGTTGATCTGCAACTTCGCAATCATGGCGAGAACTTTGTCATCCAGAGGCTTGTACGGCACGATTGTTACCCGGCCAAGGAATGCCGGCTTGAACTGCCCAAGTAACTCAGGCTGCAACATATCAACCAAAGCCTGGCCTTCCGGCATCGTATCGGGATCAGCGGCAAGAGCTGTCAAAGTATTCGTGCCTGTATTGGCTGTCATCAGGATGGTCGTATTCTTGAAATCGATGTCCCGTCCTTCGCCATCCTTCAACATACCCTTGTCGAAGACCTGATAGAAAATATCCTGAACGCCGGGATGTGCCTTGTCGATCTCATCGAGAAGCAGCACGCCATATGGCCGCTTGCGCACGGCTTCGGTGAGTATACCGCCCTCTCCATAACCCACATAACCGGGCGGCGAGCCAAGAAGAAGCGAAACTTTATGCTCTTCCTTGAACTCCGACATGTTGATGATCGTCAGATTCTGATCCCCGCCGTAAAGCATCGTGGCAAGCGCGAGAGCCGTTTCAGTTTTACCAACGCCTGACGTTCCGACCATCAGGAAGACACCTGGCGGGCGCCTGTCATCGCCAAGATTGGCGCGCGCAGTGATCATTGCATCCGAAATGAGGGCAATAGCCTGATCCTGCCCGACGACGCGCTCCTGAAGGCGCGCTTCAAGGGTCTGCACAGCTTCAACAAGGCTGCGCACAAGGCGCCCCACGGGAATGCCAGTCCAACGGGCAGTCACTGCGGCAACCGTTTCGCGATCAACCACGCGATGGATCAGCGGTGACTCTCCCTGCAGCAAGCGCAGTTCCTTCTCCAGCAACCCAAGCTTTGGCCTGTTTCCCGGCTCGTCAAAGGCATCTTCAACCTTGTCGGCGACATCAACGAGAGACTTCTCCTGCTCAAGCCGCGTGGTAAACGTCTTGGCTGTTGCCTCCAGCGTCGCAAGCTGGGTCTCAATCTCCACGAGACGTTCACGACCGGTGGTTGTTTCCGGTTCAAGCTCTAGCCGCTGCTTCTCGAGATTAAGCAGATCAATCGCCCGATTTGCATCCTCGATCTGGGCTGGCACGGTGGCGCGCGAGATCGAGACCGCCGCGGACGCCGTATCGATCAAACTAACTGCTTTATCAGGCAACTGCCGTCCCTGAATATAACGCATGGACAGCGAAACAGCCGCCCTTATCGCCTCATCACGGATTTTGACCTGATGGTGCTTTTCAAGCGCAGGCACGAGACTGCGGACCATACGCACAGCCGTCTCTTCGTCAGGCTCATCGACCTTGACGACCTGAAACCGGCGGGTCAGCGCCGCATCGCGCTCAAAATACTTCTTGTATTCTGCCCATGTGGTTGCCGCGACAGTGCGAAGCTCGCCGCGTGCCAGAGCAGGCTTCAACAGGTTGGCAGCATCGCCCTGTCCTGCCTGACCGCCCGCACCAACCAGACTATGTGCCTCATCGATAAAGAGAATCACGGGAACAGGCGAGGACTTGACCTCTTCGATAACGCCCTTCAACCGGCGCTCAAACTCACCTTTGACACCGGCGCCCGCTTGCAGGAGACCGAGATCAAGCGTCAGCAATCGAATATCACGCAGCATTTCCGGAACATTGCCAGCAACCACCTCAAGGGCGAATGCCTCGACGATTGCTGTCTTGCCGACACCTGCTTCGCCAACGAGAATGGGATTATTCTGCCTGCGGCGAACCAGAATATCGATCAACTGGCGCAATTCCGCCTCTCGGCCAACAACCGCATCAATTTCGCCGTTACGGGCCTGTTCCGTCAGATCAATGGTGAAGGCTGACAGGAACTCTTCATCTCCGCCACGCGCCTGCGCCGCGTCCGCTGACTGGGCCCTTGGTGCCACCGGCTGCTCTGCACCGCGCTCTTCCATCTGGCGTTCCAGCTCGCCAAGCCTGATATCTCGGGCCGATGGCAGGGAATTGATGGTCGTGGCACGCAAAGTGCTGTCGGACAGTAATGTGTGGAGAAGATCGAGTATGCCGATGCTGGTCCGTCCGCTCTGCAGCGATGCGGCAATCCAGGCCTCACGAATAACGTCAATAATGCTGGTGGAAATGGCAGGGGCAGCGGTGTTGTCTCGCGGATATCGCCCGAGAGCACGATGAGCCTCGGCTTCCAACGATGCCAGATCGCCTCCGCTGCGCTGAACAACCTCGCGAAAACGATCGCTCTTGTCATTCAAGGCAAGCAGCCAATGTTCGATCTCGACATTGGAATGATTATTCCTCACCGCAATAGCAACGGCCTCTTCCAGCCCGACAACCATATCGCCGTCGAGCTTTTGAACCAGCCGCCTCAGATCCAGTTTTGGCATGAATTACAACCCTGCTCCCGCTTTCGTCGCATGCACAATAGAAAAATCCACAGCAGGAAATCAATCGCCAAAGCGCGATAACTGGAAATGCCAACCATGAAATAACAATGCCCCACGATATATGACATATCCATATCACTAGTGCATTATTGTTCGCACATCGGCACTATGGGCCTTTGAAACCAGTGGCGATAGCTGTCATATGCCAATGTTCCATTTGACATATTCTTCCCTTAAGGTCCAAAACGACGTTACAGAGTTTGTGTATTTGGGTTTTGCGAATGAATAACTATGAAATTCTCGGCGTGGCGTTCGCAGGAGACAATCCTTGCGGAGTTAACTTAAGAACTGACAGTACACTTGTCTCTGTCTATCAAGCCATCCGGGATGCCCGCTCAACAGCCCGCTCCGAAGACAGGACAATCGAAAACCCCGCCATCATCAGTCAGGATGATGAGCGCAATGTGAGAAACGCTGCACCCTTTGTCCATAAGCCGTCGAGCCAATGGCGCAACGTCCATGATCTCTCTTTCGAAGCTTTATCCCTGCATACGAAAGATATAGAAGTATTCTCGTGGCTCATGGAAGCTGCTGTACGCGTCGAAGGGATCAATGCTGTCGCCGAAATACTTGTTGCATTCGATAGGGTGCTCAAGGAGCATTTCGGCCAGATCCATTCGATTGATGATGAAGATATAGCGGACAAACTCGCCCCGTTGACCGGCCTCAACGGCAGTCAGGATGACGGAACGCTTGTGCGCCCGCTGCGGCTGGTTTCACTGCTTCCAAACGAGAGTTACGGCAGGCTCAGCCTTTGGGCATATGATCAGGCATTCCGCGATCTTTCGGGTCCCGATTGGGGCGAATTCCGCGACGCGCTGGAACATGTGGATGTGCATGGCTTCAGCCGCAACAAGAACGATGTGCTGCGCTCGCTCGCAGCTCTGGCCTCGATTGATGAATTTCTGACGCAGGAAAGCGGCAGCAATGTCGGCGCATTCTCCGTTTCCAGGATACAGTCGGTTCTGGACTCTATCAGTGGAGCTTATCACGAGATGGAAAAGTTCATCACGCAAGCGATCCCAAGTACGCCTGCGGTTCCAGAGATCACCGATTCCGCGCAGCCGGCCAAATCCGGCGTACAAGCACAAGCTCCTGTCGCTGTCGGCGTCATTCAAAACCGCGAACAGGCTTTCGATCAGCTCTTGCAGATTGCTTCGTTCTTCCGCACGAGCGAGCCAAATTCAGCCATTCCGCTTGCCTTGGAGACACTCGTTCGCCGAGGACGGATGGACTTTCTGCGCCTTCTGGAGGAACTTATCCCCCAAGATGACCTGCGTCGCGATGTTCTTCTGCGCGCTGGCATAGACGCCAATCAAAGACGAGAAGGAAATTGATTGGTTAAGCTGTCAAAGTATAAGCCGCATCCATTGGTTGAGAAAATAGTTGCTAACTCGAAATGGTTTGCAATAATCCCCCCACTTCTTAAGAAGCACACATAGGCAGGAGGCATCAATTGGCCAGCGTTCACGACAAACTCGAAAGAGTCCGCAAGCCGAGGGTACACATCAAGTACGAAGTTGAAACTGAAGGTGCCGTTGTCGAAAAGGAACTGCCTTTCGTTGTTGGCGTTCTTGGCGACTTCTCCGGTAATCCTTCGGAGCCGCTGAAACCATTCGGCGAGCGCAAATTCGTTCAGATCGATCGCGATAATTTCGACGATGTGATGCGCCGCATGACCCCGGGGCTGAATATCCGCGTGGAAAATACCATCGAAGGCACAGGCCGGGAGATGCCGATTTCCCTCAAGTTCGAAAAACTTGACGATTTTGAGCCCGCTTCCATTGTCGATCAGGTACCCGCGCTCAAATCCTTGCTGGATGCGCGCAACCAGCTGCGCGATCTTCTGACCAAGGCTGACCGTTCGGAAAACCTGGAAGTTCTGCTTGAACGCATTCTGCAGAACCAGGCAGATCTGAAAAAACTTGCTGCAGAGCTGGACGAACGTAAGCCTGACAGCGAAAAAGGGGCGAAATAAATGGCGACCTCCAAGAGCGCACCGCAAGGGACGACAACGACCGTTGTAACGGAGAGCCTGCTTGACGAAGCGATCTCCGCAACCAAGCAGACGTCCGCAGATCGCACGGAGCAATTGCTGCGTACCCTGACGAGCGAAGCTTTGAAGGGTACGGTTTCCTACAACCGCAATCTTTCTGTTACGATCAACAACGCGATCAAAAAGATCGACGAACTGCTGTCAACGCAGGTCGCCGAGATCATGCATAATGAGGCTTTTCGCAAACTTGAAGGCAGCTGGCGCGGCTTGCGCTATCTCGTCTACAACAGCGAAACCAGTGCAAATCTCAAGATCCGCGTATTGAACGCCAGCAAGCGTGATCTGTCCCGTGATCTGTCGAAGGCAGTTGAATTCGATCAGAGCAAGATCTTCAAAACCATCTACGAAAGTGAATTCGGCATTGCCGGTGGTGAGCCGTTTGGCGCGCTCATTGGCGATTATGAGTTTGGCAATTCGTTTGAAGATATCGAAACACTGCAGAACATGAGTTCTGTTGCTGCGGCGGCATTTGCTCCGTTCATTGCGGCGGCTGGCCCGACACTTTTTGGCTTCGACGATTTCACGGAGCTGTCCAAGCCACGCGATCTGGAAAAGATTTTCCAGACCAAGGAATATATCAAGTGGCGGTCATTCCGCGAGAGCAGCGATTCCCGCTTCGTCACCTTGACGATGCCGCGTGTTCTTACGCGCATGCCTTACGGTCCGGCAACCTTGACCATTGATGAATTCGATTTCAACGAAGCCATCAAGTTCGGTGACAATGCGATGGACCACGGCAGCTATTGCTGGTCCAACGCCTCCTATATCCTTGGCTCACGCCTTACCGATGCTTTTGCCAAGAATGGCTGGTGTACAGCTATCCGCGGCGCGGAAAATGGCGGCAAGGTCGAATCCCTGCCAGTTCATGTATTCCAAAGCGATGACGGCGACACGGACACAAAATGCCCGACTGAAATCGGCATTACCGACCGCCGTGACGCTGAACTCGGGAAGCTGGGCTTCCTGCCGCTTTGCCATTACAAGAACACTGATTATGCCGTGTTCTTCGGTGCGCAGACGACACACAAGCCTGCAAAGTATGATCGTCCGGAAGCCACGGAAAATGCTGCGATTTCGGCGCGTCTGCCTTACATGATGGCAACATCCCGGTTTGCGCATTATCTGAAGGTGATTGGCCGTGACAAGATCGGTTCCTTCATGGAAGCGGAAGATTGCCAGGCATGGCTCAATCGCTGGATCAACAACTACGTGAATGCGAACGACGATGCCGGCCCGGAAAATCGTGCGGCCTACCCGCTGCGCGATGCCCGTGTTGAGGTCAAACCTGTTGCCGGCAGCCCCGGCTCTTACGAAGCAATCGCATGGCTTCGTCCATGGCTGCAGATGGAAGAGCTGACAACATCGTTGCGCATGGTCGCGCGCATCCCGAAGGCGCGCAACTAAGCAACATTCCGGCGCACACATTCGGCGCCGGGAACCATGGCATTGAATGAATCGGCCGCCTTGCACAAACGGTGTACAGGCGGTCTTTCTTCCCGCGCATTTGGAAGAATTCAGGAGTGATGATTTCGTGATATCCGAGAGTCTGACACCGGATTCAAAACGATATGAGACTCGTCAACCATTTTCGGATGCCGCCGCGCCGGTTGCGACCGCTACACCTGATATTCGTTTTCAGATTGACAGCCTGATTGATGCCATCGATCAAACTTTGACCGCGCAGGTCAATCGGATTATCCACCACCCCGAATTTCAACGACTGGAAGCGCTTTGGCGCAACCTCTACCAATTGATCCAGCAGCCAATCGGTACAAGCCCGGTGCAAATCCGCATTTTTTCCGCAAAATGGAAAGAACTTGCCCGCGATATCGAGCGGGCCGCTGATTTTGATCAAAGCCGTCTGTTCGAGCTGATCTATTCACAGGAATTCGACATGCCGGGCGGCCAGCCTTACGGCCTTCTGATCGGAGATTATACGATTGCCGCAGGCATCAATCCAACAACCGGCACTGACGATATCGCCATTATCGAAGGCATTTCCAGTGTCGCGGCTGCAGCGTTTTCTCCATTCATTTGTGCAGCTGATCCATCGCTTCTCGAAATTGAGAGCTTTGCCGATCTCGACCGCCTGCCTGATCTCTCCTTCCTGCTCAAACCGCAACGATCCGCCCGCTGGAATAGGCTGCGCAACGCATCCGACACGCGATTTCTGGGGCTGACATTGCCCCGGATTTTGGTGCGCCGGCCTTATCGGACCAATGATATTACGCGTAAGGATGGGTTTTTCTTTCGCGAGGAGATCGATCCGAAAGGCAATAATCTGCTCTGGGGCAATTCATCCTTTGCCTTCGCCTCATTGGTCCTGAGAGAATATGCCTCGTCGGGCTGGTTTGCCGATCTGCGGGGTGTGCGGGAAGACGAGCTTAATGGCGGTCTGGTGGATTCGCTGCCCTACATTTCGTTTCCCACCGACAAGCATGATTTTGCCGCCCAGCCGCCGATCGAGCAGCGCCTCAATGCCGAGCAGGAGCAGATATTAAGTGAAGCTGGCTTCGTGCCGCTTGCCACCGTACCCTACACGCCGCATCTGGTGTTCAATTCCAATCAATCCGTCCACAAGGCGGCAAGATATGAATCCGAAATTGCCAACCGCAATGCGCGCATAGCTTCCATGTTGCAATATGTGCTGTGTGCCTGCCGTTTCGCCCATTATCTGAAGATGATCATGCGCGAAAACGTCGGCCAGATTGCAACATCCAACAGTTTGCGCGACACGCTTGAGAAATGGCTGTTTACCTATTGTATTGGCAACGACGATGCCGACAGTGTCGTCAAGGCGCGGCATCCGTTGCGATCAGCCTCCGTTGAAGTCCGGGAAATACCGGGGCGCCCGGGTGTTTACGGCTGCGTGATGCGGCTTCAACCGCATTTTCAGCTCGACGACGTAACAGCAAGTTTCCAGCTTCTCGCCGATATGAACAGCAAATCTGACCAGTCCAGCAAGGGTAAAGTGCAATGACGAACGCAACAGGAAGCGTTTCCAATCTCATCGAGTCCGGCGACCTTCAAGGCGCGATAAACGTGGCGCTGTCGATCGCCAAAATACGGCCGACGGATGATGCTGCCCGGCGTCTTCTCATTGATCTTCTGATCGTGAGCGGCGACTTTGAACGCGCCGACAAGCAAGCGGACATTCTTTCAAAAACGATTCCTGATTTGGCCATGGGGCTGGCCCTTCTGCGTGGTCGCCTGCGCGCATCCGATGCACGAGCCGCCTGGTTTGAAACCGGTGCTGTACCAGCTTTCCCCGATGGCCCAAGCGAGCATGATCAGCTGGCAATGAAGAATGCACTGGTTCTTGAAAAAAGCGTAACGGGAACAAATGGCGAGGCCACAACCCCCTTTCCTGAAAATGTCATACACGGTTCGGTCAAAATCGATGGCCGCACCGCAACGTCTTTCCGGGACCTCGATGATCGCATTCCGCATGCCATCGAAATTCTCAATACGAACGGCACCTATATGTGGATCGATTTCAACCGGATCAACCGGATCGAATTTCAGCCGGTTCAGAGCGTACGCGATCTGACGTGGCGCCAGGCGTTGTTGACCCTTCGCGATGACTCTCAGTCCGAAGTTATCATGCCAGCGACGTATTTCTCACGCGATGTCAGCGATGCGATGAAGCTTGGACGGGAAACCGACTGGGTGGAAGCCGGTGGCGGCCTGTTTGCGGGCAAGGGTCAGAAGTGCCTGCTTGTTGATGATGATGTCATTGGACTGCTTGATATCATGTCGATCGAATTCATTCCTGAGCCGGCGAACTAGAATATGGCCGTAAGCAGCAGGATATCCTTTGAATCTGTTCTTGATCGGCTTATGGATCATGACCCTGACATGACGGTCGATCAGCCTTTGACGCCGCGTGAACAGATCAACCGGGTGCGGGAGAATATCCGCCGGGATATCGAAGCGCTGCTGAATGCCCAGCAATGGCCCCGCAGCATCGAAAAAGAATTCGAAGAGCTGCAGACCAGCCTTCTGCGTTTTGGTACACCGGGATTCCACGGGCTTATGCTGGCAACGACCCAGCAACGTCTGCATCTTGCCGAAGCGATCAGAAAAGTCATCGTGGCTTTTGATCCGCGATTGGCGCGGGTGCGTGTCGGTCTCGGCAAGAGCCGCGGCGATCAGGATCGGGTTCTCGATTTGCGCATAGAGGCGGAGATGCTGCTTCCCGACGGTGTAGAAGCCATTGTTTTCGACACGTCGCTTGATCCAGCCACACGGCATTTCCTGATTGGCGGCGCACATCATGGCTAACCGCTTTCTCAATTGGTACAATAGTGAGCTTGGTTCCCTGCGCAAACGCGCAGCGAGGTTTGCGCAGCAGCATCCAAAGGTGGCCGGACGTCTTCGTCTCACACCCGAGGCTGTTGACGATCCGCATGTGGAACGCCTCATTCAGGGATTTGCCTATACGGCTGCCCGTATCCGGCAGAAGATTGATGATGACTTTCCGGAACTGACCGAAACGCTGCTTGAGGCCCTGTATCCGCATTATCTGGCGCAGATACCTTCAATGTCGATCCTGAAATTTGACCCTTCCGCTCAGCAGGACGAGTCGATCGTTCTGCCGCGCGCGATGGTGGTCGACTCTGAACCGGTTCGGGGGGATACCTGCCGCTTTTCCACGACACAGGAACTGACGCTGAGCCCTGTCGCAATAACGGATTGCAAACTTGCGCAACCGCCATATGTTGCGCCGCCCGTGCAGGATCTGTCTCCGATGTCGTGCCTGTCAATCAGCGTAGCGACAACGGGACCGGTCGATAGCGTTGCAAGCCTTGATCTGGACCGGCTGACATTCTTTATTCGGGCGCCTTTTGCGACAGGGGCCGCGCTTTATGAACTGTTGTTCAACCACACTATAGGGATAGCAGTTGGACGACACCGCGAAGACAAGGCAGCCTTGCGCCTTTCTCCCAACGCTTTGAAGCCAATCAGCTTTGATTACGACAAGCGGATGCTTCCTTATTCCAAACGAAGCTTTCCGGGTTTCCGATTGCTCGCCGAATTCTTCGCCCTGCCTGAGAAATTCCTGTTTTTCGAGCTGAGTGGATTAAAGTCGTTTCTAGGCAGTATACCGGGGAAAGAGTTTCACCTCTTTTTCTACCTCGATACATCGGCAAATACGCTTGTTAATGCGGTGGATTCGACGAGTTTTGATCTGCACTGCTCACCCGTGATAAATCTGTTCGAGCAGCGTGCTGAGCCGATTTCTGTCAACCATATGCTTGACGAATATGATGTACTGCCCGATGCCCGCTACAATTCAACCCGCGAGATATACGCCATTGAGCGCGTTGATATTTCGGACCAGAAGGGCCAGCGCAAGGAGGTTCCCCCCTTCTTCGGACGCAAGAAACAAACCAATGAAAGCCGGGCGGACATATTCTGGCAATACAAACGCGACATTGGCGAGGACAATAAGTCATTCAAGGCAAAGCTGCGGTTTGTCGATATGAATCTCAACCCGGCTATGCCGGAGGATCATCTCGTCGCCTCCGTCGATACATTATGTATCAACCGTGGTTTGCCCGAGCTTCTGCCATTTGGCGGCGGACAACCCTATTTCAAGACGCAGGCAACAATCAGCGAAATCGGCAAGATCAATTGCCTCCTCCCCCCGACGCATACGCACCGGTTTGAGTCAGAGGGCGAATCCTACTGGAAACTCATATCGCACCTATCGCTCAACCATCTTCCGCTTACCAGCGGTGATCCGGAAATCCTGAAGAGTATGCTGCGGCTCTATGATTTCAGGCATGCCCCTGAAATGCGCTCGATGATCGAGGCGATATCCTCTGTGACCAGCCAGAAGGCAACCGCACGCCTGAAGGACGGAACGATTGCCAGCGGCGTCGACGTGACCATCGAATTCAACGAAGCCCTGATGGATCGCGGTGTCGCCTATCTTTTCGGATCAGTCCTGTCACACTTTTTCGGGCTCTACGCGTCAATCAACACATTTGCGCGACTGACAGTGCGGCTCACTGGTCTTGCATTGCCTGTTGTTCGCTTCCCGGCTCGCACAGCCGATGAGGTGCTGTTGTGACAGACGCGCAACCGGGATCTCTCCTTGATCGGCTGAAAGCAGATCCACATCTTTTTGACCCAGATGCGGCGCATCTGCTTCTCGAATTGGCGGGCGAGAAAGCCACGTCCACGATCTCACTGACATCCCACGCAACCCATAATCATGCCGCAACGGCACTTTCGGGCGCTGAGAGCCGGGGCGAAACGGTAAGTATTCATGCAAACTACATCGGACTGGTTGGTCCGGTAGCAGCATTGCCATCGGTTTATACGGACAGGGCCCTTGATGAGAAGCGCCGACGCAGTTCGAGCTATTTCGATTTTCTCGAGGTTTTTACGGCCGAGCTGCGCGGCATGTTCTTTGCCAGCTCGAGAAAATACCGGCTATCCAGCCTGATCCAGCTCTTTGGCATCGGTCCGAAGAACAAGGTTACACGAAGCATTTATTCGCTTCTGGGGCTTGCAGCGCCAAAGCTGATCGAAGGGCTGAAGATCGAACCGGAAGTACCGCTGTATTTCTCCGGTTTCTTTGCCAATCAGCGGCGAACAGCTGTCAATCTCCGACTTATGCTGTCCGAATTCCTTGGTTACGAAGTCGCTGTTCATCAATTTCAAAAGCGTTGGCTTGCAGTTGACCCTTCTGAACAAACACAGTTAGGCAGCAACAGCAGGGATAATGCCCTGCTGGGCATCACTGCGATCGCTGGTTCTTCCTATGCGGATCGCAGAAGTGCGATCCGGATTTCCATTGGTCCGTTGCGATACGGCGAATATCTCTCGCTCATGCCAGCCCGGAAGAAGTTTGCCGAATTGACTGAATTGGTGCGCCTGTACTGCGGCCCCTCCCTGTCATTCGAAATTCAGCTTATTCTGGCCAAAGAGGATATTCCCGAGGCACGCTTGCAAGACGGATCACCGGTTGGACGGCTTGGATGGGATTTGTGGGTCAGACAGGCTCCCGCCGCCAAGGACAGCGCAGATGCGGTGTTCGACCCCGATAAGACCCTCCAGGCATCAGCCTGATACGGCTCATCCCTGCTGGCGGAAATATTTCACAGTTACAGCAGGCTTTCCGGATTGTTGTTGCAGCTTCGCCGCGAGCCCCTTGAAGGTGTCTTTGCCACCGATCAAGTCGAGCTTCTCATCGGATTGAATCGCAATGAGCATATAGGGAACCGAGATATCTTTCTGCGGCGCAGCGAGATTGAGATTGATGACCGTACTGTCTCCGCGACGCGTTGTGTTGATTGTATCAACAGTACCGTCCTGGCGCACGAGAAGCACCTGAACGTTTTTCTGCTCGATTCCGCCAAGAGTTGCGGCCAATGCATCATTAGGTCCCAGAACCTCGTTTTTAAGGACGAAGGCCGCTTTGCCCGTATTAACTGGCGCGGCAGCCAGAAATGCCAGGGCATCACATTGTGCATCGGCAATCTGCCGCACATTGATTGTCGGCTCGTAACCAAACTTGCTGATGAAAGCGCGCTCCATTTCGACGAATGGCCCCACTCTCTGTGCAAAACCTTCAATATTTATTGTTCGAGGTGCGGCAATTGTGCCGTGGGCAAAGAAGCAGGGGCCGCCGGCAAACTGTTTTATCCAGTCCGCCTCCGTAATAGCGAGCTGCGGCTGGGAGCCACCGCTGCTTTGAGCTGGTTCGTCATGCTTTTGCTGCTCACCGGACGCCAAGGTTTCTGGCTTTTGCCCCGCTTCAGGAAGCGTGTTAACCGGTTTTTCATTGCCCGCACTCTTTATATCCGGCTTGGCTTCCACTGTAGCGGCTGGCGGTTTTTCCGTTGCGGTTCCAATTGGAGCTTCCGGCTCTTTTATGGGTTTAGCCTGATCGGCTTGTGGTTCCGGTTTAGGTTTGACGCTGTTTGGATCGGCATCAAGCTTGAATTCGGATTTGCCTGACGGCGTTGCAGGCTTGCTCGTCTTTTGCGCCGATAAATAGGCTTTGATTTTCTCCTGATTGACATAGCCGTACCAGCCTGCACCACCCACGGCGACCAGCAGGCAAGCAAGAACAACCCATTTACCGGAGGTCCCTTTGGTACCAGATTGGCCGGATGGTGTTTGTCCGCGTCCGTCTCTCAACGATGCTGATATCTGCGAGCGCCGTGAGTAATTATCTTTTGTTGCCGGAATCATCGGTCGCAACGCGTCGATAATTTCGTCCTTCTTGGGTCTGAGCGCAGGACTTGGCTGCAACATACGCTGAATGATGGACCGTGCTGCCGGGTGGATTGTCGAAAGGTCCGGAACCGATTGACGTTTTCTGACCACATCGGCATGTGTGCCGCTCATATCGAGCGGGGTGCCACGAAGGGCCGCGGCAAAGACCAGTCCAAGACTGTAGATATCGCTTGGCTCGTGTACATCGCCGCCGAACAATCCCAGCTGCTCGGGCGAAACGTAATTGTACTTTCCAGCAAAGCTCCCCGCCAGAAGCGTGCGGTCTCCGCCAATGCCGAGCCTGGCGATGCCAAAATCGATGAGTTTGGCACCCTCGACATTGCCGCCGGACAAAATGATGTTGTCGCAGGAGATATCGCGGTGAATGACGCCGCGTTCGTGGGCAACCTTGAGGCCCGAGGTGATGCGACTGATCAGCTTTGCAGCTTCAGCCAAGCTCAAGGGCCGATCCCTTATGCGCTCATAAAGGGATGGTCCCTCCACCAGTTCCATCGTGAGATAGGCGGTATTGGAAAGCCGATCAATCGAGAAAACGTGATAGCGAACAATTGCATCATGCCCCAGAGAATTGAGAATAGAGGCTTCCTGCTTGAAGAGTGAAATAACCTGCTCGTCACTGGCAAGGTGCGGCAGAATAACCTTGATAGCGACCTCGTCGAGTGTCTGGATGTTATGGCCCTTATAGACCTCCGACATACCACCAACGGCGAGAAGTTCTGTCACCTCGTAGATATCGTTCAGCCGCGTCCCGGGCTTGATGCTTCCGGATTTTTGACCGGATTCGGTTTGTTCACGCATTATGGCCGACCATCATGGGCTGGGGCTACACGATAATTGACAACCACCACCGTAACATTGTCGCTCCCTCCCCGTTCGAGCGCACTGTTTATCAGTGAATTACATGCGGTTTCGGGCTCCTGCGACAGGATGATGTCCTGAATTTCCAACGCGGAGAGATGCGCAGTGAGGCCGTCGCTGCAAAGGATGAATGTATCTCCATCCTTCAATTCACCGCTGAGCAAATCAAGATGAGGAAGCTCGCGAACACCTATGGCATGCAGAATGACATTCTTGCGTTTGAAACTAGCCGCCGCCGCTGGATCAAGCGTACCATCGTCGATCATCTGTTGTACTTCCGTATGATCCTTGGAGATCTGGGTCATCCGGTTGCCGCGATTAAGATAAAGACGGCTGTCACCCGACCATACGACTGAAAAATGCTGACCCGTAACAAGCAGTGCAACCAGCGTCGATCCCATGACACCCAGTCCATGCTCGCGTGCCAGATTGCGGATATCCTGATTGACGCCAAAAATGTGATCGTGAAAATCCTGAACTTTTGCCTCGTGGACTGCATGATGCCCGACGCGTCCAGCCGCTTGCACAATCATTGACGCCGCAACATCGCCGTGTGAGTGGCCACCCATACCGTCAGCAACAAGCCATACCCCATTTAGCGGCTTTGAAAGAAAGCGATCTTCATTGACCGGCCGCACGCGACCCGTATGGGACATGGCATGGGAATCAAACCACCCGGCTGAATCCTTTGCTTTGGTCTTGTTGCGCGTTGGAATGGTCATGTCTCTCGCTTGATAGCAGGTCATGGGTTAAAGGGCATTCTACCAATAATTTTCTTCTAGGGCCGGTCAGTCAGAAACAAGGTCCAGTTATCAGAGGATTGGGTATCAACTTCCTTGAATACGCCTCGCAAATGATTGCGCTGCCAGCAAGCGTCTTTACCGGTAATCTGAAACTTTTTCGTATCAACACACAGAGTAACGGCGCCGTCCAGAATAGGCCTGCCCTGAACATCAATGGCATGAACATAGATATACCGGTTCGAAAGTTTTGACTTTATGACATCCGCGCAGCGATTGGCGGCTATGGCCCACCAGCCTTCTGTCCGCATATCGCCGCCCACCTGCTCGCCGATTGCAACATTTGCGACATCGGCAGTCTGGTTGCACACGGTGAAAGCCGCTTGCGCAGCTCTGGGGGCTGCGAGTAACAATGGGGCAGCCAAAAATACAACAAACCAACTCGTCATTCCGAGATTGAAACGATGTATTCCTTTGCTCCTGCCGCAACCACCGTATCGAATTTGGTCTATCATCAAAAAAGATCCGCATCCAAATCGCTATACTCTTGGTATCCAACACTTTATTTGAATAGTCTATGGCCAGACAACAAATGCCGGAGAAGCGGATGCGACTTGTGCTGAGGTTGGAGAATCGTTCCCTGCATGGAGACGATATAATTCCGGAGTTCATAGCAGACCAGCGCTCCTTCATCATCGGTCGTTCGGAAGATGCGGACTGGTCCCTGCCCGACAGAAGCCGTTTCGTTTCGACGAAACATTGTCAGATCTTTTTCGACGAAAATGAGTATTGGGTAGAAGATCTGTCGGCGAACGGCCTTTTGGTCAATGGCGACGAGTTGCAGAAGGGTGCGCGGCGCATCCTGTTAGCGGGTGATCTTGTTGAAATCGGAGCCTACCAGCTCCGCGTATTTTTTGAGCAATCACGGCCTTCCGAGCCATTACTCACGGCAGAACAAACCGTCTTTATTCCCAGGGGCGCTGAAAGCCCGCTGCGTGAGATGGAAGATCGAACCATGTTCCTTGGAGCGGTGCAAAGCCCACCGACACAGCCAGCCCATCCAGCTCAGGCCGTTCGTGAGCCTCCAGCACCCGTTAAACCGCGACCATCCACCGGGCCCTCCCATTCGCGCGAACGGTTTATCGAACATTTCGCCATTGGAGCAGGAATTGATCCCGATGTGCTCGCTGGCCGCCATGATGACGAATTTGCCGAACAATTGGGCCAGATCTTCCGGGCTGTGGTACCCGGCCTCACCCAGTTGCTCACCGCTCGCGCCCAAATGCGGGCCTTGATCCGCAGCACCAAGCAGACCGTTCTGAAATCCGACGGCAACAATGCGCTGAAGTTCATCCCCGAAACGTCGGCCGCACTGGCCGCTTTGTTTGCAGCAAATAAACGCGAATATCTGGATGCAACAGCTAGTTTCAGCGAGGCCGTTGACGATCTCAAACAGCATGAACAGGCGGTGTTCCAGGCCATGCAAACCGCGCTCTTCCGTTTGCTGAACGAGCTTTCACCCGATGCAATCGAAGCATCAGGGAAAAGCTCGTTTCTCTCGGGGAAAGGTGCCCGTTGGACCCGTTATGTCGACGCTTGGAACGAACGGAACGAGCCTTACGAGAATGGCATTCTTGATGTTTTCCTGCATTATTTCGGCGAGGCCTATGACGAGAAAATCGGCAAACAGAGGGTAACAGACTGAATAGTGAATGCCATCTCAGCCTTGCAGTTTGGCAAGCATCTCATTAATGCCTGCACTATAGGAACGGAAGCGCGATGCCTTGATCCGCGCTTCCCGATAAACTGGCGAAGCCTGTGCGCCTCCCTGACCAGACATCTTCCGGTTGGACCACTCAACAATCCATCCGGCGGTCTTGCCATAAAGGAATGGGTTGGCACCGAAAACGGATGTATCCAACAGGGAACTAAGCTGCGTGTCGGGTGAGGCTGATAGCACCGATACGGCGCCGCCGCCGCCAAGAAAGTGAGCAAGATAGAGATTGCCCGCAGTACCGGCAATGCCTGAGGCTTTCAGCGTTGCTTCGTTCTCATTGGCGAGGTTCATCACCATTTCCGTTGCCAGAGTCGGGTCCGACTTCAAGGCCAATAGCTCACTCACGCTCATTTTCGAAACAAGGTCCGCCCTGTAGGAACTCATCATGCGCAACCAGGTGCTGTTGATGAACTGCCCCAGACCGCTGGCGGATGATAATGGGTTAGCAGCGTTGGGATTGCCGCCGCTTTCCACATGAATAATCCGCTGCACGAGTTTTTCCGCTTCGCCATCCAGACCGATTTCGCTGTAGCCATAGCCCAGCGGGTCTACAAGCCCGCCATTTGCCATCAACTCAAAATGCAGATGCGGCCCGGTGCTAAGGCCTGTCGAGCCCACAAATCCAATGGTCTGCCCTGCTTTGACAGCCTTGCCAACGGCAATGCCGTTCGCAAACCCCTGAAGATGCGCATAGTGCGTTTCCCGGTTTCCCGCATGGCTGATCTTGATGAAATTGCCAAAGTTTCCGTTGGCACCGGCAAAACTTATTGTGCCGTCAAACGATGCGTAAACCGGTGTCCCCGCAGGTGCCGACCAATCCACCCCTTCGTGGAACTTGACCGATCCGAGGATGGGATGAACGCGTGGACCAAAGCCCGAGCGGAAAACGCCCTTGACCGGCAGGATGAAACCTTCAGCACCTCCCAATCCGGATGTGGTATCGCCCTCGGTCATGCAGGCGTAATCGCCACCGCGTTCCGGGCGCATCAGATAGCATTCCAGATTTTCGCCACCGCGTCGAACCGAAACATACAAAACACGCCCGCTCTCGCTGGCCTTGTCACGCGGCGTTTCGGAATAAAGCAAGGATACTTTGTCCTCTGGAGAAATGAATTTCCCCAGATCATAGAGCCGTGACATCCGCATGATAGTCTCAGTGATGACATTGATAGGAATATCATTGCGGATACCGGCACTATAGATGCCGTCCATAATGCGGAAGTTTTGATCGAGCTTCGATCCTTCACCACTATTGGTCAGATCATTCCAGCTTTCACCCTTCCAGGGATCGTCGATCTTCACATAGTTGCCGTCATCGGCACGGGCTAGACTCCCGATCAACCCTTCGCTGCCATAAAGCGATATCTGAACCGGCGCCGTTGCTCCATTCAGTGGATCAACGAGCGCCGTTCGCCAGACCGCAAGATAACCGGGACGAAGCACCTGAATATTCAGCGATCTCGCGACCGCCTCGGCGACGCGCGCTGTTTCGGCCTGCGTTGTGTGCCCATCCGCAAGAACGTCCTTCACATTGCGTTCCGCAAGGACCTTGATTACGAACTGCTGATTCTGCGGTGGGCGCTTCTTCTCACTGATAATGTCGACGCTGTTGGAACTGCCCGGCGATGAAGCACTAATCTGGGCTGTCTCACTGGGTGATACGCCGCCCTCCCACCCGGCATCCGATGACGCGGTATCGCTTGAAGGTACTGGTTGTCCGGGAGCTTGCGGCACGACTGGCGGTGTCGTCGATATCTCGGGCGCGGATTGCATAAGAGCAAAATCCTGCGGGGTGGCGGGTAGCGCCGTCATCAGTCTTACGGAACTCGACAGCATTGTGTCCGATACAAAATAGACCGAACCGTCGATTTCAGAACCGCTATTGTTCTTCTGAAAGCGTATTTCGCTTTTATGTGGCCTTGGTTTTTCATTGTTCACAGACTGAAGCAGAAGCGCATCACGCCGATCATCTGTCGCCGACAATTCAAACTCGCCATCCTTGCCGGGCTGCTGAACTTCACCTTCGGGGATAACCAAAGTCTCGTTTGTCAGGTCATCGGGCATACCAAGAAACTTTGGCAGGTAAAGAAACGCTCCAATGGCCATCCCGGTGAAAGCGACAAGAGCAAGCCCTTGCCATATGCGGCGCCTGTTGCGACGCTGCCGCGCCAGTTTCTTGGCGCGCTTGAAATCCTGACTTAGCGTATGGAGTTCTTCTCCACGCATGGATCAACAACAAACAGAACAGGATACCCGATATGCGGGCCGGGCTCCCCGATCTTTGATGTCGAGTTCAAACATCAGCGATAGACACCACCAATAAGACTTCCACGCAGGCTTTTCTTAGGAGGAGCGGCAGGTTCAACAGGTTTAAAAACGCGCTGCGGCTCCGGATCAGAATCCGCCACGACACGAGGTGCGCGTGGTTTGACCGGAACCCTCGGGCCCGGTTTTGTCGGAGCAACGGCCTGACGCGGCGGCTCGTAGACACAGACGGCCGACGGTTCGCGCTTCACGTTTTCATAGAGAATCTGAGTAGGGCCCGTATCGGTTGTCTTCATCTTTTTGGTTGCCCAATAGCGCTGCGCTGCTTCGCGCGAGCTTCCGCCCCACACGCCATCAGGATCAGACGTGTAGCAGCCTACCCGTTGCAATTCGTTCTGAAGCGTAAAAACAAAATCTTCCTGACCGAAGATTTCAACGGGTGCCTCCGGCATAATGATGATGGGATTCATACCGGTCTGCGGATTGATAGCGGACGGATATCCGGGATCAGGTGCGAGATTAGCTGCAGGGCCCCGTGTCGCATCTCCCAAATCGGTCCGGCGCGTCAATCCCTGATCAGTCTGCGAGCCTGACTGATCCAGTGCTGCGACCTGCTGCTGACCTTCACCTTTGACGCCGCCTGACGGCTCCGAAAAATAGAACTGCTGCTGCAGCGAAGACTGTTCCCAGGGAATTTGTTTATCAAGCGTGGCCACCTTCACATCATTTCGAACCTTGATCATAAGATCGGAAATGCTGAGGCCGGGTGTCTTGATGTGATCAACCAGCGCCTTGGTAAAAGGGCTGTATGAACTTTTGCCATCGTAGCTGATGTTGCCGGGCTGGGTGGCAAAAGCCACATACACACCTGCACCAGCGGTAACCTGAGCCAGACCGGCATTCACCGATCCACCATCGGGAAGAGGATTGTTGCGGCATGCATCAAGGAAAACAAGCGTCTGGCGCGTGCGCTGTTGGATTTCACCAATCACTTTGTCCAAGCTGATTGTTTCATCCAAAATCCGGGATCTGTCATTCAGACGTGCATCAACGGGCACCAGATAGTTGACGCCATTCAATTGGAACCCGTGGCCGGAGAAATACACAAGCGCGACATCCGCCGTTTCGGCCTGCGTCTTGAATTCATTGAATATCCGGTCAAATTCATCGCGCGTCGTGTCGTTTGCGGGAAAAACATCAAACCCCTCATCGCGCAATGCGGCAGAGATTGCCTGAGAATCATTGGCCGGATTGACCAGTTTCTCGACATATTGATAGTTTGTATTACCGACAACCAGCGCAATGCGCTTGTGCCCGCTAACCGCGATTATCTCTGCGCGCGCAATCTGCGTAACGAAAAGAAACGCAAGGCAAGCCAAAACCACACGCAAAGCGTGCGGAAAAAAACTGCGTGGGGTTGGCGCATAAGGCGTCAATCGACTATCTCTTCAGCTCATTGGGCTTGACCGGACGGGCTTTGTCCAGCTTACTCCGGTTGCTGATCTGATCACTTGCAGATCGTTCTGGATACGCAAAAATAGCCTATTTCCTGCTATACTTGCAACTATGTTGTGTTGGAAACTAAAATTGCAAGGCTTCAATATTTGCTAGTGATCGGGCAAATAGAGCGAATACTGTGATGGCTACCTGCAGGAATAAACCATGCGAATTGAACTTCAAGCCCTGAGCAATCCCAACGATACGTCATTCAGCGGTTCAATGGTGGTTCAGGATGCGCGATTTACCATCGGTCGGGGCGAAAATTGCAGCTGGGTAATCAAGGACAGCCGCCGCGTCGTCTCCAAACATCATTGTACGCTGGAGCAGCGCGACGATGGCGTTTTTTTGATCGATAAAAGCACCAACGGAGTCAGTGTTGGCGGTATTGCTGTCGATCGCCAGTACGGACAGCGGCTTTCGGATGGCGACACCATTGAAATCGCCGATTATCGTTTTCGCATAGCAATCCAGAAGGCCGGGGCGGTTCGGACCCAACAACAGACCAACAGCGCGGATCTTCTATCCGGGCCGAGCCTGACGTCTATCCTGTCTGATATTGCGCCCGGCGGCGTTAGTGCCACGAGTAAACTCCCCGGCGAAAGTCACGACGAACTTTTTGATGGTCCGGCAAAACCAACATCGCGCGAAGCGCTTGGCGCGGTCGACATAGGGTGGGATGGCCCTCCCGTTACCGAAGTCGACATTGTCAAACCATATCGTACAAGCCGTCCATCCGCACTCGCGGATCGAATCGAACAGACGCCAACAGCCAATTCGCTGTTTGATCTGCCGGTTGTTCGCCCGATCCTTCCCGATAACTGGGACAGTGATGATGAGGAGCCTCTTTCCGCCTCACCCGTAACGCCTACGGCGTCGTATACTGCGCCTCAGCAACAATTCGTGCCCGCTCCTGTCGAGAAGCCGGTTTATGCGGTTCAAATCGAACCACAACCGATACCCTATTCCGATTCCAGACTTGTGACCGCATTTCTTGAAGGTGCCGGGCTCGACACAACCTCCTTGCCGGATATCGACCAGGAGCAGCTCATGAGAAAAGCTGGTGCAGCGCTGAAGATTGCGTTTGTTGAGCTTTATGAAATGCATGTGGGGAAAAACGCCTCGGCTGCACGTCTGGAGCTGGAAGGCATTGTCGGGGAAACGCCATGGATTTTCTCATTGGCTGGACAAAAGAATGATCAGTTGATGGACGGCATTATCGAGTTTATCGGTGAAGCGGAGCCCGCCGATATGAAGCTCATCGAGCGGGATTTCCAATCGATCATCAATTATCAGACCGCCCTTTCCGCTGCTGTTCTCGACTTTATTGGCGAGGTACAACAGGCCATCGATCCCGCGGCGCTTTCCACCAAAGCAAAGGCAAAAGCCATTCCAGCACTGCGCAAGGCCGCGCTCTGGGATGAATTTCTGGCGTCTTCCACACTTTTTGAGGGCCAGCAGTCTGGCAAGCCAAAGCCAGCCCTGATGAAACTTCTGCGTAAGTTCTTTCCCCAACCGTGAATCTTCACGATCAAGATTACGTTGACGTGATGCTGTGTTATCTGCAAGTTACAGCAGGTTCACAACCTTGGATTGGGCAAATGTCCAACTATAGAGCATTGGGAGATTAGTATGCGTTTTGAAGCGCTTGAGGCACTCGCAAATTTCCGTAGTCACTCGATGTTTCAACGCCGTGTTTTTCAGGCAGCAACCATAGGGATGGGCCTATTTCTGGCAGCCTGCACATCCACCCCCGAAGCAAGTGGGCCTAAATATCAGGACCCCATTTCGACGACCGTCTCGGCCAGCGCAACCGCAAATCCTTCTCCGTCGGGATCGCCTACTCCGACAGCCGTTGAGATTTTCGTTTTGAAATCACCCGGACGCTTTCAATCCATGGATTACTTCCAGCTGAAGGGCGGCAGCGCACTTGGAGATGATCTGGTTGAACGCAAGACGGTCTCGGTGCGGCCGGGTCAGTCGACGGAACTGACTGTCAATCCGGGCACTGAGGGTGCATATGTTGGGGTAATTGCCGGGTTCCGTGATATCGAGAACGCGCGCTGGCGTGCGCTGACGCCGATTTCCGGCTCCAGCCGACTGACTGTTTCGGTTGGCAAGCTCTCCGTCAGCGCGTCCGCAGGCCATTAACCAGTACGGTGTTTATCGATGGAACATGACAATCGCGTCGTCTGGTCGGAAGGCATGTTCCTTCGGGTACAGCATTTTCAACAGCAGGACCGCTGGACTGAAAGGCTTGTCAAATCGGTCGTTCGTGAACTCGTCAAATTCCCCTGGGGTATTTCGCGCATCACGATCAATGAGCAGCTTCTCGGCAATGGAATGTTCGCGCTGTCGAGCGTGCGCGGCGTCATGCCCGATGGAAGCGTGTTCGAAGCGCCCGGCCCCGTAGACCTTCCCCCGGCATTGAGACTGGAGGAAGGCACGAAGAATGTTTTCGTCTATCTTTGCCTGCCGATGCAACAACCGGGACTTGCTGAAATTGGCGGTGAAACCGCCCCCGGACGCAGTGTCCGTTATGCGCGCCAGAAATATGAGGTGCAGGACACCAATGAGGGCAGCTCCATTGCGGCGCTTCTGGACGTCGGTCGTTTTCGTTTGAGTTTTCTTTTGTCCGATGAAGAACTGGCTGGATACGACCGTATCGCTGTCGCACGGATCGTCGAGGTCCGGCAGGATCAATCGGTTGTGCTTGACGACACCTTTATCGCACCATCGATCAATTGCGCAGCGCAGCTTCAGCTTGAGAATATCGTTACCGAGCTTCTGGGCATTATGTCCCACAGGGCGGAAGCAATCGCCGACCGCATGGGCGATCCATCAATCCGCGGGACCGCTGAAGTCTCGGATTTCCAGTTTCTTCAGGTGCTTAACCGAAACGAGGCAGTCTTTCGCCACCATCGCGAGAATTTGAGTTCCCTGCATCCCGAAACACTCTATGTGCTGTGCGCACAGCTTGCAGGTGAGCTTTCAACATTCACCAAAGAGCGGCGTCGCGGATCGGTGTTTCCGGGATACCGCCATCTCGACCTGCACGGTTCATTTGATCCGGTTTTGTTTGATCTACGTGAATCGCTTTCCTCTGTTCTGGAACGGTCTGCAATCGAAATTCCTCTCGACGAGCGTAAGCATGGCGTGCGGGTCGGTACGATCACCGATCGCAGTCTTCTGGTCGGCAGTGGCTTCGTATTGGCGGTGCGTTGTGACATGCCATCGGAGGCTCTGCGCAGCACCCTGCCCCGGCAGATCAAGGTCGGCCCGGTTGAACGGATCGCAGAACTCGTCAATGTCGCCCTGCCGGGTATAGCGGTTCGCCCGCTGCCGGTTGCACCGCGTCAATTGCCTTATCGTCCCGGAACAAGCTATTTCGAACTCGACCGTGATGGCGCCTTGTGGAAGCAACTCAGCACGTCCGGCGCTATCGCCATGCATCTTGCCGGTGATTTTCCGGCCATTGAATTTGAACTCTGGGCAATAAAGTCGTGATGCCATGAGCGACGATAAATTCTGGCGCAGTGAGCCGACGATCATCAAACCCAAGCCGGGCGGTGAGCGTGGACGCGCGGCACAGGCTGGCTCTAGCGATGCTGACGGCAACGAAACAACGACACTCCAGTCAGCGCTGCGCGAAGGCGGCGTCGATACAATTGATACCAGCCCGAAAGGGTTGCCATTTCTTGTCGCCGCCGCTCGCCCGCAACTCAACTTGCTTTACCACCTTCGCGGACTTCATGCAGAGCCCGATGCCGAACAGCTTCGCACGGCCGTGATCGACGAAATGCGGGCTTACGAGCGTAAGGTCGCAAATGCCAATGTGGACACACAACATGCCCGCGTGGCGCACTACGCTCTCTGCGCGACCATTGATGACGTCGTTCTGAGCACACGCTGGGGCGGCGCCAGCAATTGGGCGAGCAACAGTATTGTCTCGACATTTCACCGCGACGTTCAGGGCGGTGAGCGCTTTTTCGAGCTGCTTGAGCATTTTCACAAGGACCCGGGTCGCAACCGCGATATCCTGCTGTTGCTCTATCTTTGCCTATCTCTTGGTTTCAAAGGCAGGCTGCGCGTCAGTGCCCGCGGCGCTCTCGAACTCTCTCAGATAAGGGATAGTCTCTATCGTACGCTCCAGTCATCCATGGGTGACATTGAACGGGAAGTGTCGCCGCATTGGCGTGGTATCAATGCGCGTTTCTCCAAGGCGCGGTTCAAGAACCTTTATCCGGCATTGCTGGGAATGCTCGTTCTTCTTTGCGCCTTCGGCTATGTGGGCATCCTGCGCCTTCTCAATACGGAGTCGGACGGCATTATGATTGCGATGGCCGCCGCTCCGCCGCAAGGCAATCCATCAATCAAGGTTGAGCAACCCGCACCGCAACCGGTCGAACAGGTGGACAGGCTGCGCGACTTCCTCACGTTCCTCCAGCCGGAAGTGGATCGCGGCCTGTTAACCACAGCGCGAGACGGAAATCGCGTGCTTGTGCGGTTCCGCAACACCGGTTTCTTCGCGTCGGCAAGCGCGGACGTCAACCCGCAATTCCAGGGCCTGATTGATCGGATTGGCCGCGCCATCGCTGACGAAAAATTCTCTGCGCTTGTTGTAGGTCATACCGATAATCGTCCGATCCGCGGGGTACGCTTTCCATCGAACTATGATCTATCCCGGGCTCGCGCCCAATCGGTAGCCACCATTATCGGCAATTACGTGCCTGATAACCAGATTCGTTTCGAGGGGCGCGGCGAATCCGAACCCATAGACACCAACGACACGGAAGAGGGCCAGACCGCGAACAGGCGAACAGAGATTATCGTCACCGCAAATCCGCGGTCTGAAAAAGACACGACAACCGGCGCAGGCAATCAACAGTGAATATCCTCAACTGGATCTATACGATCCGCTCCTACATTGAGAGCTATCTGGGCTTCCTGAAGGGCGGCCGGTTCTGGTCATTGATCTGGGTCGTCGCTATCGCCGTGATGATCTGGTTCTATGGCGACAGCATCGCCTTTGGCAAATGGCGTCCGCTTGAGTCGCAGTACAACCGCATCATCGCAATCGGTGTGGTTGTTCTTGTCTGGCTAATCTATGCAATTGTTTCGGCGGTCCGCCGCCGTCGTGCCGAAGCTGCAATGATCGACGCGGTGGCCGAGGATGGCACCGATTCCGAAACAGAGGCAAAAGAAGAAGTCGCACTGCTCAGGCAGCGTCTGAAGGACGCGCTCCTGCGCTTGAAGTCGATTAGCAAAAAGCGGTTCGGCTATATCTATGATTTTCCCTGGTATATGATCATCGGCGCGCCTGGCTCCGGCAAAACAACTGCTCTCGTCAATTCCGGACTGTCGTTCCCCTTCGCTGAAGAGATGGACGAACACAGCATTCGTGGCGTCGGCGGTACCCGCAGTTGCGACTGGTGGTTTACCGATGAAGCCGTTTTGATCGACACGGCGGGCCGCTACACGACGCAGGACAGTGACGTTACTGTCGACAGCACCGCGTGGCAGAGTTTCCTTGGCCTGCTCAAACGGCACCGACCTTTGAAGCCGATCAATGGCGTGCTGGTGACCATCAGTATGGAAGACATACTGACCCAGAGCGCTCAGGCCCGCTTCAAGGAAATCAGAATCATCAAGCAGCGCCTGCGTGATCTGGAAGACAATCTGAAGGTGAGGCTGCCCGTCTATCTGATCTTCACCAAGGTGGACATGCTTGCCGGTTTCGGCGAATTTTTCGACAACTTCAACAAGTTCGATCGTGAACAGGTTCTCGGTGTTACGTTCCCTCTCGGTGTCAGCCAGTCAAAAGGCAAGATTGCCGAGGCTTTTTCCGGCGAGGTCGATCTTCTTCTCGAACGCATGCACCGCATACTCCTCGAGCGCATGCAGCAGGAACCTGATGATCTCCGACGCAGCAGCGTGTTCAGATTCCCCGCACAATTTGCGTCAATCAAGAGCGTTCTCGTCGAGCAAATCGGCGAGCTTACCGCAAGTTCAAAACTGGTCAGCGCGCCACTTCTGCGCGGCGTCTATTTCGTCTCAGCCACACAGACCGGCGCTGTCTATGACAAGGTCGGGCGTTCGACATCCGAACGTTTCTCGTTTTTGCAGGAACCCAACACGACTGGCACAGTCTCGCAGAAGGCATTCTTCCTGTCGCGATTGTTCAATGAAGTGGTGTTTGGCGAAGCCAATCTTGTTACCACCGATATCAAGGTGCAGCGCCGCAAGCGCATCATGTCCACCATATTCTATCTTGTGCCATTGATCATTGCCGGCGGGCTTTTTGCAGGCTGGTCCCATGCCTATTTCACCAATCAGAGCACGATGAGCGCGGTCAATGAACGTATCGCCTCCTATAACCGCGAAGCCACCTCGATTGCCATCGAGGACATCACAACCGATGATCTGAACCGGATACTCTCGCCGCTCAACACATTGCGCAGTGCCATTACCGACGACATTGCCGGTAAAAGCCGCTGGTATCACTTTGGCACGGATCAGGAAGCCAAGCTGAGTGAAAGCATGCAGGCGACCTATGCCCGGGCGCTGAACGGTTTTCTTCTCCCTCGCCTGCTTGTCCACCTGCAGAACCGGATGAATGATCCCCAGATCACGACCGGACAGCTTTATGATACGCTTAAGCTCTATGCGATGCTTGGTGGTCTTGGACCGCTGGACGAGCAGTTTGCCGCGCAAACCTTAAAGGCAAACTTCGATGCTTCCTTGCCCGGAGCGGGGCGCGCGCAGGCGCGGGAAAGCCTGCTTGCACACAGCCGTGCGCTCCTGTCCCGGCCATTGATTACGGTGAGCCTTGATGACAATCTCATCAAGAAGGCACGCGCAAAAATCAATGCCATTCCGCGCTCGCAGCAACTCTTCGAACTGCTGCTTACCTCTCCGGATGCCATGGCATTACCGGAGTGGCGACCTATAGACAAAGCGGGATCGGGTGCGGAACTCCTGTTTGCCCGCGAGAGCGGTACAGACCTTCGCCAAGGCATACCGGGAGTTTTCACCCGGGACGGCTATTTCAACTATTTCCTGCCTCGCCTGGCCCAGATGTCGGAACAGTTTGCACAGGAGGGCTGGGTCATCGGTGAAGACAAGGCGCAGGCGGAATCCAGCGATAATCTGAAGACCGATGTTCTGCGCATATACTTCAACGCCAATCGCCAACGATGGGCCGCGCTGCTGAATGACATGGGCATACGTCCAGCTCCTGATCTCATCCAGGCTGCCGACATTGTCCGAATCCTGGCGTCGGCTGATAATCCACTGCGGACCTTTGCAACTGCCGTAGCCGAGGCTACCAATCTGGACCCCCAGCAGTTCTCCGCGCCAGCGGCGGCCGCCAAACCCACCCAAAAGGAAGGCGAAGTGGACGAGGCGCAACGCAAGGCAGCCGAGGAACTGGCGAAGGCGAATGCAGAGCGCGTTCAATCCATGCAGGCTTTGACTGATGGCTTTGAGACCACAATGCTTGACCCTTATGCCGCGCTGCGCAAATCCCTGCAGCCTCCGGAAGGGCAGAAGTCCCAGTTTACCGATCTTTCGCCCGTTCTTGAGGAATTGTCGCTGCAACTTAGCCGCGCTGCCACCAATGCGGGTGAGGTCAACACGATTTTTGGTGTCGAAAGCAAGCTGGTATCAGCCAATCAGATGCTGGTGACACAGGCACAGCGTTTGCCCGAGCCGGTCAGCCGTTGGATCGGACGTCTTGCCACCGACATCGCCCGGTTGTCTGCAACGGGAGCACGACGGTCCATTTCTGATTTGTGGCAAAGCAACAGCGGACGCTTCTGCAAGCTCGCCATTGCAGGACGGTATCCATTCGACCCGAATGCCAATAATGACGTTGCCATCAATGACTTTATCCGGATGTTTAGCCCGTCTGGTGATTTTGCAACGTTCTTCCAGTTTCAGCTCAAGCCATTTGTCGATGTTTCGCAAACGCCGTGGCGTCTGGTCGGTATGAATGGCGCTGAAGCGATTGCGAGCGACGCCCTCGTACAGTTTGAGAATGCCCAAACCATTCAGACGGCTTTTTTCTCAAAAGGCGGCAACGACCTTAGCCTTGATCTTGATATCACACCCAATGATCTCGACAGCAATTCGACCTCTGTAGCGCTCGATATCAACGGGGAAGCGATCAATTATGATCACGGACCAGTCCAGACCAAATCATTCAAATGGCCTGGCCAAGGCAATCGTTCCGCCCGCATCGCCTTCAATCCACCAGGCCCAAATTCAAGCGTCAGCAAGACGGGACCTTGGGCGATGTTCCGGCTGTTCGACCTTGCCCAGAAAAAAGTATCGAGTGAGGATCAGTTTACTGCCTCGTTCCGCATGGGCAGCCGTACCGCAAGCTTTGACGTTCGGGTTGGTTCCGTGCTCAATCCGTTCGCTTTGAAGGCACTGCGCTCGTTCCGCTGCCCTGAAGGGCTTTAAGGCATGAAGCAGCAGGATAGCATCCGTGACCGTTGGGCATATGACCGGAAGGGATGAACCCGATGCAAGCAAGAGATACGGTTCTGGCCGGTTATTTCGGCAAGGTGCCGTCCAAAGGGGACTTCATCAGCCGGCGGCTTGACCGGGATGTCCGCTTGCAACTTGATCAATGGCTGCAACCCGCGCTTCAATCGAGTCGCGAGATGTTGGCGGATGAGTGGATGGACCTCTATCTCAACGCTCCGATCTGGCGTTTCTACCTTGAAGCCAGCATTTGCGGCCCTTACCCCGTTGTCGGCATGATGATCCCGAGCGTTGACAAGGCCGGGCGCTATTTCCCTTTTCTTGTTGCCGCTCAGATACCGGACTTTCCCCTTTCTGTTGTGTCCATTGCTCGCGCCGATGAATGGCTGCACTCGCTGGAAGACGTTTTGCTGAGTGTTCTGGAAGACGAATTTGATATCGATTATTTTGATCATCAACTGGCAAAGAAAGCGTTTGATCTTGAGGTTCTCCCTGGAAACCTGAACCCACTGGGTGAACCGTCAGCGGACACGGGAGCCTTTGCGCCCTTGGCGGCGGCTTTGGCTGACAGAAAATCAAAACCGCAATCGGTGTGGTGGACATCGGGGTCGGACCGCCGCAAGCCGGGTATGTCTTTATACCCCGGTTGGCCTGCTGTGACGGCTTTCGCATCGTTCTTCAAGGACGACACGGCATCATCTGCTTTCAATGATGAATTTGCCCGGGCACGGCAAAGCGGCCAGTCCCTGCATAATAACGGCATGTTTTCCGAAGCCCAAACCGTTGGAAATATTTCTGTAGCTGGTCGCTCCCATCGTGGCACGCTTGCCGAGCAAAACACGGAGAGTTTTGTCTTCAAACTGGATAAGGGTCTCATATCCGTCGCTGACGGCACATTTGGCCTGAGCCGCAGCGCTACCATTTCGCGCTTTCTGCTCGCCTCGCTCGACAGCATCCCTTTGCCCGACAATGTCGAAGATGCACTTGAGCTTTTGGCGGAGCGCCTTGAAGGAGCCAAGCGCGCCTTGACGGAGCGCCTCGACATTGCCGTTGCGGGGCTTGCATTACAGGCTGGTTCGCTAAGCCTTGTCTTTCGTCAGAACAGGTTCGGCCTGCTTGTACAGGGAAACGTACATTGCCTCTTGCTGCGGGATGGTAAGTTTACGGAACTGACGGACACCGCTCTTAGCAAACGCTCCAGCTCGACACTCAAACTGCAATTGCGTGCAACATCGGTCATGATCACAGGCGACCTTGAGCCCGGAGACCGCTTTCTTCTCATGACAGCAAATATTGCGCAGGCGGTGCTCGAAAACAGTGTTGCAAGCTTTTTCAGCACCAATCGAGTTGAGGCTATCATTGACAGGCTCGTTGACGACAGCCTGATCAACGGCGCCGAAGATAATCTTACGGTTGTCGCCATGGCTGTCGATTAGAGTATCACATGGACCACCGAGTTATAAGAACCGGATCATTTGCACGTCACATGCGCTTGCTAGCCAGCCGCTATCGCAAGCAAGCCCATCCTTGAAAAGGTCTCGTGAAGGCGCGGATCAATTTCCATATACGCCCTGAGGACAAGATTGAGCTTTTTCGCGACCAAAGGCACTTTACTGGCCATATCCTTCATGCGCGCGGGATCAGAAAAAATGACCTCCGCATAGGTATTGAAATCATTCTCCGCCGTTGTCGCCCCGTAAGCCGACAAGAAGCCTGTTTCTATGGGTGGATTAGCGCCCTGACCGCGCGAAACCTGATCAGCCGCATCGGTCTCAAATCGCCAATCGGCTGGCTCCTGTGCCTTGAAAGCAGCCTGAAGCGGCGAATTTCGCAACCACACGAATGAGCTTGTCTCGTGATGGACATCGAGTTCGGCGGTAAGCTGGCGCGATTCATCAGGAAGATTGCGCGGCGATGCGACGAATATCCAGTCCTGGCCATAGGTACCGCCGACCTCCGCACCGTTGATAACAATCTTTCCGGCAATAAAAATCGCCTTGATAATCCGGCCAAGGCACTTTTCCGGATAGGCGTCAAAAGCCTTGGCAATGCCTTTCAATGACGCAGTGACCATAGCGCGATCAACGGGTTCAAAGGCAACACCCTCTATCTGCGCATCGGCAGCAACATAGGGAGGCATAAAAAAGGTCTTGGGATCACCAAAACCAATGGTCAATCCCTGCTGCTCGCCAAGCTTGCGTGCAAGACCTTCAAGATCATCATTCTCGCTGCCGGTCGGCCGGTTGAGCAGATAGAACCCACCACCCGCCATCGCCAAAGCGGCGACCAGAACGACACGGCGCGAGAGTCTCAATGCGCAAGCTCAAAGGAGTTGCGCATCACAAAGCTGGCGGGTGCCACGGCTGGAAGCACGGCTGTTGCTCGGGAAAACCCAGCCAGACCACGCGTAAATAAAGCAGCGGCGGCGGCAAATGAAGCTGGATCATCGGCGACGCCTGCGCCAGCTGTAAAGAAATCCTCTACAACCGTGGCCACGACAATCACCCCGGCTGCAGTGATCAGACCAACTCCCACCACTTTCCCCCAGTTCGTGCCGGATTCGGGTCGGGCCTGTGGAACCGGTGAGGGCAATGGCAACATGCGCGGTGAAGGTCCCGTCGGCGGCTGGGGCTTCGGTGTGACGAGGATGACAAACTTGACATCAACAGCGGTGTAGAGAAAGCCATTGATGCGGCCGGTAAGTTTCGGCAGCCTCAGTTCAAAGCGCAATTTGGGCACTGGATTGAGCGGGCTCAATTCAAAACCAACCGCCGTGGCGACAGTCGATACACCGGGTGAATTGCTCTGGCTGACAAGCATCGAGCGCACAGTGCATTCATTTTTCTTCGGGTCAAAAATGAAACGGTTATCACTGACGAGTTCACCGAAAGCGTGATGCATCGTGGATGTCATCTTGAGTTCGCTTTTCTGATCACTGATGTTGTAACTAAGCGCCGCATTTGAGCTGGCCATCAGAAAAACATCGCCTGTCAGCTGGAACTCAACCGTCGCAGTTGGCGTCTCAAGCGTTTGTTGCTGTTTCAATGTATATTTGAGAGCCGCCGGCAGTTTGATATCTTTCAACGTACTCTTCAGATTTCCGCCATCTGCCGATGAGGGCGTAGCTGGTGATGGAGTGGTCGGTGATGAATGCCTTGGGCTCTTGGGCGTTGGAACAGGCGGCGTTGATGGTAATACCGGATGTGCAGGCGCGGTTCGCGTGTCAGCAGTCCGCACAGGTCGTTGGCTTGGCAGAACCGGAATAAGAATGGTGCGCCCGGCATGAATGAGATCAGGATCAGGTATACCATGACCGGTACTGCGAACCACTTCACGTCGGTTGTTATAACGCCAGATCCGCGGCCACTGCCCACCGCCACCTAACTGGTCGCGAGCAATAGACCACAATGTATCACCAGATTTAATTACGTATCGCGTGCCGATCATCTGCGTTCCCCCCGCCTTTTGAAGGCTGAAAAAGACTTGCCGTCCGGAGTAAAGAAGTCAACATGTTTTGACTACAAAGCTGTGACACTTCGGGAGAGTTGCAAACTAATTCTGACTTGGACAGGAGAGTGCTTCTTTTTGGATATACTCTGATTGCCACGCGCCATCTTGAAAAGATGGCATTCTGCGCACTATGATTTCCGGCTGGCCGAATGAAGAGGCGTTCATGACCAAAATGACTATTATCACGATAATCGGAGTAGCATTTTTGGTTGCCGCCGCAATATCAACGGGAATGACGCTCCGTTTCATCAGGTCCAGTATCGTGGTCCCCGCCGATGTCGTGGCGCTCAATGCAGGCGGAAGTCATCCGCAGATTGCCTTCGTCACCCGAAATGGGGAGCAGATTTCCTACCCGCAGGGCGGACTGGTTTTCGGCGCGAAAGTCGGAGATCATGTGGAGGTCCGCTATCTCGCAGATAGCCCCAAGCAAAGTGCCACGCTCAATCAATTTGGCGCGATCTGGTCATTGACCATTCTGCTTGCCGGTCTGGGCGTGGGGTTTGTCTTTACCGGTTTGTCGAACCTGCTGTCCTGACAATCCTATAAACGAGCGGGCGGTCGCCACGATAGCCGAGCGTATGGCAGCGTTGCGCATCACCCGAGCATGCAAACGATACTGATCCACCATCTCAGGCGTTATTGATAGTGCAGCATTCCCGTGGCCGCGAACTGGTATATTATCCGAGACTTTATCGCACTCAGCCCCCTCACTCGTCGCGTCCGCTGCGCTCACAAAACGATCCGGCAGCGGAGCGGGCTCTTTCATCTGGCACCAGCCGTCTGCCCGGTGGATTGAGTTACCTTCGCTCGGCGAACGAACCGCTGTTCGGTGACTTCGCTGCCCCATTGCAGACCTACATATTCCTCTTCAAGTTCGAAACCAAACGCCTCATAAAGCCGCCGTGCTGCATCCAATCCCTTGAACGTCCAGAGCTGGATTTCGGCAAATCCTTCCCGGTCACAAAAGGAAACTGCTTCACCAAGCAATCGGCGTCCTACACCGCTGCCGCGTCGTCCATCTTCCACGATGAACCATCGCAAATGCGCACAATCGCCTCCAAGGTCTTCGCCGTCGATTGCAACAGTACCGACGATATTGCCTGCCTCAATTGCGGTCCATAATTGGTTAGACGATCTATCGAGACGCCCGGAAAATTCTGCCAATCCGGAAGCAACCTTGCTTTCGAAGAATTGCCCGAAGCCGACCGTGCGCGCGTAATATCGCCCGTGCATTTCGGCGGCACGGCCAATCACGCCCGGACGATAGCCGGTCTCAATGGTGATCGGATGCGCCTCCAATGACTTGACACCCGTCCGACTGGATTCCAGCGCAGTGGCATAGAATGCAAGTCCATCCCTTACTGTCGCATGGCTATCGGGCGACAGATTGCTCAGGGCAGCATTGACTTGCTCTTGCGCGAAAGTGTCGATCGCCGCCAAAGTCTGCTGCCCTTTCGCGGTGAGCGACAAAGGTTTTATGCGGCTGTCAGCACCACTTACGCTTTCCATCAGCTCGCCTGCATCAACGAGTTTGCGCACGAGCCGGCTTACACTGGACTTTTCCAGAT
This sequence comes from Phyllobacterium sp. P30BS-XVII, assembly GCF_014138335.1. NCBI lineage: Bacteria > Pseudomonadati > Pseudomonadota > Alphaproteobacteria > Hyphomicrobiales > Phyllobacteriaceae > Phyllobacterium > Phyllobacterium sp. P30BS-XVII. The sequence goes on from NZ_JACGXO010000009.1 coordinate 210,198, forward strand.
TGAGAACGTCACTCAGTTCGCCAGATGTCAACGAACCCCTGCCGCCAATTTCAATCAACGTATGGACAGCGGAAGCGGAGAACTCAGTTCCAGCAAGAGTGGGCTTCATGAAACCGAGTTCGCGCACGAGCCTGCGCGATGCATCACGGATGGGTGTAACAGTGTCATCAAGCTTGGTCATTCAAGGTAAACCCAGATAGTTGTATCATACAACAATATGGACCTGCATTGACGTTTTGACAACAGCTTGACGAGAATTTTCTCAACAACCGATGCAGTGAATTGAAAACAGTCAGCCGCGCCTGCGCCATGCCTGCGTTCGGACAAGCACTGTCCGTGACAGGCTTGCGTGAACAAGGCGCGCCAGAAGATTTGTGTAGAAGATCATCATGCCCATAGCCGCCGCGGGCGCGATGTCCCCGGCGTCATCCATATTCAGCACGGCAACGGAAGCGAGCGCCGTATCCGCCGAATAGATGAAAACCACTGCAGAAACCGTCGTCATCGCGTTGACGAAGAGGTAGATCGAAATGTCGAGAATAGCTGGAAGACAAACCGGCACCGTCACACGCGCAAATAATTTGTAGAAGGGCTGCTTCAGGGATGCGGCAACAGATTCAAACTCCTGATCGATCTGTTTGAGCGCGGTCAAAGCCGTGAGGTGTCCAACGGTATAGAAGTGCGTGATGGTACAAACGACCAGAATGGCCATGGTGCCGTAAATTGAATGGAGCGGATTGGCCGGGTTGTTGAAGAAGAAGATATAGGCAAGACCGAGAACGAGACCCGGCACGGCCATCGGCAACATCGCCAGAAAATGAAACAGAGCCCTGCCCTTCTGGAAGCCTTCGGTCTTTTCCACCATATAGGCGCCGGTGAAAACGATGATCGTGCCGAATATGGCTGTCAAAGCTGCCAGTTGGATCGAGTTTTTGTATGAACCCCATCCGCCGCCATCCATATGATTGAAGGCGAAATTCTTCAGGCTGAGGCTGAGATCATAGGGCCAGAATTTCACCAGCGCCGCCATTTGGCAGACCAGCATGATACCGATGATGAAAGCCGCCACAAGGCTACACCATGCAAGGCACAGCATATCGAACCGACGGTTCGGTTTAGGCTCGTAGGGCACGGAACGGGCGGAAAGCAATGCCACCTGTTTCTTTTGCACCAGCCGGTCAACCACAAAAGCTGCGAGCGCCGGCACGAGCAGGATCACCGAGACAACCGCACCCATTTCAAAGTTCTGCTGGCCGATGACCTGTTTGTAGATATCGACGGCAAGTACATTGTATTGACCACCGATTACTTTCGGCAGGCCAAAGTCGGTAATGACAAGCGTAAAGACCACAAATGCCGCCGAAATCAGCCCGTAGCGAGCGCCGGGTACGGTGACAACCCAGAAAGTGCGCCAACGGCTGGCGCGCAAGGATGCAGCCGCCTCGTAATGACGCTGATCGGAAATGGCGAGCGCTGTCGAAATAATGATCAATGCATGGGGGAAAGTAAAAAATACCGAACCGACGATGATCCCGAGCGGTCCATAGATCGATGCGCCGAAGAGCACGTCCCGGATCATCCCCTGATTGCCGAAGAGGTAGATCAGCGCAATGCCGGGCAAGAGCGATGGCACGAGAATGGGAGCCATGGCGATCATGCGGAATGTGCCTTTGAATCGCATACAACTCCGGCTGATCGCATAGGCAAAACCGAAGGCAATCGAGACGGTCAGAACAGTGCTGATAACAGCGATGAACAGCGAATTCTCGATTGAGCGGAACAGTGACGGCGTCGAGAAATAGCTGACATAATTATCAAGCCCTGTAGACGCTGTTGACCGCAGCATGACACGGCGGAACATGTTGGAATCCACCTCCTGCCATGCGGTGCCACGATGCATGTCCGACCCGATCAGATAGACCGTATCATCGGTGGTTCCGCGTATCCGGTATTTGACGGGACTGCGAAAACTGAACTCGGGAAAGAAACTCGTAGCCGCCAGCCTGCCATCGGCATTGGTTGCAAGCTTGTCTTTGGGGACCACCAACAACCGGTCGTTAAGCGCGGCGGCGCTGACCGTTTCGCCAAATTGCCCGGAGGGACTGCTGACCTGAAATTCGTACGTATTCAAATCAAAGCTATATGTCGAAAAGGATTTTGACAGCATCACATAGAGCGGCGCAGCCAGTGACACGATCAGATAAAGCGAGATGACGACCATGAGACCGCGCTTGATAATATCGTCCCGGTCGAGCCGTTGCCGCGGCAACCGATCTGATGGCATCATCGTCTCAGTGACCGCTGCCATGATAGCCTCCCTGCGGAAAAACCAGAAGACGGTCAGCCGGTAGTTCCACAGTCAACGCACCACCTTCTGTCAGGCCTAGGCGGCGCGTCGCATTGATCGAGAAATCGGCAATGAGCACTTCATTGCCGAGCTTTTCGCCGCGCAGGCGGGTGCGCCAGAAAGATCCGAGAAACTCCATCTCGCCGATCACGACATCGAGCACGTTGCGCGTATCGACGGACTTGGAACCTATTTCATGCGGGATCACATCTTCAGGACGAATAGCGGCAATAACCGCTTCGCCAGAGCCAAAACTGTGCGCAGCACAGCGCAGTTCACCCGTACCGAACACCACACTGCTTTCACCTGTCACGCGGGCTTGCAGCTTGTTGGTTTCCCCGATGAAATCGGCAACGAACAGGGTCCGGGGGTGCCGGTAGATCTCCGTGGGAGTGCCGACCTGCTCGATGACACCATGGTTCATGACGACGATACGATCAGCCATGGACAGCGCTTCTTCCTGATCATGCGTCACCATAATGGTCGTCACACCAAGCTTGCGCTGCAATTCCTTGATTTCATGGCGCAGATGCACCCGCACTTTTGCGTCGAGCGCTGACAGCGGTTCATCGAGCAGCAACAGGCCGGGCGAGATCGCAATCGCCCGGGCAAGCGCGATACGCTGCTGCTGGCCACCGGAAAGTTGCGAGGGATATTTGTCGGCCTGATCGGAGAGCCCGACGAGCGCCAGCAGCTCTTTCACGCGTGCATCGATCTCGGCGCGTGGTCGCTTGGTATTCTCAAGCCCGAAAGCAATGTTTCTGGCAATCGTCAGATTGGGGAACAGTGCATAGGACTGAAAGACGATACCATAATCACGCTTGGAGGGAGGCAAGGTTGAAATATCCCTGCCACCCTGACGAAGCGTGCCGCTGCTTTGCAGATCAAGCCCGGCAATGGCCCGCAGCAACGTAGTTTTTCCGCAGCCGGATGGTCCGAGGAAGCAGACGAACTCGCCCTGATTGATATCGAGAGAGACATCCTTCAATGCATGGAACGCGCCAAATGCTTTCCACAAATTCGTGATCTGCAGATAGGCCGGGTCGCTCGCTGATGGCATTGCATGCACCTCAGTGGGCATTGCCGCAGAACGAGCAGGAATTTCGTGTCTCATCGGGGCACCTCGCAAGGGAGTGGTGAAAGGCACCGCCGAGGCGGTGCCCGGTTCAATTGCCGACCGCCTTAGCTCTTTGGTTCCGATTTGGAATCGTACCGTGTATTCCATTCCTTGAGGATGGCATTGCGATGGGACGCCGCCCACTCGAAATCATTCTTGATCATCTTGGACGCAACATCGGCGGGCAGATTCTCCACCTGCTTTGCAACACCCGGCATGGCCACGACGGCATAGCCGACATTGTACATCTCATTGGCCTTTTTGCTGATCGACCAGTCCAGTAAAACTTTTGCCGCATCGATCTTGGACGTTCCGGCCATGATCGCAGCGGCCTCCGCTTCCCAGCCCGACCCCTCTTCGGGGAAAATAATATCAATGGGAGCACCGGCTGATTTGGCTTTGGCGCCGGGGAATTCGAAGGAGACCCCGATCACTGTCTCGCCAGCGCCAGCCATCTTGCAGGGTTTGGAACCGGAATGGGTGTAGCTGGAAATGTTCTGATGCAAGCCATCCATAAAGGACCAGGCGTCTTTCTCACCGAACATCTGCATCCATGCCGAGACATCAAGGAAGCCGGTGCCTGAAGAGGCCGGGTTTGGCATGACAATATGGCCCTTATATTCGGGCTTCGTCAGGTCCTTCCAGCTTTTCGGCGGCGTCAGTCCAAGCTTCTTGGCCTCGACGGTGTTGTAGCAAAGCGCCGCGACATAGGCATCCATACCAACCCAGCTCGGTGGCGTGGAACTGTCCACGAACTTCGGATCGAGCTTCTCGACACCAGCAGGTGCGTAAGGCTCCAGCATCCCCTCACCCTTCAGCAGAAGCAGCGACGATGCGGCAACGCCCCAGACCACATCGGCCTGAGGATTGTTCTTCTCCGCAAGCAGCTTCGCCGTCATGACACCGGTGGAATCGCGTACCCAGTTGATCTTGATATCCGGGTGATCAGCGTTGAACGTATCCGCATAGCGCTGTAGGTCAACAGCTTCAAAGGCGGTATAGACGGTCAGCTGCGTCTCGGCATAGGCAGCCGATGAAAATAGCGTAAAGGCAAAGGCGGCCAGCGCCGCGGCTTTGTGCGTGTTCATGATTTTGGTTCCCATCTTTTGAGGTCGGCTTATGCGCTTTTTGCTTGGGAAAGGTCCGCTGCCGCCAATTGAGAACGCCTCAGCTTACGGTCATGCGCCCGGTCCATACTGCAATAGTGGGGAACGGCAATCGATAAGTAAAATCTATTTATCTTATATTATCATTGGAAAAGTCGATGATGTGACGAAAATGATTTTTCCTCGAAATGCCCGTTCAATATGAGAAAAGGGAGCCTAGAGGCTCCCTTTTTCAACCAGTGTGATCCGTTCGCTCAGGACCAGGGAAGTGAATAGGTTTTCACATTCGTGTAGCTCTTCATGGCTTCGGAAACGCCCTCCTTATAGCCATTGCCGGAATCCTTGATCCCGCCGAAGGGCGACATTTCGATCCGGTAACCAGGTACTTCCCATATATTGACCGTGCCAACCTGAAGACCGGCAATATATTTCTGCATACGGCGGAAATCATTGGTGCAGAGACCGGAGGAAAGGCCAAATGCGGTGGAATTGGAAAGCGCAATCAAAGCATCGTCATCATCAGGCGCCCGGATGATCGGAATGATCGGCCCGAAGGTCTCTTCCATGACCAGTTCCGATGCGTGCGGTACGCGATCGACAACAATGGGCGGCAACAGCGCGCCATGACGACCGGGATTGTAAAGAATATCAGCCCCCTGCTCCGCAGCCATATGCACACGAGCTTCGAACAGGGTGGCGGCCTTTTCGTGAACCACGGTGCCAAGATCGGTTGAGCGGTCCATCGGATCGCCAAACCGCAGTCTCTTGGCCCGCTCTAGCACCAACGGCACGAAACGGTCAGCCACTTTTTCCTGACAGAGAATGCGTTTGACCGCCGTGCAGCGCTGTCCGGAATTCTTGGTTGCCCCGGCAACCGCCAGATCAGCCGCCTTGGCCAGATCATCGTCATTCAAATCATTGAGAATGATCAGGGGATCATTGCCGCCAAGTTCAAGCACGGCGCGCTTGTAACCGGCCGTATTGGCAATCATTTTGCCGACGGGCACACCGCCGGTGAAGGTGATAAGCTCGATGTTCGGATTGGTGATCATTTCCATGCCGATATCCGCAGGCCAGCCGGTGACAACCGACAACATCTCGGGCGGAAGACCGGCTTCATAAAGAATATCAGCCAGCACCAGCGCCGTCATTGGTGTCAGTTCCGTCGGTTTGCAGACGACGCAATTGTTGGTCGCGATGGCAGGTGCAATCTTGTGCGACACCATATTGAGCGGATGGTTGAAAGGCGTGATCGCCGAGATCGCCTTCAGCGGTTCGCGCATGGTGAAAATCTTGCGTGCCTTGCCATGCGGGGTCAGATCACAGGAGAAAATCTGGCCATCATCCTGAATGCACATCTGCGCTGACAGGGTGAACACGTCATAGGCGCGGCCTACTTCATAAAGGGAATCCACTTTGGAAATGCCAAGTTCCAGCGTAATCAGATCGGCAATCTCTTCCCGGCGGCTGGCAAGCGCTTCGGCTGTACGGAACAATATCTGCTGACGCTCGTAGCGCGTCAGCTTCGGCTTGTAATTCGCTGCAATCTCGAAAGCCTGCCGCGCGTGTTCCGTGCGGCCTGCCGGAACTGTCCCCACCACCGCATTGGTGTAGGGGTAGTGGACGTCGATCACATCATCCGCGTCGACTTTCCGTCCCGCGATACGCATCGGCTCGTGACGTACCCTGAATTCCGCTTCTGCCTTGACCATGATCGTGTTCTCCGCCGCCTAAACCAAGGACGCGGCCATCGCCGCATAATGGAAGGCATCAAAATTACGCAGTTCCGGCGCAATGGGCAGATCAGGCAGTTTCCTGTTGACGATAAACGGCACGACCTGCTCCGTCAGCCCGCCATGCGAGCGCAATGGCTCATTGAGCGCAGCCAGATCATGCCGGTGTTCGCTGGTGCCAAGTGTCTTGTTTTCCGTCGAAAGGAAAACGATGTCGCCAATGCGATCATTCGGCAGTTCGAAGCGCTCGCAGGCGGCGGCGTTGTCCAGAACCACGTCGATCCCTTCAATTTTCGCCAGCCGCGCCATGATATCGGCCTGATCCGCACCCTCAGGCAGATAGGCAGTGGCGAAGGAACCGAGCGCGCCGTGATGGACGACATAGGGGTCAGTGATCGGCAGGATAACCCGGGCCGCGTCCTTGCCCAGCCACTCATCGAGCAGGTCCTGAACGTAGATCACATCAGGCGATCCATCGGCCTTGTGCTTGGGCTTCATGCCATGATCGGCGGTGACAACAATAGCTGCCCCCAACGCATCAAGCTCTGCCAGATATTTGTCGAACATTTCATAGAAGGCATTGGCTTCAGGAACACCCGGCGCATATTTGTGCTGCACATAATCAGTTGTGGTGAGGTACATCACATCAGGCTTGAACGTCTCAAGCAGCTTGACACCGGCAGCAAAGACAAACTCTGACAGTTCAGCCGAATAGACTTCCGGCACCGGCCTGCCCAACCAAGCGGATGCGTTGTCGATACCGTGCTCTGCTTTGGTTGATGTGTCCGATTTTTCCGAGGAGAAGCAGATTGCGCGGTTATCATCGAATGACAGACCATGGCCAAGCAATGCGCGCAGCTTGTCTTTCGCCGTCACCACCGCGACGCGAGCACCAGCATCGTAATAGGCTTTGAAAATGGTCGGCGCGCGCAGGAAGCGCGGATCGTTCATCATCACTTCCTTACCGGTTTCGCGCTCATAGAGATAGTTGCCGCAAATGCCGTGGACTGCTGGCGGGCGTCCTGTCGCAATCGACATATTGTTGGGATTGGTGAAGCTTGGAATGACACTATGCGCCATGCGCACCGTGCCTTTTTCCTTGATCTTCACCAGAGCAGGCATCAGGCCAGCCTTGATTGCCTCATCGAGATAGGCTGGCTCGCAGCCGTCAAGGCAGATTGCAATAGCTGTCACGCGCGGCCAGGCATAGTTGCGGCCATTGACGCTGACATTGACAGGAGACATCTGGTTCATCGGGGGTATTCCTTGTTTATGGAGCGGCTCAAGCCGCAAGTTTGGCGCGTTCAGCGATGGCAGCAGCGGGAGGTGCGGCAGTATCGACACCCATCTCGCGCAGGGATTCTCCGGCGGCCTTGACCACGCGGCGCATGACATGCTCGTCCATGCGGCCAATGCAGCCGACACGGAAACTGTCAACCACGGTCAATTTGCCGGGATAGATGATGAAACCCTTGTCCTTCATCAGCCCATAGAAGCGGTCGAATGCAAAGTTCGGATGAGCAGGGTTGAAGAAAGTGACGATGATGGGCGAAAGCCAGTGGTCCTTGAGCAGCGTTTCAAACCCAAGTTCACGCATTCCGGCGACCATGACATCGCGGTTATGGGCATAGCGGCCACCGCGTCCGGCTACACCGCCTTCGATTTCGTGCTGGCGCAGCGCGACAAGGAATGCAGCAACCACATGGGTTGGCGGCGTATAGCGCCACTGCCCCGTTTTGTTGAGATGCGCCCACTGGGCATGCACATCGAGGCTGAGCGAATGGCTGCGACCCTTGGCAGCTTCCAGCTCGCTTTTGCGTGCAATGATGAAACCAAAACCCGGAACGCCTTCAATGCATTTATTGGCCGATGACACCATGGCTTCATAACGGATTTCGTTTACATCCAACGATATGGCGCCGAAGGCACTCATCGAGTCGATCAGCAATTTGCGACCCTTGGCATAAACCGCTTCCGAGATTTCATGCACCGGATTGAGAATGCCTGAACTTGTCTCGCAATGGACAATGATGACGTGGGTAATCGCCGGATCAGCATCCAGCGCAGCGGCAACTTCGGCGCCGCGTGGCGGCATATAATCGCCCTTGTCGATAACGGAATGGGCTCTGCCGAGATAGTCAAGCGTCTGCGCAATGCGCTGGCCATAGGCGCCATTCACAAGAACCAGTGTCTTGCTGTCACGCGGCAGAAGGCTGCCCAGCATCGCCTCTACGGCAAAGGTGCCGCTGCCCTGCATCGGCACACAGTCGAATTCGTCCTTTGTATCACCTGTCAGGGAGAGGAGGTGGCGACGAAGCTCGGCAGTCATAGCGCGGAAATCGCCATCCCATGAACCCCAGTCGCGCAGCATCGCTTCCTTGACCGCATAGGACGTAGTGAGAGGACCGGGTGTCAGGAGATAGGGTTCGCCAAGCGCTGGTTCATCGAATGGCGCTGTCGCAATCTGGTTTCCGGCCAACATTGTCATTTCCTCCTGACTGGCATGATCTGCTCTTGCCCGCCATTTCACACGCGTGCGATATATATGTAAAATCGTTATTTTGTATTGATCTATAAGCTGAGACGATACACTCTATATCAGTTCGGCAACCCAGATATGACAAGGCAGGCCGTCAAAGGAGATATTCATGCGCTATGTCCAGCTTCGCGCATTTCATCATGTGGCGGTGTGCGGCGGCTTTTCACGCGCTGCAGAAATGCTTTTCCTGACCCAGCCCGCCATCTCGGATCAGGTCCGCAAGCTGGAAGAAGAATATGATATTCTGCTGTTCAACCGTCACAAGAAGCAGGTCACTCTGACGGAAGCCGGACAGCGGCTCCTTGAAATAACCCACCGCATGTTCGATACCGAACAACAGGCTCTGGAACTGCTTTCGGAATCCCGTGCATTGCGTGCGGGAACCCTTCGCATTGTCGCCGATGCGGCGCACCATCTCCTGCATATTCTGGGGACGTTCCGCGAAAAATATCCGGGCATTCAGGTCTCTGTACGCGCTGGCAATACGGAAACTGTTATCAGCAGTCTCTACAGCTATGAGGCTGATATCGGCGTTCTCGGCGAAATTCCAACCGGGCGCGATTTCGAGATACTGAAACTCAATTCCACCCCTATCGTTGCCTTCGTTTCCAATGAGCACCCGCTGGCAACAGCACAATCCCTGACCTTGGAAGAATTGACACGCCTGCCGCTGGTCATGCGCGAACGCGGTTCGAAGACACGGCAAAAGCTGCAGGATCATGCGGCAAGTCAGGGCTTTGAACTCAGGTCGGCAATTGAAGCGGAAGGCCGCGAAGCTGTCCGTGAAATCGTCGCTTCGGGTGCCGGTGTTGGTTTCGTCTCATCCGCAGAATTCGGTCAGGATACAAGACTTGTGCAAATTCCGATTGCCGGTCCCGAAGTGCTTATGGACGAAGCGCTGATCTGCCTGCGCGAGCGAAGCGCAGGCAAACTCGTGCGGGTGTTTCTGGACATCGCAAAATCAATGGCACCGGCAGCTTAGGCTGCCGCCTGTACCTTGATTGTATCGGCCTTCACACGGTCCGACTTTGGATCATACGGACTGCGCAAATGGGCGGTTGCCGGATAAAGCGCGCCAGCGAGATCGATCGCGAATTCGCCGCTTTCGATGAATTCCTTGCTCACCCCTTCTGCATTCTCAATCAGCGCCAGCGCGACCGAGCGGCCAAGGGTGTGCCCATAGGCTGCCGAGCGCACCTCACCCACCGGCTTGCCATTGCGCAGGATCAGTTCACCGCCCCACAGCATCGGCTCGCCATCATCAACGGTGAACTGCACAATCTTGCGATGCGGCACACCTGTTTGCTTCGCTTTCACGAGAGCTTCCCTGCCGATAAACGCACTCGATTTACCGAACGAAACCGCAAATGCCAGACCCGCTTCGAAAGGGTTGATATCGGGGGTAAGCTCGCGGCTCCAGGCGCGGAACCCTTTTTCAAGGCGCAGCGCTTCCAGCGCATAATATCCGGCATCGATAAGACCGAGATCGCACCCCGCTTCGTGCAAGGTCTCATAGACACCGACGGCGAATTCTGTCGGGACAATCAGTTCCCAGCCGAGTTCCCCCACATAGGTCATACGGTTGGCATAGGCCGTGGCATAGCCAATATCGATCTCGCGGATCGTTGCGAATGGAAAACCCTCATTCGACAAATCCGCCGAAGTAACCTTGCTCAGAATGTCACGCGTGTTGGGACCCATCAGCGCGAGAACGGAATAGGCTGACGTCACATCGGTCAGCGAAACATGCCAATCAGCGGGCGTATTCTTACGTATCCAGTCGGCATCATGCACGGCCTGCGCGGAACCTGTCACAATCAGGAACCGGTCGGCGGCAAGCCGCATGACGGTCAGATCGGTTTCATATCCGCCGCGCTCATTGAGCATACCGGTATAGACAGAGCGGCCAATGTCCACGTCCACATCCGCAGCGCAGAGACGGTTGAGCAATGTGCATGCGTCCTGCCCCTGTATGAGCAGTTTTGCAAAGGATGTCTGGTCAAAAAGCGCTGCGGTTTCGCGTGTTGCCTTCATCTCGCGCTTCACCGCATCGTGCCAGTTCTGCCGACCGAAGGCGTATTGCGTTTCGGGCTTTTCACCTGCTGCGGCGAACCAGTTGGCGCGCTCCCAGCCCATCTTCGAACCGAAACACGCACCCTTGGCGGCAAGCCGATCATAGAGCGGCGAGCACCGGAATGGTCGCGCGGTATCCAATTCGCGGTTCGGCCACGGCATGGCATAGTGCAGGCCAAGCGTTTCCTTCACACGGTCATGCAGCCAGCGCGGATTGTTGTTGAAGGAAGCAAAGCGCCTGATATCGACGGGCCAAAGATCCATCGTTGGTGCGCCAGTGACGATCCACTCGGCAAGCGCCTTGCCCGCACCGCCCGCACTGGCGATACCCATGGAATTGAACCCCGCCCCGACAAAGAAGTTCTTCAGCTCAGGTGCCTCGCCCAGAATGAAATTATTATCAGGCGTGAAGCTTTCAGGACCATTGTAAAACTTGCGCACTTCCGCATGTTCGAGCTGCGGAACGCGAATGAGCGCATTCTGCATCAATATCTCGAACTGATCCCAATCGTCAGGCAGAAGTGCAAACTCAAAGTTCTCCGGGATACCGTTCATCCCCCATGGCTTGGCCTCCGGCTCGAAACCGCCCATGACAAGACCACCCACTTCTTCCTTGAAATAGATATAGCCATCAGGGTCACGCAAAACGGGAAGATCGGGATGAACACCCTCGATCTTTCCGGTCACGATATACATATGCTCTGCCGAATGCAGCGGGACCGATACGCCGCACATCAATCCGACTTGTCTTGCCCATTGCCCCGCACAATTGACGACAATTTCGGCTGCTATATTCCCTTGGTCGGTTTCCACACCGCAGGCCACACCGTTTTTGACGGTAACACCCGTCACCTTGACGCGTTCGATCACGCGGGCACCGCGATTGCGGGCACCCTTGGCCAGCGATTGCGTCAGATCAGTTGGATTGGCTTTGCCATCTCCCGGCAGCCAGACCGCCCCGACGAGATCATCAGATGCCATAACGGGCCAGATATTCGCAGCCTCTTCAGGCGAGATCACATCGACATCGACCCCCTGCGCACGCGCCGACGCCGCTGTCCGCTTCAGCACCGTCATGCGGTCCTGTGTTCGGGCAACAGCAAGAGAGCCACAATTCTTCCAGCCTGTCGCCAGACCGGTTTCAGCTTCAAGTTCGCTGTAAAGCTTGGTCGAGTATTTGATCAACCCGGTCATATTGGCATGGCTGCGAAGCTGCCCCACAAGGCCCGCCGCGTGCCATGTCGTACCGCCGCTGAGTTGCCCCTGCTCCAGCAAAACAACGTCGGTCCAGCCGAGCTTCGTCAGATGATAAGCGACGGAGCAACCGATGATGCCCCCTCCGACAATGACCACGCGCGCCTGTGTTGGAAAAGCTTTTGCCATAACGATCCATCCATCCGTAAGAGATGGTCGCCACCATAATCGGCAGCTTGCAACAAATCAACAATAAATATCACATTATGCAACATTTAATCCGCAGGAATTATTACGCCCAAGCCCTTTAGCGAGAGAACATTGGCCAGAATATCGCTGGGATTCCGATCCGTAATGATCCCTGTGGCATCCTGCGAGTTTGGTATTTTAAGCGGCGTCGAGCGGCCAAATTTGGAACCGTCGATGACGAAGTAACTCGCTTGCGCCATTGAAATCATCCGGGATCGCAACAAAGAGCCCGCTTTTGTAAAATCGGTAATGTCGCCTTCAGATGTAACGGCGCCCGCACCCAGAAATGCCACATCAATCCGGAAGGCCTCTGCAGCCTGTACAACATCCATGCCAGACGCAGCTTCCTCCTCAGGATTGATTTCGCCGCCCAGCACATGTGTCCGCACATTTGGCAAATGACAGGTGAAAAGAGCGATGGCCAAACTGGAGGTACAGATTGTCACGTTCTGACGAGACGCAGCCAATGCATGCGCTATAGCCAAAGTGGTCGTTCCTGAGTCGAGAAAAATAACCATCCCCTCCTCAACCATATCTGCCGCAAGCTTCCCGATAACGGCCTTGCCCTGCGCATTTTCGCGAGAACGCTCGCTTAATCCGGGTTCTACCGCATCCGATCGCGCAGCCCCGCCGTGAATAAGTTCGAACAGCCCTTTATCGGCAAGCACTTTCAGATCGCGGCGGATGGTTTCGCGCGAGACGTCAAAAAACCTCGCCAATTCCGCAATGCTTACGGAACCGTCAGCTGCGACGCGCTTGAGGATTTCATCATGCCGACGAGGAGCAAGAGCCCGCGCCGCTGGGGTGGTTGATTCAGACATGCGCTCAATGTGTCTGAGCGTGGCCAATGTTGCAAGATGTTGCATCGAACACATCGACTAAAATGGCGGTAAGATGCCCCTCACGGTAATCAGCTGTCTTGCACACTCCAAATTATCAACGAATGGCAAGTTCCGTTTCAGCGTCGAACAGATGAACATTGTTTGGCGAGATATAGAGGATGATCTCGCTGTCTTTTCCAACCCTAGCCGCGATAGGTAAAAATCGCACCATTGGAAAACTCAAAGATCGCGGCCGACGACGCGCCCCCACTGTACCATTGGCCTTGAAATAGCCGCACAGCATGGTCATATGTGTATCAAGCCGATGAAAATATCTCGGCTGTCTTTGAAGCTCCCTGATGAGCTCGCGTTTTTCCCCATGAGAATGACACCATTTGCTGTGGCTGAATCTGCGGCTTGTTATGGCAGTTTCCAAAAGACCTATTTTAACAGAACCGCTGCGCGACTTTATCGCGGCAGCCATGGACCAATATGCAAGAAATGATTCAAACGAAGGCCGCAATCTTGCGGCCTGTGCCAATACACTTGATTAGCAACGATCAATCCGAAGGCAAAATTGCCAAACGCCGGGAAGTTACCACTTCAGGGCTCACGCGCGAGGAACTGCGCCAGATTGTAGCTGATCAAATCGATTGACCGGATTCCGGATTTATAAATCGAACAGGAGAGAGCCGCTTATGGCTCCAAAACAACAATGAATATGAACCAGACAAAATCAAACACGTCGCGTACGCGATCGACACAAATCCTTAAGAACTCTGCGACCTCGCAACCTGCAAATTACCAAAAGGCACAGCTGAATTACGAGCGCTACCTCACGCAAGCACGCGCAGCAGCACTTGTTGGCAATCAGGTCGACGCAGAAAACTACTATCAGCATGCTGAACACTATTTCCGTTCAATCCATGCAGACAGCAACTAGAACAGCTGGTAAGCAAAACAACCACTGACAGATCGCGCTGTATAGCAGCCCCATAATAAATTCATAAACTAGGTGGAACTACGGATTTTCAAACCGTGAGAGCTTGATAAAGTGGCACATGAAGATTTGATCTTCATGTAGTGCTCCTTTCTCAATGACCTATAGATTTAAGTTATTCAAACACCGGTCTGCTCCCAGACCGGTGTTTTTTATTGTCGACTTCAGATTGATCGATACACGGCGAGTTTCATTGCCATCAGCCACATAACCGGTAACCGCTGCGGTGCAATCTCAACAGCTGCGCATTGGCTCCTCAGTTTGACTAAATTCTTGGAAATTTATCGCAAAGCAAGAATATTTTTGAGTTTAGCAATAGCTAATATTCACTACACGAACTTCATTGACGCTGAGTTACTCCGTAATCTAGGGAAATAAAAGTATTAATTGCATATCGCAATCGGGGGAACTTATGAGAAAGATAGTATTTATCAGCTGCATCGCTTTGATGCTGGCTGGGTGTCAGACTGCCCAGGAATCAGCCGTCGAAGCAAAAAACACATGCGACGCAGCAGGGCTAAAGCCCGGTTCAAAGGCACATCGTCGCTGCGTTACAGCAAGCTATGACCAGAACCGCCGTCAGTCCAACGAAGCGGGCAACGCAGCCGCTCTTGGCGCTGCCGTCGGTGTTCTGGGCGGCGTAGCGCTTGGAGCCGCTGTCGAGCGAAACAATTATCCGGGATATTATCGGCGTTGCGGCCCTTGGGGGTGCTATTACTGAGAACGAATAGTTTGAAAACCGGGTGCAACCCCCATCATTCAGTCAATCCGGATGATGGGGTTGTACTTGCCGGGTGATTTCGGCACAGCACATTCTGTGCGGGATTAAAAAGTAAAATCCCGCACATTGTCATCACAACCTTTTTTACTTTAAATCTATACGCAATTCCCAGAAAACCATTTTTCGAAAATCAAGATCAATATAAAGGGTCACCGGTTCTTATGGAAAGGAACGCCACTTTGGTAAACATACCCGCCAAATTCCACGGGTTGTTTCAGCGTTACAAACGGAAAGAACAGGACACCGAACGCGCACAGGCTGTCGTTCGGCTTATCATCATCCCATTTTTTGTCAGTTATCTTGTGTATGCTGGACTATCTCAGGAGTTCTCCCCCCAGTTCAGGGCGATATACGTATCCTATTGGGTGTATTATGTGATTTCATCGGCAATCCTGTTCTTGTGCATCGTTGCCTGGCCGGGGACGTACTTACTGCGCCGCATTTTTTCAATGTCGCATGACTATCTGGCGATGACATTTGCAATGTCCGCAGGCGGCGAGACCGCCCTACCGGTATATGCCATATTGTTATGGGTTACTGTTGGCAACGGGTTGCGGTATGGGCCACGCTATCTGATAGCGGCGACGGCGGTTGCGCTGGTTGCTTTGGCAGCCACCACCTATTTCAACAGTTTCTGGCGCAGTGAACCCTATGTTGTCGTCACCCTTGTGATGACCGCCATTCTGGTTCCCGCCTATGTTTATATTCTGCTCACGCGTGTCCACAAGGCCTACAATGCAGCGCTGGAAGCCAACCTTGCCAAGTCGCGGTTTCTGGCACAGGCAAGCCATGATCTGCGCCAGCCCATCCACGCCATCAGTCT
>NZ_JACGXO010000010.1:0-188998 GCF_014138335.1 Phyllobacterium sp. P30BS-XVII
GTGGGCGATCCGCAGATACCAATCCTGTCAAAGCCCATCCGCCCGGCCGAACTGCGCTCAACCATTCTGGCGCTGAAACTTCAGACAGAGCAACAACCCATCCACGCGTGAGTATCAGCCAATTCATGCTCCTTTGAAAAGCTGAGATTCTGTCGCGATCCAAGGCAAGTGTGTCGACATCTGAATCGACGCGCCGTCCGAGATTGTTCCAGTCCTGCCGGTTTAGACAATCAATATAGGCGCGGTAGAGTTACGAGCAGGCGCAAGCTGCCATTTCATTGGATAGGGTGGAATTTATTTTTTCAATGAATGTCGGATTGAGGGATTCTCAAACGTCCTTTGCAAGTTAATGGATCAAAGGAGGTTGCAATGACCATTCGCACGCGCATTTCGCCGAATCTCTGGTTTGATTTCAACGCGAAAGAAGCGGTAGATTTCTACGTTTCAATTTTTCCCAATTCTAAAGTGTTGCGCACGTCGCATTATCTGAAGGACAGTCCGGGGCCGGAAGGCGAAATCATGACTATTGAGTTTCAACTCGATGGTTTGATCTTCACGGCTATCAATGGTGGACCGCAGTTCAAATTCAACGAGTCCGTGTCATTCCTGATCGAGTGCAAGGATCAGGCCGAAGTTGATCGCTATTGGAATGCTCTTCTTGCCGATGGTGGTGAGCCGAGTGTTTGCGGCTGGCTAAAGGATCGCTTCGGTTTGTCATGGCAGGTCAACTGGTCACCGATGATAGATATGCTGCTCGATGCCGACAAACAGAAGGCCGGACGCGCAATGCAGGCGATGCTCAAAATGCGCAAACTGGATGTTGCGACCCTGCAGAAGGCCTATGCCGGAGACTAAGGTCAGATATCACGGATGCCCCGCTGTGCTCAGGGATGGCGGGGCGTTACCGTAATGGCAGCTTTAGGAATCCACATCACACAGCACATCGGCTTTAGATGCGGCTGGATTGTTCCACGTCAATTGGCCGAGCGTCTTTCGTGCGGCGTATATCGACAAGAGCGCACCATGCTTGTTTGCAATGTGTATCCGCAGGACCCCGTTTTCCAACACTGTGCGAACAGTCCATTCGGGGTCCTTTAAATCCTCAAAAAGTGTAATCTCTGGGCCCACAAGTTGGGTCAGCGTTGCATTGCCCTTATCATCGAGCGAAAACTCAAGGCGATTGCCGCCCTCCCAGCATTTCAAAGTGCGAACCGGGTTCTTCGTTTGCGCAAGAGCGGGGCCTATCGATCCGAACGTGACGGCCAATATGAGAGTGACGGACAAAGAGGTATACATTCTCATGTGCGCTCCTCATTGACGGGAAAGCGAGAAGGAAACCCAGACTATCAGCTTCGCTGCAACCTGAGTTCAGGCCGAGCCATCATCCAGAAATACGTTGTCCGAACCGGTCTGGGCAACGCCGCCGCAATCAATAGCGTCACCTATACGGCCTGCCGGTCTGCCATTGATGAATACCGTTGGTGAGCCCACCGCCAATGCGCGCCCATGGGATGGCGCTGGGCATGACGGACACCCGTGCGGCGCATAGGCGTCACCAACGCGCACCGCATTCTTGCCGTTGATAATAACATCAGGACTGCCCTCAATCGCATTGGTCGGAGGGAAATGGCAATCATGGCCGGAACCGATGTCGTCTAAACGCGCTTGTGCTGGCATTCTGTTTCCATCGTGTAAATTGTAGTTTGACAATTGCCAATTGGCATAATGACGTTTGCGCTTCTATGGCCAATCCGTTCAGTTGAAGACACGGCACCCCGCTCGCATTTATGTGAGCGTACATATACAGAATTTAGGGCAAACGTTCTCAATCATTGGCAACTTCTATGAAGCTCTCAACTTTAGTGAGCTTCCAAAAAAGATAATGAGCAGCTTCCGTAAACTGGTCGAACTTACATACCCTCTTTTGCACGCCTCTTTCTTCATAATATACGTGCCACCATACTTCATCATACTTTCTCAAAACGTACTGATCTTCGCCAAATACGTCTTGTCCGACTATATCAATTTTATACTGCTCTTTACGCACATTTTTTAAATCTAGCGCTTTTATAAGCAGATCAAAGTCATCATCAATCACGGAAGGGACTCCCTGTTTCTTTCAGATATTCTTTTTGAATCAAGTAATCTATATCCTTGTTGTCGGGAACCATAAATTGCTTTCCACCACCAATCTGGTCAAACCACGGCTGAGCGGGACCAGACCACAAATCAAGAGGCTTGAGAACTTCGTATTGACGTAATGTTCGGTTTACATCGTTTGCGGGCAATGCTCGTTTTCCAAATGGTGTTCCAGATGGTGCTAAATACCCACCATTATTGTCTCCGTAACGATCAAGCATTGTTCCTTTGGGCATAGTCTCCATAATTTTTGGCCCATCAAAGCCGTCATTGGGCGGCCAGTTAATCCTGCCATCCGGTTTAACCCATTTTGGATCGATGCCTTTTTCCTTGGCCGTTGCTAGTTGCTGGTCTGTATATTTACCATTGGGCTTTGCACCCGGCTCGTCTTTATCAGTCTTTCCCTTAATTCCGTTTTGTGTGTCATCCATAAGATTACCGGCATGAACATCATCCAGCTTGAATTCAGCATGCAGATCGCCGGCCCGATAGGTACGCTCCAGCTTACGCATAGCAGAGCCTGCAACGCCGATAGTTGCTCTTACAGTGACGAGTGTGTCTTTTGTAACCCTTGCGCCAGTTTTAGCTGCGCTACCTACGGCTTTTGTGATCGCTGGAAGACTAACGTGGGCTGTGAATTTGACGGATTTAAGCAGCGCCATCGCCCCGGCTGAAAGGCCCGCCCCAAGCGCCAGTTCTCCAACTAGAAACACCGCATCCGTTGCCGTCGTGGCAACGGCATAAAGGATCCCGCATTCACGCCAACGCTTCTCTATGGCTTTCCATAGGGATACAAAAAACTCTTTAGCCTTTTCTTTTGCCAAAGCATATTCAAAATCTGCGGCTTTTTGGGCGGTTGCAGCACGTTGGGTTTCGTCTGCAGCCAAGCGTTTGTGATAGATTTCCCGACTGCCATCTTTTGCCCATGGCAGGGTATACTCATTGGAAAACCAGTCATGCCCGAATTGGTTGATTGTATCTTCCCAAGATCCATTGACGGCAGCATCTGCATGGTCGGCGGCTCTTGATCTAGCTGTCTTGGCGATACCGGAAAGAACGTCACCCTTAATGAGATGCCCTGCGGCGCTATCCATAAAACCATCAAAAAGCGATTGGCGCGCTGCCTCGCTCGTCGCAAGCTCCTTGATCAACTTAATAACGGCAACGTACTCATAAAGCTTGTTGCCGACATAATCGACATAAGAACAGTTGGACGGCAATTGGCTGCCATCCATTGTAATGTCAGGATTAACCATATTCTTTGTCAGCCGATCTTTGTCAGGTCATATGTCGGGACGACATCGGAAACGAAAAATGCCTTACGGGCAGATGCAATTAGGTCTGTAATGTAAATCGGATTGATCAGACTGGAAAAATCCATCGATCCTGGGCCAATTGCATTCAAAGTTACCAATGCCGTAGCAGCAATGGACAGAATTTCTGCATCGTCGGTTCTGTCCCCAGCTTTACTAAGCAGCGTTGCGATATTGGCAAGGCGTTCTTGCGGGGCAATATCGATATCCGCCATGTCCCGGCTTCGCGTAACAGCAAGTCCTGACCAGAATTCTTCGCGCTTTACATTGCGCAGTGCCTTGTTTTCCTGTTCTGCCGCCAGCCATTCCTCAGACAAAAGCTTCATCACGATCAAATACCTCTGTCAGTTTAGATTGATCTTGCCTGCTTTGACAGTCAGTTCGGCCTCTTCCTTGATGAGCAATTTAACACCTTCTATAGTGATCGTCCCATCGCGCTCCATCAGAATCCGAGACTTGCCGCATACGATTTCGTATTTATGGCCAATAACTGTAACCTTGGTTTGGCCAACTTCTTCCCAAGAACCTATGGCAACGCTTTCATTTTTGACACCGCCAACGGTAAGTTGATAGCCGCCGCCAACAGTAGTCGCTTTTGCTGCTCCCACCACTTCCGTCGAACTCACCATCACGGTCTCAGCCTTGTTCTTACCCACACCAATAACGAGATTGCCCTCGCCCATGGTGGCGTCGGAGAGGAAGCCCAGCTTGTCGGTGAATGCACCAAGATTGGATGACAGCAGATCGCGGGCCTTGGAACGCAGAACCTGCATGGCTGCCGTTACACCCTTTTGAAGGATATTCGGCCCGACCATCAACGTCATATTGCCGCCGATCACCTCGTGATGGTTGTTGCCAACCTCGATTGTTTTATTGTGACCGACACTTTCAGCCTGATTGTTATCAACGCGCTTCGAGCGGCTGTTACCCACATGGATTCGGTTATCCCGCTGGGCATGCATATAAATTTCTTCCTGACCATTCTCATCTTCAAAGCTCAGTTCATTGAAGCCGTCACCCTTATGGGTGTTTGTCCTGAATGTGCTCTTGGTTTTGTTGTCAGGTAACGTATACGGCACTTTCGTGCTCGGATTAGGCACGATGCCTGTGACGACGGGTCTGTCCGGGTCGCCTTCGAGATAGGTAACCATCACTTCCATGCCGATGCGCGGGATCACCTGTGCGCCGAAACCGCCGCCCGCCCAGGATTGCATCACGCGAATCCAGCAGGTGTCGGAACCGTCTTTCTTGGCGCGGTTGCGCTGCCATGGGAACCAGACTTTGATGCGTCCATATTCATCCGGATGGATTTCTTCACCCGGCGGACCGGCGACGATGGCAACCTGCGAGCCATCGATCCGCGGAGTGGTAGTATGGCGATGCGGTGTTGCCGGTAATCGGCTGGGAAGGGCTATGAACGAATTGGCGTATTCCAGCTTGCCATCGCCCGTCTCGTAGGATGAATCAACGATCTGGTGGACGATGGCGGTGACAACATATTCTTCGTGCTGGTGATCCGCATGCGCCACCTCGTAAGGCTTGAATCGCCGACCCGCCGCCAGCGTTCTGACCGTCGATGATCCTTCGATCTGCTCATGACCCGCTTCCACCGCCTGCATGCGCAGTCTGGAAGCTTGATCATTGGCCGATTGATCCATCGCTTTTGATGGATAGTGGAACAGCTCATATTCGGCATTTTTGGGCAGCGAGACAAGCGAGGGCGTCGTTGCCCCCTGCGGTCCTTGCGGCTTTTCAAAGTTCCAGTCGCCGCCAGCACGTTTTCCCGGCGTGAACTGATAATTGCGGGCAAACTCGCTGATGTGGTTTCTGTCCGTGGAACCCGCTGCAAACCTGACATCGGTATCAGGACCCTTCGTATAACCGAAGGGATGGCTTGCCACATGCAGCGTATGCTGGCCTTCCTCATGTTCAAACCAGTAGAACAGGCCGTCGGCTTCCAGCCGCCGGGTGAGATAGGCAAGGTCAGTTTCGTTCCATTGCACCGAGTAGTGCATCGGAGCGGGCGGCGTGACAACGCCGCCTGTGACCGCGGCCTTGATGCCGTGTTCGCTCAAAAGCGTTTCCACGATCTGCACCGTGGTCATGTCCATGAAGATGCGGCAGTCGGAGCGTTGCGACAGCAGCCACAATTGCGGGCGGATGATCAAGCTGTAGGACCGCAACCCACGCGAGACAGGCGGGCCTTCCTTCAACCCCGTGACAAGACCATTCCACGGCCGCCGCTGGCCATAGGCGATTTCCAGCGATAGATCGATAAGCGTTCCCACAAGCTCTTCCGGCTTGATGTCGGTACGTTTGGATTTGACGTCGACCGCGATCTCGAACAGGCCGTTGATTTCCTCGCGGATATTCATTTTCTCGGCCAGAAGAACATCTGTCCCCAGTGACGTTGAAATGCGAAGAATGCGGTCGGCTTGAATCAAGCCTGCGTCGGTGAAGTCAAATTCCATCCATTCCTCAACTGTAATTGGTCTCGAACCCACAACCTTTTATTGTTTTTAAGTTGCTTGAAAAGCGACGTCGAGTGTTTATTCGTCTATAGTGATTATTAGGCTGGTATAAACCTTCTATTCTTGAATAATCACCAGGTGAATTCAGTATCATTTTGAACAAATGCTGTTTTGGATATGGGTGTGTTCCACCGCGACCATCTTGAAACCGACAATCCAATTGCTTGAACCAGATCGCTAATCGCCATATGTGAAGGGGATCGCAGCTGTTGCCGCCCTATCACCGGAGTATCGATGTCAGACAATATAAACCGTTTTCTGGGAGACACGCCCGGCCGCATCTTGCTCAAGCTCGTTGTCATCTCGCTTTTTGTTGGCGTGGTCATGAGTGCGTTCAACTGGTCGCCACTCGATATTCTCTACGGTTTTGAGAACTTTGCCCGCCGCATCTGGAATCTTGGCTTTGGTGCCATTGAGCGTTTCGCTGACTATTTCTTGCTTGGTGCCGTCGTGGTCATTCCCTGTTTCATCATCCTGCGGTTGTTAAGCTTTCGACGCTGAGCGCAAAAATATCTCTCTGGCCTGAATGAGCCACAATTGCTGGGTATCGGCAGTGTGTCTCATTCAGGAATTGCCTATGCCAGCTTCAGAATTTCGTTTGTCACGCCGCAGCTTTCTTGGTTTTGCAACTGTCTCGGTACTCTTGCCGTTGGCAGCGTGCCAGACGGTGACAAGCCCGCCCGGAAAGGGAGAAGGCGTTTCGTCGTCAGCTACTTCTCTCGTTCAGAATATACGGTCTTCAAATGGCCTTGCCGGTTTGACTGCGGATTCCACTCTGGAGAAAGCCGCCTTGCAGCAGGCGGGTTTTATGGCAAGCGCAGGCCGGATGTCGCATACGACGGGCTGGGGTCGCGATTTTGCAACTCGGGTGAGAAATAATGAAATTCATGGTCTTGCTGCAGAAAATATTGCGGTGGGACGTATGGAATTGGACCGGCTCTTTGCGATGTGGATGGCTTCGCCTCCGCATCGCCGTAATATGCTTGATCAAAAATTCACCCGGTTTGGTCTTGCCTATTCCGAAGCATCAAGCGGCAGTACCCAGCGCTATTGGGCGCTCGTTCTTGCAAGCTAATCTTTCGGCTGCAATTGGCCGATAGTGCTGGAAAAGAACGGCGTCCAATGGCATAGAACACCGCTAGCCTTCTGGCCTCTTTCTCCGGTGTTTCCATGTCAACGCAAGTGTCAAATCCTGATGGATCAAAGATTGTTCGCCCATTCGAGGTGACCAATCGCTTGATGCTGGCGATTACGATTCCGGTGATGCTGGCATCGCTGACGACACCTTTGCTTGGCCTTGTCGACACAGCTGTTATTGGCCAGCTTGGCGATCCGCATTTGCTGGGCGGGCTTGCGATCGGCGCATTGGTCTTTGATTTTCTGTTTTCGACTATGAATTTTCTGCGTGCCGGAACGACAGGGTTGGTGGCGCAGGCCATGGGACGCCATGACAATGTCGAGCAGCAAGCCGTGTTCTGGCGGGCAATCGGCATTGCAGTGGTTGTCGGCTTTGTTTTTATCGCTATCACGCCTTTGGTTCTGACCGGGACAATCAGGTTTATGAACCCGGATTCAGCCGTCGCCAACGCCATGTCGACTTACGTGTCGATCCGGCTTTTTTCTTCGCCGATGGCGCTCGGGAATTTCGTCGTGCTTGGTCTGTTGCTGGGGCAGGGAAAGGCGATGCAGGGGCTTTACCTGCAATTCCTGCTGAACGGTGTCAATGTCATCATGACTTATTGGCTGGGCCTCGTTCAGGGTTGGGGTGTTGCGGGCATTGCCTGGGGAACAGTTCTCGGCGAAAGCGTGGCGCTTCTGGTTGGCTTGACGATGGTCTACTGGCAGTTTCGCGCGGTGCCCAACCCCTCTCTTGCGCGTATCCTCGATATGCATGCCATTCGACGGATGTTTGCGGTCAACCGCGATATCATGTTGCGTTCTTTCTTTCTGCTTATCGCCTATGCCTATTTCACCCGCGCTGGTACCGAAGCGGGTGCAGTAACATTGGCGACGAACGCCGTTTTGATGAATTTTCTGCTGATTTCAGGCTATCTGATCGATGGCGTAACCACGGCCGCAGAGCAGATTTCCGGCCGTGCCGTAGGCGCACATTATCGCCCGGCCTTTGATCGCGGCATCAAGCTGTCATTCCTGTGGGGACTGGTTCTGGCTTCGCTGATGGCACTTTTCTTCCTGACCTATGGCAACGCCATCGTTGCCCTGCTGATCAAGTCGGCCGATGTTCAGGCCATGGCAGCACTTTACATGCCATGGGCAGCTTTGGCTCCTGTCACCGGCCTGTTGGCCTTCCATATGGACGGCGTCTTCATCGGTGCCACATGGTCGCGCGACATGCGCAACATGATGATCCTGTCACTCCTCGGTTATTTCGCCGCCTATTACGTCCTGCCGCAATTTATGGGCAATCACGGTCTCTGGCTGGCGCTGCACCTTTTCCTCGGATTGCGGGGACTGTCGCTTCTGGCAATCCTGCCACGGCGGGCAAGGTTGCAGTTCGCCAACTAGATCAATGAGCTGGTTTGCCGTTCAGCGCGATCAATCGCATGCTGGATCAATCGGTCCACAAGTTCGGGATAGGGGATGCCAGTCGCTCCAAGCGCCTTCGGATACATGCTGATATTGGTGAAGCCCGGTATGGTGTTGACCTCGTTGACGACCATGCTCATATCGGGCCGAACGAAGAAATCAACGCGGGCCATGCCTTCACAGCCCAAGGCCCGGAATGCGCGTCCCGCCATATCCTGCAACTGCCCTGCGACAGCGGTCGGGAGATTGGCTGGAATAGACAGGGCAGCACCATCCGCGTCGATATACTTGGCTTCATAGGTATAAAACCCGTGGCTTGCCGCCGGAGCGATCTCGCCGGGGACTGAGACAGTCAATGATCCATCGCCATGTTCCAGCACGCCGAATTCAATCTCGCGCGCCTGAACGAATTCTTCTACGATGAGCTTACGGTCGTGCTTGAAGGCCTCTTTGATGGCCGCATCAAAGGCTTCCGCAGTCGCTGCCTTGCCGACACCGACGGATGAGCCCTGCCGGGCAGGTTTGATAAAGACCGGCGTCCCCAGATCGCGTGCGATATCGTCGAAAGAGGCCGCTTCGCCAAACTGGATCGTCACGCCTCGCGCGACTGGCAGTCCTGCCTCTTTGAGCAGGCGCTTGGCAATGTCCTTATCCATAGCCGCAGCGGACCCGAGAATCCCGCAGCCAACATAGGCCACATCAGCGACTTCGGCCAATCCCTGCACAGAGCCGTCTTCACCATAGAGGCCATGCAGCACTGGAAAAACCACATCGACAGGCGGCAGTTCATGCGGCGCGCCACTTGCCGGAATAACCAAAAGACGACCTTTACCACCCGGCAGCAGGCTGACCTCTGGTCCGGTTGTCGGCACTACCTTTGGAAGGCCACCATCTTCAAGCTCAACCAGCAGCCACCGCCCGCTGCGTGTAATGCCGATAGGCACTATTTCGTATTTTGACGTATCGATGGCCTTGACGACATTGCTGGCAGAAAGAAGGGAAACCTCATGTTCGGCTGAACGTCCGCCAAAGAGAACTGCAACCCGTCTTTTGCTTGTCATCAATCTGTTTCCATGTGGTTGGGAATATCGCTGCTCCTTTGGATTGAGGAACAATGGCAAAATTACGCTTCAAGATCAGGCTGGGATGTCTTTGACAGCCCACTCTGCAACATCGCGGTCACGCAGTTCAGCAATGTTGCTCACGCCGTCGCGTTTTAGTGCCGCTGACATATCCTTGATAATCTCGGCAGCAAGCCCGGGGCCGCGATAGATCATACTCGTGTAGAGCTGGACAAGATCAGCGCCCGCGCGGATTTTTGCGATTGCCGTCTTGGCGCTGTCAATGCCACCAACACCGATGATTGGCAGATCAGGTCCAACGCGCTGGCGCATTTTAGCCAGAACAATTGTTGAGCGGGTAAAGATCGGTGCACCTGAAAGTCCACCAGCCTCGGCTGTGTTTTTCGCGCTGCGCAAGCCAGTGCGTGATAGCGTGGTATTGGAGATGATCAGACCATCAAGCGGATGTAGTCCAACCTCGGCCGCAATATTGTCAAGGCTTGCATCAGGCAGGTCAGGTGCGATCTTCAGAAATACGGACCGCCTTGCACCCGATTGTGCAGCAACTTCATCGCGCGCTTCCAGCACCTTGCCGAGCAATTCCTTGAGGCTGTCGCGCGCCTGCAGGTCACGCAGACCGGGCGTGTTCGGCGAAGAAATGTTGACGGTGAAGTAACTTGCAAGCGTATGGAATTTGCGGATACCGGCGACATAGTCTGCCACGCGATCAGCCGAATCCTTGTTGGCTCCGATATTGACCCCGACAATTCCCGGATGGTTCTTGCGTGATGAAAGGCGCTGGAACGCAGCCTCATGACCTTCATTGTTGAAGCCGAGACGATTGATTACAGCATTGTCTTCAACCAGACGGAAAATGCGTGGTTTCGGATTACCGGATTGCGCCAGCGGCGTGAGAGTGCCGATTTCAGCGAAACCGAAGCCAAGTTTCAATAAAGCGTCCGGCACCTCAGCATTCTTGTCGTAACCCGCAGCCATACCCAATGGATTTGGAAACTTCAGTCCCGCAATCTCGACACGCAAGGCTGGATCCTTTGTTGAGGCACAGGACGGAACGAGTCCCGTTTTCAAGGCCTTGATCGACATGCCGTGGGCATCTTCCGGGTCGAAGGTGAAGAGAACTTTGCGGCCAATCGACTGAAACAGCCCGCTCATGCATCCATCTCCGGAAACTGGTGTTTGCCGTCGGCATCCAGCGGCAGAGGCTTGACCCATAGAACGGCATCCATGGGGAGCGATGCATAGAGATGCGGGAAAAGATCACCGCCGCGAGAAACTTCGTACTTCAAGGCTTCGCCAAGTCGGTCAGCCTCGACTGCAATCAGCAGCAGGTCATTCTGTCCAACAAAGTGTTTGGCTGCCGTTTCCACCGCCTGTGCGGCGGTCGAAAAATGAATATAGCCGTCGGCATGGTCAATCGGTGCGCCATCAAACACACCGGCAGCTTCTGCCGCCTGCCAAAGTGCCCTTGGGGCAATCTTGTAAATCAATTTGCTCATGCGGTTTTACTAGACGCAAAACCGCAATGCGCAAAGAGTAGACTGACATCGGTAACAGAAATCTCGACCCGAATTCCTATTTTCGGCGTATTATCCGCTCAAGGTGGATGTTCTGCATTTCGGAGGTCAGTCATGTCACGCACACGAACTCTCTTTGCCGCCGTTACGGCTGTACCACTTCTGGCTATTGCTGGCTCAACGAGCGCTTTTGCTGAAGACACGGTGAGCTATTCGCTGGAAAAGACCGAAACCGGTTATATCAGGCTGAACAATAAAACAGGCGAGATGTCCATCTGCCAGGAAAAATCCGGCCAGCTGGTCTGCAAGCTCGCTACGGAAGAGCGCAAGGCTTATGAGGAAGATCTGGCTGATCTGAAAACCCGCGTCGCCAAATTGGAAGAGGCGGTGGCGAGTATAGGCAAAATCCCGCCTGTTATACGCGATGCGCTGCCTTCCGATGAAGAATTTGAAAAAGGCTTGAGCTACATGGAGAAATTCATGCGTCGTTTCATGGGCATTGCCAAGGAATTCGAGAACGACGACAAGGGCTCGAAGGCAGAACCACAAAAGACCTGAACCCCACGAATTTCCGCATGATTTTCCGGGTCTGTTTTCCACGGATAATAGCAAATCCTTGCCTCTCCGCATCATTTTGTTCTTGATTTGTTCACGCAATTATACGACTTTAGTCGTTCAATAATTGACGCTGGAGGGACAGGATGAACGAGGGCCCAAGATTGATCGGTGAGATTTCCATCCGGCTTTTTGTGCGCCACGGCGACCAGCAAATGGCCCTGGATTTCTATGAGAATGTGTTTGGTGCGCGGATTGTCGGGCGACCTTATCTGCACAATGGTGAATTGATTGCAGCGGAAATGCGCATGGGCGCATCCGTGATCATGATTGTGGGTGCAAATCCGAAACGCGATGCGGATGCTTCAATGGGCGGCCCGCGCTCTGTTCACGCCATTGGTGCGACGCCTGTCATGCTCGACATCCATGTGGATGATGTGGATCGTGTCATGCACCATGCCACGTCGGAAGGCGGCCATGTGCGCAATGCCGTTGAGGAACTTGACAATGGTGATCGTGTCGGCGTGCTTACCGATCCGTTTGGCCATTTGTGGGTGGTTAAGTCACGGCGCAAGCATCTGGCTGCGTAACGCACGCATCTGCCGCGTGAAGTGGCAACCGGCAATTCTGCTATGCCGGTTGCCAAAGTGGAATATCAGGCAGCGAACCTCTTGGTTGCTGCAATGAGTTCATGAACAATGCCCGGCTCCGTGACTGAATGACCGGCATCTTCAACAATCCGCAAATCGGCTTCGGGCCAGACCTTTTTCAAATGCCAGGCGTTCAGCAACGGCGTACACATATCATAGCGGCCATGCACCAGAACGCCCGGAATCTCGCGGATCAGATGGGCATTGCGCAGGAGATGATCATCCGTGTCGAAAAAGCCCTTGTTCTGGAAATAGTGGCACTCGATCCGCGCAAATGCGATGGCAAAGTGGTCTCCGGCAAAAGCCTCTTCTCGCGCTGGATCTGGCAGAAGGGAAAGCGCCGAGCCTTCCCAGCGCGCCCACAATTTGGCCGCAGCCAAGCGAACGGCCGGGTCCTCGTCGGTAAGGCGTTTGTAATAGGCGGCAATCATGTCGCCGCGCTCTGCCTCCGGAATATGCTCCTGATAGGCCTCAAAACGGTCTGGATAGATGATGCTCGCGCCGTTTGAGTAGAACCATTCAATCTCAAATCGACGGATCATGAAGATGCCGCGCAAGATCAATTCGGTGACGTGTGCCGGATGCGTCTGGGCATAGGCGAGTGCAAGGGTCGAACCCCATGAGCCACCGAAAACCTGCCATTTCTCGATACCGAAATGCTCGCGGATGCGCTCCATATCGGCCACAAGATCCCATGTCGTGTTCTCACGCAGTTCAGCATAAGGCGTTGATTTTCCACAACCACGCTGGTCAAAGAGAATGATGCGGTAAAGCTCCGGATCATGCAGGCGGCGCATGGTGGGATTAATTCCGCCGCCTGGCCCGCCATGGATCATGATGACCGGTTTACCATTGGGATTGCCGCATTCCTCCACATGAATACTGTGCAAATCGGACACAGCAAGCATCTGCTCGGAATAGGGCTGAGTCTCGGGGTAAAGAGTATTGGTGATCATGCATCTTTCTTTCGAAGATTGTGCGTCATGTACGTATGATTGCGCGGGATTATGGTTTTGCCAAGTCAATTCATGTGTTTAGCAGATATCAACGAACATGCCGCACGGGTTTGGAGCTTTTATGTGGACTAAATTTGTCTTGATATATCAGGTAAATACGCTTTAGTCGAAAGCATTAAAATCAATAAATTACAGTTGCTGATATTTTTCGAAATAAGGACTTTTCAATAATGAAATTTAAGTTTGTCATTGTGGACGATCATCCACTTTTCCGCGGCGCATTGAAAGCAGCTCTTGGCATGCAGCCATGGGATGCGGAAATTATTGAAGTGGGCGATCTGGAGAGCGCCAAGAAATTGTTGCTCGACATATTTGATGTTGATCTGGTGCTTCTTGATCTTGCGTTGAATGGGGTTAGTGGCCTGACTGGCTTGATCACCTTGCGCGCGCTGTGTCCAGCCATTCCGATTGCAGTCGTTTCGGCAACTGATGATCTGTTCACCGTTCGCGCAGCTCTTGCACTGGGTGCATCGGGTTTTATTTCCAAATCATCGACGCCGGATAAAATTGGCCTTGCGGTCAGCAAAATATTTGACGGTGAAATCTGGTCGCCGCCCGCGTGCGAGGATGAAAGTTCTCTTGATGCTGAGCATTATGAGTTGATTGCTTGTTTGCGCCGGCTCACGCCCCAGCAGGCGCGCGTTCTCGGTATGATGGCTGGCGGTATGCTGAACAAGCAGATCGCCCACGAGCTTAATGTATCGGAGGCGACCATCAAGGCGCATGTGTCGGCTGTTCTGAATAAGCTCGGTGTTGAAAGCCGGACACAGGCAGTCATTCGTTTTTCGCGTTTCAAGTCCGACACGGCGACCTTGAACACTGAACTTGTTGAATTTTAGCAGACCTGAATGCAATTCAACCGCAGCTATCAGTTAGCTGAAAGTGCGAAAGGAGCGCTCTGAGGGCTGCGGGTTTGACGGGTTTGTTGATAACAGAAACATTGGCGGACATGGCGTCGTCGCGCAACTGGTTGGATCGCTCGGCGGTAACGAGCGCAGCCCTTATCTGACAATCATAATGGCTACGAGCATATTCAACGAGATCAAGACCGGTTGCATCACCGAGATTGTAGTCAGCAAGGATG
This sequence comes from Phyllobacterium sp. P30BS-XVII, assembly GCF_014138335.1. Lineage (NCBI taxonomy): Bacteria > Pseudomonadati > Pseudomonadota > Alphaproteobacteria > Hyphomicrobiales > Phyllobacteriaceae > Phyllobacterium > Phyllobacterium sp. P30BS-XVII. The sequence goes on from NZ_JACGXO010000010.1 coordinate 14,432, forward strand.
ACATCTGGCGGCGCCGTGTGATTTTGGCAAAAGCTGCTTAAAGCGCCGCTGTGGCTCAACATGTCCACTTTGCATCCCCAGCTTTGCAAGAGCGCTTTCATCGCGGAAAGCGAATGCTCATCATCGTCAATGCAAAGAATTGCCAGGCCATCCAATGAACTGGGGTGCCGTAGGGCTGGGATCTCATTGACAGGCGTTGATGCTCTGGTTTTTGACACCGGCATCTGCACCGAGAAAACCGAGCCTTTTCCAAGGCATGAACGAACCTCGACGGACATGTCCAGAGTTTTGGCTATGCGTTCAACGATCGATAGACCAAGGCCAAGACCATCCGATTCCTTCATGCCCTCGCAGAGCCGGGAGAATTCACGGAAGATGATGTCCAGCTTTGATCTGGCAATACCAATACCCGTATCAAGGACCTGAACCTCAAGCATTTGGCCCCGGCGGCGCACCCCGACCAGTATCTTGCCGGACTTACAGTACTTGATCGCGTTCGAAACGAGGTTCTGAAGCAAGCGGCGCAGGAGGTTGCGATCTGTCGCAACGATGGCCGAACTCTCGACCAGTTTGAGTTCAAGACCCTTCCGGAGGGCCGCAGGCAAAAAATCCCCTATCACCTGCTGTAAAAGCGTGTTCAGCGCAAAGACAGAGATAGCAGGCTTCACAGCACCCGCGTCCAACCGTGAAATGTCCAGCAACGTGTTGAAAATCGACTCTACGGCCTCGAGAGACGAATCGAGGCTGGCCGCCAAGGATCTCTGATGCGGATCGCCCAATTGCTCGGTCAGTGCGGACGCATAAAGACGGGCAGCATTGAGCGGTTGCAGGATATCGTGCCCCGCATCCACCAGAAAACGTGTCTTGCTGATATTGGCTTCCTCGGCCCGGCGCTGTGCTTTTGCCAGTTCCTCATTCGCATGCGTAAGCTCTGCTGTCCGTTCGCGAACACGTGCATCGAGATGCTCATCTCCCCGACGTAAACCCAAGGCACGGATGAGCGGTCGGCCCCTGCTGTTTTCGCTGTCAGCATGCCGGTCAATTGTCTTGGTACGCACATAGTGTGCCATGAGATATAAAAGTGCGACGAGCGCGCCAGTCCAGCCCACCATGGGCCTCAACCTTCCGTTAAATAGCGGCAAATGCCTTCATGAAAATGGATCGATCTCAAAATGGGAATGCGGAAAAATCTGCGGTAATGAATGCGTATCTACTTATAAAACAAAACTTTTTGTTAATAATTTAGGAACATCTGTTACTGTCAATCTGTGTTGCACGTCGCATCACTGGGGACTGACAGCTTCCAATTAACACGGAATACTGGAGAGTGGTATATCATGCTAAAGGAATTCAAAGAATTTGCCTTGAAGGGAAACATGGTCGATCTCGCCATTGGTGTGATCATCGGCGGTGCTTTTGGCAAACTGGTTGACTCGATTGTTAACGACATCCTGATGCCGATTATCGGGCTTATTACAGGTGGCGTAGACTTTTCCAACATGTATATCCAATTGGCGGGAGCGCCCGCTGCTACACTGGCTGCCGCACGCGCCGCCGGCGCAACGCTTGCTTACGGCAACTTCATCACCCTGGTGATCAACTTCCTGATTATCGCCTGGGTTCTCTTCATGGTGGTGAAAGCCATGAACAGGCTCAAGAAGAAGGAGGTGGTTGCTCCTGAAGCCCCTGCTGCGCCGACCAAGGAAGAAGTATTGCTTACTGACATCCGCGATCTGCTCGCCAAACGCTAAGGCGTTTCGCACATATTTTAAAACCCCGGCCCCGTGCCGGGGTTTTTGTTTATACCTGTCGGTAAGTCGTCAGCAGACTATCAGCGGCGGTGATGGGAACATCACAAATATCCACGTGATTATTAAGTTTCGTTGCGTTACGTCTGGCCTCTGGCATTGGAGAAAATCATATGGGTCTGATCGAACATTTGCGCCACGAAGCGGCTGTCGCTCCCGAAAGCGGCATTGTTGCCGTGATGAACCACGGGAGGCGACAGGAGGGTGTCATCCCTTTATGGGCAGGCGAAGGCGATCTGCCCACGCCGGATTTCATCCGTGACGCCGCAAGTGCTGGCTTGGCCAATGGCGAGACCTTTTACACCTGGCAGGCAGGCATTCCGGAATTGCGGCAGGCGCTGGCTGATTATCACAAGCGCCATTTCAATGTTGATCTGCCTGTAGATCACTTTTATGTCACGGGCTCCGGCATGCAATCGATCCAGCTTGCGATTCAGGCCACTGCGGGGGCAGGGGATGAAGTGATCTATCTGTCGCCCGCATGGCCGAATTTTGCCGCCGCAGCCGGTATTGCCGGTGCAACGCCGGTTCCTGTCATTCAGGATTTCACCGGAAATGGCTGGACACTTGATCCCCAGAAAATCCGCGATGCAATCACGCCAAAAACAAAGGCGCTGTTCATCAATTCTCCATCCAACCCATCAGGTTGGACTGCCGATATCGAAACACTGAAAGAGATATTGCAGATTGCGCGCCAGCATGGTCTGTGGATCGTTGCCGATGAGATCTACACCCATTTTTATTACGGTGCGCAGCGGTCGCCGTCTTTCTTTGACGTCATGGACGCGGATGACCGCATCATTTTCGTCAACAGCTTTTCCAAGAACTGGGCCATGACGGGTTGGCGGGTAGGCTGGATGACCGTCCATCCTTCCCTTGGCAAAACTGTAGAAAACCTCATTCAATATTCAACGTCGGGCGTCGCGCAATTCATGCAGCGCGGTGCCGTTGCTGCGCTTGATCATGGTGACGAATTTATCCGAATGCAGGTTGATCGTGCGCACAAGGCCCGCGACATTCTCTGTGCCAAACTTGCGGCCACCGGCAGGGTGCGGCTGTCGCCGCCCGCAGGCGCTTTCTACCTGCTCTTCGGTATTGAGGGTGTCATGGATTCATACCGTGCCGCCTTTGATATTGTCGATCAGGCAAAGGTAGGCCTTGCGCCCGGCACAGCTTTTGGGGATGGTGGTGAAGCCTTCCTGCGACTGTGTTTTGCCCGGCGAATCGATCAGGTCGAGGAGGCTGCCGATCGCCTCGCAGACTGGATTCGGAAACGTTGAATCGCATACATCTCAATAATACCCAGGCCACCATTCTTTCCCTATTCATTGCCTCGGCTGGCGCTTTCAGCGCCGGTTTTGTCGGTCTGCCTATCCCCTTTCTGCTTGGATCAACGCTCGCGGTTACGGCCGCATCGCTGTCGGGTGTTCGTATTCATTTGCCCGACTGGCTGCGGGTCTTCGTCTTCTTCATGCTGGGTATTCAGGCTGGTTCCGGTGTTTCGCCTGATACGATCAACCAGATGGTGCTGTGGCCGGTGAGTTTTTTCATGCTCTTTGTCGCGCTGGTCGCTGTGACGGGGCTCACCTATCTGATGCTGCGTAAAGGGTTTGGCTGGGATGGGCCCACAGCCCTGTTTTCGTCGCTGCCGGGTGCGCTTTCCTTCGTGCTGGTTGCGGCGATGGGAACGCAGGCCAATATGGTCAAGATCACCGTGGTTCAATGTATCCGCCTGTTATTGCTGATCGGCTTTCTCGCGCCACTGCTGGCGATCATCGCAAAGAACGCGCCGCACGTTGTTGTTGAGATGAATTATAACTGGACGGTGCAGGAGGCACTTATCCTGTTTGTCTGCGGCCTTGGGGGTGCGCTTCTTGGTCACTTCACCCGTGTGCCCGGCGGCATGATGCTGGGGGCTCTGCTGGCGAGCGCCTTGCTGCACGGGGCATCCTTGGTGACAGCCGTAGTGCCACGCTCCATCGCTGATATCGGATTGATTATTCTGGGTGTTCTGATTGGCTCGCGAGTCGGAGCGGAGCATCGCACCCAACTCGTGCGCTATCTGCCCGCAGCTCTCTGTGCGTTCGTCATTGGAACCGTCGCATCATTTCTTGCCGCCTTTGCCGTCTGGTACATGCTGGATATCCATCCGGCCCAGATCGCGCTTGCCTTCGCGCCCGGCGCGCTGGAAGCTTTGACCGTGATCGCCTTCTCTCTGGGTGTTGACCCTTCCTATGTGGCATCTCATCACGTGGCGCGGTTCCTGATGATTGCGCTGGCTGTCCCATTTCTCGCTCGTTGGTTGAGTAATGCCGACGCAAATAAATAAGCCCGCCATATCGAACGAAATGACGGGCCTCTTCTAGCTTCAGAAAATGGGGTTTTAGCCGCCCGCCTTGGATACGGCGAGTGTGACCACGCGCTCATCTTTCTTGACCAATGGTGCGCTGTCCTTGGCAAAGGGGATGCCAAGAGCCGTCCAGACTTCAACCAAGGCGTCCTTCAACTCAAGCACCAGCTCATCGGAATGGAACGGTGTTGGAGTGATGCGCAAACGTTCGGTTCCGCGCGGAACAGTGGGGTAATTGATCGGCTGGATATAGATGCCATGAACTTCAAGCAGCCGGTCGCTTGCCATCTTGCACAACTCGGGATCGCCGACATGGATCGGGACGATGTGCGTTTGCGAGTGCATGACAGGCAGGTTTGCCGAAGCCAGAATATCTTTGGTAAGCTGCGACTGACGCTGATGCAGTCTGCGCTCTTCCTGCGATACTTTCAGATGGCGAATTGACTGGGTGGCAGCCGCCGCAATGACCGGGGGCAAGGCCGTGGTGAAAATGAAGCCGGGCGCATAGGAGCGAACCGCATCAATCACTGTCTTGGCTCCAGTAATATAGCCGCCGAGTGTGCCGAAAGCCTTGGCCAGTGTTCCTTCAATAATATCAATACGGTCTGAAAGGCCTTCCTGATCGGTGATGCCGCCGCCACGATTGCCATACATGCCAACCGCATGGACCTCATCGATATAGGTCATGGCGTTGTATTTTTCCGCCAGATCGGCAATCGCTGCAATCGGCGCGATATCGCCATCCATCGAATAAACAGATTCAAACACGATCAGCTTGGCGCGCTCCTTGCCTGCTGCTTTCAACAGGTCTTCGAGGTGCGCCACGTCATTGTGACGGAAAATCTTCTTCTCTGCACCGGAGCGACGAACGCCTTCGATCATCGAGGCATGGTTCAACTCATCGGAAAGAATCAGGCAATTGGGCAGAAGCCGTGCGATGGTTGAGATCGACGCTTCGTTGGATACAAAACCTGACGTAAAGACCAGACCAGCTTCCTTGTTGTGAAGATCGGCCAGTTCGTTTTCAAGCTCTACAAGCGGATGGTTATTACCTGAGATATTACGCGTGCCACCAGCGCCGGAGCCCATGCGGCTGGATGCATCATGCATGGCAGCGATAACGGATGGATGCTGACCCATTCCGAGATAATCATTGGAACACCATACGGTTATTTCGCGTGTGGCATCAGCGGTACGCCAAAGCGCACGCGGAAATTTTCCCACGATCCGTTCCAGATTAGCAAAGACCCGATAGCGCTTCTCAGCGTGCAATTGGTCGATCGCGTCTTCGAAAAACCGACGATAGTCCATGTACTGCTCCTGTATCACAAACTTACTACCGTTTTTGCTGCTTAAAATCCATGACGGGAAGGTGGGCAATTTGCCACGCTTGGTAAATGACAGCGTTCAAGTTCAGCATGCCCTATAGTGCCAAGGATTTGCGGAACACGGACGCCGTCGTTCGCGATGATGTTCAGTCTGAGGTTTCCTTGCTGCATAAAGCGTTTTGGCTGAAGAATTTTTATGCTGTCGCTTCAAGGCTTTGCACTCTTGCCGAAATACGGCAAGATGATAGCTGAGAGCTGTATTCATGGTTCAGAGGTTAACAGATGACAGTACTCGTAACCGGCGGCGCCGGATATATTGGCAGCCACATGGTCTGGGAATTATTGGATTCGGGGGAGTCTGTTGTTGTCATCGACCGGCTATCCACCGGATTTGAATGGGCAGTGCCCCCGGAAGCCAAACTCATAGTCGGCGATATTGCGGATCAGCACCTTGTCCGTGAAACCATCGAGCGCAATTATGTTGATGCGGTCATTCATTTTGCTGGTTCGGTCGTCGTGCCGGATTCGGTTCGCGACCCGCTCACATACTATGAAAACAATACCTCAAAATCCCGCTCCCTTATCGCAGCGGTCATAAAATCGGATGTGCGGAATTTCATTTTTTCATCGACGGCAGCTGTGTATGGCGACGGCGGTATGGAGCCCGTCACCGAGGATACGACGCTTCAGCCGCAATCACCCTATGGTGTTTCCAAACTGATGACCGAATGGATGTTGCGTGACACGGCAGCAGCCCATGATTTCCGCTACACGGCGCTTCGCTATTTCAATGTTGCTGGCGCTGACCCCAAGGGCCGGTCCGGCCAATCCACGAGAGGGGCAACCCATCTGATCAAGGTTGCTTGTGAAACAGCGCTTGGCAAACGGCCCTATATGGAAATTTACGGCCACGACTTTCCCACGCCCGATGGTACGTGCGTGCGTGATTATATTCATGTGAGCGACCTCGTTGCAGCCCACCGCCTTGCACTTGATCGCCTGCGCACAGGCGCCAGCAGCCTCACCGCCAATTGCGGTTATGGCCGGGGATATTCCGTGCGTGATGTGATTGAAAGCGTCGAGCGAGTTCACGGTGCGCCTATTGACGCTCGCCTCACGGATCGGCGTCCAGGCGATGCGGCGTCCATCGTCGCTGACAGCGCACGAGCCAGAAAAGATCTGGGCTGGGAGCCGCGTCTCGACAATCTAGATGCCATCGTCGAATCGGCCCTGATGTGGGAAAAAGCTCTTGGAAGCCGCAACTCGGGCCGCTAGTTATTTTCCCTTGGTTTCCTTTTTGAGTGGCAGCATTAATCTCAATGTCAGGAAGGTGACAAGGGAGATGATAAAAGCCACATCATAACTCTCCAGGCCAACCGCAACGCCGATGGCCCCTGTCGCCCAAATGCTGGCGGCGGTAGCCGTGCCGCGCACGGAATCTTTCATTTGCAGGATCGCGCCGCCGCCGATGAAGCCGACGCCAGTGATCAATCCTTCGATGATGCGCGCCGTGGCTTCCGGGTGCTCTCCCATGACACCTTCGGTGCCCTGAATAAAGCCGCAGCTGGCAAGTGCGACAAGGGGAAATGTGCGCATGCCTGCACTACGCTCTTCGATTTCCCGTTCCCACCCGATTGGAAAGGCAAGCACATAGGCAACTGCAAGAGTGATCACGTGCTGCACGATGGGCAAGGAATTAAGATATTGAAATATTTCGTACAAAACATACCCCATTGGCCGGAGGAAAGGTTGCTTTACAACGCCTGCCGACGCGGACAGTTCCCGATGGGGTCACGACATTTGTCCTTCCGGAGGCCATGCGGCGGAGAGACACATTGTCTTAACGCACATAAGTCTAGAAAAGGGGAACCTTCTTCGCTGGGAAGGTGTTTAAGACCACGAAGTAGAGTTGGAGTAATGCGATGGACGGCGCCAACCGGACCAACGAAAAACAGTTATCAAGAATCTTGCGACGACAGATATCGCAGTCGTCCTACAGGACGGCAATACGTGCTGCAGGTATCTACAAGGTGGAAGACACCGTGCCTGAGAGCTTGCTTGATCAGCTCCGCCGGCTTGACGAAGCCGAACACAAGGCATTGAAGTAGCAGATCGCTGATAAGCGGATCGCTCTTCTGTTCCAAAAATCCATATCATTACATGGGAAAAGAGGTGGATTGCTATCCACCCCCTTACTGGTTTGATCCGTTAGGCCGCAAGGGCCAAATGGCTGGTTTGTTCTTCGGCTGTCGCAATCGCCTTGGCTGCTGCTTCTGGCCCCATGCCAACGCCTTCGATACGAACAACGTCAACATCCGTCATACCAAGGAAACCGAGCACCGATTTGAGGTACGGCGTAGCATAATCCATACCTGAAGCTGGTCCTTCCGAGTAAACGCCGCCGGATGCGATCACAAGGTAGACTTTCTTGCCTGTAACAAGGCCCTTGGGGCCATCTTCGCCATAGCTGAATGTCTTGCCCGCACGGGCGATGTGATCAATCCATGATTTCAGCGTTGAAGAGATGCTGAAATTGATGAAGCCTGTCGAAATTACAATGCTGTCTGCTGCAAAAAGCTCGTCGACCGCCTTATCCGAGATAGCAACAGCGCGCTGCTGCTCAAGTGTGCGTGCCTCAACCGGTGTATAGATACCAGCCGTGTATTCGGCATCAATATGCGGCAACGGATGGCTGGCAAGATCGCGGGTGACAATCTGGCTACCGGGCGTTGCCCGCTGCAGCTTGTTTGCAAACTCTTTGGCAACCGCGGTTGAATGCGATGCCGCACCGCGAGGGCTGGATGTAACGAGAAGAATGGATGACATGATCTAAGTACCTTCTAAAAGGATGATTGATTTCGTGCCTGCAATTTGGCCCTCGACATCCATTTAGAAAACTGGGAAAATATCTATCAAACTCATCTAAAAAGTAGATAGATCATGCAGCCGAACCCAACACTCGATCAGCTCCAGGTGTTTCTGGCCGTTGCCGACACGGGCAGTTTCTCCGCCGCTGCCCGGCTCCTCAATCGCTCCCAATCGGTTATCAGCTATACGATTGCCAATCTTGAATCCCAGCTCGAACTGCAGCTTTTTACCCGTGTGGGAACCAAACAGCCGCGATTGACCGATGCGGGTCTCGCCATGCTTGAGGATGCGCGGCGCATGGCGTCAGCCCTGCAAAGCTTGAGGGCGCGGGCTGAAGGCCTCAAAGCGGGCCTCGAAGCGGAAATCTCGATTGCCGTTGATGTGTCCGTACCTTCTCCGGTTCTCATCCATGTTTTGAAGGCCTTTCAGCAGCACTTTCCGACCGTCAGTCTGCGTCTGCATGTTGGCGCGCTGGGTATGGTGTGGGACCTTGTGTTGAAGAAGCAGGCAGATATCGGCATTGGCGGACCGCCGCTTCAACCAAGCGATGATCTGGTGACGATGAAGGTTGGGGAAATGGCTATGACGCCCGCCGCTGCGCCTGATCATCCGCTTGCCCTGTACAAGGGACCAGTTCCCTTATCATTCATCCGCGATCACGTTCAGCTTGTTGTCACCGATCTTTCCGAGCAAACGAAAGGCCGGGATTTCGGTGTTTTCGCTTATAAGACGTGGCGGATGACCGATGTCGGCATCAAACACAACTTGATGGTCGCTGGTCTGGGGTGGGGCGGTCTACCCAAATGGATGATAAGCGATGATGTTGCCGAGGGTCGGTTGGTTAAGCTTGATCTCGAACCCTATCCCGAGGGGAGTTATCCGCTTTTTGCGCTTCATATGGCAGACAGGCCCCTCGGGCCCGCCGCTACATGGTGGATCGAACGCTTCAAGCAGGAAATGGATTCGTGCAACTATTGATCTAGGAAGATCTGTCGGATCACGCCTTTTTTCCGATGCGCCCGAGATGCGTGTCCTGAAACGCGCTGTAGAATTTCAGGCCGTACCCAAGAGCGCGATCAATGGCGATGTGGAATACCCATATCAAACCAATGGACAAGACGAGTTTGGAGCCGGACCACCAGCCAGCCGCCAGAAGAATGATAGGCAGAGCATAAAGATGCACCGCATTATAGCAGATCGCACCAATCTTCGGACCTTTGAGATAGGCCAGCATTGAGATATCGGGCACGAGGAAGAGCACAATAAAAAGCCACCAGCTAAGGCCAAAAAGCGAATAAGCTGTTATGGCAAGCACAGCCACCATTGCTCCTTCAATCCGCAGCAGAATGGTCATAATGGTATGTGGCTCCCTTGCACTGCGTCAATTTATATCCCGAATTTTGGCGGCGGCAATCCAGCCATCATCTTGGAGATGTATCTGATTGCCGAGAATCAGATTATTTCAGACATTCGGTGATTATTGCGCTGAAAAAGGCACAATTGATATGTCCACTATACGGGAAGCAGGCCTGCTATATCCCACTTGTTTCAGAGATTTCAAAATGCCCCGATTTTCATTTGAGCTTATGTAAAATGCCAATACCCATATTGATGTACCATCAGATCGATAAGCCAGCAGGACGGGGCAGCCCATTCCGCTATTTGACCGTCGACCCCGGCAATTTTCAGCGCCAGATGAAATGGCTCAAACGCATGGGCTATACGGGGTTGTCGATGCGCGATTTGCAGCCTTACCTCGCAGGTGAAAAGACCGGAAAGGTGGTTGGCGTTACCTTTGATGACGGTTTCCGGAATGTCTATCTCCACGCACTGCCCGTCCTTAACGAACTTGGCTTCACCGCAACGAATTACTTCGTCAGTCGGCAGATCGGGGGCTTCAATCAATGGGACGTGCCCGTAGGCGTTCCTCATGCGCCGTGCATGTCCAAAGCGGAAATGCTGGAATGGGCCGCAATGGGGCACGAAGTTGGTGCTCATACGCTTGATCATGTGCATCTGGCACAGGTCGATCTTGATGAAGCCCGGCGCCAGATTACCGGTTCACGACGCGAACTCGAAGACATGCTTGGCAGCACTGTGGATGCCTTTTGCTATCCCTATGGCGATTTGTCCGGCGATGTCAGGACGATAGTTGAGGAAGCAGGCTTTACGACTGCCACCACAACCCAGCGGGGCCGGGCAACACCCGAGGATGACAAACTGCTCTTGCCGCGCAAGATCGTCCGCCGCACCGATGGCTGGCTGAATGTTTTGCGTAAATCCGTGACCGGCTGATCATGGCGGGCATATCCGGAGAAATTACACGCAAGCGTAGCATCTGTATTGGCACGATCACCCGTAATCGGCCTTTGATGTTGCAAAACCTTTTGAAATCCTACGCCCATATGCGCGTGCCGGAGGGGACACGCATCCATTTCCTCATTGTTGAGAACAATGATCAGGCTACGCTGCAGGACGTCGTGGCCGCATTTTGCAGGCAAGTCCCGCAATGTTCCGTCCGGTATGAGATAGAACCGCGTCTTGGCATTGCGTTTGTACGCAATCGCGTTCTCGAATGTGCGATTGATGCAGGCGATGATTTGCTCACCTTCGCGGATGACGACGAGACAGTGGAAATAGATTGGCTGGTACAATTGCTTGCTGAGCGGGACGCCTATGATCTGGACATTGTCGGATCGCCTGTTCGTCTCGCCCCGCCTGCACCTGACGCAACCCTGTGGCAGAAAATGATCTGGTCCGGCATGGAACTGGCCAACCGGAAGAGTGAGGCAAAATATCTAAGCAAGCGTAATAGCGGTCAGATGCATCGCATAAGGATCGCAACCGGAAGTTGGATGGGAAATCTGGCGTTCTTCCGCCGCACCGGCGTGCGTTTTGACAATGGCCTTGCACTGGCAGGCGGCGAGGATTGGCGGCTTTGGGCCGATGCCAGCAAGCTTGGCGCCAAAACAGGCTGGACACCCCAGGCAATTGCCTATGAAACCGTGCCGCAAGACCGGCTAACTTTTGCCTATCAGTACCGACGCAGCCGCGATATCAGCACGATAGAGATGCGAGCCAAATTGCGGAAAAGACGAATCATAACGCTTCTGCGTTTGCCGGGCTCACTTGTCGGCAGGATCTTGTCTGTTTGTCTTTACCTGATTGCTGTGCCTTTCACGAAGGGAAGAACTCTGGTGAAGGCAGCTTCGCGTCTTGGCAGCATCGTCGGCCTCCTGCGGGCATGTTTTGGCAAAGAATCATCGCACTACCAACGCGTCAGCGGTGCATGACATCCAACAGTCAGCCTTGCCGGTCTCATCAAAACTATCTGTGGATTACCTGTGGATAATGTTTCACGAACAATGATCGTATGCATGACGGAGAACTGCGCCCGTATTCTAGCACGATACTTTTCAGGCATACTTAACAAAAATTTTTATGAGATAAAATATACTTGACGAGTACCATTGCAATTTCCGATGCTTGTTTTGAGAGACTCCACGAAAACACTAATCGGAAGAAAAGTTATCATGAATCTCTATAATTATTTCATCAATAATAACGGCAGTAAGATCATAAAGTACGCCCATTACTTCCCGATATATGAGAGATATTTTTCGCGATACCAAAATCGTCCAGTTACTTTCCTGGAGATTGGAACTGGTTATGGTGGTTCGGCCAAAATGTGGAAGTATTACTTTGGGCCGATGGCCCGCATTGTTTCAATCGACATTCGGCCAGAATGTAAAAATTATGAGGAAGAGCAGATTGCGGTAAGGATCGGGAGTCAGAGTGATCGGCAATTTTTACAGGGTTTGCTGAATGAGTTTGGTCCATTCGATATAGTCATGGATGACGGAAGTCATCACCACGACGACATCAACGTATCGTTTGATTTCCTATATCCTCGCATGGCTCGCGACGGCATCTACCTTGCTGAAGATCTGAACGGTGGCTATTGGTCGAAGCTTGGCGGCGGATTGCGCTCGGAAAATTCGTTCATCAACAGGTGCAAAGGCTTCGTCGATGAAATGCATGCGCGACACACTATTTACGGTGAAAACGGCGACGAGACCGTGCCGGAAACCAACATAACTCGCACGACGTCGGCAATTCACTTCTATGATTCTATCATCGTTTTGGAGAAGACGCCGTATATCAACAAGCAGATGTTGCAGACCCCTGAATAGTCAGGTTGCGAGGTCATCACCAAGAACGTTGCCAGGATTACATGACAGCTACACAGCGGCTGCAACCCATATCGTTGATTTCTCAATAGTTTCAAAGGGTTGCGCTGGTGCTGCGAGAGAGGATTGAACTCTCGACCTCTCCATTACCAATGGAGTGCTCTACCACTGAGCTACCGCAGCTGATTTGCGAACGCGGCGGACTTCTGCCATATCATTGCTTAAATCGCAAGCAAGCAATCGTAATCTCTTGGGCAAAATATCAGGATTCGCCAAAAGCCTAGCATTCCCAAGGAAAATATCGCGATTGGCGGATACGGATTTTGAAAGATCACATATGACATCGCCGTCTTCGAAAAACCCGAATTCCGAGCAAACAAGTCGTGAGAAGCGGCGTTCGGAACAATTACGGGCGAATCTGGCGCGGCGAAAACAGCAAATACGTTCCCGGCGCTCCGGGGCTGCAGATGAACGCGACGAGGGAATCACCGCTGCAGAAAAGACCTCCTCCGATACCCCGTCTTCGGAATCTTGACCGGTCGCACTGCGATCGAAGCATTTCTTGAACCATTGTCTGCGATGGTTTAGATCAACCGGCTCTGCAAAGGGCTCAACGACAGGACGGGTATATCCCGCGAAAGTGACACATTATGGATCGTATCAAGATTGTTGGCGGTAATAAGCTGAATGGCATCATTCCGATTTCCGGTGCCAAGAATGCGGCCTTGCCGTTGATGATCGCGTCGCTTTTGACGGATGATACGCTGACGCTCGAAAATGTGCCTCATCTGGCCGACGTAGAACAGCTGATCCGCATTCTCGGCAATCATGGCGTTGATTATTCCGTCAATGGCCGCCGTGAACGTCAGGATGGGGCCTATTCCCGCACGATCCATTTCACCGCTCGCAATATTGTCGATACAACAGCGCCCTACGAACTCGTATCCAAGATGCGTGCAAGCTTTTGGGTCATTGGCCCGCTTCTGGCGCGCATGGGTGTAGCGACCGTATCGCTGCCGGGTGGCTGCGCCATCGGAACACGTCCGGTGGATCTGTTCATTGATGGTCTGCGCGCGCTTGGTGCCGAGATTGAAATCGAGAATGGTTACGTCAAGGCAAGCGCAAAGGGCGGCCTTGTCGGTACACGCTTCACCTTCCCGAAAATATCGGTTGGCGCGACCCATGTGTTGATGATGGCAGCAACCCTTGCCAAGGGCGAGACCATCATCGAGAACGCCGCACAGGAGCCCGAGGTCGTCAATCTTGCCGATTGCCTCAATGCGATGGGCGCACGCGTCAGCGGTGCGGGTACGTCGACAATCACCATTGAAGGCGTCACCAGCCTTTCCGGTGCGCGTGTTCGTGTTATTCCTGATCGTATTGAAACCGGCACCTATGCGATGGCTGTGGCCATGACCGGTGGCGACGTGATCCTCGAAGGTGCCGATGCCAGCCTTTTGAGCGCGGCACTGGAGACACTGGGTCAGGCCGGTGCTGAAATTTCCGAGACAAATTCAGGTCTGCGTGTCGTTCGCAATGGCCACGGCATTATGCCAGTGGATGTTACCACGCAGCCATTCCCCGGCTTCCCGACTGATCTGCAGGCACAGTTCATGGGCCTGATGACCATGGCCAAAGGCACATCGCACATCACCGAGACCATTTTCGAGAATCGCTTCATGCATGTGCAGGAACTGGCTCGTCTTGGCGCGAAAATCTCCCTGTCCGGACAGACGGCAAAGATCGAAGGTGTGGAACGGCTGAAAGGTGCGCCTGTCATGGCAACCGACCTGCGTGCATCCGTATCTCTGGTTATTGCCGGTTTGGCTGCGGAAGGCGAAACAACCGTCAATCGCGTTTATCATCTTGATCGCGGATTTGAGCGTCTGGAAGAAAAGCTGTCCCGTTGTGGCGCTGTTGTGGAACGTATCAGCGACTGATGCGCGCTGTTTTTCCTGTTTGTGTATTTTCGCCCAACAGTAGAATTCCATTTGCCTGAACTTTCCTCTAACAGGGAAAGGAATGTGGCGCGTCCCGCGCGCCATGATCCTGATAAGTCATGCAAAGGGTAGACATGGACACTCTCAAACTCATCGCGCTTGATGAGGAAGATCTGCAAATCCTTTCTGCGCATCTGCAGGATTCCGTGCTGAAAATAGCCGATATCGATTATCTGCCTGCCGAACAGCGTTTGGTTCTGGCTGTCAATCGCTTCGTCTGGGAATTGGCCGCCGATGGCAAACGCCACCGCACGTTTGAACGCCGGCGCACGGCATTGCATTTTGCGCGGGTGACGAGCCTCAAGGCGACCGGTATCGAACGCCGCTACAAGGACGATGTACTGTCACTTCTGGCAATCCGGTTCATCGCCGGGGATGCCCCTTCAGGGACGATCGAACTGACATTCGCCGCCAACAAGGCGCTGCGTTTTGAGGTGGAAGCTATCGAAGCACAGCTTACGGATCTCGGACCTGTCTGGGAAACCGAGTTCAAGCCGGAACATGATGCCTGACGGGCAAAAGGAGTGGTTACATTGGCATTGGTGTTGAGGCAGTCCGATCCTGATTTTGAATCCCGGTTTGCCGCGTTTCTTCTGACGAAGCGCGAGGTATCGGAAGATGTCGATCGCACAGTTGCCGATATTATTCATAGAGTCCGGACCGAGGGTGACGCAGCGCTAATCGAATATTCCCAGCGTTTTGACCGGATTGATCTCGTTCAGCACGGTATTGCGATTACATCGGCGGAAATCGATGCGGCCATGGCCGCAGCGCCATTGGAAACTGTCGAAGCCCTCAAGCTTGCGCGTAACCGCATTCATTCGCACCATCAGCGGCAGATGCCGCAGGATGACCGCTATACCGATGCCTTGGGTGTCGAGCTTGGCTCGCGTTGGACAGCAGTGGAATCGGTCGGGCTTTATGTGCCCGGCGGCACGGCGAGCTATCCAAGCTCTGTGCTGATGAATGCCGTTCCGGCACAGGTGGCAGGTGTTGAGCGCATTGTCATGGTCGTGCCGTCTCCGGATGGAAA
The DNA here is from genome assembly GCF_014138335.1 of Phyllobacterium sp. P30BS-XVII. Lineage (NCBI taxonomy): Bacteria > Pseudomonadati > Pseudomonadota > Alphaproteobacteria > Hyphomicrobiales > Phyllobacteriaceae > Phyllobacterium > Phyllobacterium sp. P30BS-XVII. The sequence goes on from NZ_JACGXO010000010.1 coordinate 30,009, forward strand.
GCTTAATCCACTGGTTCTCGTGGCAGCGCGGCTTGCAGGCGTATCCGAGATTTATCGTGTTGGTGGCGCCCAAGCGATTGCTGCTTTGGCCTATGGCACGCAGACCATTGCTCCCGTGTCGAAGATCGTTGGTCCGGGCAATGCCTATGTGGCGGCTGCCAAACGCCGCGTTTTCGGTCAGGTTGGCATTGATATGATTGCCGGGCCTTCCGAAGTGGCTGTTCTTGCGGATGGCGACAATAACCCTGACTGGATCGCCGCTGATCTTCTGGCGCAGGCAGAACATGACACCGCCTCGCAATCCATATTGATCACCGATGACGAAACGTTTGGCGATGCGGTTATCGCGGCGGTGGAGAGGCAACTGGCAAACCTGCCGCGAACTGAAACCGCAAGTGCCAGCTGGCGTGACTATGGTGCCGTGATTCTGGTGCAGGATCTGGAATCGGGGCTGCCGCTCGTCAATCGTATCGCTCCCGAGCATCTGGAAATCGCCACAGATGATCCCGAAATACTGCTAGCGGGTGTGCGTAACGCCGGTGCCATATTTCTTGGCCGCTATACGCCTGAAGTCATTGGCGATTATGTCGGTGGCTCCAACCACGTATTGCCAACGGCACGGTCAGCACGTTTCTCCTCCGGCCTTTCTGTACTTGACTATGTCAAGCGAACGTCCATCCTGAAACTGGGTGTGGAACAGTTGCGCGCTCTGGGGCCGGCGGCGATAGAACTCGCGCGCGCCGAAGGTCTTGATGCGCATGGCAATTCCGTCGCGATCCGGTTGAACCTATAGGACAATAATGACAGCAACGGGCAATACCGATGCGCGATTGATTGATGTGGAGTTGGACGAGACCATCGGCCGCTCCACGCCTGATGTTGAGCATGAGCGGGCCGTTGCCATTTTTGACCTCATTGAGGAAAACAGCTTTCGCCCTGTGAGTGACGAGGGAACAGGCCCCTATCGCTTAAAGCTTTCCCTGATAGAAACACGGCTGGTCTTTGCCATTTCCCGGGAAGCGGGTGACGATGTTGTCACCCATATTCTGTCCCTGACGCCGCTGCGTAAGGTTGTGAAAGACTATTTCATGATCTGCGAGAGCTATTACGAGGCAATCCGGTCTTCCAGCCCGAGCAAGATTGAAGCGATTGATATGGGGCGAAGAGGGCTGCACAATGAAGGGTCGCAAGCGCTGATGGATCGCCTGAGTGGCAAGATCGAGGTGGATTTCGACACGGCCCGCCGCCTCTTTACGCTGGTATGTGTGCTGCATTGGCGGGGGTGATCGGGCCAGTGAGCGTCGAACCGGAAAAGCTCCCGGACGAGCAGGAGCCTGCCAAAGGCAGCATGCCAACCGCCGTGCTTTTTATTTGCGGGATGAATTCCATCCGCTCGCCTATTGCCGAAACACTGGCCCGCAGCCTTTTGCCGCCACGGGTCTATGTCGCTTCGGCCGGTGTGGAAAAGGGTGAGCCCGACCCATTTGTCGACGCGGTGCTGGAAGAGCTGGGTTTGAAACGCATTTCCACCCATCCGCGTACTTTCGAAGAACTGGAAGACGACTATTTTGACCTGATCATCACATTGTCGCCCAAGGCTCATCATATGGCACTGGAACTCACCCGCACCACATCGGTTCACGTGGAATATTGGCCGACACCTGATCCAACGCTGGTGCGTGGCCGCCGGGATCAGATCATGGAAGCCTATCGCGATGTCAGGGATAACCTTAAACATCACATTCAGGAGCGTTTCGGCTAGGCAATTTGAGTGTTTGTCAGGCCGTACACAATTGCTTCCAACTCCCTTGTTCACAAATGGCGCGCAATACTATAGGTTCCGCGCAAAATTGCGGTCGAGTGTGACCGCAAATTCCTTTTTTGGAGATAGAACTACGCATGGCGAAAGAAGAAGTACTAGAGTTTCCTGGTCTCGTGACGGAGCTGTTGCCCAACGCGATGTTCCGGGTAAAACTCGAAAATGATCATGAAATCATTGCTCACACGGCTGGTCGTATGCGCAAGAACCGCATCCGCGTTCTGGCAGGTGACAAGGTTCTTGTTGAAATGACTCCATACGATCTGACCAAGGGTCGCATTACCTACCGCTTCAAATAAGTCCCATTGGCCTCCGGCCGGACTTGTCCGCAGGACACGAATTTCCAGGAAATGCGTTCATGAGCGATCAACACAAACTGGTTCTGGCATCCGGCTCGCCGCGCCGTCTGGCGCTTCTGGGCCAGATCGGCCTGGAGCCCGATCGCCTTTTGCCCGCCGATGTGGACGAAACGCCTCTGCGTGCCGAACATCCGCGTTCCCTCGCACGCCGCCTGTCGCGCCTGAAAGCCGAGAAAGTTGCGGGTGAGTTGAAGGGCGATGCCGAGCTTGGCAATTCCTATATTATCGCCGCCGATACGGTCGTGGCGGTTGGTCGGCGTATCTTGCCGAAGGCCGAAATTCTCGATGATGCAACAAGCTGCCTGCGCCTTTTGTCCGGCCGTTCGCACCGCGTCTATACGGGCCTGTGCCTTGTTACGCCGAAGGGCAAGATTCGTCAGGAATTGATTGAAACGCGTGTGCGCTTCAAACGTCTTTCGCGCGAGGAGCTGGAGAGTTATCTTGCGTCAGGTGAATGGCGCGGGAAAGCCGGTGGCTACGCCATTCAGGGGCTTGCAGGCGGTTTTGTCGTCAAGCTGGTTGGTTCCTACAGCAATGTGGTTGGCCTGCCTCTATACGAAACTGCCGGCCTCCTGCATGGCGAGGGTTATCCCGTCTATGCCAATTGGCAATCATCGGCACATTAGAGCCTTTCTGTTTAACAAAAGCTCTGAGGTTTTGGACTGATGGATGAAAACAATAGCTCGGCGAAAGTAACGCCATTGCGGCCACCAAGGCCATGCCCGGAATGCAAAAGACAATCGCAGCGCGAGCATTACCCGTTTTGCTCAAGCCGCTGCCGCAATGTCGATCTTAATCGCTGGCTGACCGGTGCCTATGTCCTGCCTGCTGTCGAAAGCGCTGACGATAGCGAGGATGATTCGGAGCGCTGAGGCCCGACCCTTAGATTTTGATAACCCGCGTGGTGGCAGGCTGTGCCAGCACGATGTTAATCGCGCGCAACACGTTGATGCTGTCACTAAGGGGCATAATCTTCGAGGTTTTCTCGCCTTTGCGGATGGCATTCATTACCGCCATAGCTTCAAACTGCAGTCCACTGCCTTCAAAGGGATAGTCTTCCATCCAACGGCCGGGAATCGGCAACCGGTCAAGCAGCCTGCCGAACAGGCCGCTTGGCGGTTTTAACGGGCCAAATGGAGTTGCAACGACGAATGGTCGGTAAAGCGTCAGTCTTTGCGCCTGGAGAAAGGGTGCATCGAGCCGCAATGCGCCCTGCGTGCCTTCAATGACGAAATGATTCGCACCATCCCGATCAAACCCGCAGGAAAGATTTGCTTCTGCCCCGTCATAATGCAGGGTCATTTCCGAACTCATATCGACGCCGCTTGGCGCGGCATGCCATAGGCCGGAGACTTTCTGCGGTTGGCCGAGAAAGTACATGGCAAGGGATACACAATAAACGCCGAGATCGAGCGTCGCACCGCCTCCCAGTGATCGTTTGAAAAACCGGCTTTCGGGATCGTAGTCATGGGCATAGGCAAGTTCTGCTGTGATTCGGCGGATTGTGCCGATTTCACCCGCATCGATCTTTGTTTTGGCCGCCACCGCAGCTGGCAGGAAGCGGGTCCATAGGGCCTCCATGGCAAAGACCTTGGTCCGCGTCGCTTCGCGCTGGATTACCGAGGCTTCCGTATGCGAAGGGGCAATAGGCTTCTCTGTCAGAATTGCCTTGCCTGACCGTACGGCCTTCAGCGCCTGGGCCAGGTGAACGGAATTGGGCGTGGCAATGTAAACGGCGTCAACTGCCGGATCGGACAGGAAGGAATCGAGATCGACATAAGCCCGCTTGCCACCGAATGCGCCGCGAAACTGTTCGGCGCTGGCAAGTGAGCGGGAGTGATTGGCGACAAGAGTTGCGTCAGGCACAAAAACCAGATCGGCGGCGAATCGCTGGGCGATTTCGCCGCTCCCGATGATTCCCCAGCCAAAATCACTGCTCTTGGCAGCCTTCTCCCCCGTTTCATCCATGGAATACGAATCCTGTCTCTCGATGGTTTAAACAAACGCACCAATGCATGCCGTTTGCAAGAGGCAGAAAAACGGCAAAAAAATCGTTAGTTGATGCTGGACAGGGGGATTTTTAGTGTTATAACCCACCCGCTTCCGACAGAAAGTCAACGCTGTCAGAAAGGCTTGCCGGATAACGGAAATGCCTGAAGTGCCCAGATAGCTCAGTTGGTAGAGCAGCGGATTGAAAATCCGCGTGTCCGTGGTTCGAATCCGCGTCTGGGCACCACTTTTCACTCATTTTTTCATGCAGAATCGTCGAGCCAGCGTTTGATAAGCTGGGATAAACGACACGCGGAAATGAATTTGCGGCAGGTGGAACGATCATTCCTCAAATCACTTCACCGCATTTTCTGGTCCTATCTTTTTGATCCAATCAGCACTAAAATTTGCCGCGGAATTGATCTAAAGATCACGCGGCAGTCTGGGATGGCTGCGAATCGGGGTAAACCGCGTAGATGGCGTATCAGAGTAAAAAGCGATTTGTGGCGGTGCTTCTAAGCGCTGCTTGTCTTGCTGCGTGCTCTGGCGCTGCCCTTGCAGCGGATGCAGGAGCGGTCGCCACCGATGGCAAGCCTGTTAATCCTGCCCGCTGGATCGTAACCGTCGGTGCCAGTGTTGAATATGGCAGCAAGTTCGAAGGCGCCCGCACAAGCGGCTTTGGCTTCATGCCTTCCTTTGACATCCGCAGTGCTGACGAGCCCGAGGGCATGAGTGCCCCCGATGACAATATCGACTATACGCTTCTGACATTGGGCGGGCTGGAGCTTGGTCCGGTGATCGGCTTCCGGTCAGGCCGTGATCACTCTGATGACAAAGCCTTTGTCGGCCTGCGCCATATCTCGTTTACTGTCGATGGCGGCATGTTTGCGCAATATTGGCCGATTCCGGATCGCCTGCGTGTGCGTGCCGAGGTGCGGCAGGCCTTCAACAACTCAGGTGGTCTTGTCGCCGATCTGTCAGCCGACGTATTCCAGCGCTATGATAAATTCCTGTTTTCGGTTGGTCCGCGGCTGTCGATCGCTGACAGTACCTATATGCGCAACGCATTTGGCGTGACGGAAGATGAAGCCCGTCACAACCATCGGGTTGAGGCCTATACGCCCGGCGGCGGCATCAAGTCGTACGGCATCGTCGCTGCAACAACCTATTCGTTCTCGGATGCTTGGAGCGTTCAGCTGTTTGGCCGCTACGACCGACTGGCCGGAGATGCAGCTGAAAGTCCTGTTGTGCCAAGGCTCGGGTCCAAGGATCAGAAAGCCGTGGGCATTACCTGGAATTATTCGTTCGGTGTTGGACACTAAAGCAGGCCACTATCGGCCTGCTCAAACAATCTGACATTTAAAAATAGGGATAGTTGCTTAACTGCAGGCCTGCCATGCGAGGCGGCGGATGTCCGAGCGCGCAATGCCAAGATCAGCAAGATGGCGATCGGTGCATAATTGGAGTTCGTACAGGTTCTGACGGTACTGGCGCCATTTTTGGATGCGGTTGCGAAGGCTCATTTGGTATTCCCCTTAATTATATTTGCCCTCCCAAGGTGATAGTGTGGTGCGTTGCCTGTCTTGAAAATTGCCAATGTTGCATGGCAGCAATGATCATGTTGCATAGCAATATCATTGATCTGAGTAGCCTTCTTTTGATTTTCGTGCCCACCGCGTTATAGACATGGCAAGTCATGTTTTCTGAGGGGAGATGCCATTGTCCCGGTCAACCTTATCCGCACGCGATAGACTGGAGCAGAGCCTGACAGCCATAGCCGCTGGAGGCGGGCATGCATTTGTAAAACTCTACCCTGATACTGCGCGGGAGGAGGCAGATGCATCGGACGGGCGTGCGCGCGAAGGACGCCTGCTTGGGCCGTTGGACGGCAAGATCGTTTCAATCAAGGATCTGTTCGATGTGGCGGGGGAATCAACCCTTGCCGGTTCGACCATGCGCCGGAATAAGCCGGTAGCGGTCAGGGATGCAGTGATTGTTGAGCGTCTGCGCAAGGCCGGTGCGGTCATCCCAGGTAAAACCATCATGACCGAGTTCGCCTTCACGGCCGTGGGGCTCAATCCGCATTACACGGTTGCGGGAAACGCTGTTGATGCCAGTCGCGTCGCCGGTGGGTCATCGACCGGCGCGGGCATTTCCGCCGCCGATGGTACAAGCGATATTTCGATTGGCTCGGACACGGGCGGGTCCATTCGTATTCCGGCATCGCTCAACGGCGTCGTGGGTTTCAAACCCACGGCAAAGAGAGTGCCGCTGCAGGGTGCGTTTCCTTTGTCACCGAGTCTTGATTCCATTGGCCCCTTGGCGCGTTCTGTTGCCGATTGCGCTCTGGCGGACGCGGTTATGGCAGGTGAGGGTGTAATCCTCCCAGAACCCATATCTTTGACCGGCTTGCGTATAGCCGTGCCACGAGGAGTGGTTCTTGATGCAATGGAACCTGAAATTGCCAAAGCATTCGAAAACAGTCTGCGACGTTGCGAAAGATCAGGCGCTATTCTGGTTGAATGCACGCTGGATGATCTGATCCACGAAATGGCCGAAGCCACATCGGTTGGTTCAATCGCAGGCATAGAGGCCAGCCGTGTTCACGCTGATTGGCTTAATGATACGGGGCTCGATGTCGACCCTCGTGTCCAGAAACCTTTGTTGCGGCGCTTGGCTGTATCGGAAGCGGATTACATCGAACTCATGCAAAAACGGCGTGACCTGATGCACAAGATGGACGGTTTCATCGCGTCCCATGATCTTCTCGCGATGCCCACATCGCCGATCACAGCTCCTTTGATCGCCTCTGTTGTCGAGAATGATGAATTCTACAGACAGACCGAGGGCCTGTTGCTGCGCAATCCACAGATAGCCAATCAATTCGATCTGACGGCTATCAGCCTTCCCATGCCCGATCTGGCTTTGCCTGCTGGCTTGATGCTGTTTGCGCGCCATGGCGCCGATGCCAGACTTTTATCGATGGCCATGTCTGTCGAGCGACTGCTTGGCTAGGATATTTCGGGAGAAGCAGAATTAGCACTCGCAATTTCCGGTAATCCCGTCAGGATGCGCCTCGACCATTCGACCAATAGGAAAGCTCCCCGTGATCCGCCATTGTGTTTTCATTCGTTTTCGTGACGAATTCCCCGCTTCTGATCGACAACAGATATATAGCAATCTTGAAAATCTCTGTGGCAAACTGCCGGGAGTATTGTCGTTCGTTGCACGGCCAAACGTCAGTCCGGAAGTGGGTATGGACAAAGGCTATTCGGAGGGCTTCATAATCGATTTTGCCGATGCGGTTGCCCGTGACACCTATCTTGAGGATGCGGAGCACAGAGCCATCGGCGGGCGTATCGTTGCCTCTGCTATAGCTGGGGTTGAGGGTGTTTTTGTTTTTGATCTGGATATGTGACGCGAATGCAGGACAAGGAATTTTTCATAAAGCTGTTTCAGGCTGCTGTTGAGGCTGCTGATCCATTACACACAATCGCCGCGCATTTGCCTGCCAAGCCCAAGGGCCGCACCATAGTGGTTGGAGCAGGCAAGGGGTCTGCGCAAATGGCCAGTGCATTTGAAAAGGTGTGGGATGGTCCGCTCGAAGGTGTGGTTGTCACGCGCTACGGTTTTGGTGCGCCATGTGAGCACATCGAGATAATCGAAGCGTCCCATCCGGTGCCGGATGCGGCTGGGCTGATTGCCTCGAAGCGTTTGCTTGAAACAGTCTCGGGTTTGACCGCAGACGATCTTGTGGTGGCACTGATTTCGGGCGGCGGTTCCGCATTGTTGCCATCACCACCAGATGGCATGACACTTGACGATGAGATAGCCGTGAATAAGGGACTGCTTGCCTCAGGAGCGCCGATTTCCGCGATGAATGCGGTACGTAAACATCTCTCCACCATCAAGGGCGGAAGGCTCGCCGCTGCGGCCTATCCTGCGCGGGTATTTTCGCTGATCGTTTCCGACATACCGGGCGATAATCCCGCCTTTGTTGCTTCCGGCCCGACAGTTGCTGATGAAACAACCCGTGAAGATGCATTGCGCATTGTCGAACGATACAACCTTGATCTGCCGCCTGCTGCCTTGAAGCATTTGCAATCGCCAGCCGCTGACGCGCCAAAACCCTCTGATCCGGAATTTGCCACCCATGAGCACCGGGTCATCGCCTCAGCTGGCGTTTCACTCGAGGCATCGGCCAAAGCCGCGCGTGCGCTTGGTGTTGAAGCCGTTGTACTTTCCGATGCGATTGAAGGTGAGGCGCGGGAAGTGGCCCATGTGCATTCGGCGTTGGCCAAGCAGGTACTGAGCAAAAACCAGCCCTTCTCACGACCTGTCGTCATTCTTTCCGGAGGTGAGACGACGGTCACGGTCCGCGGCAAAGGCAAAGGTGGACGCAATAGTGAGTTTCTGCTGTCGCTGGCCATTGATATTGATGGCTATGACGGGATCACCGCTTTTGCCGCCGACACGGATGGCATTGATGGCTCGGAAGACAATGCCGGCGCTTTTGCTGACGGGAGCAGCATAGCGAGGTTATTGGCAAAGGGACTTGATGCATCGGCCTATCTCAATGGCAATAACGCCTGGTCGGCGTTCAATGCCATCGATGATCTCTATGTGCCGGGACCAACAGGGACCAACGTCAATGATCTCAGGGTAATCCTCATCCGCTAGTGGCACGAATTTGCCATCACGCTGATCACGTGAATCTCAGAATTGGACCGCTAGAAAGTCATGCGCATTTTTCAAGGACAAGGTTGACGCTTTATTTGACCTGCAATCGCCATGATTGGGTGGTCAACCCTCTGCGATTGTCTTAAATGTCGCTTGGGCGGCTCTCACATGTAAACGAAGGAACGTCGTATGCGCATTGCATTTCCCATGGCTATCTTGTCCCTAATGGTGCTGACGGCCTGCAACACAAGCACAGCCACAAGTACGGGCACGAGCAAGAGTCCGAAATCGGAAGCTTCTGCCATGTCACCGGCGAAGGACACGCATTTTGTTCCGCCACCAAAATCCTTGACCCAGAAGGCCACGCCGTCAAAGGTTCCGGAAACGCCCGGTGCTCAAAACGCAGTTCAGTGATCGGCTGAACGGCCAATATCCAGATTACCATTTCAAACACCGTTCCAATGCAGATGATGCTTGGGGCGGTGTTTTTGTTAATGGGTAAAGTTTGTGGGCTTGGAAAAGGCCTGAAAACAACAAAACCCACCGCGGGAGGAGGTGCGGTGGGTTTCGTTGGTTATGGAAGGCCTTCTGGGAGGAGAAGAGGCCAACCGTTTCGACAGGGCCGGGAGGAGGTGACGCTGTCGAAAATTCCTAATCTAAGAATAACTCCATTAGTCTGATTTAATATAGATAATATTGCATAGCAGCATTGCGTCTGGTGCAATGCAGCATAATTGCGTTCAATTATCACCTCTGCATCACAGCCTGTTGAGAACGAGGTCGGGAACTTCTTGGCTGCCGGTTTCGTTAATCATGTGTGAAGAGGCCGCTTGTCCGGTTATTGGCCTCTGCAATCGAGGCCAAAGAGATGCGTAAATTATCTGCGTCAGTCCTTATAATGGCAGTTGTAGCGTCGGCGTTGTCAATCCAGCCTGCTGCGGCCTTCAGCATGAAGGGCCAAATGGCTGCTCCATCCGAGAGCAATGACATCAGCAATAAAAAATTTGAGAAAGCTGCGCTGCTGGAAGCACAAGCCTATATTTGCGGAACGGACAGCGATGCCAGTGTGCAGGCTATGCGGGCCGGGATGGCAGAAACAGGCATGCCTGAAGATATTGCCGTCGAAGTGGTTTCAGACCTCGCATCCGGTCTGATCGACAAGGCTGTGAAGTCTGGTTCAAAAGAAATCTGCGGAAAACCACGCGTGCAAATCTCACGACTTTGACCGGTAATCTGCGGATGGAATAAAATAAATGAATGCATTCATGGCGTTGTGTATAGATCGATATAATTTTAAGTAAATTTGAATCAAGACAAGAAACCAACATCAAAAGTTGTGATCGCTTCGGGGCTTTCCAAGTCCTGTATTTTGCTAATAATAGCGGATGGAAACTTTCATTATAATCTGCAAGAACAATTAACTACTGGGAAAAATATCCACCAAATGCACGGCGGAATTTGTTGATCCTGCCGTCTGCAACATGGATTTTTATCTGCGATAATGTGAATGTTTCAAAGAACAAGAAAATAGTAATGCCGCTCGTGGGACCTGGAGAGAGAAGCATGAACAAGAGAGTTCAGACGCTGAAAGTATTGAAAACAGAACTCTCGAAGTTGTGTGCTATTGCCGATGGTGAAGGATTTGAAATGATTGCCTATTTCATTGAAACTGCCATTCGCGAGTCTGACGAACAATTGTCTCAGGAAACGCGTGCTCTTGTGGGAATGGAGTTACGTGCTGAGGCCGCCGGATTACGTGTTCTGAAGAACTGATTGTTAGTTGCTCGAACCATCAATTTCTTTCATTGAACAGAACTTCAAATTTTGTGAATCATGAATCGATTGCCACGCATTGTGCCCGGTGATCGAGCGCCTATATCTAGGCAATGACCCCGCTCTCAGTTCTCGATCTCTCACCGGTTTCCGTTGGCAGTACGCCCGCGCAATCACTCCGCAACTCGCTGGATTTGGCACAGAATGCCGAACGCCTCGGCTACAATCGATTGTGGCTCGCTGAGCATCACAATATGCGTGGCATCGCCAGTGCGGCCACGGCTGTTGTTATTGCGCATGTTGCTGCTGGCACATCGACCATTCGGCTTGGCGCGGGTGGTATCATGCTTCCCAATCACGCGCCGCTGATGGTGGCGGAAGCTTTTGGTACCCTTGCTGCCTTGCATCCCGGACGGATTGATCTCGGCGTCGGCCGCGCGCCCGGTACGGACCAGATCACCGCCCACGCCTTGCGCCGCAATCTTGAACAGGACATTAATGGCTTTCCGCAGGATGTCGTTGAACTCTTAAGCTATTTCCGCGAACCGGAACCGGGTCAGAAGGTGCAGGCTGTGCCGGGCGCCGGACTTGACGTCCCCGTGTGGATACTCGGTTCAAGCCTGTTTGGCGCGCAACTCGCGGCGGCGCTGGGATTGCCTTATGCTTTTGCCTCGCATTTTGCCCCGGCCGAAATGGAACGCGCAGTCGAGATTTACCGTGCAAGGTTCGAACCATCTGAGTATCTGGCAAAGCCCTATGTCATGCTTGGCCTCAATGTTTTTGCAGCCGACACCGACGCGGAGGCGAATTTGCTGAAAAGCTCGCAGCAGCAGGCCTTTGTCAATCTGCGGACAGGCAATCCGGGGCCTTTGCCTGCGCCTCTGGAAGGCTATGAAGAGACACTTGATCTCCACGCGCGGGCGATCTTGCGGCAGTCATTATCCTGCACGGTCGCGGGTTCACCTTCTACTATCAAGGCAGGCGTCGAAGAGTTCATCCAGCGCACCGGTGCCGATGAGATCATGGTGACGGGCCATATATTCGATCACAAGGCGCGCATTCACTCCTACGAAATTCTCGCAGACGTGATGATTGCTGATAGTCAGGCAAAAGCCGCGAGAGCGAGCGCCTAGGCGGCCTCTCTAAGGCCTCCGGCTGCTTCGATAAACGCGATTACCTCGTCGAGACCATTGCGTCGCAACATATCGGTGAAAACGTAAGGCTTTCCTCCGCGTTGAACCTTCGTGTCCGCCTCCATGACATCGAGATCGGCGCCCACATAGGGCGCCAGATCCTTTTTGTTGATGATCAAAAGGTCGGAGCGGGTAATGCCGGGCCCACCTTTTCTCGGTATTTTCTCTCCTTGGCAAACCGAAATCACATATACAGTCAGATCAGCCAGATCAGGTGAGAAAGTCGCGGCGAGATTATCGCCGCCAGATTCAATGAAAACAATGTCGAGATCGGGGTGGCGCTTGTTCATCTCGGCTATTGCCTGCAGATTGATCGTGGCATCCTCGCGAATGGCCGTGTGTGGACAGCCGCCTGTTTCCACACCCATGATCCGGTCTTCGGGTAGCGCCTGCAACCGGTTGAGGATCAGGGCATCCTCCTTGGTGTAGATGTCGTTGGTCACGACGGCGACCGAATAGCGATCACGCATTGCCTTGCAGAGCATTTCGGTGACAGTGGTTTTGCCTGAGCCAACAGGCCCGCCAATCCCGACGCGAAGTGGTCCATTTTGCGAGATCATGACCGGAAAATCCTCGAATATTGCGTTTCATGTTGCATGGCCATGATGTCAGACTGGATTGCTGCCGATCCGAGATCATCAAGGCTTGATATGGCGGCGCGTTGCACAGCCGCGATGATTGGTTTTTCAAACGCTGCCATCAGCGCGACACCGTGGCTTTGGCCAAGCGGTATGAGCCTGACGGCACCTTGAACAAGGTTGGAAAGCACCCCATGCACAAAGGCTGCAAGTCCGGCTTCCAGTCCAACGCCGTTGCGTGCCGCGATGATTGCAACCGCAACAGGGTAGGGTATTTCACCGGCAAGCTCTGAACTATCCGGACTCCAATGCCCTATGGCTTGCAGAAATGCGCTGCCTTGCAACATGGTTTCCATGTGGCGTTCTTTCGATCCCGCCATGGCTTCGCCAAGAGCCGCAATGTGCCCATAATCCTTGCCTTCGCGTTCATCCTGCCAGCTGGCGGCAAACAGCACCGCGTCATTCCAGATCGAGCCGTGGTGCAGCAGATCGTTCAGCCAGTTTTGCAGCGAAGCCTTGTCATGGATCAATCCATTGTGGATCGCCCGTTCGACACCATGACTGTAGGAAAACGCACCGACAGGAAAAGCCGGAGAGAGCCAGGTCATCAGACGCAAAAGCGCTGTGTTTGAACTCAGATCAGTCATGGGAATGGTGATGATGCCCATGACTATGATCGTGATCGTGATCATGCGCATGGCCATGGCCGCTGTGATAGGCACCGCGCAGCGGATGGAATGGCGCGACAATCTCGGCAACCTTGGCTCCAAGGCCTTCGAGCATGGCTTTGATGACATGATCGCGCAGGATGACGATACGATCTTCTTCCAGTTGCGCAGGAAGATGGCGATTGCCCAGATGCCATGCCAGTTCGGTCAGATGTTGCCGGTTGCGTGGGGTGACTTCGTAAAGCACCTCGTCAGCCGCAATGATCTCGGCCATCCGCCCGTCTTCCAGAATGAGGACATCGCCATGGGTGAAAGCAATGGGATCGGGCAGATCGATGAGTATCTGCTCGCCCTTTTGCAGCGTTAGCACCTTGCGGCGCAAATGGCGCTCGTCATGAGCAAGCACAATCTGGTCAAACGGTGTGCCGTGATAGTGACCGGCGTGGTCATGGCCTGTGACGCGTTTCATGGGTTCATTCTCCTCAAAACAGGAAATAGCGCTGCGCCATGGGCAGTACTGTGGCCGGTTCGCATGTCAGAAGTTCGCCATCCGCCCGCACTTCATAGGTTTCCGGGTCAACTTCCACATGCGGCGTGGCATCATTGTGGATCATCGATGCTTTGGAAATGCCGCCGCGGGTATTTTCGACACCGATCAGTTGCTTGTCGGTACCGAGCGACTGGCGCAGACCTGCTTCAATCGAGGCCTTGCTGACAAACACAACCGACGAATTGCTGACATTTTTGCCAAAGGTGCCAAACATCGGGCGATAATGCACGGGTTGCGGTGTCGGGATCGACGCGTTGGGATCACCCATCGGCGCGGCGGCGATCGATCCGCCCAGCAATACCATATCGGGTTTGACGCCGAAGAAGGCCGGATTCCACATCACCAGATCAGCGCGTTTGCCCACTTCTATCGAGCCGATATGTCTTGAAACACCCTGCGCAATCGCCGGATTGATCGTATATTTGGCAATATAACGTTTCACACGGAAATTATCATTGTCGCCGGTTTCCTGCGGCAGGCTTCCGCGCTGGCGCTTCATTTTATCGGCGGTCTGCCATGTGCGGATCAGAACTTCGCCGACACGGCCCATGGCCTGACTATCCGACGAGATAATCGAAAAGGCGCCGATGTCGTGCAAAATGTCTTCCGCAGCAATCGTCTCCTTGCGGATACGGCTTTCGGCAAAGGCAACATCTTCCGGGATCGATGATGACAGGTGATGGCAGACCATCAGCATGTCCAGATGTTCGGCAATGGTATTCTTCGTGTAGGGCCGTGTTGGATTGGTTGATGATGGAATGACATTCGGCAGGCCGCAAATCTTGATAATATCAGGCGCGTGACCGCCGCCCGCACCTTCTGTATGAAAAGCGTGGATTGTACGGCCTTTGAATGCCGCAACCGTATCTTCGACAAATCCGCTTTCGTTCAGCGTATCCGTATGGATCATCACCTGCACGTCGAACTGATCAGCCACGGTGAGGCAATTGTCGATGGCTGCCGGCGTCGTCCCCCAATCCTCATGCAGCTTTAGTGAACAGGCACCCCCAAGGATCATTTCCTCAAGTGCCTTGTGTTGTGAAGCATTACCCTTGCCTGACAGGCCGAGATTCATCGGAATGGAATCAAAGGCCTGAATCATCCGCCCCAGATGCCATGGTCCGGGCGTACAGGTTGTCGCAAGCGTCCCGTGCGCTGGTCCGGTCCCGCCGCCAAACATGGTGGTAACGCCCGACATCAGCGCTTCGTCGATCTGTTGCGGGCAGATGAAATGAATATGTGCGTCCATACCTCCAGCGGTCAGAATTTTGCCCTCGCTGGCGATGATTTCGGTGCCGGGGCCGATGATGATCGTCACACCCGGTTGGGTGTCTGGATTGCCCGCCTTGCCGATCGCAGCAATCAGCCCGTCCTTCAATCCGACGTCAGCCTTGTAGATGCCTGTGTGATCAACAATCAGAGCATTGGTGATGACCGTATCGACAGCACCATCAGCACGCGCAATCTGGCTTTGGCCCATGCCGTCGCGGATGACCTTGCCGCCGCCGAATTTCACCTCTTCGCCATAGACGGTGAGATCTTTCTCCACCTCGATAAACAGCTCCGTATCGGCAAGGCGAACCTTGTCACCCGTGGTTGGGCCAAACATACGTGCATAGGCGGAGCGGGTGATTTTAGCGGGCATGATATTTCCCTCTTGAACTGTACGTCTTGCATGGCGCTAAAGCCGACTGCGGTCGCCACATTTCTGCCGTGATATAGCCCCGAAAAAACCCGATCATCGACCGCTTGAGATCGAATTCCGCATGTGAACTGCGCCAGTCATCAAGCGATGATCGTTCGCCAATCATTTGAAAGGAAAAACGATGCGAAAACTGATGATTCTGGCCCTTTGTGCCGGTTTCCCGCTGGCAACTTCGGTCGCCTACGCCCAGACCGCTACGCCTGCCACTCCAAGCGCCCAGCAACCGGCAAGCAAGGGTGAAACGCCTGCGCAGTCCGATGCGGTTCCCATCAAGACGATCAACATTGTTGATATCAACGAATTGCCCGAGGGGACGAAAACTCAGGTTAATGAGGCCGTGGCCAAACGAACCGATAAGGATATGACGCAGTTGCGCACTTCGATCGACGCCTCGCCGCAAGTCTCGGCTGCGTTGAAGGAAAAAGGGCTGACTTCCGCTGCGGTGGTCGTTGCGAGTCTCGATTCCAAGGGCCTGCTGACCTTGGTCACCAAGAAGCCAAGCTAATCCCGCTGCATAGGACGATCTCGTCAATCCAGCTTTAAACCAGCGGGGACGACCGGAAATTTGCCGGTCGTTTGCTTCGCTGGATTTCGGGGAAGGCTGACTGGTCAAAGCTTTCCCATGATCTTTTGCTGAAATCCGTAAACGATCCTGTTGCCACCGAGCGGGACGAGCGTCACGTCGCGCTCTTGGCCCGGCTCGAAGCGCACGGCGGTTCCTGCGGCAATATCAAGTCGCATGCCGCGTGCCTGCGCGCGGTCAAAAATCAGCGCATTATTGGTTTCAAAGAAATGGTAATGCGAGCCAACCTGCACGGGACGGTCCCCGGTATTGGCGACCTTCAACGTCACGGTGATCGCACCTGTGTTCAGTTCAATCTCGCCCTTTGCTGGGATGATTTCACCCGGGATCATATCGTCTCCTAACGGATTGGTTCATGCACGGTGACGAGCTTGGTCCCGTCAGGAAAAGTTGCTTCCACCTGAATGTCGTGGATCATCTCGGGAATGCCCTCCATCACCTGATCGCGGGTGATGACGTGCGCTCCGGCTTCCATGAGGTCAGCGACAGAACGGCCATCGCGCGCACCTTCCACGACAAAATCGGTAATGAGAGCAATAGCTTCCGGATGGTTGAGCTTTATGCCACGTTCGAGACGGCGGCGGGCGACCATAGCCGCCATGGAGATCAGGAGCTTGTCTTTTTCACGGAGTGTCAGATTCATTTTGTCCTCTTGGCCATCCCATGTTTGTTGTGTGTGACTAAGTTCCGATCTTAGATTGACCAGACTTTAGGCACGCCTGCCTTTTGATTCAGCAGTTCGATCAGTGGTATCAGCCGTTTCCGCAGGGAATAAGCATCCTCATCCACCAGCCTCGCAAGAAGCTTGCCAGACCAGACAGAAGCCCCGCCTTTTTCGCCAATTATTTTTCGAGTGCGCTCCAGATCACGTTCGGCATCGGGATCAAGCAGTAGAATAGTCGCCATTGTCCGCATACCGCCAAGCAGCGCGGGGCGGGCAAGCATGGACGCTGTATCCGAACCAATTGCAAAGTCTTCCGCGTGAACAAGCTTGTCTTGCCGGTAAATACGCCAGCGGTCGCGGAAGAGGCAGTTCTGCACATCTTCGCCCATGGCTTTACGGCCAAAAACCACTGGTTCAACGATCAATGCCCGGCTTGTTTCGGCAAGATGCACCGTCAATGTCCGTTTCAAAGCCGAACGCTCGAACAGGATCGTTTCTTGAGGAAGCCACGCAAGGCTGGCATTCTCGCCGATTGAGAGCGTCGTCTCCACATTGGCAACGGCCGATGAAGCCTTGTAGATACGTTCGCAGGCTTGTGTGGTTATCTGCGCATGGCAATCATTGCCCGCGTCGAACTGCCAGCGCATTTCATCGCCGCCGGTAAGACCGCCGGATGTGTTGATCATCACGGCTTCAAGCCGGGCATCGTCCCTGTCAGGCAGGCGAATTTTTGCGCAACCCTCCTGATAGAGCGTTGCGATGCGTGTTCGTCCGCCGGACGCTTTTACAGTAAGCCGCGCGTGACCATAGGCGCGCTGCGGCTTGGCTTCAGGCATCAAATCAAGCGACGGGTGAACGTTCATACCTCACGCTAGCGCAGCCTGATGAGCTGTGAAAGCTCAAACTTTTCCAAGCTCAATGGCGCGCTGGTGTGCCGCGTGTACGGCCTCGGTCAGAAGGTTTTTCAGCCTGTCCCCGCTCATGAGAACTTTCAGGGCCGCCGCCGTGGTGCCATTCGGACTTGTCACCTGCTCGCGCAGCGTTGTTGGTGTATCGGAACTGGCCGCTGCAAGCGCTCCCGCGCCGTAAACCGTCTGCATTGCCAGAAGACCGGCGATCTCACGCGTCAGGCCGGCGGCAACCCCGGCTTCCGTTAGACCTTCGATGAAATGGAACACATAAGCCGGGCCAGACCCGGAAACCGCTGTCACTGCATCAATCAGGCTTTCATCGTCCACCGATGCAACGGCTCCGCTTGTTTTCAAAAGCGCATCCACAAATGCTGCATCATTGTCGCTAACATTGGGATTGCGGAAGGTGACGATCATGCCCTTACCAATGGCGGCGGGTGTGTTGGGGATCGTGCGAATAATGGCCGTATGGCCACCAAGACGCTGTTCAAAGAAATTCACCGTAATACCCGCGGCAACACTGACGAATGTCGCCTGTTCGGCAAAGCGCCTGTAGGCAGGCAGCACATCGCCCATCACCTGCGGCTTGACGGCAACAAGGATCACGCGGGGTTCGAGATCGGCGGGGAGCGAGGCGGCATCGGCGACTGCATTGACCCCGAGCGACGCCGCACGGTCCCGCAAAGCATCGGTCGGTTCGACGACATGGACCTGTTCCGGCTTCAATATGCCCGCGTCGAGCCACCCCTTGAGCATGGCAAAACCCATATTGCCGCAACCAACCAGAACAACGCTATCAACCATTCGTCTTCTCCCAAATCATATGGCGGCACTTTGATCTGCTCCATTGTGCCGGGTCAACTGCCTCAAGGAGATTTTAGCTGCGGGTCAGAATGGGAATACGCGCCGTCAAACGCAGGCCAAACACGGCCATGACCACCAGAAGCCACACGGGATCAACACGGCGGAAAAAGAAGCTTTCGAGAAATGCGTTCATGAGCGAAAAGGTAAGTACCATCATGAAGAAATCGGAGAGATAGATATTCTCCCGTTTCTTCAGGCAGCGGGCATAATCAATCAGCGGAAAACCCACGAGGATGATGATACCGCACACCATTGCCGGATAGCCCATGCCAACGGCGATATCGAGATAGCCATTATGCGCATGGACGATACCGCGCACGTCCCAATCGAGATAGTAGCTCGGATTCTCCGCTTCACGCACGACGGGCGCTTCCCAGAAGCTTTCAAAACCAAATCCGCGCCACGGCGTGGCTGAGAGCTTCTCCAGCGCAAACGTCCAGATGGACGTGCGCCCGGTAAATGTCGGATCTGTTCCGAAATCTACGAGAAGATTGTGACTGGCGGGTATGAAAAGGCTGCCTATCGTAAACACAAAAAAGCCGATGAGAGCGGCTGCTATCGTCAGTGATGCCAGCACACGAAGACCGAACAGGCCGGGGAACATCACAAGGAACATGACAAGCGGCACAAGCGCCGTGCTTGTCTTGGACCCTGTGTGAGCGACAAACCAGAGTGCGAGAACGAGTACCGTCCAGCCCACCACGCGCCAGCCGCGCCGGATCAGGTAAATTCCGCCGAACGAGAATGCCGCCATCACCGGACCGGCAATGTTCTTGTGCGCATAAATACCGCGCCAGAGCCCCGCATGTTCGGACTCAATCTCGCTGGCCGTGTGTTTTGCAAGGTCCGGGACAATAGCAAGGCCAATATAGGAGAGGATGAGTACGGCAAGCGCTGCGATAACAAAGGCGAGCGAAAAGCCGTCGGCATCTCGCGGTACAGACAGAACCGCGAGAACGCAGATAATGCCGATTAGCGTAAAAATGACGGCTCTTTGCGCCGATGAAGGATCGACAGCGATGAAAGTCGACAGAATGAGAAAGCCGAACATGACAAGCCACATCGGGCTGATCAGCGCCAGTAATGTGCGTGGCTCGGAGAGTGTCAGCATCGCAAGGATAGACACGGCACCAAGAGCGCCAAATCCCAGCTGATTGACGATATCGCCGCCGCCATCTGTGCCAGCAGCGCTTACCGCCTGAAATGGCCGGAATGAAACCAGCAGGCAACAGAGGATAAATGCCGCAGCAAAGCTGGCGATCAAGCGAACGGGCAGGTCCCTGATCGCGTCAGTTCTTTTCAGGTTGCCGATACTGCTCATTGGAATATCCAAATTCCGCAAGAATGCGGCCAAGGCCAATATAGACCTGATAGAGCCCGATGGACAACGAGCCCGTCTGGGTAATTTTGACGATCGCGCGGAAGGGCGACAGGGCCAGCAGGGCAATGCTTTTCAGCACTGTCTTCAATCCGCCAAAGGGTTCCTGTGCCCGCTTGCGTTTCTCGATCAGCGTCGAAATCACGCCGTTGCGCAGCGCCCGGGCCCTGATCCAGTCCGCTTGTACGCGCCGTTCGGGAATGGTTTCGAATACAGGCGCTTCGGCGCACCACGCGGCGGTGAAACCTTTAACAACGCTCCGGCTGATAAAGTCAGAATCGCCGCCACCCATGAAATTGAAGGTGATATCCAGAAATGGAAACGGCATAGCTTCCAGCACCTTGCGGCTGACAAGAAGATTGCCCGAGGAATAGATAATCGGGACACGACCAGTCTGCGAATAATGCGGGCTGAACACCGGATGCTTGGCCCAGACCTGATGCTCCGGCTTGGCAAAGACAGGAACCTGCGGCCCGCCGACAAAATCGACACCATAAGTTTCCTGTGTTCGCAGTAAATTCTCCAACCAGTCCGGACTGGCTATCTCATCATCATCGATGACAACCAGCGATTTGAAATTCGGGAAGGTTTTGAGCGCCGTCAGCCAACCGGCATTGTAAGCGTTACAATTGCCGCGATCATGCGCGATGATCACAAGCCCTTTATAATCGCCACTTTCGAACAATGGCCCGGCAACCTTCGCTCCATCTTGCTCTTCTGCCTCGTTTTCCATGACGATAATTGCAAAATGACGTGGGGTGTTCTGCTCTTTCAGCGAGCGCAGCGTCTTCAACAAATGCTCAGGGCGTTTGAACGTCGGCAGGGTGACGACAACGTGAATTGTCTCGGGTGCAAGCTCGGGGGAGCAGGCAAAAACCGTTATGTTGTCTGGAAGGTCAATTGCCATAAATGGATTTGTGCCCGTTGCCTGATATAATCAACCTATATGTGTCATTTGTTCAAGATTTCATTACATTGTTCATACAATTCCATTAGTGAGAAGCCAGACCTCAGCTTGGGCCAGTCATGCATCTTCTATTTGTAACATCGCTGGTTCCTGATGGAAAACCAACCACAGGCTATGAGATTGCCAATGCGGCAATCATTGATGGATTGGTGCGGGCCGGTATCCATGTGACTGTATTGGGTTTCATCTGGCCGGGCAGTTCACCATCAGACCCGGACAACACCATCGTTCTTGGTGAAGTCGATGTGCGGAACGACACCGCAAGCCTTACCCAGAAGCTGCGATGGCTTGGCAAAGCTCTTGTAACAGGACTGACTGTCTCTTCGGCCAAGCTGCGAATTATTTCGCAAGACAAGTTGCGTGCCGCCATCGGATCATCGGGCAATTTCGATGCCTATGTGCTGAATGGTGTTACGCTATCAGGTGCATTTGAAGGCTGCTTTGCTGACAAGCCGCAAATCTTCGTTGCTCACAATGTCGAACATCATTCGGCTTGGGAGAATGCGCAGGCAGCCACCAGTCTCGTGCAAAAGATTCTGTTCCGGCGAGAGTCGCGGTTGCTGGCCGGACTGGAAGGACGTTTGTGCCGCCGGGCTTCGTTTGTATTCACATTGGCTGAACAGGATATCAAGGCGTTGGGCCTTGCTGACACTGGCCGGGCTGCAGAACTTCCGCTGGTAACAGGCGCCGACACCGGCAAAATGGCCCATCGCAAAATCGAGCATGATCTTGGTCTGATTGGCACATGGACGTGGCAACCAAACCGCATTGGCCTTGAATGGTTTCTGCGTGAAGTCGCGCCGCACCTCGACAAGGACATAAGAATTACGGTTGCAGGCAGCATTCCGGCTGATTTGAAAGCGGCGTGGCCAAACGTTAATTTTGCCGGTCGGGTGCCGGATGCGACCGAGTTTGTCCGTTCTTGCGCATTGGTCCCGCTGGTGAGCCGTGCCGGAACGGGTGTCCAGCTCAAGACCATCGAGACGTTTGAGATGGGACTGCCCAGCGTTGCGACATCCCTGTCGGTGCGAGGCATAGCTAGTATTCCGGAAAATTGTGCTGTGGCCGATGATCCGCAAGCCTTCGCCAAAGCGATTGGGGCTATGGTGGCTCGGGTGCGCGCCGGTGAGGATCTGACCTGTTCGGGTGAAGCGTTTCGCGCCGCGCAATTGGCCCGGTTTGATTCACAGCTTCGTCTCGGGCTTGATGCGCTTGGCGCTTCTTTGGGAAGAGTTGGACCATGAGCCCGGCTCTTCTCTCGATGCACCACGCACTTCCGCAACATATTATCCTTGGTGTTTCCGTGCTGGCGCTTTCATGGGATGACGCCATCCAGCATCTGCACACTTTAATCGATGAGAAGCGCTTTACACTTGTCACATGGCTGAATGCGCACAATTCCAATCTGGTGGAAGACGATATTCGTTTTCGCAATGCATTGGATGAGTTCCTCGTTCTGCCCGATGGCGTCGGTGTCGACATTGCCGCGAAGCTGCTTCATGGCAAAACCTTTCCCAACAACTTGAATGGCACCGATTTCACGCCCGCGCTGCTCCGAGCACTGACCCCGCCTTTGCGGATCGGGCTCCTCGGCACACGCCCCGGCGTGGTCGAGAAAGCGGCGGAAAGCCTGAAAGAAAACGCCCCGCAGCATGAATACCGCGTTATCAGCCACGGTTTCTTTGCGCCATCCGATGAGCCGCGCATTTTGCAGAGCCTTGCGGACTATCATCCCCACATCCTGCTGGTTGCGATGGGGGTGCCGCGTCAGGAACTCTTCATGCGGGAAAAGCTGACTGCGGAACATTGTGTCCTGGCATTTGGCGTTGGAGCCCTCCTGGATTTTCGTGCCGGAGCTGTGTTGCGGGCACCACGCTGGATGCAGAAACTGCGTCTGGAGTGGCTGTACCGGTTTTCACAGGAACCGAAACGGCTTTGGCGTCGCTACGTTTTGGGCAATCCGCGTTTTCTGTTCAGGGTGCTTCGCACGCTCGCGACAGGCGTAAGGGTCAGTCGATGAGAACCGCAATCGTCACAGCCAGCTATGCGCCGGATTTTGAGCGCTGCAAATTGCTTTGCGAGACGATTGACCGGTTCGTCACCGGCTATACGCGCCATTACATTCTGGTTGAACATCGGGATATGGCATTGTTTCGCCAGCTTGAAGGGCCGCGCCGGATCATTGTGGATGAGAACGATCTGCTGCCCGGCTGGATCAAACCATTTCCCGATCCGCTCAGTTTTGGCCGCAAGCGCATCTGGCTGTCGCCGCGAACAATGCCATTGCGTGGCTGGCACGTACAACAGTTTCGCCGCATCGCCATTGCCTCGCATGCCGATGAAGACGCCTTTTTTTATGTGGATTCCGACGTGGCTTTTCTGCGCCCGTTCGATTGTGCGTCCAACTGGCACGGCGATACTTTGCGGCTGTTTCGGCGGGATGCTGAATTGCTGCGCCCCGTTGCGGACGATCAGCGCATCTGGTCAGAGCAGGCGGGTCGCCTGCTTGGGATCGAACCCGTAAGCCCTGTTGGTCATGATTATATCAGCACATTGATTGCCTGGCGTCGTGATGCCCTGTTGTCCATGTGCGGCCACATCGAAAAGCTGTCCAGCAGGCACTGGATTGCCGCGATTGGTCGCGAGCGCCGTTTTTCCGAATGCATGATTTATGGCCGCTATGCCGATGAAGTGCTCATGGCAAAGGGGCACTACCATGATAGCGCCGAATTCTGCCGGATATACTGGGTTGAGCCCGCCCCGACGGAGGAAGAGTTTCAGGCCTTTGTGGAAGCCATGACGCCAGAACAGGTCGCTATCGGCATACAATCCTTCATCGGCTTTGACACCGCCCGCATCCGCAAATTGGTCAACGGTTAAATCACACGCGCCGCGCCGGCTTCCGGATGGCTCGATAAGTCAGCCATGTGGAGAGCAGGTAAATGGCTGCGAACATGGCATTGAGCCATATCAGCCAGTCATTGACTGCGGTGAATGTGAGCAGCAGCCATGAGAGCAATCCCGCTTTGGCAAGTGCAAGCAATCCGAGATTAAGGGCGCGCAAGCCAGATTGTCCGCGCGCATAAAGCAGCTCAGCCTGATATTCGATGAGATTGCGCAGTCCGGGAACCAGAACAACGAGCGGCAGAAGTGCGACAACCGAAGCAACATTCGAGCCCAGGGCGCGTGGAAAAATATACAGAAATACGGCAAGCGCGATGAGACCCAGTGTTGAAACGGCGAAAACACCAGCCTCTAAACCGCCGCGAATTTTCAGCGATCTCAACATATCAGGCGTGCGCATCAGTTTCTGCACCAGCATCATGTTGAATGAACGGACGGGCAGGGCCGTCAGGTCTACAAGCCGCATAACGATGGCATAGACACCTGCGGTCTGTGGTCCGCCCACGGCGAGCACCAGAAGCTTGTCGAGTTCCATCTGGATATAGAACAGGATTTCAGCACCCGCGACGGCAAACGAATCCGCAAGACGCCTGTAATAAAGCTGAGGAATGAGCCGCAGTTTCACCCTTGGGTAGAAGAACACGATAGCGATGATGAGCGCGACGCCGTTGGCACCCGCATACCACCAGCTCCATGCGCCCAGAGTAGTCAAACTGGAGAATGCAAAAAGAACTGCCGCAATCGCGCGCAAGGCAGTGCCAATGATAACGAGCAAGGCCGCGCGGCCAAAACGGTTGAGGCCATTATTGACGACCACGACAACCTCAAGCGAACGCCAGAGCAGGGCCTCGGTTGCAACGATGACGGCAAAAACCCCAAACGCCAGATCCGCCCCGAAAAACACCAGATGTGTGAGGAAAGCGGCCAACGCAAAAATGGGCAGGGAAATCACGACCGCTGCCAGATAGCCGCCGGTATAGGCACCAAGCAATTGGGGTTTGACCGTCGAAATGCGGTAAAGCGGCGATACGAACCCAAACGACACCAGCCGCGACAGGACCACACCGGTTGCCGATGCGGTGGCAAAGAGGCCAAATTCGGCAATCGACAATGTGTTGGCAAGCGCGACGAAGTAGGCAAGAGAAATAACAAGCCGTCCCGCTGATCCGCTGATCACCGAGAAATAATTGCGAATGAGCGCCGCATTGGCCTTCACATGACGCGCTATCAAATCTTTTCCCCTGCGGGTGTTAAACGTCCCGCACAAACTTCCGCCGTTCTATACTGAAAAGCCTTAATGGCTCGTGTTGGAACGGGATATCGTGGTCTGATTAAAATGGGTGATAGCAGAGTGTTTCATGGATGATTAACGATTTATTTTCCATAGAACTTTAGGTTGGGTTAACCGTGGGCCGTTCGCTCGGGGTTGAGTTGTATTGAACGGTTGTTTTGGAGTGCGGATAAAGATGGGTGATCGGGACAACGAGACAGGAAAGCGGCCTCGGCGCTCGCTTCTCTCGTTCGCCAGCCAGCCGGAAACGGCGGGTGAGGCCTCCCCGCGTGCCGATTTTATTGAGCCGGACCAGTCACCAAGGCGGGTCGAGGACCTGGAGCACTATCAGCGCATGCGTGCCCTGCGACTGGCAGCGAGCAGTGAGATTACACCAGCGATTGAACCTGAACACACATTCAAAGATGAGGAAGCCGAACAGGATGCGGTAAACCGCATGCGTGCCGATATGGCTGCAATCAAGGCCGAACTCAACCGGCGCATTGATGACAATCCGCCAACCGAGCCAGTTCCTCCCGCTGCGCCTGCGCAAACAGCTGTCTTGCGGAATGAGGCACCGGCAGAGCCTGCACCCACAGTCGTTTCTGTCGCAAAGCCTGTTCGCCGGATTGAAAATGACAGCGACGAATGGAAACCGCTGGTTGATCCGCGTATTGTTCTTACGCACATCGTCAATTCCAAAAAGCTGATCATTGCGACGACGCTTATCGGCGCGCTGCTGGGCGCCGGTTATGCCATGACCGTGCCAAAACTCTATTATTCCAATGTGGAATTGCTCGTTGATCCGCGCGATCTCAAATTGACGGACAAGGAAATCGCGCCGGGCCAATTGCCTATTGATGCGTCGCTTGCCATTGCCGAAAGCCAATTGCGGATTATTCAGTCGAGCAGCGTTCTTTCCAAGGTGATCGATCGTGCAGGTCTGGCCAAAGACCCTGAATTTAATGGCGATCTCAAGGATAAGGGAATATTTGCCGCTCTCCGCGAGCTTTTCTCGACCGATAGTACGCCCGATGCCACAGCCCGCGAGACACTGCTTCTGCGCAATCTGAACGAACATATGGATGTTGCGCGGAGTTCGAAAAACTTCATTTTCAACATCACCGTCAATTCGCGCGATCCGGAAAAATCTGCATTCATCGCCAACACGGTTTCTGATGTTTTCAGGGAAGAGCAGGGCAATATCCAGTCCGACTCGGCCAGACAGGCGACGGATTCGCTCACGGCCCGGCTCAACGATATGCGCCTCGGTGTGGAATCGGCTGAAAACGCCGTTCAGAAATACAAGGCGGAGAATGATCTTGTCGACGTACAGGGTCGTCTGATCAGCGATGACGAGGTTTCAAGAACCAGTGACGAACTGACGGCGGCGCGCAACCAGACCATAAAGCTTAATGCACAGGCGGCTTCCATTCGTGGCACATCGGTTGAAGGTGTTCTTGGTAACAATACACTGCCCGAGGAATTCCGCTCCGGGGTCATTGTTGCGCTTCGCTCGCAATATGGCGCTCTGAAACAACAGGCCGATGGGTTGGCCACCAAGCTTGGCCCGCGTCATCCGCAGCTGATTCAGGCGCAGACGCAGGTTGACGGTATCCGTAAGGAAATCCGCAACGAACTTGATCGCATTGCCTCCTCTGTGCAGGTCGAGCTGAAGCGTTCGGTGCAGCAGGAGCAGGACCTCGCAAGCAGACTGGCGCAGTTGAAGTCGCGCATGGCTGGTACGAATGAAAATATGATCAAACTGCGCGAGCTTGAGCGGGAAGTTACCGCCAAACGTGCAGTTTACGAGGCTTTCATGCTGCGCGCCAAGGAAACCGGCGAGCTTGAAGGGATCAACAGCACCAATATTCGCGTCATTTCGCCAGCGCGTCCGGCTCTCGAATCCACCGGTGGTTCACGGAAAATTATCGTCATTGGCGGTATTCTGGCGGGGCTTCTTGCCGGGCTTGGCATAGCGATGCTGCGCGGCATGATTGATAGTTTCCGCAGCAATGGCGAATTGAAGACAGCCCGCACGGAGAACGACGCGCCTTTTGATCCGGATTCGCCTTCTGGCGCAAAGCGACCATTGCGCAGTGAAGCCGATACGCCAGCACCCGCATTGGAATCGCGGTTGGGCGCGGCAATCAAACAGGCGCAAACACGTAGTTTCGCTCCGGATTTCGATGAGACATCAGATGGGGACGAAACAACGCCCGATGAAGATCAGGTGGCGGTTGCACAGTTCCTCTATGAATATGCCGATCTTCAAGTCGCCAAACGCCAGCATGCCAATTCCAATATTGAGGATATGCTCGCGGACATCGCTGAAATTCGCGATGTCCTGCGGCAACGCTCCGGCGGCGAATGATGCTAGTGCAGGCGGGGCGTCGGTCCCATGCCTTTGTCATCGATGACATAGCCCCGATAGAAACGGTCGAGTGTAAACGGCGCCGATAGTGGATGCGGCTCGTCCTTGGCGATGGTCCATGCAAAGCACTTGCCCGAAATGGGTGTCGCCTTGAAGCCGCCGTAACACCAGCCAGTGTTCAGATACATGCCCGGCAGTGGTCCCGTCGTGATGATGGGCGAGCCATCCATAGACATATCCATGATCCCGCCCCATGAACGCAGCAGCTTGACGCGGGCCAGCGCGGGCATGAGAGCGACAAACTCACTCATCACATCTTCCACAACAGGCAGGTTGCCGCGCTGCGCATAGGAATTGTAGCCGTCAATATCGCCGCCAAAGACGAGGCCGCCCTTGTCCGATTGGCTGAAATAGAGGTGTCCACCACCGAAGGTCGCAACGGTATCGACCACGGGCTTCAATGCTTCCGAGACGAATGCCTGCAGGACATGGGATTCAAGCGGCAACCGGTCGACACCCGCCCGGCGCATCAGTTCGCTGGTATGGCCAGCCACGGCGCAGGCGGTCTTCTTGGCATTGATCGGGCCACGCGTCGTCATGACGCCAGTAACTTTGTCGCCGTCTTTTATAAAGCCGGTGACTTCGCAATTCTCGATAATATCGACGCCAAGCTGGTCCGCTGCACGGGCATAGGCCCAGACCACCGCATCATGGCGTGCTGTACCAGCACTGCGCTGCATCAAGCCACCAATGATCGGAAACCGGGCCGATCCGCTGATGTCGAGGCCGGGAATAAGCTTTTCCAGCTGCTTGGGATTCATCAACTCGCAATCAATGCCATTGAGCCGCATCTGATTGCCGCGCCTGACATAAACATCAAGCTGCGGCAGATTATGCGCAAGGTTGACCACGCCGCGCTGCGAGAACATCACATTATAGTTGAGGTCATGGGACATTGTTTCCCACAGCTTCATCGACGCTTCGTAGAAATGCTGGTTCTCAGTCAGAAGATAATTTGAGCGCACCGCAGTTGTATTGCGGCCAATATTGCCGGAGCCGAGCCAGCCCTTTTCCACAACTGCAATATTGCGAATACCGTGTTCCTTGGCAAGGTAATAGGCCGTTGCAAGTCCGTGTCCGCCGCCGATGATAACCACATCATAGGCGGGTTTCGGATCGGGTTTACGCCATGCAGGCTTCCAGTCCTTATTGCCGTTGAGGGCGTTCTTGAGAAGGGAGAAAGCGGAATAGCGCATCGACGAATCCAGTTTGCAGGCGGAGTAGTGTGATCATGCGTGGATTTGGCACATTCGCAAGCCCCAGCGTGCTCCTTGGGTCACATCATCGCATTGCCCTTATCGGCTGCTTTCGTTATTGCGTCAGTGAACGCCGTTCTGGCGGTATTGTATTGCCAAAGAATCCTCAGAATGACGTCCATTCCCGAAGCGAGATGCCCAGGAGCAGCACATGGCAGTGACGATTGATGGCAAGCAAATTGCCGAGGACGTGGTTTCCAAGGTCAAACTATCAGCCGCCGAGCTGATTGAGGCCACCGGCGTTACACCCGGTATTGCTGTGGTGATCGTGGGTGAAGACCCGGCCAGTCAGGTCTATGTCGCCAATAAGGGGCGTAAGGCGAGGGAATGCGGCTTCCATTCCGTCCAGCATACCTTGCCTGAACAGACAAGCGAGGAGGAACTGGTCAAGCTGGTGGAAACGCTGAATGCCGATCCGGCGATTCACGGCATTCTTGTGCAGCTGCCTCTCCCCAAGCACATTGATTCCGGCCGCATCATCCAGACCATCTCGCCCGATAAGGATGTCGATGGCTTTCACTTCATCAATGTCGGTAAACTCGGCACTGGCGAACTCGAAACCGCATTCGTTCCCTGCACGCCTGAGGGCTCAATGCTGCTGATCGACCGTATTCTGGGCCGTGATCTTTCCGGTCTGAATGCCGTGGTCGTTGGCCGCTCCAATATTGTCGGCAAGCCGATGTTCAACCTGCTGCTGGCGCACAATGCGACCGTAACCATTGCGCATAGCAAGACAAAAGACCTTCCGGGCCTTTGCCGCAATGCCGATATTCTTGTGGCCGCCGTTGGCCGCCCGCAAATGATCAAGGCCGATTGGGTAAAGCCCGGCGCAACAGTCATCGATGTTGGTATCAACCGCATTCCTGCTCCCGAGCGCGGTGAAGGCAAGACGCGCCTCGTTGGCGATGTGGATTTTACGGATGTTGCTCCGGTGGCTGGTGCGCTGACCCCGGTTCCCGGTGGTGTTGGACCCATGACGATTGCCATGCTGATGGCCAATACGCTGGTCGCTGCCCATCGCAGTGTCGGTAAAACACCACCGCGCTTCTAATTCATTGGTTTATAAACGGATTGTCGTTAGAACAGCATATGCCCGAAGCCCTCAAGGTCAGTAGAACCTTCGCTTTTCTGCTTGTCGACAAATTTCCGATGTTCAGCCTTGCCGCTGCCATCGACACGATGCGCACGGCCAATCGCATGGCGGAAGAGCCATTCTATGCCTGGACAACCGTGTCTGCCACGGGCGCGGCTGTTACCGCGTCAAATGGTTTGCAGATCAATGTGCAATATTCACTGGCAGAGCTTCCCGTTGCCGATATTTTCTTCATCTGCGCCGGATTGACCACGGAGTTTGAAGAAAAGCCCAAGGTCATTGCGACATTGCGCAATCTCGGACGACGCGGCGCTGCTCTGGGTGGCTTGAACATCGGCAGCTACATCCTTGCCGAGGCGGGGCAGCTTGAAGGCCATCGTTGCACGATCCATTGGGAAAACCGTGCAGGCTTTCAGGAGCGTTTCCCGCAGATTGAATGTACCGGCAATGTGTTTGAGATTGATCGTAAGCGTTATACTTGTGCGGGTGGAACCACGTCCATCGATCTGATGCTGGAGATTATCCGGCAGGATTTCGACCCAAGCCTTGCCAATGAAGTAGCGAACCAGTTCCACCACGAACGCATCCGCTCGCAAACCGATCGCCAGCGTATCGGTCCGGAACGGGATCTCACCGGAAAATCGGAAAAGCTGCGCAAGATCGTCGAGTTGATGGCCGATAATCTCGAACAGCCGAAATCAGCGGTGCGTCTGGCCAAGGCCGTTGGTCTGTCGGTGCGGCAGGTGGAGCGGCTATTTCTGCGTCATCTCAATATGACACCCGGCCGCTACTATATGAGCCTGCGGCTGGAGCGGGCGCGGGAACTGCTGCGGCAGACCCATTCGCCTATTCTTGATGTGGCGCTGGCAACGGGCTTCACATCCCATTCCTATTTCGCCCAAAGCTACCGGGCGCAGTTTGGGCGCTCACCCTCCGATGAGCGCCGTACCACCTATTGATCAGCTGAAAACCGAAGCGCCTTCATCAGCACGGCCAACGACGTTGCGGAACGCTGCAAACAATTCGCGGCCCATGCCATAGCCATTGTGGCTGAGGTCGACAACCGGATCGGGGCGAGCGGCGAGAACGTCAGGGTCTTCGAGTACATCAAGCGTTCCGATTTCCGCATCGAGCCGCACAATATCGCCATCTCGGATCTTGCCGATAATGCCGCCACTCAATGCTTCCGGGGTTACGTGGATTGCCGCCGGTACTTTGCCTGACGCGCCGGACATGCGCCCGTCCGTTACCAGTGCAACCATATGGCCACGATCCTGCAAAACACCGAGCGGTGGTGTCAGCTTGTGCAATTCAGGCATGCCATTGGCCTTTGGGCCCTGAAAGCGGACGACAGCCACGAAATCACGATCGAGCTTTCCCGCCTTGAAGGCATCCTGCAATGCAGCCTGACTATCAAAGACTAGTGCGGGGGCTTCGATGATTCGCCGTTCCGGCTTGACCGCTGATGTCTTGATGACAGCAGTACCGAGATTGC
This sequence comes from Phyllobacterium sp. P30BS-XVII, assembly GCF_014138335.1. Lineage (NCBI taxonomy): Bacteria > Pseudomonadati > Pseudomonadota > Alphaproteobacteria > Hyphomicrobiales > Phyllobacteriaceae > Phyllobacterium > Phyllobacterium sp. P30BS-XVII. Next base: position 61,142 of record NZ_JACGXO010000010.1, read on the forward strand.
CCTTGAGCATCTTCAGGCCACCGGTTGACTGAAACGGCGCCTTGACGGTGGAAAGAACCTTCTTGTCGGCACTTTCCGCAGGGATAGGATCGCGCTGCACAGTGCCATTTTCGCCGAGCTTGACCTCGATCGTATAGGCGCGCAGGCCTTCGCCCCAGACGGTTTTAACGTCTTCATGCAACATGCCCGCATCCAGCAACTCGCGGATAATATAGCCCATGCCACCAGCTGCGTGAAAATGGTTCACATCAGCAAGACCGTTTGGATAAACGCGAGCAAGCAGCGGCACCACATCGGAAAGATCAGAAATATCCTGCCATGTGAGCTTGATACCCGCAGCGGCAGCCATGGCAACGAGATGCATGGTGTGGTTGGTCGAACCGCCGGTTGCATGCAGGCCGATGACGCCGTTGACGATTGTCTTCTCGTCGATCATCTCACCAACAGGCGTGTATTCATTGCCGAGCGCCGTAATGGCGAGCGCGCGTTTTGCCGCTTCGCGCGTCAATGCTTCGCGCAGAGGCGTGCCCGGATTGATGAAGGATGAGCCCGGCGTATGCAGCCCCATGATTTCCATGAGCATCTGGTTGGAATTGGCCGTGCCGTAGAAGGTGCAGGTACCCGGTCCATGATAGGATTTCGATTCCGACTCCAGCAGTTTGTCGCGGCCAACCTTGCCCTCCGCATAGAGCTGGCGTGTTTTTGCCTTCTCGTCATTGGGAAGGCCTGTTGTCATCGGTCCGGCAGGAATGAAAACCGCAGGCAGATGTCCGAATGTCAGCGCGCCGATAACAAGGCCGGGCACGATCTTGTCGCAAACGCCGAGATAGATAGCCGCATCGAACATGTCATGCGAGAGGCCAACGGCGGTTGCCATGGCGATCACATCGCGGGAGAACAGCGACAGGTCCATGCCCGGCTGTCCCTGTGTGACGCCATCGCACATGGCGGGAACCCCACCAGCAACCTGCGCCACGCCGCCCGCTTCCTGTATCGCTGCCTTGATCAGTTGCGGATAGTTTTCGAACGGCTGATGCGCCGAAAGCATGTCGTTGTAGGAGGTGATGATGCCGATATTGGCCAGCACATCGCCAGCCAGCGCCGCTTTGTCGGAAGGTCCGCAGGCGGCAAAACCATGGGCGAGATTGGCGCAGGCGAGAGCGGTGCGTTTTGGCTTGTGGGAGGCAGCCTCGCGCAGACGGTCGAGATAGACATCGCGGGTCGGGATCGACCTCTCACGGATGCGGTTGGTAATGCTTTTGACCCTTTGCAGGACGGTCATTGGTTTTCTCCTTATGGAGCCCAGAAAATCTCAAGATTGATCGGCGTGTGGCGCAGGATTGCGCGAATAGGCATGTCTTCGGTTGCTCCATCGCCAAGCGCCTTATCGAGAACAGCTTTTTTGCCGTCGCCTTCAATATGCAGCACAACGAAGCGGGATTTGACGATAACCGGCAAGGTCAGGGTCAGGCGCGGCTCACCGGCCCCATCAGCCTGCATCGGCAAAACAAGCGCTGATTGCTCCGGCGAAATCGCATCGGCAAGCCTGTTGCCCCCGGGGAAGAACGAGGCCGTATGGCCATCGCCGCCCATGCCGAGAATTGTCACATCGAAAGGCTGCCCCAACGCGGCAACGGCTGCGGTTGCTGCTTTCACCGCATCGTCCGTAGTTGCGGCGGGGTGATAGAGACCGACAAAATCGGCTTTTGCGGCTGCGTTCTGCAGGAGCAGGTCTGTCACGAGTTTCTGGTTGGAACGGTCACTGGATGGCGGCACGAACCGCTCATCCACCAAGGTAACAGTGATCTTCTCCCAAGGCAGGTCCTTCACCGACAATGCTTGGAAAAAGCGGGCAGGGGTTGTTCCGCCCGATACCGCCAGAACCGCCTTGCCACGCATATCGCAGGCGGCTTGCAGATGCTCCGCAACGCTTGTTGCCAGAGCTTCCGCAAGAGCGTTGCCGTCGGCAAAACTGTTCAATGTCTGTTGCATGATCATGTCTCGTGCCATGTGCGTCCGTCGCGCTCAATCAAGGCAATAGCGGCGGATGGGCCCCATGTTCCGGCGGTGTATCCAGCGGCAGGCTGATCATTATCCGTCCAGGCCTTGAGGATTGGGTCGACCCAGCGCCATGCCGCCACCACTTCATCGCGCCGCATGAACAGGGTCTGGTTGCCGCGCACCACGTCCATCAACAAGCGCTCGTAAGCATCGGGACTGCGTACCTGAAACGATTCCGCAAAGCTCATATCGAGCGGAACGTGACGCAGGCGCATGCCGCCCGGACCCGGGTCCTTGATCATCATCCACTGCTTGACGCCTTCGTCTGGCTGCAAGCGGATAACCAGCTGATTTGCCACCACGCGGCCCGCGCTTTCACCGAAGATCGAATGTGGGATCGGCTTGAACGAAACCACGATTTCCGATGCACGTGTTGCCAGACGTTTTCCTGTCCGTAGATAGAAGGGAACACCGGCCCAGCGCCAATTGGCGATTTCGGCCTTGATGGCAACAAAAGTCTCCGTGTTGCTCGTTGACCCCAGTTCTTCCTGATAACCCTTGACGGCCCCACCCGCCGAAGCACCGGCGCGATATTGGCCGCGTACAGTCAGTTCTTCAGCGTTCTTTGTATCGATACGGGCGAGTGAGCGCAGTACTTTCAGTTTTTCGTCGCGCACCGCATCGGCATCCATGGATGCAGGCGGCTCCATCGCAACGAGACAAAGAAGCTGCAGCATGTGGTTCTGCACCATGTCGCGCAGCGCGCCCGCCGTGTCGTAATAACCGGCGCGGCCTTCAAGCCCGACCGCTTCTGCCACGGTAATCTGGACGTGGTCGATATGAGCCGAATTCCACAGGGGTTCGTACAGCGCATTGGCAAAGCGCAGCGCCATCAGATTTTGCACCGTCTCCTTGCCGAGATAGTGATCAATACGGAAAATCTGCTGTTCGTTGAAAACGCTGCCAATCGTATCATTGAGCGCGATAGCGGATTTGAGATCACGGCCAATCGGCTTTTCAACAATGATGCGGGTCTGATCGGTGATCAGATCGTATTTCTTCAAACGGCTGGCAATGTCACCGAAGAGGTTCGGGCTGACGGCGAGATAAAAGGCCCGGATGTTCTTGTTTGCATCGCCGATTGCTGCCTTCAGATCATCCCAGCCATTGTCCGATGTCGCATCAACGGCGACATAGGCGAGCCGGGCAAGAAATTGTTCGACCTGCTTTTTGTCGATCTCTTCAGGCTTTACATGTTCCTTGATCGCGGCTTCCGCAAATTTGCGGTAGTCTTCGTTGGACATGGCGGAACGGGATGCGCCGATGATACGGGTAGGCTCGGACAACTGACCGTCCCGCTGGCGCTGATAGAGCGCCGGGATCAGTTTGCGCTCGGCAAGATCGCCGCTGCCGCCAAATACGATGCAGTCGAAAGGGTCAACCGGGATAATCTGACTTGTCATTAGAATGAGTCTCGCTATGCCAAAATTGTGCGTTCGCAGATGCAGGTCTATATAATCTAATCGATTTAAAAAGGCCAGTCCCGATCCGACTTCTGCGTCAAAATGCATTCCCAAGCGGGCGCAATTCCAATACGATTGCTGTGAAGCAGGAAGCAGTCATGGATCAGAATCTCTCCAGAATCGTCGCGCAGGATAAGAATTTCCTGAATGTCATTAATGGTCGGCGTGTCGCCGCACTCTCGCAAGAAACGATCACTGTTTTGTGTCCGTCCGATGGTTTGCCCTTTGCAACCATTCCGGCAGGCAATGCCAGTGATGTGGATCGTGCTGTCCGCGCTGCACGGGACGCATTTGAGCATGGCCCATGGAGCAGAATGCCAGCGTTCGAGCGTGGGCGATTGTTGACACGGCTTGGCCAGCTTGTTGAAGAACATGGCGATGAACTTGCCGCGCTTGAATCGCGTGATACCGGAAAGCCCGTGCGTCAGGGCAAGGCGGATGTTGCCGCGACCATGCGCTATTATGAGTTTTATGGTGGCGCTGCGGACAAGATCCACGGCGATACGATCCCTTTCCTTGATGGCTTTACCGCACTCACCCTGCGCGAGCCGCATGGCGTGGTTGCTGGGATCATCCCGTGGAACTATCCGATGCAGATCATGGCGCGCGTGGTTGGTGCAGCGCTGGCCATGGGCAACACGCTGGTTATCAAACCGGCTGAGGATGCTTCACTGGCGGCCATCCGCATTGGGGAACTCGCCATTGAAGCGGGCTTTCCCGATGGCGTTCTCAATGTGATCACCGGTTATGGCCGTGATGCAGGAGCGGCGCTCTCATCGCATCCCGGCATTGATTATGTCACCTTCACCGGCTCGCCCGTAACCGGCACAGCGATCCAGCAGGCCGCCGCCACCAACAATCGCGGTGTGACCATGGAGCTTGGCGGCAAATCTCCGCAAATCCTGTTTGCCGATGCGGATGTGGAAAAAGCCTTACCGGTTCTGGTCAATGCCATCATCCAGAATGGTGGCCAGACCTGTTCAGCTGGTAGCCGTATCCTGATCGAGCGCCCGATTTACAACGACGTTGCCGCAGCACTTGGCGAGCGTTTCAGCAAGCTGGCGGCCGGGCCGCACGACATGGACCTTGATCTCGGGCCCATGGTCAATCCGGCCCAGAAGAACAAGGTCGAGAATTTTATCACTGCCGCCGCAGCGACAGGTATTGAAGTGGTTGCCCGTGGCTCCATTCATGTCGATGCGCCTCTGGAAGGTTATTACGTCGCTCCGGTGCTTTTCGGTGCGGTTGATCCAGTTTCTGTTCTGGCGCAGGAAGAGGTGTTTGGGCCGGTTCTGTCGCTCTTTGCATTCGACGATGAAGCCGATGCTGTCAGGCTTGCCAATAGCACCGTATATGGCCTCGTTGCGGGTATCTGGACCAAAGATGGTGCGCGCCAGCACCGTGTTGCCAAAAAAGTTCGCGCCGGACAGGTTTTCGTCAACGCCTATGGCGCCGGTGGCGGGGTGGAATTGCCGTTTGGCGGCTTCAAAAAATCCGGCCATGGACGTGAAAAAGGCTTTGAAGCGCTCTTCGATATGTCCGCAACGAAAACGATCGTGTTCCGGCACGATTGATTGGACCCGCTCCCCAATAATCAATCCAAGATCACAAGCATGAGGAAATGACATGGCCCGTTTGGCAGGCAAGACAGCAATTATCACCGGTGGAGCATCCGGGTTTGGTGAAGGCATGGCGAAGCGCTTTGCCGAGGAAGGGGCAAATGTCGTTGTCGCCGATCTTAATCACAAGGGCGCTGAAACTGTTGCCAATGCCATTGGCAAATCAGCGATTGCCGTTCAGGCTGATGTGTCACGCAAGGAAGACGTGGACGCCATGGTCGCCGCTGCCATGGATACGTTCGGCCGCGTCGACATCATGGTCAACAATGCAGGCTTCACCCACCGCAATGGCTCCATGCTTGATGTGGACGAAAGCACGTTCGATCTCATTTCAGCCGTGAATATGAAGGCGATTTATTATGCAACGCTTGCTGTCGTGCCGATCATGGAAATGCAGGGCGGCGGTTCCATCATCACCACTGCTTCCACGGCGGGTCTGCGCCCGCGTCCCGGATTGACCTGGTACAACGCATCCAAGGGGTGGGCGATCACAGCAACCAAATCCATGGCCGTTGAACTTGCGCCCAAGAATATCCGTGTCAACTGCCTCTGCCCGGTCGCGGGAGAAACAGGGATGCTCAGCCTGTTCATGGGCGAAGATACGCCGGAAAAGCGCGCGCAGTTCAAGGCTTCGATCCCACTCGGTCGCCTCTCCACACCGCTTGATATTGCCAATGCCGCGCTTTGGCTGGCGTCCGACGAAGCCGGGTTCATCACCGGTGTGGCGCTTGAGGTGGATGGCGGTCGCTGTATTTAAGTTCAGATATCACCGTTGTAGTGTGCCTGTTGCGTGGTTTGTGGTGAGCTTGTCGAACCACGCACCACAAACCACGCACCACACCACAGCAACCTATTTAAGGGTCACAACTCCCATTAAATCACACGCTTTTGTCTTGAAACGAGCCCATATTGGCCTACATCAAAAATGTCGTCCAATTCACGCAATGGCTGCTTTTGGTTGATCGCACGCCGATCAACGGTGCAACCCATCTTTCAAGGACACTGTCATGACATCGAAACCCGTCTGGTTCATCACTGGCTGTTCAACCGGTTTTGGTCGCGAGCTTGCGCGCCATACGCTTGAACTTGGCTATCCCACTGTTATCACTGCGCGCAACACGGCGCAGATTGAAGATCTTGCCAAGGGCAATGAGGAGAATGCCCTTGTTCTCAAGCTTGATGTGACCAAGACCGAGGATATTGCGGCTGCGGTCAAGGCGGCAGAAGCCCGGTTTGGCCGCATTGATGTGCTCGTCAACAATGCCGGTATCGGCTATTTCGGTTCGCTTGAAGAAAGCGACATCGATGAAGTCCGCAAAATGTTCGAAATCAATGTCTGGGGTCTGGTTAACATGACCCGCGCGGTCCTGCCGGTCATGCGCAAGCAACGCTCTGGCATGGTCGTCAATATTTCGTCGATCGGCGGACTTGTGGCCAACCCTGCCGTCAGTTTCTACAACGCAACCAAATTCAGTGTCGAAGCGATTTCGGAATCCCTGTCGAAGGAAGCCGCTCACCTTGGCATCAAGGTTCTGATCGTCGAACCCAGTGGCTTTCGTACGGATTGGGCCGGACGTTCGGCCAATGAAGCACCGAGAACCATCGAAGATTATCGTGAGACATCCGATCAGCGGGCAGAGCAGATCAGAAATTCCAGCGGTAATCAGCCGGGCGATCCAGTACGCGCTGTAAAAGCTATCATTCAGGCGGTCGAAGCGAAAAAGCCGCCTTTGCGGCTGTTGCTCGGCAAGGCGGCGCTGGCTGGAGCGCGTAATAAGATTGTTGAACTCCAGCGCGATTTTGTGGCCTGGGCTGACGTTACGGAAGGTGCCGACGCGCCAAAGGAATAAAACAAAATGGCCGGCAAATGCCGGCCATTTTTATTTCGTGCGCCTAGATAATATGGCGCAGGATCAGGAACAACGTGAATGACAGCGCGATGGAGACTGGGAGCGTCAGCACCCAGGCCATCAGCAGATTACGGACTGTCGACATCTGCAAGCCCGAACCATTGGCAACCATCGATCCGGCGACACCCGATGAGAGGATGTGGGTTGTGCTGACGGGCAGACCCAGCGTATCGGCAGTGAAGATCGTTCCCATGGCAACCAGTTCAGCCGACGCGCCTTGCCCGTAGGTGAGGTGCGTCTTGCCGATCTTTTCACCGACGGTCACAACGATACGCCGCCAGCCGACCATTGTACCAAGGCCGAGGGCCAGAGCGACGGCAACCTTCACCCATGTCGGGATGAACTTCGTCGCGTTGTCGATGGCCTGATGATAAGTCTTGATGGTAGCAATATCGGCAGGCTGCATTGGCAACAGCTTGGCCTTGTCGATCAGTTTCAGCGCTTCACCGGTCAGGTACATGTCGTTACGGGTATTGCTGACCATGCCAACCGGTACTGAGGACGCGGAACCATAAGGCGAAATGCTTGTATTGGTCTTTTCGATGAACTGGCGCAGTGCGACAGTGGTCTCATCGCTCCATGTCTTGCTGCGCACCGCATTGCTGACCACTGCATTGGCATCGGTCACGGTGATGCCGGGTTTTTCATAGGTGCGCAGTGTGGTTGCTGCGGCAGTTGCGGCAGATTTGTAGGCTTCGAGATAGTTGATATCAGGGGTGCGGTTCAGCGCAAAGGAAGTGGGCACGACACCGATCAGGATCAGCATGATCAGACCCATGCCCTTCTGACCGTCATTGGAACCATGGGCAAAACTAACGCCGGTGCAGGTGAAAATCAGCAGACCGCGAATCCACAAAGGCGGAGGTGTCTGGCCCTTCGGCGCTTCATAGAGCGCTTTGTTCTTCACAAGCACTTTCATGACGATGAGCAGCAGTGCCGCCATGCCAAAGCCGACAAGCGGCGAAATCAACAGGGACATGCCGACCTCAGTCGCCTTGGACCAGTCAACGCCGCTGGTAGCAGTGCCGGATGGTGCCAGAAACTGGTTTGCCAGACCGACACCGACAATCGAACCGATCAATGTATGCGAACTGGAAGCGGGCAGGCCGAGATACCAGGTGCCAAGGTTCCATAGGATGGCTGCGGTGAGCAGCGAAAACACCATGGCAAGACCGGCGCTGGAGCCCACCTGCATGATCAATTCCACTGGCAACAGGGAGATGATGCCAAAGGCGACAGCGCCGCTTGCGGTCATGACCCCGAGGAAATTGAAAATGCCGGACCAGATCACGGCGATCTCGGCGGGCAGGGAATTGGTATAGATCACCGTCGCAACGGCATTGGCCGTGTCGTGGAAACCATTGACGAATTCAAAGCCGAGTGCGGTGACGAGTGCAAGACCGAGAAGAATCCACGGTACGGCAACCGAACTGGTCAGATCCTGGGTAAGAGAATATCCTACATAAAAAAGGCCGCCGATCAGGATGGCAACCACAGCATAATTCGGCCAGTTCCCCAAATTGTTTGGCTTGTCGAGCGGGTGTTCGTCTTTCACCAGACGTGCGTCAGTCGCATTGCTTACCGTCATCAGAAAATCCCCAGTATTGAATTCAAACACCGGGGAAAGCTAAGACTCGCCCGTGAACTCTTGATGACAGCGCAAGATAGCTTGCGCGGGAACAATTGAGCGTCTAACGCTTGAGACAGATAAAAACTATGGAAACGCCATGCATAAGGTCGTCATAAGCGGTACCGGTGTGTTTACACCGGAACTCTCCATCAGCAATGCCGAGCTCGTTGAGGCATTCAATACCTATGCCACCAGGCAGAATGAAATCCATGCCGATGAGATTGCGGCGGGCACGCGTGCGCCGCTGACAATGTCCGCTGAAGATTTCATTTTCCGCGCATCGGGTATCGAACGCCGCTATGTGCTCAACAAATCAGGTATTCTCGATCCTGAGATTATGCATCCTGTTTTGCCTGAGCGGAGTGACGACGAAATATCTGTCATGGCCGAGATGGCAGTGAAGGCGGCAACCGATGCTTTGGCCAAGGCAGGCCGCACTGCGGCTGATGTGGATGCAGTGATCTGCGCAGCATCCAATCACGAGCGTGCCTATCCCGCTATCGCCATCGAAGTACAGGAAGCGCTGGGTATTCAGGGTTTTGGCTTTGACATGAACGTCGCCTGTTCATCGGCGACATTCGGCATTCAGGCGGCTGCCGATATGATCCGTTCGGGTTCTGCCCGGGCAATCCTGATGGTCAATCCGGAGATTTGTTCGGCCCACCTCGAATGGCGTGACCGCGACTGCCATTTTATTTTCGGTGATGTTTGCACCGCCGTGCTTCTGGAGCGTGACGATCTTGCAACGGCATCTGATCGTTTTGAGATCATCTCGACCCGCTGCCTCACCCAGTTTTCCAACAATATCCGCAATAATAACGGCTTTCTGCGCCGCACCCGCGAAGGCCATATGACCGACCGCCGTGACATGCTGTTCCGTCAGGAAGGCCGCAAGGTGTTCAAGCAGGTCGTGCCGATTGTGTCTGACCTTATTCTCACCCACCTCGCCGACGAGAACATTGCACCCGCGCATGTTTCAAGGCTTTGGCTGCATCAGGCCAACAAGGGCATGAATGACCTGATCGGATCAAAAGTATTGGGCCGCGAGCCCGACGCTGGTGAACAGCCGAACATTCTGCAGGACTATGCCAATACATCCTCTGCTGGCTCTATCATCGCATTTTCAAAGTATTCCGACGATCTCGCACCGGGCAGTCTTGGTGTTATCTGCTCCTTTGGCGCAGGTTATTCCGTCGGCAGTGTTATTTTGAAGAGGCTTTAACGGCTGGGTCAACTTGAAAGCGGGGCGGGCATGGTTGGCAAATGGGCGAAATGGTTCACGGCTCCGACGCCATCTCGGCCAGTTCCAAGCGTAAAGCCGGATTCCGGTATATATTTGCCGTTCACAACAGTATTTGATGAGATCATCGACGCTGATAAGATTCCCGCTGTGCTGGGAAATTCACTTCCGGGTGAAGTGACAAGTTTTGAAGATGCTGCCAGACGTTTTGACAATGAATTTCAAGGCGAGCGCATAACCATCGGTGCAGCGGCTGGTCGTCTGGTTGCTCACCTACATAAAGAGCTCAGCGGCGAGCAGAGATCGCAAACGGTTGTTTCGTTTCTCATTGACCATTCTGGTTCAATGCGTGGTCTGAGGATGTTGTCCGCCCTTCTTGCCGTTGAAGCCGCCACGGGCGCGCTGACTCAACTAAATATCAAATCAGAAATACTTGGCTTCACGACGACCAGCTGGAAGGGTGGGAAATCCCGGCGTTCCTGGGTCAAGGCTGGTAAACCCAGAAATCCGGGCCGCTTGTGTGATCTGAGGCATATTATTTATTCCAGCGCGGATTCCATCAACGGATTTCCTTGGCATGTTCGTCATGCGCTTCGTTCGGATCTGCTTCATGAGAATATTGATGGCGAAGCATTGGAATGGGCTGCGTCCCGTTTGGATGCAATACGTTGGAAAAATCGCATTATATGCATTGTTTCTGATGGTGCACCCGTTGATGATTCAACGTTACTTGCCAATGACAACAGGAACATTCTGATTGATCATCAGAAGAAGGTTGAAACAGAACTTAAACAACAAGGGTTCGTTGTCGGCTATTTGCTGGTTACAGATGAGCGCTATCGTGAGCCTGAACTGATTGAACGGGCCATTGAACCTGAAGCTTGCGCACTATCATTATTGATGCTGGTGCAACGAGCATTGACGAGCGCCTTGGCGGCGGCACCTGCCGCCTCGACATAACTGGCGTCGCGGTGAACGAGCATCACGGAAAAGGCTCCGTCCATCAAAAGAACAATTTGACGGGCAAGGAGTGATGGCTCGTTTGACCCGGCAATATCCAGCATCCCGGCCAGCCATGCCTCGAATTTCTTCTTGTGCGCCGAGCCAATCTTGATAGCCGGATGTCCAGGCATGTTTGCCAGTTCGGCAGCCGTTCGCAGAAAACCACAGCCTTTCCATTTCCTGTGCCGCGCGGCTTTGGCCAGTTGAATGAAGATTGCTTCCACTTTGTCAGCGATTGTTCCGCCCGCTTCGTTGAACCATTTGGCAAAGAGCGCAAGGTTTGGTTGATCGCGTGCCTCCAGATAGGCTGCGATCAGATCGTCCTTGCTTTTGAAGTGGTAATACAGTGTCCGCTTCGTCAATTGAGCGGTTTCAGCAATGGCATCGACACTCACAGCACGAATACCTTCCGCATAAAACAGGCGGTTCGCCGCATCAAGGATACGCTCGCGGGTTGGGTCTGATGTCTTTGCCATGTAAGAAAAGTATACCAACCAGTGAATATACACAATCCGGGTACCGTTCTAAGTTTTCGGGTGAGGCCTCAATTATGAAAGGTTAACCCATGTCTGATCCCGTACTGTTTGAAATGAAGGGCAATATCGCTTTCCTGACGCTGAACCGGCCGGAAAAACTCAACGCCCTCAACTATGCGACCAATGATCTGCTGCTGCAGTTTCTTGACCACCTTGAAGATGATCCTGAAATCCGCGTCGTCATAATCACAGGTGCTGGCGACCGGGCGTTTTCCGCCGGGGGTGATATCCACGAATTCTCTGGCAGCATCAGCGAGGGAACAGAAATTGCCGTCAAAGCGTTCGTACGACGCGGGCAGGTTATGACCGCGCGGATGGAGGCGTTTCGCAAGCCGATTATCGCTGCGGTCAATGGTATAGCCTTTGGTGGTGGCTGCGAAATCACCGAAGCGGTGCATCTGGCCATCGCCAGCGAAAGGGCTGTTTTTGCTAAGCCGGAGATAAATATCGGTATCCCGCCAACATTTGGTGGTACTCAGCGGTTGCCACGCCTTGCAGGGCGCAAACGGGCGCTGGAACTTCTGCTTACCGGTGACACGTTCTCGCCCATAAGAGCTTTGGAACTGGGGCTGATTAACAAGGTCGTACCGCATGACGAACTGCTACCTGCAGCAGTTGAATTGGCCAACCGGATTCTGCGCCATTCTTCGGTAACAGCCGCGGGGATCATCACGGCCGTCACACGCGGATTGAATGTGACAATTGCTGAGGGGCTGCAGATGGAAAGCGAACAATTTGCCCGCATTGCTTCGTCGCGGGATACGCGCGAAGGGCTGGATGCATGGATTGAGCGGCGAACCCCTGTTTATACGGGCAATTAAATCCGATCCATCAGCGCATACCAGCTCAATGCCAGAAACAGCAGCGGCGCGCGGAATGTACGTCCGCCGGGGAATGAGGGTATTTTCAGCTCTTCCAGCAATTTCAGGCGGTCGCGATTGCCCGCAACCGTTTCCGCGTAAAGCTTTCCGACATAGTTCGACAGCATCACGCCATGGCCGGAATAGCCGCCCGCCGAAATGACATTGGGCATGACCTCACGCACAAAGGGCTGGCGTGGCAGGGTAATGCCGACTGATCCGCCCCAGGCTTGGGTGATTTCCACGTTCGCGAGTGCCGGATAAATCTCGGCGATCTGTCGGCGGATATGTGTGCTGATATCGAGCGGGTTGTCAGCCGTATAGGCTTCGCGTCCGCCAAACAGCAGCCGGCCATCCTTCGAGCGGCGGAAATAGCGCACGACAAAGCGGGAGTCGTCAACACTCTCGCCGCCGGGCAAAACAGGACTGTCACTGCCCAATGGCACTGTTGCGCCAATGAAGGACCGGATCGGCATTACGTGGGAGGCGCTGACCGGTTCAAGATTGCCACCATAGGCGTTGACCGCGATCAGGCACTTTGCAGCGGTGACACTGCCTTTGGCCGTTGCAACAGTGACGCGGCCATTTTCAGAGCGAATGCCTGTCACCTTGGTGTTTTCATAAAGATGGGCCCCGGCCTTGGCCGCAGCCTTTGCGGTGCCGACAACAAGCTTCATGGGTTGGATATGACCGGTGCCTGCGTCGTAAACACCGCCTAGATAGCGTGTCGAGCCAAGCCGTTCCGCCGTTTCCGTGGCATCCATGTAGTGAATATGCGGATAACCGAAACGCGTGGTCATCAGCTCCGCGTGGGCCTGATAATCTTTCAGATAACGCTTTTTATGTACCACGGACATTTGTCCGGGCACGAATTCGATATCGATCTTGTGTGTCTCGGCGAATTGCAAAAGGTGCGCCTTGGCTTCCTCGGCAAGATCGAAAAGTGCCTTGGCGCGGGTGAAGCCATATTGGCCTTCCAATTCCTCCGCCCAACTGCGTTGACCCGTGCCAAGCTGACCGCCATTGCGACCGGAAGCACCGTCGCCAAAGCGATAGGCCTCCAGCAAAACCACATCAACACCCGCCGAGGCGAGATGGACAGCCGCCGAAAGCCCGGTAAAGCCGCCGCCGACAATGACGACATCGGCGGTTCGCGAGCCATCCAATGCCGGATATTCGGTGCGATCATCAATGGTTGATTCATACCAGGAGATGCCGGGAGAGATGGGGGATTGATATGCCATGTTATCTTGCAATCCAATCTGGAAATACAGGCGCCGCTTATCTCTCCCCTTGTAGGAGAGAAAGGATTTTCTTGGATTTAGCCCTTTGCTAAAACTTTAGAAAATCCAAGTGAGGGGGATAGCTCTGATTTCAAATCCCCTCTCTTGCGATTTCTAGCACTTGAGCTGTGCTTCGCTATGCTCGCTCGCTAAGTGCTGAAATCGCTTTCTCCCCCACAAGGGGGGAGATAACCGAAATCTCAAACATTCAGCAGCAGATATTCGCGCTCCCAGGGGCTGATAACCTCCATGAACGTCTCGAACTCAGCGCGCTTGATGGCCGCATAGGTAATCGCGAAGGATTGCCCCAGCATGGCAGTCAGGTCCTTGTCGTGCTCGAACAATATGGTCGCCTCGATCAGCCCGCGCGGCAATTCAATGAGATTGTCATTGACCGTCGTGGAAGCTGGAGCATCAGGCTCGATCTTGTTGTTCATACCGAGCAGCCCGCAGGCAAGGGACGCCGCCAACGCCAGATAGGGATTGGCATCTGATGAAGGAATGCGGTTTTCCACGCGCCGAGCCGCCGGGTCTGAACGTGGAACACGGAATGCCGTTGTGCGATTATCATAACCCCACTTTACGTTAACAGGCGCCGAGGCTGCGGGCGTCAATCGGCGATAGGAGTTCACGTAGGGCGCAAACATCACCAGTGAAGCCGGGACGTGCTTCTGCATACCGCCGATGAAATGCCTGAATGCTTCGCTCTCCGTACCGTCAGGGTTGGAAAACACATTGCGTCCGGTCTTCTTGTCAACAATCGACTGATGAATATGCATGGCCGATCCCGGCTGACCCTGAATGGGCTTGGCCATGAAGGTGGCGTACATATCGTGTTTTAGCGCCGCTTCGCGGATCGTTCGCTTGAACAGGAAAACCTGATCGGCCAGTTCCACCGGATCGCCATGACGCAGGTTGATTTCGAGCTGCGCGGCACCCTCTTCGTGGATCAGCGTATCGATTTCAAGGCCCTGACCTTCGGAGAAGTGGTAGATATCATCGATCAGCTCGTCAAATTCATTGACGCCCGCGATGGAATAGCCCTGACCGCCACCAATAGCGCGGCCCGACCGGCCAACCGGCGGTGTCAGCGGATAATCAGGATCGGGGTTTTTCTTGACGAGATAGAATTCAATTTCCGGCGCGACAACAGGCTTGAGGCCCTTCTTGTTATAGGCCGCCACGACGCGCTTCAGAACGTTGCGCGGTGTAAATTCTACGGCTTCCCCGTCCTTGTTCACGAGATCGCAAATGACCTGCGCGGTCGGATCACTTTCCCAAGGCACAACGGACAGGGTGGAAAGATCCGGCATCAGTTTCAGATCGCCATCATCTTCCGGATAGGAGAAGCCATGACCGTCTTCAGGATAGTCACCGGATATCGTTGCCATGAACACGGCCGAAGGCAGCGCCAATGATGTGTTGGAGGTGAATTTCTTCGACGGCATCATCTTGCCGCGCGCAACACCGGCCTGATCGGGTGTGATGCATTCAATGTCTTCGATATCCCGCCAGGCCAGCCATTCGGAAGCTTCTCGCCAGTTTTTCACGCCCCGCGTGGATTTGACATAAGCAGGCGTGCGCCGCCGCGTTGAAGTCTTTGCGGGTTTCTTTTCAGGGGTTTCAGAAGGCATCAATCACCAGAATTTATTGCACTTTTAGGATGATAGATGAAAATTGCGCGCTATGGGAGGGTGGGCAAAAGAAAATTGTGAGTGAGAGGTTTGGGTGTTGCGCGGCCAAAATCTTCCCCTCCGTCATCAGAGCCCCCACCTCTCCGTCATCCTCGGGTCAAGCCCGAGGATGACGGAGAGGTGGGGGCTCAGGATTTTGTGGAAAGCGTTGCGAGTGTACGGGTTTTTCTTGCGCTTTGGGCCATATCTCTAGCCCTAACAACTACACCGCGAGCGTCCGCTATATAGCTCGCGTCACCCGTTTCAAACGTATCTTTCAATAGTTCAGCTTGTGACGCCAGACTGCCGAGATAGCGTGCCAGATCGAAAGCAGTTGTTTTGAGAGGTATCATTGTTTCTCAGACTCCAGTGCAGAGTTGCAGATCACCAAGTATCAATCAATCCAGACTTTCGTCTAACCCGTTTGCGAAAACCAAAACCGTCCGCAATTGCTCGCGGACGGTTCAGCGCGCCGTGCTGGTTCCAGACCGAAACCAGAGAAGGCCACGGTGAGCTTATTGCCGGGTCACAACAACCGGGATCAGAAGGTCGCCCCAGTTGCCGTCGCCGCCATGGTGGCGGGCAGAGCGAACCAGCTCCACGGACACGCCGGCGTCAACCGCCTTCATGACGGATTGGTTGAGGCGATGCAGATCATTCGCGACCATGCGAATGACAGCCTGCTGGTCTGCATTCATGGCCGATGATTGCTCCTCGGCCCGTTCCTTCACGCGTGTCTGCGGTGCCATGATCATGCTCCTTGTTTCTGGCGTTGCAGTGGGACAATCGAGATGATTGTCCTGAGTGGACCGGCGGCATGTAAGGGCCTCGCCGACGGTCCGGATTGGTTGCCTGTTACTCGGCAGCTGGACGGAACTGTGCCGTCTCGGTCGATTCACCCATGGCCGTTGTCGAAGACTGTCCGCCGGTGATAGCCAGCGAAACCGCATCGAAATAACCCGTGCCAACTTCGCGCTGGTGCTTGGTCGCGGTGTAGCCATTTACCTCCGCTGCAAATTCCGCTTCCTGCAACTCGGAATAGGCGGACATCTGACGGTCCTTATATCCGCGAGCCAGCTCGAACATGCCGAAGTTGAGCTGATGGAAACCAGCCAGCGTAATGAACTGGAATTTGTAGCCCATCGCTCCCAGTTCGCGCTGGAACTTGGCAATCGTCGCTTCGTCCAGATGCTTCTTCCAATTGAACGAAGGCGAGCAGTTATAGGCAAGCAGCTTGTTTGGATGTTCCTTGCGCACGCCTTCGGCAAAGCGCTTGGCCTGTTCCAGATCGGGCTTTGACGTTTCGCACCAGATCATATCCGCATGCGGTGCGTAAGCGATTGCCCGGGCGATACAGGATTCGAGACCGTTCTTGACCTGATAGAAGCCCTCTGTGGTCCGTCCGGCATCATAGTCAACAAAAGGCCGGTCGCGCTCGTCAATATCCGAGGTCAGAAGCTTCGCAGCTTCCGCATCTGTGCGGGCGATAACCAGCGTCGGTGTCCCCATGACGTCGGCAGCAAGACGCGCCGCGTTCAGGTTGCGAATGTGCGCAGCGGTCGGGATCAGAACCTTGCCGCCGAGATGGCCGCACTTCTTTTCCGATGCCAGCTGATCTTCATAATGCACACCCGCAGCACCGGCCTCGATGAAAGCCTTCATGATCTCGAAAGCGTTGAGCGGGCCACCAAAACCGGCTTCCGCATCCGCAACGATCGGCGCGAACCATGTGTCAACCGACAGGCCTTTGCCTTCTGCTGTTTCAATCTGGTCGGCGCGCTGCAACGTCTTGTTTATGCGCTTTGCCAGTTCTGGAGCAGCGTTTGCAGGGTACAGCGACTGGTCAGGATACATGGAGGAAGCGGTGTTTGCATCCGCAGCAACCTGCCAGCCGGAGAGGTAAATCGCCTTGAGGCCCGCACGCACCATCTGCATCGCCTGATTGCCCGAGAGCGCGCCAAGGGCGTTGACGAAATCGTCTTCATGGATGAGCTGCCAGAGGCGGTTGGCTCCGTTTTCAGCAAGAGTATATTTGATCTGAACGGAACCGCGCAGCTTTTTGACATCGTCAGGCGTATAGGGACGTTCAATACCATCGAAACGACCTCCAGGGGCATTTGGTACCAGGTTGTAAAAATCAGTCATTATCTTTCTCCAAGCTCTGTTGAGGCGATCGCAGACAGTCCAAATGGGAGTTTCGATGGCTGCGTTCATGTGACTGAATTTACATTGCAGCGCAGTAATTCCAATAAATATCGCCATATTATGTGGATTTATCGAGTTAGCATGTCGCGGCTTTGACAAATATGGTTTGTAAATTTGTAAACTTTGTAATAGTGATTATCACGGTACGATTGTGTAAATCTTGTCAATATTGCTGACATAAGGGGCTGATATGGCCGAGGGAAAGATATTTGCCGGTCCACGCATCCGGCGCATTCGCAACGAGCAGGGGCTGACGCAGACGGCCATGGCCGAAGCTCTGGGTATTTCTCCGTCCTACCTCAATTTGATCGAGCGCAATCAGCGCCCGCTGACTGTTCAACTGCTTCTGAAATTGTCATCCACATACAAGATTGAGCTTGATACGCTGCAGGTTGAAACCGGCTCGTCCATGGCTGCGCTGAAAGAGGTCTTCTCTGATCCCCTGCTCAATGGTGAATTGCCCGGCGATCAGGAATTGATCGAGATTGGTGATGCCGCGCCCAATGCGGCGGCGGGCATCGTCAAACTTTACCGCGCCTATCGGGAATCATTGGAGCGCCTGTCTGACCTTTCAGGCATGTTGGCAAAAGAGGGGCATGCGCCTTCCTTATCGGCCACACGTTTGCCGCTGAGTGAAGTCCGCGAAGTGCTTGAACGCAAACCCAACCATTTTGCCCGGATTGAAGGCGAGGTGGATAGTTTTCTTCATCTGATCAAGCCCGGCGACGATCTGGCCGGTGCCTTGAAAGCATGGCTGAAGAGCGAGCACGGGATCACCGTCCGCGTTTTACCTGTCGCGACCATGCCCAATTGGCGGCGGCGTTATGACCGGCATTCGCAGCGCCTTTTCATCTCGGAGCGCCTGTCGCCATTCGATCAATTGCGTGAATTGGCCATCGAGGCCGTGCTCATTCGCATGCAGGTGGTGATCGCCGCGGAGATTCAGGAGCTGAAACTATCCTCCGATGAAGCGCGCCGTATCGCGCGGTTCGAACTTGCCCGTTATGCGGCGCAAGCCTTGATGATGCCGTATCAGGCGTTTCAGACTGCTGCCCTGCGTGCCCGCTATGATGTCGATGTGCTGCGCTCACGCTTTAATGTTTCCTTTGAACAGGCGGCCAATCGGCTGACAACGCTGCAAAGGCAAGGGGCCGCCGGAATTCCGTTTTTCATGCTTGAAGTTGACCATGCGGGCAATCGTTTTCGCCAGGCAGGGGCACAGAGCTATCCGCAATCGCGCTTTGGCGGCGAATGCCCCAAACTGGCGGTGCATGCCGCCTTTGCCCAGCCGGGGCAGATTCTTGTAGAAGCCATTGAAATGCCCGGTGGCGCCGAATTCATGACCATCGCCCGCACTCTGGAAGGTCCGCAAGGCGGTTTCAATGAGCGGCCGCGCCGCACGGCGATCCTGCTTGGCTGCGATATCGGCTTTGCCGATGAAACTGTTTATGGGGCGGCCCTTGGTGGGAAGGGCATCGGCGCAACGCCGGTCGGTCCTGCCTGCCGCCTGTGTGAACGCTCGGCCTGTCTGTCGCGCGCCGAGCCGCCAGTTACCCGCCCGCTCGGGCTGGACGAAATGGTGACGGGTCTCAGTGCCTTCGATTTTCAGTGATACCACTGGATTTGCTGGCGAAGACAATGCAAAAAGCGACAATCTCCAGTCGTTTCCCAAGCTCAACACGGGCTTGAAATTTGGCATTCTGCGCTCATGAGTGTTTCGTTCGTTCCGCTGCCGCCTGTCGCCGCACCTGATCCCGCCAAAAGCGCGTCGGATGCCATGATTGGCTGTCTGCTTGTTGCGGGCTCGGCAATAGCCTGGAGCACCGGCGGCGCTCTCACGCGGTTCCTTGAAACCACCGATAATTGGGCCGTTGTTTTCTGGCGTTCCGTGTTTGCCGCGCTTTTCCTTCTCTGCTTCATGCTGGTGCGCGATGGTCCGCGTGGTACGCTGGTTCTGTTTCGGAATATGGGACTGGCGGGAATAGGCGTCGGCATCTGTTTTGCCATTGCCTCCTCCTGCTTCATTGTCGCTCTGTCCTATACAACAGTTGCCAATGTTCTTTTGCTTCAAGCGGCAGTGCCGCTTCTCGCGGCGCTGATTTCCTGGGTCTTGTTCCGCGAGCGGGTAAGCTTTGCAACCTGGGGTGCGATTGCAGTTGTGATTGCCGGTGTCGCCATCATGGTTTCCGATTCGCTTGATGGCGAGGTTTCACCCATTGGTGATCTTCTCGCATTGCTGATTGCCATATCCTTCGCCTCGGCCACAGTTATCACACGGCGCAAGGCCCATCTGCGCATGACACCAGCTGTTTTTCTCGGGACTGTCATGGCGGCCTGCGCGGCATCCCTTATGGCGGGATCATTTTCGGTAAGTATGGGTGATTTTGGCTACCTGATTGCCCTTGGTGCGGTCAACCTCGGTCTTGGCCTCGCGCTTTTTGTCAGCGGAGCACGCCTCATTCCGTCGGCGCTGGCTGCACTGATCGGCACACTCGAACCAGTGCTTGGGCCCGTCTGGGTCTGGCTTTTGCACAATGAAGTGCCAGCCCAGCGCACCATCATTGGTGGCGGCATTATTCTGACCGCACTGCTTTTCCATCTTGGCTGGGAATATCGTCGCCAGCGTTCCGTTTCAGCGAGAAACCGGGCTGCCTGACGGCCCCGTGCGCCAAAATGCTGCATTCAAAATTTCGTTCATCTGCAACTTTCAGCAAAGGAGTTGCTGCAACCCAGTTGACGAAGTGATCGCAATCTAAAAAGGTAGGATAAACTTGGGAACCCCTGACACGGCTGAAAGATCAGGTGTCAGTAGCATGGAGGCATTTATGGGTATCAAATCCATTCTTTTAACGGCCACTTTTGCCCTTGGGCTTGCCACGGCGGCAGGCGCACAGGAACGCGTCGTCAACGTGTATAATTGGTCCGATTATATTGATGACACTATCCTTGCTGATTTCACCAAGGAAACCGGCATCAAGGTTGTCTATGATACCTTCGACTCCAATGAAATCCTCGAAACAAAGCTGTTGGCTGGCGGTACGGGGTATGACGTTGTTGTCCCGACGGCATCTTTCCTCCAGCGCCAGATTGCTGCCGGCGTTTTCCAGAAACTCGACAAGTCGAAGCTGCCGAACCTGAAAAACACATGGGACCTGATCAACCAGCGCATTGAGAAATACGATCCGGGCAATCAGTACGCAGTCGACTATATGTGGGGAACCACCGGCCTTGGCTATAATGTCGACAAGATGAAGGAAATTCTCGGTACGGACGAACGTCCGAACTGGGACATCCTGTTCAAGCCGGAAATGGCCGCCAAGTTCAAGGATTGCGGTATTCATGTTCTTGATTCCGCATCGGACGTGTTGCCATCAACGCTCGCTTATCTTGGTCTTGATCCGGACAGCAAGAATCCTGATGAACTCGCCAAGGGCGCTGATCTGTTGACGGCGGTTCGCCCATCTATCCGCAAGTTCCATTCGTCCGAATATATCAATGCGCTGGCCGCAGGCGATATCTGCCTCGCGCTCGGTTATTCAGGTGACATTCTGCAGGCCAAGGATCGTGCAGAAAAAGCCAATGCCGGTGTGAAGGTCGACTATGCGATCCCGTCGCAGGGCGCGCAGATGTGGTTTGACGTGATGGCTATTCCTGCCGATGCGCCGCATGTGGCTGAAGCACACGAATTCATCAACTACATCCTGCGCCCGGAAGTGGCTGCCAAAGCTTCAAACGTCGTTTCCTATGCCAACGGCAACAAGGCTTCGCAGGAATTCATCGACAAATCCATTCTGGAAAACCCAGCGGTTTATCCGGATGAAGCCACGCTGAAGAAGCTCTTCACCGTGACGCCTTACGATACAAAAACGCAGCGGACAGTAACGCGGCTCTGGACCAAAGTTGTAACGGGCCAGTAAATTTCGAGAAACCCCGGCAGAAAATGCCGGGGTTTTTAACATCAAGACCAAAGAAACTGCCGGGGCAAATCATGAAATCACTGGGAAGCTTTCGCCGTAAATTCGCACCTTGGAACGATCCTGAAGCAAAACCCTATATTTCCTTCGAAAATGTAACCAAGAAGTTCGGCGACTTCACCGCTGTCGATGATTTGTCCCTGACGATCTACAACAGGGAATTCTTTGCCCTTCTGGGCGCTTCGGGCTGTGGTAAGTCCACGCTGTTGCGTATGCTTGCCGGGTTTGAAGAGCCAACCTCCGGTCGCATCCTGCTTGACGGACAGGATTTGCGCGGCATCCCGCCCTATAAGCGGCCCGTCAATATGATGTTCCAGTCCTATGCCCTGTTCCCGCACATGACGGTTGAGGGCAATATCGCTTTTGGTCTCAAACAGGACGGCATGCCGAAGAATGAGATCGAGGCGCGTGTCGCCGAAATGCTGAAGCTGGTGAAACTGGAGCAGTTCGCCAAGCGCAAACCGCATCAGCTTTCCGGCGGTCAGCGTCAACGCGTGGCGCTTGCCCGCTGTGTTGCCAAACGGCCAAAAGTTCTGCTGCTGGATGAGCCTCTTGGCGCGCTCGACAAGAAGCTGCGCGAAGAAACGCAGTTTGAGTTGATGGACCTGCAGATGAAGCTTGGCCTTACCTTCGTGGTCGTGACACACGATCAGGAAGAGGCCATGACCATGGCTGACCGTATCGCCGTTATGGACAAAGGCAAGGTCAAGCAGGTGGCAACACCGGCGGAAGTCTACGAAGCTCCGAATTCGAAATTTGTTGCCGACTTCATCGGTAATGTGAATATGTTTGAAGGCACGGTTTCGACCACAGTTCCCGGCAAGGTCGATATCAACGTGCCTGCCGACAAGATAACCATCCGCACTGACGCAACGCGTGATTGCTCTGCCGGGCAAACAGTCGGCTTTGCCATCCGGCCCGAAAAAATCCGCCTCAGCCGCAAAGAGCCCGCTGATACCAGCATCAATGCCGCCCATGGCGAACTCTATGATATTGCCTATTTTGGCGACATGACCGTTTTCCATGTGCGGCTTGAAAGCGGCCGCATCATCAAGGCGGCCAGCCTCAACGCGGTGCGCACGGTCGAAAATCCGCTTGGTTATGACGATATGGTCTGGGTCAATTTCGATACCGATGCCGGTATCCTGCTGACAGCATAGGGGGCGATGTCATGCAAAAATTGATAGCATCGGTCGTCAGCAGGCTGGTTATCAGCGTTCCCTATCTGTGGATGCTGATCTTCTTCCTCATCCCCTTCATTATTGTTTTCAAGATTTCGCTGTCACAGGTGACGATGGCGATCCCTCCCTATACGCCAACGATTGATATTTGGGCTGGCTGGCAAGGGCTCATCAACAGCATCTCGCAGTTCTCCTGGGACAATTATACGTTCCTCGGAAGCGATCCGCTTTATGTCAAAGCCTATCTTTCCAGCGTGATCATTGCTGGTATTTCGACGTTTCTCACGCTACTCGTCGGTTATCCTATTGCCTATGGTATGGCGCGGGCGCCTGCCACCGTCCGCTCGACCCTGTTGATGCTGGTCATTCTGCCATTCTGGACAAGTTTCCTTATCCGCGTCTATGCGTGGATCGGTATTCTCAAACCAGAGGGCCTGCTCAACCAGTTTCTGATTTGGGCCAATATCATCGATACACCGCTGAATATTCTGAACACGAATACCGCCGTACTGATCGGTATTGTCTATTCCTATCTGCCATTTCTGGTTTTGCCGATTTATTCGACGCTGGAAAAGATGGACTATTCCCTTGTGGAAGCGGCTGAAGATCTTGGTTGCCCGCCCATCACGGCTTTCTGGAAAATCACCTTTCCGCTCTCGCTGCCCGGCGTCGTCGCCGGATGTTTCCTTGTTTTCATTCCGGCTGTCGGCGAGTTTGTTATTCCCGATCTGCTCGGTGGTTCTGAAACGCTGATGATCGGCAAGACGCTATGGAACGAGTTCTCCGCCAATCGTGACTGGCCATTATCTTCTGCGGTTGCAGTCGTTCTCTTGGCGCTGCTTGTTGTGCCGATTGTGCTGTTCCAGCGGTCGGAAGCCAAAGCCCAGGAAAGCGAGAAGTGATATGAACACAACTTGGTCCCGCTTTAATATTGTCTCATTGGTTATTGGCTTTGCATTTCTGTATTTGCCGATTGTCCTGCTGGTGGTGTTCTCCTTTAACGAGTCGCGCCTCGTCACTGTCTGGGCGGGGTTCTCGACCAAATGGTACGTGTCCCTGTTCAACAATAAGAGCTTCATCGATGCAGCATGGGTGACCATCCGCGTCGGCCTGATCTCGGCAACAGTTGCAACAATTCTGGGAACACTCGGCGCACTGGCGCTGACACGCTACACCCGCTTCCGTGGCCGGATGCTGTTTTCAGCGATGATCTATGCGCCGCTGGTTATGCCCGAAGTGATCACCGGCCTGTCGCTGTTGCTGCTGTTCGTGGCTATCGGCTTTGACCGCGGCATCTGGACGGTTACGCTCGCCCATATCACCTTCACCATGTGTTTTGTGGCAGTGGTGGTGCAGTCGCGTCTCGTGACGTTCGACCGTTCGCTTGAGGAAGCGGCGATGGATCTGGGTGCAACGCCTGTTACGACCTTCTTCAAGGTGACGCTGCCGGTGATCCTGCCAGCTGTTGTTTCAGGCTGGATGCTGGCCTTTACCCTGTCACTTGATGATCTGGTGATTTCTAGCTTCACCTCCGGGCCGGGTGCCACCACCTTGCCGATGCGCATTTACTCACAGGTTCGCTTGGGGGTAACGCCGGAGATCAATGCCGCCTGTACCATCCTGATTGCCATTGTTGCGGTGGGTGTGGTCATCGCGTCGCTTGCCAATAAACGCCGCGAGGTGCAGAAGGCGCGCGACGAGCAGGCAGCGGCCCGTCATTAAATCCGGCTTCAATTCGCCGGTGCAATAATCGGCGAAATGAACGGGTTGTCCCATGAACCGCCGATAAAGAAGCGCGTGTGGTTGAAGGTCTGCACGGGCTTCTGGTCCGCAGGCGCCGCAGCCTGAGGCGCAGTTTCTGCAGGTGCTGGCGTTGTTGCCGGGGCAGGGGTTGTCGTCGCCGGTGCGGGCGCTGGTGTTGGGGCTGGAGCAGGCGCGGCGACCGGCATTGCGTAGTCTCCGGTCAGAGCCAGACTCTTACCGATCAGCGTGACAATGCCGGCAAAGTTCAATACGCCTGATTTCATCTGGACCTGCGCCGTATCGAGCGCCGCCACACCATCCATGATATTGGCCTTGATCTCGATCCGGTCAAATGCGAGCCATGCATCCGTTTTCTCGTTCAGGCTGAAAAACCGGTCGGTTTTGGCCTTGTTGAGCAGGTTGTTGAAATCGAGGCTTTTGATCTGCCCGGTGCCAAAACGCATGCTCAGCGTCCCCTTGGCGTTTTCCATTGCCGATGACCACCGGGTGATCGGGCCTTTAAGAACTACGGAGATTGTGCCTTTGCCAAGCTCAAAACGGTTGCCCAGACCCAGCAATGGGGCGATGGATGCGCTGTTCACGTCGGTTCCATTGAGGCGTAATTCGCCTGTGGCGCCGCCGTCACCTTCTTCAGCCAGCTGAAAACTCGCCGCGACAGAACCGTTAAACGCCGATGCCTCGCCAATATCAAAAATGGCCCGGCCGTTGCGCACCTGCGCCGTTGCCGCAACATTGGTAAGGTTGATCGAGCCCGCCGTCGCCTTCTGGGTGGAAACACGCAGATCAACATTGGCCTGTTTAAGAAAACGGGTGTCGATAACCGCATTCGAATTGGCCGAACCATCCGGCAGCGGCATGAAGCCTGAAAGAACGGAGCGAAGATCAAGTGTTTCGAAAGCCAGCGTTCCGGTAATGCTCGGCGTCCCATCATTCAGGACGATCTCAATACCGCCCTTGGCCGGATTATCGTTAAGTGTTGCGGTCAGTCCGTCCATTTTCATACGGTTGGCTGAGCCTGAAACCGTCGCATCAAGCGCAAAGCTGCCGATGGGCGCGCCGGGAATTGACGGTGTTTTCGACCATTCCAGGGTTCGGCGCAGGGAAGGCGAGGTCAGAGACAGGGTGCCCTGAAAAAACTGGTTCTTCGAGATATTGGCTGAACCGTTAAAGGCAAGGGTCAAAGGCGTCGATGTGAGGTTGACCTGTAGCGGGCTCGTGCCGCCGGCCAGAAGCAGCAGGGCCTTGCTTGCCGAACTGTCTATTTCAGTCTCTTCACCGTGCCAGATGGCATTGCCGCGAAAACTCGCAACCCCAGATGTTTGCGGCCATTCGAAAACACCGCTGATGCTGGAAATCTGTTCTTCTGCACCATTGAGCGGGCGTTTGAACGTCACCACAGCATCTTCCAGTCGTATGCGGCCGAAAGGCTGTGACGATACATTACTCATATCAGGTTTTGCTGGATTGGCTTCGATAGCGGCACGGGCCTCGCGCATGACATCGCCAACGCGGCCATCGGTTTTGGCCAGCGATTCGCCGATTTGCGAAAGACTCTTGATCGGTTCATCGATAACAAAACGCGGGCGGATAAGCTTTGTCTCGGTGAATTCGGTGCGTCCCATCAGCGCCGAGATCAGCGACAGGTCGACCTCGATGCGTTCAGCTTTCATGAAGGGCGTGCCTCCACTCTGCCATGGGTTTCGTATTGTCACGTCGCCAAGCGAAGCGGAAAAGACCGGAAAGAAAGAGATTTGCGGCGTTTGGCGGGATTCGACGCTATAGCCCGTCCAGTTGCTGAGTTCCTGGATCAGTCGGGCGCGAATAACATCCGTGCTGACGAGGTAAGGTATGGCGGCAAGGAGACCCGCGGCAACGAGAGCCAATAGAATGATCGTTGCGAGAATGTTCCTCGGCCTGTACCAGGACATGAATATTTCCGATGTCTACACTGCTTCCGGGTGCGCGCCGGAAAGGTTTCACGCTTCACCTTCTACGGTTTAGCGATCATCCGTTGCAATTCAAGGCCTAGGCACTATTTGCCGCCAATTTGTTGCAGAGCGTTTGCCATCACATTGAGGGTTGAATGAGGCAAGCGGTGATTGCCTCAAACTTTGTCATACAGCCAGAGCTAGGCGTGCTCAACGACATTCATGTGGGGTATTGATGCGCGTGACAGCCATGACGCGTAGGATGCCCCGGCTTTTCGCAGCGTTTCGTCATCCGCTTTCATGGTCTCATACACGACAAACGGTTCGGCGAGGGGAAGGCCACAACGGTTGGCCATGGAGCGCAAGGGGTTGAGCAGCGCACTGACAGGCATCAGATTGACGCCCTGCGGCGTGTAGGCTGCTGGTGTATTGCCCGCCGTCGTCGCGATGAACAGGGGTGTTCCCTCCAGCAACCGGCCCTCATTCTCGTAATTGATGTAGTACATGCGGGTCAGTACGGCATTTTGCCATGCCTGCAGGATCGGCGGTGCAGCGTACCACTGGATCGGAAACTGATAGACAATGCGGTCAGCCGAAAGCAGGCGCTCGACTTCTGCGTCACTGTCGATCTTCCCGTCCGGATAGGCGGCCTGAACGTCGAACACTTCCGTGCCGGGGATCTGCATTGCTGCGTCGGCCAGAGCGCGATTGGCGCGTGACTGTTTGAAATCAGGGTGAAATATGAGGATCAATGTTTTCATGATTGGCTTCTCCTTTGTCTGGAGAATGCCAATCCGGCCTAAATCAATCCAACAGATGATTTATATATCAGATTATTTGTCTGGTCGATTTCAGTCGGCGAGAACGCGGGTCGACGGAAAGCTGATTTCGACCATGGTTCCGCGTCCCGGCGTCGAGTCGATAGAGAAGCTCGCCCGGTTTGCCTCAGCCATAGCCTTGGTCAGCGGCAGGCCAAGACCAGTCCCATCCGTGCGCGCATGCTTTGGCGTGGTGATCTGCTTGTAAGGCCGCAATGCCTGCTCGACTTCCTGCCGTGTCATGCCGATGCCCGTATCGCGCACGCGCAGGAGCACATCGCCACTCGGCTCGTAGCTGGTCGAAATGATCACCTGCCCGCCCGGTCCTGTAAAGCGGATGGCATTGGACAGAAGATTGAGGGCGATCTGCGTGATTGAACGCTGATCCGCGACGATATCCGGTAGACGCGATGTCAGGCTGGAACGGATGATTACCCGCTCGCGATTGGCCTGTGGCTGCATAATTGCCACGGCTTCGGTCAGGGCCTCGTTCAGCGATACCGCCTGGAAGTCGAACTCAACGGCACCCGCTTCGATCTTCGAAATATCGAGTAGATCGTTGACAAGCGACAGCACATGATTACCGGAACGGCTGATATCATTGAGATAATCGCGATAGCGCTCATTGTCGATAGGGCCGAATTTCTCGTCCGCCATCAACTCCGAGAAGCCGATAATGGCGTTGAGTGGTGTGCGGATTTCGTGGCTGATGCGTGCGAGAAATTCGCTCTTCTGGCTAGAGGTGCGCTCCGCCTCGCGTTTGGCGCTGACCAGTTCTTCTTCGGCCTGCTTCCAATGCGTGATGTCGCGCAACACGACACAAAAGCCTTTTGACGCATCAAGCTTGCCAATGGTCATGAACAGCGGAATAAACCGTCCCTTGCTCTCGCGGCCGATAACTTCGCGTCCATCATTGAGAACACTGGCAACGCCATTGTCCGAGAGACTGCTGACATAGTCCATCGCGGCCCGCTGGCTTTCAATGGCGAAGAGCAGGGAAAATGCCTTGCCTTCCACTTCTTCCGGCTCATAGCCAAACAACGCAGCCGCTGAATGATTGACCGAGCGGATTGCACCGGCGGAATCAAGCAGGATAACTCCGTCCGTTGCCGTATCAAGAATCGCGTTAAGCTCATCGATCCGCGTTTGCAGGAGCTGCCGCTCGCTGTCGTCAAAGCGCTGTTCCTGTGTCTGCACAACTGGAGCCTGTGCTTCCGGCGAAAGAGCGAGCATCAAGGCACGTTCGCCGTCTTCGTCCCAGCGCACCGCCTGCAAATGAGCCTGCACGCGCTTGGTCGTGTCGTTGCTGAGGCGCAGGTTCACACCATCAGTATCCTCGCCGTCGGCCTGATCAGGGTTCTCGGCAAAAAGCGCATTCAACCCGCCGGCTGCATTGATGGCTTCATGCGATTCATAAAGCGTAGCATCGAGCAACGCCTTATTGGCATAAAGAAGAATGCCATGGCGATGGATCAGAACGGGAAGGGGCAGCGCCGCCAGAATGGCGGTATCCACGCCCTGCCGCGCCTTTGTCCGGATGTTCTCGGCAAAATCCTTTTCCGGGGCAATTGCTGTTGCAGCTTTACCAGCCGATGCGTCATACCCCGGACCAACAACTTCAGCAGCAGGAACCGGCGGCACAACTCGAGCAGGAACCGGCGGCGTAACTGGCTCCGATTTCGTCAATCCCGTGGCGGGCCGACCTGATGTCGTTTCAACATCCGCGACAACAGGTGCAGGAATAGGGTCCAATTCCTTTGGATTATCAACAAGAACTTCGCGACGAAGGCGCTCTGCGATCTCCCTGAAAGCATTACGCTCCGCATCATTCAACCGGCCATCATCTCGTGGAAGACGATTGGTCTTCAGGGGAATGACATTTCCTTCGATCAATTCGGGTCTGGCTTCGTCGCGCGGTGTTTCGACCTGTGCTTCAGGTGTAACGGCAATGGCAGGTTTTTCGCCGTTGAATGCATCAACTGGCATGGCTGGTTCGGGAGCCAGCACCTTGCCGATGGCCTCAGGGTCGGTTGTAACATCGCCCATCCGGGCAACGCCAAAACCACGAAAGCCCATGAAAACCCGCTCGCGCGAGTAAATCGGCAGGGCCGCTAACTCGATGGGAACGCGTAAATCGGTGCCCTCAATGGGCCATTGAACTGTCCGGCCTGACCACGTATCACGCCGTTCCAGCAGATCGGCTATCTCGCCACCACTATCCAGCCCGTAAACCTTGGCGACATCGCGGAAGGACTTTCCGATAACATCAGCCGAATTGGGTCCAACGGCGCCAACAAACTCCGGCGATACTTCATTGAATCTGGCATCCGCATCCACTTTCCAGACAAACCGGACAGGGGTGTCAGATGGCCTGTATTGAAAAGCACCGCCTTCCGGCTCCGTTTCAGCCTTTTGCTCGGCTATCGGTTCAGGGACAGTTGCAGTGATTGGTTCAACAGCCGCAGCAATGTTTTGCGGTGCGCCGGTATCCGGTGCGACCACCTCTTGCGGCGTGAGAACAGGCTCCGGCAGCTTCTCATCAACCGTTGCGGATTGTCCGGTGTTTCGGTTGATGTCCTCAATGGCGAACAGCAGGTGCAGGGCAGGGCTGTCGGTCAGCCGCGCAATACCTGTCGGCACGAAACCGCCCGATGCCTGCACTGGTCGTTTGACGAGCCGGTTGCGTTCCAGCCGCACTTCGCGCACCAGATCGCCCAAAATCTTGTCGCTGAATCCGATAACGCGAAATTGGTCCGATGCCGCCAGCACCTTGCCTGTGGCATCAATCATCGCCGCATGGGTCGTGCTGTCACCGAACCCCTTGATCGCGAGGGTGGCAATTTCCGCTTCTGATGTCATTCGCGACGTGTTGGCGATGGAGAGCAGGATAGCCGGTTCACCGCGTGGCAGGGTCAGATCGCTTGCCTGAAATGTCAGGATGCGGCTGGCCAATCCAAAGGCCACGCGCAGGGAAACCGTGCGGCCATGGCCAATGGCAGGGAAACCATCGAGCGCCATCAGCTGGCGCCGGGCCTGAACGTTGAGCACCGATCCGGCGTCCAGAATGTCATCAATGGTCGGATAGCCGAGAGCAGCTGCGCCCTGACCATTGGCCCATATGACGCTCTCCAGATCCGGCGAAATAACCACAAGCGCATCGCCATTGGCAAAATGCTCGCGAATTTCATCCAGAACGGCAATATCGATGAAGGGGTAGGTTCCAGACGTCATCGGTTGACCGGTGTACTCCACAATGAAAGACCCGCTGTCTGCGGACTGTCTTAATACTCTGTTAATAAAGCTAAGGCGGTCAATCGTCCACTCACACTCATCTACCTCACACGTCTTTCTCTTGGTTTAGTTAACTTCAAAGACGCTCCACAAAAATATTTCGATGGAAAATCAGGCCCTTGATTGTGCGTTGCAAAAGAAATGTTGCAATGCACAATAAATGCAGCTATATACAACCCATGAATTCACAAGCAGTCGCGTAGACAGGCTGCAACCGGAAGGAACATATTATGAGCAAGACAACCAAACAGACTGCTGATGCGTTCTCGATCCCTACATTTGATGCAACCGCTGTAACCGATCAGGTTCGCGAATTCACCGAGAAGGGCGTTGCCCAGTCGAAGGAAGCTTATGCCAAGATCAAGGATCAGGCTGAAGCTGCACAGAAGACACTCGAAAGCACTTTCGAAACTGCACAGTCGAACACTGCTGCTCTTTCGCTCAAGGCATTGGCTGCGCTGCGCGCCAACACCGAAGCAAGCTTTGCTCATATCGAAGCTCTGATCGGCGTTAAGTCTTTCGGCGAAGTTATCGAACTGCAGAGCGCATTCGTTCGCAAGCAGGCTGAAGCCCTTACAGACCAGGCCAAGGAATTCCAGACGGTTGCTACCAAGGCTGTTGAAGAAATCTCCGCTCCAGTCAAGTCGGCTGTTGAGAAGGCAATCAAGGACGTCAAGGTCGCCTGATCAGACGCTTTTGATCAAAAAATACTCCGGCGGCACTCCTCCTCCCAGCCGCTGGACAAGCAAGACCCAATAGTTCCTCCCGTATGGGTCTTGCACTAATGGAAAAGGCCGGGTCCTCCCCCGGCCTTTTCTTTTTTGTTTGTTTTTACCTTTCTGTTGCATCGGGTGCTTGCCAAAAGCATCAATCTTACGTATGTGACCCCTGTCGAAAAGAAGACGGTGCGCGGTCGTAGCTCAGTTGGTTAGAGCGCAGGATTGTGGCTCCTGAGGTCGGTGGTTCGAATCCACCCGTCCGTACCACTTCTTTACCCACTAACTATTTGATTTTATTGTGTTTTTTGGCGTTTACACGGCCGGTTTGTTTGGGTTATGTGGCGCGTCACTTATTTTTGGGCCACATAATGCGCCACAAACAGTAACATAAGCGGGCATTTCCAATGTTTCTGTCTCGGCACGCAAAGACAGTTCACTCCGGTCGAAAAGCCAAGATTTTTTAATATCTCTAAAGCTTAGACGCTGCTGGCGGCATGCTTGTCGCTAAGCATGCATCAGTATAAATTCCGAATCATGAATATCAATCTGACCCAAGAAAAAGCACTCATTTTTAGAATTGTCCATAAGGACAATATAGCGAAAACGTTGGGCAATGGTTGCCATTGCAAGGCGACTATGAACGGTCAGAACTATACGGCCATCGGTAATCCTGAGCTAATCGTAAAACGGGATATGCGGGAAGTGCCCTGCGCGCCCGGTGGGACTTTGAGCGACTATGTGCCGTTCTATTTTACGCCGTGTAGCCCGATGCTGTACAACATAAAAACGGGATTTAGCGGCATAACGAAACGACCCATGGAAGATATAATGATTTTGGTCTCTTCGTTGCCCCATTTGGTGGAACACAAGATCCCATTCGTATTCACTGATCGGCACGCCTATCTTAGGACTGCGCAGTTCTCGAGTAGTTTGGTCGATTTGGGTTGGATCATTTGGCCAACTTTGCAGGCTAAGAATTTCAAACGTGATGACGCAGACAAGTTCGAGAAATACCAAGCTGAAGCACTTGTGCATAAACATGTCCCGCTTGGGGCGCTGCTCGGCATTGCTTGTTATAATGCAAACGTGAAGGCGGTTGTGGAAGCGGAAGCTAAGAAGCATAACGCTGAAATAAAAGTCGTCGTACAAAGAGAATGGTTTTTTTAATGATCAAGTTCGTACAGGGAAATCTGCTCGACGCAGACGCTGAAGCCCTCGTTAACACCGTAAATACGGTGGGCGTTATGGGTAAAGGCGTTGCCTTGATGTTTAAGGAGGCTTTTCCAGAAAATTTCAAACTATATGAAGCGGCATGCGCCGCGAAACGTGTTCACGTGGGCGAAATGTTCGTAACGGAACGAAAAGATTTATATGGCCCAAAGTGGATAATAAATTTTCCTACTAAAGCTCATTGGCGGTATCCATCTAGACTGGATTGGATTTCCAAAGGTTTGGACAACCTCAAGCACGTCTTGATATCCAACGATATTCGATCGATTGCATTGCCGCCCCTGGGGGCAGGCAACGGCGGCCTCGATTGGCATGAAGTGAAGAATTTAATCATATATAAGTTGACGCCTTTAGAGGACGTCAAGGTTATTGTTTACGAACCAACTGCTAAATACCAGAATGTTGCTAAACGAGAGGGGGTCGAGAAGCTTACTCCTGCGAGAGCACTCATAGCTGAATTAGTTCGCAGATATTCAATATTAGGGATAGATTGTTCACTGCTTGAAATTCAAAAACTTGGTTATTTTGTTGAGCGCTTTGCAACAATGCACCAACTTCCTTCAATGAAATTCGAGTTTGGGGCGAACAAATATGGTCCCTATTCGGACAGGCTAAAACATTTGTTGGACTCTCTTGATGGCAGCTACCTACATTGCGACAAACGGCTGGGCGATGCCGGACCATTTGAGCCTATCCACTTCGATGACTCAAAAAAAGACGTAGTTGCGGTATACTTCACCACACCAGAGGCAAAGCCCTATCGAGCCGCTTTAGATTCGACAAGCCGACTGATCGATGGATTTGAATCGCCACTAGGTATGGAATTGCTGGCGACAGTGGATTGGTTGATTCATCGTGAACATACACAGCCTGTGGTCAGTGAAATTAAAGCCAGGTTGCCTAGTTGGCCTGGCGGTAAAGAGTCCGCTGAACGCAAACTGGAACTCTTTGAGGATCGAATCATTGGAATCGCTCTAGACGCCCTTCAAGAAAACTCACTTACGCAAGCTTGAATCCCAGAAATTAAGTCCTCTGACCCAATTCAGAATATGTGACCTAGGTGTGCGAACATGAACATTGGCTTGAAGGTGGGTGAGTTTCTGTAGAGAATAGAAACGTTGAGCGGCATAGAGATTGTTTGCAACGTTGTGAAAAATTGGGGCGAAATATGCAATGAAATCGACCAGTACCGTGAGCCACGTTCTGCGCCACATTTTACGCCACAAAGAAATTTGCTATGGTACTAACTAGTTGAAATTGTTGACCCATAGAATCGACGTGAAGCGACCCGTCCGTACCACTTCTCAATCTCGCAGATTTCTCTCTATTTAAATATTTTCATAATTCAACAATGCGCGCCGTGCTGGCGTTCTCAATTTTGCACTATATGTCTGGTGTTGGATGCCATGGCGGTTTCGTGGAGATGGATGGTATGTGGCAGCACATTCATTGTTGGGCCCGGAACCAAGCGCCCAATACTTCTGCGCCTTTTTGATACATTCAACGGCTTTGGGCCTCATCGTTCCATTATTAAGTGCGCATAATAATGCGTACTATTATTGCGTGATTATGCCGTAGTGTGTATATATTGACACATTCGATTGGGATTGAAATGGAGCGTGACAGCCGCAAGATCATTAAGAGACTGAAGGACGAAGGTTTCGAACTGGTCTCTGTCAGTGGTTCCCATCACAAGTTTCGCAAAGGCACCCTTACTTTGATCGTGCCTCATCCAAAGAAGGATCTGCCGATCGGCACGGCCCGGTCAATAGCGAAAGATGCAGGCTGGCTCTGACCTCCTCCCACATCAGATGATCCGGAAAGGGTATAAGATGCGTCACTATTTTGCATTGGTTCACAAGGATGAAGACAGCGCGTTCGGCATTCAGTTCCCTGATATCAAAGGGGTCTATTCGGCTGCAGATAAAGCCGACGATATCGTCCGCAATGCTGTCGAAGCACTCCGCCTATATGCCGAGGATGCGGAGCTTCCAGCCCCATCGAGCCATGGGGACATTTTAGCACGGCAAGACATCAGGGATGAACTCGCGGCGGGCGCCTATCTGGTTTTCGTACCACTGATTGACAATGATACGGCGGTTGTCAGAGCCAACGTCACGTTTGAGCGCGGCCTGTTGCGTGCTATTGACGATACCGTCAAGGCGCGAGGTACGACACGCTCCGCCTTTCTGGCCAGTGCCGCCAAGCGCGAGATTGAAGCTTGAGGGTCTATCCCGATAGAACAAGCACTCAGGCTGGTTGTTGCATGTGAATGAGCGGGAAGGGGCGCCCTGACCCGTCAAGTTCAGAGCGGCCAATTTCGACAAATCCATATTTGCGATAAAAACCGTGAGCATCCGGGTTCTGCTCGTTAACGTCGACACTGAGTCGGCCTTTCAGCGTTCTTGCATGATCAAGAAGGCGCCTTCCGGTTCCCCGGCCATGGTTGGCCGGATCAACGAACAGCATTTCAACCTTCTCGTCTGACAAGCCCATGAAACCCAGAAGCTCGCCTGACAATGATTGTGCAACCCACACCTCAAGACCCGGAAGAGCCTCGTCGCGAACGAGTGGCAGGAAAAACTGGATGTCTTCCTCCGCAAGGAAATGATGCGTGGCTCTGACGGCACTTTCCCAGATCGCCACAAGCCTGGATATGTCGTCGCGCTGTCTTGGTCGAATAATCATCGTCTTATTCTCGGTTCATATGTGGGCGGCATTGAATATCGCCCGCATTCCCGTTTGCCAAGTCCATGTCATCTTCATTGATCCCGAAGGGCGTTCATGCCAATGAAAACCATGCGCATATTGCTGGTTGAGGATACGCATGATGTGGGGGAGGCTATCG
This sequence comes from Phyllobacterium sp. P30BS-XVII, assembly GCF_014138335.1. Classification (NCBI taxonomy): domain Bacteria; kingdom Pseudomonadati; phylum Pseudomonadota; class Alphaproteobacteria; order Hyphomicrobiales; family Phyllobacteriaceae; genus Phyllobacterium; species Phyllobacterium sp. P30BS-XVII. The sequence continues at coordinate 96,377 of NZ_JACGXO010000010.1, forward strand.
CCAAGCGTTTCGAGGCGATCGGCCATGCTGTGGATTGGGAAACCAATGGCCGCGATGCTGCCGAGATCATCGATTTCACCGAATATGCGCTGATCATTCTCGATGTCATGCTGCCTGATATGGACGGTTTTGAGATTCTCAAGCGCCTGCGCAAATCCGGCAATACCGTTCCTGTTCTCGTGCTGACGGCGCGGTCAGAGATTGAAGATCGTGTTGGCGCGCTCGATCTTGGCGCCGATGATTATCTCGTCAAACCTTTCGATTTTCGCGAGCTTGAAGCCCGCGCCCGCGTGCTGATCCGGCGCCGCACCGGCGGAGAGGCGACCAATCTGATCAAGTGCGGCGACATTGCCATCGACCGGGGCGCGCGCTCTGTCCATGTGGGTAAGCGCGAAGTCCAGTTGAAGCGCCGCGAACTGACCTTGCTTGAGGTGATGGCTGCGCGTCCCGGCCGTGTTTTCAGTAAGGATGAACTGCTTGACCAGATTTTCGGCTTCGACGAGGCCGCCGCCAACGCCAATGCGATTGAGCTTTATGTGGGCCGGCTCCGCAAGAAACTGGAAGGTGCGCAGGCACGGATCGTAACGGTGCGCGGGCTGGGCTATCAACTGGTGGCCGGCGATGCATCATGAACCGTCACTTTTCGCGCGGCTGGCCCGGCGTATTTCGCTGGTGCTCGGCATTGGCGCGGCGTTGCTGGTCAGCGCCGCGTGGTACTATGCGGAAACGGCTGCTGACAAAGCCTATGACCGACTTCTCGTCGGTGCGGCACTGCAAATGGCCGAAAGCCTTTCTGTTGAAAATGGCGCTCTCACCGTTCGTTTGCCGACATCGGCTTTCGAATTGCTTGGTCTGGCCGAACGTGACAGGATTTTTTACCGCGTCATTGATACGAAGGGCAAAACCGTTACCGGCTATGATGATCTGCAAAGCCCCGACCCTCCTGATGGCAGCCGGGATGCGCTTGACATCAGTGAAGGCAACTATAAGGGCGAGGCGGTGCGCATCGCCCGCGCCACGCGTGTGCTGGCGGACCCGTCCGTTAGTGGGCGTGCCTATGTCATCGTGGCGCAAACCAATGAGGCACGCTCAGCCTTGACCCGCGAGCTTACTCTGCGCGCCACAATCCTTGTTGTTATCATGAGCCTTCTCGCCTTTGCCGGTGCAATGCTCGCCATCCGCTATGCGCTGCAGCCCGTCGAGCGGCTTGGCGCCGCGGTGCGCCGCCGCGATCCGCATGACCTGACGCCCGTAACGGTGGATGTTCCACGCGAGCTTGATCCGTTCGTCAGCTCCATCAATCATTTCATGGGGCGTCTCGACGAGCGCGTGGATTTGCTGCAACGGTTTATCGCCGACGCTGCCCATCAGATAAGAACCCCACTGACGGCCCTCTCGGCCCAGATTGATCTTCTCGGTCATGACAAACTCGACAAAGCCGGACGTCAGCATTTTGAGCGTGTTCAGCAGCGCACCGGCGAATTGGCGCGCCTGACCAATCAGTTGCTCAGCCATGCCATGGTCATCCACCGTGCCGACTCGATCCAGCTGGAGCCAATCAGCCTTGTGGACGTGGCACGCCGCGCCTATCGCGCTGCGATTCCAATCACGGTTGATCCGGATATTGTCATCTCGTTCGAAGCACCCGACGACCGTCCTTTTGTACTTGGCGACGCTGTCAGCCTGCGCGAAGCCATCGTCAATGTAATCGACAATGCTTTGCGCCATGGTACCGACCAGCGGCTCGAGGTGCGGGTGCGTTCCGATGCGATTGATGCCTATGTGGAAGTTGAGGATGATGGCCCCGGCATTCCACCGGAGGGTTGGGAAAAAGCTACACAGCGTTTTGCGACGTCAAAATCCCACGAAGGCAGCTCCGGCCTCGGTTTTGCCATTGCGCAGGAAGTGGTGAACGCCCATGGCGGCACACTTGGCTTTCGCGCACGCGATGAGAAAAGTTTTACGGTGGTTCTGACATTGCCATTATACAAAGGGGCCGTGAAATGATGAGAGTTTTCACGGCCATTCTCGCCACCATCTTCGGTGTATTTCCGGCTTTCGCCGCCGAAGACAACCGCACAGAGTTTCCCGCGCTTCAGACCGAAACCGGCAGGCTGACGATCTATTCAACCACTGATCTGGCGGCGATGAAGCCGCTCATTGATGATTTTCAGCAGTCCGCGCCCGGTATAACAATCGATTACATCGAGTATCTGACCAATGAGCTGCATGCATTGGCCAGTGAGGCCTGCCGTAAAAACCAGCCTCTCGGCGATCTCCTGTTGTCCTCATCCGTTGATCAGCTGTTGAAACTGGCCAATGATGGCTGCGCGGCCTCCCATACATCGCCTGAGACAGCGCGGGTCGCCGATTGGGCCAACTGGCGCGACGAGGTTTTCGGTTTCACCTATGAACCTGCCGTTTTCGTCTACAATACCCGCAAGGTGCCACCAGCCGAGGTTCCCCGAACCCATGTTGAGCTTGCCGACCTGTTGCGTGAAAAGCTTGATTATTACCGCGGCCGGGTTGGCACCTACGACATTCGTCTCTCCGGCATCGGCTATCTGCTTGCTTTCAATGATGCGCGGCAGACGAACACTGTCTTTGGCCGCCTGCTGGAAAGCATGGCGCGGGCTTCTGCGGTGGCACGCTGCTGCACCGGCGAAATCCTTGAGGAAGTAGCAAGCGGGCGTCTTTATATCGGCTATAATATGCTTGGCTCCTACGCCTATGATGCAGCGCGAAAGCATCCAGACCTCCGGGTCGTGGTGCCGCGCGATTACACATTGGTGCTGAGCCGTGGTGCGCTGATTCCCGAATCCGCCAAACATGGCGATCTGGGCGCACAGTTTCTCGACTATCTCTTATCAGAACGCGGGCAATTGATTGCCCGGAACAATGCTTTCTATTTTTCCGAGACGGGCAGCCTGCCGCCTGATGTCGACGGCCCGCAGAACCTGAAGGAGTCAGGTATTGCCCAGCCCATTCGCATTGGCCCGGCACTGCTCGCAGTTCAGGATTGGGCTCAAAGGCAGCGCTTCATCGAAGATTGGTCGCGCTCGTTGATTGAACTCAACAGCCCGGAATGGACACGGGAATAGCGAGACGTTGATCCGATCTAGTTTGTCGATGGTGCAAGCTGAAAGACGACGAACTGCGTAAACTGTGCCGGATTGAAATTGTTATCGGAGGCAACCACAAGGGTTTTACGCCCGTTGATTTCAGGGCCCCAGGTGATGGACTCGATATTGTCGATGTCGAGGCCAAAGTCACCTTCGCCCAGTTTCAACAGGAGTTCCTTTTTGAGTGGCAAAACTTGCTTGTCCTTGAGAGACGCCTCTCCGTTGACATTGGTTGCTCCATTGAAGCTCGCACGGTAGAAATTGATCTGATTGCCGACACCCATCGCAAATGCACGTTCAACCGTCAGCAGGTCGTCACCAGCGGCAACGAATTCTGACATGCCATTGTCGTTCCAGTAGGGCGCCTGTGTTGCCTTGGCAAATATCGGGCCGATGTCATAGGCATACTCGGCAGTTGCATTTCCCGATGCAATATCGAAGGCGAGAATGCGTGAGCGGCTGCCAGCGTCTAGCGTGGCTGCCTCACCGTCCTGAACGAGTGCATTTTCCGTACCCACCAGCAGGGTTTTGCCGTCAGGCGAGATGGTCATACTTTCAAAAGAGAGATTGTTCCGCACGCCGCGCGTCTTGAAAAAATTCGGCAGATAGGCATCGGGCAAAGCGAACTCACGGACAAGCGTGCCATCGGTGCGGGACTCGCGCACAGCTGGCTTGCCATTCAGGTCGCCCTCGCTTGTCCAATATATTGTGCCGGTTGCCGGATTGAAGCGGATGGATTCCGGATCGACATCTTTGGTGGCAAATGGCTTGCCCTCGGCATCCAGCAAAGTCCGGGTCGAGACGATGTCGAGGCCGTTGATACCTTTCTCATTCATCGCGATCTTGAGCGTGTAAAAGCGTGCGGGGGCCTTCTCTGAGCGGTCATCCGAAATGGCATAATAGATGTCATTGGCCGCGTCATAGTCCAGCCCGGAAATACCGCCGAACTCGACACCTGCGATTTTAAGGCCGGTGGGCAGAACGACCTCGCCCAGAAGCGAAAGTTTTCCGAAGTCCTCGGCAGAGGCCGGGAGCGCGCATGCTGCCCATAGCAGAACGGTAGCGGAAACGAATAATGTCTTCATTCTGGGCACTCGGGGGTTCAAGATAGATGCTGTCCTCCTAGCAGCCGGATTTGACGGCTGGATGAATGTTATCTCTCCACAAACTTATACTTTAGGCTAGAAAAGCGAACCTTGATCAGTGCCCGGCACCGGCGGTTTCTTGGCTGGCGCGGGGCGCTCCGGCTTGGGCCGAACAGGATTGGCATCGCCCTCACTGGCAACAGCCTGCACATCCCCATCCTGAAAGCGCAGGGTCAGATTGTCGCCACTGGCAACCGCCGCTGCGCGCTTCACCGGCGCACCTGATGTGTCGAGCACAATGGCAAAGCCACGTTCGAGCACGCTTTCATGCGAGAGTGTTTTCATCAACCGTTCAAGTTCGCCGCCACGCCGCTTGGCCCGGTCAAGGGTGAGGCCGATAGCCTGATCCTGACGGCGCTCCAGCTGGGTGAGGCTCTGGCGCCCTCGCACTGCAAGACGTGCAATGGGTTCCGGCGACAGGCGATGTGCGTAGCGAACGAAAACCGCACGGCGATCCCGCAGGAAAACGGCGAGGCTGCGCGGCAGACGATCGCCAAAAACCGTCACTTCCCGCTGCTTTTCACGGAAGCGCTGTTGCAGGACGCGCGGTGACAATTGCCGGGCGCGACCGTCAAAATGGCCACGTTTTTTCTGGGTGTTTGCCTGCAAGGCGCGGCCAAGCCGGGCGGCGGTTTCATCGAAATGCCGACGCGGCAATGCCAGCAACTGGTCTGCCGAGGGCAGCGCGCGTGCAAGGGCCCGCTGCGCCTGACGGCGATTGTCGAGATAGCGCGACATGCCAGCCGCAAGCCGTGCGCCATAAGCCGCAATATTAGCCTGCAGGTCGGCGCGTACAGGTACTGCCATTTCTGCGGCGCCCGTTGGGGTTGGCGCACGGACATCGGCGGCAAGATCGATCAGCGTCCAGTCCGTCTCGTGACCAACGGCTGAAATGACAGGGATGTGAGAGGCTGCGACTGCACGCACAACCACTTCATCGTTAAAACCCCAGAGATCCTCAAGACTGCCGCCGCCGCGCGCCACGATGAGCACATCAGGCTGGGGCAATGCACCGCCGGGCTGCAAGGCATTGAAACCATTGATGGCTGCGGCCACTTCCGCGCCTGATGTTTCGCCCTGCACGCGCACCGGCCAGACAAGCACATGCAGCGGAAAGCGGTCGGTAATGCGGTGGATGATATCGCGAATGACGGCGCCGGTCGGGGATGTGACCACCCCGATAATACGCGGCATGAACGGCAGCAACTGTTTGGACGCCGGATCAAACAGGCCCTCGGCACCGAGCTTGCGCTTGCGCTCTTCCAGAAGCGCCATCAGCGCACCTGCGCCAGCCGGTTCCATCTGCTCGATGACGATCTGGTATTTGGATGAACCGGGATAGGTGGTCAGTTTACCGGTCGCGATGACTTCCATGCCCTCTTCGGGCTGAAATTTCAGGCGGCTCATGCTGCCACGCCAGACGACAGCTTCGATGCGGGCTTTATCGTCCTTCAAGGAAAAATAGGCGTGGCCTGATGAATGCGGGCCGCGATAACCTGATATTTCGCCGCGTACGCGCACATGGCCGAACGTATCCTCAACAGTACGCTTTAGCGCTCCGGAGATTTCGGATACGGAATATTCAGCGACATTGGACGTCGATTCGGACTTTTCGGTCATTTCCTATTCCTACCGGGGTGGTGAATGGCGTCAAGTCTGGGAGGCCGATGTTGCGGGGATGAAAAGGGGAATGCCGATGACCGGACGTCTTAGCCTGCGCCACTATCTCATGATCGGCGCAGCGATGATTGCGCTTACAGCCATTATCCTGCTGTTGATGGGGCGTAATCCCATGTGTACCTGCGGTACGGTCAAGCTGTGGGTCGGCGAAGTCAACTCATCGGATAATTCCCAGCATATTTCCGACTGGTACTCCCTGTCGCACATCATCCACGGTTTTCTGTTCTATGGCATTCTCTGGCTTGTCGCTCGCAGCAAGCCGGTGGGTTTCCGTCTGCTCTTTGCCATAGCTGTTGAGGCGGCATGGGAGATTTTCGAGAACACCGATATGGTCATCAATCGCTATCGCGAAGCGACCATTGCGCTCGGTTATACCGGCGACAGTGTGCTGAATTCGGTCTGCGATATCCTGTTCATGGTAATAGGCTTTTTCTTTGCATCGCGCGCGCCACTGTGGCTGACGATTATCATCGCGACCTGCTTCGAGCTTTTGGCGGGATATGTCATTCGCGACAATCTCACCCTCAACATTGTGATGCTGGTCTATCCCTTGGACGCTATCAAGGCGTGGCAGGGCGGCCTCTGAGGATTACCAGCCGGGCACCAACTCGGTAGAGCGCACCTGTCGCAGGCGCTGGTTGACGAGGTTGGGCACAGCCGTTGCTGTCATGCTGACGGGTGTCGGCATGGACAGGTTATCGAGGCTTTCCACAATATGCTGGGCGAGGGCGTCGACAATGGCTGACGGCTTGGTGTGACCACGCATGATGCCGATGCCAAACTCCGGCAGGCGGCCAAAACCATCCGCTTCACCAAGCACACGCATGCCGGGGCGCAGGGCACATTCCGGCAGGATCGACACCGCAAGACCTGCGAGCACCGCCGCCGCGAGCACCGTTGCCGACCAACTGGTGAACAGGATGCGATAGTCATGGTGCATCGTGTCGAGCACATCGATGGCTGCTGCACGCCAGATACAGGTTGGGCGCCCAACAGCAAGCGGCAGAACCTTCTCTTCATGCACCGTATGGTGCGCCGATGTTACCCAAAGCAGTTGCTCGCTGCGCACAACTTCCGAGCGGCGCATATCATCGCATTGCGTGACAAGCGCGAGATCAAGCTGGCCCTTGCGGATCATCTCGTCGAGATTAACAGTGGGCTCGCAAACAACCGATAGCTCGACCCGCGGATTGGAGCGGGAAAACCGCGCCATGATTTCCGGCAGAAAGCGATCGGCATAATCATCCGGGGTGCCAATGCGGATATGGCCCTGCAATTGCGTATCATCGAAAGCCGCGATGGTTTCGCCATTGAGCTGCATCATGCGCCGCGCATAGGCGAGTAAACGCTCGCCATCTTCAGTCAGCTTGTTGGTGCGGCCATCGCGCTCAAACAGTGCCTTGGAAACCCGTTCTTCCAGCCGGCGCATCTGCATGGATACAGCAGACTGTGTTTTGTTGACTGCATCGGCGGCTCTGGTGAAGCTGCCGCTATCGGCAATGGCAATAAATGTCTGCAATTGGTCAAGATCAAGTGGTGCGCTCATGGCGTTGCTCCCGACACGGTTCGATCCATCATTATTATTGAACGTTTACATGAAAAACATTCGTTTGAATAATCAATTTTTGTGGATCATTCTACAGATGTTCAGGAAACGCTGGTGTTGAAACGATACCAGGCGTGATGCGTAGAAAATAGTTTCTGCGCGATTCAACCCTTCTGATCAGCGCCATTTACAAAAGGAGTAGGGCGATGACGACGACAACGAGAACGACTGAAGTAAATGGATTTGTGCCCGCGATCACTTTCGCGCTGGTTCAGGCCGCAGGCTTTGTCACCCGAATGATCGTCGCCCGCCGCAATCGCAAAACGATTTTGAGCCTCGGTGAGTGGAATGATCAAATGCTGCATGACATTGGTGTCACGCGCGGTGATCTGCATTCTGCCCTTGGCACTTCGCTGCTTGAAGATCCGAGCGAGAGACTGGGCGCATTGGCCGATGTCAGGGCCCGTGTGCGTGCAGCACGCTCGATCAGCTAAGCATCGATTTTGACTGTTTAGCAGGCGTCCCATTCACACCGGAATCCCCTCCCGGTGCCCCGCCTGCCCACTGCCCGGCCTTCTGGCCGGGCTTTTTCTTTATGGGCTTTAGATTTATTTGTTGCGGTCCATCCCGCGCAGATACTGGTCGAAAATGGTTTCCATGCCTTTTTGATATTGCTCGCTGGTCTTGCGCCCGGTTTCGAACATCTGGCCGAAAATATCCTTGTATGGATTATTGGGCGAGGATGGTGCAGCGGCCGGTTCATCCGGTTGTTTTGGCTCCGGTTGGGGTGCCGACTGCCGCTGCGCGCCACCGCCGAGCATTTCCTCGAAGATTTTGCCAAACGGATTGTCGCCAAACGGGTTCTGCGCCTGCGCATTTCCTGCGGGTTGCTGGCCCTGCGGTGTGGCACCGGGAAACCCGCCGCGTGTCATCTGTTCCAGAATCTGCCCAAGCGGGTTATTGCCCCATGGATTGCCCTGACCCTGTGGCTGTTGCGGAGCGGCAGCACCGCCACCCAGCATACTTTCCAGAATTTGCCCCCAGGGGTTGGATGCGCCCTGTTGGTTTGGCGCAGTCTGGCCGCCAATCCCGCCGCCCTGGCGCATCATCTGTTCGATGAGATCGCCAATGACATTGCCGCCGCCAAGACCCGCCGCTGCAAACTGGCCAGTTGACTGCTTGTAAAGCCCGCCCATCGTCATGGATGCCAACACAGGCAGCATCTGTTGCAAGGTGCTGACGGCAATGCCAGTCATCCGTGCGGCATGATCGGCAACCGCCCGTGACAGATCCTTGGAGCCGAAAAGATTATTGAGAATGGCATTCCCATCGGCAATGCCAGCCGGGTTGAAGGCTGCCTGCGGATTATCAAAATAATTGACGTGTTGGCCGGATGAGAGCGCCTGAATGAACGCGCCAACGCCCATTGGATCGGCAGTGTTGCGCTGCAAGCCTTGCGAAAAGGCTGGCATCAACGCCTCGATGGCTGCGATTGTCTGTTGTTGCGAAAGCTGAAACTGGCGCGACAGCGCCTCAACAGCCTGCCCACCCTGTCCCTTCAGGAACATGTCTACGAGATTCATGGCGCCGATCCTCCTTCGGGCTAATGCACGAAGAAAGAGTAGCCTTGCTGCTATTCAAAGTTCAATCTTTTTATCGGGTTAGGGTGTTATGGGCGTTGATGAGGTTTCACCCCCCTGAAACCTCACCGCGCGGCACAATCACCAATTAAAAATACTGTGCCAGATTCCCGCGAATACGCTCCAGTGGGTCAACAGCGGGATCACCGGGGGTAAATTTCTCACCGGTGATCGTTTCATAGGCCTGAATATAGACCTTGGTGGTGGCGTCGATCATATCCTGTGGAATCTCGGGAATATTGTCCTTGTACGGGTCGCAGCGCTCGACCACCCATGTGCGGATAAAATCCTTGTCGAAACTGACGGGACGCTTGCCGGGCGCGTAGCTGTCGGCAAACCAGTAGCGGCTGGAATCCGATGTGTGGATTTCATCGGCCAGAACAACATTGCCGTCCGCATCGGTGCCGAACTCATATTTTGTATCGGCAAGAATGAGGCCGCGGCTTGCGGCAATTTCCTGCCCGCGTGCGAAAAGCTTGAACGCATAGGCGGAAACCGTGTCCCACTGCTCCTGTGTGAGCAGTTTCTGGTCTAGTATTTCCTGTGCGGTCAATGGTTCATCATGGCCGCCGTCAAAGGCTTTGGATGTCGGCGTGATAATCGGGGCGGGTAGTTTTTCATTGTCCTGCAGCCCATCCGGGAAGGTGGTGCCATACATGGCGCGTTTGCCTGCCTTGTACTGCGTCAGGATCGATGTGCTCGTAGTCCCGGCGAGATAGCCGCGCACGATGATCTCAACCGGCAGAATATCCAGCCTGCGGGCGACCACGACATTCGGGTCAGGATAATCAAGCACATGGTTGGGGCAGATATCCTTGGTCTGTTCGAACTGATAGCGCGCCATCTGCGTCAGCACTTCGCCTTTCAGTGGAATGCAGGCGAGAATCCGGTCAAAGGCGCTGATCCGATCAGTGGCAATGATGATGCGCCGCCCGTCGGGCAGATCATAGTTCTCGCGAACCTTGCCCCGGTAATAGTTCGGCAATTCGGGAATGAAAGCTTCGGTAAGCGCTTGGTGTTTTGGCATGGGCTCTGGAATCCGCGTCAGACAATCTGGCTTTCGCATAACACATAAGTCTGCGAACGGGAGTCAAATTCTGGCCTAGCGTCCACCTGTTACATCAAGAAGTGCGCCGGTGACATAGGATGCGGCATCGCTGAGCAGCCAGACGATGGATTCGCCGACTTCCTCAGCCGTGCCGGGCCGTCCGAGTGGTGCGGACACGCCGAGGCGCTGGGCGCGATCGGGTTGACCACCACTGGCATGAATATCGGTTTCAATCAGACCGGGGCGAATGGCATTGACGCGAATGCCCTCTGGTCCAACTTCCTTGGAAAGACCTATGGTGAGCGTATCCATCGCGCCCTTCGATCCGGCATAATCGACATACTCGGAAGGGCCGCCAAGCCGTGCAGCGGCTGACGACAGAATGACAATTGATCCGCCCTTGCCGCCGCGTGAACGGGCCATACGGCGCACGCCCTCACGGGCGCAGACATAGGCGCCGAGAATATTCACATCGAACATGCGCTGCAGGCGCTCAACGTCGATATCCATTAGCTTCGAGGCGGACGCGACAATACCGGCATTGACCACAAGCCCATCCAGCGGACCAAGTTCTTCGCTCTGCTTGAACATCGAGATAACATCGGCCTCGCTGGCAACGTCACCCTGAATTGCTTTTGCCTTGCCGCCCACAGCGATGATCGCGGCAACCACTTCATCGGCGGCAGCCTTATTGCCCACATAGTTGACGCCGACGGACCATCCCTTTTTACCCGCAAGAATAGCGGCCGCCCGGCCGATACCACGGCTTGCACCTGTGATCAGAATGGTCTTGGTCATTACGGCGTCTCCTTAGTAGGCGTACTCCAGAAAAGCGGGTTCAACCGAACTGCCCCAGACGGTGTTATATTGGCTCAGCATCTGTTCGGCTGAAGTCGTGCCGCGCGCGACAACTTCCTCCAGCGAGGCGAGATAGTGGGTCTCGTCAAAGCCTTCACTGTTGAGCAGGGCGCGGTTCTTCAGGCCAAGGCGCGAAATCGCCAGCACGTCACGCGAGATTTCATGCACCGAGCGGTTGCGCAGCGTGGCGCGCAGGCCCTTTTGCGGTACTTCATCGCGCAGGGCCTGCACCTCGGGATAGGTCCAGTCGCGGGTGAGCGCTTCGGCTGCATCCAGCGCCTCGGCATCATAGAGAATGCCGACCCAGAACGCCGGGAGCGCGCAGATGCGCCGCCATGGACCGCCATCGGCACCGCGCATTTCAAGGAAGCGCTTCAGGCGCACTTCCGGGAACAGTGTCGAAAGATGGTTGGTCCAGTCGCCCATATTGGGCGTGCCTTCTGGAATTGAGTCTTTCAGCGCGCCGTTCATGAACTGGCGGAAGGTCACATGGGTGCAATCATGGTAACGGCCATGGCGCAGGACGAAATACATCGGTACATCGAGCGCCCATTCAACGTAATCAGCAAAGCCGAAATTCTCGTTGAAGATGAATGGCAGTACGCCAGAGCGGTTGTTATCCGTATCGCGCCAGATATCGGAGCGCCACGAAAGCAGACCGTTTGGCTTGCCTTCGGTAAAGGGTGACATGGCAAAAAGCGCCGTGGCAATGGATTGCAGTTTCACCGAAACCTGCATCTTGCGGCGCATGTCGGTTTCCGAGGCAAAGTCGAGATTCACCTGAATGGTACACGTGCGATACATCATGTTCAGCCCGTCCTTGCCGACTTTCGGCATATAGTTGGACATGATGTTGTAGCGCGACTTCGGCATGCGCGGCGTTTCAGCCAGCGTCCATTTCGGACTGCCGCCAAGACCGAGGAAACGAATACCCAATGGCTCGGCAATTTCACGCACCTGCGCCAGATGCGCATTGGTTTCGCGGCAGGTCTGGTGGATGGTGGAAAGCGGCGCACCCGATAGCTCGAACTGACCGCCCGGCTCAAGCGAGATCGCGCCTTGGCCTGTGGGTTCGACGAGGCCGATAATATTGCCCTCGTCAATAATGGGTTCCCAGCCAAGTTTCGACTGCATGCCTTCAAGGATCGCCCGGATACCGCGCGGGCCATCATAGGGAACCGGGCTGTTATCTTCGGTGTAGAACGGGAATTTCTCGTGCTCGGTGCCGATCCGCCATGCGGATTGCGGCTTGGAACCCTGAGCTAGATAGGTCGCCAGTTCTTCCGTACCGGAAAGGGGCGTCTCGTCTGTTGTGTCGCGCGCCATGGATGGTGCTTCCCCACTAGAATGTTCTTAACTGAGGCGTGATTGGCTGTTTTCGGAAACGAGCGCAAGCAAATTTCTCTGATGCACTCATCAAGAGAATTTGTATCTCACCAATCACCGATCGTCGCCTGAATAAGAGCGAGTGCGGCAACGGCAGCAGTATCAGCGCGCAGAATGCGCTGACCAAGCGGAATGGCAGTTACAAATGGCAGTTTGCGCAGGGTCTCGCGCTCTGCATCGGAGAAGCCGCCTTCCGGCCCGATGAGCACGCCGAGCGGCCCACGCGGCAGGCTTTGTAAGAGCGGCAACGGGTTATGGGTATCATGACCCTCGTCGCAGAAAATCAAGCGCCGCTGGTGGTCCCAGCTATCCAGCAACTTGTCGAGTTTAACCGGCTCGCGCGTTTGTGGAATTGCCAGAACGCCGCATTGCTCTGCTGCCTCGATCGCATTGGCGTCGATCCGGTCGGTGCCGATTCTTGTGACCTGTGTGTGCTGGGTAATAACCGGCTGCAAAACACCAGCACCCATTTCGACAGCTTTTTGCACAAGGTAATCGAGCCGCCCCTGCTTCAGCGGTGCAAAGCAATAGAGGAGGTCAGGCGAAACAGGCTGCTCCCGCGTCAGTTCAAGGGGTTCAAGCGCCAGTTTCTTTTTGCTTTCAAAGCGCAGGGCGGCGCGCCATTCGCCATCACGGCCATTGAAAACGAGGATTTCATCGTTCTCTTTCATCCGCAGGACATTGGCGAGATAATTGACGGCTTCAGTGGGTACTTCAGCCCGCCTTCCTGCAGCAAGATCAGCAGTAATATAGAGCCGTTGCATTTTGTAATTTGCGCGCATGGATGATGGATGCCAGAGAGGAGACAGGGTGGTCAAGCCGGGCGTGTCAGCCCAAAGGTGGCAGGCGCCGTTTTACCGGCGATGTTTTGACGATGGATGTGTTGGTTTCCGCCTTTTCCGCCAGCCTGTCGAGCAATGTGTCCAACTGTTCCATTGTACGGAAATGGATCTTGCCGATAAAGCAGTCATCGCCCGTCACCTTGTCGCATTCGGTGATTTCAGGCGTTTCCTGTATCAGCCGTTCGACAATGTGCAGCATACCGGGCAGGGGCCTGACGCGGACAATGGCAGTCAGGTTATAGCCAAGTGCCGCCGGGTCGATATCGACGGTAAAAGCGCGGATGACTTTCTTTTCTTCAAGTCGCCGCAATCTTTCGGAAACGCTGGGTGATGAAAGCCCGACTTTCTGACTGAGTTCCTTCAGCGAGATTCGCGCATCTTCGATAAGAATACCGAGGATTGTCTTGTCCATTTCGTCGAGCATATCCGCCTCATAAGGTGGTTCATAGAATTTGCCTTTATTAAATAGGCAGAGCGCACATTGCGCCTTTCTCTATGTATATCAAATTCGCGTTCCTCCGAATAGTCTCATCGCACGAGACAACAGGATGGATTGCATGGAACGGGATATTGTAAGAGGCAGCGTCGAAATGACCGCTGCAATGATGATTTCAGGCACGATTGGCTGGTTCGTGCTGATGTCGGGTCAACCTGTGTTGTCGGTTGTCTTCTGGCGCTGCGCCATTGGCGCTCTCACATTGCTTGGCGTCTGTGCTGCTATGGGTTTGCTGCGGCCCAATATCATTTCATGGAAGCTGTTCGGTCTTGCCGTGCTTGGCGGCGTTGCTATCGTTCTCAACTGGGTTCTGCTATTTGCTGCTTATTCCCGCGCCTCCATCGCCATCGCGACAACAGTCTATAACGTCCAACCATTTATGCTGGTTGGGCTTGGCGCCCTGATTTTCAAGGAAAAGCTGACTTTTACCAAGCTGTTCTGGCTCGCTGTTGCGTTTGCCGGCATGATTCTCATCGTTCAGGCCAAGCCGGGTGGGACCAGCTATACCGGCACTGACTACATGGCAGGTATTGGTCTGTCTCTGGGTGCTGCCTTTCTCTATGCCATTGCTGCCATCGTGGCGAAGCGCCTCAAGGGCACACCGCCACATCTGATTGCGCTCATTCAGGTCTGTGTGGGCATCGTACTCATGGCTCCGCTGGCGGATTTCAGCGTGATGCCAAATGGCGCGGTCCAATGGGGCAGCATCGTCACGATCGGCATTATTCATACGGGGTTGATGTATATTCTGCTCTATAGCGCGATCCAGAAGCTGCCGACGCATCTGACAGGCTCGCTTTCCTTCATCTATCCGATTGCCGCCATTCTGGTCGATTACTTCGCGTTCGGCCATCAGTTGCAGCCAAGTCAGTTTGTCGGGTCGGCGGCGATCCTGATTGCTGCCGCTGGTACCAGTCTTGGGTGGAAGCTGGGCAGATCGGTTCCCTCAAGCGTCAAAGTGTAGGATATGTCTTCCTGTCATTTGCCAGATGTCATTTTGTTCTATATGTGATGAAAGAGCATAAAATATTTGGTAAATACAGAGCAGAAGCATGGAAATACGCCCACTTACCCGCGAGCAGATCGAGAAGGTCTGGACTATCGACCGCAGCGAAATCATCAAGAATATCTATCGGTTGCAGGATGGTAAGCTGGTCCTGCATCCGGACTTTTGTGACGCGCCCGGATGGGAAGAGGGCGAGGCGGAAAAATATACGCCTTTGCTCCAGCAAAGTTTTGATCGTGGCGGGAAATTCTTTGGCATCTTTGATGGTGAAAAACTAGCCGGTGCTGCTGTTATTGACAATGTCTGGCTCGGTTCCAGGCGCGATTTGCTGCAACTTAGCTTCCTGCATGTCAGTAACGCCTATCGCGGTCAGCGCCTTGGTGTAAGATTGTTCGAACGATGCAAGGAAGCAGCGAAATTGCTGGGTGCAAAAGGCCTTTATGTCTCCGCTACTCCTTCCGAGCATACGGTGAATTTTTACCAGCATCTTGGCTGTGTCGTGACCAGCACGCCTGATCCCCAGCTCTTTGCAATGGAGCCCGATGACATTCATATGGAATGCATTTTCAATATAAATAACGCATAATGGTCTAAAGGGCAGGCATATACCGCGCGCGCAGGGCCTGCACAGTCGATGGCGGTGTAAGAAGACCGACATCCTGTATCGGTGGCGTATGGGGTACATAACCATCCCATGACCAGAGATAGGTCTGGCCGCCGCGAATGAGAAAAGCATTATCCCCTGAGGCGATCATGCTTCCGTCGGGTAAGTCCTCGATGGAACTGGTGAGTGGGTGACGCCTCTTGCCCCCCTCGGCATCAAGGCGTTCCTCGTGCAGGACCCTATCCATATCAGGTGCTGATTGCTTGGAGATACCATTGCCATCCGCCCACGCCGCCTGAAACGCTTTTGCCCTTTGCCGCTGGCAGTAAAAGCAGGGCCGATGACCGGCACTCAGCGCCGTTGCTTCATCGAGGAAAAACAGTTCGGTCCAGCTTTGCCGCGCCATTACATCCCGTCTGACATTCTTGAACTGACAGACGCAGATGATCCACGCTCTCGTCGTCCAACGCCGTTTCAGGAGAGTGCGCGTTAATGGATCGTGAATGATACCGCGATTTCCCATGAATGTTCCCCGCTGGGGAACAGACACGATCTCGCCAAAGGGTGTGACACGATTTTGCAGAGGCATTTGGTGGCTTCCGGCTGTGAAAGGTCCATGCTATCGCAAGATCACCTTTAATGCGATCAGCGGGCAGGCAGAATGCGGGTTCTTGTCATCCAGAATTATAAGCATACCGGGCTCGGGCTGGTTGGCCGGGCTCTGGCGGAAGCCGGTGCCCAGATTGATCTTGTGCAGGCACATCTTGGCGAGGCGCTGCCCTCCGATGATGCCGGTTATGATGCGCTGATTTCGCTTGGCGGAGATCAGAATGCGCTTGCCGATGAACAGTTTCCTTATCTTCCGCTGCTTGCCCGCCTGATCAGGCGTTTTGGCGATGCGGATAAGGCCGTGCTTGGTATCTGTCTTGGCAGCCAGCTGGTTGCCAGAGGCTACGGCGCTGAAAACATTCTGGGGCGCGAGCTGGAATTTGGCTGGCATGAAGTTACAGTCACACCCGAAGCAGCGTCCGATCCTGTTCTGTCCTCGGTCCCGCAACATTTTCCAATTTTCCACTGGCACACCGATACATTCACTTTGCCCGAAGGTGCCGTTCGCCTTGCCTCAAGCGGCATAACCCGGAATCAGGCATTTCGCATCGGACGGGCGGTTTACGGCATTCAATTTCACTTCGAGGCGGATACGACACTTGTTGAAGAATGGCGTCATGTCTTTGCGGACGAGATCATACGGGACAATGCCGACTGGCTGGAAAACTATCCGGCGCTGGTCGCCGAGAATGGCGTTCCAGCTGATGCCGCGGGTCTCGCTTTGGCACGCGCCTGGGTTGCGCTGATCTGAGTCAGGCGATTCAGTTGCAACTCTGCAACAGCCAAGATTTGAATCAAATTGCCTTGTTCGTATTCATGTGGAGCGTGGCTTTGATTCACTTGCTGGAAAGGATTGTGGGCTGTAGTTGCCGGGCCGGTTAGCTGGCATGAAGCCAGGCCGAAGAGACTGATGGAAACGCCCGAATGACTATGAAGAGTGCCGCCCTTTTGACCGTTATGATGCTTGCATCAATCCTTTTCATGGGCGCCGAACTGGTATCAGTTGATGCTGGCGGCCGCACCGTATCAAGCGATGGCTACGGAATCAGCTCCGCTTCGCGTTAACACTTGCCCTAGACAGTCGCTTCCAGAAAAGACTTGCCTTCAGCGTCGATCATAATGGCGCTGAGGCGGCCGCTGGCATAGGCCCCGGTATCAAGATTGATCCGATTTGGCCGCACTTCCACATCGCTCGCCGGTGTATGGCCGTGGATGATTACCTTGGAATGCAGGTGAGGGTCATCCAGAAATTCCCAGCGAATCCAGATAAGATCTTCAGGGTTTTGCCGTTCGAGATCGACGCCGGGCCGAACCCCTGCGTGACAGAAGAAGAAATCCCCCATCACGGTTGAGCGGCGCAACCCGCTCAGGAATTCTACATGCTCCGGCGGCATGGCCCGCAGCAGGGCGGAACGCCCTGCCGATATCGAGGCAGGGTCATCGAAATCGATGGTAACGCCATAGGATTGGGCTGTCTGCCTGCCGCCATGCCGCGCAAAAACACCGTGCGCGTCGCCTTTGTCGAGGAATTGCAAAAACCCGACATCGTGATTGCCCGCAAGGGTCAGCATGCGATGGGTTTTCTTCTGTGCATTGACGAGATAGTCGAGCACGCCTCGCGAATCTGGCCCCCGATCAACATAGTCACCTAGATGTACCACCACCCAGTCGAAAGGTGGCGACTTCTCGTTTTCCTTCAGAATACGCCGGTGCATGGCCTGTAACAGATCGAGGCGTCCATGCACGTCGCCTATGGCGTAGACACGCATTCTGTCGGGGCCACGCGCCCGCTTGAAGTCGATAGTTTTCATGGGCGATCCAATTCCCTCTGGCTGCGGCGCAATCGCGATGTTGCCTGCCAGGCGCTGCTGCGTTCCGCATCCTGCTGCGCCTGTTCGATGAAGTCGATATGCGCGCGCACAGCGGCCCGGGCTTCATCAGGATCGGATGCCATGATGGCATTGGCGATGGCTTTGTGCTGTTGCAGCAGTTTTTCCCGCGCGCCGGGAAAACCGTAAATCACTGTGCGATTGTAGAACACGTCATCGGCCAGTAGTCGGTAGCAGGAGCGCAGCGTGTGCAGCAGGATGATATTGTGCGCGCACTCACCGATGGTGCTGTGCAATTCAACATCCAGTTCGGCCTCTTTCTTGGCGTCATTGGTCTCGTAAGCCAATTGCATGGCCCCGACGATTCGGGAGAGCAATAGGCGGTCATCGTCCGTCGCCCGGCGGGCCGCATAATCGGCAGCGATACTTTCAATTTCCCGGCGATATTCAAGGTAATCAGCGGCTGCCTTCTTATGACTGGAGATGAGGTCCATCACCGGCTTCGAAAACACCTCGCCGATGACATCGGCAACAAAGGTTCCACCACCATGACGGGCAACAAGCAGTCCCTTGGCTTCCAGCGTCTTGAAGGCATCGCGCAGGATCGGCCGCGAGACATCGAACTGTACGGAAAGATCCCGTTCGCCGGGCAAACGGTCTCCCACGCGCAGAATGCCTTCAAGGATCAGCGTTTCGATCTGGCTGACAATATCGTCAGCGGTGCGCGACGGCTGAATGCGGGCAAAGATCGGGCTGCTCATGGTGAAATCGTCCGCGGAAGTGATTTGCGATTGCAGCGTATCGGCAAACCACAAAACTGGTCAATTCTTTTGTCCAGTTGCCCTCCAGCCGATAAGCGTCGCATAGCCGCAGCGGATTGGCGTAAAGTAGCATTGAAAGGACAGGGCATTGCGTTCACCATCTTGTGAACAGGCGATCAAGGGGCCGATATGAAGGGGAAAAGACTGAAGACCGCGGCGGCTTTTGCAAGCGCTGCTTCAAGTTCCGGCGTTATGGGCTTTCCGGGGCATGCAGAGCGTTCGATTGCCTTGGGTGAAGTTCATGCGCGTCCCTACCCGCTGGTGGATTCGCCGCGCCTCCTCATCCAGCTCGCTTTCATGACTGAAGCGGGCTCAACCGTCGATCATGCGGTGCTTGCGGAACTGAGCCGAAGCATTGGTATCACGCCGCCCGCCCGCGATGCCCGCCACCATATTATGCCGTGGGGCAACGGTACTTTGCGCTGGGAACGGCATACGGAATTCTCGACCTATCTGTGGGAAGGTCCCGTGCCGCGTACGGGGCAGACCGCACAACATCCTTTCGGCGATGGTTTCAATCCTCCGGGTACGGTCATCGACGGTGTGCGGCTTGAAATTATCCGGAAAGACAATGCGGCTGACGCTGTTATCGAGGAATTTGATCCGACCAGCCTTTGCTACAGTGATGTCGAAAATGGGCTTGCCTCGATCATCACGGATTTCCGGCAGGATAAGGACGGGATGACCCGTATTCTCATTCTCGACAATGGTCTGTCGCCCGCCCGCGCCGGTGCCTTGTCGCAGCGGGTGATCGAAATAGAGACCTACCGGACGCTTGCCATGCTCGGGCTGCCGCTGGCGCATTCCCTGTCACCGCGCATTCGCCGTATTGAGGATCGTCTGGCGGGGCTGACAACAGAAATGCGTGCGGCGGATGCGGATAATCATAAGCTTTTGGATGAATTGACGTTGCTGGCGGCGGAACTGGAAGCTGATGCTGCGTCAAGCCTTTATCGCTTCGGCGCGAGCCGTGCCTATGATGGTATTGTGCTGGAACGGCTGGCGGCGCTGCACGAAGAGTCTGTAACCGGATACGAGACATGGGCGGCCTTTATTCAGCGCCGTATGGCCCCGGCCATGCGCACCTGTTATTCGGTCAGCGAGCGTCAGGAAAACCTGTCTGAAAAACTCTCTCGTGCGGCAACGCTGCTGCGCACCTCTGTCGATGTGGAACTGGAACGGCAGAATCGTGATCTGCTGAGTTCGATGAACCGGCGCGCGCAATTGCAATTGCGTTTGCAACGCACTGTCGAAGGGCTGTCAGTTGCGGCGATTTCCTACTACGTGGTGGGGCTGTTCTATTATCTCGCCAAGGGCGTCGAAGCCTATGCGCCGGACCTGCATTCTTCCGTTGTCACGGCGGCATTTGTCCCTGTCGCCATCATCGCCATGTGGTTTGTGGTCAAATCGATCCGCAAGTCCCACAAGGACGAATGATCAGACCCGGTCCCATGGTGCCACGGGCCCGTAAAGCGCAGCGAGATAATCGATGAACACCCGCACCTTTGCCGGAAGAAACTGCCGGGAAGGGTAGATCGCATAGATGGCGATATTGCCTGATGCTGCGTAATCTTCCAGCACGCGCAACAACTGGCCAGATGCCAGTTCCGGGCCGATATCCCATGTTGAGCGCAAGGCAATTCCAAGGCCACCGAGCACTGCCGCCCGCACCACTTCGCTGGAATTGGTCAGGATTGGCCCGGTCGGACGTAATGATATGCTGCCATCCAGATCATTCAGGCGCCAGGGATCACCATTGTGAGCGGCAAGGCAAACATGATTGTCGAGATCGGCAATGGAGCATGGCATTCCATGCTCGGCGATATAGCGCGGTGAGGCCACAAGAAACCGCCGCACCGGCGCCAGTTTGCGCGCGACGAGACTGGAATCGGATAATTCAGCGATGCGGATGGCAAGATCATAACCTTCGCCGACAATATCGACAAATTCGTCGGTCAAAATAAGATTGATGGAAAGGTCAGGATTGGCCCGCATGAAGGGTTCCAGATGCGGGGCGATATGCATACGGCCAAAGGTTGTAGGTGCAGAAACTTTCAATTGACCATGCGCCTGCTCGGAGCGGCGGGACACGAAAGCCTCCGCCTCTTCGATGCCTGATAGAATGGCAAGCACCCGCTCATAATAGCCCTGGCCCGTTTCGGTCAGGGCTATCTGCCGGGTGGTGCGCTGCAAAAGCCGTGTACCCAGTCTTTCTTCCAGCCGTCGCAACCGCTTGGACATGACGGCTGGGGATAGTCCAAGTTCCCGTCCGGCCGCCGACATGCTGCCGGCGGAAACAACACGGGCAAAAATTTCCATATCGTTCAAATGATCCATCAGAGCACTCTTTCTGCCTGACTATCGGAAGGTCAAGCCCTCGAAGCACTTTCGGCATGGCGATAGGCGACGACGCGCAACATGGGAATGCAAAGCACATAGAGCGCTGCACCACAAACCCACACCAATCCACTCCAGTCGGTCCGCGTTGCTGCATAAATCGTCGTGAAGATCACCGGCCCGATAATGCCGGCCAAACTGGTTGCGCTTGCCAGAACCCCCTGAACTTCGCCGACTTTGCTCGCATCAACCTGCCGGGTGATGATGGATTGAAGTGCGGGCGTTGCAATGCCGCCCATGGAAAGGAAAAACAGAATGGGCGCGACCATCCAGCTTTGGGTGGCGAATGCCATCAGCAGATAACCGATACAGTCCGTGGCCATTCCAAGGACCAGCGTGCGTTTTTCGCCGATCTTCCCGGTCACAGGGCCAGTCAGCATTCCCTGCACCAGTGCATGCAGCAGACCAAATGCTGCGAGTGAAATGCCAACAGTGGAGACGCTCCAGAGAAAATGGTCCTGCGTGTAGATAATCCAGAGGGCACCGGGCAACTGGCCGACCAGTTGCAGCAGTGTGAACATCGCAACCAGTGGCGTCAGGGTTTTGATACTGGTGATCCACTGGAATGAGCCAATGGGGTTCAGGCTGCGCAGTGAAAAGGGCGTTTTCTCACCCTTGCTGGTTTCCGGAAGGAAGAAGAGAGCGAACAGGAAGTTGAGGCCATTGAGGGCCATGGCGAGCAGGAATGGATAGTGGACGCCGAAACCGCCAGCGATACCGCCGAGCAATGGCCCGGCGATGAAGCCGAGGCCGAAACAGGCGCCGATCATGCCAAAACGTTTGGCCCGGTTCTGTTCAGGAGTGATGTCGGCGATCGTCGCACTTGCCACGGACATGGTGGCACCGGTGACGCCTGAAATGATGCGGCCGATATAGAGCAGCGGCAGCACGGTCGCAAAAGCCATCACCAGATAATCAAGTGCCGCGCCTGCAAGGGAACCGAGAATAACAGGGCGTCGGCCGAACCGATCACTCAGTGCGCCGAGCAGCGGCGCGAACACAAATTGCATCAGCGCGTATAGTGCAAGAAGAACACCGTAGTGCCGTGCGACATTATCGGAATGAGCCAGTGTCGTCAGCAGCCGCGGCAAAACGGGCATGATCATCCCAATGCCGATAGCATCAAGGGTGACGGTCGTCAGGATCACGGTCAGGGGTTTGTTGAAAGTCATGGGAAACTCTTATTTATCGTTGATAAGTAACTGGACATATCCTTTATCGGTGATAAATTGTCAAGCATGGCAAAACGTAGTGATGTAAAATTGCAGCGCGAGACCGTTATCCGGGTAGCTCTCGATCTGCTTGATGAAACCGGCATTGATGGGCTGACCACCCGGCGCATTGCGACGGCTCTTGGTGTGCAGCAACCGGCGCTTTACTGGCATTTCAAGGACAAGGCTGCCTTGCTCGATGCTTTGGCCGAGGCGATTCTGGTTGAACACCATGGACCGGCCATCCCTGAGAAAGGCGAGGACTGGCGGCATTTTCTGACCGAGAACGCGCGTGGCTTCAGGCGCGCCTTACTGGCCTATCGTGACGGCGCGCGGATTCACGCCGGTTCGCGTCCAGGTCCGGTATTCTTTCCAGCCGTGGAGGCACAAATTCAATTCATGGTTGCCGCTGGTTTCGATCTGGTGCCGGCTGCGCATGTGTTGCGGGTGACGGGGCATTACGTTGTCGGTTCGGTGCTCGAGCAACAGGCGTCTATGCCGGAGATCGGTTCGCCGGATTTTACGCCTGAGATGCGTGCGGCATTTCCAATGCTGGCTCAAGCTTTTGTCGAAGTTGAACATATCTCCCCGGATGAGGGCTTTGAATTTGGACTTGCGGCACTTGTCGCGGGTTTTGAAAAGCTGCGTTCCAGCTAGTCGCGCGTCACTTTGGCTCCATGCCGCCCCATGACGAAGGAACAGCAACAGTTTAGACTGTTTAGAAACTGCTGGTGTCACTGGTAAAAATAATTTACCAGTTGGAACATTGCAGGCGAGGGAGGTTTCATGTCCGGGTTGGTGATGCCGAAGGCCGATGCGGCGACCATGGCGCGGCGCAGCGACATTGTTGCCGCATTGCAAGCCATTGTTCCTGATGAAGGCGTGGTTGATGTCACCAATGAAATGCGCGCCTTTGAATCCGATGCCCTGACCGCCTATCACCAGCTTCCGCTGGTTGTTGTTTTGCCGCAGACTGTCCGGCAGGTCTCGCAAGTCCTGAAATATTGTCATGAAAACAATGTGAAGGTCGTGCCGCGCGGGTCAGGTACCTCGCTCTCTGGCGGTGCCTTGCCACTGGAAGATGCGGTTCTGCTCGTCATGTCCCGCTTCAATCGCATTCTCGAAATCGACTATCCGAACCGCGTCGCCGTCGTGCAGCCGGGTGTAACCAATCTCGGCATCACCAAGGCCGTCGAGCATGAGGGTTTTTACTACGCGCCTGATCCATCCTCGCAGATCGCCTGTTCCATCGGTGGCAATGTCGCGGAAAATTCCGGCGGCGTGCATTGCCTGAAATATGGGCTCACCGCCAACAATGTTCTTGGGCTGGAAATGGTGCTCATCACAGGTGAAGTGGTGCGGCTGGGCGGCAAGCATCTGGATTCGGAAGGTTATGATCTTCTGGGCCTGATGACAGGTTCCGAAGGGCTGCTCGGTGTCGTGACCGAGGTCACTGTGCGTATTCTGCAAAAGCCTGCAACCGCCCGCGCACTGATGGTCGGGTTTCCTTCAAGCGAAACAGCCGGGCAATGCGTCGCCGATATCATCGCCGCTGGTATTATTCCGGGCGGCATGGAGATGATGGATCGCCCGGCAATCCATGCTGCCGAAGATTTTGTGCATGCGGGTTATCCGCTGGATGTGGAAGCGCTGCTGATCATTGAACTCGATGGCCCCGCAGTTGAGGTCAACCATCTCATCGATATGGTCGAGAAGATTGCGGATAAGAACGGCGCTTCGTCCTGCGTGATATCCCAGAGCGAAGATGAGCGCATGGCGTTCTGGGCTGGGCGCAAGGCGGCGTTTCCCGCCGTTGGACGCATCTCGCCTGATTATCTGTGCATGGATGGTACGATCCCGCGCAAGGAACTGCCGAAGGTGCTCGCTGGCATGCGCGAACTGTCGGAAAAATACGGGTTGCGCGTCGCCAATGTGTTCCATGCGGGTGATGGCAATCTGCATCCGCTGATCCTCTATGACGCGAATATTCCCGATGAATTGCGCAAGGCCGAGGATTTTGGCGCTGACATCCTGAGGCTGTGTGTGAAGGTGGGCGGTGTTCTGACCGGCGAACATGGCGTCGGCGTTGAAAAGCGCGATCTGATGCCTGAGATGTTCAACGAGATTGATCTGAACCAGCAAATCCGGGTCAAATGCGCTTTTGATGACAAGCATCTGCTCAACCCCGGCAAAGTCTTTCCGCAATTGCATCGCTGTGCTGAACTTGGCCGGATGCATGTGCATCGCGGTCAGGTGCCATTTCCAGATATTCCGAGATTCTGATCAATGTTGTTCAAGGCACAAACGCTGGAAGCTATTGCACGCGGGGAAGTCGATCTGGCGTTTCGGCGCTGGACTCGTCCGACCGTCAAGGCCGGTACGCGTCTGCGCACGACCATTGGTTCGCTGATCATCGGTGCGGTGGATATGGTCAACCTGGACAAGCTGACTGCGGAAGACGCCAAACGTGCCGGTTTTGATAACATTGCTGCTTTGACCCGCAATCTGCGTGATGGTGATGGAACGCTCTATCGTATCGCCATCGCCGGTGTTGAAGCCGATGAGAGAACTGCTCTGCGCGAAGAACCATTGTCCCAAACGGACAAGGTTGCTTTGATGGATCGGCTGGCCCGCTGGGACAAAGCGGCTGAATATGTCGGTTATCATAGGCAAATCCTGCGCATGATTGCCGACCATCCGGGCGTGGTCGCTGCAAATCTCGCCGCACAGCTTGGCGTCGAAACGATCAAATTCAAACGTGATGTGCGCAAGCTCAAGGAGGTGGGTTTGACCATCAGTCTCGATATCGGCTACCGGCTATCGCCACGCGGCCAAGATTTTCTGGACGGGCAATGAAATGACCGTGTTCACGCCTTCAACCGAAGCAGAAATTGTCGAGGCCGTGCAATGGGCATTGTCCGAGCGCGCGCCCGTGGAAGTCTCCGGCCATGGCTCCAAGCGTGGGCTTGGTCGTCCTCTTCAGACCGAACATTCGATTGCCCTGTCGAAATATGTAGGCGTGACGCTGTATGAGCCGGATGAACTGGTGTTGAGCGCCAAAGCCGGAACACCAATCGTGGAGCTGGAAGCCCTGCTGGCCTCGAAAGGCCAAGCGTTTCAATTCGAGCCCATGGATTACGGCCCATTGCTGGGCGAGGTGGCAGGACAAGGCAGCCTTGGCGGGGTTCTCGCCACCAATCTGTGCGGTCCGCGCCGGTTGAAAGTGGGTTCGGCGCGCGATCATGTGCTGGGTGTGCGGGTCGTATCAGGGCGGGGCGAACTGTTCAAATCCGGTGGCCGTGTGGTCAAGAATGTGACCGGCTATGATCTTTCCAAGGGCATGGCCAATTCCTGGGGCACGCTTGGCATCGCAACGGAGATCACTTTCAAGGTTCTGCCCGCGCCGGAGACGGAAACAACGCTCATTATCCGAGGGTTGATGGATGATGAGGCCGCGCGTGCCATGGCCATCGCCATGGGTTCCAGCGGCGAAGTGGCATCCGCTGCGCACCTGCCTGTGAATATTTGTGGCCGGGTCATTGATGGCGTTTTGAAAGGCGAGGCATCAACATTACTGCGGCTGGAAGGCTTTGCGCCTTCCGTCGCCGACCGGGTGACGATGCTAAGAGGATTGTTGTCCTCGGCAGGTACCATCGAAGAAATCTCCGGCGATATTTCGCGCAAACTCTGGCAGGAAGTGCGCGACATTATTCCTTTCGCTGACGGGACCGAACGGCCGGTCTGGCGCGTTTCGATGGCGCCGATGGAGGCCTATAAGCTGGTCGCATCCATGCGTATGGGGGCTGCGGTGGACGCCTATTATGACTGGCAGGGCGGACTTGTGTGGATGCGGCTGGAAGGCGAACCCGAAGCGGAAGCCGTGCGGGTGCTGATCAGCAAATATGGCGGTGGCCATGCCACGCTGGTGCGTGCTCCAGTGATGCTTCGTGCCGCAATACCCGTTTTCGAACCGCAATCCGCGCCCTTGGCAGCGCTGTCAAAGCGGCTCAAACAGCAATTTGACCCGGAGGGTATTCTCAACCCCGGCCGCATGGTTGCAGGAGTGTAGAACGTGCAGACCAACTTCACCCCGCAACAATTGCAGGACCCCGGTGTTGCCGAATCCGAAAAGATCCTGCGCAAATGCGTGCATTGCGGCTTCTGTACCGCGACATGCCCGACCTATGTCACGCTTGGCAATGAACTCGACAGCCCGCGCGGCCGCATCTATCTGATCAAGGATATGCTGGAAAATGGCCGCGCCGCCGATGAGCAGATCGTCAAGCATGTGGACCGTTGCCTGTCCTGCCTCGCCTGCATGACCACCTGTCCCTCCGGTGTAAACTACATGCATCTGGTGGATCATGCCCGCGCCCATATCGAAAAAACCTACAAACGTCCGGTGATGAACCGTTTCATCAGGGCATTATTGGCCTTTGTGCTGCCATATCCGTCGCGCTTCAGGCTGTCTTTGACGGCGGCGAAACTCGGGCGTCCTTTTGCCCCACTGCTGAAATCCGTTCAGGCGTTGAAGCCGCTGGCCACCATGCTTGAACTTGCGCCAAAATCGGTTCCGGCAAAATCCCGCTTTGCTGAGCCGGGCTTGCACGAACCGGCAACCGAAAAGAAAGGACGCGTTGCGATCCTCACCGGCTGCGCCCAGCCCGTATTGAAGCCGGGGATCAACGAAGCAACAATTCGCCTGCTCTCCCGGCTGGGCATCGAAGTCGTGGTGCCGAAGGGCGAGGGCTGTTGCGGCGCGCTGGTGCATCATATGGGCCGCGAGGAAGCGGCTTTGGAGGGTGCGCGCCGCAATGTCGATGTCTGGACGCGCGAGCTGCACAATGGCGGGCTCGATGCGATCATCGTCACGGCTTCCGGCTGCGGCACGACGATCAAGGATTACGGCTATATGCTGCGGCTTGATCCCGCTTATAGCGACAAGGCGGCTGTCATTTCAGGGCTTGCCAAGGACATCACCGAATATCTGACGACCCTTAATCTGCCTGCTCCTCTGCAGTCGACGGATCTAGTTGTCGCCTACCATTCCGCCTGTTCCATGCAGCACGGGCAGAAGCTGACCCGACAGCCAAAGGATTTGTTGAAAGCC
Source organism: Phyllobacterium sp. P30BS-XVII (assembly GCF_014138335.1). Classification (NCBI taxonomy): domain Bacteria; kingdom Pseudomonadati; phylum Pseudomonadota; class Alphaproteobacteria; order Hyphomicrobiales; family Phyllobacteriaceae; genus Phyllobacterium; species Phyllobacterium sp. P30BS-XVII. The sequence continues at coordinate 123,727 of NZ_JACGXO010000010.1, forward strand.
GCTGGTTTCACCGTCCGCGAACCTGCCGAGGGTCATTTGTGCTGTGGTTCCGCCGGAACCTACAACATTATGCAGGCCGAAATCGCCCGCACGCTGCGCGATCGCAAGGTCAAAAACATTGAGGCAACCGGCGCGAGCATCATTGCCACGGGCAATATAGGCTGCATCACCCAGATCGCCAGTGCTGCAAAAATGCCTATTGTTCATACGGTCGAGCTGCTGGATTGGGTCTATGGTGGCCCGAGACCAGAAGGTGTGCCAGCGCCTGTCCTGCAGGCTGCTGAGTAAAAAGAAGGGCGGCAGTCCAAAGGAACCACCGCCCAATTCCGGCACCGCCCCCGGTGCCGTCCCCACTAACTCTCACATCACGACGACTTTTGTGCCGACATTGACGCGTTCGTAGAGATCAGTGACATCTTCATTGCGCATGCGGATGCAGCCGCTGGATACGGCATGTCCAATTGTCCATGGCGCATTGGTGCCGTGAATGCGGTAAAGCGTATCGCCGAGATAAAGCGCACGCGCACCGAGCGGATTGGCCGGACCGCCTTCCATGTGAACGGGCAGATAGTGGCCCTTTTCTTTCTCGCGCTCGATCATTGACGCCGGCGGGCGCCAGTCCGGCCACTCCGCCTTGCGGGAGATATTGTTGGTGCCGTTCCAGCCAAAGCCTTCCTTGCCGACACCAACACCGTAGCGGCGGGCCTGACCATCCGCTTCGACGAGGAAAAGGAAACGCTGCGAGGTATCGATAACGATGGTGCCGGCTGCCTGTGGTCCGTCATAAGCAACGGTCTGCGGCAGAAATTTCGGGTCCATACCGCGTTTTTTCTGCTGGGCCTCCGTTGCCGGTTCAGCTGGCCGCCGGAATGAAACTTCGCGTGCTGCCGGGTTTGTCGCTTCCTGCGTGCGAACGGGGCGTCTCGCCTCTCGGCGATTGATAATGGTTCCACGCACAGGTGGATCGCTCAGCACAACCCGGTCGCGCATATTGGCTGATGTGCCAACCGGACGTTGACGCAGCTGCATGACCCACGGCGCCGAAAGATCGGGGCTCATGACAACGGGCGGCCTTGTCGCGTAGCGCTCACTGGCATCAGCGCCGAATGATACTATTGTCAGGCAGGAGGTCAGAAGCAGCAATGCGGTCTTCATCGGGTAATTCTCTTGGCGATAACACTCCTGACAGGATCTGTCAGGTTTCGGATTGAGTTTGCCTGCGTGGCAGTAGAAAAAAGTGAACGAGGATCAATAAAATGCGATTCTGATCGGAAACCATTTGTTGTGGTTATCGAATGGTTTCGGCCACTGGTTAATGTCAGGTGAACATGTTCCGGAAGGACAGATGATGACGGAAGAAACGCCCGTAAAGACAGGATTGATGACAGATGAAAGCGGTGTGACCAGATGTTCATGGCCCGGCGCTTTGCCTGAATACATCCACTACCACGATCATGAGTGGGGACGTCCCGTCACGGACAACTATCGCCTGTTCGAAAAAATCTGTCTGGAAGGATTTCAGTCGGGTCTGTCGTGGCTCACCATCCTGCGCAAGCGCGAAAACTTCCGCGAGGCATTTGATGGTTTTGATTTTGAGCGCATTGCCCGCTACGGCGACAAGGATATCGAACGGTTGCTTGGCAATGCCGGGATCATCCGTCATCGCGGCAAAATCACCTCAACGATCAACAATGCGAAGCGGGTCATCGAACTGCTTGAGGAAAAAGGTTCGCTTGGCGCTTATTTCTGGAGCTTTGAGCCACCGGCAGATGAGCGTCCAAAGGTCGTTGATTATGGCCACCTCATCGCCAATCCCTCAACACCCGCCTCGGTGCGCCTTTCCAAGGATTTGAAGAAGCGTGGTTTCAGCTTTGTCGGGCCCACCACCATGTATGCGCATATGCAGGCCATGGGGCTGGTCAACGATCATGTCGAGGGTTGCAAGTGCCGCGCTGAGATCGAAAAAATCCGTGCCAATTTCAAACGACCGGTTTGAATGTCATGAAACTGCTCTCTGGCTCGCTGCGCTGCGGCAATTGCGAGCCGGTAATTCCTTGCCCTCAATGCCTTGATCGGTTAGAGCAAACTCCAATTCAAAATTGATACTTGAAGGCATCGGATCAAAATCATGACAACGAAGGCAGACAGGTTGAAGGCGCGGCTGCCGCGCGGTTTTGTGGACCGGGTTCCCGATGATCTGCGCGCCGCTGAAAAGATGATGGCCGATATCCGCAAGGTCTATGATCTCTATGGTTTCGAGCCTGTCGAAACACCGCTGATCGAATACACCGATGCGCTCGGCAAGTTCTTGCCGGATCAGGATCGTCCCAATGAAGGCGTGTTTTCCTTTCAGGACGATGACGAGCAGTGGCTTTCCCTGCGTTACGATCTGACGGCGCCACTGGCGCGTTTTGTTGCCGAAAATTTCGAAAGCCTGCCAAAGCCCTATCGCAGCTACCGTGCCGGTTGGGTGTTCCGCAATGAAAAGCCGGGGCCCGGCCGTTTCCGCCAGTTCATGCAGTTCGACGCCGATACGGTTGGCGCTCCCTCCGTCTCGGCGGATGCGGAAATGTGCATGATGATGGCTGATGTCATGGAAGCTGTCGGCATCAAGCGCGGCGATTACGTCATCCGCGTCAATAACCGCAAGGTTCTGGACGGCGTGCTTGAGTCGATCGGGCTTGGCGGTGATGACAAGATGGGCCAGCGTCTGGTTGTCCTGCGTGCCATCGACAAGCTGGACAAGTTCGGCGTTGACGGCGTGCGTCTCCTGCTCGGCAAGGGCCGTCTTGATGAAAGCGGCGACTTCACCAAGGGCGCAGGTCTCGATGAGACTGCGATTGCCAAGGTGCTGGCATTTACCTCAGCCGGTGGTGCCAATGGCCGCGAGACCATCGCCAATCTTGAGGCCGTTGTGGCAGGCAATGACAAAGGTGTCGAGGGCGTTGCGGAGCTTGCGACTATCGAGGCACTGTCGTCGGCCGCAGGCTACGGCGCGCGTGTTCGTATCGACCCGTCAGTCGTGCGCGGCCTTGAATATTACACCGGTCCTGTCTTCGAAGCGGAACTGACCTTCGACGTGACCAATGAGAAGGGCGAAAAGGTCGTCTTCGGCTCAGTTGGCGGCGGTGGCCGTTATGATGGTCTGGTATCTCGCTTCCGCGGCGAACCAACGCCTGCAACCGGCTTTTCCATCGGCGTCTCACGCCTGATGACGGCGCTGAAAAACCTCGGCAAGCTTGATAATTCGGATAATGTTGGACCCGTGGTCGTTCTGGTCATGGACCGCGACACCGAAAGTCTTGGCCGTTATCAGAAGATGGTTTCGGACCTGCGGCAGGCGGGTATTCGCGCCGAAATGTATCTCGGCGGTTCCGGTATGAAGCCGCAGATGAAATATGCCGACCGGCGCGGTGCGCCTTGCGTCATCATTCAGGGCTCGCAGGAGCGCGACAATGGCGAAGTGCAGATCAAGGATCTGATCGAAGGCGCGCGGCTTTCTCAGGAAATCGAAGACAATACGGTTTGGCGTGAAGGTCGTCAGGCCCAGATCACTGCCAAGGAAATTGATCTCATTACGGAAGTGCGCAAAATTCTTGAAGCACAAGCCGAAGATCGTGCCAACGCGGCGAAGGCTGGCTGATCCTGATATGACCGGTTCCCGCGCTCCTGCCTTTGCCAGTGACCTTGCCGCGCTGATTTCATCGCGGGATGCGGAGCTTGTGGATATTCCGGTCATTCAGCCTGCCGATCAGTTTCTTGATATGGCGGGCGAGGATTTGCGCCGTCGGATTTTCCTGACCGAGAACGAGAATGGCCAGAGTCTGTGCCTGCGGCCTGAGTTCACCATTCCGGTCTGCCGCAATCATATCGAGCTGAACGCTGCGACGCCGAAGCGTTATGCCTATCTTGGCGAAGTGTTCCGTCAGCGGCGCGAGGGCGGCAATGAGTTCTTTCAGGCTGGTATCGAGGACCTCGGCGACGCCAACCGCGCCCGTGCCGATGCCCGCTCGCTGGCCGATGCCATCGCTTCCATTCGGCTCGTGGCTCCCAAGGCAGAACTCGAAACGCTGCTTGGCGATCAGGCGATTTTCGAGGCTGTGCTGGCGGCACTCGGCCTGCCGCGCGGCTGGCAGAAGAAGCTGGCGCGCGCCTTTGGCAATCCGGGACAGCTGAAAAGCCTGCTGGCTGATCTGTCGTCCAATCAGAAAAACGGTTCGCTGCCCGAGCGGCTCGCCGCGCTGGTATCAACAGGTGATGAGGCTGGTTTGGCCACGGAGCTGGAACAGGACATGCAGACAGCCGGTATCTCGCCCGGTGCTGGCCGTAGCCCCACAGAAATTGCCCGTCGCCTGATCGAGAAAGCTAATCTCGCTTCGGTGAAACTGCCTGCACAGGCTTTTGCCGCACTTGAAACATTCCTGGCCATTCGTGTGCCGTTGCAGTCGGCAGCGGGACATCTGCGCAATTTCTCGAAGACCAATGAATTTGACCTTGGCCCGGCGCTCGACCAGTTCGAGGCGCGCGTTGTTGCCGTGCGCGAAGCGGGCATAGAGCCAGAAAACATTGTCTACGATGCCGCCTTTGGCCGTCCGCTCGATTACTACACCGGCCTTGTCTATGAAACACGGGCTTTGAATCATCTTGAACTTGGCGCCATTATTGGTGGTGGTCGTTATGACCGCTTGCTCACGATGCTTGGCGCTGTCGATTCAATCCCCGGTGTCGGTTTTTCGATCTGGCTCGACCGGCTGGAGAAGATTGCGCCATGACCATTACCCTTGCGCTTCCCTCCAAAGGCCGCCTGAAGGAACAGGCACTTGAAGTCCTTGAAAAAGCGGGGCTGAAAGTCGTCCTGCCAAAAGACCAGCGCAATTACCGTGCGCAGGTTGAAGGTGACAACAAGATCGATATCCTGTTTCTGTCAGCCTCCGAGATTGCCCGCGAATTGGGCTATGGCAGCGTTGATCTTGGTGTGACGGGTGAAGACCTGATCCGCGAAACGCTTGCCGCTGCCGATGAGCGTGTGCAGATCGAGGCGCGGCTGGGCTTTGGCCATGCGGATGTGGTCGTGGCTGTCCCCGAGGTTTGGTACGACGTGTCGACCATGGCTGATCTTGACGATGTGGCTGCGGAATACCGCCAGCGCCATGGCAGGCGTCTGCGCATTGCCACGAAATATTGGCGTTTGACCCAGCAGTTCTTCTCACAGATGCATGGCATTCAGGTCTATCGCATTGTCGAAAGCCTTGGTGCAACAGAGGGTGCGCCAGCCTCCGGTTCTGCAGATATCATCGTTGATATCACCTCGACCGGTTCGACCCTGCAGGCCAATCACCTGAAGGTGCTGGAAGACGGTATCATTCTCAAATCCGAGGCATGCCTTGTTTCCTCGCGCCAGAGTGCCGATCCTGCGGCAGTTGCCGCGCTTGCACAGCGCATACAGGCTGCACTTATTTCCAGTTGAGTTACATCAACTATCCGTGATTTTTCGGATGCTCTGTAACTTTTACCCGCTCTCATCCGTATTTCCCTGCAGATGACTGATATGCTTCGGTCATCCTGTTCAGGGAGACTATGTCATGATGACACGCCGATCACTTTTTGGCGGAGCTGTTCTCGGGCTTGGAGCGCTGATTGCAGCGCGCTTTTCCACGACGACGCCCAAGGCCTATGCAGCAGGCACTTTCGAAGTCGAGCACACGGATGCCGAGTGGAAGAAGCTGCTGACCGCCGACCAATATGATGTATTGCGGCAGGAGGGCACGGAACGCCCGTTCACCAGCCCGCTCAACCACGAAAAGCGCAAAGGCACCTTCGCCTGTGCCGGTTGTGATTTACCGCTATTCGACTCCGACACGAAATTCGACAGCGGAACAGGCTGGCCAAGTTTCTGGTCACCGATCAAAGGCGCCGTCACCGAAGTAACCGACAGTTCGTTCGGCATGTCGCGTACCGCCGTTAACTGCCACCGCTGCGGTGGTCATCTTGGTCACGTCTTTGATGACGGTCCAAAACCAACGGGCCTTCGTTACTGCATGAATGGCGTTGCCATGAGCTTCAAGCCGGCCGCCGCCTGACTATCCGTGAAAGGAATTGCACTATGAAATTGCGTCAAATCCTGCTTGCTTCCTGCCTTGTCTTTGCTTCGGCGCCAGCCTTTGCTGAAAGCATCACCATGGTTCCGCCACCTGCCGTGGATCAGACGGCCACGACGAAAACAGAAACCATCGTTCTTGCGGGCGGCTGCTTTTGGGGTGTGCAAGGTGTCTACCAGCACCTGAAAGGTGTGACGAACGCCGTATCGGGCTATTCCGGCGGCAAGAAGGAAACAGCTGATTACGAGACTGTCAGCTCCGGTACGACGGGCCATGCGGAATCCGTCGAAGTGACCTTTGACCCCAAGGTGGTCAGCCTTGGCAAGATATTGCAGGTCTATTTCTCCGTGGCGCATGATCCGACCGAACTGAACCGGCAGGGACCGGATACCGGCACCCAATATCGCTCTGCGGTCTTCACCACCACCGAGGATCAGGCCAAGATCGTCAAGGCCTATATCGATCAGCTTGATAGGGCCAAGGCCTATTCGGACCCGATTGTGACCAAGGTTTCAGCGCTGGACAAATTCTACCCGGCCGAGGGTTATCATCAGGATTATGCGACGATCCATCCCTCGCAGCCCTATATTGCCTATTACGATATTCCGAAGATTGAGGGTTTGAGTAAATTCTTCCCGCAGGATTACCGGGCAAAGCCTGTTCTGGTCAGCGAAGCGAAGGCTTCAAACTGACCAGAGAACGAGACAAAAAAGGCCGCTGAAAAGCGGCCTTTTTCTTGAAGTATAGTCAGATTTTAGCGGAGCTTGGAATCAACCGAAAATGCACCAGCGCCATGCAGCGCCAGAACAAAGAAACCGCCTGCGATGGCCAGATTCTTGAAGAACTGGGTCTGGTTCGCCTGATCCCATGGAGCAAGGTGAGCAACAAGTGCTGCACCGATGGTAAAGAGACCGAGAAGAGCAGCGGCGTAGCGGGTCTTGAATCCGAAGAGAACGGCAAGGCCACCCACGAGTTCAACGAGACCGACAATGACAGCCGTTACGGTTGGCAGCGGCAGGCTCTTGGCAGCAAAGTATTCAGCCGTACCGGCGAGGTTGATCAGCTTGCCATATCCCGCTGGGATAAACAGAAGGGTCAGCAAAATGCGGCTGATCAGCGTGACGATGGCATTGCTTGATGTTGATGTGTTGGCAAGTGCGTTGTCTGACATTGGGTCGTTCTCCAAAGAATTTGTCGTGACAACCAAATAACTAGATTTGATTGTCAAACAAAGCCACTATTTTCTCGACGCATTGTTCACAATGAAATGATTTTCTCTTCTCACTCCGGTGCAATCATGCGTTCAGGACGAACGAGACGGTCATAATCTTCAGCTGAGACGTGACCGCTGGCCAGCGCTTCCTCGCGCAAGGTCGTACCGTTCTTGTGTGCGGTCTTGGCAATTTTCGCCGCATTGTCATAGCCAATGGCGGGTGCAAGGGCGGTAACCAGCATCAGCGAGCGCTCAAGCAGGTCTTTGATGCGCACTTCATCAGCTTCAATGCCTTCAACGCAATTATCGGCAAAGGAGACCATCGAGTCCGCAAGCAGGCGGATCGACTGCAGAACGTTGAGGGCGATAACAGGCTTGAACACGTTGAGTTCAAAGTGACCCTGGCTGGCCGCAACGGTGATTGTTGTCTGATTGCCGAATACCTGTGCTGCAACCATCGTCAGCGCTTCCGCCTGCGTTGGGTTGACCTTACCCGGCATGATCGATGAACCCGGCTCATTCTCCGGCAGTTTCAGTTCGCCAAGGCCGGAACGGGGCCCGGAGCCAAGGAAGCGGATGTCATTGCCGATCTTGAAGAGATCGGTTGCAAGTGCATTCAGGCTGCCGTGGAAATTGGCAAGCGCCCCATGGCTGGCGAGCGCTTCGAACTTGTTCGGCGCGGTCTTGAAGCTGAGGCCGGTAATATCGGAGACGGCTTCGGCAAAGCCTGTGTCGAAGCCAATAGGTGCGTTCAGGCCTGTACCGACGGCAGTGCCGCCCTGTGCCAGCAGGAACACGTCCGCAAGGCTCTGTTCGATGCGCTTGCGGGCATATTCCAGCGCGGCACGGTAGCCGGAGAATTCCTGACCAAGCGTAACGGGCGTCGCATCCTGTGTGTGCGTGCGGCCGATCTTGATGATGTCGGCGAATGCCTTTTCCTTCTTTGCCAGCGCTGCGGTCAGATGATCAAGCGCAGGGTAAAGCCGCTTCGTTGCCTCAACGGCAGCCGCAATATGGATGGCTGTCGGGAACGTATCGTTCGATGACTGGCTCATATTGACATGATCGTTGGGATGAACAGGCTTCTTCGAACCCTTTACGCCGCCGAGCATTTCAATAGCGCGATTGGAGATCACTTCATTGGCATTCATGTTCGACTGGGTGCCGGAACCGGTTTGCCAGACGACCAGCGGGAAATGATCGTCCAGCTTGCCTTCAATGACTTCTTCCGCTGCAACGGTGATGGCGCGGCCAGTCACTTCATCGAGCTTGCCGAGCGCCATGTTGGTTTCGGCAGCGGCACGCTTGACGATACCAAGTGCGCGAACCAGTGGAATCGGCATTCTCTCGCCGCCGATCTTGAAATTGTGCAGTGAGCGCTCGGTTTGCGCGCCCCAATATTTGTCCGCGGCGACTTCGATGGGACCAAAAGTATCTGTTTCGGTGCGGGTATTGCTCATCGTGCTCTCTATCCTGTTGGGAGTTGCCGGAAGCACTACTGCGAACCTCCGCGTGAGGCAAGGTTTGCGACGGGAATGTTGTTCTGGAAATCGCCGGGCAATGGGATAAAATCGATTATAGGGATTCTATTCGAGCCTTGATCACCCCGGTGGCAGACTCTGATCACTTCAGCTGTAGGGAATGTAACAGTCATTTGGGAGGACAAGCCGTGGCAACGCGCGACTCACGAACATTGCAGGTATCCATCGAACGCGATTGGCATGCCGCCTATGATTTTACCTCCGATCCGCTCAACCTGCCGAAATGGGCATCGGGACTGGCAACCGGCTTGCAGAAATTCGGTGATGAGTGGCTTGCGGATGGTCCCACGGGAAAACTGCGGATACGTTTCTCCCCGCCGAATGATTATGGCGTTCTCGACCATTGGGTCGTCACTGAAACGGGCGAAGAGGTCTATGCCCCGATGCGCGTGATCCCGAACAATAATGGGTGCGAGGTTAGTTTTACCCTCTTTCGCATGCCGGAGATGAATGATGGCAAGTTTGCCGAAGATGCGGCATGGGTATTGCGGGATTTGAAGGCCTTGAAGGCCGTTCTGGAAACACCGGAGACGTGACGATGGCTCAATCGGGCAAAGACAGGCGTATTGACTATATCGAGTTCAATGTGAGTGACATTGGGCGTATGCGCGCCTTCTACGGCGAGGCATTTGGCTGGACTTTCAAGGATTATGGCCCTGATTATTGCGAGTTTTCCGATGGGAAGCTGACTGGTGGCTTTGCAGTTGGCGAAGATATCAAACCGGGTGGCCCGCTGGTGATCCTCTTTGCGGACGATCTTGCCGACACATTGAGGCGCGTCGAAGCGGCCGGCGGAAAAATCGTCAAGCCGATTTTCGACTTTCCCGGCGGCCGGCGCTTTCATTTCACCGACCCTGATGGTTATGAACTGGCAGTCTGGTCAGACAAATAATTCTGGTTCAGGCTGCAAGTTTCAGCATGTGCGCATCATAGCGTTCCATGAACTGGCGCAGGAGCTGTGGATATTCCGCAGTGACCGCAGCGACGACGCTTGGCCGCTCTGACAGAGCCTGACGCCAGGCGCGAACTTTTGGATATGCCGCGAACACGCCGTGCTCGGCGAGTGTGTCAAATGTATCGAAATAGCGGAAAACCGGCGCAAAAACCGCATCGACAAGGCTGAACTTCTTTCCCGCGAAGAATGGACCATCACCCAGCACCTCTTCGATACGACCGAATTTGCCTGTCAGTGTTTTCAGCTTCTCGTCGAACAGGCCTGCATCTTTCGTGGTTTCCAGCGACCAGATATCCGAAAGGATCGTTGAGCCGAATTCCATCCAGCCGCGATGGCGGGCGCGATCAAGCGCATTATCGGGGTGCAGACGCGGTTCGCCTTCGGTTTCTTCGATATATTCGGCAATAACCGAGCTTTCGAACAGAATGGCCTCGCTGCCATCCTCCTGCTCCACCTTTAGCAACGGGACTTTGCCAAGCGGGGAAATCTTGAGAAACCAGTCGGGCTTGTTGTTGAGGTCGATATAGACTTTCTCAAAAGGCACGCCCTTTTCGGCGAGCGCAATTGCCGCGCGCTGCACATAGGGGCAAAGGAGATGGCTGATCAGGGTAAGCTTCTTGGTCATGGTGTTTCTCCTGAATCGTTGTTGCTGGAAAAGCAAAGGGGCGGCCGCATGACGGCCACCCCTGAAATTTAGGCGGTGCGGGCTGATTTCAGCGCCTTGCCCCACCAGACCAGCTGGTCGAGCTGATTGGTGGCAGCTTCGTTCAGATGACCATAGTCGCTGAGCTTCTTCTCGCCTTTGACGACAGTCAGATATTCAGGGAAGGAGATGTGAATACCTGTCTTGACCGAGGCGGCGCTCATTTCCACGAAAATTCCGCGAAGATGTTCGATAGCGCGCGCACCACCGACGCCGCCATAACCGACAAAACCAACAGGCTTGTGGATGAAATCACCAAGATCGATGGCGTTCTTCAAAACAGCTGTTGGCGCGTGGTTGTATTCCGCAACGGTGAAGATATAGGCGTCGAATTCGCGCAGCTTCTTCTTCCAGCGCTCGGCGGTTTCCGATTGCTCGGTGGTGGCGCGTTCTTCGCCGAAGAACGCCATCGGATAGTCGATCAGGTCAAGAATCTCGACTTCGACATCGCTGCGTGTACCGGCAACGTCGGCGATCCATTTCGCCGGGAACTCGGCAAAGCGGCCAATCCGCGTGCTGCCAACGATGACACCGATTTTCAGTTTCGTCATATTCAGAATTCCTCAGGTTTTTGCTATGGTAACTATTGGTTACTGGCGCTATATAAGTGACTGTTGAAAATACCCGCAAGGAGGCACTTTTTTGAAACCGAAGCACTTTCAAGTAACCTCTGCCTGCACGGCGGTGAATCACATTCTGGCCCGTGTCGGAGACAAATGGACCGTGCTGGTTATCAACTATCTGGGCAATGGTTCAATGCGCTTTAATGAATTGAAGCGAACCATTAACGGTATTTCGCAAAAAATGCTGACCAGCACACTGCGCGGGCTTGAGCGTGATGGCTTTGTCACGCGCACGGTTTACCCAACCATTCCGCCACGCGTTGATTACGAACTGACGGAGCTTGGCCGCGAATTGCTTGTGCCGGTTCGCGGACTTGCCGACTTTGCCATTCAGAACGAACACCGTATCGCCAATGCGCGTGCCCGTTTCGATACTGGACATGGTGCCGAAATCGCCGCCAACTTCGCTGAAGCAGCCGAATAGATTTTTTGCGGTCACACGGTCAGCCATTGGCTGATGCGATATTCACGCAACAAAAAAGGCGGGCCGAAGCCCGCCTTTTCCATATGTATCAGGGTTGGACTGATTAGAAGTCCATACCGCCCATGCCGCCCATTCCGCCGCCTGGCATCTGGGGAGCCGCACCGTTGTCCTTCTTCGGAGCTTCGGTGATCATGGCTTCGGTGGTGACGAGAAGGCCGGCAACCGATGCAGCATCCTGCAGGGCTGTACGAACAACCTTGACCGGATCGACAATGCCGAGAGCGATCAGATCGCCATATTCGCCATTGGCCGCGTTGTAGCCGTAGGTTTCCTTCTTGTTGTCAAGGATCTTGCCAACAACGATGGAAGCTTCGTCACCTGCGTTGGTAGCGATCTGGCGAGCCGGAGCCTGCAGAGCGCGACGAACGATGTTGATGCCAGCGTCCTGATCGGTGTTTGCACCCTTGAGCGTCAGGTTTGCCGAAGCGCGGAGCAGGGCAACGCCACCGCCAGGAACGATGCCTTCTTCAACAGCAGCGCGTGTTGCGTTCAGAGCGTCGTCAACGCGGTCCTTCTTTTCCTTCACTTCAACTTCCGTTGCACCGCCAACGCGGATAACGGCAACACCGCCAGCGAGCTTGGCAAGACGTTCCTGCAGCTTCTCACGGTCGTAGTCGGAAGTGGTTTCGTCGATCTGCTGCTTGATCTGGCCGACGCGGGCGTTGATTTCGCCCTTCTTGCCATGACCGTCAACGATCGTGGTGTTTTCCTTGGTGATCGACACCTTCTTGGCGCGGCCGAGCATGTCGAGCGTAACGCTTTCGAGCTTGATGCCGAGATCTTCGGAAATAACCTGACCACCGGTGAGGATCGCGATGTCTTCGAGCATGGCCTTGCGGCGATCGCCGAAGCCAGGAGCCTTGACAGCAGCAATCTTCAGGCCGCCGCGCAGCTTGTTGACGACGAGCGTAGCAAGTGCTTCGCCTTCTACGTCTTCAGAAATGATGACGAGTGGCTTGGAGGTCTGAACAACAGCTTCGAGTACAGGCAGGAGAGCCTGAAGGTTCGAAAGCTTCTTCTCGTGGAGAAGGATGTAGGCGTCTTCGAGGTCAGCAACCATCTTTTCAGGGTTGGTGACGAAGTATGGGCTGAGGTAGCCGCGGTCGAACTGCATGCCTTCGACGACTTCGAGTTCGGTGTCAGCGGTCTTGGCTTCTTCAACGGTGATAACACCTTCGTTGCCGACCTTCTGCATTGCCTTGGCAATCATTTCGCCGATTTCAGTCTCGCCATTGGCAGAGATCGTGCCAACCTGCGCAACTTCTTCCGAAGTCTTGATCTTCTTGGCGCTCTTGCCAAGCTGCTTGACGACTTCTGCAACAGCAAGATCGATGCCGCGCTTCAGGTCCATCGGGTTCATGCCGGCAGCAACAGCTTTGCCGCCTTCCTGAACGATAGCCTGAGCCAGAACAGTAGCGGTCGTGGTGCCGTCACCGGCAATGTCGTTCGTCTTCGAAGCGACTTCACGGACCATCTGTGCACCCATGTTTTCGAACTTGTCTTCAAGTTCGATTTCCTTGGCAACAGTTACGCCGTCCTTGGTGATGCGCGGAGCGCCGAAGGACTTGTCGATAACAACGTTGCGGCCTTTCGGGCCGAGCGTTACCTTGACAGCGTCAGCAAGGATGTTGACACCGCGCAGCATACGCTCACGCGCGTCGCGGCCGAATTTTACTTCTTTGGCAGCCATTTTATCTCTCCTGGGATTGAACCCGGTTTGATCGAAATTTGTTGATTAAAGGGAAAACCGGCTGATTAGCCGAGGATGCCCAGAATGTCGGATTCTTTCATGATCAGCAGGTCTTCGCCGCCGATCTTGACTTCCGTGCCGGACCACTTGCCGAACAGGATGTGGTCGCCAGCCTTGACATCGAGCGGGATGAGCTTGCCAGCTTCGTCACGAGCGCCAGTGCCTACGGAGACGATTTCGCCTTCCTGTGGCTTTTCCTTGGCAGTATCCGGAATGATGATGCCGCCTGCAGTCTTTGCTTCAGATTCGATCCGGCGTACGACGACGCGGTCGTGAAGCGGGCGGAACTTGGTCTTGGCCATGGTTAGAACCCTTGATGTTGGTGTCAAAACGGTTTCGCGAACGGGTGAACGTTCACGTTATTAGCACTCCCCATTGACGAGTGCTAACTGGGCTCGGAGATAGTGGGAGGTCTTGGAAGAGTCAAGGGAGAGGTTCGCCAAATTTTTTGGCGAAGTGGCAAAAACCACGTGGTTACAGGTCCTCAGACCAGCATAAAAATCATTCCATATAATTGTGAACCAATGATGACGTCGGGGTGTTTAAGCCGCCTGGCGGGCAGCTGCATCCTTGGCGGCTGCCGAACGAAGGTGCGTATCACCCCAGACCTTGAGCGCGGAAATGATCGGTTCAAGGCTGCGCCCGTGATCCGTGAGCGAGTATTCCACCTTGGGCGGTACCTGCGCATAGACCTTGCGCGTGATGAAGCCATCGGCTTCCAGCTCGCGCAACTGGTTGGTCAGCATCCGCTGTGTCACGCTGTTCAAATGGCGGCGGATTTCGTTGAAACGCAATGTGCCTGACATAAGGTGGAACAGGATCATTCCTTTCCATTTGCTGCCGATCAGATTGAGCGTTCCCTCGACGGGACAACCCGGAGCGCAATCAAAATTCGTATGGCGTACCCGCGGCATCACGGTATCCTTTATGACACTATATGCAATTTATGTGCATTCTTGCACTTATCAAACATAGCGCGCATTTGAACAGCGTCAACTTATCTGGAGAATGCCTATGCGTGCCGTTGCCTATTACGAACCACAGCCAATCACTGCGGAAACATCCCTTGTCGATATTGATCTGCCCAAGCCTGAAGCAAAGGGGCGCGATCTTCTGGTTGAAGTGAAAGCCGTATCGGTCAATCCGGTGGATACGAAAATCCGTGCTGGCATGCAGCCGGAAGCGGGCCAACCCAAGGTTCTCGGCTGGGACGCGGCTGGTGTAGTTGCCGCCATTGGGCCGGATGTCAAAAATTTCAAAGTCGGTGACGAAGTGTTTTATGCCGGAGCTTTCGATCGGTCCGGAACCAATGCCCAGTTTCATCTGATCGATGAGCGCATTGCCGGAAGAAAGCCGAAAACTCTCGATTTCAGCGCAGCGGCAGCTCTTCCGCTGACATCCGTTACCGCATGGGAAATGCTGTTTGACCGGCTTCATATCGATACTCCGGTTCCCGGCGCAGCCAATGCCATTCTCATAATTGGCGGTGCTGGCGGCGTGGGGTCCATTGCCGTCCAGCTTGCGCGGCAACTGACCAACCTGACTGTCATCGCCACGGCTTCACGCCCGGAGACAAAGAAATGGGTTGAGGAACTGGGCGCTCATCACGTCATCGATCATTCGAAACCGATTGCGGCGCAAGTCGAGGCACTGGGGATCGGCGCTCCGGCATTTGTCTTTTCAACAACAAACTCGGCTACACATCATGCCGATATCGCCGCGCTGATAGCCCCGCAAGGCCGGTTCGGTCTGATCGATGATCCCAAGACCTATGACATTGTGCCCTTCAAATGGAAGAGCGTTTCCGTACATTGGGAATTGATGTTCACCCGCTCATACTTCAATACGGTTGATATTGAAGAACAGCACCGCCTCTTGAACAAAGTGTCGGAACTGGTGGATGCCGGAACGATCCGCACTACGCTCGCTGACGATCTCGGCACGATTTCCGCAGCCAATCTGAAGAAGGCCCATGCTTTGATCGAAAGCGGACGAGCACGCGGCAAAATCGTCCTGTCGGGTTTCTAAGAGAAAGCGGGCAGGGCCGTGCTCTGCCCGTTTTATCGCACGAAGCGCAGCCATCCGGTGCAGGCAACGGCAAGATAGACGCCGCCACAGATCAGCAGGAGATCGCTTGGACTGATGCTGTTGCTAACCATTGGGGCAACCAGCATGCCGAAGAGCATGCCGACATGGGTGGTGACGATATAGGCGCGCGTTGCCGGTGCGATATCGGCAGATGGCAGCAGCGTCTGGCGCAGTGTTGCAAAGGCAACATCCTTAAAGGGGCCGCCAAAGCCGGACAGGCCCGATGCAAGGACGAAGGCAGTCAGACGCCAATGATCCGGCATGGGTGCAAGAGTGGCCAAAGCCATCAGCAGGATGCCAGTGCCGGTTGCGCATACGCCCAGGAAAATCATGCGTGCCGGTTGCTCGGGCATGGGACGGTTGCCGACAATGAGATTGGCAATGAGGTTGCTCACGCCGAATGCCGCAATGACAAGACCATAAAGCCCGAAGCCTGTTGTCAGCGATGCATCGAACTGGCTGGAGATGATCAATGGAACAGCAAGGAAGAATGCCACATACCATGCGCCGCCAATGAAGGCATTGCTATCGAGCAGGAAGCCGAGCAGCGGTTCCCGATGCATCGCGCGATAGCCATATAGGAGGCTGGCGAAGGGGTGTCTTCGTTCAGTGCTGACGGGTAGGGCCGGTTGGGAGGTTGAGAGCGGTAAGGCTGCTATTGCGGCGGCGGATAAGAGAAAGCTCACGGCATTGGCCGTGAAAAAGTGAATGGGCGCGATAATCGCGCCCGCAAGAGCAATCAGTCCGGGGCCAAGCAAACGTGCGAGCCGGTTGGTCGCATCAAGCAGCGCATTGGTACCCGCCAGCAAACCCGGTTCATTGGCGATCAGTTGCGGCAGGATTGTCTGCAACGCTGGCAAAAACAGGGCCTCGCCAGCAGCAAGAACAGCGACGGCGAGCGCCAGCACCCATGCATTCGGTTGGCCCTCGACCATCCAGACCACGACAACAAGCACAAGGGCAGCAAAGCGGCAAAGATCCGCGCCGATCATTGTGCGCCGCCGGTCCCATCCATCCGACATGGCACCGCCAAAAAACAATACAGCAAGGATGATGGCCGATTTGACCGCCGTTATATAGCCGGCGGAGGGGCCGAAAATATCGACGGCGATCCAGCTCAGTGCGACCGTATAGAGCTGATCACCAATGGCAGACAGTGCCAGACCCGACCAGAGCAGACCGATCGAACGTTGGCGGAGCAGTGTGATGAATTGCATGGGCGAAACGTGCTTGGGAGGAACAATCTCGCCAGACTAATGCAAAACTTTTATGGCCGATATGACAATGCTGCCGGTTTTTGTCAGTAGTCTTTAGTCGTCCTCGCGCACATGATGAGCCATATCCGCCAGCATCCCGCTGACATGCTTGTCTGAAAGTTCATAGAAAATTTGCTTGGCAAGCCGGTTGCCGCGCACGAGGCGGGCACCGCGCAACAACCTTAAATGATGGCTGACGAGCGATTGGGACAATTGAAGACTTTCCGCGATATCGCCCACGGATCGCGGCGCTTCAAGACAGAAGAACAGGATACGCAGGCGTGTCGGGTCTCCAAGCAGTCTGAAAGTTTCGGCCAGTGTGGCGGTATCGGAATCCGAGGGCAGGTCGAGGGCCATCAATGTTTGTGCCCCGTATGATCGTGGTCATGATTGGTATGATCGCCTGTCTCGCTGTGATCTGCGTGATCGTGATCCGTATGTTCCCCGGGCTTTTCGCCCATGGTGCAGTCATCGCTTGGGCTGTCAGGCCAGTCGATGGCAATGGTTGCGTGCTGGATATCAAAACGCTTGGCCAGTTCCGCTTCGACGGTCTTAATCAGAAGGCGCGGATCGGTTCCGTCCTTTGGCTGGACATGCAGGGTGGCCAGAGCCTTGCCTGACGTGATGAGCCACACATGCACATGCCGCACGGCGGCAAGTCCGGTGACAGCACTCATCAGATAGTTCTGGATTTCCTCCGGCTTGGCATTTTCAGGTGCGCCTTCCAGCAGGATATGCAGGGAATTGCGCAACAGGGCCCAGGCGCTGCGCAGGATCAACACGGAAACCAGAATGGAGAGAATGGGATCGATTGGCGTCCAGCCAGTAAAATAGATGATGATGGCCGCGCTGATGGCGCCGACTGAACCCAGAAGATCACCCATCACATGCAGCACGGCGCCTTTGATGTTGACGTGTTCCTTGTCGCCGCGCGTCAGAATCCAGAACACCAGCATATTGATGAGCAGCCCGACTATGGCCACGAGGAACATTGGGCCAGCCAGAATCTCGCCCGGTGTGCGGAAGCGGTCGATGGCTTCGATGGCGATCCAGATAACAATGGCGAAAAGCGCGAGCGCATTGACAAGTCCTGCAATGACCTCAAAGCGCAGATAGCCAAAGGTACGGTTTTGATCAGCAGCACGCTGGCCAAAACGAAACGCCGAATAGGACAGGGCAAGCGCCCCCGCATCCGTCAGCATATGCCCGGCATCGGCAATCAGGGCCAGCGAACCGGACATCAGCCCGCCGATCACCTCGACGACCATATAGGTAAAAGTGATGATAAAGGCGATCAGCACCTTGCGCTGATTGTCGTTGGTTATCTTGGGCGCGTGGTCGTGCCCCTCATGCGATTGGGACATGGTTCTGGCTCGTATGGTTGATGACAACAAACGTATAAATACATATTCATATGTTTGTTGTCAATCGCTCATGCCTGACACCAGTTTATTCACTCCACCGGGCACTTGCCCGATGGAATTTTCAGAAAGCGGGATCAGACAGCAAGCCGTGTTCCGACCTCGTCAAGTGTCACATGGCCAAGGAACTTGCCGCTTGTCTCGGCAGGGTTTCCATCCTCGATGGCATGGGCAAAGATCACCGCCTTGTCGGCGTCAAACTTCTGCAGATAGTTGTAAAGCTCAGGGTAATCAGCCTTGAGATCAAACAGTCCAAGATCTTCGCCCCAACGGGCAATGCCGATCAGATAGGCATCGGCAATTGTCCTGTTGCCGGCGACGAGCCAGTCTTTGCCTTGCAGATGAGACTGGAGATAAGCGTAACCTGCCGCTGCCTTCTGCTTTGCCAGATCACGCAGTATTTTGATCGCCGGATCACCTTCCTGCAATTTGTAGGCGGCCCAGGCTGGGGCAAAAGCCGAATGAAAGCTGGTGTGCAGATAAGCCAGTATCTGGTTGAGTTTGTCATAGGCCTCTGTGCCTTGGGCAAAACCCAGTTTCTTGTATAGATCCCGTCCGGCAATGTTCTGGAGAATGGCAAGGCTTTCGCTAAGGCTGGCGCCATTTTCCAGTAGCAGCGTCGGTGTCTGGTGCATGGTGTTCACGCGCCGATAGACGTCACTCTTCGATTTTGCCAGCATGTCGATGCGGGCGAGACGATAGGGTTGGCCAAGCCATTCCAGTGCAACAATCGATCCGAAAGAGCAGCCATGCGGCACGCCGTAAAACAATACAGGTTCCATTTTCATTTCCTCATTTTTGAATGTCTGACCGCGGTGAAATGCAAGATGGCAATGCCGGTAACTATTGTAAAGAAGGCACAAAAATGTAATGTTGGTACATATTTTATACCAACATTCGATGATGGTACTGACGATGAAAGATCTGGTTTCCAAATGCCCCGTGGAAAATGCCATGCTGGCGCTGGGCGGGCGCTGGCGCATCCTTCTCATCTATTATCTGCTTGAAGGAACGAAACGTTTCAGCGATCTGCGCCGCGACATGCCAAAGATTTCGCAACGCATGCTCACACTTGATCTGCGTGCCCTTGAAGAGGCTGGCTACGTCACGCGCACGGTCTTTCCGCAAGTTCCGGTGCGTGTCGAGTACAGCCTGACGGAAGAGGGGCAACGTTTGAGGACATTGGTTGATGTGCTCAGCGAATGCGGCACCCGTCTTGCAAGTCGCGGTTTGGACTTGGCGGCCGCCTGATCCCTGTCATTCCAACGACAATCACAGGTGACACGATTGCCGCTATCGGCTAAGCGATGCCATCTTAGTTCGCTCCGGCAATCTGAAAGGATCGGCATGACCGATATGCTACATCTGCAGCGTCTCGATGCGCTCAAGGACCGTTATGATGTTCTCCTGTGTGACGTCTGGGGTGTTTTGCATAATGGCATTGATTCTTTTGCCGCAGCTTCCAGCGCCTTGCAGCGCGCCCGTGAAAACGGCCAGACTGTCATTCTGATCACCAATGCGCCGCGCCCCTTTGCTGGTGTTGCCCAGCAGATCGAAATGCTTGGCGTACCGAAATCCGCCTATGACCGCATCGTTACCTCAGGCGATGTGACGCGCGAATTGATCCGCAATGCGCCGCGCCGCGTGTTTCATCTGGGGCCGGAGCGCGATGAGACCCTTTATGAGGGGCTTGATGTCGAGCTTACCGAAGAGCGCGAAGCGGATGTTGTTGTCTGCACCGGCTTTTTCGATGATGATTCCGAAGGCCCTGAAGATTATGTAGATATGCTCACGCGCTTTCGCTCGCGCAATCTGCCTTTCATCTGCGCCAATCCTGACATTGTCGTGGAACGCGGAGACCGGCTGATCTGGTGTGCGGGTGCTTTGGCGCGCGATTATGGACAGCTTGGCGGGCGGACATTGATTGCCGGAAAGCCGCATCGCCCCATTTACGAAGCAGCAATCGCCGCTGCCGAAGCGGTGCGCGGCAAGCCGGTTGACCTGTCGCGCGTGCTTGCTATTGGCGATGGCATGCTCACAGATGTGAAGGGTGCTGATCTCTTCGGGATCGACGTGCTGTACATCTCCGGCGGCATTCACGCTGGCGATTATGTGATGGGCGGCCTATTTGATCTGGAAAAGCTGCTCGCCTTTCTCAAAAAGCATGGCAGCAATCCCGTTGCCACCATGCCGGCTCTCGCCTGAGGTAAATGCATCATGCCGATTCTACGCCTGACAGACCCTTCTCATCTGCCGGAGCATCTGAGGGGTGCGGTGGTGGCGATCGGTAATTTTGATGGTGTGCATCGGGGTCATCAGGCTGTTCTGCGCCGGGCGCTCGATGCCGCTCACGCGGCAGGCAAGCCTTCGCTGGTTCTGACCTTTGAACCGCATCCGCGCAGTGTCTTTGTGCCTGATCAGCCTGTTGACCGGCTGACGCCCGCCGCTGAAAAAGCCTCCATACTGGAAGCGCTCGGATTTGATGCGGTGGTGGAATGTCACTTCACCCGTGATTTCTCGCAGCTTACCGCTGATGTGTTTGTGGACGAAATCCTTGTTGCCGGTCTTGGTGCCAGCCGCATCGTTGCAGGTTTTGATTTTCACTTCGGCAAAGGACGTCAGGGCGGCCCGGCATTCCTGATGGATGCCGGAGAAAAGCGCGGCTTTCAGGTAACGCTCGTTGATGCCTTCCGCGATGAAGGCGGGCAGGCGATTTCATCCAGCCGCATTCGCGAACTTCTGGGGGCAGGCGAAATTGTCGAAGCGTCAGGGCTTCTTGGATATCGCCACCGGATTCGCGCCGAGGTAATCCATGGCAAAGAGCTTGGCCGGACAATCGGCTTTCCCACTGCCAATATGGTTCTGCCTCCCGAGACGCATTTGAAGGAAGGCATTTATGCCGTGCGATTTCGGCGTGCTGATGGAGCGCTTTATGACGGTGTGGCGAGTTTTGGCCGCAGACCGACCGTTGATACGGATGGCGAGCCGTTGCTTGAAACCTATGTGTTTGATTTCACCGGTGATCTCTATGGCGAAATCTGCGAGGTTTCATTTTTCTCCTATCTGCGCGGCGAAGAAAAGTTTGATGGACTTGAGCCGATGATGCAGCAGATCAGACGCGATGAGGAAGAGGCGCGCGGTCTGTTACAGGGTGTCAAGCCGCTGTCTCCATTGGATGACACGCTTAACTTTCAATGAAACGGTAAATTGTTTACCATAAGAATAAATCCAATTTTATCTATCTTTGGGTAGCGTCGCTTTCAAATCTGCCGCCCTCCCAGGCGAAATTGTTGGAGTGACTTCATGCATATTCGTTTCATCGCTGCTCTTTCGGGCGCCCTTGTTCTTGCCGGTGTCGCCCCAGGTTCTGCCGATGAATATTATTCGGACGGTCAGCAGACACAGACCGCTGCGGCCCCGCGCCAGCATTGGTGGTCCGGTGACTGGTATCTGACACTCGGCGCAAAGGGGTTCATCGCCCCGCGTTATGAAGGTGCCAATGATTATCTCCTGCGTGCAGCGCCGGTTATTTCTCTTGGACGCGCCGGAGCCGCCGCGCGGTTCAGCTCTCTGAATGACAATGCATCGATTGGCCTTATCGATACAGGCGTCTTCCGCACCGGTATCACCGGCAAGCTGATCACCGGACGTGACAGTGGCGATGCGCACCTCAAGGGTGTGCATGATGTTGATTGGGGCGTTGAACTCGGTGGCTTTGCCGAATTCTATCCGACAGACAATATTCGTGGCCGTGTTGAAGTGCGCCGGGGCATCGGTTCGCATGATGGCGTCGTTGCCGACTTTGCCATTGATGCCTTTACCGATCTGACGCCTACGGTTCGTGTTTCCGCCGGTCCCCGCGCCACGCTCGCCTCAAAGGACTATTTCCAGCAATATTACGGGATAAATCCGACAGAAGCCGTTGCATCCGGTCTGTCGTCCTACAAGCCAAGTGGCGGTGGTTTGAAATCGCTTGGTGTCGGTGGACAGATCACCTGGAAAACCACCGACAAGATCGAAACCAGCGCCTATGCGGAATATAGCCGCCTGATGGGCCCGGCATCGGATTCCAGTATTGTCAAGGAGCGCGGTTCAGCCAATCAGGCCACCTTCGGCCTTCAGGCAACCTACCGTTTCGATTTCGCACTTTGATGCGGATTTGGGGCTGATGCGAAGTTTATTGCGTCAGCCCCTTTATTCTGGAAGCAGTGATTGCTAAAAGCGCGCTCATGAAAACTGTTTCCTGGACGCTTGCGCGCTCCATCCCACTTCAGACACCACGAATTACTGGCCCGGCCTTCCGGTTTGCCTGAAGCCTAGGCTTGCGGGTGCGGAAGGTCCGGGTTTTCCGGATGCGCCATTGCGCTCTTTTTTGATTTTCGTCACATCTTAGCCTGCTGCGATCACGCGCGGGCCTGTTCACAAGCTGGAAAAATGACCGACACGTCCAAGCCACTCGACTATTCGAAGACACTTTATTTGCCGCAGACCGACTTTCCGATGCGTGCGGGCCTGCCCGCCAAGGAGCCGGAATTTGTCAAGCGCTGGGGCGACATGGACCTCTACAGGAAGCTGCGGGAGGATGCGAAAGATCGTCCGCTTTACGTCCTGCATGACGGCCCCCCCTATGCCAACGGCAACATCCATATCGGCCATGCGCTGAACAAGATCCTCAAGGATGTCATCACCCGCTCGTTCCAGATGCGCGGGTTCAATTCCAATTATGTGCCGGGCTGGGATTGCCACGGTCTGCCGATCGAATGGAAGATCGAGGAACAGTACCGCGCCAAGGGCAAGGATAAGGACGAGGTGCCGATCAACGAATTCCGCAAGGAATGCCGTGAGTTCGCCACCAACTGGATCAAGATCCAATCCGCCGAGTTCAAGCGTCTTGGCATTGAAGGTGATTTCGACAACCCCTATACGACGATGGCCTTTCACGCCGAAAGCCGCATTGCTGGCGAACTTTTGAAATTTGCCATGTCGGGCCAGCTTTATCGCGGTTCGAAGCCGGTTATGTGGTCGGTTGTCGAGCGTACCGCGCTGGCTGAAGCCGAAGTCGAGTATCAGGACTATGAGAGCGACACGATCTGGGTGAAATTCCCGGTCTCCACCGGTGCGGATGATCTCAAATCCGCACATGTGGTTATCTGGACGACGACGCCATGGACCATCCCCGGCAATCGTGCGGTCAGCTACTCGCCGCGCATCGCCTACGGTCTCTATGAAGTTGAAACCGCTGAGAACGACTTCGGACCACGCCCCGGCGAAAAGCTTATCTTCGCCGATGCGCTTGCTGAAGAATCCGCTGTTAAAGCCAAACTGACCTTTAAGCGGATCAGGGCAATTTCGGCAGATGAATTTGCCGCAATGACGCTTGTGCATCCTTTCAAGGGACTGGGTGGTGGCTATGAATTTGTGGTTCCCATGGTTGCTGGCGATCACGTCACTGATGACGCTGGTACGGGCTTCGTTCATACAGCTCCCGGCCATGGCCGCGAGGATTTCGATGCATGGACCGATGCCGCCCGCGAACTGGAAGCGCGCGGAATTTCTGCAGCGATCCCGTTCACCGTCGATGATGCCGGATTCTACACCAAGGACGCGCCGGGGCTTGGCCCTGACCGCGAAGGCGGCGCTGCGCGTGTCATCGATGACAACGGCAAGAAGGGCGATGCCAACAAAGCCGTCATCGACGAGCTTATCGCGCGCGGTGCCCTGTTTGCCCGCGGTAGGCTGAAGCACAGCTACCCGCATTCATGGCGGTCCAAAAAGCCGGTGATCTTCCGCAATACACCGCAATGGTTCGTCTATATGGACAAAGACCTCGGCGATCAGACCACATTGCGCTCCCGTGCCCTTGCTGCCATCGACGAGACACGTTTTGTGCCCGCTGGCGGTCAGAACCGTTTGCGTGCCATGATTGAAGATCGTCCCGATTGGGTACTCTCCCGCCAACGTGCGTGGGGCGTGCCGATCTGTGTCTTTGCCGATGAGAACGGCAATGTTCTGAAAGACGATGCCGTCAATGCCCGCATTCTTGAAGCTTTCGAGCAGGAAGGTGCCGACGCGTGGTTTGCCGAAGGCGCGCGCGAGCGTTTCCTTGGCGAAAAGGCGAACGAGCCTTGGGTGCAGGTACGCGACATTCTCGATGTGTGGTTCGATTCAGGTTCGACCCATGTTTTCACGCTGGAAGATCGTCCTGATCTGAAATGGCCTGCCGACGTTTATCTCGAAGGCTCCGACCAGCATCGCGGCTGGTTCCACTCTTCGTTGCTGGAAAGCTGCGGCACCCGCGGCCGTGCGCCTTACAACACCCTTGTCACCCATGGGTTCACCATGGATGAGGAGGGGCGCAAAATGTCGAAATCCCTCGGCAATACGGTGACGCCGCAGGATGTGATCAAGGACTCAGGCGCCGATATCCTGCGCCTCTGGGTCATGACCACGGATTATTGGGAAGATCAGCGTCTCGGCAAGAATATCATCCAGACGAACATCGATTCCTACCGCAAGCTGCGCAACACCATCCGCTGGATGCTTGGCACTCTGGCTCATGATGCCGGTGATGAGATTGCCTATGCGGATATGCCGGAACTTGAAAAGCTGATGCTGCATCGCCTCGCTGAACTCGATGAACTGGTCCGTTCAAGCTATGATGCCTTCGAATTCAAGCGCATCACCCGCTCGCTGATCGATTTCATGAACGTCGAATTGTCGGCGTTCTACTTCGATATCCGCAAGGATGCACTCTATTGCGATGCGCCTTCAAGTGTGAAGCGCCGCGCTTCACTGCAGGTTGTGCGCCATCTCTTCGACCGTCTCGTGACATGGCTTGCGCCGATGTTGCCATTCACGACCGAAGAAGCGTGGCTGGATCAATACCCAACGGCAAAATCCGTGCATCTTGAACAGTTCCGTGCAACGCCTGCCGAGTGGAAGAATGACGCCTTGGCTGAAAAGTGGCGCAAGGTGCGGGAAGTTCGCCGTGCAGTTACCGGTGCATTGGAACTGGAGCGTGCCGACAAGCGCATTGGTTCATCGCTGGAGGCGGCGCCGGTGGTTTATGTCACCGATCCGGAATTGCTTGCCGCCGTTTCAGATCTGGATATGGCCGAGATCTGCATCACCAGTGCCATCACGATCAAAGGTGAGGCGGCTCCTTCCGGGGCCTTTGTTGCCGATGACGTAAAAGGCGTGGCTGTTGTTTCCGAGCGTGCAACCGGCACGAAATGCGCGCGTTCATGGCGTTATACCCATGATGTTGGCTCAGATCCGGCCTATCCTGACGTTTCGGCCCGTGATGCCGCTGCTTTGCACGAATTGGCAAAACTCGGCAAACTCGCCATTTAGGTGTATAAAGGCGGATCATTCACTGGATGATCCGCATTTTGCTTAACAAAAGCTTGCATCGGCTTGCTTATTGGGACGGGCCTCATGTAAAAGGCTTGCCATTGAGTTGCCTGATTTAACAGGCAGGGCATGGAACAGGCCTATTGAATCGGCTGAGTCGGCAATATGAGCTTGGGGCGAAAGTGGCGAGTATGGATTTGAACGGACGTATTACAGTTCTTGGTGCAATGCTTGCGTCGTTGACGTTGGCCGGCTGTGCTTCGTCGCCAACTTACGGGACGAACAAAACAGCTGGTAGCCAGTTGTTGGATGACGTTTCCAATATCGCTTCGTTTGGGCCTAAGAAAAAAGATTCGATTACCTACAATCCACGCCCTGATCTGGTTCGTCCTGTCGTTGGCAAGCCGGGGCAATTGCCTGCGCCGCAGGACAATGCCATGGCAGCCAATAGTGCCAACTGGCCGGAATCGCCGGAAGCGCGCCGCAAGCGCTTGCGTGATGAGGCGACCGCTAACCAGAACAACCCCAACTATGTCCCGCAGATCGAAAATGATGTGCCTGCCGCCAAATCGGTTGATACGGGTGAACATGGTTTCTTCAACGACAGGAACCCGCCGCCATCAGGCGTGTCGGCCAAGACGCAATCTGCTGAATTCCGGGCGCGCCGTCTTGCCTCTACCGCCGGTTCACCAAAAACCCGCCGTTATCTGAGCGAGCCGCCGCTGGAGTATCGTGCGCCAGCAGCAACTGCGGCGACTGATGAGCTGGGTGAAGACGAAGCCAAGAAGGAACGCGATCGCAAGGCCGCTGCCCGCAAGGATAAGGGCTTCAGCTTCAAGAACCTCATTCCCTGGAATTGATCCGGAATATTTTGCGACATTCGAAAGGCTCCTTCAGGGAGCCTTTCTTTTTTCGGCAATGTAAAGCGTCTTGCCTTTGCCTTGATGTACCGGGAATATCGCAGTGTCTCTGTCAGTTGAGGATCATGGATCTTGCGCCTTTTACGTATCCCCGCGTTGATTGTTCTCATTCTCCTGACAGTCTTTGCCTTTGTTTGGGGCGGGCTTGCTCTCTGGTATCAACTGCCATTCGGCCTTCCCGGTGTCGCCGGTCTGGTTGCCGTCTGGATCATTATCGGCCTTGTCGTTCTCTGGCTTGAAGTGACCGGACGTGTCCGCCGTGCCTTGGCTGTGCTTATACCGGTTATGGCTGCCTTGCTGTTCTGGTGGAGCACAATCACGCCATCGCTCAATCGCATCTGGGCTGATGACGTGGCGCAGACGGTGACAGGCACACTCAGCGGTAATCATGTCACTCTGGCCAATATCCGCAATTTTGAATGGCGCAGCGCAACGGATTACACACCGCGCTGGGAGGTCCGCTCCTACGATCTGGAGAAACTGGATTCGGTCGACGTATTCTTATCGTACTGGTCGAGCCCGGCCATTGCCCATACGCTGGTGAGTTTTGGTTTTACCGATGGCGAGCACGTCGTGTTCTCTGCCGAAATCCGGAAAGAACGTCACGAGCAGTTTTCCGAAGTGGGCGGCTTCTTCAAGGAATTTGAACTGGCGATGATCGCTGCCGATGAGCGCGATATTATCCGCGTGCGCACCAATATCCGTAAGGAAGATGTCTATCGTTATCGGATCAATATGACACCGGAAATGCGTCAGGCGCTGTTTCTGTCCTATCTGGATACCGGAAACCGACTGTCAAAAGCGGCACAGTTCTACAATACAATAACGGCCAATTGCACCACTGTGATTTTCGATATGATCAGGGCCATCACGCCCGGTCTACCGGTTGATTACCGCGTTATTTTATCGGGATATCTGCCGGGTTATTTGTACGATCTTGGCGCCATAGACAGGAGCAAGCCGCTTGAGCAGGTCATTCAGGCCGCGTCGATCAACCAGCGCGCTATGGACGCCGACAAGGCTGAAGACTTTTCTGCAAGAATACGCGCTGACAACTAAAGCCGTCTGGCGCGGAAGAATTCCTTGAGAATTACTTCGGCTTCCTGTTCCTGGAAGCCGGAATAAACCTCCGGCGCATGATGACAGGTTGGTTGCGCAAAAAACCGTGCGCCATTTTCCACGCCGCCGCCCTTCATATCCTGTGCGCCATAATACAAACGCCGGATGCGGGCGAAGGAAATCGCCGCAGCGCACATGGTGCAGGGTTCAAGCGTCACATAAAGATCGCAACCCGTCAGCCGTTCATCATCGAGCATTGTGCAAGCGGCCCGGATGACAAGAACCTCGGCATGAGCCGTTGGATCATTAAGCTCGCGCGTGCGATTTCCTGCCTGCGCAAGTACCTTGCCGTCCTTCACCAGAACAGCGCCAACAGGCACTTCACCACGCTTTGCCGCGGCTCTTGCCTCGGCCAATGCAAGGTCCATAGGTCCCATAGGATCAGTTTTTTGGTTCACGCTGCACTCATTGTCCAGAATTTACTCGCAAGCTGCCGTCATAGCTGGTAGTTAGCCCCGCTGAAAGGCAAACATTCCATGACCAGTTCAAATGATGACGGAAAGGGCGGTAAACGTCCCTTTGAAAAGCGCAGCTTCGACAAGAAGGGCGCTGATGGCGGCCGTGGTGGCCGTCCGGCCCCGCGCAAATATGATGATGGTGCGCGGGACCCCGCGACGCGCGGACCGCGCAAATCATCTTTTGAAGAAGCGCCAGTTGATGACAGCGAGCGCATCGCCAAGCGCCTTGCCCGCGCAGGCATAGCCTCGCGCCGCGAAGCCGAAACGATGATCGCCGCAGGGCGTATCTCGGTCAATGGCAAGGTGCTTGCCAGCCCCGCGATCAACGTCAAGCGCGAAGACCGCATCGAGGTTGACGGCAAGCCATTGCCGCAAAAGGAACGCACCCGTCTGTGGCTCTATCACAAGCCTGCGGGTCTCGTGACGACCAATCGCGACCCGGAAGGGCGCCAGACTGTGTTTGAATCGCTGCCGAAGGATATGCCGCGGGTTCTGTCCGTCGGCCGTCTTGATATCAACACGGAAGGCCTTCTGCTGCTGACCAATGATGGCGGCCTGTCGCGCGCGCTTGAATTGCCATCCACCGGCTGGCTGCGCCGCTACCGTGTCCGCGCCCACGGCAGCGTGACGCAGGAAAAACTTGATACGCTGAAAGACGGTATTGCCGTTGAGGGCGTGTTCTATGGCGCGATTGAAGCGACGCTGGAACGCGAGCAGGGCTCCAATGTCTGGATCATGATGGGCTTGCGCGAAGGCAAGAACCGCGAAGTCAAGAATGTGCTTGGCGCGCTTGGCCTTTCGGTCAATCGCCTGATCCGCATTTCCTATGGCCCGTTCCAGTTGAGCGATCTGCCCGAGGGTTCGGTGCGGGAGATGAATGGCCGCACTCTGCGTGACCAGCTCGGCGAGCGCCTGATCGAAGAATCCGGTGCTGATTTTGAAGCGCCGATTATCAATGTTTTCTCCAATGATGCGGTAAAAGGTGAGGCGGTGGTGCAGCAGCCTGCTGCTGATCGTCCAGCGCGTCGCTCCTCGGAGTGGATTTCAAGTGCGCCTGTTGCCAAAAGCCGTGGCCCGCGCAAGTCCAAGGACGAGAAGCGCGAAGAATCCCTGTCGCGTCTGACAACGGATCGCAGCGAACGCCCCGGCGCTTCGCGCGATGCGCGTGGGGGCCGTGATGAGCGTCCGGCGCGTGCGCCGCGCGCCGATGATCGCAAGCCGCGTGATGCTTCTGCGCCGAGAGGCAAAGGTGCAAAGGCTGAGGAGCCGCTACCGCCGCGTGCGCGTTCTGCCAATGTCTGGATGGCGCCCGGTGCGCGTCCGGTCGGCAAGCCCAAGGCCAAAACAGGTGAGCCACGCGGTGAGCGCAGAAACTCGGATGCTCCCCGTTCTGACAAGCCGAGGCGTTTCGAAGAAGGCTCTTCGCGTCCTGCCGGTGATCGCCCGCAGCGTGAACGTCCGGCCGGTGCCTATGCGGGTGGTGACAAGCCGCGCAGCTATTCTCCACGTCCGCCACGCGCTGATGATGACAGGGCCGAACGTCCGAAACGTTCTTTCGGGGCGGACCGTCCTGAGGGTTCACGCGATGGTCCGCGCCCGCCCCGTCCACCGCGCGTCGGTAAACGGGAGCGTGCCGAGCTGAAGGAACGCGAAGCCAATGGCGGCAAGCCATCGTCACAGTCTGAACGTCCGGCGCGCTCCGGGCGTCCCTATGGCGCAGGCGGTGGTCCAGGCAGGCAGGATGGTCGCTCTGGCGATCGGCCCTATGGGGGCCCGAAGGGTCCGCGCAGTGGTGGTTCTGGCGGCGGTGCAGGTCGTCCCCCACGCAAGCCTAAGCCGTAGGCGTGGATTTGATGCGCATTGTCGGCGGTAAATTTCGCGGGCGGGCATTGGCAACGCCAAACACCAATGCCATCCGGCCAACCACGGATCGGACGCGGGAAAGCCTTTTCAACATTCTGGTGCATAATTATCCGGAAAAGTTTGAAGCAACCCGCGTGCTTGATCTTTTTGCCGGGACGGGCGCATTGGGCCTTGAAGCCATATCGCGCGGTGCGCGCTATGGTGTGTTCATCGAGGAATCGACCGAGGGGCGCGGTCTGATCCGCACCAATGTCGAAGCCTTCGGCCTGCTTGGCAACACCAAGATTTTCCGCCGCGATGCCGCTAAACTTGGCGAAGCGGGGACAATCGAGCCGTTTGATCTCGTCTTCGCCGACCCGCCCTATGGCAAAGGTCTTGGAGAACTTGCCTTCAAATCCGCTCTTGAGGGCGGCTGGCTCAATCCCGACACACTTCTCGTGCTTGAAGAAGAGGCCGAAGCCGTGATCAACCTTGATCCGCGATTCGCGGTGGTGGAAGAACGTCACTATGGCGGAACAATCATAAGATTTGTCACGTTGAGCGGCTAAACCGCTGCATTGTTGAACAGGATTGCGAAGGAAGATTGATGTCGCAAGTAATAGGCCGCACGATTGCGGCATTCGTTTTGGCCGGAACATTATCGACAGCCGGTTTCATTCTTCCCACACATGCCCAGACCATGGCGCAGCTGACCGCAGAGGTTCAGAAGGCCGATAGCGCCGGTGTCTCGTCCTTCCATCTGGAGAATGGACTTGAGGTCGTGGTGATCCCCGACCATCGCGCGCCCGTTGTCACTCATATGCTGTGGTATCATGTGGGATCAGCCGATGAAGACCCCGGCAAGTCGGGCATTGCGCATTTCTTTGAACATCTGATGTTCAAGGCGACCAAGACCTATCCGGCGGGTGAATTTTCCCGCAAGGTTGCCGAGATCGGCGGTCAGGAAAACGCCTTCACCTCCTATGATTATACGGCCTTCTTCCAGCAGGTATCGCCGCAGGCGCTCGAAATGGTCATGACCTATGAGGCGGACCGCATGGAAAACCTCATCCTCAATGATGAGGTGGTGAAGACAGAGCGTGACGTTGTTCTGGAGGAGCGCCGTTCACGCGTTGATACCAATCCGGCGGCGCTTTTGTCTGAAGAAGTCAACGCAACGCTTTACCAGAACCATCCTTACCGGTTCCCGGTCATTGGCTGGTTGCACGAAATGGAGCAGCTCAACCTCAAGGATGCTCTGGCATTCTATGAGAAATTCTACACGCCCAACAATGCGACGCTCGTCGTTTCGGGTGACGTTGATGCGGACACAGTGAAAGCGCTGGCTGAAAAGACCTATGGCAAGGTGCCACGCCGCTCGGAACCCGGTAAACGCATCAGGCCGCAGGAACCGGAACAGAACACCAAACGCACCGTATCAATGGCCGATCCGCGCGTATCGCAGCCAAGCTTCCAGAAATTATGGCTCGTGCCGTCCTATAACAATGCCAAGCCGGGCGAAGCCGAAGCGCTTGATCTTCTGAGTGAAATTCTCGGTGGTTCGACGCGCAGCCGCGTGTATCAGGCACTTGTTGTCAAGGATGGGCTCGCCGCCAGTGCTGGCGTCTATTATCAGGGCGGATCGCTGGACGACGGCACGTTCTCTGTTTATGGCGCGCCGCGTGGTTCGGCCTCGCTGCAGCAGGTCGAGGCCGGTGTTGACGCGCAGATCGCCCGTATCATTAAGGACGGTGTGACAGAAGACGAGTTGGAACAGGCGCGTAACCGCTTTTTGAAAAGCGTTATCTTCGCCCGTGACAGTCAGGCAGGAATGGCCCGCATCTATGGCTCGACGCTTTCAACAGGCCAGACGATCAAGGACATTCAGGAATGGCCAGATCGTATTCAGGCGGTAAAGGTTGAGGATATCAAGGATGTGGCCAAGCGCTATCTTGTCGACGCCCGTTCTGTCACCAGTTACCTGATGCCGGAGGACGGCAAACCCGACGAGAAAATACCGTCAACAGGTGAAGCTGCACCTGTTCAGCCGCAAACTGAGGGAGTCATCCAATGACCAGAATGTTGACACCCGTTTTTGGCAGGATCGCTGCTGCATTCCTTTTCGTTATCTTCGCCGCCGCACCCGTTTATGCGGTGGAAATCAAGGAAGTAGTCTCACCCAAGGGCATTCGTGCCTGGCTGGTGCAGGACGATTTTGTTCCGCTGATCGCCCTGCGGTTTTCCTTCGAGGGCGGTTCGGCGCAGGACCCCAAAGGCAAGGAAGGTCTCGCCAATCTGATGACCGGCCTCTTTGACGAGGGCGCCGGTGATCTCGATTCAGATGCGTTTCAGGAAAAGCTCGACAATGTCGGCGCTGAAATGGGTTTCAGTGCCGATGACGACCGTATTTCAGGTTCTATGCGTATGCTCGCCGATAAGCGCGATGAGGCGGTTGATCTTCTGGCGCTTGCGGTGAACAAGCCGCGTTTCGATCAGGCACCGATTGATCGTATTCGCCAGCAGCTTGTTGCCAATATCAAGGCGTCGGAACGTGATCCGAACACCATCGCCGGGCGCAAATTTGCCGAAGCGCTCTATGGTGATCATCCCTATGGTCGCCAGTCGCAGGGCACTGAAGCCAGTCTGGCATCCATCACACGTGATGATCTTGTCGGCTATCACAGCCACGTCTTTGCCCGTGACAAGCTGATCGTTGGTGTTGTCGGTTCAATCAGTCCCGAACAGCTGGCTCCTTTGCTCGACAAGGTTTTTGGCAATCTGCCCGAGAAGGCGCAGCTTGAGCCCATCAAGGACGCAAAACTTGCCTTGGGCAAAACAACCCGCGTCGACTATCCCCTGCCGCAGACATCAATTTCCATGGTCTATCCGGGCGTACGGCGGCAGGATGCTGATTTCTTCCCGGCCTTTATCATGAACCATATTCTGGGCGGCGGCAGTTTTTCGTCCCGTATCTACAACGAGGTTCGCGAGAAGCGTGGCCTTGCCTATTCCGCCGGCTCGGCTCTGGTCAGCCGCGATCATATGGCGGCGCTGACCATTTCAACGGCAACCCGCTCCGACCGTGCAGGCGAAACCTTGCAAATTATCAAGGATGAAGTTGCCCGCATGGCCAAGGATGGCCCGACGGAGGATGAACTGGTCGAAGCCAAGAAATACCTTGTCGGGTCTTACGCCATCAGTAATCTGGATTCATCATCCGCCGTTGCCAGCACGCTGATCGGGCTTCAGGATGAACATCTTGGCCGGGACTATATCGACAAGCGGGCAGACTTGATCAATGCTGTGACGCTGGATCAGGTAAAGGCTGCGGCGAAGAAATTGCTGGAAACCGAACCGGCTATTCTGATTGTTGGTCCGCCCCAGTCCTGATTGAGGATATGCCATGATTGCGCGTGATCTCGAAAATATATCCGGTTCTGCTGGCACCAGTGTTGTCAGCAGTTCGCCGAGCTTTGCTATTGCCTTTGGCGGCGGCGGGGCGAGGGGATTGGCGCATATTAATGTCATCGAGGCATTGGACGAGCTTGGCATCAAACCGGTGGCCATTTCAGGATCTTCCATCGGTGCGATTATGGGTGCGGGCATGGCGGCCGGCATGGCCGGTCGGGACATCCGCGAATATGCCATTGCCACCCTGTCACGGCGTGCCGAAATAGCGGCACGCCTTTGGCGTCTGCGCCCGGCGACTTTTGGCGAAATGTTCGGCGGAGGCATCCGCTTCAGCCAGTTCAACATCGAAAAGGTTCTCAAGACCTTTTTGCCGGAACAGATCCCTGACACATTCGAGGAATTGCCCATACCGCTCAGCGTGACGGCAACCGACTTTTACGGCCAGCGCGAAATCCCGATCAACGAAGGCGATCTTTTCAACGCCATTGCCGCCTCCGCCGCCATTCCGGCATTGTTTCGTCCAGTGCGCCGGGATGACCGGGTGCTGATTGATGGCGGCATCTACAATCCGGTGCCGTTTGATCATCTCAAGGATAAGGCGAAATTCGTCATCGGCATTGATGTGGTTGGTGGCCCGGAAGGCGACGGGCGTAAATTCCCGTCATCGATTGACGCCATGTTCGGCGCTAGCCAGCTGATGATGCAATCCATCATCGCCACGCGGCTGCGCACCGATCCACCTGCCATCTTTCTGCGGCCCAGCGTTGCCCGTTTCGGCGTTCTGGATTTCCTGCGGGTTGAACAGGTGTTGAACGAATCAATCGGTATCAAGGACGAGTTGAAGCGCGCCGTTGATGCCGCCATCACCTATACGGAACACGCCGAGCAGGAATAGCGGCAGCGATCAGCTTTCTGATCACGAAAACATTGATATTGCCTTGAGATAAACGAGGTACCAGAAGGCTGCTCCGAAAAGTGCCATACCGTACCACAGCAGCGCCGTGGCAAAGCGCTTAATTCTTGGTGCGCGACATACACGATAGACAAAGGATGCCAATCCACCAGCAGCGGCGATTACAAAGGTCATCATGATGAATGCGCCTGTCTGAACGCGAATTCATCTCTTGTATCTGAGGCGTTGCGATATCAGAATCCGTATGCCTACTTACCCGAGCGCGGTAATATCAGTGCCTTGCCAGCGTCGACACGGGACTATTCTGCGGGTTCCGGGTCTGGAAGCATCTCTTCCGTATCGATACGCTTGGATTCGCGCGTTGGCTTGATCAGCGGTTCCGGCGTTACTGGCCGCGTCAGCAACAGGTCATTGCCCGCCATCAGCCCTTCCGACGCCTGAATGTGTAGCCGGTCTTCATCGCGACTGCGGATGTCTTCCATGATCTCATAGGCCACATCTTCGCTCGTTCCGAGTTCTTCCAGCGTGCGGCGGCCAAAAAGCAGGCCCGACTCGAAAGTTTCACGCAATTCATACTGCACGCCCTTGGCGCGCAATTTCAGCGTGTGGCCGCGATCATAGGAGCGCACGAACAGCTTGATATCAGGATATTCCGACTGGATCAGATCAACGATCTTGTCCGTGGTCTCCCGCTTGTGCGTACAGACGGCGACAATCTTCGCCTGCCGGATACCAGCTGCCTCCAGCACTTCCTTGCGGGTGCCGTCACCGAAATAAATGCGGAAGCCAAACTTCGAGGCGGCACGGATGCGGTCAGCAGAAGCATCGATCAGTGTGACACTCGTACCACCAGCCAGAAGGATTTGCGCTGCAATCTGGCCATAGCGCGAAAAGCCGATCATCAGAACATCAGCTCCGGCGGCACCATCAAAATCCTCGTCAATCTGTTCTTCCGCATTCGCATCAACGAGAAAGCGATTACCGAGTGCGACCGATAGCGGCATGACCGCCATGGATAATGTGACAACGGCGATCATCTCGGAGGCTGTCGAGGTGCTCAGTAATCCTGCCGCCGCGGCTGTCGTGAACAGTACAAAACCGAACTCACCGCCCTGGGGCAAGAAGAAGGCGATACGGATCGCATCATTATGATTGCAGCGGAAAAGCCGCGCCAGCACATAGACGACCAGAGCCTTGACGGCCATGAACACAGGAACAGCAAGAAGGATCATTTGCCAGTCGGCAAGGATAACTTTGAGGTCAATCGACAGCCCGACCGCCATGAAGAACAGGCCGAGGAAGATACCGCGAAATGGCTCAATATCCGCTTCCAGTTCGTGCCGATAGGACGATTCAGCCAGCAGCACCCCGGCAATGAAAGCACCCATAGCCATGGAGAGTCCGGCAAACTGCATCAGCATTGCCGCACCGAGCACGACGAACAAGGCGGCGGCAATCATCACCTCGCGCGCGCCTGTGTTGGCGATAAAGCGAAACAGCGGGTTGAGCAGATAACGGCCAACGGCAACGATTGCGCCGATGCAGATGATAGCGATCAGGAACTTGCCGAGAGGATCGGCTTCGTGTTGGGCAGAGCCCGGCGCAAGCACGGGAATCATTGCCAGCAGAGGAACGATGGCAAGATCCTGAAACAGCAGAATGGCAAAGGATGTCTGACCATGCGGCATATTGGTTTCGCCGCGCTCTTCCAATATCTGCATGGCGAAGGCGGTGGATGACAGGGCAAGACCGAAGCCGATAACCACTGCGCCCTGCCAGCTCATGAGATGGAAGGCGAGAATGAGCCCGGTCAAGGCGGCGCCTGAGACGATAACCTGCGCGGCGCCGAGGCCGAAAATTGCATGGCGCATGTTCCACAGGCGCGTTGGCTTCAGTTCAAGGCCGATGACAAACAGCAGGAAAACCACACCGAGTTCGGAGAAATGCAGGACCTGTTCGCCGTCAGTGATCAGATTGGCCAGCGGTCCGATCAAAAGGCCCGCCGCCAGATATCCCAGCACTGTTCCAAGACCCAACCGCTTGAACAATGGGGCGGCAATGATTGCTCCAGCCAGCAAAGCCAGAGCCTGAAAATAGAGATTGCCGCTTTGTGAAAGCATGAGCCTGACCCAGTCTGTTGCGAATGTTACGCGTGTTTGCCTTGATAGACCCAAATTTGCACCATATAGGAGGCAGTGCATCATCTGATTATTGGTCAGATATGTCCTTGCATCCTATCATGCAATCAACTCTAGGGATGAATATGATCGAGCCGGCCAATTCCCGCGAATTCGTTGACAATGCTGCTGCGCTTGTCGAAGCCGCACGCAAAGCCGGAGCCGACGCCGCCGATGCGGTTGTCGTGCGTTCGCGGTCCACGGGCGTCAGCGTCAGGCTTGGCAAGGTCGAGGCGACCGAATCTTCGGAAAGTGACGATTTCTCTCTGCGCGTCTTTGTTGGCAGGAAAGTGGCAAGCATATCGGCAACCGCCGGTTCCGATCCAAAAATTCTTGCCGAGCGCGCCGTCGCCATGGCGAAGGTCTCGCCTGATGATGCTTTTGAAGGCCTGGCCGACTCCGATAGTCTGGTGCGCACCATTCGCGATCTTGATCTCTTTGATCCGACAGTCGTCGAAGCCGCGCGTCTGACACAGGATGCGCTGGCCGCCGAAGAGGCGGCTCTTGCGGTTGAAGGCGTTACCAATTCTGGTGGTGCATCGGCCTCCGCAGGTCTTGGCGGCATGGTCCTCGTCACCTCCGGCGGCTTCGTCGGCCATTATATGGGCTCGCGGTTTTCCCGTTCGGTCAGTGCTATTGCCGGCACCGGCACGGGAATGGAACGCGATTATGATTTTTCCTCGCGCCAGCATTTCGATGCGCTTGAGGACCCGGCTGCCATTGGCCGTTCAGCCGCAGCGCGCGCGGTGAAACGCCTTGGCGCACGGCAGGCCAAAACAGGCCTCGTCAATGTTGTGTATGATCCTCGCGTCGCGCGTGGTATTGCGTCCCATTTGTCCAGCGCCATCAACGGTTCTTCCGTTGCGCGCAAGACGAGCTTTCTCAAAGATCGCATGAACGAGAAGATCCTCGCTGAAAGCATCAATGTCACCGATGATCCGCTGCGTATTCGCGGGTCTTCCTCGCGCCCTTTCGATGGCGAGGGGATCGAGGGTCAGGCACTGACCATGGTCGAAAACGGCGTGTTGAAGCACTGGTTCCTGTCCACATCAACGGGCAAGGAACTGGGGCTCAGCACCAATGGGCGCGGTGTTCGCTCCGGCTCCGGTGTGGTCCCATCCTCCACCAACTTTGCCATTGAACCCGGCGAGCAGTCACCCGAAGCGCTGATCCGCGCTGTTGGAACGGGCTTCTATGTCACGGAGCTTTTTGGTCAGGGCGTCGATATGATCACGGGACAGTATAGCCGCGGCGCATCCGGCTACTGGATTGAAAACGGTGAACTTGCCTATCCGGTCAGTGAAGTCACGATTGCCTCCAATCTGAAGGACATGTTCCTCAAACTGGTGGCGGCAAATGATATTGATCGTAATTTTGGCGTTGCCAGTCCGACACTCGTAATCGAAGGCATGACTCTTGCCGGCAAGTGAACAAAACCGTGATGACCTTGCCCTGATCAGGGAAGCAGCCGAAGGTGCCGGGCGCATTGCCCTGTCCTATTTCCGGCAGGACCCGCAGGTCTGGATGAAAACCGGCAATTCGCCTGTGAGCGAGGCCGATCTTGCCGCGGACAAATATCTGAAAGACATGCTTCTGACGGCCCGTCCAGATTATGGCTGGATTTCCGAAGAAACCCTTGATGACCGTGCAGCGGCGTCGCGCCGACGCTTTTTCGTGGTTGATCCCATTGATGGCACCCGCGCCTTTATTGAGGGTTCGGATGTCTGGTGCGTTAGCGTCGCTGTTATCGAGGATGGCAGGCCGGTTGCCGGTGTACTGGAATGCCCGGCCCGTAATCAGACGATCACAGCACTACCGGGACAGGGTGCCGAGCAAAATGGAACCTCCATTCACGTCAGCACCAGTGGTGTGCCGTTCAAAGTGGCTGGTCCCGGACCTTTCCTGAAAAAACTGCCGGAACATTTCCAGCAGTCGATGGAGGCCGCTCCCTATATCGCCTCGCTCGCCTATCGCATTGCCATGGTGGCGCGCGGCGATATAGCAGGCACATTTGTGCGGCCAAACTCGCATGACTGGGATTTGGCTGCTGCGGACCTGATTTTGGCTGAGGCTGGCGGTCGTGTCCTTTCGACCGATGGCAAACCACTCATCTATGGCCTTCGCAATCACGAGAGGGGCGATTATCGCCATGGCGCGCTTGTCGCGGCCAGCGGATTGCTCATGGACAACATGTTGGACGTTGTCGCCGAAACCGCCTTCGGCTAAACAGGCTAAAAATTATCGATAACTTGAACGGATGGGCGACCATGAGCGAAAATACAGCAGAATCGAAACAACTGCTTCACCTGGTTTTTGGCGGCGAGCTGAAGAAACTCGGTGGTGTTGAATTCCGCGATCTGGAAAAACTGGATGTTGTCGGCATTTATCCGAACTTCGAAACGGCGCAGCGCGCCTGGAAGTCCAAGGCACAGCAGACCGTCGACAATGCGCATATGCGCTATTTCATCGTCCATATGCACAAGCTGCTTGACCCTGATACAGGCAAGGCGAGCTGACCGGTCTCCGGTCACGCATTGACAGCGGCATGATGGATAACAGCACAGCAACCGCCAAGGCACCCCGCAAGAAGAACGGGGTGCTGAAACGGTTTTGGCGCTCGGTGCGCGGGCCTCTGGCGAAATCGCGCTTTGTCCGCTCGATGATTGTCTGGCTGATCACGCAGTTTTTCCGGCTCGTCAACAACACCAATCCGCGCCTGCCCGGCTCCTCCGATCTGGAAGACATGAAGCGCGGCGGTGAGCCTTTCATCGCCGTTGCCTGGCATGGCCAGCATCTGATGGCACCGTTTCTGATGCCGCGCGGTGTGCGCTTTGTCGCCATGTTCTCCAAGAGCAAGGACGCGGAACTGAATGCCCGCGTGGCAGAGCGGTTCGGTGTCGAGATTATTCGCGGCTCAGGCGGCAGGGAGCCGACAAAAAGTATTGAAAAGGGTGGCGTAAGAGCTTTGCTTGCCCTGAAAAAGGCACTGAAGGACGGTAAGACTGCGGCGATGATTGCTGATATCCCCCATGGAACACCGCGCGACTCCGGTCTCGGTGTCATACTTCTTGCCAAACTGTCTGGCCGCCCGATCATTCCAATCTGCTATATGACGTCACGCAGGAAAGTTCTGGAGAAGAGCTGGGATAAGACAACGATTCCCTTGCCATTCGGTAAGTCAGGGTTGATTGTCGGCGACCCGATCTTTGTCCCTGAGGATGCTGATGATGCAATGCTTGAAACCAAGCGTGTCGAGTTGACCGCGAGCCTGAACGCCAATACGGCACGGGTGCAAGCGCTTGTGGATGGTCAGGCGTGAGCGAGCGTTGGGCCCGCTTCATCCTGAGCAGCTACCGCTGGGTGGGTGCGATGGCATTTCCGGTGGTTGGCGCCTATGTTGCCTTCCGTGCCAGCAAGGGCAAGGAAGAGCGCGGACGGCAGGGTGAACGCTATGGCGTCGCCAGCGTCGCGCGGCCGACAGGGCCGTTGGTGTGGGTTCACGCGGCAAGTGTGGGGGAAACATCCGCCGTCACTCCATTGGTCGAAACCATCGTCGATATGGGCATCAATGTTGTTCTGACCACGGGCACGGTTACATCGGCCAAGATGGTGCAGGAACGTCTGGGTGATCGCGTTATCCATCAATATGTACCGCTTGATCTGAAACCGGCGGTTGATCGTTTCCTCAGTCACTGGCAACCGGACCTTGCCGTGATTTGCGAATCCGAAATCTGGCCCATGACCATTCTCGAACTTGGATTGCGGCGTGTCCCGCAGGTTCTGGTCAATGGCCGCCTGTCAGATAAATCCTTTGCCTCCTGGCAGAAAAGATCATCTGTCGCGGAAGCACTCTTCGAAAATCTTGCGCATGTGGTTGCACAGTCCGACATTGATGGCGAACGGTTCCGTGCCCTTGGCGCGCGTCCGGTCACGGTATCGGGCAATCTGAAAGTGGATACGGCAGTTCCGCCTGTTGTGCAGTCCGAACTTGAGATTTTGCAGCGCCAGATCGGCAACCGCAAGACATGGGCCGCCATCTCTACCCACCAGGGCGAGGAAGAGGTTGTTGCGCAGGTTCATCATATGCTCAAGGTCAGGCACCGCGATCTTCTGACCATCATTGTGCCGCGTCATCCGGATCGTGCGCCTGCTATTGCTGAGGAAATCGAAAAGCTTGGCATGAAGGTGGCATTGCGCAGTCGCGGCGATGTCATCAAGCCGGATACGGACATTTATCTTGGTGATACGATCGGCGAGATGGGGCTCTATCTCAGATTGACGGAGATTGCGTTTGTCGGACGTTCGCTGCTGGCACAGGGCGGGCAGAACCCGCTCGAACCGGCAATGCTGAAGACCGCGATCCTGTCCGGGCGCAATGTGCAGAACTTCCGCGATTCCTATCAGCGCTTGATCAAGAATGGCGCGGCAAAGCTTATTCGCGACAAGGATATGCTGGCCGGAGCGGTGAACTATCTTTTCAACAATCCGGCTGATCGGCAGATCATGATTGATGCTGGCGTGAAAACTGTCGAAGACATGCGTGGCTCGCTCGATCTTACCATGAATGCGCTCGAACCGTTTATTCAACCATTGGTATTGAAGGCGCGATTGAGTGCCCGTGAAGGTGGTTGGAAATGACCAGCGAAGCGCCTCCATTCTGGTGGGAAAAGCCGGATTGGCGCGCGCGGGCCTTAACTCCTCTGTCAAAGATATACGGCATGGTTGCCGGGCGGCGCATTCGCCGCGCCGTGCCGCCAGCTGTCCCCGTGCCGGTGCTTTGCATTGGCAATTTCACCGTCGGCGGAGCGGGCAAAACACCGACTTCCATTGCCTTTGCGCAGGCTGCGCGTTCAGCTGGGCTCAATCCCGGCATTGTCTCGCGCGGCTATGGCGGTGCTTTTTCGGGATTGCACCGGGTCGATCCTGATCATGACAGTGCCCGCCATGTGGGCGATGAACCTATGCTGCTGGCCGGTCACGCGCCGGTGGTCGTGTGCGCCGACCGATTTGCTGGCGCAAAAGCATTGCAGGATGCAGGATGCGATTTCATCATCATGGATGATGGATTTCAGAGCGCGCGGCTGCATTTTGACTATGCGCTGATGGTCGTTGATGCTGGGCGCGGTATCGGCAATGGTCACGTCATTCCCGGCGGCCCGCTACGGGCACCCCTGACGGATCAGCTGGTGCGCACCGATGCCGTACTCAAGATTGGTTCGGCCAGCGGTGCCGATGGGCTCGTGCGCAATGCTGCCCGTGCGGCCAAACCGGTATACGAGGCCACGCTTCAGCCCAAGACGGAGCTTTCCGTTATGGGGCAACCGTTGCTCGCTTTTGCCGGTATTGGCGACCCGTCGAAATTCTTTCGCACATTGGCAGAGGCAGGCGGCAACGTCGTACAGTCAAGACCGTTTCCGGATCATCATCCCTTTACGGATGAAGAGATTGCCGATCTGATCAAAAGCGCCGATGCGGAAGGATTGACGCTGATTACGACGGCGAAGGATCATGTGCGTCTGCTCGACGGCAGTGAAGCCGCAAGGGCATTTGCTGCGCGAACGCAGGTGCTTGATGTGGAACTGGTCTTTGCCCATCCGCAAACAGCGGCTCGTATTATCAGTGAAACGCGGGAGCGCGCGCGTCTGCGGCTTATTCGCCGTTCATAGACCGTGACGGAAGTTGCGTATTCTTGGCGGGGCTTCACGCATGGGGATATCCATGGTGCGGCCTGTCGTCTGGCTGTAAAGCCTGTCATTGGAAAACAGAATCTGCCCCGGCAAGCCGAGCTGTACGGACAGTGCAACCTTTGGCGCTGACTTTGAAGCGGGAATTTCGATCTCATAGGCAATCGGGAAATAGCCGCTGCGGCCAAGCGTAAAGCTGGTTTCGCCAATAACAGGCATTGGTTTCGAATTGCCATTCGTTGCATCATAGGCGGTGATATAGACAACCTGGCTTGGTGTCAGCCGTGCAAAAGGCGAGCCGCGCAGATAGCCTTTGATCGTTTTGGTAGGGCCGCTATAGGCGGGTTCCTTCTTGGCACC
The DNA here is from genome assembly GCF_014138335.1 of Phyllobacterium sp. P30BS-XVII. Lineage (NCBI taxonomy): Bacteria > Pseudomonadati > Pseudomonadota > Alphaproteobacteria > Hyphomicrobiales > Phyllobacteriaceae > Phyllobacterium > Phyllobacterium sp. P30BS-XVII. The sequence goes on from NZ_JACGXO010000010.1 coordinate 166,096, forward strand.
GAACGTTGTGCAACCACTTGTGAGCAGAGCGGTGGCAACCAGTGCGAAAAGTGCAGATCGGCGATTGAGCATCAATCAGGCTTTGCTGCGCTGGCGCAGGGATGGGTTCATCTCAAGCTCGCGTTCAAGCGAAATGGTCGCATCGGCATAGGCTTCCTGCCGGGCAACGCTCCAATACTTCAACTCATCAAGCGGAATCTTTTCCGACGTTATCGAGCAAAGCACATAGGACCCCGGCGACAGGACCTGAAAGTCTCCATCGAGGTAGCGTATTTTGGCTTCGCGTGAGCCGGGGCCTTCAAACCTGTTCATTTTCCGGTGTTTTCCAGTTCATAGTTCTGTTCATTTAGGCGGCAGATGCCCTTTGGGTCAAGACTTCACCGTCGCCCGAACAGTCGCTCGATATCCGTGAGCTTCAATTCGATATAGGTCGGGCGCCCGTGATTGCAGGTGCCTGAACCCGGCGTGTCTTCCATCTGGCGCAGCAGCGCGTTCATTTCGTCGGGTTTCAAACGCCGGCCAGAACGCACGGAACCATGGCAGGCCATGGTGGCGGCAACATGGTCGAGAATGGCTTTCAGGCCATCCGAAGTATCATGTTCAGCAATCTCGTCGCTAAGGTCGCGGATCAGTTGCTGCACATCGATTTCGCCCAGCATGGACGGTGTTTCCCGCACGGCAACCGCGCCGGGGCCGAAAGCTTCGACACCTAGACCGAAGCGTGCGAGGGTTTCGGCATGGGCCACAAGCCGCTCCACATCCTCCTCGGGCAGATCGACGATCTCAGGAATGAGCAGCATTTGCGCGGGCAGGGGCCTTGAATGCAGCGCCGTTTTCAACGCTTCATAGACAAGCCGTTCATGTGCCGCGTGCTGATCGACAATGATCAGGCTGTCCTCGGTTTGCGAGACGATATAATTGGCATGGATTTGCGCGCGCGCCGCGCCGAGCGGCGAAGCCAGCAGGGCTTGCGGCGCTTCGGCTGTACTTGCGCGCGTATCTGTTGCCAGCACATCCGCCTCCCGCAGGAAGCTACCAACCGCCTCCGAAAAACCGTTGGCTGCGAAGGGTGCCGCCTCTTCCGGTTCGAATGGTCGAAATGCCGATTGCTGGGTTGTGTAGTTCTGGTTGACCGAGGGTGTTCCCTGCCAGCGCGGTGTCGCTGGCGCCTGATACAGCGGTTCAGCGCCGCCGAGCCGGAAGGATTGCAGCATGGCTTCCGCGCCGCTGGTTGCTGCGCGAATGCCTGACTGCCCCAGCGCCTGACGGATCGCGCCGACGATCAGGCCGCGCACGAGGCCGGGGTCGCGAAAACGCACATCCGCCTTGGCCGGATGCACATTGACGTCGACAAGGGCTGGATCGAGATTGAGAAAGAGCACCACAACCGGATGCCGGTCGCGTGAGATCACATCCGCATAAGCACCGCGAATGGCGCCCCATATCTGCTTGTCACGCACCGGGCGTCCGTTGACATAGGCAAACTGGTGCAGGCTGTTGGCACGGTTGAAGGCGGGTATTCCGGCAAATCCCGATAGGCGCACACCGTCGCGTTCCGCATCGATGGCAATGGCGTTCTCAGGAAACTCCTTGCCGAGAACCTGCGAAATCCGGTCCAGCATACCAGCCGAGCCAACGCCCGTTGCAGCCAGTTCAAGCGGTGTCCGGTCACTGCCCGCCAGCGAAAAGCGGATATGCGGAAAGGCAATCGCCACCCGCTTGACGATATCGCTGATGGCGGATGCTTCTGCCCGGTCCGTCTTCATGAATTTGAGACGCGCCGGCGTGGCAAAAAACAGGTCGCGCACTTCGGCGATGGTGCCCGCATTCATACCGGTCGGACGCGGCCCATCCATATGGCCGCCATGCACGCTGATCTCAAAGCCTGAATCGGCCTGCGCGGTGCGGGATTTGACCGAAAGCCGCGATACGGAGCCAATGGAGGGCAGGGCCTCGCCGCGAAAACCCAGCGCCCGGATATCATGCACATCATCGGTCAGTTTCGACGTGCAATGGCGCGAGACCGCCAATGTCAGCTCATCCGACGGAATGCCCGAACCATTATCGGTTATGCGGATCAGGTTCTTGCCGCCGCCTGCCGTGACCACTTCGATGCGTGTCGCACCCGCATCAATGGCGTTCTCGACAAGCTCCTTCACCACGCTGGCGGGGCGTTCGATGACTTCGCCCGCTGCGATCTGGTTGATGATGGTTTCGGTGAGCTGTTTGATGGCCATGTCATACATATAGGGGATTCGGCTGGCGACGGAAATTGTTCGCTGCCAAAGCGCACCGGAATATATTTTAAGCCGAAACTATCTGGTCATTGATGTAAATTTGGTGCTAGGTCTGTGAAAAGCATCATGGAGGAAATTACATGGCCAATTCCAAAGCTTCCTTTGTCTGGACGGACCCGTTTCTGCTGGAAGATCAGTTGACCGAAGACGAGCGGATGATCCGGGACAGCGCGCGGGCTTTCGCGCAGGGAGAGCTGGCACCGCGTATCGAGGAAGCCTATCTCGAAGAAAAGACTGATCCGTCACTGTTTAAGCTGATGGGCGAAGCCGGACTTCTCGGTGTGACACTGCCGGAAGAATATGGCACCGCCGGTGCGTCCTATGTGGCCTATGGTCTGGTAGCACGTGAAGTTGAACGTGTGGACAGCGGCTATCGCTCGATGATGAGCGTGCAGTCCTCGCTGGTCATGTATCCGATCTATGCCTATGGCTCAGAAGAGCAGCGCAAGAAATATCTGCCGAAACTGGCTTCCGGCGAGTGGATCGGCTGTTTCGGTTTGACGGAACCCGATGCGGGCTCTGATCCCGCCGGTATGAAGACGCGTGCCGAAAAGGTCGCCGATGGCTACCGGATTTCAGGCTCGAAAATGTGGATTTCCAACTCGCCCATCGCCGATGTCTTCGTCATCTGGGCCAAATCCGATGCTCACGACGGCCAGATTCGCGGTTTCGTCCTTGAAAAGGGCATGAAGGGTCTCTCCGCACCGAAGATTGGCGGCAAGCTTTCGCTGCGTGCCTCGATCACTGGCGAGGTGGTGATGGACGGTGTTGTGGTGGGTGAAGAACATCTCCTGCCCAATGTTTCCGGTCTTAAGGGCCCGTTCGGCTGCCTCAATCGTGCCCGTTACGGCATTTCCTGGGGCGTGCTCGGTGCGGCTGAGGATTGCTGGCAGCGCACGGTGCAATACGGCCTCGACCGCAAGCAGTTCGGCAAACCGCTGGCGGCAACACAGCTGTTCCAGAAGAAATTTGCAGACATGCAGACGGAAATCACGCTCGGCTTGCAGGCAAGCCTGCGCGTTGGCCGTCTGATGGATGAGAACCGCATGGCACCGGAGATGATCAGCCTCGTCAAGCGCAACAATTGCGGCAAGGCACTGGATATTGCCCGCGTTGCCCGTGACATGCATGGCGGCAATGGTATCCAGATTGGCTATCACGTCATGCGCCACGCGCAGAACCTTGAAACGGTCAATACCTATGAGGGCACGCATGATGTTCATGCGCTCATTCTTGGCCGCGCGCAAACCGGCATCCAAGCTTTCTTCTGATGGCTGACAGGCTCGTCCTGCTTGGAACCAAGGGTGGCCCGGCGATCCGTCCGGGCGGCCCGTCGCCGACCTCGTCGCTGCTGGAGATATCAGGTCGGCGGATCGTTGTTGATTGCGGGCTTGGTGTTACCCGCGCTCTGGTCAACGCGGATATGTCGCTCAAGGATCTGGACCTGATCCTGATCACCCATCTGCATTCGGACCATGTGCTGGAATTTGGTCCACTGCTGCATACGGCATGGACATCGGGTCTTGCCCGCAAGGTAACAGTTTATGGCCCAGCCGGGATTGACGATTACTGGTCAGGTTTCCTGCAATCCATGCGTTATGATATCGACCTGCGCATTGATGATGAGGGGCGGCCCGATCTGCGCGATCTTGTCGACCTGAAGATGTATGCGGATGGCGTCGTGCATACGGATGCTGATCTTGAGATCACGGCCCTACGCGTCGATCATCCACCGGTAACAGATTGCTTTGCCCTCAAAATCGAAGCTGCTGGCAAGTCCATCGTGCTGTCAGCCGATACGACCTATTTTCCGCCACTGGCTGATTTTGCGCAAGGCGCGGATGTTCTCGTGCATGAGGCGATGCTTGGAGAAGGTGTGGAGCGTCTCGTTGCCCGAACCGGCAATGGCGCACGGCTGAAGGAACACCTTCTCGCCAGCCATACATTGATTGAAGACGCTGCCCGTATTGCCAATGCCGCCGGGGTTAAACACCTTGTCCTGCATCACCTCATTCCAGCCGACGACCCGCAATTTGGCGAGGCCGACTGGATAAAGGCATTGAGCGGCAAGTGGGATGGCCGCTTGACCATCGGCCGCGACGGTCTGGTCATCCCGCTTTAGAGCAGCGTGCCAAATTCACCCGGCCCCTCGGGTTTTTACCCCTCAATATACTGGGGAGGCGGACACCCTTGCCCTAATTGCGGACTTTGCTCCCCACAACCCATCCATCTCTCCGTCATCCTCGGGCTTGACCCGAGGACCCATGGCTAAGGAGATCAATCCAATTAGCAGGCGCGGCACTTTTTGATTATGGGTCCTCGGGTCAAGCCCGAGGATGACGGAGAGATGGATGGGTTGTGGGACTCAAATTCTGCACCGTCGGCAGTTAGCCTTGCGGCTACCACCTTACCCTTATGGTTGATACGTCGAACCACCCACCAAGTTTTGCAGTTTATCCATGTCAAAACGGCTGGTTAGAGCAACGTGCCGTAAATATGGCGCGTTGCCTTAGGGGTCAGCCATTCCTGTCTGAATAGAGCTTTTCCACTGCTGCCAAGAGAATGCACAGGGCAATGCCTTGCGAGGCCAGTTCCACTTCAGCCAAGGAAGGGAATGTCGGTGCGAGCCGCAATGTGCGGTCATGCGGGTCCTTGCCATAGGGCGAGGTTGCACCTGCCGGGGTCAGGACCACACCGGCCTGTTTGGCCAACTCAACCACCAGTTTCGCCGTACCCTCCATCGCGTCGACGCAGATGAAATAGCCGCCCTGTGGCTTTGTCCATTCGGCAATACCGGTCCCGGCAAGGCGCTTTTCCAGTGCCTTGATGACCGTATCGAACTTCGGGGCAATCAGGCTGCGGTGCGCCGCCATATGTTTGCGAATGCCGTCCTCATTTTTGAGGAACCGCACATGGCGTAGCTGATTCAGCTTGTCAGGGCCAATTGTCCGTTTGGTGGCGCTGGCAAGATACCAGCGTACATTGGCTGGTGATGACGCAAAGAATGCGAGGCCCGCACCGGCAAGCGTCACCTTGGACGTGGAAGCAAAAACAAAGGCGCGATCAGGATTTCCGGCCTTTTCGCACAAATCAAGAATATCGGGGATTTCATGCTCTGCTTCAGTCAGATGATGCACCGCATAGGCATTGTCCCAGAACAGGCGGAAATCCGGCGCACCTGTTTTCATCGCCGCAAGCCGCTCAATCACCGCATCGGAATAGGTCTCGCCCGACGGGTTCGAATATTTCGGCACGCACCACATGCCTTTCACACTTGGATCGGCTGCAAGTGCCTCGACCATATCCATATCCGGCCCATCGCCCTTGAGCGGTACGGGCAGCATGCGGATGCCATATTCCTCGCAAATGGCGAAATGCCGGTCATAGCCGGGTACCGGGCAGATAAAGGCTGGAGATTTCGTCTTTTGCCATGGCTCGCTACCACCCGGAACGCCTTTGACCAAGGCCCAGAGGAGGCAGTCATGCATCAGCGCCAGACTGGAATTGTCACCGACGACAATGCGATCAGGCGATGTGCCGAGCGTGGAGGAGAAGAGCGCGCGCACTTCAGCCAGACCCTGTAGCCCGCCATAATTGCGGGCGTCTTCACCTGCCTCGCTGAAATGATCCCCATTGCCGGGCAAGGTCAGCATGCCATTGGCGAGTGCCAACTGCTCGGGGCTCGGTTTGCCGCGGGTCATGTCGATCTTCAGTCCACGGGCGCGAAACGCCTCGTAGTCATTCAATGTCTGCTGGCGCAGGGCGGCGAGGTCGTCACTGTTCAGATCGGCAATACGGCTCATGGGAACGTTAGCTCTGTTAAATCAGGGTGGAGAAGGGCGGTTGGATCGGCACGCAGGGAGCGGGCTGTGCATAGGTCAGCCCGCTCTTTGGAGATCAGCCTTTTTGCTGCTGAACAATGCCGTAAATATTCGTCGAACGGGCACCGGAGCGGCAATAGGCAAGCACAGGACCTTCGGCTTTATCAAGCGCTGCGGCCATGGCGTCCACATCGTCCTGCGTCAATTGTCCTGATATAACCGGAACGTAATAAATCGGGATGCCCGCTTTTTCGGCAACCTTGGCAATCTCGGCAAAATCCGGCTGATCCGGACCTTCGCCATCGGGGCGATTGCAAATGAGGGTCTGATAACCTGCCGCAGCAATATCGCGCACATCATCGGGTGAAATCTGCCCGGTCACGGCAAAGACTTCGTCAATTTGACGGATATCCATTTTCTTTCCTTGAGAATGTGATTGGTGGCAGCACCATACATCAAACAATGACCAATGCTATATCAAAGCCGTTTGATTGCGGCGGCAAAAAAGAGCGAATGATCAATTATTAGGCATATAATACTTATTGATTAGATAATAAGCATATTCTGGGTGGGATTTTAGCCAACACGCCGCGTTTCAGGATGTCAACCGATACAATCACCCGCTGAATCCCTGCAAATTCAGAATTGTGCAGTGCAAACTATCCGGTTGGCACGGTCATTGCTTTGTATCCCTTGGCACAAACAACCATAAAAAGGGGTTTACCTGAATGTTCAGTCTAACAGCCAGATTTATTGGAACCTTGGCGGCAGCCGCTATGGGAGCGACGCTGGCCCTCGCGCCGGCAAAAGCGGCAGAGGACACGATCAAGGTCGGTATTCTGCATTCGCTATCCGGTACGATGGCGATCTCCGAAACCACGCTCAAGGATACGATGCTCTTCCTCATTGATGAGCAGAACAAGAAGGGCGGCGTTCTCGGCAAGAAACTTGAAGCCGTTGTTGTTGATCCAGCATCGGACTGGCCTTTGTTTGCGGAAAAGGCGCGCCAGCTGATCGAGCAGGATAAGGTCGCGGCGGTTTTCGGCTGCTGGACCTCGTCGTCGCGCAAATCCGTGCTACCGGTCTTTGAAGAATTGAATTCGCTGCTGTTCTACCCCGTGCAGTATGAGGGTGAAGAAAGCTCGCGCAATGTCTTCTATACGGGTGCCGCGCCAAACCAGCAGGCCATTCCCGCCGTTGACTATCTTGCTAATCAGGAAGGCGTACAGCGCTGGGTTCTCGCCGGTACGGATTATGTCTATCCCCAGACCACCAACAAGATTCTGAAAGCCTATCTCAACGCCAAGGGCGTGAAGGATGAGGATATCATGGTCAATTACACGCCGTTCGGTCATTCCGACTGGCAGACGATTGTCTCCGACATCAAGAAGTTCGGCTCCGCCGGTAAAAAGACCGCCGTCGTCTCCACCATCAACGGCGATGCCAATGTGCCGTTCTATAAGGAACTGGCCAATCAGGGCATCAAGGCCGAAGACATTCCTGTTGTCGCCTTCTCGGTGGGTGAAGAAGAACTGGCTGGCCTCGATACCAAGCCGCTGGTCGGCCACCTCGCCGCGTGGAATTATTTCGAGTCCGTCGATTCCGAAGCGAATGCCGAATTCATCAAGCAGTGGCATGCCTATACGAAGAACGACAAGCGCGTGACCAACGACCCGATGGAAGCAACCTTTATCGGCTTCAACATGTGGGTAAAGGCCGTTGAAGCGGCCGGTACCACCAAGTCCGATGCAGTCATCGACTCGATCGTCGGCGTTTCCGTCCCCAACCTTTCGGGTGGCTCGGCAACGATGATGCCAAATCATCACATCACCAAGCCTGTCCTCATCGGCGAAGTGCAGGGCGATGGCCAGTTTGACATCGTCTACAGAACGCCCGGCCTCGTCGTTGGCGACGAGTGGTCCGACTATCTGCCTGGCTCCAAGGACCTCATCTCCGATTGGCGCAAACCGATGTCCTGCGGCAACTTCAATGTTGTGTCAGGCAAATGCGGTGGTGTGACCAACTAAGACGAGCGCTTCGGCTTCGGGTCGGGGGCGACAATCCGAAGCCAACTCCACTCCCGCACACGTTGCGGGGGTGGAGCGCCCCGAAAGAATTTCAAACACGGGATTGTTGAATGTCATTGAGCCACTTCCTGTCCATCATCGCGATGCTGGGCCTTTGCCTGTTCCCCGCCATTGCGGGCGCGCAAGCCCTTGATGACACCAAACTCAAACCTCTGGTGGAAGCGCTTGCGGGAGACAATTTCGACAACACGAGCAAAGCCGTTTCGGAACTCGCCAAAAGTGGTGCACCACGCGCCGCTGCTATTCTCAATGCGCTGAGCGCGGGCGATCTCTATGTCTTGAAAACCGACAAGTCAGTTTTTATTGGCGTGCGCGAAGGTTCTGATTATGCCGCGACCGACCCGCTGACCGGTGCCAAGCTGGGTTCCGTGCCGCGCAATGGTGCGGAAAAAATCAAGGTCAACAACCGCCTGCGCCGTGATATTGGCGCTGCCATTGGCGGTCTGACATTGATGAGCCCTAACGCAACGGAGCGTCGCTCCGCTGCGGAAGCAATTCTTAAAAACCGCGATCCTGAAACCATTCCATTGCTCGATCAGGCCATAGCGGACGAAAAGGATGCTGGTATCAAAATATTGATGCAGCGCGCCAAGGCGGCGGCGGTTCTCAATTCCACAGCTGAAGATGATGTGAAAATCGCCGCCATTGCTGAAATTAAATCCGGCAATGGCCGTGAGGCGCTTGGCCTGCTGACGCCGCTCGCAAATGTTCAGGGACCCGTCGGTGAAGCGGCCAGTGCCGCAATCTCAAGCATCAATTCCGAACTGGAACTCTGGAACGGCATTCAGAATATCGTCTATGGCCTGTCGCTTGGTTCGGTTCTGCTGCTGGCGGCTATCGGTCTTGCCATCACCTTTGGCGTCATGGGCGTGATCAACATGGCGCACGGCGAAATGGTGATGATCGGTGCTTACACGACATTTGTGGTGCAGCAACTCATCCGTGCGTCCATGCCCGGCCTTGCCGAATATTCCCTGCTGATCGCCCTGCCTGCAGCCTTCCTCGTCTCCGGTGCCATCGGCGTTGTCATCGAGCGTGGCATCATCCGCTTTCTCTATGGCAGACCGCTGGAAACCCTGCTCGCCACATGGGGCATCTCGCTGGTGCTGCAACAGGCGACACGCTCATGGTTTGGCGCCTCCAATGTGCAGGTCAGCAGCCCTTCGTGGATGTCCGGCTCCTTTGATGTCGGCATGCTGACACTCACATGGTCGCGTCTGTGGATCATCGTTTTTGCCCTGTCGGTCTTTGCCGTGCTGCAACTGGTGCTGAAGAAAACCATGCTCGGTCTGCGGATGCGGGCCGTCACGCAGAACCGGCGCATGGCATCATCCATGGGCATTCGCACGCCTTGGGTCGATGCGCTGACCTTCGGCCTCGGCTCCGGCATCGCCGGTATTGCGGGTGTTGCGCTCAGCCAGATCGACAATGTCAGCCCCAATCTGGGCCAAGGCTATATTATCGATAGCTTCATGGTCGTGGTTTTCGGCGGCGTTGGCAATCTCTGGGGAACGCTGGTTGGCGCCATGTCGCTCGGCATTGCCAACAAGTTTCTTGAACCCTTTGCGGGTGCCGTCCTCGGTAAAATCCTTGTGCTGGTGCTCATCATTCTTTTCATACAGAAGCGCCCGCGCGGTCTCTTCGCACTCAAGGGAAGGGCCATCGAGGCATGATCACCCAATGGTTTTTCTCACATGGGGACCGGCGCAGCCTGATTGTTATCGCCATTCTGCTGGCTATTGCCTGTCTCGTACCTCTGTTCAATCTACTGGTGCCTGACACGTCGCCCCTGCACGTACCGACCTATCTGGTTTCGCTGCTTGGCAAATATCTGACCTATGCGCTGCTGGCCGTCGCGCTTGATCTCGTCTGGGGGTTCTGCGGCATTCTCTCGCTCGGTCATGGCGCGTTCTTTGCACTCGGCGGTTACGCCATGGGCATGTATTTGATGCGTCAGATCGGTCCACGCGGGGTTTATGCCGATCCCGTCCTGCCCGATTTCATGGTGTTCCTGAACTGGAAGGAACTGCCATGGTTCTGGCATGGTTTTGATCATTTCTGGTTTGCAGCCCTGATGGTGGTGCTGGTGCCCGGTGCGCTGGCCTTTGGCTTTGGCTGGCTGGCTTTCCGCTCGCGCGTCACCGGCGTGTACCTTTCCATCATCACCCAGGCTTTGACCTATGCGCTGCTCCTCGCCTTCTTCCGCAATGATATGGGTTTTGGCGGCAATAATGGCCTGACCGATTTCAAGGATATTCTCGGCTTCAATGTACAGGCAGGCACGACCCGTTCCGCGCTTTTTGCCGCGACGGCGCTGTTTCTGGCACTCGCTGTTTTTGTGTCCAGCTTCATCATCCGCTCCAAGCTCGGCAAGGTGCTGGTTGGGGTGCGCGATGCGGAAAGCCGTATGCGTTTTCTCGGTTATCGTGTCGACCGCTACAAGCTCTTCGTCTGGACCATCTCGGCCATGATGGCGGGCATTGCCGGTGCGCTCTATGTGCCGCAGGTGGGTATTATCAATCCATCCGAGTTCGAGCCTGCTAATTCCATCGAAGCGGTTATCTGGGTGGCGGTTGGCGGTCGCGGTACGATTGTTGGTCCCATTATCGGGGCTGTGTTGGTCAATTTCGGCAAAACCTATTTTACGGCGGCTTTCCCGGAAATCTGGCTGTTCGCGCTTGGGGCACTGTTCATCCTCGTCACGTTGTTCCTGCCCAAGGGCATTCTTGGACTTTACGGTTCATGGAAAACGCGACAAGCCAATCGCGCCGCGCGGGAGGACGATGAGGTCCTGCCTCCAGTCGTAAAGCAAAACAGCAAACGCGTACCAACACCCGAACCTCAGGCCGCGGAGTAGCCCCATGAAGGCCAAGGACACACTGCTTTATCTCGATGGTGTTTCGGTTTCCTTTGATGGTTTCCGTGCCATCAACAATCTTTCGCTCGTACTCCAATCGGGCGAAATGCGTGCCATTATCGGCCCCAATGGTGCGGGCAAGACGACGATGATGGACATCATCACCGGCAAGACCAAGCCGGATACGGGCGATGTCTATTTCAATGGCACTGTCGATCTGACCGGGCATGACGAAGCCGACATAGCCATGCTCGGCATTGGCCGTAAGTTTCAGAAGCCGACCGTTTTCGAAAGCCACACGGTGGAAGACAATCTGGTGCTGGCGCTATCCGGCCCACGCTCGGCCCTGTCGGCGCTGTTCCATCGCCAGAGCAAGGGCGAGGCCGACCGTATCCACGAAATCCTCTACACAATCAGGCTGTTTGAAAAGCGCCATTGGTTGGCGGCCAACCTGTCCCATGGCCAAAAACAATGGCTGGAGATCGGCATGCTTCTGGCACAGGACCCGAAATTGCTGCTGGTCGATGAGCCGGTTGCGGGGATGACCGATGCGGAAACGGCTGAAACAGCAAAGCTGCTGCGGGATATCGCGCGTACTCGCTCGGTTATCGTTGTCGAGCATGACATGCATTTCGTGCGGGAACTCGATGTGAAGGTCACTTGCCTGCATGAGGGTTCGGTGCTGGCCGAAGGATCGCTCGACCACGTCAGCAATGATCCGCGGGTCATTGAGGTCTATCTCGGGCGATGAGGGTGTTCGAGGGAAACATGGTGCGAGGATGGGGTGGATGGTGCAGGTTCGTGGTTCGACAAGCTCACCATGAGGGAGAGTGGGGATGCAACGATAATCGCCACCGTTGCAGATCACCAATGTTGCAGAACTTGACTCCCTTTCATCCTCTCTCTCTCCCTCATGGTGAGCTTGTCGAACCACGAACCACGAACCACGAACCACCACCACATTCCTCCACCACCCATTGCTTTTGATACATTGAGAAAGAACTGATTATGCTCACGGTTGAAAATGCTTCTCTTCACTATGGCGCGGCACAGGCTCTGCGGGGCGTATCGCTGGAAGTGAAACCGAAGACAATCACCTGCGTCCTTGGTCGCAATGGTGTTGGCAAGACCAGCATGCTCCGCGCCATTGTCGGCCAGCATCCGCTATCATCGGGTTCGATCAGTTTCGATGGCTTGCCGCTCGGCAAGAAACCGGCCTATGACCGGGCGCGGGCAGGAATAGCATTCGTGCCGCAGGGGCGCGAAATCTTTCCGTTGCTCACGGTGCGCGAAAATCTGGCGACGGGTTTTGCCGCCGCCAGGCGCGGCAACCGCAATGTGCCGCCGGAAGTCTATGAACTCTTTCCCGTTCTGAAAACCATGCTGGGACGGCGGGGCGGCGACCTCTCGGGTGGCCAGCAGCAGCAGTTGGCCATCGGACGAGCGCTGGTTACGCGTCCAAGGCTGCTTGTTCTGGACGAACCAACAGAAGGCATTCAGCCCTCAATCATCAAGGATATTGGCCGCGCCATCCGGTTTTTGCGCGACCAGACGGGCCTCGCGATCCTTCTTGTCGAGCAATATCTCGATTTCTGCCGGGAGTTGGCTGACCATGTCTACATCATGGACCGCGGCGAGATCGTGCATTCCGGTGATGCGGCAAGTCTTGACAAGCCGGAGGTGCGCAAATTCCTGACGGTATGATACCCATAATTCTCTATTTGATAATTTTTATTGTATCATAATTCTCTATTTGATATTTATGATGAAGAAGATTGCCTATAGTAAGTCTGCATTGAAGGTGCTCTTGCGCATTCCTGTGAATGTCGCCAATCGCATTCGTTCGAAAATTGAACAATATGCTGATGATCCGGCGTTGCAGTCTATGAACGTTACCAAACTGCAAGGGCGGAATGGCTATCGGCCGCGTGTAGGCGACTGGCGAGTGATTTTCGATGACCATGGCAACGTCATGGATATTTTGGATATTGGCCCGCGCGGCGGCATTTATGAATGAGATAGCTATGGGCAAGACAGCACCGTTCACAATCGTCAAAACACCTGCCAACGAAGAAATGGTCGTGATCCCGCGCACCCTTTACGACAGGCTCGTCAGCGATGCCGAAATGGCGCGGGATCTTGCTGCTTATGACAGGGTCAAGGCACGGATTGATGCTGGCGAAGAGGAGCTGGTGCCATCGGAAATTGTTGAGCGCATATTGGGCGGCGAAAACAAGGTTCGCGTCTGGCGCGAGTATCGTGGCCTTTCAAATCAGGAACTGGCAGAGAAGGTTGGTATCAGCGCTCCTTATTTATCGGATATCCAGAACGGCAAAAAAGAGGGCCGTCTCTCAACCCTGAAGAAAATAGCTGCTGTTCTTCGCGTCGATCTCGATGACCTTGTGTGAGGTAGTGACTGGCTTGCTCTTGCTGTCGGCGGGTAATCATCGCTAGAGTCTCCCCGGAGGAGCAATTTCGATGATCGACAAGCTGGAATTTTTCATCGCCCTGGCACGCAACGAGCATTTTGGCCGGGCGGCGGAAGAGTGTGGCGTGACCCAGCCCACGCTATCAGCAGCAATCCGGCAATTGGAGGATACGCTCGGTGTGGTGCTGGTTCAGCGCGCATCCCGCTATAAGGGTCTGACATCAGAAGGCCAGCGGGTGCTTGAATGGGCGCGCCGTATCGTCGGTGATACAAGAACGATGCGCGAGGAAATCCGTGCCGCGCGTTATGGCCTTTCGGGGCACGTTAAAATAGCGGCCATTCCGACGGCGCTGGCCATGGTTTCGCGCTTGACCACGCCATTCCGTGAAAAACACCCTGACGTGACCTTCTCCGTCACTTCGCGCACATCGCTTGAAGTCCTGACCCTGCTCAGCAATTTCGAGATTGATGCCGGAATCAGTTATCTCGATAACGAGCCGCTGGGCCGTGTGACCTCGGTTCCGTTATACTCGGAACGCTATCAGTTGATCACCTCGACGGGCAGCACCTATTCTGATCGCGAATTTGTGACCTGGGCGGAGGTAGGCCAATTACCGCTCTGTCTGCTCACCATGGATATGCAGAACCGCCGCATTATCAATAAGCATTTGCGCGAAGCCGGGGTAGATGTGCATCCGACGCTCGAATCCAATTCAATGATTGTGCTGTTCTCGCATATCCGGACGGGCAAGTGGGCCAGCATCATGCCGCTTAACCTAGCGGAAACACTGGGCTTTTCCGAACCGATCCGTGCCATTCCGATTGTGGAACCGGATGCACGTCATCTGGTTGGACTGGTTGCAGCGGATCGTGAACCCCACACACCTTTGGTCTCGGCGCTGCTGCATGAGGCCCGTGCGTTGGCGATAGAGCTGAATATGGTTTGAGTTGAGTTTGGTTTGATAGGTTTCTTCTATCGATCAACGAGACTGGTATATTGATTTGTCGGTCTGCTTTTGATCTGTTCTAATATACGAGGAGAATTTAGGGAGGGCACTGCACAAAATGCAGACCGCAAGTACCGATATCGCTGGGAGAGCGATAGGCATTATCGATCAATTAAAGGGTGAAGAAGGTCCACTCCTTCCGATTCTGCACGAGTTGCAGGGGGAGTTTGGCTATGTGCCGCAGGAAACCTTGCCGCTGATTGCCCAGGCCCTGAATATATCGCGCGCCGAGGTACACGGTGTCGTCACGTTCTATCATGATTATCGCGATCATCCCGCGGGCAGGCATGTGCTCAAGCTGTGCCGGGCGGAAGCCTGTCAGTCGATGGGCGGCGATGCCATGGCCCAGAAGGCTCGCGAACTGCTTGGCATCGACTGGCATGGAACCACCGCCGATGGCGCGGTCACGCTGGAGCCGGTGTATTGCCTTGGTCTTTGCGCCTGTGCGCCCGCGGCCATGCTGGATGGCGAGGTTATCGGCCGTCTTGATGATGAAAAGCTTGAAGAAATCAGCACGGGAGTGCGGCTATGACGGTCACATTCTATGTCCCGCGCGATTCCGGCTCGCTTGCTCTGGGCGCTGAAAAAGTTGTCCGCAAACTGCATGATGAGATTACGTCCCGCAAACTCGATGCGCGCATTGTCCGCAATGGTTCGCGTGGCATGTATTGGCTGGAACCGATGGTCGAGGTGGAAACACCCCAAGGCCGTGTTGCCTATGGGCCGGTGAAACCATCTGATCTGGCATCATTGTTTGATTCCGGGATAGCCGAAGGCAAAACCCATCCCCTATATCTTGGCCTGACGGAAGAGTTGCCGTTCCTGGCGAAACAGACGCGCCTGACCTTTGCCCGCTGCGGTATCACCGATCCTGTCTCGCTGGATGATTACCGCGCCCATGATGGCCTGAAGGGGCTGGAAAAAGCCCTTGCTCTGACGCCGCTTGAGATCGTCACTGAGGTTACGGAATCAGGTCTGCGCGGACGCGGCGGAGCAGGTTTCCCCACGGGTATCAAATGGAAGACCGTTCTTGATGCGGCAGGCCCGCGCAAATACATCGTCTGCAATGCCGACGAAGGCGACAGCGGTACATTTGCCGACCGCATGATCATGGAAGGCGATCCCTTTGTGCTCATCGAGGGCATGACGATTGCCGGTATCGCCGTCGGTGCAACCAAAGGGTACATCTATACCCGTTCCGAATATCCGCACGCGATTGCCGTGATGAATGAAGCGCTTGGCGTTGCGCGCAAGGCCGGAGTGCTCGGTGCGTCGGTGCTGGGTTCCGACCATGTGTTTGATATTGAGGTGCGTGTCGGCGCCGGTGCCTATGTCTGCGGCGAGGAAACCGCGCTTCTGGAAAGCCTTGAAGGCCGTCGTGGCATCGTCCGTGCCAAGCCGCCTCTGCCTGCGCATAAGGGTCTTTTTGGCAAGCCGACCGTGATCAATAATGTCATATCGCTCGCCTCTGTTCCCGTTATTCTCGACAAGGGTGCTCCCTTCTACAAGGATTTCGGCATGGGTCGCTCGCGTGGCACCATTCCGTTGCAGATTGCAGGGAACGTCAGGTATGGCGGGCTTTTCGAAACGGCCTTTGGGCTGACACTTGGCGAAATCGTCGATGATATTGGCGGCGGCACTGCAACGGGACGCCCTGTTAAAGCGGTGCAGATCGGTGGTCCGCTCGGCGCTTATTTCCCGCGCGAACTCTTCGATACGCCGTTTGATTATGAAGCTTTTGCCGCCAAGGACGGGCTGATTGGCCATGCCGGGCTCGTCGTGTTTGACGATAGTGTCGACATGCTGAAACAGGCACGTTTCGCCATGGAATTCTGTGCTGTCGAATCCTGCGGCAAGTGTACGCCGTGCCGTATTGGTTCAACGCGCGGTGTCGAGGTCGTTGACCGTCTTGCCGCCAATATCGAGCCGGAAAAACAGATCAAGGTTCTGACCGACCTTTGCAACACAATGAAGTTCGGCTCGCTCTGCGCCCTGGGTGGTTTCACGCCCTATCCGGTCATGAGCGCTTTGACGCATTTTCCTGAAGATTTTCGTCCTGCGCCCGTCGCGCAAGCTGCGGAATAGGAGCCAGATATGTCCCTCATTCACGAAATCGATTTCGGCACGCCAGCCTCCAAATCCGAGAAGATGATCACCCTGACCATCGATGGCAACGAGGTGACCGTTCCCGAAGGCACGTCCATCATGCGCGCATCGATGGAAGCGGGTATTCAGATTCCAAAACTCTGTGCCACCGATATGGTCGATGCATTCGGCTCCTGCCGTCTTTGCCTGATCGAGATCGAAGGCCGCAATGGCACGCCTGCCTCCTGCACCACACCTGCCATGCAAGGGCTTGTCGTCCACACGCAAACCTCGCGCCTGAAGGACATCCGCAAGGGCGTGATGGAGCTTTATATCTCCGACCATCCATTGGATTGCCTGACTTGCGCCGCCAATGGCGATTGCGAATTGCAGGATATGGCCGGTGCCGTTGGCCTGCGCGATGTGCGCTATGGTTATGAGGGCGACAACCACGTCTTCGCCAAGGCCGACAATGTGGCCAATGACCGCTGGATGCCCAAGGATGAATCCAATCCTTATTTCACCTATGATCCGGCGAAATGTATCGTCTGCTCGCGCTGCGTGCGGGCCTGCGAGGAAGTGCAGGGGACATTCGCGCTCACCATTGAAGGCCGTGGTTTCTCCAGCCGTGTTTCGCCCGGCATGCACGAGCATTTCATCGACAGCGAATGCGTTTCCTGCGGCGCCTGCGTGCAGGCTTGCCCGACAGCCACACTAACGGAAAAGTCTGTTATCCAGATCGGCCAGCCTGAACATTCCAAAGTGACCACCTGCGCCTATTGCGGTGTTGGTTGCTCCTTCAAGGCCGAGATGCGCGGCGAAGAGCTGGTGCGCATGGTTCCTTACAAGGATGGCAAGGCCAATCGCGGCCATTCCTGCGTCAAAGGCCGGTTTGCCTATGGTTACTCCACCCACAAGGATCGCATTCTCAACCCGATGATCCGCGAGAAGATCTCCGATCCATGGCGCGAAGTCTCGTGGGAAGAGGCCTATAAGCACGTCGCCAATGAGTTCCGCCGCATCCAGTATCAGTATGGGCGTAATTCCATCGGCGGTATCACCTCATCACGCTGCACCAATGAGGAAACCTACCTTGTGCAGAAACTGGTTCGTGCCGGTTTCGGTAATAACAATGTCGATACCTGCGCCCGCGTCTGCCATTCGCCGACCGGCTATGGCCTGAACAAGACGTTCGGCACATCAGCCGGTACGCAGGATTTTGATAGTGTCGAGCACACCGATGTGGTGATCGTTATCGGTGCCAACCCGACTGATGGTCATCCGGTCTTTGCCTCGCGCCTGAAGAAGCGCCTGCGTCAGGGTGCCAAGCTGATCGTTATCGATCCGCGCCGCACCGATCTCGTGCGCTCGCCGCATATTGCTGCTGCTCATCATCTCCCCTTGCGTCCCGGCACCAATGTTGCCGTTGTCACCTCGCTTGCCCATGTCATCGTCACGGAAGGTCTGTTCGACGAGCAGTTCATCCGCGAGCGTTGCGACTGGGATGAGTTTCAGGATTGGGCGACCTTTGTGTCCGAACCCGAGCACAGCCCCGAAGCCATTGAGCAACTGACCGGCGTATCGCCGCAGTCACTGCGTGAAGCAGCCCGGCTCTTCGCCACCGGCGGCAATGGCGCGATCTATTATGGTCTTGGCGTCACCGAACACAGTCAGGGTTCGACAACAGTTATGGCCATTGCCAACCTTGCCATGGCAACCGGCAATATCGGGCGCAAGGGCGTCGGGGTGAACCCGCTTCGCGGCCAGAATAATGTGCAGGGATCGTGCGATATGGGTTCGTTCCCGCACGAATTGCCCGGCTATCGCCACGTTTCGGGCGAAGCAACCCGCGATATTTTCGACAAGCTCTGGGGCGTCAAGCTGCAGGATGAGCCGGGGCTGCGCATCCCGAACATGCTGGATGCCGCCGTCGATGGCACGTTCAAGGGCATCTATATTCAGGGCGAGGACATTCTTCAGTCCGACCCTGACACCAAGCATGTGGCTGCCGGTCTTGCCGCTATGGAATGCGTTGTGGTGCATGATCTCTTCCTCAACGAGACTGCCAACTACGCCCACGTCTTCCTGCCCGGTTCGACCTTCCTTGAAAAAGACGGCACCTTCACCAATGCCGAGCGGCGTATCAACCGCGTGCGCAAGGTCATGAGCCCGAAGAATGGCTTTGCCGATTGGGAAGTTACCCAGACACTGGCCCAGACCATGGGCCTCAACTGGAACTACACCCATCCGTCGCAGATCATGGATGAAGTCGCATTGACGACGCCAAGCTTTGCCGGTGTGTCCTATGAGCTTCTCGACAAGGAGGGCTCCGTTCAGTGGCCATGCAATGAAAAGGCGCCCTTGGGCACGCCTATCATGCACATTGAAAGCTTTGCCCGCGGTAAGGGCAAGTTCGTGCGCACCGAATATGTGGCAACGGATGAGCGCACAGGACCGCGCTTCCCACTGCTTCTCACCACCGGACGTATCCTCTCGCAGTATAATGTTGGCGCACAGACGCGCCGCACGGATAATGTCGTCTGGCACGAGGAAGACCGGCTGGAAATTCACTCGCACGATGCCGAACAGCGTGGCGTGCGCGATGGCGACTGGGTGAAAATCACCAGCCGCTCCGGTGAAACCACCCTGCGCGCGCTGATCACTGACCGTGTGTCACCGGGTGTGGTTTACACGACCTTCCACCATCCGACGACGCAGGCCAACGTCATCACCACGGACTTTACCGATTGGGCGACGAACTGTCCTGAATATAAGGTCACGGCGGTGCAGGTCGGCGCATCCAATGGGCCGAGCGACTGGCAGGTCAAATATGACGAGCAGGCCCGCCAGAGCCGGCGCATTGTCCAGACTCTGGATGCGGCGGAATAGCGATGAGCGTGCGTGAAACGCGGCTGCAGGTGCCGCGCATAACCCGTCGCCGTAAAGGCGATGGGTCTGTCTATGCGACGGGTAGCCGGATGGTGCCGGAGGAAACGCCCATCGCTTTCAGCTATAACGGCACCACCCATGCGGTGATGATGGCAAGCCCTGCCGATATCGAGGATTTCGCCGTCGGCTTCAGTCTTTCCGAAGGCATTATCAGCCAGCTTGGCGAGATCAGTGAGATCGCCATTGAAGATCATGGTGAAGGCATCGACATTCAGCTGCTTCTGGCCGATGAAGCGGGCCAGGACCTCACCGACCGCCGCCGCCGCATGGCAGGCCCAGTCGGTTGCGGCCTCTGCGGTATCGAATCCATCGAACAGGCGCTGAAACCCGTGGCCTCCGTTGATGGGACGCAGCTGAGCCTGTCGCCTGACGATCTGGCGCAGGCGGTCCGGCTCCTCTCGCCGCTACAACCTCTGCACATTGAAACCGGCGCTGTGCATGCGGCGGGATTTTACATTCCCGGCAAGGGTATCGTTGCCGCACGCGAGGATGTGGGCCGCCATAATGCACTCGACAAATTGGCCGGTGCGCTTTGCCGGTCAGGCATAAGCGGCGCGTCGGGTGCGGTTGTTATTACCAGCCGCGTTTCCATCGAAATGGTGCAGAAAGCCGCAATCATTGGCGCATCCGTGCTGATTGCAGTATCTGCGCCAACCGCTCTCGCTGTTCGTACCGCGCAGGCGGCGGGCATGACGCTGGTTGCGCTGGTGCGCGGCGATGAATTTGACGTGTTTACCCGGCCCGAGCGCATTCCGGTTGCTGCTGATCAGGTGGCCGCAACGCCGGGCGAGCCTGTGGTTGCGGCAAAGCCCAATGCAGATGCTGCTTCACCCACCTTTGTGCAAAGTCCAACAGTTCGATTGGTGCAATATGGATAATGAAACTCACCGGCAATCAACCGCCGACAAGCTTGTTTACATGGCCAATCAGATCGCCACATTCTTTCACACCCAGCCAAAGAGCGAGGCGGTGGAAGGGGTGGCCGGACACATCAACAATTTCTGGGAACCGCGCATGCGCACCCAGCTCTTTGCCATTCTGGAAAAGGAAGACAACGGTCTTGATCCGCTGGTGGTCGAGGCGTCCGCGCACATCCGCAAACCCGCTGCAGCGCCGGTCTGACCTTTTCCGATGGTTGAAATTTCTATGGATGCCTCGGCCACTTCAGCCGGGGTATTCTGCGCTGTTGATCAACGAAAATAGTGCTATCCAAAGACTATCCAGAAACTAAAATACTAGTACATGAATTGGGGCTTGGAGGAGGAATTCACATGTCAGCAACTGACAGGGCAGAGCAGGGTGCCTATGGCAATCCC
Organism: Phyllobacterium sp. P30BS-XVII; assembly: GCF_014138335.1. Lineage (NCBI taxonomy): Bacteria > Pseudomonadati > Pseudomonadota > Alphaproteobacteria > Hyphomicrobiales > Phyllobacteriaceae > Phyllobacterium > Phyllobacterium sp. P30BS-XVII. The sequence continues at coordinate 186,943 of NZ_JACGXO010000010.1, forward strand.
GGCATTCTTGATCGCGAGCGTATTGTCGCCAAGGCGGGGTTCAACCGCTGGCTGGTGCCGCCCGCAGCACTTGCCATCCATCTTTGTATCGGTATGGCCTATGGCTTCAGCGTTTTCTGGCTACCCCTGTCGCGTGCCATCGGCAGCGATCCGGCGGCTTGTGCCAATCTCAACCTGATAACGGCCCTGTTCACGACGAGCTGCGACTGGCGCGTTAGTGATCTTGGCTGGATCTACACCCTGTTTTTCGTGCTTCTCGGCTGTTCGGCTGCCATCTGGGGTGGCTGGCTGGAGCGGGCAGGGCCGCGCAAGGCGGGTGTGGTCTCAGCGCTCTGCTGGTGCGGCGGCATGGTTCTGGCTGCCATTGGTGTTATCACCCACCAGCTTTGGCTGATGTGGGTGGGTGCTGGCGTCATCGGTGGCATCGGCCTCGGGCTTGGCTATATTTCTCCGGTTTCCACGCTGATCAAATGGTTTCCTGATCGCCGCGGCATGGCAACAGGCATGGCCATTATGGGCTTTGGCGGCGGTGCCATGATCGGCGCGCCACTGGCCAACCTTCTGATGAACCACTTCAAGACGCCCGATTCCGTCGGTGTCTGGCAGACATTTCTCGTCATGGCAGCGGGTTACTTCGTCTTCATGATCTGCGGTGCCTTTGGCTATCGTATTCCGCCTGCGGGCTGGCGCCCCGAGGGATGGACACCACCAACTGATGCCAAGGCGATGATCACCACCCGCCATGTGCATCTGCGCGATGCTCACAAGACAAAGCAGTTCTGGCTGATCTGGGCCGTGCTCTGCCTTAACGTTTCGGCTGGTATCGGCGTGATCGGCATGGCTTCGCCCATGTTGCAGGAAATCTTCGCGGGCAAGCTCATCGGCCTGCCTGATGTCAGCTTCACCCAGCTTGATGCGGGCCAGAAAACCGCTATCGCTTCGATTGCCGCGGGCTTTGCCGGTTTGCTTTCACTGTTCAACATTGGCGGGCGGTTCTTCTGGGCATCGCTGTCGGATCGCATCGGCCGCAAGGCCACCTATTTCACCTTCTTTGCCCTCGGCATCGTGCTTTATGCGCTGGCACCAACCGCTGCTCATATGGGCAGCCAGGCACTGTTCGTTGGCATTTTCTGCGTGATCCTGTCCATGTATGGCGGCGGCTTTGCCACCGTACCCGCCTATCTCGCCGATATTTTCGGCACGCAGTTTGTCGGGGCCATCCATGGCCGTCTGCTCACCGCGTGGGCAACGGCGGGCATCGTCGGACCGGTTGTGGTCAACTATATCCGCGAATTCCAGATCAGCGCAGGCGTGGCGCGTGATCAGGTCTATGACCGCACCATGTATATCCTTGCATGCATGCTGGCGCTGGGTTTCATCGCCAATTTCTTTGTCCGCCCGCTGGCATCAAAATGGTTCATGTCCGATGCTGAGGTTGCCGCGCTTCAAGCCAAGACCAAGACGGCAGAAGCCGGTGCCACTGGCTCCTTTGGTATTGGCCATGGCGGACTGGATGCCAAAGCCGCACTCGCTTGGGCGGCAGTGGGTATCCCCATTTTATGGGGTGTCTGGGTCACGCTGCAACAGGCAGTGATCCTGTTCCGGTAAAGCCATGATAAGCAAAAAACAGGCTCCGTTCGCGGAGCCTGTTTTATTTCATCTGCAATAAAAGACGTGCGGAAAACTTCCTGCCGAAATATTTTTCCACTTGACTGCTGCCAGTGGTTGTAACTCTATTACCCAACTATTTGCTCACTACTTTTCCGAATTTTATTTTTCACGATGAAACTGGGGGGCCAGATTCCATGTCTTTCCGCACCAAAGGGACGATTGCATCCGCACGTCCAGACCTCTTCGCCAAGTATCGCCACTATCTTCTCAGTACCGCCTCTACGGCGTTCCTGATTGCAGCGGCGTGCTCAGGCGCTCACGCGCAGCAGGCGAATGCGATTTACGTCAACGCCGATGGATCAAAGACCAGTGATCTTGAGGCGGCCGCTGCAACATGGCGGGCCGACAAGGAATTTCAGGCAAATTGGGGCGTTGGCGCCATGAA
>NZ_JACGXO010000011.1:0-108982 GCF_014138335.1 Phyllobacterium sp. P30BS-XVII
AGGAATTCGACAATCCGCATGATTCCGCTGATCATGACAGGCGAATTGCTGGTGCGCGCATATTGCGACGCTATCTGATAGGCGACAGGGCTGAGCTTAACGCTCTGTGTTATCTCCTGCGCCCGCCGCAATTTCTGGCCACTACCTGCAGAAGGTTCTTCGATATCGTCGCTCATGAAAACGTCTATCCCGTTAGAGAGGCGCTCAAACTTCTTCGCTCTATCGAGCCCAGCAATAGCCAAACCCACAACCCGAGACCGTCACTTTCTGCGAAACGGCAAACGGATTTTTCTCGGCAAGGGCAATCCGCACAAGTCGTGATCGGTCACGCGGCCGAAACATGTTTTGAAACTCATCAGGCAAGGCATCGGCAACCGTTAAGATGGCGTCGATCGTCCCGTTGGAATATTCTGAGCCGCTGCGGACATTCACAGGCATGCCTTCTTCAATGGAGAACAGATATTGATCCGGCAAATAAGCCAAGATGTACGACTTGCCGCCATTGATCTCCATAAGTTCATCACCAAAGCGCACCACTTGCCCAGGGATTGGTACCTTGGCGCCGAGAACACCGGGCGTGCTGGCGCGCAGATAGCCATCATCATAAATGCCATTCAACTGGGCAATGGCTGCGTTGGAAATCTTACGTGAATTGGCAAGCAGATCGAGTTCAATCTGGGCCGATGTCTCCTGACTGGTAAGGTCAGCAACACGCTCTGCCGCCTGCAGACTGCCACGTAATGCATCGTCCTTCGTCAGCGCGGAAACGATGCCGCGACCGGAAACAGTATCAAACTGAGCTACCGTCGAGGTGCTCTCCCGTGCAGTTCGCTCCGCCAAAGGCATGACTGCCTTGACTGCGGCGAGCTTACCGCGAAGCTGGCCTTCTCTTACCGACAGCTCGCTGTCGCGCAATGCCAGATTAGCAATTTCCTTGACCGTATCGAAGGATTCGAGCCGTAGCAGACGTGTACCGCTCTCAACCTTGTCGCCTTCCTTGACGTAAACTTCTATGACCTTGCCGGGGTAACTTGCACCCACCGCATGCCGCTCCTTGAGCACAGTTCCATCGATCGACAAGACAAACATGCCACCAATCAAATAATAGCCAAGTGAGCCGACAAAAATGAGCACAAGTCCGAGATAAACAAGCCGCCCGAGTTTACCGGATGTCGCACGCTGTTGTTTGCCAAGTGTATCAATGCGAGGATGTTTGTGTAGGCGTTTCACTATTGTCTTCCGTTCTACCAAGGCCTTTCAAGGCGGACTTTGATTGGGGTGTAGTTGTCGCGGTGGGAGCCAGAAAAGACCCACTCATCAATGTAGGCAATCAGACGGACTGGTCGCATGACGTAGGTCATGAAAAGCGAATAGCCGGGAAGAAACAACACATTGCGCCAGAAGACGTTGCGCCCGGTACACCACGCCGAAATGGCAAGAATGGTCAAGTCGATCAAAAGCAGGCCAACTTGCATCCCGATCAGGATGGCGGGAGCAAATGAGCCATATTGAACCATCAGCCAAATCAGGTAGACCGGAAAAATGACTGCACCAATGACATTGAACAATATATAATCCCATTGATGCACGGCCTCCGAAAGCTGGAAGGCCGGGTTCATGGGATTCAGGAGACGCCGGTGCTTGCGAAAGCGAATCCAAATGGCATCGCGCTCCCATCGTAAGCGCTGCCTTATGTATTGAAACGCGGTCACAGGAACATCCGTGTAACAAATCGCATCCGGCGCATACTCGATAAGCCACCCCTTCAGACGAAAACGAATGGTGACGTCAAGATCTTCCCCACCTCCAACGTCAAAACCGCCAACATCGTTCAAGGCAATCCGGCGAAATGCGCTGAACGCGCCCGAGGCGCAAACCACCTGGTTCACAGCACTGGCAATACGTTTGCCAACGGAGATCGACTGTAGATACTCAATCTCCTGAAACTGCGTAATGATACTGGCGCTGCTGTTGCGGGGTGCGATGTCGCCACAGACGGCACCTACTTTGGGGTTCCCAAAGGGTTCGAGCAGATATTCGATTGCGAACCGATCAAACGAACAATCACAATCAACATTGATAATAATGTCACCCTTGGCAAATGCGCATGCCAGGTTGATGCCGCTTGCTTTGCCGCCACGCAGATCGGTTGAAAGAATATGAGAGGCTAATCCCTGCTTTACTAGGCGTTTGCCAACGTCGATCATCTTATCCGTTGAACCGTCGCTCACAATGATGATTTCAAAGCCGGAAATCGATTGTTCATGCAATGAGCGCACACACGCTTCAAGGGAATCTTCTTCATTGTGCCCAACCAGAATAATGCTGATGCTCGGCATTTGCGTACCGGTGTGCATATCCGGAATTGCTTCTGGCTCCGGCGAACGCATAGCCAGCCCCGCAGCAAGGAAGGGTAGAATATATCGGGGAACTTCAAATATGAGTGTGTACCAGAATACGGCGACCAAGCTGATCGTCGTCTGCGCAAGCAGAAAAGCAAAACCAAGTTCAAGTATGTTCACTGCGATGCCGATGCTGGATAGCTGATAAACCTCAGGCTCGCCTCTAGATGATCACTGAGGATATTTTCACAGCGGAGCAGGAGCGCAGTGATATCTGCTTCACTGCCGCTTTCACGATAATCAATCAACAAATAGTCCGCACTTGCGCTCACATGCACCGATCCCGTACCCGCCAGATGGTTCTGAACATTCTCAAGAAACAAGGCGCGCAGACGATTGAATGTCGGTTCGCCCTTCAGCGCAATGATCGAACTTTTTGCATGATAGGTGATTTCAGCAACCGCCAAACTCATGTTGGCATCACTGCGCAACTGGTCCAGACGCTGCGCGAGCGAAATGGGAAGGCCACCGATCATCGGAACGTCAGAAGTCTGAAGGAAATCCGCGCCAGCATCTGTTATCGAATAGGAAAACAGATCGATACGTTTTGCAGAATCCGCATCAATCTTTGCGTTGCAATCCAGGCAAATGAATCCGACCTCTGGCTCTGAAGTCAGAGCAGCGCAATTATTGCAGCGGTGTACATGACCGGGACGATCATAATCCTTTCCATAATTGCGCAGCTGCCGCGAGCATTTTGGGCATATGAGTGCCGTGTCCTGCCGGAAATCCTGTTCCGCCAAAAGCGCTGCGCAGTGAAAATGATGAATGAGTGCGGTTTCCTGCAAATCCGCTGAACGGCATGACGGGCATTCCTCTCGCACACTGAGCCTGCGTGAGCTGCAGCTTCCGCACTCATGCACGCGATCAAAGAATGACTTTCTGAGATAGCCTCGCTTGACCAAACTTTCGGCAATCGGAATGGTCTTTTCAGCGGAAAAGAAGCCGGGATAGCAGACCGCTGTCGGAGCAAGCGGGTAACGCATGCCTGTGATGGAGCGACCGGATACAAAGGTGTGAGCAAGCAATTGCTGCTCCGCCTCGATCGTCTCACGATATTGTGGTGCCAATATCTTCCGCCCCTGCCGAAACCTCAAAATGCAGCGCGCAGTTTCCACCCAAGTACGTGGTTCCATGATATCAAAATGTACGTCGGCAAAGTCGCCAGCGCGACCTTTGACGTCGATGATCGGCAATTGCAGAGCACCGATGACATCACGCAGGTTATGTAGAGGCGAGTTACGGCGTTCATCTGCAAACATAACTGCATCGATATCGTCGCCTTCAGCACGTTCAAACAACCGATCAAAGGATGTTGAGTGCGGAATTGCGATTCTGGGAAACCATCGCACGCGGGGTCTTCTCGTCAAACCAACCTCACGCCAAGAGGCGAGACATTGTTCGATCAATTCATCGATACCAAGCGTAGTAATGGGTTGTGTTACTGCCGAAGCAATAGGTGATGTCGACACTTGATACCTCAAAATTACGTGCGCTCAACGCTCATGCTCGAATGATTATCCAAACAGGCACTAACGCTTCAGTCAGGACTGTTTCGATCTGTTGAGAGGGATTTTCAAATCTTCAAAACCTCGATTGGCCCTCGGCTTATATGCGAGCCGTTGCATGAACCAGACGTGAACAACCAAGCTACCTGACAAGAGCAAGTTCGATGATCGTGATATGCTCGTCAGTCATGAACCAACTGTGGGAAGGAAGCACTTTCTCACCCAGGTCACCCCACAAAAGGCGTCGGCCCTTCACTCTCAATCGCAGCGCTGAGTTTCCATATCTAGCTGGAGTCGAGATGATGAACCACGTAACACCAGAGAATGTAACCGTTACATGTGTTTTGCCGTAAACTCAGACCTTGATCGCGATGAGCTGCCGCCGCATCTAAACTGCCCCTTTAGTGAAGACTTGCTAATTGCCAAACGACATCAGGCGCCACCTGTTGTGTGCCAGTAGACAACAGGCATGAATTGACTAAAGCTGCATAACACTTTGCCCTATTGTCCTTACATAAGGTTTGACATGCGCTCCCCCATTCTTGCCCTTTTGATGGTCACAACAATGATGACCAGCGCCGCTCAGGCTGCCGAACTCGTACTCAAACGCGCCGTGCTTGGTACAGGCGGCGTTGGCTATTTTGAATATGCTGCCGAGGTGGATGGCAATGAACCTCTGCTGTTACGTGCGCGCCTTGATCAGGTCGATGATATCCTCAAGAGCATACTGATCCTGGACCCCGCCGGTCCCGGTTCTGCTACACTCCCCGGCAAGGCTCGCATCGATGATGCCTTTGCCTCACTGCCTTTCGCCAAATCTGACCTTGATACGATGCCGGCGCTGTTCTCCGCGCTTAAAGGGGCGGAAATCAAACTGGCAGGCCCTCGACAAATCGAGGGGCGCATAGCCAGCGTGCAAAGTGAGACCGTCAGTAGCAAGGATGGTGGGGTGACAACGCGCACGCGTGTTTCGGTATTCTCGGGCGCGTCTATTGAACAGTTCATCCTTGAAGAAGCTGAAGGGCTGGAATTCAAGGATGCGCGCCTTGGGGAACAAGTCAGTACCGCACTTGTGGCACTGCGAACCGCTCAAGACCGCACGGGACGCGATATCGCTATCAAGCTCGCTGCAGGAGCGAAACGTACGGTGCGCATCGGCTATGTAGCCGAAACACCCGTGTGGAAAGCAGCCTATCGGCTGACATTGCCGAAGCCGGGCGAAGATCAAGCCCGTCTGCAGGGCTGGGTTGTTCTGGAAAACATGACCGGCAATGCCTGGAAAGATGTGGAAGTGACGTTGTCGTCTGCTGCGCCGGTGACTTTCAGACAGGCGCTGTATGATCCTTATTACGTCACGCGCCAACTGGTTGCTCCACCGGTAAGCCGCGCGGCTCTCCCCCGCGCAGACCAAGGGCAGATTTTTGCTGAGAGCAGACAAGCGCTTGACGGCAGCATGAAGTATCGGGCTGCCCCCTCGCCAGCACAGGCCATACCGGAACAGGCTGCAATCGAACCAATCCCGGGGAAAGACTATTATGGCGGCGGCGATGCTCTGACCGGCCCGCAGGAGCCTGGCAGCACTGCGGAAGAAAACCCTGCTGGTGCCAGCTTCACGCTTTCGTCTCCGGTTACTGTTGGAGCAGGTGAAAGCCTCACGACCCCCTTTGTTGATCTCAATGTGCCGTCGCAATCGGTTGCCTGGTATCAGGGTAGAACACGCAATCCATGGCGCGCGCTGACTTTGAAGAATAATGGCGCGGTATCTTTGCCAGCGGGATCTGCCACGATTTACGATGCAACTGAGGCGGGGCCAATGTTTTCAGGTGAAGCTCAGTTCCCTCTCCTTCCAATGGGTGATTTCCGGTTGATTGGTTTCGGTACAGACCAGAAGATTCTGGTTGACAGCGAGGCCGGTTCTGAATCCACGATTACCAAAATCAAATCGGTCGATGGTACCCTTCAGATCGAAAGCCGCATACGGCAAACGACCACTTACCGGCTCAAAAACGGTTCGACTGATTTGCGCCATGTGGTGATTGAGCACCCTCGCATGGCGGATTGGAAGCTGGTCGAACCCAAACCGGAGGATGCGACCATTGCCGGTCAGGCCTACCGCATTCGCTTTGATGTCGAAGCCGGGAAATCCAAACAGTACAAGGTCGTCCTGGAACGCCCTGAAGTCGAGGCCATCGATATTGGAGAAGTCACCGGCGCCCGCATCCAGGCCCTTATGATCGCGCCGGAACTCGACGCCGAAACCAAAGCCCGCCTGACCACTCTGGCGGAAGCCGCCAAAGCCAGCGATGAGGCAATGGCTGAAATGTCCCAGCTTGAAGAGCGGCGCGATGCTATTATTAACGACCAGACTCGCCTGCGCGAAAATTTGGCATCGGCACCACAAGGATCAGATCTTGCGCGCCTGTATTCACAGAAGATGCTGGCCCAGGAGAATGCTCTCGACCGGCTGGACAATGACATCAAGACAGCGCGCGACCGCTACGAGCAGGCACGCAAATTACTGGGCGACAAAGTCAGAAAACTTTAGGGTAAACATGATGCCAACAAAATACGAGCTTGTCACATCTGTGCCCATACCCGCAGAGGCAACGGTTGGCCATACCTACGAATTAGTACATTTGGCTGACGCCTACTCAATTCCACTTCCAAGTGGCACCCTGACAGACCCCGAGTTGCTAGCGAGATTCCTCTTCTCCCAGCAACCACGTTGGATCGGCACTCTTATAAAAATGCGAGATGCTCTCGTTGCTGGATTAGGTCTCAAGACAGCCCGTCATCTCGAGTCCATTGGCGAACACGACCAGACGAACCGTCTTGGAATATTCAAGATCTATGGCAAAAGCCGTCTTGAAATTGTATTCGGAGAGGACGACAAGCATTTAGACTTTCGTCTATCTGTTCTTTGCACCGGTCCAACGGCAAGGCAAGAGGAGCATCGTCTGGTCTTCACCTCTGTGGTTCACTGTCACAACCGGCTGGGGCGTATTTATATTTTTCTGATCGCGCCGTTTCATCGCCTGGTGGTGCAGGCAAGCCTACGGCAGGCTGCCCGCATCGGCTGGCCATGTTAGCTCAGATTACAGAGATCGATCCCTTCCAAGTTCAATAAATTCTATCGTTAATAAGGCGTTCTTATTTCAACGTGATTAAGTTGAATGAATAGAGAGCGGTAGAATGATCCCGGACATATATCATTCGAAGTCACAGCTAACGCCAAGAGCTGATTTGAGTGAGTACCGCACCCAAAAAAACCAGAACAATGCCTGCCACACGAGGCCAAGTAACGCTGCTTATCGTGATGCCGAAGCCACCAAATTGATCAATGACGGCTGCACCCAACAATTGGCCAAGAACCACAGAAACAAAGAAGGGTGCCACACCCAACTTGGGCACCACAATCAGCGCACCAATAACAAACAGCGCGCCGGCCGCCCCACCAATCAGAGTCCACCACGGTAGAGCAAAGACACGAGACCAATTCACCGTCACGGAGGAATCCGTGGCCAATCGTGCGATAAATACTATGGCCAAGCTAATTGCGATGGAACACGACGCCGCGAGTAGCGGACTGCCCAACTCAGCAGAAATATGAGCATTGATTGGCGGTTGCATCGATATCAAAGCACCAAGACCAAATGCTGCAAAGAGATATAGAAACGCCATGCTATCCCCATAAGATTTGTGGCAGTGAATATCTAATTATCATATGTCATAATATTTTTATACAACTGTCAAGTTTACGAGCTAAGCGAAAGCGTTTTGAACGTTCCAATAAGCGATGCATGGCGATATTTCGGACAGCTGTTGGCAAGCAAATTCGCTGGACCCCACAATCTCACATTGCCCGCCGTCTGATACAGACAACTCTTTCTCCGATAGCAACGTTACTAAGATCATGGGCGCGCGATCGCAACGATAAATATGACTTCGTCAACGAGGCCATAGTTTGAGAAAAATTAATACCTTTAAAAATCCTGTTTCGCAAATAGGAATGACCACCTGTCAAAAATATAAAAATATCTTTGAATTTCTATACATTATCTCAAAGAAATTGTTCTTGCATTTTATGCGCCGTTAGAGCGATGATACCAATCAATATTAAAATATCCGAGGGGTGGGGTATGTCAGAAGTCTTTCTAGGCCAGATTATGCTTGCGGGGTTTCAGTTTGCTCCGAAGGGTTTTGCTTTGAGCAACGGGCAACTGTTGGCCATTAGTCAGAATCAGGCGTTGTTCTCTCTTTTGGGCACCTACTATGGTGGCAATGGGACGACGAACTTTGCTTTGCCAAATATGCAAAGCCGCACGCCAGTCGGGTTTGGATCATCAGTTGATTCCTCGTGGCAGCCCTCGCCCTATCAGATTGGCGAAACCGGCGGCGTCGAAAACGTGACCTTGCTTCAGCAGCAATTACCCGCACACACTCACTTGGCGAACGGGACGTCCAGCAGCGGCACATTGCGCAATCCTAGCAATGCGCTCTATGGCACCAACAGTGCCAATATCTACGCCCCGTCCAACGGAGCCCAGGTTGTGCTGTCGAGTCAGACTGTTACCCCCGCCGGTAATGGTCAGCCACATGCCAACATACAGCCCTATGACGTCATCAACTATTGCATTGCGCTGTCTGGAATTTTCCCGTCGCGCAATTAACGACCTCTCATCAACCCATCGTACGGAGGACCAACGATGAGCACTCCCTATGTCGGAGAAATCCGGCTTTTTGGCTTTTCCCGAGTGCCCAACGGGTGGCTGCCCTGCAATAACTCATTGCAGCCCATCTCGGAATACGAGACGTTGTTCGTTCTGATTGGCACGACCTATGGCGGCGATGGACAGACGACGTTTGCCATGCCCAATCTTTGTGGACGCGTACCGATCCATCAAGGTACCGGCCAGGGCCTATCGACATATGTGATCGGCCAGTCCGCCGGCAGCGAAAATGTCACGCTTTTGCCCACGCAAATGCCGACGCACACGCATCCCTACTTTGCCACAACCGGCCTCGCCAACACCGCATCAATAGGGCCTACAGCCGAGCTGGGCGCTATCGTCGGTGACACGATGTATGCTACCGATCTGAGTGGTGCCACCGGAATTCGAACATCACCAGCATCAACCCAGATGAGCGGATCGACCATCATGCATGACAATACGATGCCGACCCTGACGGTGCAATATTGCATCGCCTACGCAGGCATCTTTCCCTCACAGAACTGACCCGTGCCATCTAGATCAAGGACACTGCAATGACAGAACCTTTCATCGGTGAGATCCAACTGTTCGGCTTCAACTTTCCTCCGCGGGGCTGGGCCTCCTGTAATGGCGCTACACTTGCCATCCAGCAGAATACGGCCTTGTTCTCTCTGCTCGGCATCCAGTATGGCGGCAATGGCACAACCACATTTCAGCTGCCCAATTTCACCAATCGCGCGGGCTGCAACCAGGGCCAGGGCGCAGGTCTGACCCCGCGAACCATCGGCCAAACCTTTGGCAGCAACAACATAACGCTGACGCAAGCGGAGATGCCGGCACATGCGCATTCTCTAACGATCTATAATCAAAGCGAACCCAGCAAACGAGCACCCTCGCCCAGTTCGGGAAATGGTTTGAGCGTGCCGAATTCGAGCAGTCCGTTTCTGCCCAATGTGCAACCGAACACACAGTTCGCACAAAATGTCATCGGCGTTGCAGGTAGCAGTCAACCGCATGAAAACCGTCAGCCTTATCTGGCAATCAACTTTAGCATCGCACTGGCCGGCATATTTCCATCTTTCAGCTGATGAAAGACGCAGGGGCAGGCCAGCTGCCGGAATTTCCGGCTCGACCGTGGAGTGACAGGCTCGCTGTTGCGGCGTGTGTCCTGCGCCCTGCGGCGCTCGATGACCTGCCATTTCTACATCGGCTTTATCATTCGTTCCGCAAAGATGAACTGGCTCACATACCATGGCCACAGGAACATAAGGACGCATTTCTGGACCAGCAATTTGCTCTGCAGCACCGCTATTACATTGCTGCATTTCCGCAAACGGATTTCCTGATCATCGAGAAGGACCGCATGTCAGTCGGCCGCCTCTATATCCAGATGGCTGCGCACAATTGGCATATTATCGATATCGGGCTCTTACCCGAATGGCGCAATCGGGGGATGGGATCTGCCATATTATCCAGCATCCAGAATGCGGCAATCGCCGGGAACGCCGGTGGTATTGTCCTGCATGTCGATCAAAACAACAGACGCGCGCTCGGCCTTTACGAGGCTTTTGGATTCAAGGCCGCCGATACCAGCGATACCCACATACGGATGGAATGGCTTCCGTCTCAGGATACGTCAGAACCAACGGATGCATCGTCAGCCGTCAGTTAAAGATCGCCTGATAGATGATGCCGTCCTTATCACGGGCGACGGGCACCAGAAAGATATCGAGAATTCCAAGTGCAGCATTCTTCAACCTGTAAATCTTTTGCGGCAGCAGAACCTTTGACTCGCTGCGGAACAACAGAGAAAACGGTGATCGTCTCATTCCGGTAAAGCCGCGTTCAGGCAAAGGCCGTGCCTCGGTCAACGTGAAAACAAGAGAGCCGGTTCCCATATCGATCTCAAACCCTTCGCCGACACAGCGGGCGAAATGATCCAGCGTTACAATCTCCATCCCAACCTCAATTGCTTGCGCGAACCTTTATTGCAGCAGTTTATTCTCTGCGTTTGAACCGAACGCTATCGAGAGATTGGGGAGAAGCAAACAGCTCCTCCCCGAGATCTTCCACGCCTCAACATCCGTTAGAACTTCTTACCGACACGCAGCCCGAATGCATGGTTCTGATTGTCTGCCCCGACGGTTGTTCGGTAGTCAAAATTCGCGTTCCAGTCTGTATCAAGTTGTGCATCGAGCGAAAGACCGAGCGTGACATAGTCACTGCCGCTGCTCTCGGTATTCAAGTCGTAGGGAAGTCCTGCCGTATCGGCATAACCGAGCCTGATCTGGCTTGATCCTTCAAAGTCGTGCGTATACTCCGCACGGGCACCCGGCTTCAACGCACCCCACTCCATCGGAATGGTGTATTCCATGCGCAGGCCAAGAATACCCGACAATGTATCGACAGTCTGGTCGCCATATTTCAGCGCATAGGCACCACCGCTTTTTTCGGTGAAGCCATTCAGCCACGACCGGGAGAAATCAAACCGGCCATAAGGCGACACCAGCCAGCCATCCTTGCGGTGCTCGTAACTTGCGGTAAGCGATCCGAATATCTGCTGGCCGTCGCGATCACCGGAGGCAAAATCGCCGGTGGACGTGATATAGCGCCGACTGCTGAAATCCAGCCAGCTTCCGCCGATCAAACCGTCGATGAAGACCGATTTAACCGGTGAGTAGCTGCCATAGATTGCAGCACTATAGGCATGAGCGCGGCTTTCGGTGCCGTTGTCACCAATATCGGATGCATCGCGGCCATAACCAAAACCAAAACCGGCGACGAACTTTTTGGAGAACCGGTAGTCCATACCGGCACTCACACCGACCGTCGTATAATCGAAATCCAGATTCCGATCATTGCGATCACCGAAATTCACGAAACCGCCCGTCCACACTGCCAGTCGGCCAAGGTTTAAGTCCGGGGCCGGCTGGTTCTGCTTCTTGCGGTTCTCTTCGGCGAACGAATACATGGAAAAATCAGGCGCACCATTCGACAATCCGGGAGCGGAATTTGATTGCATCAGTGTGCGGAACGGTTCGTCCATTTCATCCGGCCCGTTCTCCTGCGCATAGTCGAGTCTTATGGCCATGCTGTTGTTGCGCCGGTCACCTTCATCATGCAATTGCTCAAGGCGCGAATTGAAGTTCTGGATCTGGTTGGCAGCAAAGCGTTTGGCACTGTCCGCCTGTGCGGTCAGCAAACCGATGACCTCTGGGTCCTTCGACGGGTCCGGACGAGCTGTAACGATAAAGGTGATCGTCGCCGGGTTCGACGTGCCATAGGGGTTCGACAGCGTGTACTGCACCAGCAGATTACCGGCATAGTTGGGATCAGATGCATAAACCATGTCAAAGGCCGGCTGGCTTGCGGCAATGCTCACCGGACCGGCCGAACTGTCGGAAATGCTGACAACGCGCGCGTTGGAGAAGGGCCCGCCCGTCGATCCCTGCGTCAGGTCAACATGGACTGTCTGTCCCGCCAGCACTTCCACCGTACGCGTTGCCGCCACTGGCGCTGGCGGCAGACGGCGCACCGTGACCTCATAGGTCTTCGTCGTTGTATTGTCCTGTGCCGTGACGACAACTGCGATGCGGGTCTGTCCGACAGGCAGCTGTATCGCGGCACTGGATGAACCGGAACCAACAGTTTGGCCCTGAACGGTGATGGTCGCACTGGGTGCGGTCGCCGTTGGCGTCAGAGCCATGGTCTCGGTAGTATTGGGCACTTCGATCGTATAGCTGGTGACTGAGGACGAGAAACCGGGTTGCAGTGTTCCCGAACTTGGCGATAGAGCCGACAGGTCTGCAATCGCCACCGGCGCGGCCACGTTGAATGTCACTGTTGCATTATTTGCGCCGCCCGGGCCGGTTGCCGCAAAGACCAGACTGTCGGTCCCGCTGAACGTGCTGTTGGGCGTATAGGTGGCATTTCCGCTCTCGCTCACCCCAGCCGTGCCGTTGGACGGTGCTGTTACGAGAGAATAGGTTAATGGACCTGCCCCTGTCGCCGTGACCGTAAAGGCTTTTGCCTGATTGAAGGCGACAGCGACGGTTTGTGGCTGAGCCACCGGCGGTGCCACGTTGACGGTTATGGTCACAAGAGCCGGCGCTGACGTACCGGTTGCATTGGTTGCGGTATAGGTGAATGAAGTCGTACCGGAGAAGCCTGTAGCAGGCTGGTATGTTATCGAGGTGCCGCTGGCCACAGCTGTACCGGAAGACGGTGCAGCGGCAATGGCGACGGATGTGGCGTTGCCTGTGATGTTGAGCGTGATCGGATTGGCGCCGCTGTTGAAAGGTACTGTCGCTGCAACAGGATTTGCCACCGGTATGGCGTCAACAACGGTCACTGAATAGTTTTGCGTGAGCGTGAATGGCCCAGTTCCCGTCGAACTGTCGGTTGCGGTAATGGCAAAATTGGTATTGCCAATTGCTGTGGGTGTTCCATTCAGAACGCCGCCCGTCGACAGAGACAGACCCGCTGGCAAGGCACCGGTCGAGACAGCATAGGTATAGGCCGCCGTACCACCCGATGCCGCAAACGTTTGGCTATAGGCCGTACCTACAGTCCCGCCCGGCAAGGCACCTGCAGCCGGTGTCAAAGTGAGCGTTGGCGTACCAATCACTATCGTAACCGTGGCTGGTGCCGAAGTGCCTGACGCATTCGTCGCCGTATAAGTGAAACTGTCAGTTCCGGAATGTCCGGCCGTCGGGGTGTAAGTGATCGCCGTCCCCGAAGCTGTCGCGGTGCCAAACGTCGGTGAACTGGCTACTGCAACCGAAGCCGCGGCGCCGCCGTTGATGTTGAGCGTGATCGGATTGGCATTTGAGTTGTAGGCAACCGTCGCGGAGACTGCGTTCGCAACTGGGGGTGCCACGACAACCGCCAATGAATACGTCTGGCTTGCCGTATATGGCCCGGGAGCACCGCTGCTATCCGTTGCTGTAACAGTGAAATTAACGTTGCCAATCGCCGTCGGTGTTCCGCTGATGACACCGGCTGCCGACAGGCTAAGACCAGCCGGTAAGGTGCCGGTTGTAACAGCATAGCTATAGGGAGCCGTACCGCCGCTCGCCCCATTGAGCGTGGCCGAATAGGCTGTACCAACAACACCACCCGCAAGCGTCGTCGGGGGCAAGGTGATGGTTGGTGCGTTGACGATCAGCGTATACGACCGGCTGCCCGTCGCGGGCCCACTGCCTGTGCTGCTATCGGTCGCTGTAACAGTGAAGTTGGCATTGACCTGTGCTGTTGGCGTTCCGCTGAGAACACCTGTTCCTGGGTTCAGCGTAATACCTGCTGGCAGGCTGCCGGACGTAATTGTGAACGTATAGGGAGCAATGCCTGCACTCGCGCTGACTGTTTGCGAATAGGGAACGGCCACCGTTCCCGCAGCCAATGTTTCGGGACTGACAATGACAGTTCCAGTATTGATGGCCCAGGTATAAGTTTGGCTACCGGTAAAGCCATTGGCATCAGTTGCTCTAATGGTGGTTGAAAATGTCCCCGATGATGTTGGTGTTCCAGAGAACTGACCGGCCGAGTTGAATGAAACCCCAACAGGCAAACTGCCCGCAGTCAAAGAGAAGCTGTAAGGCGCGGCTCCACCTGTGGCTGACACAGCGGCAGCATAGGGCGTACCAGTTGCACCATTGGGTAGTGTCGCAGGCGCCACGATGATCGTCGGTGCATTGATAATCCAGTTATAGACCTGCACGGCAGTAAAGCCGTTGGCATCGGTCGCCCTAATGGTGGTTGAAAATGATCCGGATGCTGTCGGTGTTCCAGAGAATTGACCGGCCGAGTTAAACGAAACTCCGATCGGCAAACTGCCTGACGTCAAGGAGAAACTATAGGGCGCTGCACCACCCGTGGCTGACAAAGTGGCAGCATAGGGCGTACCGGCTGTGCCATTGGGCAATGTCGTGGGTGTTATGGCAATTGTTGGTGCAGCAATGTCCCAGGTATAGGCCCGTGTGCCGGTCTGCCCGTGGGCGTCGGTCACAGTGATTGTCGTTGAAAACGTTCCCGATACGGTTGGCGTTCCGGAGAATTCACCGGCCGAGTTGAACGAAACTCCGACTGGTAAACTGCCGCTGGTCAATGCGAAGCTATAGGGGCCAATGCCTCCGGAGGCAGAGAGCGTAGCAGCATAGGACGTACCGGCAGTGCCATTGGGCAGTGTTGCGGGCGCCACTGTAATTGTTGGTGCAGATACCGACAATACGTAGTTCTGGGTTCGAGCGAAGGGCGCACCTGTGCCTGTCGAACTATCGGTTGCGCGAATGCTGACAGTATATAATCCGGGTTGCGTCGGCGTGCCCGACAACGTGCCAGCTGAGTTTAAGCTTATCCCTACCGGTAGAGCACCCGCCGAAAGGCTATAGTTGTAGGGTGCCGTTCCTCCGAATGCGACAAATGCTTGCGAGTAAACCTGGCCATAAGACAGCACAAGCGTTCCTGCTGGCGGTGTCATTGAGAGCGTAGGCGCAGCGATGGTCAGCGAATAGCTTCGGCTGGCCGTCATAGAAGCGCTGTCGGTGGCCATGAGCGTGAAGTTGAACGTACCTGCTGCCGTGGGTGTTCCCGAGATGCCGCCGCTCGATGAGACAGAGACACCAGTGGGCAGTCCTCCGGCTGTGAGTGCATATGTATAAGGCGCAGTGCCGCCTGTCGCAGGGTTGATGGAGGCGGAATACGCCACACCGACTTGACCGTTTGCGAGAGTGGTGGCAGGCAAGATAAGCGCATCTGGATCAACGGTCAGCGAATAGTTTTGCGTAACGCTGAACGGACCACTTCCGGTCGAGCTGTCGGTGGCCGTGACAGAGAAACTGAACGGACCAGCTGTCGTCGGCGTACCACTGAGGACACCGCCTGACAGGATAAGCCCGGCGGGCAAGGCGCCAGCAGTGACGGCATAGCTATAGGCGGCTGTGCCCCCAGATGCGGTGAATGTCTGGCTATAAGCTGCACCGACAGTTGCATCAGGCAACGCACCTGACGCCGGAGCCAAAGCCAATGTGGGCGGGCTGATGGTAATCGTAACCGTGGCCGGCGCCGACGTGCCGGTAGCATTTGTCGCTGTATAGGTGAAACTATCAGGTCCGGCGCGTCCAGTTATTGGCGTATAGGTTATGGATGTCCCCGACGCTGTAGCGGTACCATTTGTGCCTTGGGTGCCAACCGCGACCGAGATCGCTACGCCGCCCGTGATGTTCAGCGTGATCGGATTGGCAGACGAATTATAAGCGACCGCTGCCGAGACAGGATTCGCAATCGGTGCTGGCGGATTGACAGTCAGGGAATAATTTCGAGTGACTGTGAATGGCCCAGTTCCCGTCGAGCTGTCGGTTGCCGTAATTGAGAAACTAAACGGACCAGCTGTCGACGGCGTGCCGCTGAGAGTACCGTTTGACAGGTTCAGATTAAGACCCGCAGGCAAGGCACCAGCCGTGATGGCATAGCTATAGGGAATCTTGCCGCCAGATGGTGTGAACGTCTGTGTATAGGCAGTGCCAACAGTTGCAGCGGGCAAGGCGCCAGACGCCGGGGACATCGCCAGTGTAGGCGGACTGATCGTGATCGACACCGTTGCAGGCGTCGAGGTGCCGCCTGCATTTGTTGCCGTATAGGTAAAGCTATCAGGTCCGGCATATCCGGCTGTTGGGGTGTAAGTTATCGACGTTCCCGAAGCTGTGGCGGTGCCGTGCGTCGCCTGACTGCCAACGGCAACCGAAGTGGCGGCGCTACCCGTAAGATTGAGGGTAATCGGATTGGCACTCGAATTATAAGCGACAACAGCCGAGACCGCATTGGCAACCGGCGGCGCCACATTGGCTACGGTGACCGTGACAGTGTCCAATTTGAAGAATGGGCAGTTACAATCCGAACTGGTGCTGCTCTCTCTGGCTACGATATCAAACGTATAGGTTCCAGCTGCACTTGGTGTCCCTGTCAGACTGCCATTTGATGCAAGACTGATACCGGGAGGTAAAGTCCCGGTATTGACGTTGTAGCTATAAGGCGCAATGCCACCTGTGGTCGTGAATGATATGGTGCTCGGCTGCCCTACAGCCAAAGTCGGATTGAGTGGTGACGTTGTCAAAATTGGATTGGCGACCGTAGCACCGTAGGATTTCTGAGCCGTTGCACCCACATTGTCGGTCGCCTGAACGACCAGTGTATGCGCCCCTCGCTCCGTTGGCGTGCCCGACAACGTGCTCCCGCTGAGGTTTATTCCCGGCACACCACCTGACACAAGCGAGAACGTATAGGGTGCAACCCCACCACTGGCCGAAAGGCTTTGGTTGAAGCTGACGCCAGCCCGCATGGAGCCAAGTGCCCCGGGGGAAATGGTCATCGTCGAGGCGGGGCCAATCGTAACATTGACGAGAATGGATTGCGCAGAAGCGCCAGCAAGCACAAAACTGTCAGTCGTTGCGACATCAGCTCCGCCATTGTGCGAATATTGAATAAGGCCCGAGTTTATATTCAGTACTGTGATTGTTCCGTGTTGCGGTTGTGTTGTGACTGAGGGGTTATTCAGGCCGAACGGATCACAAGTCACTGTGAGCTGTGTAGAGCCTCCGTGAACAACCGAAATGTTATAGGGGCCGCAATTTTGCGCCGAGGCCTGATTTGAAAATAACAAGCTCGCGCCAATAAGCAGGAAAAAGCCCATACAGACCATCAGAAGGTTGTCCGGAACACGACTGATCCGGCCATCAAAAGCTGGCACTTCCCCCATATTCCCCATCTCGCCCCCCAGCAGAGAATTTGATCAGGCTTAAAGTAAGCTGAGATCAACCCAAATTATTAATGTCTAGATATCAAATACAACTGATATCTCAACTCAAAGACATTGAATGCCGCGTCAAAAAAATAAGTCAATATGCATACGATGCAATCACTATTATTCGTTTCAATAATGATAAATAATAATTCACTGTGACAAAGCCGCTACTGAGTCGATATAAAATTTCATATTTCTCGTAATAAAAAATAACTTTTATAATTATAAAAATAAATAATCTCCATAAATTATAAATTTCAATTATACAGCATTAAATACACATTATAGTAATTTACTACTGTATAATTTTGTAAAAATTGGCAATATAAAATAAAATCCCGCTTTATTAATGTTATAAATATTATATCAATATAAATACGACAGATCTATTTTGATGTTTTCCCTACCCATTTTGACAGGTGCAAATCTTCCCACCTAGGTTTTTCTGCATGGTTTGAGATGATATTCCGATCAATTCATCGGACAATCCGCTTCCAACTCGGATCGTGTTTAATGGGCCTAAATCATTTCATGTCAGGCGTTGTGATTCTGATCGCGACATGGTGCAAAATTAACAGCTTAACCACGTAGCCGGCCCTCTTCGGTGAGATATCGCTCGTGCGCAATTGCGGAAGAATTGGCACAAGAGGACACGAGCAGATGGACACCTTCTCCAACTCATCCGAGTTAGAGAAAGCCCATAGAGGCTCACACGTCAGAAACGCCGCACAGCTACCGCTAACAATTGCTTGGAAACGGCGGTGACCGCGCACTTTATTTAAACCTATCGGTGACAATCCGTATGTTGTTGCCGACCGAGGGTGGGAATGTCAGACTTATTTTGTTCGACGACTGATTTGCGCCCTGATTTCGGACCTTTATAAATGCAGTTCAAAGACCAGTAAGCTGCCGTTAACGCTGCGCGGAGTGCTATTAACGCGGACATTAATGGAACTCTTGTAACTGAGCCTAACAACGTGACATCTGCTTATCAGAAGCTGCTTCATTACTCTTGACCGTCGTTCTGCAAGCGACAAATATACGGATTTAGCTGACTCAGACCGTAACCAGTCCGTCAAATGATCACGCCAGAGCGCCGTGCTCGAGGCGGGGAACTCAGCTAGATAAGGTCTTGATCGAAATGCGTACTCAATGGTTCCAAACGGCGATGATCGCCGTCGTCGCTACAGGCTGCGGTGTTTTGTCTGCAAATGCTCAAACAATCACACTGCCTCCCGCTCATGGCAAATTCGACTACCAGATTGGAGGCAACTACAACCCGCAAGGCAATGTGAAGATCGTTGTCCGGGACAGAACGGTTGCCCCTGTAAAAGACAAATACAACATCTGTTACGTGAATGCTTTCCAGACGCAACCGAAGCTGAAAAAGTGGTGGACAACAAAGCATCCTGATCTGCTGGTCAAAAAGAATGGTGAATACGTTACCGATCCAAAATGGACGGATGAATATATATTGGATGTCTCAACAGTCGTAAAACAAAAGAAACTCATGGACATAATCGGTCCCTGGATCGACCAATGCGCGGCTGATGGCTTCAAGGCCATCGAACCCGACAATCTCGATTCATGGGATAGATCCAAAGGCGTTTTGTCACCAGAAACCAATACCAAGTTTGCCAAGCTGCTGGTCAAACGGGCTCACGATGCCTATCTCGCCATTGCCCAGAAGAACGCTTCGGAACTTGCACCCAAAGGACCGAATGAGATCCGCTTTGATTTTGCGATTATCGAAGAATGCGAATACGAGAAGGAATGCAGCGAGTACACCAAGGTGTATGGCAATCAGGTTTACGAGATCGAGTACAATGACAACAACAAGGATCATAATGGCAAGCCCGTTGATCCCGTACGTTTTTTTAATGCTGCATGCGACGCACGCGGTGACAAAATTTCTATCCTCTATCGTGACCGCAAGGTCGTTCGGAACACTTCGCCCGATTACGAATACGAAGTGTGCGATTAACCAGAATCACATCCAGACGGGCAGACAATCTGCCCGCCCCCACAAAGGATCATTTGCTCTTATTCTGCCAATGGAATTTCAAGGAGCCGGGCCGCATCCCTGCAATCGACCAGATCATGGATCAACGCCTCGATCCATTCCATGTCATCGGTATAGCCGATGGTGCGGCCTTCGACTTTGATGCGATAGGCAAATGAAGACCGCCTAGATCACCATAGGACACGGGGAAGGCAATGTCCGGGCTGCGATGTTGAGGGCTGCACCCTGCCCGTCGATGAGCCTCGGCATCTGTCAGGATGACATTTTTACTTTGCACACAACGCGACATTTCTAACTGGCTGCTACACTTGGCAAGCGGATGATGACTTCAAGTCCACCATGATTAGAACATTTAAACGCAATCGTTCCGTTGTTGAGGGAGACAATTTCAGAAGCAATCGCCAGGCCAAGCCCAGTGCCTGTGCCTGTCTCGTCCAACCGCCTGTCACGTCGACCAATCGTACTGTGATCTGAAACCTGAATGCCCGGACCATCGTCGGATATTTGCCATTCGACAAACGCGCCGTCCTGCTTAGCCTTGATGTGAATTTGCGTGTTCGCCCATTGCGCAGCGTTCTCCAGTATCACACCGACAAGCTCAACAAGGTCGTTTACGTCGATGTCGACGTTCAGACCATCCATGACATTAACGACCCAGACCAGCTGTTCGCCTTTGGGTGTTCTTTTCAACACCGCAATCGTGCGGGGAACCACGCTGCTTAATGACGCGCTGAGTGCATGCATCCGAACGCGTTGACGCAGTCGGACCAGTCTTAACTGATAATCTATCCGGTCACGCATCTCGTTCGTCAGATCGATGATAGATGCTGCACTACGCGTGTTGCCGTCTTTTTCGAGCTCATAGGCAATCGTGCCCAACACGGTGAGCGGAGTTTTAAGCCCGTGAGCAAGATCGGACGCACGGGATCGCGCAAAATCCATAGATTTCTGTTGCATGGCAAGGAGAGCATTTACTTCGCCGACCACAGCTGCAACTTCCAGCGGGTAGATGGCATCGATTGAAGAAGCAACACCATTGCGGATGCTTTCAATATCCTTACGCAATTTCTTAAACGGAAAAAGACCGAACTGCACCTGCAAGATGACGGCAACGACAAGGACGAGGCCGAGGACCAGAAGTGCTAAGGCCAGTTCCCGCCCAAATCGGGTGATCGCTTCATCGAGGATAGACCTGTCTTGAGCGACAATGATCTGAAAGCGCCGTTCATCTTTGGTCTTTGCAAAGCGTGCCGTAAGGGACAATGCAAGCAATGATTGGCCCACCGGCCCTTGAACGGTAGAAAGCTGCCCGCCTTCTTTTGACGGGCTAACCTTGAGAACATAATCCCAGAGGGATCGTGAGCGGATGTTTTGCTGGGTACCAAGATCTGTTATCTGCCAATAGAGACCGCTGACGGGTGTCTGATAGCGTGGATCAGGCAAAGCGCCGGTAAGCAAAGGTGAGGCACCGGGCGCGTCCGGATTGATCAAGGCGACAAGGCGCGACATTGTCGCCGATAAATCTGCGGACGCGCCGCGCTCCACATTATTGGTGAATAGATATCCGATAGTTACACCAGCCAATACGAGGGCAATGGCAATCCAGATACCAGCTCCCAGTATAAGACGAACCCGTAAAGACCGGATTCTCAAGGGGCATCCCCACCGAGAATATACCCAAAGCCACGACGTGTTGCGATGATATCGGCACCTAATCTCTTGCGCAGGCGACCAACCAAGACTTCAATGGCGTTCGAACCACCCTCGAAGTCCTGCGTGTAGAGATGTTCGGTAATCTCGATCTGTGAAACGACACGTCCGCCCTGGTGTGCCATGAAAGCGAGCAGCCGGTATTCTTGTGGTGTCAATACGATTGGAACGCCTGCGCGCGAGACCTGTCTCATCCGTGTGTCGAGAACCAGTTCGCCAATTTCAATCTGAGATGATGCAAAGCCACCTGCCCGGCGCACGATCGCGCGTATGCGTGCCACAACCTCCTCCATCCGGAAAGGTTTAACAACATAATCGTCAGCGCCGGACTCAATTCCTTCCACTCTTTCGTCCCATTGTCCGCGCGCGGTAAGAATCAATACGGGAACGTTACGTCCTGTGCGGCGCCACCGCTTCAGGATCGTCAAGCCATCCAGTGTTGGAAGGCCCAGATCAAGGATCACGGCATCGAATGTCTCGGTGTCACCACGAAACCAGGCATCTTCTCCATCCCTGGCATATTCCGCGAGGAAACCGGCGGCCGATAGTGCTGCGCCAAGTGACTCTGCTATGCGGCGGTCATCTTCGGCAACAAGTATGCGCATGTTTACCTCACTCTTATGAGTTTGCCTGTACGGGCATTGAAAGAATAGCGGCTGACTTCGCTGTTGGTCTCGAGCACCTTTAACTCATACTGGAGAACGCCCTTCACGGGGCGCAACCGTGCGTCAATGATCTGGCCGTTGGTAAGGCGGCGGGCAATGGTTACAATGTCGGCCAGTGGGAGGGCTCTATTGGCTTGGACGGCTCTTAAAGCGCCATTTGGTCCAACAAATTTCTCGTCGGGCCGGTTGCCTCCGGAACCATCGGGGTAAGATCGCTGATCGCCTTCGGAATCATCCGAATCGGAGACCCCATCGTCCGAGTCCGATCCACCCACAGTGCCACCGTCGCTCGGAGAACCATCCGAATCTCCCTCGTCGGAGATTTGGATGTAATGAACACCCTCTACGTCACTTGTCCATTCGTGTGCTTGCACCGCCTTGGGAAGGTGTAGTGCCAGGACAACAACCGCACACCGTAGCAAGGCTCTCAGGGGCCGAAAACGCACTCGCATCCTCCTAAAACCATCTAAGCCCGTCAAGGAGATAGCTTAGTTCAATGAAGCTGACAATTCGCTGACAACGCACTCACGCGTTTTTCAGGCATCATGAAGTATACCTGCCACCGTCAAAGCATAACAAGTGAATTGGCAACGAGGTCAAAATCCATGCAACCGAGCAGACATTAGGCGATCGCACACGATGGTTTATTTCTTCGATATCCGAGCAAAAACCAGGAGCTTCAATATGAGCGTGCTGTTTCGTTTTGTACCAGTCCTCATTTATGTAGCTGCGTTATCCGGCATGTTTTTTACGATGTTGGTTGCCTGGCCCGACATGCAGGCGGGACGGTTCAGATTTTCATACAGTATCGGGCAAACCGGCGGCCCTAATGTCAAAATGATAAACTGGTAACGAGTCTTCGCCAGTCTTCGATATGCCGACCGGGACGAACTCTCAATACGCTAAACCGCAGGGTCCCAACCCTCAGGATCGCGTCGATTAAAGTCTCCAGGGTCACACATTTTCGTCGTTTGAAAGCCTCCAAAAGGAATACACAATGCAAATGTTATTTCGCATTATGCCAGCTGCCATCTATATGGCCGCTCTATTTGCAATCATCTCGTCGACGTTGATCGTTCGGCCATCGCATGTCGGCAGACCATTCAACCTACATTGCCAGTATGAGAAATACTCCGATTGCAGAATGGTGCCCTGAGATTCAAGGCACTGTGGGGAGGGCCGCTTCTCGATTGTTCGATTCCTCGTGCGAACGATGCCTAACACCCGGCGTAACCTAACTCTTTGCCTCTCCATAGGGGAGAATATATGGGGCAGTGCGGATGAACTTTTCAGCACAAGAGCAAACGCGCAGGCCTGAATAAACGGCGATCAGGACAAACCGAAGCAGTTCGAACGCCGCGCCCGAACCTCACAACGCTGCGCGTGCAACTTGCCCGCGCCTACCCAATACGCAAGAGGAAAAGAATGAACTCGATCAGAAAAACACGCCGTGTAGCGATGATGTTGAGCAGCGCCCTTCTTTTGGCCATGACTGGATCAATCACCGTTCCTTTGTTTGAGATCAGTCCGGCTATAGCTGCATCATCTGCAAAGATTGATGCAGCCCAATTGCAACTCAATATGCGCCGGTCTCTTTCAACTATTCTTGTTGCTTACAAAAACGAACCCAAAAAAGGCTCGCGGGCGGATGCCATGCTTATGAAAGCAACGAACGAAGCACTGCAGGCACTTGGGGGCCTTGAAAAAGGTCTTAATTCCCGCGACCCAAAGAAAATGACGACTGCTACAAGCGGTCTCTCTGTTGCAGTTGGCCGCATTGAAGCAATTTCGGATTCTGCCAGGATTGCCAATCCGACGGTGCGCGAAGGCGTCCGGGCTCTTTCCGCGAACTGGGCCGCCTATGGGACGCGCTATGCGCTTGTTGAACCAGTCAAATCAAAACCCGTGAAGGCAAGTTTCGAGCAGGTAAAAGAACTTAAGGCGCAGGTAGCCAAGCTTCGTTCACAGGTGAACAGGCTGCAAATCGAAACACGGTCAAATACTCAGCTCGCAGCCAATATCAGAAGACTGTCGGCCCAATTGGACCAGGTCGAACAGGACCGTATTGATGAGGCAAACTATCAGCGAACCGTGTTTCTCCTCGGTTCGTTTATGGGCTGGATGGACGGCTATCGGGTCGTCACGACGACTTACTACCCGGCTTATACCCGCTACTTCGTCGTGGAACGGGTTACCTATGAATATTGGGAGACCTGCTGGTCCGACTATTATGAGCCCTACTACACCTATACAGACTGGAGCTACTACGATGATCCGTTTACGCCCACTGTCAACGTTAACATCAATATCGACGCATCGACACAAGTGGTGGTCAACAACTACGCTGAACAGAACGTCAACGTCATTATTGACGAGAGTCATCAAACCGAAAATTATTTCGAGAACCTGCCAATTGCAGAAACTGACATCGACATGAAGCAGGTGGACTACACGCCTTCCACACCAGCTTATGAATTGGAGAAAGAGGCAGCCAGATCCTCATTGGACTCTCCAGAAACGATACCCACCCCGATGGAGACTGGCGGCCAGATCGAGCCTAACAACAATACTGCTGATGAAACTCCAACGGCTGAGTCAAATGCACGAGCGCCATCGGTCGCAGAAGACCGGGTAGCTGAGCCTATCGTCCCGGCTAGCGAGCCGGAGGAAAATAGTAGCGCGCAGCCTGAACCATCTGTCGGCACTTCGGAAGAAGCTATAATCGCTGATCAGGACGAACAATCTCCCTCCACAAACAATGAGCAGGTTATAGAGCCTTCCGACAATGATGATGCGAAAGTGCAACGGCCTGATCACGAGCCGGCGGCAATCGAAGAAACATCGCATGAAAGCGAAGGTGAGCAGCCTGTTCGATGAGAGCAGGAATATGTAAGCTTTGCCGCCTGATGAGCCGTGGTCCATTGATCGATCGGATCTGATCGAGATTAAGCTGTGATTAAGTAAAAAGTCGCGAAGTTTATCCATGCTGCGAACCACGACCGATAGCAACATTAACGCTACATGCTGCTCCTTACATACACGTGCCTGACAGGTTCCGGCCCCGAAAGGGACGGAAAAAGCCACTAATCCGCTAGAGACCCCTTCTCGGTCATTCCGAATGCCGGTCAGCATACCTTCTGTATACACGGAACTGCTTTGCATCATGTTCTCCCGAATGAGCGTATACTAATCACTTGCTGAATGGCTTTAACCAGCTGGGTTTTGGTGCGAAACCAATGGATACTGGTCAACGCCCGGCCCTGCCGTAGACTTGCGAAGCAAGCGCACCTGTACGGTGTCTCATAGAACTCGCGGCCCCGCGTAATCCCGGCGTAGATGACCACGACCAGCCTTTTCTACGCTCGGAGTTCGGGTTATCTCCATGAAGCCATGAGGCACTGGCACCTGATGCTCTCCTCACAACTGTTCGCCGATCGTAACTAGCATTCCGACCACGTATGAACTATGTGTGGGTTAGAAATGACTATTCCATTTATTGAGAGGATTGGATGGATCGCCTTGAGGCCATGTCGATGCTGCTGGAAGTTGTCGATCATGGAAGCTTCTCGGCTGCCGGCCGGGCGATGCGGGTATCGCTGCCAACATTGAGCCGTCGGATTTCCGAACTGGAGGCCCTGCTTGGCGCCCGCCTGCTGACGCGCACAACCCGCAAAATCACGCTGACTGATGCCGGCGCTGTATACGTCGCTGCCACACGAGAGATTCTCAATAAGGTGAAACAGGCGGAGCGCGAAGTAGTAGGCGAATTCATCGAGCCGATCGGCGAATTGGTTGTAACAGCTCCCACAATGTTCGGGCGCCTTCATGTCTTACCGATCATTACCGAGTTTCTGGAACGTTACTCCGGAATTCATGTGCGGTTGGTGCTCATTGACACCAATCTGGCGCTGGTCGAGGAAAATGTTGATGTGGCGATCCGGATTGGCCAGCTTCCAGATAGTGCCATGACCGTCAGTCGCGTGGGATCGATCCGAACGGTGCTGTGTGGAAGTCCCCGTTTGTTTGTAGACAAGGGTGAACCGCGCACACTTGATGATATCGCGCACTTTCCGTCAATTACGATAAACATGCCCATTCAAGTTGCACAGTGGCGCTTTGGCGTTCCCGGCTCACTGGACGCACGCATTCCCCCATTGTCGTCTCGCCTGACGGTAACAACCCCGGAGGCGGCAGCAGCAGCGGCGATTCAGGGGGTGGGGCTCACTCAACTCCTGCATTACCAGGTGGCTGATGCCGTAAAGGCCGGAACGTTGCAGATCGTTCTCGAAGAGATGGAACCGGCCCCCTCTCCGGTCCACGTGCTCCATACATCGAAAGCGCCGTTGCCGCTCAAACTCCGTTGTTTCCTGGACTTTGCCGCGCCGCGGCTTCGCACCGACCTCGCGGCTATGTCATAGCCCTAAGCCCATTGTAAACCGTCGAGTGGGCGCAATACTTTCATTTAATGAAATAATATCTTGCCAATTTGAGTAGTTCCGCGCGCCTGACGCAGCAGTTAGATGTGCTGCCGGCAGACAATGGTGCTGCGAGTTCTTTGTAGCCTCGCAGACCCTCGCCCCTATTGAGAAGGAGGCAGCATAGTGGCTACGACAGAGTTTTCACAGGACCACACGACTTCAATGCAAGGAGATACCAAGGAGGCAGTGCCCGCCACAACTATTGTGCTGGTGCATGGAGCGTTTGTGGATGGTTCGGGTTGGCGAGCAGTACACGATAGACTGAATCGCGAAGGTTATCGCGTCGTAGTCGTGCAGAACGCCATCCGGTCGCTTGAGGATGATGTTGCCAATACGAGGCGCGCGATCGACGCAGCTCCAGGTAACGTGATCCTTGTGGGCCACTCCTACGGTGGTGTCGTCATCTCCGAGGCGGGCAACGACCCGAAGGTCATTAGCCTGGTTTATGTGGCTGCCTTCGTCGCCGATGCGGGAGAATCGGTCCAGACGTTGACAGCCACTCACGTGCCGGGCGGATCGAAACCACCCTTCCTGCCGACCGGCGATGGCTACATCCTGTTTGACACCTCCAAATTCCCTCAAGTTTTCGGCGGCGACCTTCCTCTCGAAACGAGCAGCTTCATGGCAGCAGCGCTCAAGCCTTGGGCCATCGCATCGATGGCCGGCAAAGTCACCGCTGCCGCGTGGCGTGCGAAACCCAGCTGGTATGTGGTCGCCACCGACGACAGGCTCGTCGACCCCAGTCTTCAACGACAGATGGCACAGTCGGCCGGCGCGCATATCGTTGAAGTCGCTGGGAGCCATGCGATCTATATGACCCAACCTGAAACAATCGCCATGACGGTTGTGCAGGCGGCAAGAGCCGCAGCGGATTGTGGACCGAACCAAGCATAGGTAACGGATCCCGCCGCACAGATAGAACGAAGCAATGATTGCCACATCCGATTAAAAAGGACTACTCCACATGTTGACGCTTTATTACTTTCCGCATGCCTGCTCGATGGCTTCTCATGTTGCGCTGGAAGAGGCGGGAGCTGTCTTCGAATTGAAGAAGGTAAACATCCTGACGGGCGAACAGTTCAAACCTGAGTACCGAGAGATCAACCCGCGGGCGAAGGTGCCGGCACTTCGCTTCGACCATGGTGAGGTTCTGTTGGAATCCACCGCTATCCTCGGCTGGATCGGGAATGCTTTTCCTGATCGAGCACTACTCGGCAGAGATCCGTTTGAACGAGCGCAGACAATTGCGACCTGTGCCTGGCTCTCCGGTACCGTCCATCCTACATTCACAAAGTTTTACCACCCTGAGCAGGTGGTATCGGACAAGAGCCTGTTTGCGGCCGTAAAAGCGAAAAGCAAGGAGAACTATTGGGATCACCTCCAAGAAATGGACCGCATCATGGAAGGCCGGACGTGGATGATGGGTAGTCATTTCACTGTCGCTGACCCATATGCCCTCGTGTTCTTCTCTTGGGGACGCGATCTCGGGCTGCCGATCAGTGAACTTACCAATCTCAT
This sequence comes from Phyllobacterium sp. P30BS-XVII, assembly GCF_014138335.1. Taxonomy (NCBI): domain Bacteria; kingdom Pseudomonadati; phylum Pseudomonadota; class Alphaproteobacteria; order Hyphomicrobiales; family Phyllobacteriaceae; genus Phyllobacterium; species Phyllobacterium sp. P30BS-XVII. The sequence goes on from NZ_JACGXO010000011.1 coordinate 27,814, forward strand.
GACCCTGAAAGACCGTCTGATTGAGCGGCCGGCAGCTCGTCGTGTGCTTGAGAAGGAGAAGAGCGTCCTATTATCCCTGTGACCCGTTGGCCGATGGGAACGGCACAATAAGTGGCATTTTTTAAGTGGTCCGTGTTTGTTGTTGGTTTTCCGATTCAATTTCTCGTGTGGATACAGAGAACTGGCGATGAAGATGTTTCGTTTTTCTGTTGCGCAAATTGTCTCGGTGCCGAACAGTCGAAGATCGGCGGGATGGAAGTACAGAACACACAATTGAAGGAATTGCTGCATGAAGCCCTTCCAGATCAGTATCGCCGACGAACAGATCGAGGACCTGAAAACACGCGTGCGCCAAACGCGCTGGCCCGGCTCGATATTTCAGGACGGGGACGAGGACGGGGCGAACCTCGCACTCGTTCAAAGGCTTGCAACACATTGGTCGGACACGTTTGATTGGCGCGCGAGGGAGGCGCAATTGAACGAGCTGCCCCAATTCACTGTCGATATTGATGGGCAACACATTCATTTCATTCACAAAAAGGGCGTGGGACCGAATGCACGGCCCCTTATATTGACACATGGCTGGCCTGGCTCCTTCGTAGAATTCGAAAGAGTAATACCGCTGTTGACGGACCCGGGCTCACACGAAGGTGATCCGCGGGACGCATTTGACGTTGTGGTGCCCTCGCTCCCTGGCTTCGGCTTCTCAGCAGCGCCAAGGCAAACTGGATTTAATGCCCGACGGGTTGCCGGACTCTGGCAGAGGCTGATGCTTCAACTTGGCTATGAGCGATATTTTGCGCAAGGCGGCGATATTGGGGCGGGGGTAACGGCCTGGCTTGGTGCTCTCTATCCGGGCTGTGTCGAAGGGATTCACTTGAATTACATCCCCGGAAGTTTTCGACCGCCATTGGGGGCGGAATATCCGGCCATTACAAGCGAGGAACAGCAATTCCTGGACCGGGCCGCAACGTTCGCGAGCATGGAGGGTGCCTATTCACTGCTGCAGGCGACCAAGCCGCAGACGCTTTCATTCTCCCTCTCAGATAGCCCGGTTGGTTTGCTGGGCTGGATAGCCGAAAAATTCGCGAGCTGGTCCGACTGTGACGGCGACCTGGAGACGGTAATATCAGCTGATGTGTTACTGACGAATGTATCAATCTACTGGTTTGGAAACACCATCGACTCGTCCCTTCGGATGTACAAGGAAAATCGGCTGCGGCCTTTTTCATTTCCGGATGTTTCCAATGTACACGTGCCGATGTCATTCGCACGTTTCCCGAAGGAACTACCGATCCCACCGCGTTCATGGGTCGAGCGAGTATTCGATGTGCATCGATGGACAGATATGGCGAAGGGCGGGCATTTCGCCGCGCTTGAACAGCCCGAACTGTTAGTCCGCGATATACAGAATTCATTCCGCGCATCTGGCGTGTCGTCGCACCGCACTCAACTGTGAGACGTGAATTGTCCCTATTTCAACATGTTAGCGTTGCAGTAAAAATGAGAGGCCCTGAAGCGTACCAAAAGCGACTTTTAGGCATTGCTGCCAACTACGGATGCTTAAACGGCGGCTTTCGAGATCATCAAGATTGTGTTTGAAAGACCATTATTGGGAGTCAAGAGCTGTCGGCCGTTCACACCGGCGAAGGGCTGGGATGCACTCCAGGGAGGGCCTCTTGCCCTTCCCCAAGGGACCGGAACGGAGCGGAGGATAGCGGGAAACGAAGCGAAGACATTCCGCAGGAATAGCAAGCGGATGATTTTGTCAGGGCGCTCTGCGCCCGAGGCGCGAGGAAGGTCCGCAAGGACAGGGGAAAATCATTCGTACCCGCTGTTGCCTGCTGGCCAGACGGGCCTAGTCATCCATTCAAAGACAACGCACACAAACCAAACAGATTTGCCATGGCGTTCAACATTGGTATCAGGTTAAAAATTATGAGTGGCGATACTTGTTTTCATATATCTGGCAGCTGCTAGTATGACGTCTGAAGATGTTGATCTTCATAAACACTCTGAATGAAAATGCAGAAACACCGGTCTCCCATCAGACCGGTGTTTTTATTTGTTCCCACACAGCAGAGGTTGACGATGTAAACAGAGGATACACCAATCCTCGACCAAAATAATAGAGCGGCGGATCGAGAGGATCCACCGCTCTTTTGCAAAGATGTTGACTGGAGGCCTGGTATCTTTGCCTTCTGACGGCGCTGTCCTTGAGCTCTCCGTCAAAATTCAATTCACTAGAAATTGCGTTGGAAGCGGATAATGCCGCCAAACGCGTCACTTGTGTTCTTGACCGCTTCACGACCACCGCCAAAAGCAGTGTAGTTAACTTCCGGCGTGATGACAAAGCCTGGAACAAGTTCATACTTTACGTTTGCAGCACCTGCGACAGTGCCATCTGCTTCGTAAGCAACTTGTCCATTGAACGTTGCTTTATTGGAAATTTTGGCCGAAAGACCACCCCAAACAGCATAATCTCCGTACCATTGACCAAAGTAATTGACTTTGCGAACACTGGAGCCTTTTCCGTTCACGCGTTCATAGTGAACATCACCATCAGATTGATAAGCTGCCATGACGAAAGCAGACACACCATCGGTAAGTTTCACATTAAGACGAGCTTTGACGGCAAACTCTTCAGCTTTGCTATCGTAACCGGCAACCACAGAGAGGCTACCCCACTCTTGTACGTATTTCGCTCCAGCGACGACGTGTGGGACGTAGTCATCAATTGCGTATTTGGCCTTCTTCGCATTCTTGTCTTCCACACTCTGCTGGTGCGCGTACAAGCCGACGCCCGTGTATTCGCCTTCGCCTTGCTCCAAGCCGATAAGTGCCGAAAACCCATTTTCACCCGTGAAAGTGTAGCTGACCTGATTGCTTTTGCCCGACTGATAATTGATCACATCGTCGCTGATGACGTCGGCGGCAGAACCTGTCCACGATCCAAATAGATCATCAGTGGTGCCAATACGGAAACCGCCGAGTTCAATATACGCATGGGGAAGCTTCGCCTTGCTATCATCATCATACTGAACTGTCGCTTCAATGAAGGACCGCAATGTGCCGAGTTCTGTGTCCGAACGTGCATCAAAACGCAGTGTGGCACGCGAGAATTGCTTGTAGGTTTTCAGATCTTCACCCGAGCCAGCATCATCACCAACTTTAGCCTGATAGCGGACATGGCCACCGATTTTCAGGCATGTTTCCGAACCGGGAATATAGAAGAAACCTTTTCCGTAGGCGTCGCAAACACGGACGTATTCAACAGACTCCGGTTCAGCCACGAGCACCGCATCGGCCGCACGGGCCCCGGATAATGCAATAAGGGCTGCAGTTGATCCCAATAAAAGACTTTGAAAATTCATAAATACACTCCTTTTAGCGCAATAAATGCTTTAGGAGTGTTGCCAATTTAAGGGATTAATTCCTATCGGCAGTGCTACCTAGTTTGAAAATGCTTCCCTTCAATGTTGCATAATGGCAACGATTTTACGCGATGCCACACGGCGTGAGGCGACAATCACACTGCTAGCAAAGTGACCGAGTGATACGACTGAATTTTCTGGGATTGTTGTGGGGTCTAGCCTGCTGTAGCAAGGCATCCACATTGCTTTGGCCCCAGTGACCAAAATGCAAGCGCATGAGCCTAGCTTCGTAAAAACGGCGTACCTGTCTGGATACTGCAACCAACGAAAATTCTGGCAATCGCCGGTTTGTAGACTGTACTAGCGCTCCGTTGTCTATTGCCTATTTGCCAGACATGGCCATCATGGAAGTGGTGGAAACGATTGATAACGCAAGGCGCATTTGGGTGGCATTCAGCGATTAAGTTCACTTCACATCACGAAGTGTTTTATCCGCACATGTGATGTGGCGGACGTTTGAAGCAAAGCGACTGAAACAGACGAACCAAATATGAAGCTGGAACGGTTTAGCTTTGGACAGAAGCCCGGACCGGCGGCGTACGACCTGATCAGTGTGATAGTTACCGCACCGGCGTCAAAGGCAACGATGCTTTAGCTTCTGGTGTAGCGCGCTGACCTAATAGTCGTGCCTGGACAGGCAACAAAGCTGCAGCCTTAGCGATACCTGATGGACCCAATAGACGTGTCACGCTGATGTCAGGCTTGATCAGTGGCCGTCGGCCAAACGTATCCAAGACGCTTAGATCAATCTGTTTGCTCATCTCCTCCAAAATCTCACGTGGGAAAAATCCGCCCAGAATGATTAAATCCGGATTGAACAATTGTGTAACAGCCGCCAATGGCATGGAAAGGTTCTTACTACGGTCCAAAATCCAGGCGAGCAGCTGCGGATCATTCGCGCGAAAAAGCGTCGCCAGGAACGCATCGGATAAGTTATGTATCGGACAGTCAAGATATTTGGCGAGATCGGTAAGGTTTGGTCGGGGCCCGGTTTCGGGAATGAGCGCGCCGATATTGGCAGCCTGATTGTGAGCGCCGCGAAACACAACCCCATTCGTAACTAACCCGCCACCGATACCAAAATCCAGCGTCAGGTAAAAGATGCAGCGCCGAGCATGGTTGGGCTGGTGAGCCTCGAAAGCAGCGATACAGTAGGCGCTATTGTCCCAATACACCGGTAATTCAAAACGAATCTGCATCGCCAGGGCGAGATTTGCCAATGGCAATTTTGCCTGTGACGGCGTCACTTCAAACAGATTGCCATTATCACCTACTATAGCTGGGACGGCAAATCCTATCCCAAGCGGCGGAACTGACGATTGCGCCAGTAGCCTTGCTATATCGTTGAGAACGATCTCGGTGATTGCGTCACCCTCCGCATCCAACTCACGCAGATAGGCTTGATGGACATTTCCTCCAATATCCGCCCGCACAACCGCGCTGTAATGTTGGCTGACATAGACCCCAATACTGTGAAACCTATCTTTGTTGAGAGATAGCCTTATCGGTGGCTGTCCCCGTTCGCCGTTCTCCAGTGTCGATCGCTCTTCGTTAACGAGATTGATTTGTTCAAATTTGGCGACTGCCTTGGTCAGCATTGATTTGGAAATATTGAGATGAGTAGCGATCTCCGTCCTACTCTTCTGCGGGTTGCGCCGAATAAAGCGGATTATCTCATATTCAATGTCAGTAAAGCTAATCGGTTGCGACCAGGGTTCAACCATATTCGTCAAACTACACCCGCCTTCCATCACAGGACGCCGAATGTCCCACCAGCGGTAGAAATACGCGTTTGTCATGTTCATGTCATGCATTTAATGTAAATTCATGGTGTAAATTAAATCATATTTACTGCTTGGACGATGCAACCTTACGGAGGGGAAATGGCAAGCCTTGCGATACAGCAGATTTCCAAAATTTTTCCCAATGGCCATAAGGCGCTCGACGATATCACCATTGATGTTGCGTCCGGCGAATTTTTGACCTTACTCGGCCCCTCCGGATGCGGGAAAACCACGTTGCTAAAAGCCATTGCCGGTTTTCATTCGGTATTACGAGGACGCTTTCTCATTGACGGTAAAGATGTGACCGCGTTGCCCCCTGAACAACGTGACACAGCTATGTGCTTTCAGTCATATGCTCTGTTTCCACATATGACAGTCGCGGAGAACATTCTCTTTGGTCCAAAGCAGAGCCGTCTTGGTAAAGCTGAATGCGACGCCAGATTGGCAGTTGCACTCAGACAAGTCGACCTGGCACCTCATGTCGCAAAACTGCCGTCGGCATTATCTGGCGGACAACAACAACGTGTTGCCTTAGCGCGTGCGATGGCCATGCGGCCAGGAATTATTCTTTTTGATGAACCATTGTCCAATCTTGATGCCAGACTGCGTGAGCAAGTGCGCTACGAAATACGGTCACTACAGGCTGAATACGGCTTTACCGCTTTATATGTTACCCACGACCGGGCTGAAGCACTTGCCATGTCTGATCGTATCGCGGTTCTGAACAATGGCCGTATAGAGCAGATCGGCGTTCCGTCCGATATTTACGACAAGCCAAAGAACTGCTTCGTCGCCAATTTCATTGGCATCGCAAACATTCTTGAGGCGAATTTTATCCGGCAAGTTGGAGAGTCTACTTGGCGCGCGCACACCGGTATTGGCGAAATGGACATTAGTTCTCGCATAGCACCCCTCGCGCCAAGTCATTATATCTGCTGGCGACCGGAGGATGCTGAGGTACTTATCAATAACAATGTATCACAAGCAAATGTCTTCACAGCGACAGTAACCGCTCAAGCATTTCAGGGCAATGTAACGGATGTGTTGATCCGCTCGCGCGATGGAGCACCATATCGCATCCAGACGCGCAAGCCGCTAGCAATCGGCTCGACCTTGTCATTGCGTCTTGATCCGTCGAATTTTTCGATTCTAGAGGCGATCAAATGACGTACGGCACTTCGATCATTTGGCAAAGAGCCGGTATTGCTTTGTTGCTGCTTCCCGGAGTTGGTCTGATTATCTTGTTTGTGGGTACTGTCCTTGGCACGGCAGTCGCTCAATCGTTTGGCTATTTCAACTTCGCTGGAGAAAGTGAATTTTCCCTGAGTTTCTGGGAAAGACAACTGGCCAGCCCCCTGCTGCGTTCATCAATTCTATACTCTTTGAAAATCGCACTTGTCTCGGCCACTGTTTCTGTCGCGCTTGCCTATCCCATTGCGTTGTGGTTGCGTAAACCGTTCGCGGGATCATTGCTCCTCTCCGCTTTGCTTAAGGCACCAATGATGGTGCCGGGACTGGTTGCCGCATTCCTGTTCATCAACGTAATTGCGTTCCACGGCTTCCTGAATGAAGTGCTGCTCGGCTTGGGCTTCATACAGAATCCATTCAGGATGCAGAATGATCGTTATGGTGCTGGTGTTATGTTCCTGCAGGTCTGGAAGAATATGCCTTTTGCACTTTTGTTATTGAGCGGTGCAGTGCAATCGATCCACTCCGACCTGCTGGATGCCGCCCGCGACCTTGGAGCCGGCGCCTGGTCGCGGTTCCACAAAATCGTCCTGCCATTGACGCTGAAAGCAATGCAGGCGGCCCTTATTATTATCTTTATTGGCGCCGCTGGCGATTATTCGTTCCAGGTCGTCGCTGGTCCGACAAATGTCAGCTCACTTGCACAACACATGTACACCGTACAGCACGAATTCGGGCAATGGAACGAAGCTGCTGTGGTTGCGATCATTCTTATGGTCGCAGCATTATCAGGGTCTCTCTTATTGGCGACATTCGCACAGATTACAATTAAGCGAAGGAGGCCTTAGTGTCTCGCAAACGCCTCAATCCCATTCTTGTCACTTTGGTTGCGATCGTCATGCTGGTCTGGCTTGCTATGCCATTCGGCATGGCAATCTTGTGGTCGCTTGTAGATCCCGACAAGGCCTGGAGTTACCCAGATCTGTTTCCCATGAAGCTTTCTCTGCGCAGATGGATCGAGATGTGGGAAACCACCAATCTGGCAGGCGCAATCGGTAACAGTTACATGTTAGCACCGATCGTCGCAATTTCGGCTTTGCTGCTTGCAATGCCCACCGCTTTTGCGTTCGGACGATTAGAATTCAGAGGTAAGGCGATCGCCCAGTTCATCTCTCTTTTACCACTGGTCCTACCAGGTTTTGTCATTGCCCTATTTTTCACCGCACTACTCTACAGGCTGGGCGTCTACAACAAGTTCGTTGGCATTGTAATTGGTCATACGGTGCTGTTTCTGCCCTATGCCATCAGGATACTTTCTGTCTCGTTCTCGCAGGTTCGACAGGATCTGATTGACGCCGCACGCGATCTTGGTGCCAGCCACTATGCGCGCTTTGCCGCCGCTTATTTACCGGTGCTCAAACCCGGCATCTTGGCAGCTCTCCTCATCGTCTTCATCCAGAGTATTGAGGAGTTCGCCCTCGCCTTCGTGTTAGGCGCTCCAGACTTTACGACAGTTCCGACCATTCTCTATTCCTATCTCGGGTATAATTTCATTCGACCAAATGCGGCGGTTGTTTCACTTATTTTAGTCGTCCCCAATGTCATCCTCATGTTGCTGTTCGAACACCTGCTTAAAAGCGAAGGTGCGGTAACGGTTGGCGGCAAAGGATGATCTCAAACCACAATCAATTATAGGAGTGCATGCTATGTTCAAAATTCTTTTATCTATCGCGATAGCAGGACTTACCCTTACTCGGCCAACGCTCGCGGCTGAAGACATTGTAAAAAAGCCATGGACCGAAATCATCGAGCAGGCAAAGCAAGAGGGCGAGGTCGTTTGGTTCAATTGGTATCTTCAACCGCGTTTTCGCGAACTGACAAAGAGCTTTGAACAAAAGTACGGAATCAAAGTGACAATTCCGGACGGCACTTCAGATGGCAATCTAAGCAAGTTCCTTGCTGAACACGGTCGGTCAGTCGGTGATATTGACGTTATGTCGATCGGAGGAGATCAACTGCCCAAGTTTGATGTAGCATCCTATTTTCTTGGTCCTCTCAACATCTTGCCTGAGTATTCAAAACTACGCACGCAAATCAACGGCGGCGACAGCAAGGGCTACGCGGTCGCTTTCTGGGGCAACCAAACCGGATTCGCTTATGATCCAACCCGATTGGATGAGGCCAAGTTGCCGCAAAGCTTTGACGAGCTAACTGCTTGGATCAAGCAGTACCCTCAAGCCTTCGCCTTCAATGACACACGCGGGGGCGGTGCGGGCAACGCGTTTTTGCAAGCCGTCGTACGAGCAAAGGTTAAGCAGACCGATATTTTATCAGGCAATTACCAACCGGCTTGGGATTGGTTCTCGATTAATAGGGCAAACTACGGCTTTACTGCATCGAACGCCGACAGCTTGAGCCGACTTAATGGCGGTGAATTCCAGATCGTCGCTGCCTGGGAAGATAATCTTGCGGGGCTTCAGCAAAAGGGAGAAATCGACAGGCGGATGAAATTCTACATCCCAAAATTTGGTTTGCCGGGTGGTGGTAATGTTGTTGGCATTGTATCCAATGCTCGGCACAAGGCCGCCGGGCTGGTCTTCGTGGATTGGCTGACATCCGCAGCCACACAAGCTTTGCTCAATAAGGAATTGGGTTCGGCACCGGTTAACAGCAGCACCTTGATGGCTCTGGACGCTTTGCCTACTGAGCAGCGCAGCTATTCAGTTGAATGGCTACCGGTGAATCAAGCTGACGCAATCAAGTCCCAATTTCCTAGAAAAAGTTGTACTTGGTCAATAATATTACGGATATAGACGCAAATCATGCATAATCCACCACGCTATCCAGAGGACCAATCCGTTATTGGAACTCATAATAATCATCCCAGTGGCGTTGGCAGCAAATTTGACACCAACGGTAATTTTCTTCATTTTCCCGGCAATACGATCATTTGTCATTTGCCCAGACAAAACGCATTTCATGACGTTCTGAATTCAATCTATGATGTATTGGTAGGGTGCGATCTGGCACATACTTATGCTCTGCTACCTCCTTCCAGCTGGCATATGACCTTATTCGAAGGCGTGTGCGATCAGGTAAGGACAGAGGGGTTTTGGCCAAGTGATCTATCGCCCAATGCGCCTCTGGACAACTGTGACAGGTTGTTCAGCAACAAGCTTGCAACGTTTGATCTAGACTGCGAATTACCTTTGCAACTAAAGGTCAGCGGTTGGCAACCGCTCATCAACGGTATCGGATTAAACCTTGAACCAATAAACCAGATTCATGAGGATAGAATGAGGGACCTGCGCGACCGACTGTCTGGCCTACTTTCTATCCGACATCCCAAACACGAAACATATGTGTTTCATGTCGGCATCGCCTATTTTATCAAATATCTCACTGCCCCAGAGAAAACAGCGTTATCAGCGATGCTTGATAAATGGCTGCCCCAAATGCCATCTGAGATCAATCTGGCTGCCCCAGAGTTTTGCACATTCGTGGATATGTTCGCCTTCAAACGACAGTTCTTCCTGAAAAACCAACCAACTAAACGCGGATGAAGCACCATTTACATGCCAGATAGTAATGCCGATTTGTAACTGCAGGAGCCAATGAGGTTCTGCTGAAGTCAGCGCTGGAAGATGCGGCGGGCGTCCTGCCTCTCGAAGAACGTCAACAAATATAATTATCGAGCCACGGATATCACTGTGCCAATAGAGGGGTGGTTTGGGGCAGAGTGTAGAATCCATAGGGTGAGCGTAAGATTTATCGCCAAACATCTCGCGCCACCGCAGTTTCCAAATCAAGATTGATCGTACGCAAAAATATCAGATGGGTTTATTCGACGGGAGGATATCCCCTGCAGGTGTTGCTCCTCGAGGAAGTCTCAATTATTCTTACGTTTGCAGAATAACCGTTTTATTCCAGTCCGGCGGTAAATCGAGTGCTACCATGCGTTGCTCATCTACTATCCACGGCGAGGTCTCTGCAAATTTCTCACACTTTTCACGCCAAAGTCTCGCACTGTTATCAAACGCTTCGCTTATTGCCTGAACAAGCCACGGGTATTTCAACGTCAATTCAGCTTTTATTCCTAGAATATGCATTCCTGGAACGAAACCGGCGCTAGAGGCGTACTGTAGTTCTTGCTCTCTAAAGTCGGGCAGTAACTGCCTGAACTTTGAGTTGGGTCTAAAGAAGCCAGATGGAAGAAATGGAGCAAATGCTGCGTCTATCTCACCTTGCTCGAAGAGATCCAACAAGGGCCGATTGCCGGGGGCAGGGTTTATGAGATCAGCCTGTCCGTAAGATCCCAAATAATCACGGCTTTGGATCGCGATTGAAGCGGCAGGCGAAGAAGGGTGCCGGCGTGCAAGACGCTCTTCGCACCTCTGAGCCCCCGCCAGAGAGCAGGCCTGGTTTCCAACCTGCGCATACGCAGCGCGGTGTTGAGTGTAATGCCTGCAATACAGCCGAGGATGCCTAGTCGTGGTGGATGCGCTTGGTCTTTTCCATATGATGTTGCGGCGCGTTCAGGTGGTAGCGCTGCCGGTCAAGACACATTGAACCAGCAGAACACTACCAAACGATCGTCTCTTCGGACACCTGCCGAAACGTCTTGATGGCGGCTTCAAATAAGTCGCTTGACAAGTTTTGGGTGCACGTATTTTAATCGTGCCTATTGATTGCGCAACGTTTGTTGCATTCACATGACTTCAACAGTCGATGGGCAGTTTCGCCCCATGACGCCCCATCCTAGATGGGAATCGCGTCGTGGGGTTTTTGTTTTGGTGGGATATGGGCAACGCAGTAAAAATTGGCATTCTCTATTCGACGATTGGCCCCTATGGAGCCATCGGGCGGGATAGCCGCGATGGTGCTGAATTTGCCATCGATGAAATAAGGAATAAGTATCCCGGTGCCATCGAACCTGTATTCATCGATCCACAGGGTCATATTCCCGGCTACCTTGATGGCGCGCGCTCGTTGCTACGGGACCATGGTTGCAACCATATCGTCGGGACAATTACGTCCATTGCCCGCAAGGAAGTGATCCCACTTGTCGAAAAGCATGATGGCTTACTTTGGTATATGTGCCCCTATGAAGGCTTCGAGGCCAATGAAAATGTGATCTATACTGGTGCCTGCCCCAATCAGCACTTGCTACCGCTATTCGATTACATGCTGCCACGCTATGGTCGGCGACCCTATCTGGTCGGTGCTAACTATGTGTGGGGGTGGGAGATGAACCGGCTTGCGCGGGAGCTGATCTACCAGGCTGGCGGGGAGGTACTGGGTGAACGTTATCTGCCGCTGGAAGAAACCGCCGTTGAGCGTATCATCCTTGATATTGAACAGCGGCGGCCAAGTTTTGTGCTGAATAATCTGATTGGTCCGGCAAGCTATGCTTTCCTGCAGGCATTCAAGGTCCTTGGTGATCGTGACCCAGCCTTTTTGCCGGAAAATTGCCCCGTCGTCAGTTGCGATCTTTCCGAATGTGAACTGGACGAGATTGGTACTGGCGTGGCGACTGGGCATTTTTCGGTGGCGGCCTATTTTGACAGTCTTGTTTCGCCGGAAAATCTGGCTTTCAAGACAGAGGCTTCGAAGCGCTTCGGTTCGCAGCGGCATCTTTCCAATATTTTTGCCAGTGCCTATGCGGCCGTCAAACTCTGCGGCGAGACGATTATTGCGGCCGGAACCGATGATCCGCAAACCGTCCGCCGCCATTTATCCGGTGTGCCGCTGTCGACCGTCTTCGGTGAGGTACAGATCGATCCCGATACCAATCACATGGCGCTGCCTTTTCATCTTGGCCGTATCAATGATGACAACAGCTTTGATATTGTGAATTCACAGCCAGCAATTGCAGCTGATCCCTATCTTACCCGTCGCCGGACAAAAATGCCCGTCAGATTGCGGATCGTTTCATGAGAGATACCCCTAATTTCACCGGTTGGCGCGTAACCATCCTTCATCGATCTGACATAACCACGGAACGCCTGACACGTCAGCTCAAGCTGCTTGGTCTTTACGTCACCGTGCAATGGGAGCCATTGGCGGCCACGGATCTACCCGATATTGTTTTGGTCGATGCGGATCAAGGCTGGGATGATTTGTTGCCGTGGTCAGAAGGCAAAGCTCCACTGCCTGTTGTCGCATTACTCAGCTCGGAGGCGCCCGGGCGTATCGCCTGGGCGATGCAACAGGGTGCCGGGGCCATTATTGCCAAGCCCGTTGCAACATCTGCTGTTTACCCCACCCTTGTGATGGCCATTGCAATTCATGCGGAACGCATAGCGGCATCCCGGCAATTGCAACACCTTGAAGAACGCGTGCGGCTTCGGCCATTAGTGCACGCGGCTGTCGAGAAAATCATGGCCGCCCATAATGTCGATGAGGAACATGCCTACAGCATCCTGCGCAATTGCGCGATGCAGCGGCGAATGCCCATGGAGCAGGTTGCGGCCCTCATTCTTGCCGGTGCTGAACCTTTGCCGGAGGCTGGCTGATGCGCGTTTTAAAAACCCTGTTGCGTCAGCCATCCGCACTGTTCGGCCTGATTATCGTCGCGCTCGTTGTACTGATGGCACTCGGGGCTCCATTGATTGCGCCCTATAGCCCTGACAATCAGATGTTTGACGGGCTGTCGATTGAGGGCGCGCCTCTGCCGCCCAGCACCCAGTTCCTGCTTGGCACCGATACACTCGGGCGGGATCTGTTCTCGCGTCTATTGTTTGGTGCCCGTACGTCGTTGATCATCGGCCTTGTCGCCAATGGCATTGCTGTCGCCATTGGCCTTCTGGTCGGCATCCTGTCCGGCTATTTACGCGGTGCCGTCGGGGGCCTGCTGATGCGGTTCACCGATCTGATGATGGCGTTTCCCGCCCTGTTGCTGGCCATTGTTCTGGCCGCATTGCTGCATCCGAGCCTTTGGATCGTTGCGATGGTTATTGCACTGGTCAACTGGGTGCAGGTGGCCCGCATTGTCTATACGGAAACGCGCGGATTGGTGGAGCGTGATTTCATTCTCGCGGAACGGTCCCTCGGTGCCGGGCACCTGCGCATTCTGTTCGTGCATATTCTGCCGCATCTCATGCCGACAGCCATCGTCTGGGGCACACTTGGCATCGCTACAACTGTTTTGCTTGAGGCCACGCTCTCTTTTCTTGGCATCGGCGTGCAGCCGCCACAACCGTCATGGGGAAACATTATCTTTGAAAGCCAGAGCTATTTTCAGGCGGCGCCATGGCTGGTGTTCTTCCCCGGCGCGGTCATCCTTCTAACGGCATTGTCATTCAATCTGGTCGGGGATGCTTTGCGCGATATTCTCGATCCCACCCAGCGCGGGAGGGGGTGATATGGCCCTGCTCATTATGCGCCGTCTCGTGGAAACCGCGCTGATCCTTCTTGGCGTTGCTGCCATTACTTTCCTGCTGCTTTATGCCTTGCCTGCTGATCCCGCCCGCATGATTGCCGGGCGCAGCGCCACGGCACAAACGGTTGCCAATATCCGCCGGGAACTCGGTCTGGATCAGCCGCTTCTCGTGCAGTTCTGGACCTATGTGCAAGGCATACTCCAGGGCAATCTTGGTCGCTCCTACGCACAAAAGACCGATGTGGGCGCACTGATCCTCGCCCGACTTCCCGCAACCTTGATTTTGATGGCAGCTGGTATTTTCGTAGAGGTCGTTCTTGGCCTGACCCTTGGCGTCATAGCGGCCTTGCGCCGTGGCGGTGCGGTTGACCGCGTTGTGATGATGGCTTCGTTCGTCGGCGTTTCAGCACCGCAATTTGTTGTCGCGCTGCTGTTGCTTTACGTCTTTGCCGTCACGCTTGGTTGGTTCCCGATGAGCGGTTTTGGCACCGCTGCCCATGTGGTGCTGCCTGCCGCCACACTGGGTATTCTCGGTGCGGGCTGGTATGCCCGCATGGTCCGCTCGGCCATGATCGATGTGCTCAATCAGGATTATGTGCGCACGGCGCGGGCAAAGGGCCTGTCGTCCGCGCGTATTGTTTTGCGCCATGCCCTGCCCAATGCGCTTTTGCCGATCATTGCGATGATCGGTATCGATATCGGCCAGTTTATGGGCGGTGTCGTGGTGGTCGAAGCTGTTTATGGTTGGCCCGGCATCGGCCAGCTGGCCTGGCAGGCCATTCAACAGGTCGATATTCCGATCATCATGGGCGTCACCCTCGTTTCCGCACTCGCGATTGTTCTGGGCAACCTACTTGCCGACATCATCGCGCCGCTGCTCGATCCGCGCATCCGTGCGCGCTGAACTTCAACCAGAACAAGAAAAGGGAACAGAATGTTAAAACGCTGGCTTCGCAACACCACCATGGCAACGGTGCTCGCATTGGCGCCGCTGCCCGCTTGGGCACAGGAAACGCCGAAACAGGGCGGCGATGTCCTCATCACCTACAAGGATGACATTGCAACACTCGACCCAGCCGTGGGCTATGACTGGGTGAACTGGTCGATGATCAAGAGCCTTTATTCCAGGCTCATGGACTACACGCCGGGAACGCCTGATCTTGTTCCATCTCTTGCCCAGACTTTCGATGTCTCGCCGGATGGCCTGACCTATACATTCAAGCTGCGCACCGGTGTGAAGTTCACCAATGGCCGCGAACTCGTGGCGTCGGATGTGAAATATTCGATCGAACGCGCGGTCAATCCGAAGACCCAAGGCCCCGGCGCCGGTTTCTTCAGTGCGATCAAGGGTTATGAGGACGTGTCCGGTGGCAAGGCCACGACCCTTGAGGGTATCGAGGCTCCCGATGCCACCACGGTGATCTTCCATCTGTCACGACCGGATGCGACGTTCCTGCACGTTCTGGCTATCAATTTCGCTTCCGTCGTTCCGCAGGAGGCTGTTGAGGCCGCCGGTGGTGATTTCGGCAAGAAGCCCGTTGGCTCCGGCACATTCGTGCTGAAGGAGTGGACCATCGGCCAGCGTCTCGTGTTTGAGCGCAATCCCGATTATTTCGTCAAGGACATGCCGCATATCAACACGTTTACGGTCGAGGTTGGCCAGGAGCCGCTTGTTGCTCTGCTGCGCCTGCAAAAGGGTGAGGTCGATATCGCCGGTGATGGCATTCCTCCGGCAAAGTTCCTGGAGATCAAGAATTCTCGTGCCGGAGCCGGGATGATCGTGGACGGCGAACAGCTGCACACCGGCTATGTCTCGCTGAACACCAAGATCAAGCCATTCGACAATGTGAAAGTGCGTCAGGCGGTGAACATGGCCGTCAACAAGGAACGCATTACCCGCATTCTCAATGGCCGCGCCACACCGGCCAATCAGCCCCTGCCGCCCGCAATGCCCGGCTATGACAAGAGCTATACCGGCTATGCCTATGATGTGGCGAAAGCCAAGGCACTTTTGACTGAGGCTGGTTTCCCCGATGGGTTCCAGACAGTCCTCTATTCCACCAATACCGACCCGCAGCCGCGTATTGCCCAGGCAATCCAGCAGGATCTGGCGGCAATTGGCGTCAAGGCCGAAGTGCGCGCGCTGGCCCAGTCCAATGTGATTGCCGCAGGCGGTACGGAAGGCGAAGCGCCGATGATCTGGTCCGGCGGCATGGCGTGGATTGCTGACTTTCCCGATCCATCGAATTTCTACGGCCCGATCCTTGGTTGCTCCGGCGCGGTTGCCGGTGGCTGGAACTGGTCCTGGTATTGCAATGCCGATCTCGACAAGCGTGCGGTTGCGGCGGACTCGATGTCTGATCCGGCCAAAGCAACCGAACGTGCCGCTGTCTGGGGCAAGATATTCACCGATATCATGGCCGATGCACCGTGGATTCCTGTGATCAACGAACGCCGTGTTGTGGCTAAGTCGCCGCGCATGGGTGGCTCGGACAAGATCTATGTCGATCCGACCCGCGTTATCAATTACGACGCGATCTACGTGAAGCAGTAGACCTGCCCTTGCCTGTCACACCCTCGGGGAACACGCCCCGAGGGCATGCATCATTTTTCCGGGAGTTCTGACATGTGCATCGTCTGCACCCACACCATTCATCGCACAAAACATCATTTCGGCTGGAACCGCGATTTTGAACCGGCGCTGATTGCCAAGGCCGGTGAAACGATTCATTTCGAGTGTCTTGACTCATCTGGCGGCCAGCTGGGCAAGGGATCGACGCTAGAGACGCTCGATAGTCTCGATTTCAGCAAGATCAATCCCGTCACTGGCCCTGTCTATGTCGAGGGCGCCAAGCCGGGCGATGCACTGAAGGTGACGATCCGCCGCTTTGTGCCATCCGGTGTCGGCTGGACGGCCAATATTCCGGGCTTCGGTCTGCTGGCCGACCAGTTTCAGGAGCCCGCCCTGCATATGTGGAACTATGATCCCATCAGCATGGCACCGGCACTTTACGGACCCGGTGGCCGCGTGCCGCTCAAACCCTTTGCCGGAACGATTGGTGTTGCCCCTGCGGAAGCGGGGCTGCATTCGGTTGTTCCGCCCCGCCGGGTCGGCGGCAATCTCGACATACGCGATCTGACCTCGGGCGTGACGCTCTATCTTCCGGTTGAGGTGGACGGGGCGCTTTTCTCCATCGGCGATACCCATGCGGCGCAAGGTGACGGCGAAGTCTGCGGCACGGCGATTGAAAGCCAGATGGAAGTGGAAGCCACCATCGAGCTGGTGAAGGATGCGCGGCTGAAAAGCCCAAGGTTCACCACGACCGAACCGGTAACACGGCATCTGGATGGTGCGGGTTATGAGGTGACGACCGGCATCGGTCCGGACCTGATGACCGGCGCCCGCGAAGCTCTGATGCGCATGATCGATCTGCTGGGTGCAGAACATGGCATGAGCGCGATTGATGCCTATCTGCTCTGTTCGGTCTGCGGGGACCTGCGCATCAGCGAAATCGTCGATGCGCCCAACTGGGTGGTTTCCTTCTATTTCCCGAGGATCGTGTTCGCGTGATTGTGCCTGTTCCCATGCCTGTTCTGACTGTCCGTAATCTCTGTGTCGATGCCCGCACGCCGGAAGGCCGGCGGCGGGTTCTTGATGATATCAGTTTTGACCTTAATCTCGGGGAGACGCTGTGCATCGCGGGCGAATCCGGTTCCGGCAAATCGGTAACGTCTCTTTCCATCATGGGGTTGCTGCCGAAAGCGTCGCTGCAGGTGGCATCGGGCAGTATTCATCTTGGCGAGAAGAATCTGGTGGCCCTGTCACATCGTGCCATGCGCAGCGTGCGGGGCGGCGATGTGGCCATGGTGTTTCAAGAGCCGATGACCTCGCTCAATCCTGTGATGTCGATTGGAGCACAACTGACCGAGGCTATTTGCGAACATCAGGGCAGCGAAGGCGGCACGGCGCAGACGATTGCACGTCAGATGCTGGACGCCGTGCATATCACCGACCCGGCACGTCGTCTGACCCAGTATCCGCATGAGCTTTCCGGGGGAATGCGCCAGCGCGTCATGATTGCCATGGCGCTGTCCTGCCGTCCGAAAGTGCTGATTGCCGATGAGCCGACCACGGCGCTTGATGTGACAGTGCAGGCACAAATCCTCAAACTGATGCGTGAGTTGAAACAGGAATTCGGCGCATCGATTATCCTGATCACCCACGATATGGGCGTTGTTGCCGAAATGGCCGACCGCGTTGCGGTCATGCAGAACGGGCGCATCATTGAACAGGATGACGCGCTGTCGATCTTCGAGAAACCCACGCAAGCCTATACACAGGAATTGCTGGCGGCTGTCCCCCGTCTTGGTGCCCACACAGGCACCGATGGCCCGCCCCGTGTCAGCCCGCAGGCAGCAACCGCTGTTCCCCCATCACCCTCGCCGATCCTGCATGTGCGCAATCTGAATGTGACCTATGGCAGCCCCGCCCGATGGCTGTTCAAAGGCAAACCACACCTTGCCGCCGTCAATGATGTCTCGTTTGAGCTGCGTCCCGGCGAAACATTGGGGCTTGTTGGCGAAAGCGGTTCCGGCAAATCAACCACAGGTAAGGCGGTTCTTGGGCTGATCCCCTTCACCGGCGATGTCGTCATCGACAACAGGAACATTGCCGGGCTGAACGCACGCCAGATGCAGCCGGTGCGTCGTTCGGCACAGATGATTTTTCAGGACCCTTATGCCTCGCTCGATCCGCGCATGGCGGTTGGTGCGGCTATTGCCGAACCGTTGATCATTCACGGCCTTGGCGGGCGGAGCGAACGCGATGACCGGATAGCCGAACTATTGCGACGCGTTGGTTTGCAGCCCGACGCGGCGACACGCTATCCGCACGAATTTTCCGGCGGCCAGCGCCAGCGCATCTGCATTGCGCGGGCGCTGGCCCTGCAGCCAAAACTTATTGTTGCCGATGAAAGTGTTGCGGCACTTGATGTCTCAGTGCGGGCACGCGTGCTGGATCTCATGCTCGAATTGCAGGAGACGATGGGGCTTGCCTATCTCTTCATCTCGCATGACATGGCCGTGGTTGAGCGAATGTCCCACCACGTCGCTGTCATGCGTGGCGGGCGTATCGTCGAAATGGGAACCCGACGCGCGGTGTTTGAAAATCCACAGGACGATTATACGAAGGCGCTGATGGCAGCCGTGCCGATCCCAGATCCGAGAGCCCGACAGCTCAAAGATGACTTTTCGGAGAGAGCATGAGGAATTGTGTGGCAGTACCGGAACCATGGTGAATAAGGTAGAGGCAGTACGGTGATTTTCGCCGAGGTCAGCCGTTTTGAAACCGACACGCAAGAAGCGATATCCATCATCTGCAACTAATGGCGCACCAGTGCTGGGCGAAGCGCCCACGGGTCCTGCAATTCCGAATCTGGTTGATTGGCATGAGCCCAATGGTGTGGCGCCGTGTGCAGGTGCTGTCGACAATGACCGTGCGAGAGCTTCATGGCGTCCTTCAGGTCGCGATGGGTTGGAAAGCATCCACCTGTATCAGTTCATCGTCCACACGGCACGATACGGTTCGTGGGAAACCGCAGGCAAATCCCCAGACATTTCGCTCGGTGGCTTAAAGCTGCGAAAAGGTGGCCGGTTTCTATATGAATATGATCTCAACATTCCCTGGGAGCAAGAAATCCGACTTGAAGAGCGCTTTACTGCCAAAGCTCGCACACACTATCCCACATGCATCAACGGTCATGGCAATTGTCCGCTGGAGGATTGTGGAGGTCCTGAAGCCTGGATTTAGCAGGTAAACGATGTGCTGGGATACCAGATGTACGATGATCTCGCCATGGCGGCGGAGTTTCTAAAAGAGATCAGCGATACGCAATCTTTTGCACTCCTTGATGATCCGCATCGTGCGGCTGAATTGCGTGAGACTCTTTTCCGGATCGAACAGCGCGCAACACTTTTGGGAAAGTCGTTCAAACAGCGGAACGTCAACGAACGACTGCGACGGTCCGCATTTTGGACGAGTGCCTTCAGCTCCTCCGGGCGGTGATTACCATCCTGCGGCTCGCCCTTCCATTCGAAATAGACGCCGAGGTCGATATCGAACCCAGCACCAATCACCCAAGGCCGGATCTGCGTGCGAAACTTGTAGGATCCCTGAAGCCATGTTTGGATGGAGCAGCCGCTGTCCTCAGTAAGGCGCTTGACGGGAAATTCGGCGAGATCGTTCCAACGATACTTCTGCGCCGTGAATTGGTCGGCGGTGGGCGTGATCTGGTACGCTGCTCGATCTCCGCCAGGACGGATGCGGTATAGAGGCCGAGAAAGCCGCCACCGGCTAATTGAACTGTCCCCCAATCCGTGTTCGTTGGAAAGCTGACCATTATACCGTCCAGGTCCAGTCGATCGGATAGTTGAAAATCGGGGTGAACGTCACGCCGACCGCCTCCATTTCTCTCCGACCGTCAACGACCATCTCCTTCAGTCGATCTAATGCTGCCGCATGCTCATCCGTATCCCAGACGCTAATTTGCACGATCGAGCCCTTCGGCGATACACCTGCATAAAAGTGAAGGAGCCCCGGCAGCCGTCTGATGGCCGGGATTATATACTCCGATGTCTTCTTGCTTGCGCCGTCAACTTCGGCGAACCGGCTGGGGTCGAAACTGGCGCGCGAGACGCGAACAACAGCGGTGATCGGCAACGGCTCGGCCATTGTAATTCTATGGGTCATAGGGATCCTGCCTCCTGACAATACTTCACCATGTCCATCAGCGTACGAAAATCGAAACGCCTTGAATTCCCTCGCAGCGGTCTGCGTAGCTTTGCCTCCTCCTGGTTAAGAGCCCATATACTGGAACGAACGTACGCCGGTTAGCTCAACCGACAATTGCCAAAGGCGATCGGCAAGCACCGGATCTTTGGCAGAGGAAACTGCTTCGACCAACGTTGGATAACCCTTCATCTCATTGCGCCCATCTGGCCCGAAGAACTGACCGCCCTCAACGTCTGCAGCGCAAGCGGCGTACAAGAGGTTAAGGGCACCCATCTCAGCAGTTTGTGCCATGAAGCGATTGCCTATCCGCATAAAGAGGTTGAGAAACCCCGTCGGTCCGCTCAACTGCAGATTGGTGGCAGAATATCCGGGATGTGCAAGCAAACTCCGGACCGGTGATTGATGCGCCCGGAGGCGCCGATCCAATTCCAGCCCGAAAACAGCATTTGCGAATTTCGACTGCGCATAGAATGCAACCCGGCCATATGCCTTCGCGCCTGTCAGATCGTCAAAGCGAATAGTTCCACGTTTGTGAAGATCAGAGGTGACCGTAACCACTCGCGGATCTTGTCCCTTGCTCAATCGTTCAATTAACAATCCTGTCAGCGCGAAATGAGCCAGATGGTTGACGCCAAACTGCAACTCAAAACCCTGTGGTGTCAGTGTTCGTGGCGGCATCATAATGCCAGCATTGTTGATCAGGACATCGATGGCCGTTTCGTTGGTGATGAGCCCAAGTGCAAACTGTTTGACCTGTTCAAGATCCGCCATGTTAAAGATATGCAATTCCAGTTGCGCGCGGGGAACGATCAACCGAATCTGCGCAACGGCTGCCCGCCCCTTCGTTTCATCGCGCGCTGTCATTAGGACACGCGCGCCCCGGCGAGCCAATTCAAGGCTTGTGATATAGCCGAGACCACTGTTGGCTCCCGTCACCAGAAAAGTTCGTCCTGATTGATCAGGTATGTCGTTGGCTGTCCATAGAGCCATGGCGCACCTCTCATTTCCGCACTGCCGCACAATTGCGGACTGTGGGCTTTGCTCGGCATATAAACAGTGTATAGTTTCAGAATGACACATAATTTAATCACTGTATAGATACGACCACGATGTCATCGAAATCACATCCGCCAGCTGAAAAAGACGAAGGCCGTGACACTTACCATCACGGTGCTTTACGCAGCGCTTTGCTGCAGGCAGCCACTGATATTTTGCGCGAAAACGGACCTGAAGGTTTCTCATTGCGCGAAGCCGCGCGCCGGGCCGGGGTTTCTCCCGGCGCGCCTGCCCATCATTTTGG
Organism: Phyllobacterium sp. P30BS-XVII; assembly: GCF_014138335.1. Classification (NCBI taxonomy): domain Bacteria; kingdom Pseudomonadati; phylum Pseudomonadota; class Alphaproteobacteria; order Hyphomicrobiales; family Phyllobacteriaceae; genus Phyllobacterium; species Phyllobacterium sp. P30BS-XVII. The sequence continues at coordinate 49,691 of NZ_JACGXO010000011.1, forward strand.
CAGTGTCGCCGGACTTTTAACGGAAGTTGCGATCGACGGATTCGTCGAACTTACCGAAGCCCTGCGCCAAGCTCGCACAACAAGTTCCAACCCGGGAAGCCAGCTCCGCTCACAGGGCGAGAGCTACGTCAGCTTTGCTATCGGCGCTCCGGGACGGTTTCAACTGATGTTCCGCCACGACCTGCTGCTTGAAAATGACGAGCGCCTTGGAGCTGCTGGGCAAGCGGCGCTGGCTGAGCTTGAAGCGAGTATTCGGGATTATCTTACTACAGGCCAATCCGCCGACGAAAGCCGCTTACAACCGCTGTTGCTGGGAGCATGGTCCACGGTTCATGGATTTGCACATCTGGCAATCGATGGAAAACTCCAGACCATGGCCTTCCCGAATTCGCTCGTTCATTTCGTCGCGCAGGCCTTGCCGGAAGTGTTGCTCGCGATGCTCCCGGACAGATAACCAAGAGAACTGTCTGGGCTCTGACAGACATCGCTTGGCAAGATTGGTGAAGGACCACTGGCATACGAGATGACGCTGCCAAGCCGCGGGACGTAACATGAATATTCTGGAAAATTTTCCTTGTGGGATCGTGTAGCACTTATCACGTGAGGCGGCCGCGGCCTTGGCTTCGAGATTGCGTGCGCCTTTGCTGACGCGGGCGCTCTTGTGATCATAACCGGACGTACCAGCGAAACATTGGAAAGCGCAGTAGCTGCCATCGTCAAGAATGGAGGCAGCACGCAGGCTACGGTCTTTGACGTCGCGGATACGGGGGTGAGCCGAGCTGCGATCGCCGAGATCAACAGAGACTTCGGGCGACTCGATAACGCCTTTTGCACCTAGACGTTCTTATGAAGATATCTCATCATATTTTGCGACTGATCAGCCAGATGAGATATGGCGCTCCAACCAGTGACGCAAAAAGGCCGAGCGGCTGTTCATAGGGAAACGTCACCGTCCGCGATCCCCAGTCTGCAACAAGCATCAATAGCATACCGATAAGGCAGGCGGCGAGCAGATGTGTTGCCGCGCCGCGAAATCCCGCCAGACGGGCCATATGGGGTGCCATAAGACCCACGAAACTCAGCGGTCCGACAAGCATTGATGCGGCAGCTGTCGATATGGCCGCGAGACTTATGAGAACAATACGGCTGCCCCGTTCCGATAAGCCCAATGAAAGAGGCATTGCATCACCGAGTGGCAATATTTCAAGCCAACGCACACAAAGCAGACTGACCAGCAATATGACGATTGCCAGTCCGGCCAAAACAATTGATTGCGTAAAGGTCACGGAGAGGGAAGAGCCGCTTATCCAGACCAGAATCTGCCACGACCGCGGATCACCGGTCGCGATCAGCAACGAAAGAATTGCGGAGGCGAGCGAGCTGATTGCAATTCCGGCGAGCAACAATCTATCTGTTGGGATATTCCGCTTTAGAACGTAAGCGGTGACAGCCAAAAGCACCACAATTGCGCCTATGGCCGCCCCGCCAAAGAGTTCGGCAGGTCCGGGAGCTGCGAAAATATAAAGCGCGGCTGCAAAGCCTACTCCGGCGCCGCCGCTGATACCCATGACCTCAGGTCCCGCCATTGGATTCCCGGTAATCCGCTGCATGACCGTACCCGCAAGCGCCAGAAGCGCGCCTGCTGATGCGGCAGCGAGAAGTCGCGGGCCGCGCCATGGAAGCAGGTCTTTAAAGACCGCTCCAGTTGAAATCACCCAGCCGTCGGGAATACGGCCCAGCGACAAGATCAAAAGCGCAAGCAACGGGATGATGGCGAGAAGAACCGCGAGCCAGACTATGGGTTGTCTCAGGCGATGCGCCAACTGTCCGGATTTTTGTGATGCAGGCTGACGCAATTTCAGTCGCGGCAATAGCCAAAGCAGCAAAGGGCCGCCGAGCAAGGCCGTTACTGCCCCGGTCGGAAAGGTTTCACCTGTCGAAGAACTGAGCAACTGTACGAAGCCATCAGCCAGCCACAGCAAAAATGCACCGGCGATTGGCGAGGCCACCAGCACGGATGAGGTACGCCGAATACCAGCCAGTCGCACCAGCGATGGCGCAGCCAGACCTACAAAGCTGACAAGGCCAACCGCCGCCGACACTGATGCCGCAAGCCAGACGGCCAATGCAACAACAGCCAGACGCAAGGCACCAACGCTCAATCCCAGGCTCCGCGCACTGCTGTCATCCAACCCGAGAATAACGAGAGGTCTGGCTAATATGGCTGTCGCAACGATGCCCAGCGCCAATTGGATGAGCAGGTTTCGTGTTGTCAGCCAATCCTGCTGACTGAGCGCGCCGCCATTCCACGCGACAAGCGACATAAGATATTCGCCTTGGGAAAGGACGAGCGCTGCGGAGAGCGCACCTGCGGTAATACTGATCAGCAAGCCGCCAAGGATCATCACAACCGGATCAAGATCACGCCGCGATCCGAGAATGAGAACAAGGGCCGCCGCACCGCCCGCCCCTGAGAGCGCGACAAGCCCACGGCTGCTTTCAATCAGATTTGGGGCGTAGAGCGTTGCCATGACCATGGCCAGCTGCGCGCCGGATGAGATGCCCAAAGTGGAAGGATCGGCAATCGGGTTGCGCAGCAGGCGTTGCAACAGCGCCCCTGAGAGACCAAGAGCAGCACCGCACAACAAGGCAACAGCAGCGCGTGGCAGCAATCCGTACACGATGATGATCTGGTCGATTGTCATCGATCCGGGATCAAACGGCAGTGACGGCCATCCACTGGCAGGAGCGTAACGCAAGATATTGTAAAGGCACAATAAAGCGGCCGTGCAACCCGTTACGGACCACAGGAGGCGGCGGCGAATGCGTTGCGTGGCGTAACTCATAGCGCGTCCGGGTGCTGTGTCAGCGCCACATGAAACAAGCGCGCAAAACGCATTGCAGCCGGTACTCCGCCGTGAGGGTTCACATTGTCCAATTGCACCACACGCCGGTTTTTCACGGCCGGCAGGGCATTCCACAGAATACTGTTTTTCAAGGCTTCCCTTGCTTCCACCGGAATGTCGGAGACGATGAGAATACGGGCTTCGGGAACTTCTGCCAACCTCTCTATCGGCACGGGAGCCGCAAAACTGAACTGGGATCGCTCCATCCATGCATTGGCCAGCCCCAGACGCACAAGAACGTCACCAAACATGCTGTCCGCACCGAAGGCACGAAAATGACGGGCATCACCAATATTGATCAGATAGGTCGGACGCAGTGCGAACCGCGCAAGATCAGTCTGATATCGATCGATCGCAGCGTTCGTCTCGGCAAGCAGCGTCTCGGCCCTCGCCTCTACACCAAGTATTTTTCCCAGCGACGCGACAGCAGCGAGAGCCTTTTCGAAGGGAGGTTCGCCTTTAACGTAGAATGGCAAGGAAATGACCTGACCTATCTCCGCAAACTTGGATTGATTGCGCGCATAGAAGGGAGAACTCAGAATAATATCCGGGGTCATTAACCGCAAAAGCTCAAAATTGGGTGATCCGCGCAGACCCAGATCCGTAATATCAGGCGGAAGCGATGGTTCGATGGCTTCCTTGCGGAACTGCTTCAATTCGGTTGCCGCAACAACAGACGCACCAAGCGCGAGTGCCGTTTCCAGCATCGCCCAATCAATGGCAGCAATGCGTTTGCCCTGAGCCCGCGAAATGCCGGGAACCAGACTGAATGCCGCAAGAAGGCCAAGCGCTTTCCGGCGCGATATCATGGCAGCATTCCCAAAGGCTTTTTCACCAACTATAGCTCAAGCTACCAATCACACTGCGCCCCTCGCCATAGGTGCATCCAAAGCTGCAGCTGGCGACATAATCATTATCCGCGATATTGTTCACGTTTAGCGCCGCTTTGAAATCCCCCTTCTTGTAGCGAATGGCGGCATCAAACAATGTTGCAGATGGCAGATTGATAGTGTTCGCATCATTGCCATAGCGCTTGCCGATATAGCGAACGCCGCCGCCAATCGAAAAACCATCAAGGGCGGTGTCCGGTTGGAACGCATAGTTCAACCACAGGCTGGCCATATGCTCGGGTATATTGGCCGGAGTGTTGCCGGTGGTCGTGGCCGTAATGACACCGCGTGTCACGGTATCTGTACCCTCCACTATATCAGCACTCGTATAGGTGTAGCTTCCGGTCAGATCCAACCCCTGCTTCAGGCTTGCGACACCTTCAAGCTCAAATCCACGCGAGCGAACCTCGCCGGACTGGGTCGTTACCCGTTGCAGGTTCCCCCCGACAAGACCTGCTTGATTCACAACAACATTGGTTCGTGTAAGGTCATAATAGCTGGCGGTGATAAAACTGTCATGGCCGGTTGGCTGATACTTCACGCCCAGTTCAAACTGCTCGCCTTCCGATGGCTTGTAGGGATCACCAGCGGTGGTGCGCCCTACTTGCGGGTCGAACGAGGTTGAATAGCTGACATAGGGCGCAAGGCCATTGTCAAACAGATAGACCGCGCCAGCCCGGCCACTGACGGCGGAATCATCCGCCTGATAGTCGCCAAGCGTATCCGTGATGTTGGACCAGTCCTGACGAAGCCCTAAAGTCACTGTCAGTTTGTCAAACTTCAACTGGTCCTGCGCATAAAGACCCGTTTGCCGCAGCCTGTCATTGGAGATTGTCGTTGAGGCGGGATTGTATCTGATGGTTGCGCCATAAACGGGATCGTAAACATCAATCGGGGTCTGCCCGGTCGAGAAATTAGACGAGCGATATTGCTTGTGATCACGATAATCGAGCCCGAACAAAAGCTTGTGTTCAAGCGGGCCGGTGTCGAATGTTGCTTCGAGCTGATTATCGACGCCGAAGCTGGAAATATCCTCTTCCTGAAAGGAAGCACTGCGATTCACGGTATGATAGTCAGGCCGAAGCGATGAAAAATAGACATTCTGATAATCGAAGTCGACATTCACATATTGGGCATTCTGTCTGAATTCCCACGTCTCGTTGAAACGGTGACGGAATTCATAGCCCAAAGTCATCGTCAGACTTTTCGAGCGATCAAAATCAGGCTCGCCAATATAGGTGCTTCTCGATATTTTTCCGCCATAGGGATTTGGATCAAGCGTTCCCGCCTGTGGCAGTCCAAGCGGGGAATTGCCTTTATCGTATTGCAGGCTGGCAAGCACCGTTAGCGACGTATCGGCGTCGGGAGACCAGGTAATGGCCGGCGCAATGTAGACGCGATTGTCTTCCACATAATCCTGCTGCGTATTCGCCAGACGACCAAGTCCAGTCAGCCGATACGATACGTCCTCGTTGACAACACCGCCAATATCAAACTTGCCCACATAGCGCTGGTTGCTTCCGACCTCGGTGCTGAAATCGCGAAACTCCGTAAAAGTCGGGCGCTTGGCAATAAGATTGACAATCCCGCCCGGTACAGCCTGTCCGTAAAGCACCGATGCCGGACCTTTGAGAACCTCGATACGCTCCATCCCATAGGGCTCGAACGCCAAAGCGCCGAAATCGCGAATGAAACGGAAGCTGTTGAGGTAGATATTCTGCTCGGCGGAAAAACCTCGGATAATCGGGTCAGAGAATCTGGGATCGCCGCCAAAGGGCTCACTGAAAACACCCGCCGTATAATTCAGCGCCTCGCTGACACCCTGCACGCCGCGATCATCCAGCTGTTTGCGCGTGATCACGCTTACCGCCTGCGGAATCTCGATCAGCGGTGTTGATGTTTTTGACCCCGTTACAGTCGTTGGCGCCACGTAGCCATCGACGGGACCTGTCGGATTGTCCTCGTTCGCTTTGATTATGATTGGGTCAAGGACAATCGCATTACCCGCCTCCTGCGCGTATACAGGCGACGTAAACGGAAACACGACACACCCCGCAAGCACTACCCTCGTTGCCCGCAACAATTTCAACTTCGACCCCATACCCACCTTAACGCCTTATATTCGGCTATCCCGCGATCACAAGATCGAACGCAGGATAAATCTTGATTAAATATCTCATCTTTATAAATAAGGATTGCCGCTTGATCCAATAAGTGACGCCGGGTATTTTCAGAAGTCATACTTATGAAAAACAGACGAGTTCATAGGTTGTAATTATTCTAATTCGAATGGGTGACATGAGCACGATCCACACCACGCGCGCCGGTAGTTTTGAGCTTAGACATCTGCGGTATTTCGTGGCTCTGGTGGAAGAGCACAATTTCGAGCGTGCAGCGGCGCGGCTTGGAATAGCGCAGCCCGGTCTAAGCCAGCAGATCATAAATCTTGAATCGATTGTGGGCGTGCCGCTGCTCGACAGGAGCCGCCGCTCGGTGCGGCTGACAGCCTCCGGCCAACTGCTCTTTGAGGAAGCAAAAAAGGTTCTGGCGCAAGCGGATGCCACCCTCGCCGCATTGAAGCGCGTCGGGCGCGGTGAGACGGGCAGAATTTCAATCGGCTATGTCGCTTCTGCCGCCCATTGCGGCGTGCTGATCGCAACCATCAACGGTTTTAGGCAGGCTTATCCCGACGTGGAATTGCAATTGGTCGAGATGGAGATGCTACAGCAACTCACCGAACTTGCAGATGGAACGTTGGATTTCAGCTACATCAGGCCGCCGGCCCCAATCCCTTCCGGCATCACGACGAGCGTTATATTGAGAGAGCCACTCGTTGTCGCATTGCCGGACACGCACCCCTTGGCGTCAAGCACGAACATCGACCTCATTGGACTGTCAAAGCACACCTTCATAGCGCCTCGACAATCGCCAGATGTTGGATTCCACAGGAACACAATTTTGGCCTGTAACGAAGCCGGGTTTCAGCCGGTGATCAATCCCAACGGACGCGATTTTCTTACTATAGCCAGTATGGTTGCTGTCGGACTTGGAATAGCCCTCGTACCCAAATCGCTTGATTGCCTTCACTTGCCCGGCATTCGCTACATACCAATCATTGATAACAAGACAACCTCGGAACTTGCAGTTGCCCATAGGAAAACCGAAGCATCCCCTACTGTACGAGCATTCATTCTCCACAACAGGGCTGTATCTTCACTCCCTGTTTAGTGCGGGCAGCAGATAAACTGGAAGGCCTACCTGGAAATCTTCGGTATTCTCGATTAGTGATATAAAGTCCGTAGTTGTTCTCTTTCCCGCAATCCCAGTGATCACGCGATCGTGGTTATTGCTGTAAACGATCCGAGCGGACAGGTTTCCATATCGAAATGTCGCGGTCTTTCTCAAGCAATTCGGGTAATGCTTCGTGCCACGCCAGCCGGTAGGGCCGCTGTAGCTGCACGTTCAGCACGTCGTCGTGATTTTCCCATGTCTCATAGAGCATGAAACGGCAATCCGATGCCGGATCGCTGTGGAGAACGGCTTCATGGAACATGGGTTCAGATCGCATTGCGTCTAGCACGCCCTCAAGAAGCGAAAGGAAGCGCGATCGTTGTTGAGCGACGACATCGAACGTAATGACATAAGTGACGGACATGGGCCCCTCCTCTTCAGGCGCGCGTGAGCGGCTCGGTGAACTGATAGTCGGAAATGATGAGACCGCTTTCATCCAGAAGCAGGACGTCGGAGCCAACGGCGTTGATGGTATCCGATTTTGGGTCAACCATCACCCAATGGAACTTGACGACGTCGTGATGGCCCAGCGGCTCGCCCGCGACCTGGAAGACAAATCCCTGCTCTCGAACGAATTTGTTATGGGACTCCTCAATTCGGGCTTCCAATCTATCATAGCCTTTGACATCTCGGGTCGGCGTGAAATGCAAGCCGTCCTGCACCCATAGCCTCTCGATGCCGTTACGGCGCTTCATCTGGTCCGGCTCGTTCCAGACGGCCACATATCTGTTCGCCAATTTCTCAAAATCCGTCATCATATCGCTTTCTCTTCGCCGAAGTTGCGTGGTCAGCCGATAATGAGACAATGCAGACCATCAAGTCAGCTACCTGGAAGGTAGTTTTCACGACGATCTTTGCGCGTTATTCTTTATCTCATATTCGCGACAGATAATTACACGCCCAATCATTGGAAGTACAGATAGAGATGCTACAAGCGACCGTAAGCTTCGGGAAACAACTTTGCGAATGGCGCCGACGGCGCAGGCTTTCGCAACTGGCCCTCGCATTGCAGGTCAGCGTATCTGTGCGCCATCTGGGCTTCCTGGAATTGGGCCGTGCAGCGCCGAGCCGTGGTCTGGTGCTGCGCCTGGCGGAGGAACTGGATATTCCTTTGCGCGAACGGAATGTCTGGTTGATTGCAGCGGGCTTTGCGCCTGTCTTTCATGAAACGCCGCTTCACGATCCTTCGATCCAGCCTTTACTGTCCGCTATCGGACGCACTATCGAGGCGCATAAGCCCTTTCCCGCATTTGCAATTGATCGGCATTGGAATGTGGTGGCGTCAAATGCCGCTCTTCAGGAGTTATATGAGGGGGTCAGTGCCGAGTTGCTGGAGCCTCCCGTCAACGTTATGCGTCTATCGCTCCATCCCGATGGTCTTGCACCGCGAATATTCAATCTCGACGACTGGGCCGATCATCTTCTGACAAGATTGCGACGCGAAGTCGAACTGACCGCCGACCCACGACTGTGTGACCTGCTGAAGGAAGCCGAGGCATTGCATGGATCATCCGGGAAACCGGCTCATTCACATCACGCTTCCGCATTCGCGATCCCGTTGCGTATCCAGACAAGACTAGGCCTTCTGTCATTCTTCAGCACGGTCACTGTCTTCGGCACGCCAGTGGATATCACGATCTCGGAAATCGCGCTTGAAATGCTCTATCCTGCTGACCATGAGACTGATTTGATCGTGAGAGCAGCTCCAGCAAAATGAGCACTTTTCAGATCAAACATCGCTTCGTATTCGCCCCCGGGAATTCGGATACCCAAGTAAATTTTCAACATTGCTCCGTATTGCCGCGATACCTTTGCGAGGATCGATTTTGGGGCTGTCTCCTGTAGCCAGACCGCAGCCCCAGTGCCGGTTCAATGAACGTCAGGTGGGCGATAAACTCAACAATCCCTCTCGAATGAAATGTTCGAATGTACAAGTGCCGCGCAGGCGTCTCGAACAAACAAAGCGCGTTATCCGTACTTCTGCAAAGTTCACAGACCCAAAATCGCAAGATCGGTCGAGCGCAAAATGCACGGAAAGGTGTAACTGATGTCGTCACGAAGAAAGAGACGATGAAGATAGCGCTTAAAAACTACCGTGCCCGAATGCAGCGGGTGCTAACCCATATAGATGAACACCTTGATGACGATCTGGATCTGGAAACTGTGAGCCGCATCGCGGCATTCTCGAAGTTCCATTTCCAGCGGCAATTCATGGCAACCTTTGGATTGTCCATGCACCGCTATATCCAGCTCTCGCGTATGAAGCGTGCGTCACACGGGCTTGCCTGCAGAGACGGACAGAGCGTCACCGACATCGCTATGGATGCTGGTTACGAAGCACCGGATGCCTTCGCCCGCGCATTTCGGCAACGGTTAGGACAATCGCCGTCGTCATTCCGTAAATCTCCCGATTGGGCAACGTGGCTTGTGGCCTTCGGGCCGATCGACAACGCAAGGAATAAGTTCATGCATATAATCTTTGACCACGATGACGTAACTATAAGAGATGTCCCTGCAACGCCGGTGGCTATCATGCAGCATCGGGGTGACCGGGCAGGACTTGCGGAGACATTCAAGCGCTTCAGGGCCTGGAGCAAGGCAAACGGCTTATCGCCGGAGACAAGTTCTACGTTCATGGTCTTCCGCTCCGAAAGAGAGCCTGCGATCGCTGCCGATTATAGCATGGATCTATGTATCAGTACTGATCGGCCGATTGAGGCGAACCATGAGCGCATGAAGGCCGGCGAAATTCCTGGCGGACGTTGCGCGGTATTGCGTTATCCAGGCAATACCAACAATCTGGAGCCTGCTGCGTTCTACCTTTATCGGGATTGGCTTCCGGCCAGCGGCGAAGAAGCACGTGATTTCCCGATCTATTGTCAACGCCGGCTGTCGTTCATTCCAGAGGCATCAGCATATGAGGTGATTACAGACCTGTTTCTGCCGCTGAAATAGTTCGCTGGATATCTATTCCGATATGGCCGTGATCGTTCGCAATAATGAGGACTAGGGAGACCAAACAATCATTGGCCACTTTGCGCACGCATCCGGTCGTTAAACCAAGCTACGACATTTCCTTAAAGCTGCCGTTCTGCGTACGGGATCTGGCTGTCTGGTTTGAGGTGGAAAGTGGACTGTCTTCGTTAAGGCAATATTGGATGGATGCGGACCTTGCCTGAACAACGGCGACGATCTAAGGGTGAGTATGCCTTTTCCTTCATCTCTCAATTCGGGAATTGCTGAATGGCGCGGAGCCTTCGAGAACGCGGAGGTCAACGCTCTCCACGCGAAATGCTTTGAACACCGGGCGTCGGCGGACGACTGGTGGGCCCAAGTCAATCACTTCAGTCTCGGATGGGTTTGCATTCGTCGATCCGCAAGGTTGGTCGGGTTCGTGAACGTGGCGTGGGATGGGGGAGTGCATGCTTTTATTCTGGACACCATGGTCGATCCCGCTTTCCAACGCCAGGGTATTGCGAAGGCCCTGATCGAAGAGGCTGTCGCCCATGCAAGGCGGACCGACTGCGAGTGGCTGCATGTAGACTTCGATCCACATCTCAGGCCGTTTTATTTCGACGCCTGTGGCTTCAAACCGACGAACGCCGGCCTGATCCCATTGAAATGAGATAACAGCTTTTGGAATCGGCACCACTACCTATCGGCAGTTGGCGTGAGGTCGGTTGCCGAAGGGCAACTGTTCTTTGAGCAAGACTGAAACCGGACGAGCCATGTTGGCACAGTCCAATTGCTAACGCCTTGAACGGGTACGAACCGAAAGCCATGCAATTGACAAAAGGCTTCGCCAAATCCGATGCCACGGATCGCAGTACGGAATTTATGGAACTCAGAGAATTGCGTAAATGTCTACTGCCCTTGCACTTTGCTTTCTTTCGAGCCCGCATTTGACTGGGCTTGAGCACATTAGGAGCTGGTGAACCTCAACACCAATAGGCCCGAACGTGATGATGTGGAACGGCCCCTCCCGAACGGCATCAAAAGTGCCTAAGGTTGCCGTTTGCAACGGGAGATAAGAAAGGACCGTTCCATGATTACCACAGTCGGGCTGGATTTAGCCAAGTCGATTTTTCAGGTACATGCCATTGCTGGCGATGGAAAAGTGATTGAGCGCCGAACGTTGCGGCGCTCGCAGGTGCTGCCGTTCTTCAAGAAACTATCGCCTTGTCTCGTCGGGATAGAAGCGTGTGCCAGCGCCAATTATTGGGCACGACAGTTGCAAGAATTGGGTCACGATGTTCGGTTAATGCCGCCGGCGTATGTCAAGGCATACGTTAAGCGCAACAAGACCGATGCGGCGGACGCAGAAGCGATTTGTGAGGCAGTGACCCGCCCCACCATGCGCTTCGTTCCGATCAAGGCAGAGGACGAGCAAGCGGCGGGCATGGTGTTGAAGACCCGCGAATTGCTGATCCGCCAACGCACTCAAGCCGTCAATGCCTTGAGATCACATCTGGCTGAAGTTGGAATTGTAGCAGCCACAGGGATGACCAGCATCGCCAAGCTCTCAGCCATCGTACGTGATGCAACTGATAATCGATTGCCAGATGCCGCACGCATGGCGCTGATGGAAATAGCTGAACAGATCGAATTACTGGCGGATAGTATCGAAAGGCTGGACAAGGAAATCCTTACCAGTGTGAAAGCCGACGAAGCTGCTCGTCGATTGATCAGCATTCCTGGTGTTGGTCCAATCATCGCCGCAACAGTGCGGTCAGCAGTGCCCGATCCTGCTGGTTTCCGGACTGGTCGTGATTTTGCTGCATGGATTGGGTTAACACCTCGCGCCCATTCCAGTGGAGGAAAGGAACGAATTGGATCCATCTCCAAACGAGGAAACCAGCAATTACGAACGTTGCTTGTTCTTGGCGCGACAGCAGTCCTCAAACTTGCCCGTACTGGTTTTAAGATGCCGCAATGGATTGTTGCACTCTTGCAGCGCCGACCCTTCAAGGTTGTGGCTGTTGCCTTGGCCAACAGGATCGCGCGCATCATCTGGGCTCTTCTGGTTAAGGGTGGGATCTATCGCACACCACTCATAGCGACGCCGGTGAATAGAACTCGGCAATAGGCTTTCCGGTGCAAATTCACCGGGAAAAAGGGCAAGGTGCTTGAAACGTGATGAACCCAGAGGGACAGCATCCCGACGCAAATCAGACCGTAAAATCGCAGGCGCATTTTAGCGCGAGAACGTGATCAGGCGATTTGCTTCGCGGATATCATCGTGGCCAGTGGGCTAACGATCCATAAATAGGCCGGACATATGACTGCACCGTCCAACCGGGTGAACGCATGAAAAAAAGCCTTGCAAACGGGGCCGTTCCACATATGCGATTTTGGATTTGAAAGACCAGACGAGGTACGCGACGCGCGATATCCCGACGGCATCAATGTGCCACTCGCAGGGTCAAAATATGGGGACTAACCGTCCTCCATATGCTTCCTTCTCGAATTCACGACCTGCTTCCCCCGGAAGAGACGTGCCATCCTTGAGATCTCCCCAATGAACCATCTCATGTAGAACCGTGCGTTCAATCATAAGGCGCATTGTTTCGGGGTCTTCATATATGCCCGACTTCTCGATACTGTCACAAACACTCAATGCGATAAAAACGGTATTCTTGTACCTATGATCAAACTGGCCGTTTAACATGTGGCCAGGTTTTCGTTTCTGGGGTGTTTGAACCATAGCCCGACAGTCTATCGTCGGCAGGCTGCCGAGTGTCAGAGCGGAGTTGGCGGCTGCCTCGCTTAGCTGAGAGTGCCGCATGAACGCCTTGAATATCTTTGTGTTATACTTTGTCTTCGGAATATTTTCGGATATCCATTTTGATAAATTTGGATAGTCTTTAATCATTCGAGATGAAAGTTTCATGCTTTTACCCTGTGGCTTTGACCCGCGGACCATTACACCGGCCATATTAATTGGCAAGTGTGAGGAGATCGCGCGACTAAGGCTCTGTTGCCAATATCGACTTTGTTTATGATGGCCAGCAGGGCCTCCCCGCCGAGCTATTCCACAATGCTAAGAAGGTTATGACAACTATCAAATGGCGGGAATGATCCAGATTTATTAGCATTGTCCGCACTCACCCGTGGTCAGAAATCGTTCGGTTTAACTTGCCGATAGTTGCTTCGCAGCGCGACATTCTCATCAAAGATTTGAATCGATGAAGCTCAACAGATTCAAATTTATCATTGGACGATTGCTTCTGAAAGCAGGATCCTGGAGGGCATGTCTGACAGCCCCCAATCATTCCATGTCACGCGTTGTGATCCCGATCGCAACATGGCGCGCTATTATAGCCTGATCATGCAGCCAACCCTTTTTGGTGAGATATCGCTCGTGCGCAACTGGGGGAGAATTGGCACAAGAGGACAACAGAAGGTCGACACGTTTTCCAACTCTTCCGCATTACAGAAATCCTTTGAAAAGCTAACACAACAGAAATGCCATAAAGGCTATAAGTAAGCTTCCTTTGACAATGCCGATAATAAGCGATTTTCACCCATTTTCGATTGTAGCGCAGATGTCTACAATTCCCATTAAAGTCTTGTATCGAAATGATTATCCACAGACCGCTTTGTACTGTGAGGGGAAATGTGTTCCGGAACGTTTGGCACAATTCGCGTGGTATATCAGCATTTTTGTACAAACTGTCTAAGCATGTTGAGGTTCAAGAACCTAAGCACGTGTGCTGATGCGATGCCTGCTTTGCGCCCCCATCCCAGCCATCCGTGCCAACGTTCTTTGCTCCTGAAGGCCGTCATTCGGTCATCTGACCGACGATAACTCTTGGCGCGCCTAGAGCCCCCAACTTCAACCAGATGCAACGCATTCTGATGCCACTGTGATTTATGCGTAGGCCTCTATCGGTGGAGTAGGGGACCTATTCAGGGACGCATGGCGCGACGCGGGAGACGTCGCCTTGAACGTTAATAGGCCGATAGGACTGTGCGATCATATTCCACAGCTTCTCTGGGCTGCCTCTTGAAAGGGATCTGTTGAAAGCTTTTCATCAATGGCACAGTCACCATTGATGAAACATTTGCAACGCAACCTACTGTAATTCTGGACACTTCCAGAGGTATGACCGCCTGACGCAGACATATCCACCCACACAGTCTTCGTTCGTATCATGTTGCTCTCTCTTCAGAGGCATTGGGACGCCATTTGATCAGGCGGCTTTCCACCATATCAAGGACGCGATCGATTACGAGGACGAAGATGGCCAGAATGATAATGCCGGCGAAGACACCCACGGCATCGAAATTGCCTTCGGCTTGGGCAATCAGATAGCCGAGGCCCGCAGACGCACCCAGATATTCACCAATAATGGCCCCGACGACCGCAAAACCAACAGAGGTGCGCAAAGAAGACAGAATCCAACTTGCTGCTGCCGGGAAATAAACGTGGCGCAGAAGTTCGGACCGTTTCGCACCGAGAATACGTGCATTGGCCAATACCACCGGGTTGACTTCACGCACTCCCTGCATCGCATTGAAAAATGTGATGAAGAAGACAAGCGTTACGGCAAGTGCAACCTTGGACCAAAGGCCGAGTCCCAGCCAAAGAACAAAGATCGGTGCAAGCACAACGCGAGGGATAGCATTGAGCCCTTTGATGAAGGGATCCAGAATACGCGCGGCGCTGCGGCTAAGGCCAAGCCACACACCTGCGGCCACGCCCAGACCTGTTCCGATAGCATAACCCAGTACGGTCTCGGTTAACGTGATCGTCACATGACGATAAAAATTGGGATCAATGACCCAACTAATGATTTGGTTGAAGATGTCTATGGGTGCCGGGAAAAAGAATACGTCGATGACGCCGGTCGATACTCCGATCTGCCAGCCGCCAAGAATGGCAACAAGCAAGCCCAGTTGAATAAAACGTTCAGTCGCGACGTTCATAGCTCTTCTCCACTTCGCCGCGTAGCGACGCCCAGATGTTACGGTAGAGATCCATGAAGCGTGGATCCAATTTGATTTCGGCAACGTCGCGAGGTCGTTCGAGATCGACGTCGAAACTGTTGATGACGCGGCTGCGGGGTCCCGCGGCAAGCACTGCCACCCGGTCACCGAGTGCTATAGCTTCTTCCAAATCATGCGTGATCATCACCACAGCGCGGCGCTCCTCCTGCCACAGGCGCAAGAGCTCGTTCTGCATCAAATGCCGGGTATGGATATCAAGCGCCGAAAATGGCTCGTCCATCAGAATGACCTTTGGGCCGCTGATCAAAGCCTGCGCCATCTGCACGCGCTTTCTTTGACCGCCCGAAAGTTGGTGCGGGTATCGATGTTCGAAGCCTTTCAGGCCAACTTTGGCAAGCCACATCAAAGATCGTTCGCGACGCTCTGCTGTCGCAACCCCTTTGAACAAAAGCCCGAGTTCCACATTTTCGATGGCGGTTTTCCACGGCAACAGGGCATTCTGTTGAAACAAATATCCGATATCGTTCTGAATGCCCGATACTTGTTTGTCATCGATCGAAACACGGCCGTTGGATGGCTTGAGCAGTCCGGCAATCGCATTCAGTATCGTGCTTTTGCCACATCCCGTAGGCCCAACGATGGCGAGGAACTCCCCATCAGCTATTGTCAGATTGACGTTCTCTACCGCAACAAATGTACCAAAGGACATCGTCAGGGAATCAATGGATACCATCGCTTTTCGTGGTTGCGGAATAGTTGCCTGCACATCCGGCTTTAACATCGCCAAGGCCATTGTTCTCTCCCTTAGTTCGTGCCGTCGTGGGGCGCTTTATCGACGAAATTGTTGGTGTAAGTCTTCTTCAGGTCGATCTCCGTTGCGGCCACCTTGTCATTGAAGCTTTTGAGAACAGCCAACGGGGTTTCAACTTCGATATCGTTGAAGCGCCCATCGGTGGAGAAGATCGGCTTGGCGTTCGCCACGGCTTTTATGTAGGTTTCCTTATCACCGGAAATGAACGCTTCAGGCAGCTTTTGAACGATTTCTTCAGGTGCACTTTTGTTCATCCACTCCAGTGCCTTGACGGTCGCATTGACAACCTTCTGGATCGTTTCGGGATGCTTGTCGATATAGGACTGTGTAGCATAGAGAACGGAGGTTGGATAAATGCCGCCGTAAATTTCCTTGGCACCGTCGTCGCTACGCGCGTCGATCAGGATCTTGCCAACACCTTTGGCTTCAATGAAGGTGGCTGCAGGATCATAATTGACCAGCAGGTCAACCTTTCCCTGTTCGAGGGCAGCAACGGCAGCCGAGCCGGAACCGACGCCAATGAGCGAGACGTCGTTGGCCGAAAGCTTGTGGCGCTGCAGATAATACCGAACGAAGAAATCCGACGAGGAGCCAGGCGCAGTGATGCCGATCTTTGCACCCTTGATGGTTTCAGGTTTTGCCGGGTCGAATGTCGAATTCTTGCCGCCTGCAAGCACCAGACCCGAATTGCGCGCCAGCAGCACAATACCAACGACGTCTTTCTTTTGTGCTTGCATCTGGATTGTATGATCGTAGAAGCCGACGGCTATATCTGTAGAGCCGGCCACAAGCGCCTGCAGCGTTTTGGAGCCGCCTGAGGCAAAATTCTCGACGGTGACTTCAAGCCCCTCCTTTTCGTAAAGGCCCAAGCCGGATGCTACCGGAAATGGCAGATTGTTGAGATTGTAAGAGCCGACGCTGATGCGGACAGGCTCGGCAAACGCTGACCCTGTAAATCCAGCAGTCGCCGCTAGAGCGAGTATAAGTTTACGCATGGTATTTCCTCCCAGATGTGCGATGCCCTCCCGGCAACCGCGTTCAATTATGCTGCGCAAACCATTTGCGCTACGGGTTTGGCAAAGACTTGGCCCTCAAACAGGCGGCGCGCAGTCCGAAGAATACCGGCAGCCGTTTTCCCATTCCGGGATTCCAGCTTTACCTCCAGACTGCCGCTTGGATGTTCAAGAACCAGATTGATCGGAAGTTTGCGCCCACCGATCAGACGTGATGCCACAGTGCCATCGCTGATGCAGGCTGTAGCGATGCCGACGGCCCCCGTTGTTGCAAGTGAGGGATGACACTGGTGCGGCATGAAATAACGCACATGCAGATCACCGCCCGCTTTGGGCTTCGAGATAAGGACCGGTTTGGGCGTGACCTGTGTTTGCACATCACCCATCCCCATGCGCTGGCCGGCCTGGAGCCGCAAATTTTCCAGCCGCTCCAGCAGAGCGCGGTTGGCATTGAGTTCAGCTGCTGTCTCATACCCGGTTGCCCCGATAGCCGTCGCCTCGAGTATCATCATGGGCATGGCACAATCGATACAGGTGACGTCGATACCATCGATGATTTCGCGAGGATGGCCTGTTGGAAACAATCTGCCTGTCCGTGCTCCGGCAGCATCCATGAATGTCAGTGCAATTGGCGCTGCGTATCCAGGCACCCCGTCAATGGATGCGTCACCCAGATAGGCCACACATCCGTCGGGGGTCGGTACCTCCGCCTCAATGAGCTTACCGGTATTGACATTGTGTATCCGCACACGTGTTACCGGTCCGGTCGCCCTGACGAGACCGGCTTCGATGGCAAAGGGGCCGACAGCCGCAAGCATGTTGCCGCAATTGGGGGACGTGTCGACCATTTGCTGGTCAATGCGGACTTGGGCGAAAAGATAATCTACGTCTGCACCGGATACCGTTGCCGGGCCGACTATGGCAACCTTGCTCGTTACAGGGTTGCCGCCGCCAATGCCATCGATTTGCAGTGGATGGCCGGAACCCATCACTGACAGCAGAATCTGATCGCGTTGATGCGGATCGGAAGGAATGTCCGATGCAAGAAAAAACGGCCCTTTGGACGTGCCGCCCCTCATGAGGACACAGGGTATACGAATGAGGTCATTCATGGCGCATTGCTCTTCAATTCATGCGTGTAGCAGAACAATCTATTGGTTTCTTGCACTTTGCAGAAAAATCATTGATATGTGAAATGCAAAGTTTACAAGGATTGATGTGTAATGAGCATTAATTGTGAGATCCTGGACCTGCGGGCGTTTCTCTTCGTGGTGGAGCTCGAGAGCTTTCACCGGGCCGCAGAGGCACTGAATCTGTCGCAACCGGCCTTAAGCCGACGCATACAGAAGCTCGAGGCAACAATCGGTGCGCCACTTCTGGAAAGGACGACGCGCCATGTATCGGCAACGGCGGTGGGGAGTGAGCTCATTCCGCTCGTTCAACGCATGCTGGAGGAATTTGACGGCTCGCTTTTTGCCGTGCGGGACATTGGAGCCCAGCGCAGCGGTCTCGTGACAATTGCCTGCCTGCCTACTGCTGCCTTCTATTTTTTGCCCACAGTGATCAAGCAGTTTAATGCCGAGTATCCCAATATCCGCTTCCGTATT
Organism: Phyllobacterium sp. P30BS-XVII; assembly: GCF_014138335.1. Classification (NCBI taxonomy): domain Bacteria; kingdom Pseudomonadati; phylum Pseudomonadota; class Alphaproteobacteria; order Hyphomicrobiales; family Phyllobacteriaceae; genus Phyllobacterium; species Phyllobacterium sp. P30BS-XVII. The sequence goes on from NZ_JACGXO010000011.1 coordinate 68,159, forward strand.
CTTGATCTTCCTGCGACCGACGGGCTTTTAGCGGTTGCGCGCGGCGAAGTGGAATTCGGCATCAACATTATGGGAGCAGCAGATCCAGATCTCACATTTGACAGGCTGATTGAGGATCCCTTTGTGCTTGCGGTGCGTAAGGATCATCCGCTCGCAGCAAAAATCGAACTAGGTTGGCAAGATCTAACACCTTACCCGCTCATTACCGTTCACCGATCCAGTGGTAATCGAACCCTTTTGGACGCAGCGTTGGCAAAATCAAACCTCAAACTTCGCTGGTTTTATGAGGTGACACATCTATCGACGTCGCTTGGCCTGGTCGAAGCAGGTTTGGGTATTTCCGTATTGCCCAAACTGGCAACGCCACAGGAGGATCATCCATTTCTCGTAACCCGGCCAATCCGTAACCCAGAGATTTCGCGAACCATCGGTATCGTGAGACGGCGCGCAGGAACGCTGTCACCGGCTGCCGAGCGATTTTTGCACATGTTGATTGGCACCTGGTCGGGCTGAATGGCTGATTACTTTTCTTGTAAACATTGCTCATGTGCCGTTTTGATGGGTGCCTAAAATACGGCAGCATCCTACACTCGGCATAGCCGACCGCTTTGATGCGAACGATCCGAGAGCTGGTAGGCCGTTTGTGATGTGCAAACGACTAAGCTTCTTAAGGTGCTTGTTTCGGTAACTGCTTCATGCCCCTTTGACCACTAGTGCGTTTCGCTCTTTGTCGCGGCCAGCACGCGTTCCGCACCATCGTCAATGACACCGCGCATGGCGTCCTTTGCAGCTCCAACATTGCGATCCTTGATCGCGTCGGCAATGGCTCTATGCCGTGCGACCGAATAGCTGTGTTTCTCGGGATTGGGTATTGGCGAGCTGATCGTGAATGTAGTCACTAAAGCCACTTCGATGAGCGCGCTGATCGAGCGCATGAATGGATTATGGGATGCATCAGCAATCGCGATATGAAACTGAAGATCGCTATCAACAAAGCTGGATGCCGATTGGCCTGCCTCTCCCATTTTCTCAACCCAATGATAGAGATTTTCCAATTGTACATCGGTTCTGCGCAGGGCGGCGAGACCTGCGGCTTCTGGCTCCAGTGCCAACCGCATTTCAAGAAGGCTTGAAAGGAACTGCGGAGTGGGACCTGCTTCGAAATGCCAGACCAGAATGTCCGGGTCGAACAGATTCCAATGGGAACGCTCCAGTACACGCGTGCCAATCTTGGCTCGAGGCTGAATTAACCCCTTGGCTGCCAATGTCTTGAGGGCCTCGCGTACCACAGTTCTGGACACGCCGAACTTTTCGAACAATTCTGCATCACCGGGCAAAATACTGTTTTCAGCATAATCACCGTTGATAATGCGCAAGCCAAGCGCACGCATGACATGACCATGATGGGTATGCGAATAACCAGCTGTGCGAAAATCATAGTTTGAAAGGTCGTTGCGTGGCAATTCATCCCCCACCGATAGCCGTTGTTCTTTTCGACGATAGGAACACCAATATACGCTGCATGGCAATGAACGAGAAAAGCAGGACACCGACAACAATCTTTGTCCACCAGCTGGACAATGTACCATCGAAGACGATGTAGGTTTGAATAATACCTTGGATAATCACACCGATGAAAGTACCCGCGACATAGCCGACCCCTCCTGTCAGCAACGTTCCCCCGATGACAACGGCAGCAATGGTATCAAGCTCGACGCCGACAGCTGCCAGAGAATAGCCGGCAGAGGTGTAAAGGGAAAAAACAATACCTGCGAGCCCCGAGAGGAAGCCCGACATCGCATAAATTCCAATCGTGGTTCTGGCCACCGGTACACCCATCAGTTCAGCCGATGTCCGGTTGCCACCGACCGCGTAAATATAAGAACCAAACTTGCTGAAATGCGCCATCACGATGCCAGCGATGAATACGAGGATCATAAGGCAGCCAATGAAGGTCAGTCTGCCACCGCCAGGAAGTCGATAAAAAAGCCCCTGCAAGGCCGTATAGAATTCGTGATCAATCGGTATTGAATCCGTTGTCATCACAAAGCACATGCCGCGCGCCAGAAACATCCCCGCCAATGTTACGATAAAGGCAGGCACTTCGAGATAGTGGATAATCGCACCCATACCTGCGCCGAAGGCTGTGGTTATCGACAGCGCGATTGCAAAAGCAATCAGCGGATGAACGCCATAATGCGTAATGAGGACTGCGAGCAGCACGCCTGTAAAAGCGATCACTGACCCCACGGACAGATCAATGCCACCGGAAAGAATGATGAAAGTCATGCCGACAGCGGCGATACCAAGAAATGCATTGTCCGTTAGCAGATTGCCTGCAACGCGGAATGAGAGCATTGACGGGAATTGAAACACACACGCAGCGAAAGCGAGCGCACAAATCAGTAGTGTCACATAGAACGGTAGAAGTCGTGTGCTCATTATCGCTTTGCCCCCCTCAAGCGGAACTCTGCCTTGAGAAACGCCCATCCGCCCAGAGATGAAAACGATTGTGCCAGCAAAATCATAATGATGACCAAGGCTTTCAAGATAAGGTTGTATTCCGGCGGGAAGCCGGACAGCAGAATACCCGTGTTCATCGCCTGAATAATAATAGCGCCAAGCGCCGACATCAGAATTGAGAAACGGCCACCGAAAAGCGACGTACCACCGATAACGACCGCCAGAATTGCGTCCAACTCCAGCCAGAGGCCGGCATTATTGGCATCCGCTCCGCGGATATCAGCGGCTATAATGATCCCGGCGAGTGCAGCGCAAAACCCGCAAAAACTATAGATAACAAGCAGCAAAAGTTTGCTATTCAGTCCGGCATAACTGCTGGCACTCCTGTTGACACCGATGGATTCAACCAACAATCCAAGTGCTGTCCGCCGCACCACGGCTATCGCCACGAATAAAAGCAATGCAGCAATCAGTATGGGCATGGGAATGCAGGCAAATGAGCCGGTTCCGAAGAAGATCAGTCCCGGCTCATTGAAGGTCACAATGGAGCCTTCTGTAATTAACTGTGCGATACCGCGTCCTGCAACCATGAGGATCAATGTCGCCACTATTGGCTGCAAATCGAAATAAGCGACAAGAATGCCGTTCCATAAGCCGCACAACAAACCTGCTCCAAGCGCGGCGAGAATAACGACAGGCACGGGGTAGCCTGCCACTGTCATTGTGGCGGCGAGTGCTCCTGAAACAGCCATAACAGCTCCAACGGAGAGGTCGACGCCACGACTGGCGATTACAGTGGTCATCCCTATCGCAAGAATAATGACGGGCGCACCACGGTTTAGAACGTCAATCAGACTGCCGAACAGTCGACCGTCTTGAAGGCGTATTTCAAAAAACCCGGGAAATGCCAGATAGTTGAGAAAAAGGATCAGAGCGAGCGACAGGAGCTGCGGTGCTGCTTTCGTCAACGCAGCTTTATTCAGGCGGTTCATGTCGTGGCTCCTTCCGGATCAGCCGCGATCATCTGCATTATGTTTGAAGTGGTGATGTCATCGCCGGAAAGCTCACCCCGATGCACGCGGTCCCGCAGGACGACAACCCGTGTGCTGTAAGCAACGATCTCATCAATCTCCGAAGAAATAACAAGGAGCGCCATGCCGTCATCACAAAGCTGATTGATCAGCGTGATGATCTCGGCATGCGCCCCCACATCAATGCCGCGGGTTGGCTCATCGAGAATGAGGAAACGCGGATTTGTGACGAGCCAGCGAGCCAAAATGACCTTCTGCTGGTTTCCGCCTGACAAAAGTTTGACCGGCTTTTCAATGTCGGTGGTTCGGATATCGAGTGCCCGCACGAACTTGTCAGCCAAAGCGATCTGCTCACGGCGCGACAACCGGTTGAACCAGCCTCGTTGCGCCTGCAGCGCCAGCGAAATATTCTCCCGCACAGAAAGGTCACCTATAATTCCATCGGACTTGCGATCTTCCGGACACAGTGCAAAGCCTAGTGTGACAGCTTCCCGCGGCGTTCGAATATGAACTGGTTTACCTTCTATGAATGCCTGTCCCTTGTCGGCGGCATCGATTCCGAACAAAAGCTTGGCTGTTTCGGTGCGGCCCGATCCCAACAGACCCGCCATACCGATTACTTCTCCCTGGCCGATATCGAGATCGAACGGCGCTATGCTGCGGCTGCGTCCGAGACCTTTGAACGAAAATTGCCTTATCTTTGGCGTAGGTCGGTCACGACGCACATTGTGCGTGACAACCGCAAGAGTCCGCCCCAGCATCAATGAAACAAGCTCAATTTTGGGCAAGGCCGCAGTCGTCGCACAGCCGGCCAGCTTGCCGTTGCGCAGGACTGTAACCCGATCACAGATTTTATAGACCTGGTCGAGAAAATGCGTAATGAAGACGATACCAAGACCACGAGCCTTCAGCTGGCGTAGTATGGCAAACAGAATCTCGGTTTCGTGGCTATCAAGGCTGGCTGTCGGCTCATCCAGAATGAGAATGCGACCGGACATATCGACAGCACGCGCGATAGCGACGAGTTGTTGGACGGCGACTGAATAACGCGACAAATCCGACGTAACATCGAGATCAAGGTCGTATTGAGCCAATATTTCCCGGGAACGTTTTTCCATTAATCGCCGATCGGTAAAACCAAATCGCATTGGCTGGCGGCCGATGAAGAGATTATCGGCAACGGACATATTGGGGAGCAGGTTTACTTCCTGATAGACAGTGCCGATCCCGAGTTTCTGGGCATGCTGCGTGTCACGCACGTTCACGGCCTGCCCATCAAGTTTGATGACACCCGCATCTGGTCGATGCACACCTGTCAAAACCTTAATAAGGGTAGATTTCCCCGCGCCGTTTTCACCAAGAAGCGCATGAATTTCACCGACTCTTACATCAAAACTGACATCATCAAGTGCTTTCATTCCGATGAATGACTTGCCAATATGTTCAGCGGCCAGAAGACTGGGTTTGTCCGTCATTGCGCTCTCCGGTGAGCCAAATGTCGATCAGTGGCCAGCCGCTTAAAATAAAGCGACTGGCACGACGGGCTTAATCAGTAGCCCAGACCCTTTTTCTCCTCATAGACCTTCTTCGGATCGTCGGCCTGCGTGTACAGTTTCGATTCCGTTTGTATCCACTTTGCAGGAGCCTTGCCGCTGTCCTTGAATGCCTTCAGAGCATCAAACGCGGGGCCAGCCATATTAGGCGTAAGCTCAACGGTCGCATTCGCTTCACCCTCAGACATTGCCTTGAAGATATCAGGAACGGCATCAACCGATACGACGAGGATATCCTTGCCCGGCTTCAAACCAGCCTCTTTGATGGCCTGAATTGCACCTACCGCCATATCGTCATTGTGTGCGTAGAGGGCACAGATATTCTTGCCGCCGTTTTCGGCCTTAAGAAAACCTTCCATTACTTCCTTACCTTTGGACCTGGTAAAATCGCCTGTCTGGCTTCGGACGATCTTGATGTTGGAGGCAGATGCGATGCCTTCTTCAAAACCTTTCTTGCGGTTGATGGCTGGGCTGGAGCCAACCGTGCCCTGAAGTTCAACAACCTTGCAGTCCTTGCCAGCAACGGTTTTGGCGAGCCATTCACCGGCCACCTTTCCTTCATGCACCGTATCAGACGTTACAGCAGTCAGATAAAGACTGTCATTTGTCGTTTCGATTGTACGATCCAAAAGGATAACCGGGATTTTGGCTTCCTTGGCCTCAGCAAGAACCGTATCCCAACCCGTCGCCACGACAGGTGCAATGAAAATAGCGTCGACGCCTTGAGCAACGAAGCCGCGGATCGCTTTGATCTGGTTTTCCTGCTTCTGCTGCGCATCAGCAATCTTAAGTTCCACACCCCGTTTTTTGGCTTCAATCTTGGATACGGATGTTTCAGCCGCGCGCCAGCCGGACTCTGAGCCGATTTGTGAAAAACCGACAGTCAAATCAGCAGCACTCGCTGTTCCAGCGAATGCCATGGCAATCGTACTGGCAAGCAGAATTCTCTTCATGGAAATCATGATTTCTCCTCCCGAAATTGGTCAAATTTTCAAAATCCTCCCAGACCTCAGCATATTACTATAATATAGTAATACAAATAACAATAGCACCGTTTTGCTACGTTGGATTGAACAGAAATCCAGCGCGGCAAACCATGATGACGTTCCTTACATCTATGGCGTGACCGCATGCAGGTCGGAGTGGGCAGTGCAGTCCGGCATCGCCCTTTTCATCATTTGTGTCACCCTCGCCTTTGGCTACAAAACGGATATTCATGCGCAATGGCTGATGCAGCCCAGCTCAAGCGCGCCATCTTCTTCCACTGCCCTGTTGGGAGCATATTAATTTCATCGGCATCTATTACTGGGAGGAGGAAAGTTGATGCCTGAAGGGCTTCTGAGCCTTGCGACGTACTGCCAGGAACTGACGCTTGGAGGCTATCCAATTTTTGACCATGGTGGTCGGGTCCGGCTAGCGGGCGCGGACGTGATTCCGCCACTCCCCTCATACTTACTTGCTAGTGAGAAGATTTATTCGGGTTCATCAATGCGAATGGGGCGTGTTCCGATCTCAGCACCGGTCGCGCGGTCGATGGTGACAGGATCGATCTCTGTTCCGGTTTCGGCGTCGAAGAACCTCGTCACCTCTGCGCCACCACCACGGTGCTTGCGTCCCCAAGCACCGATTGCGAACAGTACAGGCAAAAAGTCCTGCCCCGCCGCCGTCAGGACGTACTCGTCCCGTGGGGGCCGCTCCAAGTAGCGGCGTTTCTCCAGCAACCCATCTTCTGTCAAGGCAGCCAGACGGCGGGTCAGTATCGTCGGTGCGATGCCAAGACTCTTGCGAAAATCGTCAAAGCGCGTGAGCCCTGCATGGGCATCCCGCATGATGAGCATGCTCCATGCATCACCTACAAGTGCAAGGCTTCTGGCGATGAGACATGGCTGGTCTGAAAGTTTTTCCATGTTAGTATCTTTTTGATAGTGACTTAATATCGAAATGATAGTATCTAATCTTCAGGCAATAATCCACACCAAAAGAAAGACAATGAAATGAACGAGAAATACAAGGGTATTGCCCTGGTTACGGGGGCGTTCTCCGGCATAGGGCTGGCAACCGCACGGGCATTGCAACGCGATGGCTACCGGGTGTTCGGAACCAGCCGTAAGGCTGTGACTGATGTCTCGGATGGAATTACATCGCTGATCTGCGACGTCACCGATGAAGAATCCGTACAGAATGCGGTTGACGAGGTTATACGCCTTACTGGACGGATTGACCTTCTCGTCAACAATGCGGGGATTGGGTTGCTTGGCGGTGCGGAAGAATCCTCGCCTACACAGGCCAGGGCTCTCTTCGATGTGAATGTATTCGGGGTTCTGCTGGCGACGAATGCCGTCCTGCCGGTCATGAGGCGTCAGCAAAAGGGCAGGATTATCAACATGAGCTCGATCCTCGGGCTGATCCCAGCACCCTATAACGCGCTCTACGCGGCGACAAAGCACGCAATCGAGGGCTATTCTGAATCCCTGGACCACGAAGTGCGCACGCAAGGCATCCGTGTTGTTCTCGTTGAGCCCGGTGTCACCCGCACTGCCTTCGAGGAGAACCTTACGAGAGCGGATCAGCCGATTCCTTTGTATGATACCGCTCGTGCCGGTGTGGAGACGCTGACACGTGAGCTTGTTGAGGCAGGAGATGCACCTGAGGTGGTTGCCGATATAGTCGTGAAGGCGGCAAATGCAGTTTCACCCAAGAGGCGCTACACCGCCGGAAAAGCAGCAGGGCAAGTGCGTTTCATGCGCCGCTTCCTGCCGGAGTCGTTTGTCGACAAGAACCTTCGCAAATTCAGCAGGCTTCCGGCCTAAGCCGGCCGGTTTTTCGGCAGTTCGCCAACTCAGATACGAAAGTTAATTCTCATGAAGGCTTTTCTGATTGATCGCTATACAAAAGGTGGCGCTTTGCGGATGGGCGAGGTTTCTGAACCGGAGCTGCGGGAAACCGATGTCATGGTCCAGATCCACGCCACCAGCGTGAACCCCCTGGATGCCAAGATCAGGGATGGTGAGTTCAAGCTCATCCTGCCATACCGCCTGCCACTGATCCTCGGCAATGATGCGGCGGGTATAGTGGTCAGGGTCGGGTCCAAAGTCAGCCGTTTCAAGCCGGGCGACGAGGTCTATGCGCGCCCGAGCAAGGATCGCATCGGCACGTTCGCCGAGTTCATTGCGATGGATGAGGCCGACGTGGCTATGAAGCCGAAGAACTTGACAATGGAAGAGGCTGCGTCAATCCCACTCGTCGCGTTGACGGCGTGGCAGGTGCTTGTCGAGCGTGGGAACTTGAAGAGTGGCCAGAAGGTCCTAATACATGCCGGTTCCGGCGGCGTCGGGATGATTGCAATCCAGCTTGCCAAGCATCTGAGAGCAACCGTGGCAACCACGACGAGCACAGCCAATGTCGACCTTGTGCGAAGTCTTGGTGCAGATATCGTCATCGACTACAAGAAAGACGATTTCGAAAAGGTCCTGCACGGCTATGATGTCGTGCTGAACAGTCTCGGCACAGATACGCTGGAGAAATCGCTCCGCGTGCTGAAACCGGGCGGCAAACTTATATCGATCTCCGGACCGCCTGATCCGGCTTTCGCCAAGAAGAACGGTTCTGGCTGGCTGCTTCGGCAGGCCATGCGTCTGCTCAGCTTTGGCATCCGAAGGAAAGCCAGGAACCGTCATGTCAGCTACTCATTCCTTTTCATGGCACCAAGCGGCGAACAGCTCCGCCAGATTGCCTCGCTGATCGAAGCCGGGGTAATACGGCCGATAGTGGATCGGGTCTTCCCGTTCGAGCAGACCAATGAGGCTCTGGCGTATGTCGAGACAGGACGGGCGAAAGGCAAGGTTGTTATTACGGTAAAATGAGGGTGGTACCCTCACAGTTCCAAGCTTGGCAGGTCACGCCAACCCATGCCGTGTCGAAAATCTTTGCAAAAAACTCGAAAGTCGTTAGCCATCGAACGGTTACTAACGCGTTAGCTGCAAAATACCGACTGGTTGCCCAGTCTGCCGCAGTGTGTGTCATCGTCCGCGGTCCCGTTCATACCCCATCCTATCGTACAGAACGATGAATTACCTCAGATGAACGCTCTAAATTCCTAGACCAAATAACTTAAGTGCAGACCCACTCGCGGATTTTGCACTCTTTCCCCTCACCCCCACAGAGATTGGTCGCCTTCTCCTCGGCTTTCTGTCGGGTTACGTCGGAAGCAGCGCCCCAATAGGAGACTTCACCAACCATAGATTTACCCACAGACAAGGCTGCACAATGCTCATAGGGGAAGCTGGTACCATCATCATCCCAATGGCGATGATTGCGGAAGACTGTAACAACCTTGCAGTTCTTTCCGTCAGCATTCTTGCAATATTTGAGCGCAGTGCTCTCTGCTTCATCCCGCTTGTCCGCTCCCCAAAAGAAACCGTGGCGATTGTCCGTTGTGGAATATGCAATCGCACCCCAGATCCCTTTCTCTGCGAGATGCGGTTCCGGAATAGGATCGAGCACCGACATATCGGCCGCGTGGCTGCTTGGGGAAAGGCCAACGACCATTGAAAGCAGTCCAATCGAGAGGATACGATTGATAGACATACGAGCACTCCATTGTCTTGGGGTTGGTATGCGAGAAGAATACGCCGTTTTCATCCTGCCAAACTCCCCACGGAAACAACGACACAGGAGTTACCGGAGGAGATGAGCAACGCCTGACCGGAATTATTTGCGAGATTGTAATACGGCGTTCCAGAGAGCGTTTCGGCAAGCTTGCTTCCTTGTGGCAAGGTTGCAATCACGTCCTGACAGGGCTTTTGAAACGGTGCCACTCGGACAAAAGTCCCCTCGCACCCCCCAGCCATCGGCGATGCAACGACAACACCAGCCGCTTGTTCCTTATACTCCGGTGTGTCGTAGCTCATCCCGGCTACGGCCTTTATAGAATGTGCGTCGGGAAAGCTATCGTTCCACTGGGTGTTAACAGCATAGGTCGAGCCAAAAGTCAGCGCCTGTCCGAGCACCGGGAAAAGATTGGCGCAGGTGCGGATGCCTGCCTGGCTGATATGTGAGCGGAATGGCACGTCGCCTGTGACGCCCTCAGGAGTCTGGGACTGCGCGGTCGCTTCAGCAAAGAATATGGAACCAACATTCGGGTAAAGATGAAATGCAAGTGCCGCACCGGCGACCAGAAACGCTCCGATGCCACCAAAGAATTTAGCTCGCCACCGCAATTTTTGGCGCGGGAGGGCGGGCGCTTCCTCATCCGTCTTATTCGGCGAACGCGATATGATGCGATCATTGATCGATTGCTTGGCCAATTGTTTTTCTCTCACTATCTGATTGCGGACAGGGCAGCCGCCAGGCCTTTGAATGGGGCGTCGATGCTGATTTGTTCACCCGAACTCACTGAATATGAAAGCCGGGCCGTTGTCTCTTTAACAATCTGCTGCCGCAGCATCGGTCCAACAGGCTGATAGCCGATACAGACCAACGCGTCGCAAGCCTTCACCTCGACATTCACGTCGCGGTCCATTCCTGCAAGCTTTAGCGAAATCTTGCTGCCTGCACCAACCGCAGCCGGCGCCCGCAAGATCATGAAGGGTTTGCCATCCACATTTGCTGCCAGCGACCAACTGAACACCTGAGTTCCAGAGTCATTGGTGAAGGATTGGCTGATATTGCACACCTTGCGTCTAGTCTTCAGATTTTCGTCACAAATGAGCGTCCAGTTCTCGAATGGGTGAATGATGCGGCGATACTTCCCGACGGGCACGCCTTCTGGCAGCAGTACGTCTGACGGTTTAACTTTATAGCCCCCGGCAGTGGCCTGGCTGCCCATGATGAGCAGGCAAACCAGGACCTTTGCTATTGCGGAAGATGTCTTACGCATCATTTCGCCAGACGTCTCAGTTCAGGGTTACGCTAACACCGGCACCAACCCCAACACTGCCGCCCGTTGTGGCGCCAGAAAGATTGGCACGCACGCGTCCATTCTCACTAGTATAGCCCGCACCAAAGGCCAAGGCTCCTTCGTTACGCCAGTAACCGCCGCCCATCGACACACTGAGTTTGCCGGGACGATCATCATAGCGCAGCGACGCGGCAGCCAGACCGATGGCCGCAGCCCTTCTGGCTTCGCTGCGAATCTCGCCAATATCGTTACTGAGCTGACCAAACTTGGAGTCGGTGTAGGCATTGGCCGTATTGAGTGTCGTTGCACCAATCTGATCAGTATAGGATTTGGCGTCAGTCAGTGTCGTACCCAATCCGGTTTTCAGCTGTTGAACGTTCACCGCATCGGTATTGGCAACACCCGCAGCAACATTGCTGATCAGCACCGGAGCATTTGGATCACCACCTTGGAGCGTGACTGTATTCGATTTCGAGCCATCTACGTTTTTGGTATATTGGACCGCAGAGTCTCCAAGGTTACCAATGCCAGTCGTGAGAGTTTCAATCGATTGGTTCGTTGCATAGAGCTGGCTTCCATTGATTGCATCTGTTGATGTCGCGTTGATCTGGCCCGCAGCCACATTGGTGACCGTACGCTCTGCACCGGCACTGCCGACACTGACTGTCGAAGTTGGATTGGTACCGGCAAAGTTATAGGTCGTGCCATTGATCGTGGTGCTGGTGGTTGCAACCGCCGCCGAGGTGGTGGAACCAGCGCCGAGTGCCACATCCCCAGCCTGCGCCGTGGCTTGAGCACCTGCTCCAAGTGCAACGTTGGTCGCATAGGTTGTTGAGGCACCGGCACCGAGCGCCATGGACTGGACGCCGTTCGCCTGAGCGTTGGTCCCAAGAGCCACCGAATCTGCGAAGCTTACAGTGGCGTTTTGGCCAAGGGCGATGCCGCCCGGAGCAGTTTGTTGGACAATCGCACCATTACCGATGCCGATGCCATTGTCGCCATTGACAACGGTTGACGGGCCTACGGCCACGGAGTCAGTACCTACTGCCAATGAATCGGCCTGCGTGGAGTTGGCATGGAAATATTTGCCTGTTGTGGTCGCAAACGAGGTGAGCGCCCCGGAAAGCTGGCGCAGCGTCACTGCGTCGCTTGCCTGAGTGCCATCGGCCACATTGGTGATTTGTCGATAACCGGTCGAATTTCCGACCGACACAGCGCCAAGCAAGGTCAGGTCGGTGGTGTTATAGGGGATATAAGTTCCAATCGTACCCGTGGCCGGAGCGACTGTGCGATCCGATATCGAACCTGCGCCGATCGCTACGCCGCCAAGTACTGTCGCTTGAGTGTTGTAACCCAAAGCGAGAGAGTCTGCGGCAGTTGACAATGCGGCGACACCTGCCGCCAATGAGTTGGTCCCGGTCGCGCCATTATTGGCATAGTTAGCCTGCTGGGTGCCACCGTCGTTCACACTGTAATAATGAGTAAGCTGCCCGGACACCGCGTTGATCGACTGATTCGTCGCGAAGAGCTGTGAACCATTGACTGCATCAGTTGACGTTCCGTTGATCTGTCCCGCCGCTACGTTGGTTATCGTGCGTTCGGCACCAACCGTCCCAACGCTGACGGTCGATGTTGGTGTTATGCCGGCAAAAGTATAGGCGACGCCGTTAATTGTGGTTCCAGTGGTGGCAACGGCTACCGCCGTCTGGCTGCCGGAACCCAGCGCTACATCATTCGCATTGGACGCGTTTGATCCGTTACCGACCGAGACCGAACCAGCACCGGTTGCTGTCGAAACAGGGCCGATTGCAACTGCATCTGTCCCTATCGCTGACGAATCCGCAAGCGTTGAATTCGCGTGGAAATACTTGATGCCACCGCCATTGTTGATGTTATTGACCGTTGTGCCGAGACTATCCACGGCCGTGTTGGTGGCGTAGAGCTGCGACCCGTTGATTGCATCGGTCGACGTTGCGTTGATCTGTCCGGCGGCCAGGTTGGTGATAGTGCGTTCCGCGCCAGCTGCGCCGATACTGATGGTCGACGTTGGAGCGGTACCCGCAAAGGTATAGGTAGCACCATTGACCACCGTACTGGCGGTTCCCACGGCCACCGCCGACACCGAGCCAGAGCCCAAAGCCACATCACCGGCATTATTGGCCACTGCCGTGTTACCGAAGGCGAGCGAGCCAACACCGAGAGCGCTGCTTGTGTTGCCTAGTGCGACCGCCCCCTGGCCGACCGCCTTGTTGGAGTTGCCGATAGCCACAGCGCCATTGGCAGCATTCGCAGCCGTGGCGCTTGCCGTGCCGTCGGAATTGGCAATATTGTTGGCGCCGCCAACAAAGGCGCCGGTGCCGCTGGCATAGCTCGGATCGCCGATCGCCACAGCGCCATCGCCATATGCCGTATTACCTGAGCCGATGGAAACTGCCTTGCCGCCTGCCGCCACCGCATTGGTGCCCATCGCAACCGCTTCGGCGGAAGTGGCCGACACGTTCGTGCCGATGGCAACGGCGCTGGTGGCGCTGGCCGTCGCGCCCAGTCCCAGCGCTGTTGCTTGCGCGGCAGTCGCAAGGGCGTTATTGCCAAGCGCCGTGGCAGAGATGCCCGTGGCCTGGGCTCCCGAGCCCAGCGCCACCGAGCCTGTTCCACTCGACACGGCCCCATTACCGAAAGCCACCGCGAAATCAGCCGAAGCGTTGGAGAGGTTACCGAGCGCCGCCGAACCTATCCCCGCCGAGTTGGCCTGCGTGCCGATGGCGATGGAATCGACGCCACCGGCCTTGGCCTGACGACCGCCAGCGAAGGAATTGCCGCCGCTGGCAACAGATCCCCAGCTTATAGCGGTTGCATAATTGGCACTAGCCATGGAGCTGACGCCGAGCGCAGTGGAGTTTCCTCCTGAAGCAAGGGCAAAAGTACCCAGGGCGCTGGCGCCAGCACCGGTGGCGTTGGCCTGAACGCCGAGCGCGACCGAATTGACACCGCTCGAGATCGTGCCCGAGCCCAGCGCCATTGCGCCACCAGTGCCGGAAGCTTTCGCATCCTGACCGAGGGCCACCGCATATTGTCCTGATGCGCTCGATCTAGTCCCGATCGCAACGGCGTTGAGATCAGATGCTGTCACATCTGTACCAATGCCGATAGCGCCCACAGCATTGGCACCTGTTCCTACAACTGTGCGCGCGCCAAGATAGATGGAGTTCAACTGCGTCGCGACGGATTGGAAGCCGATTGCAATTGCATTCTGGTCGCCTGCTTTTGCGCTGGTGCCCTGGGCGATGGAATCGATTCCGGCCTGCGCTGCACCATTTCCAACGGCGATTCCACGCAGGCCATTTGCCGTCGAGCCAGGTCCTACCGCCACGGAATTACTGCCATTTGCGGTTCCACCACCCGCAGCGTATTGCGCCTGAGCCGGCGTCATGGCCATGCCCGTTATCAACACGCCCAATACCGTAGCTGCCACTGCCCCGCCGACACCCATTGTCCCTAGTCCCAATCGATTCCGCTTTGCGCCAAGGAGCCGGTGGGCAGACCGCAGCACAGCCATTAGCCGGCGTCGCAGCGAACGGTTTTCAGGCACGTTTCGCACCCAATTTCCGGTGAAGCGAGCGATCTTGCGAAGAGCAGTTACACGAGACAAGAGCATCATTTGGCAGTCCCTCTCAATTTGGTCACGGCCGGTCCTTCCTGGAACCCCGTGTTCACTTCCGGTGCAGTATGATATTGGTGTCAGTTCTCAATTGAAGTGGTGCCATCGGCACCGATGTAACGAATAAAAAGTGCGTGGCCATCTTTCCGGCCAATAGCCTCAATTGGATCAAGTGCGCTTTCGTACCAGTCGTCCCCCTCCGCGGGCGCAGCGAGAAGGGTTTGCGTCACCCGTTCGGGCGGCATTACAGGAGCCAGAAACCTCCGGATTGCTTCGAGATGCTGGTCGGCCGGCCCGTCCTCATAGAAAGGAGATGTGAGACCTAGAACATAGGTCGCAAGCAAAAGGTCCCGGCGCGACTCCGGTAGTTCCATGTTTTGCCGCTTCTCCAAAGACGCGGCAACGAATTTTACACGGCGATCGAATGCGTGAAAAAGAGATGGAGACAGATCAAATACAGCCCTCTTCTGGCCCCCTTGCAATCCATTCACCAAGTTCAGGCAACGCGCAATTTGACTTTGAGCCTTGGGCCATAAACGTTTACGGAAATCCACAATCTGAGTTTCCACCAATGACAAATGTGTCACTCCTATTCGCCGCGAAGCGGTATGGTTTATTCAAAGCTTGGGGAAAAGAATTTACACGACAACTGGTTGCTCATCGAGCATGTATGCTTGCGACCTGTGTCTCGAACTTTCTCCCTTTGTACGGGCGATAGAGACACAGCTTTTGACAAATATATTCCACGAAATCGCCATTTTTCTAGAATCCTGCTTTAAAATGAAATTTGTCGTTGTGATCGAAGAAAAAATCGCAATATTGTTGATTATATTAGGCGTGCCCTTTCCATCTTTTTTTGAGATGAACAGTGGCACCTGAGCAAATGTTGGTATTTCTTCGCATGAAGACGAACCATGGCCAGTTGTTATGCGCAAGCGAATCGCGATGAGTATTGATCCATTATATTGTAAATGTCGTTATGAAGATTAATTGCCAGATTAAGTTCCCGAACGTGCGCGATCATTTGGCAGATCTGATCTTTGCCGGAGTAATTTGCTTGTAGCGCTTCATGGTATCCGTAAGGTGGCTTTGACTGACAAAACCTGTCTGTAGCGCAATATCCGAAATGGGCAGCGCTGTTTCCAGGAGCAGTTGTTCCGCTTTTTTCAAGCGGATGAGCATCAGATACTGATGTGGCGGCATGCCAAACGTCAGCTTGAAGGCACGAATGAAATGACTGGGTGATATGCGGCAGACATTTGCAAGTTCCTTGACGGGGAGACTACCGGATATGTTTTGCTGCATATATTCAGCCACACGTCTTGCCATCTGAACCGACAATAGCCGCGCTGCAGGAGGCGTTATTTGCTGCTTGGCACTGGAATAGTGCCGGAGCATGTGAACACCGAAAACGGTCAACAATGAATCGAGATAAAGGGGGCTTCGCGATCGCCTAGATAGCTCTACGGCCATACCCTGTGCCAACCGCAGTGCCCAAAGGTCGACATGTCCGAACTTGGGTGGATGCAGCTCCCAGTGGCCTCCTTCCAGTTCCGCAGCTGCCAGATCTGAATATGCAGCGGGCTGGAAGGCAATCGCAGCGTTCTGTTTCAACCCAGTCCAACGCAACGTACGCTCAACGTTAGAAGGGTTGACGACGAGCGTACCAATTGGGGCTTCGAAGCTTTGCAGACGATCGCCGGAAAAGGCCGCTTCCATTGCTACTGGAGACAGGATTACAGTAGCAAATTCCGCATTGGTTCGGAAAGTCATCGAACCAGCCGGTCTCGACGCGTTCATGACAGCGCCAACAGATGTTTCACGCCGCGGTCCAATCTCTATGGGAATATCAGAGAGCAATCCGGATTGATTGCTCACGTCAACTTCAACAGCGGTATGAATCACAACCAGTCCTTTGCAAAAACCGCGCTTGCCCACGCTATACCCGCCTACGAGTTCAGCTAAGCCACACGTGAACCCGCTCGATTATAACAATTGAGAAACGCTTCTATTGTCCGACAAATCGGCCACATGCACACCTCGGGGAAGCCCGGAATCCAATCGAACTCCAGCCAATCCAATGTGACCCACTCTGCTTTCAACGGAAGCATCAAACTAACAAACGTCGTTGCCTGTCAGTGCCGAATGTTAAGTCATACTATTCAAATGTTGTAAATCACGCCCAAATGTTCGCAGCTCTTACGGAATTTTGTGCGAAGTAGTCTCCAGTTGAACGCACGATTTAAAAACAACAGCCAAATCAGTCGGATAATGAAAAGCATTTCAAATTTTGATCTATTTTCAATGACTTGGTCACCAAACGACCACTCTCAGGGCGGCGCAAAAAAAGTGGGAATCTGAAAAACTAAGTAATTTTCTGGAATCGCGCTGAAGGAAGTTGGTAATTTTGATGGGCAGAAATTGACCTAACTTACAACGGATACTCTCCACTCACTTCAAGTTGCCTCGCGTGTGTGCCATATCCGCAAAATGTGAATGGTCCTATCTTGGATTTCATAACGCATCTCGTAACGGCCAATAAGTATCCTGCGTACCTCGCGGAGCTAAAATATCAAGTTCCTCCCCTGTGAGAGGGTGAACCAGTAATTGTCCCGATGCGGACGTGAGTAAAATTGCACCGTACGCGCTGCAGCTCCTTAATTCAGGCCGACAGAGCCTATTTGACAATCCATCCCCTTGATCGGTCCAATCGATTGGCTAGAGCGGCAGTGGGACATGCGCGGTAACGACTTTGGTTTCCGCGAGATATCTCCTTCTGATGGGATTTAATCACAGTGATTAATAATGATTATACGATGATTTTTGCCCCCTTGTGTTGATCGGCATCAGGTTGATCAGTTTCGGGAGGGAACGCGAGAGTTTGTCATCGGCGGCGGATCGGTAACGGGCTTGCTGAACTATCTGCTCGCAGACGCGCGATGGAATAAGAGCAAACTCTTCAACGTATCCGCGCCATAAGTCACTCGGAGGTGTTGTCCGCAACATGTGATGGGTTCCTGAAGCACTCGATCAGCATCTCGGTAAGCACTCGCATCTTGCGCGCTGGATGCTGACCCGGTGGGCGAACGACAAAGATGCCGAGCTCGGGTGCTGGAAAGCGTGCCATGACTGGAACGAGCGCCCCAGAAGCTAGATGTTCCGAGATCAGGTCTTCAGGCAGTCCTGCGATACCGATCCCGGCAAGTGCTGCAGAGACCAGAGCAACGCCATTGTCGGCCTTGAACCGCCCTTGCACTTTCATTGCGATGGGCGTGTCTCCATCCATCACCGGCCAGGTTTCATTTCCTTGCATCACAGCTTGGTGGGTGATGAATTCCTCCGGCGTCTCGGGTGCTCCGTGCCTTTCGATATATCCCGGGCTTGCGACATATTTTGCAGATATCGTCCCGACCCGCCTGGCGACCAGGCTCGAATCCGGAAGCGTGCCAACCCTTATAGCGCAGTCGAACCCTTCGGAGAGCAAATCGACGAACCGGTCAGTATAGCAGGCTTGAATCTGCAACGCCGTGTGACGGCGCGCCAACTCCGCGATCGCCGGTGCAAAATGTGTAGAACCGAACGAGTGCGGCGCTGCGATGCGCAGGCGGCCTCGCAACTCGCCCGCCGGCAGGATCGTTTCTCTGGCTATATCGATTTCGCCACATACACGCGCTGCATAGTCTCGAAACGTGATCCCGGCTTCGGTGAGCGCCGCTCCCCGCGTTGTGCGGGACAGAAGTTGGACACCCAAGTCCGCTTCAAGTCGTGCAAGCCGTCGACTGACGATCGATTTGGACACGCCCAGTCGTCGCGCGGCAGGCGAAACCCCACCCGCGTCGGCAACTTCGACGAACGTACGCAACTCTTCGATATCCATTCAGCGTTCCCCAATCTGCGACACAGCATGCCACAAGGCGACGCTACCGCATCGGAAACAGGAATGGCAATCCTCTGTCAGAGACGCCGCTTCGCAATTGTCTCAAACAACTCATTCAACTCAACGGCAGCAAAGGAATTATTATGACATTTCGCAACGGCCTCGATTCACTTCTTCGTCCCGAAGATTCGGTCCTCGTACTTATCGACCACCAGCCCTATCAACTTGCCAATCTGAACAGCCATGATCCGCAGATGGTCGTCAACAATACGACCGGCCTCGCCAAGGCGGCCAAGGTGTTCGGCGTCCCCACCATCCTGACCAGTGTGATCGCAGCGCGCGGCGGCCTCCTGTTCCCGTCGATTACCGAAGTGTTCCCGGCCCAGGAGGTGATCGACCGTACCTTCATCAACACCTGGGAGGACAAGAAGGTCGTGGACGCGGTCAAGGCGACAGGCCGTAAGCAACTGATCATCGCGGGCCTTTGGACCGAGATCTGCGTCGCGATGCCTGCGATTCAGGCACTGGGCGAAGGTTGGGACGTGACCGTCGTCACCGACGCGTCAGGCGGCACGTCACTTGAAGCACATCAGGTCGGCATCCAGCGGATGATCGCAGCCGGCGCGAACGTGATGACCTGGGTGGCGGTGGCCGCCGAGTGGCAACGCGATTGGGCTCGCGCCGAGTCCGCCGAGAAGTTGAACAAGGTCATCGGTCCGCACTCGGCCGGCAGCGGAATCGCCTATTTCTGGGAGCAGCAGCTTCTCAATACGCCAGTAGCTGGCTGATCCCGGCGGATGACGGGGACTGGCGCGATCGACTGCTATCGAAGCGGATCGCCTGTCGGGCTCCGTCACCGCCCTTCGCCGAGTTGTACGGCAAGTACGGCGTTCCATGCTTTGACGACGGAACGGCCGATCTGCTCGCTGACCCAAACGCTTTCCGGTTTGCCACTATCGACATCGGTTATCATGCCGTCACGAAACGGATGATAGTTGGAGGTATCAATGACGATAGTGGCTTCAGGCACGCTTTTGAAGAGCGGGGCCACGTCGGGATATCTGGCGAATGGGATTGAGAGAATGATTATCTCAACGTCTCGTACCGCCGCCTCTTTGGAAACAGCTTTGGCTCCTCTTTGGCGGGCGATATCGCGGATGGTCTCGGGTCCCTTCGAATTGGAAATTTTGACGCCATGGCCACTGGCTACGAGCTTTCTCGCCAGAGTAGCACCAATATTTCCAGCACCTATAATTCCAATTTTCATTACCTGTCTTTTCGTAGAATCCAAGGTTGTTCCGCCCGCAAATCCATCCCATAGAGCAGCAGCATTCTATCTATTCTGCGGCCCTTGGCGTGTTCATTGCACGCGGGTCTGCCAGTACAGCAGGCCTGGGCACCTCATCCGCGGTTGGCTTGATGCGGAACCACACTGCGTACAGAGCTGGAAGGAAGAGCAGGATCATGACGGTGCCTGCAGCCGTTCCGCCAATCAGCGTATAGGCCATCGATCCCCAGAATACTGAATGAGTCAAAGGAATGAAGGCAAGGATCGCAGCCAATGCTGTGAGGATGACAGGACGCGTCCGCTGCACCGTCGCTTCAATAACGGCGTGATAGTCATCAAGACCGGCAGCTTGATTTTCCTTGATTTGTTCTGTCAGGATCAACGTATTGCGCATAAGGATACCTGCCAATCCTATCAACCCGAGAATGGCGTTAAAGCCGAACGGTTGATTGAAGATAAGCAACGTCGGGACTACCCCGGCAAGTCCAAGTGGCGCAGTCAACATGACCATCGTCATCGTTGACAGGCTGCGAACTTGGAGGATGATGACGATCAACATCGCTGCAATCATGGCCGGGAATATCTTGACGAGTGCGACATTGGCCTTGAGGGATTCCTCGATGTTGCCGCCCATTTCGATGCGGTATCCGACAGGAAGCGAGGCAATCAGTGGCTGAAGCGCCTTCATGACCTGCTGTGAGATCTCTGGGGGTTGTGTCGCTTCGTTGATGTCTGAGCGTACCGTAATCACCGGCGTGCGATCGCGGCGTTTCAGGATTGGCTCTTCAAACCGGATCTCGGAATGGCCGATCTGATCAAGGGGGACCTGATGGCCATCCCTACTCATCAGCGAGAAATCGCCCAGCCTTGAAGGATCAAGCCGGTTGTCACCCGCGCTACGCGCGACAACAGGAACATTGCGGATGTTGTCACGCACTTGGGTGACTGGGATGCCACTGAGCAGCAACTGCGTTTGCCGGGCTGCCTCAGAGGGTGAGAGGCCGATCAGATTGAGCCGATCCTGATCGGGAACAAACCGCAACACCGGAGTTCGGTTGCCCCAATCCCGGTTGGGTTGTCGGACATCTGGAACACTTTTCATGACAGCAAGAGCCTGCTCGGAGATTTTGTAAAGTTCATCCGGATCTGGTCCCATGATCCGAAACTCGACCGGAAACGGCGTGTAGGGACCAAAGACAAGCTGTGTTACGCGCACAGATGCCTCAGGAACAAGCCCGTCCGAAACGGCGGCCCGCAGGCGATGCTTCAAAGCCTCGCGTGCGTGCGCATCCGGGGTGAGCACAACGACCTTGGCGAAGGCAGGGTCGGGCAATTCAGGTGCCATGGCAAAGAAGAAGCGTGGGGCGCCCTGCCCTACATAGCTGGTGACGATTTTTGCTTCCGGCTGAGCTTGCAGCCAGCCTTCGACTTTCTTCACTGCGGCTGTCGTGGTTTCGATGCTTGTGCCTTCGGGCATGCGAACTTCGACCAGCACCTCAGGCCGATCCGATGTCGGGAAGAACTGCTGTTTTACGCCTCCCATCCCGACGACTGAGACAGCCATCGCGATGCCAACCACTGCGCACGTCATGAATTTATGCCGAACCGCGAACTCGATAAGGGAGCGCAGGCGACGGTAGTTCGTCGTATCATAGATGGCATGATGTCCACCTTCGACTGCTTTGATGTCGGGCAGCATTTTGACGCCCAGATAGGGCGTGAAGATCACTGCAACAATCCATGATACGATCAGGGCAAAGCCCACGACCCAGAAGATGTTGCCGGCATATTCACCGGCCGTCGATCTTGCAAAGCCCACGGGCATCAGCCCGATGATTGTCACGAGTGTACCGGACAGCATAGGCGCCGCCGTATGGCTCCAGGCATAGGCGGCCGCCTTGATGCGGTCCATACCCTCCTCCATCTTCACCACCATCACCTCGATGGCGATAATGGCATCATCCACGAGGAGACCCAGCGCAAGGATCAACGCGCCGAGCGTGATACGATCGAAGAACCGGCCGGTTTCCAGCATGATGAGGAAGACGACGGCCAGCGTCAGCGGTACAGCAAGCGCGACAACGACACCGACGCGCCAACCAAGGGCAACCAGACTCACGAACAGTACTACGCCAAGCGCCATGGCGAACTTGAGCATGAATTCGCCAACCGCCTCTTCGATGTTAACGGCCTGATCGCTGACTTTGGTGAGCACCATGCCCAGCGGCAATGTCTGCGCGATTGCGGCGGATCGCGCTTCAAGCGCCTTGCCGAGATCAAGACCATTCCAGCCCTGCTGCATCACGGCACCCAGCATGATTGTCGGCTCGCCCTCATGGCGGATGACGTAGGTCGCCGGATCTTCATAGCCCCGTCGAATATCAGCCAGGTCGGAAAGTTTTAGGGTGCGTCCGGCCGCTGCGATCGGCGTATCGGCAATCGCCTGCGCGCTGTTGTAGGCTCCGTCGAAACGGATGAATACCTGTGGCCCACGCGTATCGATGGAGCCGGCAGGTGTGACGGTATTCTGTCTCTGCAAGGCCGCGGCGATATCGGTTGCCGATATTCCAAGCGTCGCCAGCTTGGCGTAGGAGAACTCAACGAAGATCTGTTCGGGGCGTTCCCCGAGGATGTTGATTTTCTTCACACCCGGAACATGCAGGAGATCCTGACGGATGACCTCCGCCTGTCGCACGAGGTCGCGCATCGGCATCCCTTTTGCCTTCAGTGCATAAAGTCCGAAGCTGACATCAGAATATTCATCGTTGACGAAGGGACCAATGACGCCGGGCGGAAGGTTTCGGGCTTCATCGCTAAGCTTCTTGCGAGCCTGATAGAACTCTTCTTCGACGGCGGCTGGCGGCATGCTATCTTTCAAAGTCACGGTGAGGAAGGCGTAGCCCGGCCGCGTTGTCGTTTCGACACGATCATACCAGGTGAGTTCCTGAATGCGCTTCTCAAGGGGTTCAGCGACAAGATCCTGCATTTCACGCGCAGTCGCACCTGGCCAGACTGAAGTGACCGTCAGGGTCTTGATAGTGAAGGAAGGATCTTCGGCGCGTCCCAGCTTGACGAAGGCATATACGCCTGCAGCCGCCAGCAGAACGATAAAGAATAAGGTAACTGCGCGTTCGCGAACGGCGATGGCTGAGAGATTGAAGCTCATTATTTTGTCACCTCTTGCTGTGAGGCAATTCTGACAGCTGCGCCATTTTCCAAGAGATGTGCGCCCAGGGCGACAACCTTCTCATCAATGCTGATACCGGTGATAAATGCCATTTCCTCACTGATCTGTTTAATTTCAACTGGTGTGAACTTCACGGTGGAAGCGGCGTCGACAACCCACACGCCTGTCCGGCTACCATCGTCCAGGATTGCGCCTACGGGAACAGCGACCTCCGACTGCCTGTGCGCGTCGAGGATTTTAATCGTCACCGTCGAACCGAGCGGAGCCGAGGCGGCAGCGCCGTCGAGAACATAGCGTGCCTCGTAAGTACGGGTTTGCGGATCGGCTGCATCGGAGATCTGTCTCAGCCTAGCCTTTCCGCTGAGGCCGTCGCCTCCATAGATACTTGCCTGCGCTTGGGATCCTATATCGGGGTGCAAAGTCTCAGGTAGCCAGACAACGGCTTCACGCGGACCAGCCTGCGCGAGTTGAATGACTGTCTGGCCCGCTGCCACAACCTGTCCCGGGTCTCCAAGCGTTGCGACGACTGTTCCATCCGAATCTGCAAGAAGAACCGTATAGGTGGCTGCGTTTTCTGCGACCTTGGCGTCGGCCTCAGCCGCGGCCAGCTGGGCGGAGGCTGTGTCGAGGGCGGCTTTCGCCTGTTCATATCGCTGTGGGGTGGCAGCCAATCCATTCTTCACCAGCGCCGCATAGCGTTTCTCATCTGCTTGTACCTGGATCAGGACAGCCTGCGCTGCAATGACCGCATTGCGCTTCGCTGTAAGCGCGAGCTGGAGATCGGTTTCATCGATGCGCATCAGGGCCTGGCCTTGTCTCACCTGCTGACCCACATCGACCATCCGCTGGACGATCTTACCTGGAACCCGGAACCCGAGGTTGCTCTGCACGCGCGAAGCGACGGTGCCGGTAAACGACCTCTCCGCTGTCTCGGTCTTCTTAGCCTCTGCAACGCTTACCAGCGGTGCAACCGTCCTCGGATCTGCGGCTTCGGCTCTCCGTTCGGTCGATTCGGAAACAAGGAAAATGCCGCCAGCCGCCGCCATCCCCAGGAGACCCACAAAAATCAGGACGTATTTGCGTTTCATTTTATATTCTCTACGTGACGAGTGATCTTCACAAATTAGATTGCGATCTAAATCTAATTATGTTATAGATGTCAAATGAAATCTAATCGGAGATCGACATGAGAGTGAGCCGCATACAGGCCGAGGAAAATCGGGAAACGGTAATCAACGTCGCGAGCCGTCTGTTTCGAGAACACGGCTTTGATGGGATTGGCCTGAAAGACCTGATGAAGGGTGCCGGTCTGACGCAAGGCGGGTTCTATAAACAGTTCTCGTCCAAGGACGACCTCGCCGCCCTCGCATCAAGGCGCGCGATGGAAAGCGCCACGCACAGATGGTCGGCCGCTGCAGCAACAAGCTCCGATCCCCTCGAAGCAGTCATAGAGTTCTACCTTTCCCTAGATCATCGCGGGGAAAAGGCAGACGGCTGCCCATTGGTGGCGTTGGGGGCCGACGCGGCGCGACAAAGTGAAGAGGTCAGGCGTCCATTTGAGGACGGTATCCGCGATCACTTTGGGGTACTGGATGAGCTAATGAACGATGCCAAGAGTTCCGATCCCAGCACCAAGGCAATGGCCGTACTGTCTCTGATGGTGGGCGCCGTCACACTTTCCCGCATCATGCGAGACGAGAATTTGTCGCAAGGTATCCTTGACGCAGCCGCTGGCGAGGTCAGGCGCATTGCGCGCGGCGCAGCTGGATGAACGAACTAATCGGCAGCGCAAGCACCGGACGAACCGGTGATTGAATACTGTCTTTATCCGTTCCTGTTTTTCGCAACACCAGACCTGCAGCCGACAGGCTGGCCAGAGCGCTCGAAACATCCGCGCAATGAATCTCGATGAGCGCGACCGACATGCTGATACCAGCCGTGGGCTTGAACGCGAGCTCGCCATTCCATCGGGCCTAAGTTCGCCAAGCAATCTTCGATACATACTTTGCAACCGGTTTCGATCCGAACGGTCCCTCGGTGGATAACGTGAGGGCCGTCGATCGACTAGATGAAATTAAGAATTCGCACCGCCACAGTAGCCGGGATAACCACTAATTCCTGTCGAAAAGTGCCTTGTCCTTGTCCGCACCAAAAAACTCAATCCCACGCTTATTGGCGAGCCGGGCATTTTCGTCCTTGCGCAAAAGATACTCGCACTCCGGATGAATGTCGGAGTTATAAACGAAAATTGTATAACCAATCCTGGAAGCATCGAAGAACTTGCAATTCTGCAATTGGATCTCACGAAGATCAATCGACGGAAGGCAGAAAATTCAAGAGTGCTTCCATAACCGCCGCTGGCTGCTCTTCCGGAACCCAGTGCCCCGAGCCCTCAACCACCGTTGATCTCACATTGTCAGCAACATGCTGAAGGTGACGTCCGTACATTGAGCCTAGCCCGCCGGCGCCGCTAATGCCCAGCACAGGCATGGTTAACTTGCGTTGTGAGAAGGTTTTGTTTGCTTCGACATCCCGGGGGAAAGCCCGATAATATTCGAACCCGGCGCGTAATGCTCCCGGCTGAGCATATGAACGGCCATATATTTCATCAGTTTCGTTGTCGAATGCGTGCGAGTTAACCCCTTCGGCGTTGTGGAACCATTTAAGATATTCCAACTCTCGACCGGCAATCAGCATCTCTGGCAAGTCGGGAACCGCGTGAAACCGAAAATGCCAAGTGCGTGGGCTCTCGACCAATTCGTTCCATGGTTCAATGCCTGGCAGTGGAACGTCAATTATAGTTAAGGTCGTAACTTCAGTGGGATGCTGAGCCGCATAAGCATATACAACCATGCCACCCATATCGTGGCCGACAAGATTGACAGTTGAACCGAGATTGAGCAGCTTGACGAGCTGATAAATGTCTCCTGCTATTGTTGCCTTCTCATAGCCGGTTGCGGGCTTGGCGGTGTCACCAAGGCCACGCAGGTCCGGTGCGAGCACTGTGTAGCCGCGAGCGACGAGTTGCGGCATGACGAAACGCCACATGAATGAAGTTGTGCCCCACCCGTGCAAGAGTACAACAGTCTGCGGCCCTCCCTTTGCAAGCAGGTAATGGTAAGTCACGCCATTAACATCTGCCTTTCCGTCGGAAATGCCCGCTAATGCTTCGCCAGGTGTTGCGAGGAATGATTGCGCTTGCTGAGCACTATCAGCAATAACAGGTCCGGAGAGCAGAGCAGCGGAAATAAAAACGAATGCTGCGGTTAAGCGCATCATGACACTCCATGGAGATTAGATTCGGGCAACATAAGGAGGACCCGAAGCAAGTTGATTCTATAAAATCGAAGTTTGAGAGGGTACTTCCACGATCAAGAATGGAGGTTGGGGTCGCGTTACCGCGACCCTAACCCACCAAGAGTTCAGTAATCCCAGAAGACCGGTACCCAGCGAAAGGCTTCGCCGGCGATCGCCACCCGACCGATTGAGGGGAACGGCAGGTGAGTGGCAACCAGCAACTCGCCGCTCGCTGCTAGCTCCCGCAAGAGACCGATCCGGACGCGAGCCGCTTCCTCTGGGTCATGTTCGAAGCCGTTGTGCCAATCCGGCTGGTCAAAACCAACTGGGAACACCGCGTCGCCAGCAAAGGTCAACCCTTCGCCTCCAGACGCCACGCGGATCACGCAGTGTCCGGGTGTATGCCCACCCGTACGACGGGCGAGCACCCCCGGCGCCACTACGTGCTCCTCATCGAACAGTCGTAACTGGCTGCGGTACTCGTTCAAGAACCGCTTGGAAGTCGCGCGAAGCGCATCCGGGAATCCTTGCGGCATGTTGGTGTGAGTGAAATCAGGCGCCTCCCAGAACTTGACCTCGGCGGCCGCCACGTGGATTCTCAGGTCGGGACGCAGCCGCTCCTTCACACCTTCAACGAGAAGCCCGCCGATGTGGTCCATGTGCAAGTGGGTAAGCACTATGTCGGTCACGGAGGCAAGATCAATTTCGGCGGCCTCCAGCCGCTTGATCAGTTGTCCAGCCCGTGGCAGGTGCAAGTCCGGGTCCAGACCCAGACCGGCGTCCAGGAGGATGGTCTGCTTGCCGCTACGCACCACCACTGCATTTAGTGGCCAGTCGAAAGCATCCGGCGGCAGGAACATGTCCTTCATCCAGTTTGCCCGGACTGCTGGGTCGGCATTGTGTCCCATCATCACCGTTGGGAGCGGTAGCACCCCATCGCTGACCACCAGTACTTCAATCTCGCCAATCTTTAGCGCATAGCGCGACGGAACCAATTCGTCGTGCCCAGGGCTACTGAGGTGTGAAGTGTTTTCCAAGTTCATGTTTGTCTCCTGCTGACTGACTGCCGCCTAAACACGGTATCGACAACGCTAAGTTGAGGAGTGTTTGCAGTCTATTGGGGTCGAGTGATAGGTCGAGCCATACTCCGGTATAGGTCAACTCATTCAGGTTGCAGGGCTCAGGTCAGAGCCATACCTCCATCGACGATGAGCTCGACCCCATTCACAAAGCTGCCGGATGCAGATGCCAGAAAAAGCGCGGCCTCGGCAACCTCTTCTGCCCTGCCCAGCCGGCCAGCAGGAATCATGCCGGCCATCATTTCAAGAAAGCGTGGCTGCTCAGTCTCGGCTACACCAAGTTTCGACAAAATAGGCGTCTCAATCGGTCCTGGGCTCAGAACATTGACGCGAATTCCCTGCGCCTTAAACTCAAGTGCCCAGTTGCGCGCAAACGCCGCTATAGCGGCTTTCGAACCCGCGTAGACCGCGTGGTTATCAAGCACTTTTGTTGCCGCCATCGAACTGGTCAGGATGATATTGCTCCCCGCCCCAAGCAATGGCGCTATCGCCTGAACACCGAAAAAGACCCCGCGTGTATTGATAGCGAAATGCCGATCATATTCTTCCACTGAAACTGCGTCTGTCGAGGTCAGATGAATGTAACCGGCATTTGCCATGTACACATCCAAGCGGCCGAATTTGCGTTGGACTTCATCTGCAACCGCATTGTGATGAGAAATGTCAGCGACATCACCGCAAATACCGATAGTGTTTGAGCCTATTTCTTTCACTACGGAATCCAGTGCATCCTGACGGCGGCCAGTGATGACAACCTGTGCTCCTTCCTTTGCAAAAAGCTGGGCAGCGGCCTTGCCGATACCGCTGTTGCCGCCTGTGATCACGACAACTTTGTCCGAGAGATTTCGCATTTTCAGTTCTCCTTGTTGATTGAAGCTGAAATAATCTCAAGATGCTTTCGCTATTAGCCGATGATAACGAACATGACATTTTCCCTGGAGGTATGAATGGCCACGCTGATTAACGAAGCGACCGGATTGCTATCGTTTGTTCGTACAGTGGAGGCGGGTTCCTTCACCGCAGCGGCGCGCGATCTCAAGACGACACCATCTGTGGTGTCAAAGGCTGTTGCCCGGCTTGAAAAACACGTTGGTGCCAGATTGTTCTTAAGGTCGACACGAGCATTGCAACTCACGCCAGACGGACAGGCTTTTTTTGAACGCGTTGCGCCTCTTCTGAAGGAAATCAACGCCTCCGCTGAAGTCCTGCAGGCTGCCACAGAACCAACGGGACGGTTGCGGGTGAGCTTACCAAGCGAGGTTGCTCATTTCCTGATGTCGTCGATCGTGACGGGATTTGCCAAACGTTATCCTCGGCTTCATCTGGATGTTGGTATTACCGACCGTTACGTCGATCTTGTGAGGGAGGACTACGATGTCGTCTTTCGGGTCGGCCACATGGCTGAGAGTGATCTCATGATACGGCGTCTGGCGGATATCGACATGGTGCTCGTGGCATCGCCCTCATGTATAGCTGAATGGGGAACACCGCGGACAATCCTGGATCTCGGCAAACTGCCATTTGCGCGATATGCAATCGCGGGCAGGCCTCATTCCATACTCTTCTCAAACGGAGAAAGCATCGTCACGCATGGGCGCATCGATTGCGACTCGGGTCACGCGCTGCGTGTTAGCGCTCTTGAAGGAATGGGCGTGGCGCATCTCATGCGGTTTGTCGTTGCTGATGATCTGCGCAAAGGTAGCTTGATCCAGCTTCTTGCTAGCGAGCCTTTGCCATCGCAGCCTTTTAGCGCAATCCATGCTTTCCGCAGCACGGTGCCCACTCGGGTTCGATTATTATGTGACTTCATTGCTGATGAAGCCAAAAGGTTCTCTGAATAACCAAATGAGCCTGTTGGCCCTTTTGGACAAGCGGCGTTTGTTCTTTGCCAAATTTGCTTCAGCCAGCCAGATGCAATAGTGACCAGCCAAAGCGTATTAATGCTTACTGCGCTGCATGTTCGATGAGCTTGGTTACAGCGTCTGGATGTGAAATCATTACAACGTGAGACCCACCTTTAATGACGATGGTTTCCTTTGAATTGGCGCGTTCCGCCATCCAGGCGATCGCTTTCGCTGGAATATTCTTGTCGGCATCACCATAAATGAAGAAGCTGGGAAGCTTCTTCCAAGCGGCGCTGGTTACAGGTTCATTCAAAGCAGCGTCGGTTACAGGGCGCTGAGTTGCCGCCATAAGACGAGTTTCAGCTTCAGGAACATCCGCCGCGAACTGATCGTGAAACTTGTCCCGTTGGATATAAAGATCTGCTGTACCACCTTCCAATTTGACGGCGGCGCCAAGCGCAGATCCCAGTGTACCGCCCGGGAACTTGCCGGACAGGCTCGCTGCCGTCTCACCCAAATCGGGCGCAAAAGCCGACACATAAACCAGCGACGTTACATTGACCGCAGTTTCTGCCGCTTGGCTGATGATGGTTCCGCCATATGAATGGCCCACAAGCACAACAGGCGTCTTCAACGAGGTGATGATATTTGTCACGTAAGCGGCATCAGTTTTAACGCTACGCAGTGGATTAGCCAGAGCGACGACCGGATAGCCATCTTTCTCGAGGCGGGTTATCACGCCATTCCAACTGGACGCATCAGCAAATGCACCATGCACGAGAACAATGGTCGGCTTACTTTCCGTAGCGAACGCGGAAGACGTGAAAGTCAATCCAAGAGCAATCAGGTTAGACAGAAGAGAGATTTTCATAGGTCAGTTCTTTCCGTGATCAGTGGGAGGATTTCTGCAGCCATTGCTGCAGAGTGGTCGGCTGCAGTCTTGCGCCCCGTCCGGGAACCAGAGAAAATTCATCGATCGACACCCCGAAATATGGTGCATTTGGATCGGTCACGATCGATCGGGTATCGCCAGTTGTGCGAAGGTAAGATTCAACAATACCAATGAGCGTGCCGCGATCTGGACCGGCTATTTCTACAGTACCATTTACAGGTTCGCCAAGAACGACCTCTTCCAAAGCGGCGGCCACATCCCCTGCTGCGATTGGCTGGAAAGCCGCCGCTGGCAAGCGGATCGCGTTTTCGACAAAACTAAAAGATACAATTGAGTCGAGAAACTCGAAAAACTGGGTTGCCCGAACGATCGTGTAGGGAACACCGGAGGATTTAATGAGAGTTTCCTGAACAAGCTTGGCTCGAAAGTATCCGCTCTCCTGCAGGCCGTCTGTGCCCACGACCGACAGTGCTATGTGGTGATGAATGCCTTCCGCTATCTCAATCGCCGCTATATTTCGGGCCGAGTTCTGGAAGAATTCCATTGCCGCCTGATCTTCGAAGGAGGGAGCGTTGGAGACGTCAATAACAACGTTCGCGCCCTTTAACGCCTCGTCCAACCCTTCGCCCGTTACCGCATTGACGCCGGTTCGCGGTGAGGCAGCGATGACGTCATGGCCACGATCCTTCAACCTGCCAACAAGTTTTGCACCGATGAGGCCATTGCCTCCAATGACAACGATTTTCATTTTCTTTGTTCCTTTGTTTGGCGAGCTGGACGGCCGAGTCCAGAGACCCGGCGGCCGATCAGCCATCCGGGCTTAACTTTTGATAAAGTCGAGGAGATCGGCATTGACGATGTCCGCCTGAGTCGTACACATGCCATGCGGGTAGTTTTCATAGATCTTCAGCGAGCCGTTCTTGAGCAGCTTGATGGACAGAAGCGCAGAATCGGCAATTGGCACGATCTGGTCGTCGTCCCCATGCATCACAAGCGTTGGCACATCAATGCGCTTCAGGTCTTCCGTAAAATCTGTTTCCGAGAAGGCTTTGATACAGTCATACTGTGCCTTGGCGCCGCCCATCATACTTTGCCGCCACCAGTTCACGCGCACGGCCTCGGATACCGCCGCTCCTTTGCGGTTGAAACCATAGAATGGAATAGGAAAGTTCCAGTAGAATTCCGAGCGGTTGGCTGCCAATTGGGAGCGCAAGCTATCCAGAACTTCGATTGGCAGACCAGCGGGGTTCGCAGCGGTTTTTACCATGATCGGAGGCACGGCGCCTATCAAAACTAATTTTGCTACACGGTCCCTGCCATATTGTGCGACATAGCGAGCAGCTTCACCACCACCGGTCGAATGACCAATGTGAATTGCATTGCGCAAGTCAAGCGCCCCAGCGAGCTCCGCAAAATCCGCAGCATAGGTATCCATATCGTGTCCGGTTGCGGTTTGGCTGGATCGTCCGTGGCCACGCCGATCATGTGCAATTACGCGATAACCTTTGCCTAAAAAATAGAGCATTTGCGCATCCCAATCGTCACTTGAGAGTGGCCACCCGTGATGGAAGACGATCGGTTGCCCCGATCCCCAATCCTTGTAAGAGATATCCGTGCCGTCTTTGGTTTTCAGGAGACCCATGTCGTGCGTCCTTTCACGTTGATTGTTGGAAAACGGTTGAAGAAGAAGACTGCTCAATGCCAGAGCAACAAAAGCTGAGGTGCCGTCTAATTGGCCATGGAGCGATACAACCAGTCGACGTAGTGCATCGACGCTAAACGCGCCCCTTTTAGCGGGAGCAACGTGTCATCGTTCAGCTTCACGCCATAGTAAGTCGCTCTATCGTCGCTAATCACTTGACGTGTATCTTCATTGATTGCGAGATTTGTAAGTGCGATTTCATCGAGCCCAAATTGTTCTGGCCCGCCGATCTCCACGGTGGAATTCTTCGGCGTTCCGATCGCCAATTCGGCCAAAATTTCGACCACATCCGCAGCTGCAATGGGCCGGACAGATGCAGAGGGCAATGTCAGAACATCTCCATCGGCACCCTGGTCAATTATGCCGCTGATAAACTCAAAAAATTGCGTGGAATGCAGGAGCGTGTAGGGCCTCCTTGCAGCTCTGATAAGGTTTTCCTGTACCATTTTCGCGCGAAAATAATCGCTCTCGACGAGGCGAGGTGTTCCCACCACAGAAAGCGCGAGATAATGATCAGCACTGACAGACGCGGCCAGCAAATTCTCGGTGGATACTTTGAAAAAGTCCAATGCGGAACTGTCGCCGAATGATGCGGAGTTCGTAACATCAATGACAATATCAGCACCAGCCATCGCTACATTGAGGCCGTCACCTGTGATGGTATTAATTCCAAACGAACGCGAAGCTTGGATCACTTCCAAACCCAGCTGACGAAGCTTTCCAACGAGCAGCGCTCCAATAAGTCCGCTTGCTCCCACAACTGTGACTTTCATCATTTGCTCCCTTTTCGATTGAATTTGGCCTCACCCGCCTCGCGAAAATGACAGATGCGGTATTCAGGCGCTGTCAAACACCCGGAATACGGTCTCCGTTCATTTCAACACCTCAACTCGCGCGATGAAGAAAGATGGTTGGCCAAGTCTGGACGTGCCTTCGGAACCGCCGTCAGATTCTATTGATTCAGCAAGGAAGAGCGGGCCATCAGGATCGTCACAGCGATTGTTGAGGACTGCAGCTCGCGTCTCTATTAGCGATAAGGCAGTACGAGGTCTTGCTCCTTCGTATCGACGACAAATACCGCCAATAGTCTTGCAGGCTTGGATTGGCTTGCATTTTCGCTGAGACCATGGCGATCACCGGGATTTTCGGCAAAACTTTCTCCGGCGCTGTAGACCTTGACGGGTCCATCATTAACCTGACTTTTTATGGCACCTTCCAGAACGGTCGCATAAATGAATGCCGAATTGGGATGCGTGTGAGCTACGGATGTGCCGCCCGGTCCATACTCGACCAAGACACCCTTCATGCTCATTCCGGGAGCATTGGGTAGTTCATGATCAAACACGAGCGTCACTTTCGACTCCTTGTCAGCATCGCCAGCAAAGGTCGTTGCATTGGCGGCGATCATGACAGCAGCCGAAATCAGGATGGTCCGGAACATTTTATTTATCCTCGAATTGGTTGGTAGCTGAGAGATGTTTATTGACCCATCCCCATCTGCTTTCTCGCGGTATTTATTGCGCTGGTTCAGTGTGCTGGGATTGATGTAACCAGTCCTGAAATCCAATCTTGCCGAGACGCGCGCCCTCACCGGGCACCAGCGATTTATCATTCAGTTCTGCACCGAAATAACGTGCATGAATATCGGCTTCGATCGTGCGTGGATCGTTGCTGTTCTTCAAGAAACGGCCGACGAGATCACTCAGGCGGATACGATCGGGACCGGCAATCTCTAGGGTTCCATTGAGGGGCCTACCGAGCGCGATATCCGCCATTGCATCGGCAACATCATCCGCTGCGATCGGCTGGACGTAAGCTGGCGAGATATGAACAATGGTGCCAATGGTCGATGAATCCGAGATTCCCTTCAGAAATTCCATAAACTGAGTGGAATGGACAATGGTATAGGGAATTGGCGAGGCCTTGATGATTTTTTCTTGAGCAAGCTTACCCCGGAAATAACCGCTTTCCTGAAGACGTTCAGTACCGACGACGGAGAGTGCGATGTGGTGCTTCACACCAGCCATTGCTTCGGCAGCAAGCAGGTTGCGTCCTGCGATTTCAAAAAACTCAAGAACAGCAGCATCTTCAAAAGACGGCGAGTTGGCGAGGTCAAGTACTACATCGGCCCCCGCAAGCGCTTCTGATAGGCCTTCGCCGGTGAAGGTATTGACACCGGAGTTTGGCGAGGAGGCCAGTACTTCATGACCCTTGTTGCGCAGACGCGTGACAGTCTTAGAACCGATAAGGCCGGTCCCACCTATAACAACAATTTTCATAATATGGCTCCCAAATTCGACCCAGTCGGGCCAGTGACTTAAATTTCCAACTGTCTAAAGTTGGTCGCACGAATGTTGGCGGCTTGGACAAGTCGAGCGTGTATTGCGCTTATCGCCTTTGGCTAAGCGCAGACCTGTCGAGGCCGAACTTTGCCTGCATGGCGTGTATATCGAGGCAAAACGTACAGCCGTTCGGCTGAGCGGTAGGAACGACCCCGAGATTGCGGATCGGCTCTTCGATCATACTCTCACGGGCTCCGACAGAAATTCGGGGAATTTACTGAGAAGCTCTGGTGACTGTTCTGCATAGTTGATGCGCTGAGCCATTATCATCTCTCATTGTTGTGAATCTTTCAGATCTTTCGATCGCTTCCAACAGTGACCGGAGAGAGAAAATCATACTATTGTGCAGAGGGCATAACGCACTAGTCATCAGGTTTAGTCGACCCATGCTGAAGTCTAGGGTACGAGACATTTGGTCCAGTGGTTTGCCGCGGTGGTGCTTGCCGCATTAATCTTGGCACAGGTAGCGAGACTTCCGCCACAAGATCATGGCGAGGATGCAACGAATGCGTTAGCCTGCCAGTACTGCAACGTCGCACTTGGTCTGGGCAAATTATCCCGAAGGCTTGGTTAGGATTCATCCCGTCTCATGGATTTCCATAGGGTGCGGTTGACGCAAGGCGGGACTAGGATAGGACAGTTAGTTCGCCAGCCAGATATAAGGATACGTATTGCACCAAGCGCAGGCAGTTCGCAGGATTTCCTCGTCCGGCAGGAGAAAGCAATGACGATAGCGTTCAACTCACCCGACGAAAGTGAATCCGAAGCACTACAAGCGGCGCGGATCATCGAAAACGTGGTCGGTAACGCATGGGCAACCGACGCCGCGGGCAAATTCATTTATATGAGTCCAGCAGCGCTGCTTGTCCTCGGTGTGACGTTGGAGGAACTCAGGTCTCCTACCGAACAAAGTGTTTCTCTTTGGAAGCGGATAATCCATCCAGATGATTATGGCAGCACCATCGCCACATGGCATCGATGCTTACAGTCTGGTGAACATTACAATGTTGAGCACCGGGTGTTACGCGCGAGTGGTGCTTACGGGTGGAGCCGAAGCTCGGGGCAACCGTTGCGCGATCACCACGGCCAAGTCATTGCATGGTATGGCACGGTGATTGACGGTGATATTTCGTCCACCGCTAAAGAGCGATTTGCTGATGTGACAAGTGCTGCTCTCAAAGAAAAAGCAGCTCCAGATGTTCCGCATTCACTTATCCTTATCCATCCGGATGACCGCACAACTGCAGCCCATGCAGACGCGCGTGCCTTCTGGACGGGCGTCCCTCAAATCACGAGACATCGACAACTCGACGCCGAAGGCAGTTATCGGTGGACCGAGACCCGTTCGGAGCCCGGGTATAGTGTAAGTGTCGACATCGACGATCTGGCGACAGATAGAGAGCCGCTGGTTACGACGGTACCAGACCTTGTGGACGAAAGCGAAGAAGGGCCAATTCGGTCGGCAAGCGTCGTTGAGAGTATTTTTGGCAATGGCTGGGCATTCGATGCGACCGGTAGGTGGATATATCTACATCCGTTTGCACAGAATTCCCTTGGAGTGACACTCGACGATCTGAACGCCTCGTTGAAGGATGGGCATACGGCCTGGAAGCGTTTGCTTCATCCTGATGATTACGACCAAATCGCCGCCACATGGCGTCATTGCCTGGAGACCGGTGATCATTTCAACGTGGAGTTTCGTTTCCGGCGCGCGAGTGGCAACTATGTCTGGGCTCGAACCGCGGCGCGGCCATCGCGCGACAAAAAAGGCCGTATCACGGGATGGTACGGCATAGCCCTTGATAATGATGTTTACAAGAAAACCGTAGCGGCGCTGCGTGGCCGCGAGCGGGAGCTTTCCCAGCTCGTCGATATGGTCCCGGTTCAGATTAGACGTTTGACCCCGGAAGGGGAGCCGACCTACTTTAACAAACGCTTGCTCGATTTCTTTGGTTTGAACGACGTCGCACAATTGGGTGGGGCAGGAACGAGCCGCTTGGCGTCGGCAATGCAGACCCTTGTTCATCCCGAAGACTCAGATCTTCTCACAAAGGCGATCCGCCATTCGCTGGCCAGCGGCGAGCCTTACTCCATGAAGTATCGAATGCGTCGTGCGGATGGTGCGTACCGCTGGGTTGATGGACGCGGGGAGCCGCTTCGAGATCAAAGCGGAGCGATCATTCAATGGTATGCAATCTCCATCGACATAGATGATGAGATGCGTGCACAGGAAGCACTGCACGACCGGGAACGGGAACTCTCACAACTTGTGGACATGGTTCCGAGCTTACTCTGGCGATTAAACCCGATAGGCGAACCGACCTTCTTCAACAAGCGCCTGATACGTTTTCTCGGCGTCGACGCCGCGTATAGAGACAAGCCATATGCGAGCCAGTTGGCCGCCATCCTGAAGGCCGCAATCCATCCTGAAGACGCAGCCGGCCTTTTGGAAAAACTCAACCGATCCCTTGCCACCGGCGAACGGTTCTTCAAGAGGTTTCGTCTACGCCGCGCCGATGGCGTTTACCGTTGGGTCGAAGGCAGTGCAGAACCATTGCGCGATGAGAGCGGTCGCATCCTTCAGTGGTACGGCCTTTCGCATGACATTGAAGACCAATTGCAGGCCGAAGAAGAGCTTCGGAGCAGCAAGCAGCAGCTGGAACAGATGATCGACGCCGTTCCTTTCAATGTTCTGAGCTTCGCACCTTCTGGCAGGATGACCTATGCCAGCCAACGATATCAAGATCAGGTCGGATCGCCGGCGGAGCAGATCCAGGACTTCGACGCGTTGGCCCGAGACGTGGCACATCCTGAAGACTTTCCAACAATGTTCAGAAGAGCGAAGAATGGCTTTGCAACCGGCCAGCCTTTCGTGAACCGTTTTCGCCGGCGCTTGAAGGATGGCAGTTATCGCTGGATAGAAGCGCGAGCGCAACCACTGCGCGATGTGGATGGCTCGATCGTGCAATGGTACATTGCTTCAATCGACATAGAAGACGAGATGCAGGCGCAGGAAGCGTTGCGAGAAAGAGAACGTTTTCTCTGGCAACTCGTGGAAACGCTGCCGGCAATGATTGATTGCGCGGCGCCAAATGGCGAGCCAGTCTATCGTAGTCAGCAGCTCCGTGAATTCCTCGGCTATGAGCTTGAAGAGCTTGACGGTGCGATAAAGTCACGGCTGGACGGTACACTTGACGCCGGTGTCCATCCGGACGATCTCGCCGGGGTCAAGGAACAGTACGCCCAATGCCTGTCGACCGGCGAGCCTTACGCACGCAGGCACCGTCTGCGGCGCTTCGATGGCGAATATCGTTGGGTCGAGACACGTGCAGCTCCCATGCGCGACTCTGAGGGCAACATTGTGCAATGGAATGTCATTTGCCTGGATATTGATGGCGAGGTTCGCGCGCAGGGAGAATTGCGTTTGGCGCAAGAGAGTTTGGCGCGCGCAAGCCAGGCGGCCAGCCTTGCCGAGCTCTCTGCTTCGATCGCACATGAGGTGAACCAGCCACTGGCGGCCGTCGTGGCAAACTCGCATGCCTGCCAGCGC
The DNA here is from genome assembly GCF_014138335.1 of Phyllobacterium sp. P30BS-XVII. NCBI lineage: Bacteria > Pseudomonadati > Pseudomonadota > Alphaproteobacteria > Hyphomicrobiales > Phyllobacteriaceae > Phyllobacterium > Phyllobacterium sp. P30BS-XVII. The sequence goes on from NZ_JACGXO010000011.1 coordinate 105,821, forward strand.
TGGCTTACTGCTGAGCCACCAAATCTCGAGCGCGCGAATAAAACGGTCGAGCGCATTATTCGCGACGCCAACTCGGCTGCCGACGTCGTGAGCCGCATCCGCGCCTTGTTCAAGCAATCTGTGGAGACGAGGACCATTACAATGCTCGACGGCGTCGTTGCCGAAGCACGTGAACTCTTGACCGAAGAGGCTGTCCGGCGTCGCATCCGCGTCAATGTCGATGTTGAAAGGAATCTTCCGCCTGTTGCAATTGATCGCATTCAAATACAGCAAGTGTTGATCAACCTGATGCGCAACGGCATGGACGCGATGGATTCTGCCGCGGGCGACCGTGTTCTTAGGATGCGGGTACGATACTTAGGTGACGTAGTTCGAACGGAAATTAGCGATTACGGACCGGGTATCGCGTTTCCCGATAGGATATTCGAGCCGTTCTTCACCACGAAAGACCAAGGCATGGGCATGGGGCTCTCGATCTGCCGTTCGATCATAGAATCCCATGGTGGACGGTTGTGGGAGGAAAACAATGAACCGCATGGAGCCACGTTTATCTTCACGTTGCCGATCGAAATGAAGGCGGCACCATGACGATGGAAGAACATATTGTCTTCATTGTTGATGATGACCAGAGCATTCAAGAAGCGTTGTGCGAGCTGCTGGCCTCACACGGCATGCGCGCCAAGGCGTTCGGATCGGCGGGCGAGTATATCAATGCAGAAAAACCCGATATCTCAGCCTGTCTCATCCTCGATGTCCAACTACCAGACATCAATGGTCTCGAGTTGCAGACGCAGATCGGGACCCATGACCACCCGCCGATCGTGTTCATAACAGGGCATGGCGATATACCGTCATCCGTTCAAGCCATCAAACACGGCGCTGTGGACTTTCTGACCAAACCCTTCAGCGATGCGGACCTCATGTTGGCAATCCACGCGGCAATCGCACGGGATCGGCAAAAAAGATCGGAACGCTCTGAACTCGGCGAATTGAGACAACGTTACGTCGAACTGACGCCGCGAGAGCGCGAGGTGTTGCCTCTTGTCGTGAGCGGTCTTCTCAATAAGCAAGCTGCCGCTGAACTGGGGATCAGCGAAGTTACACTGCAAATCCACAGGCGAAACGTAATGCAGAAGATGGCAGCGGCGTCGCTCGCCGATCTGGTGCGCATTGCAGAAAGATTAGAAATACCGATTACCCACTCGCGCCGAGGGGGAGGAAATTGAAGATGAATATTACAAGACATGTCGTGGCAATCGTTGATGATGATCCGAGGTTGCTTGAATCGGTGGGCGATCTTCTGGAATCCGCGGGCTACGCATCTTGCTGTTTTCCATCGGCAGAATCTCTGCTCGTCAACGGTCTATCGGATATAGATGTGCTTATCACAGACATCGGCATGCCTGGCATCGATGGCTTTGAACTTCGTGAACTGGTGAGGAAGTTACGTCCGGATCTGCCGGTATTCCTGATCACGGGCCGCCACGAGATAGCAGACCAAGGACGCGCTCAAGGCTTTAGCGGATGTTTCCGCAAACCCTTCGATGCTCAAGCCCTGCTCGCTGCTATTGCTGATGCTTTACGCAATCAAGAGATGGAGGGGTAACATGAGAGTCGACCAACCGTTGCTGCAGAAATCGACACCGCCATTACCGCAGCGGAAAACTGAAGAGGATCAGCCGCTCGTCATGATTGTGGATGATGACGCTTCCGTTCGGGAGGCTCTGTCAGAGCTGATCCTTTCGGCCGGTTTCCAGCCTGTCAGCTTTGCGTCGACCCGCGAGTTGCTCGACGCCAATATCCTGCAAAGTCCAGGCTGCTTGATCCTCGATGTGCGTATGCCGGGTACAAGTGGACTCCATCTGCAACGTCATCTGGCGAAAAACGGCAATCCCAAACCGATTATCTTTCTGACCGGTCATGGCGATATCCCGATGACGGTTCAGGCAATGAAGGCAGGCGCTGTGGACTTTCTTACCAAACCGGTACGAGACCAAACGTTGCTCGATGCTGTGCTTGCGGGGATAGCAATGGATGCCGAACGACGGGCTGAGGCATTGATCGCCAACCGCAATATCGAACATCTCGAAACACTAACACAGCGCGAGCGTGAAGTACTGCATGAAGTAGCACGCGGACGCCTCAACAAGCAGATCGCATTCGATCTCGGTATCAGCGAAGTGACAGTCAAGCTGCACCGCAGCAACGTCATGCGCAAGATGGAGGCTGCTTCAATAGGAGAATTGATCCGCGCATGGGAAACCCTGCCTGCGGCAATGCGCGAAGCAGGCGGTGCCAGGACTCTGGCATGACCCGCTCTCTCAGACTCTTGAAGCCAAGAATTGAACGTGCCCTCCGTTTAATGCGTCTGTGATCCTGCTCGATATTGTTGTTCATATATTTGCTAGATCGGATTGCAATCGATGTTCCGGCGGTTGGATCCTATTCCTGGAGACTGTTTTCGGCGTCACATTGAACGATTGCCGTTCGATTGGTTTGACTACCGTCAATAGGAATACTTCAGGTCCGCCATGATAGTAGCATCGCACGCTACACCATGCCCGGTCTCATGAAGACCGACAGAAAGGCAAGACTATCCCTCTATCATTATCTGAGTAACTGGCGTCAAATCGATTCCGCCTTTGGCCAATCTCGTTGCAGCAGGGGCTCGAACCGAGCCGACATCGTCTTAGCCTATTCTCAAACGCCATCACTACCTAATTTGTCCTACTTATCGCACATTGGCCGCTTAACTTTACTCTTCTCAATAGCAGATCATTGTTGTTTTTATTGTGTTATTTCACTTATTCCGCAATTATCGCAATGATAATTTCCTTGCTGTGGACTGACATACTCTCTCCTCATTAGTTACTCCCGTTGCTACGCTGTCTTATAAAGCTTATTTCGCTCTGTGGCTGCACTGAAGGTCGATTGGTTTGATTTTCCTGCATCTGCTCGGCGCTACAGCACTGCTTTTATTGGGTTTTCCCCGGCTCTCCCGTCCACTCCACGTTAACACCTCATCGGCTCGCTCACCCTGCTTCCGCCTTAACGGCGTTTACAACCATTCATTTTCTGACAACTTTCTAGTTTGTACAAAATAGCAAAATTCGGGTTGGTATTGCCAATATTCCGGCGATTGGAATACGGGATCGGTCGTGG
>NZ_JACGXO010000012.1:0-104512 GCF_014138335.1 Phyllobacterium sp. P30BS-XVII
GCCGCTCATCGCGGCCTTTTGCTTTTGCAAAACAAAACACACGATTTTGCATATCAGCTCACGATTTTGCAAAGCATCGGACAAAAGAGCATAATCCGAAGATCCGGCAAATCGCCGATCATGGTGGCGCGGGGTGGAGCAGCCCGGTAGCTCGTCAGGCTCATAACCTGAAGGTCACAGGTTCAAATCCTGTCCCCGCAACCAACCATTCCCTCCCCAAAACAAAAACAGCTTCTCAGATACTCAAGCCAAAATACAAAACACAAACCCGCAAAACAGGCCTATGCGGGGGTGTAAGGGGCTATACTAGCGAAAGAAATAAAGCTCTATCGTCAGTCAAACCGTACCGCGCCGCTATTGGCGCCGCATAAAAGAACGCCAACACGCTCATCTGGCCCTGCAATATACTTCTGCGATAAAAGTGCGGCAAAGGCCGCTGCTCCGCCCGGTTCAGCAACAATGCGAAGCCGTTCCCAAAGCGCGCGTTGAGCGGCGCGAATATCATCGTCCGATACCAGTATCGCATGCTCAATAAAGTTTTGAGCAAACGGAAACATCAATTCTCCGACGCGTCTGGGTGCGAGGGAATCAGCGGCAATACCTTCCGTAGGCGCATCGACAGGTTTTCCCGCATCCAAGGCATCGTGCAAGGTTGGTGAACCTTCCGGCTCGACAGCTACAATTTTGATACGGCCGCGAAACCATGCAGCAATCCCACCAATGAGGCCTCCACCGCCCACAGACACCAGCAGGGTTGTAATATCGGGTAGGTCCGCTTCGATTTCCAGACCAAGCGTTCCCTGACCAAGCAATGTCTCTGGCTGATCAAACGCATGAATTGGCATAGCATTGTGCTCTGCTACGAATTGTTCACTGGCGGCCAGAGCATCGGCGTAACGATCGCCACCTATAATGAGATTCGCACCGTAACCGCGAATACGTTCGGCCTTGGCGGCTGCAGTGACATTGGGAACAAATATGGTTGCGGGAATACCAAGCCGCATGGCGGCATATGCGACGGCAGCACCGTGATTGCCGCCCGAAGCTGCCACGACACCCGCCTGTGGTACAGGGCGACTAAGCAGATTGGTGAAGGCACCCCGCGCCTTGAACGAACCCGAATGCTGCAGAAATTCGAGTTTGAAGTCGATGCTGCGTGGTTGCATTCCGAAGTCGACAAGATTGGCACGCATGACAGGCGTATGCCGGATATGTGGCCGAATAAGGCGCTCGGTATCGACGATGCGTTCGGGGGTAATTTGTGTTGGGCTGGACATGGAGAACTCGCGATGCGGAGATATCAGAATAGAGCGCTCTAACCTGCAAATGCAAGTTCTGTTGATTTTCAGCCGATACCCACATTTCAAATTTTTGACGGCTTGCGTTCAAACGACAACAGCTCTGATCAAAAAAGCATAATTATTTCAAATTATTACCCGTATCGCTGTGAGATTTCTTCAAGCGCGTTGACTCGTCATGCAACTTCTGGTTATCTAAAATAACAAATGAGCGATATTTGCTCAAATGTAGATTTATCGGAAAATTGAGTTCCTGGGGAGGAAAAACATGCTCAGCCGCCGCACCTTTTTGTTCAGATTCGCATTTGCCGGAACCGCTATGTCAGTGATGGCGACACTCGGCATGTCTATGACTGCCGCCAATGCTGAGGGCCTGAAAATCGGATTCAGTCAAGTGACATTGCAGTCGCCTTTTTATGTGCAACTCAAGACTGGAGCGGATGCGGCAGCCAAGGCCGGCGGTGACACACTGGTCTTTCTCGACGCCAATGGTGATGTCAGCAAACAGAACAACGATATTCAGGATTTGATCACTCAAGGTGTGAATGCGCTGATCATCAACCCGGTTAATCCGGACGCAGTTGTGCCATCGCTTGAAGCGGCTGTTGCTGCGGGTATCCCGGTGATCACCGTTGACCGGAGTGTCAATGGTCAGGGTGTTACCGCTCATGTTGGCCGCGACAACAAGAATATGGGCAAGCTGGTGGGTGAAGCCGTTGTTGCACGTCTGAAGGCCGACGGCGTTGAGAAAGCCAAGATCATCGAGATTCAGGGCGACGCAGGCGGTGCGGTGATGATGGACCGGCGTGATGGCTTTCACAGTGCCATTGAAGGTTCCGGCCACACAATCGTTGAAGGCCCCTATGCGGAATATATCCGCGCCAATGCGGTAACGGCCATGCAGGATTTGCTTCAGGCCAATCCAGATGTGAAGGTTGTTTACGCGCATAATGACGATATGGCGCTCGGTGCCTTGCAGGTTCTCAAGGAAAACAATCGCAACGATGTTCTGGTCGCTGGCGTGGACGGACTTTCCGAAGCACTTGGCATTATCGCTGCTGGCGGCAACTATATCGGCTCGGCACTGAACGATCCGAAATATCTCGGCGATGTGACCATACAGGCGGCGCGCGAAGCGGCGGCCAAGAAACCTGTTTCGAAATTCGTTGATGCGGGCACGACATTGGTAACATCCAAAAATGTTGCGGATTTCCCGCGTACTGGACTGTTTGCCGAATATCGCCCGCAAGTTCTCGGTCAGTAAGGCCGGTCTCTCGAGCCTGCGGAGCAGATTTGCTTCGCAGCTCCTCTCATTAATACCCACAGGATCATGTCATGCGTGCAGCAGTTCTCTATGCCCCCGGCGATATACGCCTTGAAAACGTCGCAAAACCACAGATCAAGCCGGGCCATGTGATCGTCCGTGTTGCTTCTGTTGGTGTCTGCGGGTCGGATCTGCCGCGCATGCTGATCAAGGGTGCGCATAAGATGCCACTCATCTGCGGTCATGAGTTTTCGGGCCATATTACTGAGCTTGGGGAAGGGGTTGAGGGTTTTAATCTTGGTGAATTGGTGGCAATTCCGCCGATGTTGCCGTGTTTCAAATGCGACCAGTGCCAGAAGGGGCAGTTTTCGCGTTGCCGCGACTACGATTATTTCGGTTCGCGCCGCGACGGCGCCTATGCGGAATTTGTCTGTGTGCCCGTTTCCAACCTGTTGAAGACACCAAAGGGGATTGATCCGCGTGCGGTTGCGATGACTGATCCTGCATCAATTGCCATTCACGCCATTTGGAAGGCTGGCGGCATTGGTATGGGGCAGCGTGGCGGCGTCATCGGTTGCGGGCCGATTGGGCTGTTTGCCATACAATGGCTCAAACTGATGGGTGCGAGCGAAGTCGTTGCGGTCGATGTGTCGGAAGAAAAACTTGATATGGCGCGCCGCGCGGGCGCGACGCATACATTTCTTTCGGGAGAAGATATCCCAGCAAGCCTCCTTTGCGATACGATTATCGAAGCTGCAGGACATCCCTCCTCGATCAATATGGCGGTGAAAATGGCCGCGCCGAGCGGTCATGTGGTTTTCATTGGCATTCCCGTAGCGGATGTGGCCCTCGACAACAAAACCTTCCAGCATTTCCTTCGGCAGGAAGTCTCGCTGCATGGCTCGTGGAATTCATTCGGCGCGCCTTATCCGGGGCCACAATGGACGGTGACGCTGGAAAAACTGGGTTCCGGCGAACTCGAATGGGAGTTCATGATTACCCATGATCTTGACCTTGCTGAGTTGCCGGGCATGTTCGAAAAATTCCGGACTGACAGGAGCATGTTCTTTTCAAAAGTCATGTTCCGGCCCTGAGACTTTGGGAAGAGGCAGGGTATCGAGGGAGGAATTGGCAGGATGACACTTGTCCTGAACTTTGATCTTGGCACGGGAGGAGTCCGCGCCGGTGTTTACGATGTCGAGCGCAAGACCATGCTCTCGCTGTCGGAGGCAAGGTATTCCACCACATATCCCCACGCCGGTTGGGCCGAACAGCAGCCAGATGAATGGTGGAACGCGCTTTTGACGGCGGGCCGCCAGGCAGTCGAACAATGCGGATCGGGAGAAATAGCGGCAGTTTGTGTTGCGACAACAGCTTCGTCCGTTGTGGTCTGTGACAGGAACAGCACGCCGCTTTATCCCGCTATTTTATGGATGGACTGCCGTGCTGCAAAAGAGGCGCGTGCGACGGAAAAGGTAAAACATCCGGTTATGGCCTATAGCGGTGGCGGCGATGCAGTCGAATGGCTTGTTCCGAAGGCTATGTGGCTGGCCGAACACGAGCCCACTATCTTTGGTCAGGCTGATATCATCTGTGAGGCTCTGGATTTTATCAATTACCGGCTGTGCGGTGAGTGGGTGGGCTCGCGTATGAACGCCGCCTGCAAATGGAATTACGATTCCAAGAATGGCGCTTTCGTTCCCGAGATTTACGAAGCGCTTGGCGTTCCCGAATTGCAGAGCAAGTTGCCACAGAGGATTGTTCCGGTTGGCGATGCGATCGGCTCATTGAAGCCTGAGGTCGCGGCTGCACTTGGCGTCACGTCGTCACCACTGCTCGCTCAAGGGGGCATTGACGCTCATATCGGCGTGCTGGGCGCAGGGACTGTTGCTGCAGGCGGCATGTTGATCATCGGCGGAACATCCGTCGTGCATCTGACCCACCTGAAAGAGCAGGGCAATGTGACCGGCTTCTGGGGACCTTATCCCAATGCGCTTGTCGATGGATTATGGCTCGTCGAGGCTGGTCAGGTTTCCGCCGGTTCCATCCTCAACTGGTTCAGCAGCAAGATTTTCGGGTTGGATGAACAGGGTCATCGTGATCTCATCCGTGAGGCATCGGTCATTTCGAAACAGAATTCGGGATTGCTGACGCTTGATTACTGGATGGGAAATCGTACGCCCTATCGCGACGCGAATCTGCGCGGAGTGATATTAGGTCTCTCGCTTGGTCATACCAGGGCGGACATCTATTCGTCGGCGGTCGATTCCGTCGCGCTTGGCTCTGCCAATGTTGTCGCTGTGCTGGAAGAGCGCGGCGTCGCCGTTGAGCGGATCGTGATGGCTGGCGGCATTTGCAAGAATGCACTGTGGCTACAGGCGACAATCGACGCGATTGGCAGACCTGTTCATGTGGCTGGAGATGACAATCTCTCGCTCATTGGAACAGCTGTCTGCTGCGCCCATGCACTTGGGCTGTTTCCTGATCTCATCACTGCATCGGAAGCCTGTGCTGCACCGACGAGAGAAGTTCACCCTGACCCCGTGCGCAGTCAGCGGTATCGCGATACGATAGCGCTCTATCGGGATACAACCGAAACATTGATGCCGACGCTGCATAGATTGAGCGGCAGGCAATTGGCGGGGGCTGCATCATGAACGACGCTCGGATCAATCCATCTGTCCGGTTACCCTCCGATGAGCAGCGGGAGCATCTGATGGTGCGTGTTGCCAAGCTCTATTATGATCTTGAACGGACCCAGAGCGAGATTGCTACGGAGCTTGGCCTGACACGCTGGCAGGTTGGCCGGCTGCTGATCGAAGCCAAGGAACTGGGCGTTGTCCGCATAGAGATTACGCCGCGGGCCTATCGCAAAACAGAACTTGAGGTACGACTGCAGCAGGAATTCGGTCTGCGCGACGCCATTGTGGTTCCATCAGGTGGAACGACCGATTCAGCTCTTCTTATGGAAAGTGTGGCGCAGGCTGCGGCCAAATATCTGGCAGGTCTCAACCCCAAGGCCGATCTGATCGGTGTTTCCTGGGGGCGTACCATGTCGGCGGTTGCCAAATTTCTGCCAAACAACTGGAATCCCGGCGTGCATGTCGTTCTGGTCAATGGCTCGACGAATCTGCGGTCTACCTCCACACATACAAGTGCCGTTGCCGAGGAATTCGCCAAGGCGGGCAATGGCATCGCAACGCTGCTGCCTGTCCCTGCCATTGTCGGCAAGAAAACCACCCGTGAAGTGCTTGAGGAAGACCCGATCATTGAGCGTGTGCTCAAGCTGGCGATAGAGGCCGATGTGGTCTGTTTCGGTATGGGCGGGATCAACCATGATTCTGTGCTTCTCAGCTCCGGGTATCTTGAAGAAGCAGATATTGACCGGTTGAAAGATGCGGGCGCTGTCGGTGATATTCTTGGTCGCTTCCTCAATAAGGAAGGCAACATTGTCGACCAGACGATTGATGACCGCACGGTTGGGCTGCGGCTTGACTATCTCAGGACCAAGCAGCGTTCGATTGGCGTTGTCGCCGGTGAGGAGAAACTCCAGATCGCGCTTGCTGCTCTGAAAGCGGGTTATGTCTCAGTCATTGTCACCGACGAGGCCACTGCTCATTATGCATTGGAGGCCAGAAGTGACGATTGACGTCCTGACCGTCCAGCAGGTGTCTAAGAAGTTCCTGCCCAACATCGTCGCACTGGAATCGGCCTCGCTGAATGTCCGTGCAGGCGAGGTGCATTGTCTCCTTGGGGCCAATGGCGCCGGAAAATCAACCTTGCTGAAGATTATCGCCGGAGCCTTCCGCCCGACAGATGGCGCGCTGCTACTCGATGGCAAATCGGTTGATCTGCATTCGCCAGCGCAGGCAGCACGGCTTGGCATTTCCATGATCTATCAGGAGCTGGATCTGGTCCCGCAATTGACCGTCGAGCAGAACCTGTTTCTCGGCCATGCGCCCGGCCGCTTTGGGTTGATCAACCATAGGGAACGTCGGGAAAGAGCCGCCGTGGCCCTAAAGCGCGTTGGTGCAAATTTCAAACCGGAAGCCCGGGTTGAAACCCTGTCGGTTGCCAACCAGCAATTAACAGCCATTGCCCGCTCGCTGACTATGGATGCCAAGATTATCATTATGGATGAGCCGTCGGCATCCCTCAACGAAACCGAGCTTGCCAGCGTGTTTGCAGTCATCCGCGAACTGGTCAAACAAGGGGTTGCCATACTCTATGTCAGCCACCGCCTTGGTGAACTGCGCGAAATCGGCGATCGGGTCACGGTGTTGAGGGGTGGCAGGACCATCGAGACATTCGATGTGAAAAATACTGGCGATGGCGCCTTGGTCGAAGCGATCATTGGCAAACAGCGATCCCTGATCGAACGAAAATTGCGCGAACCTGTTACCGGCGACGTAGCGCTGCATGTCAACAGGCTGCGCGGGCCGGCAGGTCTCGATATCAATGACCTCGACGTGCGTTGGGGTGAAGTAATTGGCCTGACCGGCCTTAATGGTTCCGGCCGCACATCATTCCTGAAGTCGCTTTTCGGGGCCAATAGCTTCGAAGGCGAAATCACGCTGGAAGGCAAGCCGTTCCATCCGCGTCATCCGGCCCATGCTATTCGCAGTGGCATCGGTCTTGTTCCGGAAAATCGCAAGACGGAAGGGCTGGTTCTTCATGCGCCTATCTACAAGAATGCAACGTTGCCTTCCATGCGCGAAAGCTGGCTGACACGCCATTCCCATCAGAAACAAAAGACGACGCCGGTTCTCAAAAGTCTTTCGACCAAATATGGACGACCGGAACAGGCTGTCGTGCAGCTTTCGGGTGGCAACCAACAAAAGGTTGTTCTGGCCAAATGGATCATCAATGGCGCGAGGGTCCTGCTTCTGGATGAGCCGAGCCGCGGGCTCGATATCGGCGCTAAGGCCGATCTCTACAACCTCGTTGACAGGCTTGCGGCGGAAGGAGCGGCGGTCATCGTTGCCAGCAGCGAACTCGATGAACTCTACGCCGCCTGCGACACAATCTGGGTATTTCATGAAGGCCGCAACATCGGCAAATACGATCCTTCAATCGTGGACCGTGACACGATATTAAGGGCAACAATTCTGGGTGAAAATCATGTCCAACACTGAAACCGCATTGTCGCCGGCTGATACGCCGTCGCCGGCATTCGGCAAACGCCTTGTCGATCTGGCGATCGAGTATAATTTCATCGTCATCTTTCTGGCAGTCGTCGTTATCGCAGCGTCGCTTTCGAGCAACTTTCTGACCTTCACCAACATCGCCAACCTGTTTCAGCAGGCGGCTGTTGTTGGCGTGGTTGCCATAGGCATGACCTTCGTCATCCTGACCGGCAATATCGATCTGTCTGTCGGCAGCGTTGTCGCGCTTTGCGGTATGCTGGTTGCAGTGCTCATGTCACATGGGTTTGATCCGGTCGTGGCAGTCGCAATAACGGCTCTCGTCGGTACAGCCTGCGGTGCCGGGATGGGTGCAATCAGTGCGCTCGCCCAAGTGCCCAGCTTTATCGTGACCCTTGCGGGGCTCGTCTCGTTTCGAGGTATCACCTACCTCATGACCGATGGTGTACCGGTAAGCGGTCTGCCGCAGGGTTTTGCATCGATCAGCTCGACGATGATCCCACTTTTCCCCGGCTTTTCCCTCTCATCAATGGGACTGATCTTCATCGTTCTTTGCCTTGTTGCCGGACTAGTACTTCGCTTTACCGTTTTTGGCGAATACGTCTTTGCCACAGGTGGCAATCCTGAAGCTGCACGGCTTTCGGGCCTACCGACACGGTTCATGATCACCGCGGTTTTCGCCGTCTCTGGTTTCATGGCGGCACTTGGCGGTATTCTTCTGACATCACGCCTGCGCATCGGTCAGCCGACGGCTGCTCAAGGACTTGAGCTTGACGCTATCGCTGCCGTTGTGCTCGGTGGTACAAGTCTCTTCGGTGGACGCGGCGGCGTGCTCGGTACATTTTTTGCCGTCATGCTGCTGCAGGTTCTCCGCAACATATTCAATCTTCTGGGATTGGGCTCCTTCTACCAGATGACTGTGACCGGTATTATCATCGTTGCAGCCATCTTGCTCAATCGCTTCATCGATCACAGGAAGGGTCGGGGATGAACACGCAACAACCATTGGTCCAAAAGGGCACGGAAATCCAAATGCCACATTCCCACGCGCGTAACACCGGCACGAAACTGCTGCCCGATTGGTTCGAGGATATTGCAGTCAACCGTTCTGCAACGGAACGTCGTGCCGCGACATTGACGACGAGACGGACTGTCAAGAAGGAGTATCAGGCGGCATGGCTGGTCAAGGCGATCACCTGCATTGACCTTACCACCCTTGCCGGTGATGATACCGCTGGCCGTGTCCGCCGTCTGTGTGCCAAGGCAAAGAAACCTGTGCGGGACGATATTCTAGAAGCGCTTGGTCTTGCCGATGCGAATATTACGACCGGTGCTGTCTGTGTCTATCCGACCATGGTTTCCCATGCGGTCAAGGCTCTCGAAGGTTCTGGCATCCCGGTTGCATCCGTTGCGACGGGTTTCCCGGCTGGCTTGACGCCATTGCCGCAGCGGTTGGCCGAAATCCACTATGCCGTAGGTGAAGGTGCCAAGGAGATTGATATCGTCATTACGCGCGAACATGTTCTGACCCAGAACTGGTCGGCGCTTTATGACGAGATTTCCCAAATGCGCGAGGCTTCGGGCGAAGCGCATATGAAAGCCATTCTGGCGACGGGTGATCTGAATACACTGCGCAATGTCTATCGCGCTTCAATGGTTGCGATGCAGGCCGGAGCAGATTTCATCAAGACATCAACCGGCAAGGAAGACGTGAATGCAACGCTTCCCGTCAGCCTGGTGATGCTGCGTGCCTTGCGGGATTATGGTGAGCTTTCCGGTCAGATCGTCGGTTTCAAGCCTGCTGGCGGTATGAAAACTGCCAAGGACGCCATGAACTGGCTGATCCTGATGAAAGAAGAACTGGGACTGCCATGGATGCAGCCGGACCTGTTCCGGCTCGGAGCCAGCTCAATGCTCGGCGATATCGAACGGCAGTTGGAACATTATGTGACGGGTCGCTACTCCGCGTCTTCGCGCCACGCACTCGCTTGAGGAAAACGACTATGGGACAGATCAAGGATATTCTTCGCACGATGGAATATGGCCCGGCACCAGAAAGCAATACCGACGTCCAGAATTGGCTTGATGCCAACAAGAAGGGTTTTGGCCATTTCATCAATGGCAAGTTCACCGGCACTGAGGGACGTGAGACATTTGCCGTTATCAATCCGGCCAATGACGCCGTCCTCGCAAAGGTTGCCCATGGCACAAATGGCGATGTTGACGCGGCGGTGAAAGCGGCGCGTGCAGCGTTCGGCAAATGGTCGAAGCTGTCAGGGCATGAACGCGCTAAATATCTTTACGCGATTGCCCGTCACATCCAGAAGCGTGAGCGCTTCTTCTCCGTGCTGGAGACCATGGATAATGGCAAGCCGATCCGCGAAACCCGCGATATCGATATTCCGCTGGTTGCCCGGCATTTCTATCATCACGCCGGTTGGGCGGAGATGGTCGAGACCGAGTTCGAGGGCTTTTCGCCTGTGGGTGTTTGCGGGCAGGTGATCCCGTGGAATTTTCCGCTGCTGATGCTCGCATGGAAGATTGCTCCGGCGCTTGCTGCCGGTAACACGGTTGTTCTGAAGCCAGCCGAGCTAACGCCATTGACAGCCATCGCCTTTGCCGAGATTTGCCATGAAGTGGGTCTGCCCGCTGGCGTGGTCAACATCGTTCATGGCGATGGCGCGACAGGCGCTGCAATCTGCGGTCATGATGATATAGACAAGGTGGCCTTCACCGGTTCGACCGAAGTCGGTCGCATTATCCGCGAGCAGATTGCCGGTTCTGAAAAGAAGCTATCGCTGGAGCTTGGCGGCAAGTCGCCCTTCATCGTGTTCGAAGATGCCGATATTGATGGCGCTATCGAAGGTGTGGTTGATGCCATCTGGTTCAATCAGGGTGAAGTGTGCTGTGCCGGTTCGCGCATTCTCATTCAGGAAGGCATCGCTGAGCATTTCTATGCGAAGTTGCGCAAGCGCATGGAAACACTGCGGGTTGGTGATCCGCTTGATAAGACCATGGACGTTGGTGCTATCGTCTCCAAGGGACAGTTGAAGCGCATTACATCGCTGGTTGAACAGGGCAAGACCGAGGGCGGCACGCTCTGGCAGGCACCGGTAACGCTGCCGGCCAAGGGTGCATTTTTCGCGCCTGCGTTTTTCACCGACGTGGAGCCTGCATCGACAGTGTGCGAGGTAGAGATTTTCGGTCCCGTCGCTACGACGACGACGTTTCGCACGCCCGACGAAGCCATCGCGCTTGCCAACAATACCAAGTATGGGCTGGCCGCATCAATCTGGTCTGAGAATATCAATCTGGCGCTTGATATGGCGGCGCGGGTCAAGGCGGGTGTTGTCTGGATCAATTCGACCAACCTTCTCGATGCAGGTGCCGGTTTTGGTGGCTATCGTGAAAGCGGTTATGGCCGTGAAGGCGGACGCGAAGGGCTTTATGAATATCTGACTGCCGACTGGGAAAAGCGCTTGCCAATAGGCAAAGCAGAACAGGCATTCAAACCATCGGCCGCGCCTGACGGTGAAGCGAAAGTCGCCCTTGACGGTTCAATTGACCGCACTGTCAAAAACTATGTTGGCGGCAAGCAGGCACGCCCTGATGGTGGCTACAGCTATTCCGTCATCGGCAAGGGTGGTCAGGTCATCGGTCAGGCTGGTATCGGCAACCGCAAGGATATCCGCAATGCCGTGGAAGCAGCTGCCAAGGCTGGTTCATGGGGTGGTGTCACAGCGCATAACCGTGCGCAGGTGCTTTACTATCTCGGCGAAAACCTCAGCGCCCGGCAAACCGAATTCGAGGCATTGCTGGTCGAAAGCACGGGTGTCACGCCGAAAGCTGCGGCTGAAGAGTTCGCAACCGCACTTCGCCGTATCTTCTACTATGCGGCTCAATCCGACAAATATGATGGCGCGGTGCATTCCACCAAGTCCCGTCATGTAACCTTGGCGATGAATGAGCCATGGGGCGTTGTGGGCATTGTCTGCCCGGATGATCAACCGTTGCTGTCATTCATTTCACTGGTTTTGCCAGCGATCGCCATGGGCAATCGTGTCGTTGCCGTACCTTCCACCAAGCATCCGCTTCTGGCTGCCAATCTTTATCAAGTGCTGGATACATCAGATGTACCCGGTGGTGTGGTGAATATTGTCACTGGTGAGCGCGATGTTCTGGCCAAAACACTGGCCGAACACGATGAAGTGGATGCGCTCTGGTATGTCGGCTCGAAGGAAGGCAGCGCGATGGTTGAAAAAGCATCCTGCGGTAATCTGAAAGCCACATGGGTGAACAATGGCCGCCAGCGTGATTGGCTGAATACGCAACAGGGGCAGGGCAAGGACTATCTGCGCCGCGCCATTCAGGTGAAGAACATCTGGGTGCCCTACGGCGAATAACCCAAAAAAGACCGCAGCGGCGCAACCGCTGCGGTCTTTTTGATTTCAATGATTTTAGCTCTTTGGCAGGCCAGGCGGATTGGTAGCAGCCTTGTCGATTGCTTCCGAACCAAGATTCCAGCGATCGAGAACCTGTTTATATTTGCCGTTGGCGATCACTGCGTTGAGTGCAGTGGTGATGCCATCAGCAGCTCCGCTGGCTTTGCGCGTCGTTACGGCAACTTCGGCGGTAATCGGCCAACCGCCACTGACTGTACCAACCAGCTTGGTCTTGCCGCCCACCTTGGCCTTATAGGCCTGCGTAGCATTCACGCTGAACACCACATCGGCGCGCCCGGACTGGATGGCAAGCGTACTGACCGCATCGTCGTCATAATACTGGACTTCGATGGGCTTCAGGCCCTTGGCGACATTTTCCTTGTCCCAGGCCAGCAGGATTTTCTCCTGATTGGTACCTGCGTCCGTGATCACCTTCAGCCCGGCAATGTCCTTTGGCTCTTTAATGGCTTTGATGGTGCTGTCCGCCTTTACGTAATAACCAAGCTCGTCCTTGCGATATGTGGAGAAATCAAACTTCTCCTTGCGCTGTTCGGTAACGGTAACGTTGGAGATCACCGCGTCGAATTTGCCGGATTCAAGCCCAAGCGGCCAGTCGGCCCAGGCGACGGGGACGAGTACCAATTCGCGGCCAAGACTATCGGCCACAAGCTGTGCGAGATCGACGTCAAAGCCGACAACAGTCGTAGCGTCGTTGGCATAGGTGCTGAGTGGCGGGTTGGAAGGATGGAGCCCGATGGTGAGCTTGCCGTCGCTGACGAACTTGAAATCCTTGGAGACCGCTTCGATGGCTTTCTCGTTTTTCTCCGCCCGCACGCGGTCTTTCTGGTCAGGGCTCAGATCGAAGCCGTCGCCTGCTGCGTAGGTAAGGCCGGTCGTTGCGGCAATGAAAGCGCCCGCGACAAAAGATATAAGTTTTAGTCTGTTGATCATGGATAACCCCTTGAGTGTGGTTTGTTGGTTGTTGTTCAGCGCCGTGCCCCCGCACTGATGCGCACGGGCTGATTGCCCCAGCCGATTTCCGGAGCGATTTTGGTGATGAAATCGGAGAGGATCTGCTCATATTCGTGTTGTTTGAATTCGTAGGGCAGTTCGAGCCGCAATTCCCCGACGCGAGCAACGATAGGTTCATTGAACAGTTGTTCCAGAATTTGCTCTGACGTCCCGACGAGGTCTTGCGGAAACAGGGTCCGCCGGTCGCCTTGCGGTTTAAGCGTGCGCTCGTAACGGCTTGCGGCATAATCAGCATATTTTTTACGGGTGGCCGCATCGGCGCTATCCGTGGGAACAATGACACGCCCGAGTGACACACGGCGGAATGCTCCGCCGAGATTCTGGTGATAAGTATCGAGTTGACGCCCCTGCGCTTCAAAGAAATTGTCGGTGTTTTCGCCGGCAGTGACATTACCGATCATCAGATTGAAACCATTCTTGCCAGCCCAGCCGACGGATCGTAGTGAACCGCCGCCATACCAGACACGATTGACCAAACCCTCGGCATGGGGCTGCAGTCGCGGTCGCTGCGGTCCACCGGGCGTTGCAATAAATGTCTCGGGATCAGCAAGGAATTCGCCGCGCAGATTATTGGCAAAACGGATGACGCGCTCATGGGAAAGATCGAAATCCTTCCAGTTGCCGTCAAAAACCAGTGGTCCGAGCAGGTCTGCATGGGCTGGCGTGCCAGCGCTCAACCCAATATTGAGGCGGCCACGCGACAGAACGTCAACGGTCGACAGGTCTTCCGCAAGGCGATACGGGCTTTCGTAGCCAATCTGAATGACCGCTGTGCCCAACTGGATACGGTTGGTTCTCTGTGTTGCCGCTGCAAGGAACACACCCGCTGAGGATATGCCGTGCTCAAGATGCCGCTGCCGCACCCAGCCGCTGTCAAATCCCAGCTTCTCGCCGAATTCCAGCAGACGTAGCGTGTTCTCCAATCCTTCATGCGGATCGTCATCACTGTAATTTCCCGGTGTCAGGAAGCCCACATGATTGATGGAAAGAGAAGTATGCGTCATAGGGAAGACCTTGTTGTTGGCGCTTAAACTGATGGTCGGTCAATCAGATTTTCGGCAAGCCCGGTGGGTTTGTCCGCGATTTGTCGAGGGCTTCGGGGGTAAGCTGCCAGCGCGTGAGTGACTGCGCGTATTTACCGTCTGCAATCAGCTCGTTGATTGCTGCTGTCAGGCTGTCGGCAATGCCGCTTCCCTTGCGGGTGGTGATTGCAACATCTGCGATCAGCGGCCACCCGGCATTCACTGTTCCAACCAGTTTGATCTTGTGATCGATAGCGGCACGATATGCTTGCGGTGCGTTGGGATTGAACTCCGCATCGGCACGGCCAGACTGGATGGCGAGCGCACTCACCGCGTCATCGTCATAATATTGCAGTTCGACGGGCTTCAGACCTTTGGCAACATTCTGCTTGTCCCATTCGAGCAGGATTTTCTCCTGAATAGTGCCGGAACCAGTGATGATCTTCAGCCCCGCAATGTCCTTTGGTTCCTTGATCGAGGTGATCGGACTGTCGGCTTTGACGTAGAAGCCATGCAAGCCGAGGCGATAGGTGGAGAAATCGAATTTCTCTTTGCGCTGCTCGGTTACGCCCACATTGGAAATGACGGCATCGAATTTTCCGGATTGAAGACCAAGCGGCCAGTCGGCCCAGGCGATGGGAACGAGTTCAAGCTTCTTGCCCAGGATATCGGCGATCAACTGCGCAAAGTCAGGATCATAGCCAACGACCGTCTTGGCATCGGTGGCATAGGTGCTGAGCGGCGGATGCGCGACGCTGATACCAACGGTGAATGTGTCATCTCTAACAAATTTGAAGCTTGCCGGGATCGACGCAATCACCTTTTCACTTTTCTCCGCCCGCGGCTTACCGCTTTGATCGGGGCTGAGATCGAAACCTTCAGCGTGAACCATGGCAAGTCCGGACGCCGTGGCGATGAGAACTGCCAGAGTGAAGGAGATGAAAGAGGGACGAAGCAACATATTGTATTTCCTATGTCTGAAGAGATGATGCGGCGGATCAGAGAACCTTGGCTAGAAACTCGCTGGTGCGCGCATTTCTCGGGCGGTTCAGGACCTGTTCCGGCGATCCGGTTTCAATAACCTTGCCGCCGTCCATGAAAATCACCGTGTCGGCCACTTCCCGGGCAAAGCCGATCTCGTGGGTAACGATGATCAACGTGGTGCCAGAGCGGGCGAGTTCCTTGATGACGTCGAGAACTTCACCCACCAATTCGGGGTCAAGCGCCGATGTTGGTTCATCGAACAGCAGGACCTTTGGTCTGAGAGCGAGCGCCCGGGCGATGGCTACGCGCTGCTGCTGGCCACCGGAGAGCTGGCGCGGATAGGCATTAATCTTGTCGCTGAGGCCGACGCGGCCAAGCAGTTCGCGAGCAAGGCTGATGGCGTCGGAGCGGGTGAGACGACCAAGCGAAACTGGAGCCTCAATGATGTTTTCGAGAACCGTCAGATGCGGGAACAGATTAAAACTCTGGAACACCATGCCGATATCGGCACGGCGCTTGAGAATGTCCCTTTCCTTCAACTCATAGAGTGTCCTGCCACTTTTGCGATAACCGACCAGTTCGTTGTCGACGGTGATGAAGCCATCATCAACGCGTTCAAGATGATTGATGGTACGCAGAAGAGTGGATTTGCCCGAGCCGGACGGGCCAAGAATAGCTGTTACGCTGCCCGCTTTGATATCGAGCCGGATATCATCGAGCACCTTGAGCTGGCCAAAGCTCTTGGATACGCCTTGAATTTTTACTGATCCCGGTGCGCGCCATTTGGCGAGAGGTATGCTGCGGTCGCTGGTTTTGGACGCAGCGACGTTCTGCAGGGACGACACGGTCACAGTCTGCGGGCGAGCAAGGATCGGGGCGCCAAAGAGCCTGCGGAACAGTTTGCGGAAAATCGGAGCAGGGGGATTGCGCAGGGCGCCCTTGGAGAAGTGCCGTTCAATATAGTGCTGGGCTACCGACAAGGCAGTCATGATGATCAGGTACCAGACCGTTGCCACCATCAGAAGTGGCACCACTTCAAGGTTGCGTCGATAGATCACCTGAACGGTGTAGAAGAGTTCCGGCAATGCCAGCACATAGACCACGGATGTGCCCTTGGCCAAACCGATGATCTCGTTGAAGCCGGTGGGGAGGATGGTGCGCATGGCCTGTGGCAGGACAATGCGCAATGCCTGCCTGCGCCGGGAAAGACCGAGTGCCGCCGCTGCTTCCAGCTGCCCCTGATCAACAGACAGAATGCCACCACGGATAATCTCGGAGGAGAAGGCCGCCTGATTGAGACTAAGGCCGATGAGGGCAGCGGCAAACGGGCTGAGGATCGAGATCGTTGGATACTCGGCGAAGAGAATATCCGTATAGGGAACACCGATCCGCACGGTTGCGTAGAGGTAGCCGAGATTGTTGAGGATCAGCAACAGAACAATCAGTGGGATCGAGCGCAACAGCCAGATGTAAGCCCACGACAAGCCGGACAGGAGAGGAGATTTCGAAACGCGGGCAAGGGCAAGCACTGTTCCCAGTGCAAAGCCAAGCACGCTGCCCAAAGCTGTCAGCAGCAATGTGCGTGCAAGCCCCGCGAGAACCGGTGCTGAGAAGAACCATTCGGCGAAGACATTCCAACCCCATTTGGGGTTCGTCAGGATAGATTGGAGTGTGACAGCAATGATAAGTGCCGCAACTAATGTTCCGAAGAAACGAGCCGGATATTTCGCCTTCACAATCTTGTAGTGCGTGTAATCCTCGGTCGCGGCGGCGGGGGGCTGCACGGAATGCGCGCCCGAATAGTCTGCTGTAATCGCCATACTTCCAAATTCCCCTGTGCAACACTTCTCTGTCGAGAAATCCCGTGAAAGAAACTTGTACGGGATTGTCTTTTACTCGACTGATTTAGTAGTGTTTAGGCGAAACAGTCAAAGACGGCAGACTGCAAATTCAGGGTGGTTAGAGAAGCTTTGTTGCAAAGAACGGGATGTATTGAGCATGAAATCCCACAGCTGACACAATCATGGCACGCATCAAATTACCCGGCCTGACGCAACAGATCACGGTCTGATGTGGCGGCATCTGTTACTTGTGAAAGCTGCGCAGCCAATGCGCTGATATCCTTTTCGAAGGGCAGATGGCGATAGGTTTCCGGTGCAGCATTGACATCAAAAAGCGCCGTATAACCGGAGCGCAAATACAGTTCTTTTGCCTCCGGTTGGCGAAAGCCAGTAGTCAGGTAAATCCGCGTGTAACCTTGACGTGCAGCCTGCCGTTCCAGTTCGACGACAACCTTGCGCGCCAGCCCCTGCTGGCGAAGATCCGCATGAGTCCAGATGCGTTTAAGTTCAGCGGTATGTTCATCATAACGCTTGAACGCACCGCCGCCGATTGTTTCGCCGTTGCGGATCAGGAGCAGGAAAGCGCCGTGGGGAGGGGCAAACAATTCGGCTGGATAACGGCTTAACTCGTTGCGTGCGGGTTCACCATAATAGTCGCCATAGCGCGTTTCATACTCGACGATCAGCGCTTCAATCAAAGGCTGTGAGCGTTCATCATTCGGGGTGGTGTAAACAAAAACATCAGTCATGATTGTCTCGCGCTTTTGTCGGAGGGGTTTTTGGCAAGATAAGCTTCGGTTAGCGTCACCCAGTAGCGGGCGGCTGAGGGCAAAATCTCGTCGTTGAAATTGTAGAGCGGGCTATGCAGTGGCGCGCTGTCACCATTGCCGATGAAAAGGTAGCTGCCCGGTGTTTCCTGCAGCATGAAGGCAAAGTCCTCGCTGGCGGAAATCGGCCGGAAGTCCTTTTCAATGCGCGCAGCACCGAAATGATCAAGCGCCACTTGCCGGGCAAACTCTGTTTCATCCGGATGATTGACCAGCACCGGATAGCCGCTGGGATAATCCACCTCGGCAACGGCGCCGTAGCTTTCAGCCTGTGCCTTGGCGAGGGTGTTGAGACGGGCCTTGATGGTTTCCCGCACTTCACTGCGGAATGTGCGTACCGTCAGTTCCAACTCGACACTGTCCGGTATGACATTGGGGGCAATGCCTGCATGGATGGTACCAACTGTAATCACCGCCGCATCCAATGGATCGATGTTGCGGGCCACAATGCTTTGCAGCGCCATGATAAAAGACGCGCTCGCAATGACCGGGTCCACAGTCTCCTGCGGCCTTGCGCCATGGCCGCCCTTGCCGATAATACGGACCGTCACCTTGTCCACCGAAGCCATGGCGGGGCCTGTGATGAACCCGAATTGACCTGTGGGAACGCCTGGCCAATTGTGCAGGCCAAATACCGCATCGCAGGGAAAGCGTTTGAACAGGCCATCGCGGACCATCGCGCGCGCGCCGGCACCACCTTCCTCGGCTGGCTGGAAGATGACGTTGAGCGTACCGGAGAAATCGCGTGTTTCTGCAAGATAGCGGGCGCTGGTCAAGAGGATCGACGTATGGCCATCATGACCGCAGGCGTGCATTTTCCCGGACGTACTGCTGGCATAGGGCAGGCCGGTTGCTTCAACGATGGGGAGGGCGTCCATATCGGCGCGAATGCCGAGTTTCCTGGGTCCATTGCCGTTTTGCAAGGTCCCGACAACGCCGGTTTTGCCGACGCCTCGGGTCACCTGATAGCCCCAGTCATTCAACTTGTCTGCGACGAGTTCGCTGGTGCGATGCTCATTGTAGCCAAGCTCGGGGTGCCGGTGCAGATCGTGACGAAGAGCGACCATCTCGTCCAGATAAGTGCCGATCTTTTCCCCGATCCTGTCCGTGTGTTGACCCATCAGAGCGCCGTTTCTTTAATGCGTTGTTTGGCGCTTTGATCCTGTTTGGCATATCGGCTTTCGCGGAAAGGGAGGCCAATATTCTCGCGCAGCGTCGTGCCCGGCAGCACCTTGTTGTGATAGCCGCGTTCTTCCAGCAGAGGCAGGACCTCACGGGTAAAGTCCTCTAGCCCTTCGGTCAGAATCTGAAAGCCAAGAATGAAACCGTCAGCTGCTTCGGTATCGACCCAGTGAATGAGTTCGTCGGCAATCTTCTGCGGTGTGCCGGTGAAGGCGTTGCGCGGCGTTGTTACTTCCAGCGCGACTTCTCTCAAGGTTTGGCCTTTTTCCTTGGCGTTACGCTTGATGCGGTCGGTTGTGGAGCGGAAATTGTTCTTGCCGATGTCACCAAGCTCGGGGAATGGCTCATCCACCGGATAGGCGCTAAAATCATGATGGTCGAAGAATCGTCCGAGATAGGCAAGGGCCTCGTCGACAGTCACGAGATCGCGGATCACACGGTATTTGGCTTCCGCTTCCTCGTCCGTTGCGCCAACGATTGGTGCGATACCGGGAAAGATCAGGACATCACCCGGTTTGCGGCCATGCTCCACGGCGCTCTGTTTGACGCGGCGATAGAAGGTCTGCGCTTCCTCGATCGGCACATGGTTGGTGAACACGCCATCTGCGTGCTTGCCAGCCAGATCAATACCGTCATCGGACGATCCTGCCTGGAAAATAACGGGCTGCCCCTGAGCGGAACGGCTAATGTTGAGGGGCCCTTCCGAGTTGAAGAACCGGCCATGATGGTTCAGGCGATGCAGCTTGGTCTTGTCGAAGAACTGTCCCGTCTCGCGGTTACGGACAAAGGCGTCATCATCCCAGGAATCCCACAGGCCCTTGACCACCTCAAGATGTTCATCGGCGATTTCATAGCGCAATGCATGATCGGGGTGATCGCGGCCATAATTCTTGGCCGAGCCCTCAAGCGGCGACGTCACGGCGTTCCAGCCAGCACGGCCATTGCTGATCTTGTCAATCGAGCCGAACTGCCGGGCAATGGTGAAGGGATCGCTGTAAGAGGTCGAAACTGTACCGACGAGGCCGAGTTTCGACGTAGTCGCGGCCAGTGCAGACAGGATGGCGATTGGTTCGAAGCGGTTGAGAAAATGCGGAATGGACTTTTCGTTGATGTAGAGCCCGTCAGCGACGAAGGCGAAGGCGATACCTGCCTCTTCGGCCTTGCGTGCATTGCGCACGAAGAAGTCGAAATTGACACTGGCATCCACAGGCGAACTCGGGTGTTTCCACGAGTTCATATGGCCACCTGCACCTTGCAGCATCACACCGAACGGAATGGGTCGCTTGGTCATTTTGAAATCTCCGTATTATGCAGCAGCAGCGAATTGTGCCTGGGCCAGAAGTTCGATGGACCGGAGGCGCTTCGCGGCGTCATTGATGGGGGTGTCGATGATGAATTCGCCTATGCCGTAGCGGCTATGCAGGCGTTCGAGCTGGTCTGTAACCGTATGCGCTGAACCACGCAGGACATTGGGCGTCTTCTTCTCGATCCGGTAATTGGTAGCGCCTGCCTGACGGGCGTATTCCTCCGCCTGCTCGACGCTGCCGACGGTGACGCTCTGGCCGTTTTCGACATGAACCTTGAAATGCTGGATGTTGCCCACGAGACGCTCGGCTTCCGCATCGGTTTCGGCCGCTACAATGCCCACTGCCAGTAAAGGTGAGCGATCTGGAGCCTTCTTTCGATAAGCATCGAGTGTCTGTTGCAGCACTGTTTCATCGCCATTCAAATGGCTGGCAAAGACAAAATCCCAACCTTGGGCGGCAGCAAGCTCAGCACTGTCAACACTGGCGCCGAGAAGGAAGCGGTGTGCGGCCACCGTAGGGAGCGGCGTTGCCCGCACACCGGCAAGTGGATCACTCTCGGGCAGACCCTTCGCAAGGAATGCGCCGAGCTGTGCCAATTGTGCAGCAAAGTCCTGTTTTTCGGACCGGGGGATGACGCCTTGTAAGGCTCGGGTCGAATAGGGCAGCCCGCCCGGCGCTTTTCCGACGCCAAGATCCACGCGATCGGGTCCAAGAGCAGCGAGAAGATTAAAGTTCTCCGCCACCTTGTAAGGGCTGTAGTGCTGCAGCATGACACCGCCAGATCCAACGCGAATGCGTGTTGTGTTGGCGAGCAGGAAGGCAATCAGCACTTCAGGCGAGGAACTTGCCAAAGCAGGTGTGTCATGATGTTCGGCAACCCAGAACCGGTGGAAACCCCACTGTTCGGCGAGACGGGCAAGCTCGATTGTACGCTTCAGCGCAGTGCTGGCCGTCTCGCCATCTTGGATTGGACTTTTATCGAGCAAACTCAGTGCATAGCCCATTTTGGGGTATGGCCTCCATGTGATTGGACCCGCAAATCACCGTCAGGCGCCGGGACTCCGTTTCAGAGGCAGTAGATTTTCCCGAATTTGGGGGAGCGTCAAAGAACGCTTTGCTAAAAATCAGCGGGGAAATTGTATTAATATTCTTTGCTTCATTGGGTAAATTTCAACGTGGGACCTTTGCAAGCCGAAATACTGCACGCGACATGGGGATGTGACTTGTATTGGTCTATCAATGAATTCTTCAAATGGATAACAGGCTATAGCATCTGTCTATTGGGCTAATACGGGTCCAGTGAGGCATAAGGGAATGACGTTAGAATCGCGCCTTGAGACAGGTTTCTGACAATTTGAATAAGATGGGAGCGGGGCATGCGCAGAAATTCGATCGGCTTCTGGATATGCGTGCTTACCGCAGTTGCCGCGAGCGGCTATCTCTACAGTTTGATAGTATACAGCGAGGGCTACTACATTGGCGCAATATTTGCCCTTTCGATTTGTGCGCCGATCCTGGCTTTCGAGCGCGGCGTTATCTTTCCAAAACTGCGGGCATGGATAAACACATTGCCGACGGCGGGCTTTCTCGTGACGGCATTGATTGCCGACTACGTGTTGATCAGTTTTGGTAATGCCGTTTGCGGTATAATTCTGTGGTACTTCGGATGGCTCAACGGAACATTCTGGCAGGCCGCGATCCTTTCACCGCAGGTATTGTTCTATACGCTTGGTGTATTGAGCATCATGATTTTCATCTTGCGGGTACGGGATTTGCTGGGCCGGGATATTTTTGCGAGCCTTCTCATCAGCCGCTACCGTCAGCCGGTGGCAGAAGAACGCGTATTTCTGTTCATTGATCTGGTTGGGTCGACAACTTTTGCCGAAGAGCATGGAGATCTGCGGGCTCAGCAGTTTCTTGGCGCACTGTTCGCTGCATTTGCCGAGCCGGTCAGGCGTCATCATGGTGCTATTGATGATTATGTCGGTGACGCGGCCATCATCACCTGGCCGATCGATCGCGGCATCAAGGACGCAAGCTGCGTGCGCTGCGTCTTTGATATTCTGGATGGTATCGAAAAGAACACGGCTCAATGGCTGGAGCGATTCGGACAGGTTCCAGCTTTGCGTGCCGCGCTGCATGGAGGCCCCATCATCACAGCCGAAATCGGAGTCGATCATCACAAGATCACCTATTTTGGCGATACGGTGAATACGACTGCACGCCTTGAAAGTCTTTGCCGGACACTGGAAGCACCGGTTTTGATCTCAACTGATTTGGCACAGCGCATGAGTTTATCCAATGAAATCAAAGCTGATTATCTGGGTTTGCACGGCGTAAAGGGTAGGGGGCAGGCACTTGGGGTGATCGCCCTGACGCGGTGACGGTCTGCTAGCCAGCTTGCGAGTATTCTCATTCAGACAATTTCTGTCCACAAAGCGGCAAATTGGCCATTTGCACGATGACAGGCAAAGGCCGTTGCGCTATGGTCCGGGCTGTCGAGGGCTTCGGCCCTGTCAGTTTGCGGGAGAGTGTCGTGCATAGAAATATGCAGGCCACCGAAGGGGAAATCGCCCGAAATCTCTCAGGTACCAGGAACCGCAAACCGGGAAGGCAACTCTGGAAAGTCGGGGGAAACTCCGCGCCGAAGGTGTAAGTTCAGTCAGGGGTCCTGGCTGGGCGAGTCTCTCAGGCTTCCGACAGAGGGGCAAAGAAATGTTCCGCTCTATGGCGGAGGTCTTTGCACGTCTCTGGAGTAAAAATGGGCACTGAAGAAAATCTGAAACAACTGCCGCTCGATGATCTGCATAAGGCCGCAAATGCGCGCTTTGGCGGCTTTGCGGGCTGGTCTATGCCAATCACCTATCCGCTTGGTGTGATGAAGGAACATTTGCACACGCGTGAGAAGGTTGGCCTGTTCGACATCTCGCATATGCAGTTGTTTGATGTTGCTGGAGCTGAAGCTGCAGCGCTGCTTTCGCGCGCTTGTCCACTTGATGCAGCCTCGTTGCAGGCGGGTCAATCGAAGTACACCTTCTTCCTGAATGATGAAGCCGGTATTCTCGATGATCTGATCGTCACCCGTTTGGGCGACGAGCATTTCATGGTCGTTGCTAACGCCGGAAATGCGGCAGCGGATGAAGCGCACCTACGCGGTGTGGCCAAGGGATTTGACTGCAAGATCGATGCGCTGGACCGGGTATTCCTCGCCATTCAAGGACCTGAGGCCGTGAATGTGCTGCGCGATGCCGGTATTGCCGGAACCGAACTTGCTTTCATGCATGGATTTGAACCGAAACCGGGATGGTTTATGAGCCGCTCCGGTTATACGGGTGAAGATGGCTTTGAGATCGGTTTGCCCGAAGCAGACGCGCGCGTGCTGGTTAAACGCTTGTTTGCCGATGATCGTGTTGCATGGGTTGGGCTTGCCGCCCGCGACAGCCTGCGTCTTGAGGCGGGCCTGTGTTTGCACGGCCATGACATTACCCCTGATTATGACCCTGTTGATGCCGGATTGCTCTGGGCTATCACCAAGCCTGTGCGCGAGACAGCAGGTTTTATCGGTGCCGAGGCACTCCTTGCCAAAATTGCAACGGGTTCGACCAAGAAGCGCGTTGGCTTGAAGCCCGAAGGACGCCAGCCGGTACGCACTGATGCTGAACTCTTTGATGCCGATGGCAACAAGATCGGGTTGGTTACATCAGGCGGCTTCGGCCCGTCGGCTGGTTTCCCAGTTGCCATGGGCTATGTCAGCAAAGATTTATCTGCGCTGGGTTCCAAGGTTTTTGCTGAGGTGCGGGGCAACCGCATCCCCGTGGAAATTCATTCACTCCCTTTTACTCCACATCGCTACCACAAAGGATAATTGAGATGGCAGCCACTTACTTTACCGAAGATCACGAATGGGTCCGCGTCGAGAATGACATTGCGACAGTCGGCATTACCGACCACGCGCAGGATCAGCTCGGCGATCTGGTTTTTGTCCAGTTGCCGGATGTTGGTCAGTCCCTCTCCAAGGGCGATCCCACCGTTGTTGTTGAATCCGTCAAGGCCGCATCTGACGTTTATGCGCCTATTGATGGCGAAGTGACCGAAGTGAACGATGCGACCACAAGCGATCCGTCGCTGGTCAATTCAGCCGCCGCAAGCGATGGCTGGCTGTGGAAGATGAAGCTGTCCAATCCGGACCAGTTGACCGGCCTTCTTGATGAGGCTGGCTATAAAGCAATCATTGGCTGAAGGCATGATGATGAAAGACACCGTATTCCCGTTTGCTGACCGCCATATTGGCCCAAGCATACAAGGCTCGCGCGCCATGTTGGCCGCCCTTGGCATTCCATCGCTGGAAACCCTGATTTCACAGGCCGTGCCGAAGTCGATCCGCCTTGATCGCCCGCTCGATATTCCTGAAGCGGCCAGCGAAGCTGACGCTCTGGCGGAACTCGCGGCCAAGATGGGTCAAAACAAGACCCATAAGAGCTTTATCGGTCAGGGTTATCACGGCACCCATGTGCCAGCCGTTATCCTGCGTAATCTCTTTGAAAACCCGGCATGGTATACGGCTTATACGCCTTACCAGTCGGAAATCAGTCAGGGTCGGCTCGAACTTTTGTTCCATTTTCAGACGCTGGTGACAGAGCTTACAGGTCTGCCGGTCGCATCCGCTTCACTTCTGGATGAAGCGACGGCTGTTGCCGAAGCGGTCGGCATTGCCTATCGCCATCATCGCGAAAAGCGGGACCGTATCGTCATCGCAGGTGCTTTGCATCCGCAGACCGTCGATGTGGTCAAAACCCGTGCCGAGCCGCTGGGGATGACCGTCGACGAGGGCGAAATTGATACGGGTGTCGCAGCAATCATCGTTCCATGGCCGGATACATTTGGTGTTTATGGCGATTATAGCTCGGTTATTCAGGCAGCCAAGGCAGCCGGAGCCCTGGTTATCGCAGTTGCTGATCCGCTGGCTCTGACAATCACGCCACCACCTGCCAAATCAGGTGTTGATATTGCCGCCGGTTCCATGCAGCGCTTTGGTGTGCCGATTGGTTATGGTGGTCCGCATGCTGCTTATCTTGCTGTCAGCGAAACACTGACACGGCTTATTCCGGGCCGTTTGGTTGGTCAGTCAGTGGACAGCAAGGGCCGGGCAGGTTACCGCCTTGCCTTGCAGACGCGCGAACAGCATATCCGCCGTGACAAAGCGACGTCCAATATCTGTACCGCACAGGCACTGCTCGCCAATATGGCTGTATCTTATGCCATCTGGCATGGTCCGCAGGGTCTTCAGGCTATCGCGCGCGGCGTGCATGCACAGGCATCGCGATTGGCGGCGGCTCTCACGAGTGCTGGTCTTTCCCTCGCCGGATCGCATTTCTTCGATACTGTTACGGTCACTGTTCCCGGCAAGGCTGCATCAATCGCAGCCGAGGCGGAAAAGAATGGGCGTCTGCTGCGCATTGTCGATCAGGACCGGTTGGGCATTACAGTCGATGAAACAACGTCAGAAGATGATCTGACGGCGCTGGTTGCACTCTTCGGCGCGACCTTGCCCGCTGAGGCAAAGACTACCTTGCTGGGTGAGAGACACGCCGAAGGGTTCATGACGCAGGCCGTTTTCCATCAGCAGCGTTCAGAAACCGAAATGATGCGCTTCCTTCGCCGTCTGGCGGACAAGGATCTGGCGCTCGATCGCGCCATGATCCCGCTCGGGTCCTGCACGATGAAGCTCAATGCAGCAGCTGAAATGCTGCCGGTCAGCTGGAACAGCGTTGCCAATGTGCATCCGTTTGCTCCGGCTGGTCATGCGCTTGGCTACAAGTCCATGACGGATGATCTGGAAAACTGGCTTTCCGAGATTACTGGTTTTGACGCCGTCTCATTGCAGCCTAATGCGGGCAGTCAGGGTGAGTATGCCGGTCTTCTGGCCATTCGCCGTTACCATCTGGACCGGGGTGATGATCATCGTGACATCTGCCTCATTCCAGAATCGGCACATGGTACAAACCCGGCCAGTGCCCATATGGCCGGTATGCGCGTTGTTGTTGTGGCCTGCGAAGAGGCTGGCGATATTGACCTTGAAGACCTCAAGGCAAAGGCGGAACAG
Organism: Phyllobacterium sp. P30BS-XVII; assembly: GCF_014138335.1. Classification (NCBI taxonomy): domain Bacteria; kingdom Pseudomonadati; phylum Pseudomonadota; class Alphaproteobacteria; order Hyphomicrobiales; family Phyllobacteriaceae; genus Phyllobacterium; species Phyllobacterium sp. P30BS-XVII. The sequence continues at coordinate 26,447 of NZ_JACGXO010000012.1, forward strand.
CACAGTGCCAATCTTGCAGCGCTGATGATCACCTATCCCTCGACGCATGGTGTGTTCGAAGAAGGCGTCAAGGATATCTGCACGGTTATTCATCAGCATGGCGGACAGGTTTACTTTGACGGTGCCAACCTCAATGCGCTGGTCGGGCTTGCCCGTCCTGGTGATATTGGCGCCGACGTTTGTCATATGAACCTGCACAAGACGTTCTGTATTCCGCATGGCGGCGGTGGACCGGGTGTTGGCCCAATCGGCGTGAAGAAGCATCTGGCTCCGTTCCTGCCCGGACATGTCGCCAAGGGGTCGCAGCATGCGGTTTCTGCGGCACCGTTCGGCAGTGCATCCATCCTTCCAATCACATGGATGTATATCCGCATGATGGGTGGTGCGGGTCTCAAACGTGCAACGGAAATGGCTATTCTCAACGCCAATTACATCGCCGAGCGGTTGAAGGGCCACTATCCCGTGCTGTTCAAGGGAAGTAATGGCCGTGTCGCGCACGAGTGCATTCTCGATACCCGTGTTCTGAAAGACAGTGCCGGGATCAGCGTCGAGGATATTGCCAAGCGTCTCATTGATTATGGTTTCCATGCACCAACCATGTCCTGGCCGATTGCCGGTACGCTGATGGTCGAACCGACGGAATCGGAATCAAAGCGGGAAATCGACCGCTTCTGCGATGCGATGATCCTCATTGCCGGAGAAGCCGAAAAGGTTGCCAGCGGGGTTTGGCCACGGGAAGACAATCCGCTGGTGAATGCACCGCACCCATCCGGCGACGTGCTGGCCGATGACTGGTCGCATCCTTACAGCCGCAGGGAAGCCAGCCTTCCGGCCGGTGAGAGCGAAGAGAACCCGAAATATTGGCCGCCAGTGTCGCGTATCGACAATGTGGCCGGTGATCGCAATCTCGTCTGCTCCTGCCCGCCCATGCAGGCATATAGCTAAGATAAAGCGCCCCTTCCGGAGCATCCGGGAGGGGCTTTTTTTACCAGTTCGGTGTGAGGCTCAGACTTTCGTCTGCATCATCATCAGGTATAGGACCAAGCTCAGCTGCAAGCTGCCGCAATGCCAGTGGAAGTGCCTGCAGATCATTGGCATCAAAGGATAGATGCGGCAATCTGGTCCTGATCAGGCCAGCGACAATTCTTGCCTGCATCTCATCGCGCACACGCTTGGCGGCATCGCGGTCTGCCCGGCGTGACAGCCACAGTTTGTGCAAGGCAAAGGCGCGCGGATCAGGACAGGTATAGTCTAGCGGATAGCCTTTTTCGTCGATGACCACAGTCGAGATTTTCGGACTGTTGACCAGCCATGTCAGCCCCTCGATTTCGATGGCCTGAAGGTCCTCCGCATCGGCACTGAAACGAGCCTTCTCGCGGGTGGACATGCGGTCTTTTGGCGTTGGCTTGATCAGATCGACAAGGAAACCATCGCGATTGGCGGCGCGATAAGCATTGCGGGCCATGGGTGCGAAGGAATGATCGATCTTTTGCAAAAGCCCGATCAGGCCCTTGTGCGAAAAGTCTTTGCTGATCAATCGCAGACTGAAACGCGAGTCGAATAAGAGATCGACATCTTGGGTGGACAAAAGTCCGCCTGATATCTGGACGCCTGCCATACGTTCATAGGCAAAGAGCGCATTGGTGCCGACCACGTCGACAGCCGTGCCAATCAAACCGGATTTGCCGAGTGCGCGGATAATGCGTGCTGTCAGAAGCGGGATGCGGCCAAGCGCCATTGCCCGGTTGACAGGTGCCAGTTCATCCAGCCGTTTTGCCAAGCGCGAAACGCGGGTTTTCGAGACTTCGCGGCCAGTATGAAACTGCCCGAAGATTGCTTCAGTCTCGGTCGAGTGGGCCCCAAGAGATTTCCAGATGCCGTTCGTCTTCTTGTAGAGATATTCCTTGCCGTTCGTGCTCTTCTTCCAGGACATCGAGCCGGAAAAACGTTGCTCATATTCCTTCAGACTGGCCCGATAGACATCATAGGCCTGTTCCGTATCAATCAATTGGCGCACTTGTTCTGAAGATAATTCTCTGAATTTACTCATATTATCCCCAGATTATCGTTTTTCTGTCGTAGCAGGGATAATATATCAATAGAGGTGAATCAGGAAGTTGATTTCCAAAGAGTTATCCCTTGTGCGTTGGAATCCGAATTATATAGGGATAATCATTTATTTTTCAATACGATAATATTATTTCTATTCCAATGCGCGATTATGGCTTTTGTTATGGCATGGTTTGCCCATTGCAGAAGTTTGAAGTTTGTTTGTTAACTAGACACAAAAGCAATCCGGGAAGAGTCGAAAGAATCCTATGTTCGATCTGAAAGTCACGAATGCCACCTTACCTGACGGTCGCACCCATATCGACATTGGTATCAAATCCGGTCGTATTGTTGCCGTCGAAACCAATCTTGGCGGCGAGGCAGGGGAGACAATCGATGCGGATGGGCTGCTGGTTTCACCGCCATTTGTCGACAGCCATTTCCACATGGATGCAACCCTGTCGCTCGGCCAGCCACGCCTTAATGAGAGCGGGCGGTTGCTCGATGGTATCCAGATATGGGGCGAATTGAAGCCGCTTCTGACCCATGACACCGTGATTGAGCGAGCGCTACGCTATTGCGATCTGGCTGTGACGCAAGGGCTGCTTGCTATCCGCACTCACGTTGACATCTGCGATGAACGCCTGCTGGGCGTGGAAGCACTCCTCGACGTCAAAAAGCAGGTTGCACCCTATATTGATCTGCAACTTGTGGCTTTCCCGCAGGATGGTTATTACCGCTATCCCGGCGCGGTTGATCTACTCAAACGTGCGCTTGATCTTGGTGTTGATGTGGTTGGCGGTATCCCGCATTTTGAGCGTACCATGATGGACGGTGCAGCGAGCGTCAAAGCGCTTTGCGAGATTGCGGCGGAGCGCGACCTGATGATCGATCTGCATTGTGACGAGACAGATGATCCACTATCGCGCCATATCGAAACGCTGGCCTATGAAACACAGCGCCTTGGTCTGGGTGGCCGTTCTACTGGTTCGCACCTGACGTCAATGCATTCGATGGACAATTACTACGTCAGCAAGCTGCTGCCGTTGATTGCAGAGGCCGGTGTTGGGGCGATTGCCAATCCACTCATCAATATCGGCATTCAGGGCCGCCACGACACCTATCCGAAACGCAGGGGCATGACACGCGTGCCAGAGCTTCTTGCACATGGTGTTACCGTCGCGTTCGGACATGATTGTGTGATGGACCCTTGGTATTCACTGGGGCAGGCCGACATGCTTGATGTCGCCAGCATGGGACTGCATGTGGCGCAGATGACGAGCCGTGATGCGATGCGTCAATGCTTCGCGGCTGTAACAACGGAGCCAGCCAAGATACTCAATCTTGAAGGTTATGGCCTTGATGTCGGCTGCAAGGCGGACATGGTTCTGTTACAGGCTGCAGATACGATTGAGGCTATTCGTCTCAAGGCCACCCGGCTGGTGGTGATCAAGTCGGGCAAAGCCATTGCACGGACACCGAAACGGGTCAGTACGATCGCGTTGCATGGCCGCCCTCATGCGGTCGATCCGGCAAGTTATGCTCCAAGGCTCAACTAAAGTTTGCCAGTTCCATAATTAAGGTTATGCAACTCAGGGCAGCGTAAAAATCTGGAGGATCGTGCAATTCATCAGGAGTTCCGGTCTACGCGTTCCTCCGATTGCTCCCCTATTGTGTGCTGGTGAGGTCATAGGCCTCACTATCTCAGCACACAAGGAAATGCACGATGAGCAAGACATGGTTTATCACCGGTGCTGGCCGGGGTATCGGCGCGGAAGTTGCAAAGGCGGCCTTGGCCGCAGGGCACAATGTGGTTGCGACCGGTCGTAACCGTAAACAGGTTCAAAAAGCATTTGAAGGTATAAGCGGACAGCTGTTAATCATGGAACTGGATGTCACCAGTCCCGATCAGGCGGACTTAGTGGTGGACGCTGCTGTCACCCATTTCGGCGGTGTGGATGTTTTGGTCAACAATGCTGGCTATGGTCAGTTGGGAAACTTTGAAGAAAACCCTGCCGCCGATATCGAGCGGCAATTTGCGACTAATGTATTCGGAATGTTTCATGTGACCCGCGCTGTCCTGCCCGTTATGCGTTGGGAAAGATCAGGCCGGATTTTCAACTTCTCGTCCATGGGTGGCATGATCGGCTTCGCTGGAGCATCGATCTACTGTTCAACAAAATTTGCCGTTGAAGGGTTCTCAGAGTCACTTGCAATGGAACTTGCCCAGTTTGGTATCCATGTAACGATTGTGGAGCCGGGTTTTTTCCATACGGATTTTCTCGACGAGAGTTCCGTCCGTTATAGCAGGCAAGCCATCAATGATTACACGGCCTCCCTACATGAGAGGCGCACGACATATGACGGTTATAGCTACCAGCAGGCTGGCGATCCGGCAAAGCTGGGTGCTGCTCTGGTTGAGCTGGCTGCATCGAAAGAGCCTCCACTGCGTTACGTCGCAGGGTCCGATGCAGTCAAAGGCATCGCGACAAAGCTGGATTCGGTTCACGCGGAGATCAATAAATGGCGATCTTTGTCGATTTCTACAGATGGTAATTTTTGAGCCGTTTTTCTGCCCAGAGATCAACACGATTTTCCCGGAGAAATAGGCAAGCAGCTCGTTGGATTGGTCTACCGCCTCGCCTCTCCGCCGTGCGAAATTCAGACTGGGAATAAAACCCCGCTATTCAATTCACTTTAAAGAGAAAGGGATATTTATCATGAACATCCAACTCCCCACCCTTTCACCGTATCTCAAGCCAAGTTTTTCAACGCTGAAACTTCTTTCACGCGTGTTCCATCCGATCAAGACAAAGAAAGATCGCGACATGGCGGAACTGGCAAAGCGATATTTAAACGGATAATCAGCGCCTTTTTCACGCGCTATTGAAAGTTGAGGAAACCCGCAATGTTTGGCATTGCGGGTTTTTTAGTGCCTTTCAACCGGATCAAGAGTGAAGAGTTCCTGCGCACGGCCAACACCGCGTAGGGCAAAGCGTCCGACACAAACCAGTTTGGACCGGAGTCCTTCCGGCAGAAACACGGCAAAGCGGTCGGAGATCAGAATGTCCTGATCGACCGAACGGCACATGGAAGCGATGCGGCTGACTTCGTTCACGGCAGGACCAACGACCGTAAAATCCAGCCTCGTATCACTGCCAATATTGCCGAAGAACACCTCGCCGACATGGACGCCAAGATAGACATTGGTAACAGGCTGTTTTTCTGCCGTGCGGCGCTCATTAAGAGCAACAAGCCGCTTGCGCAACAGCGCTTCCGCCTTCAGGGCGGCCACACATGCGGTTTGCGAACCACCATCGGTGAAAATAGCCAATGTACCGTCGCCAATCAGCTTCAATACGTCACCGCCCGCTTCCTGTATGGATGAGATCACCGCATCAGCATAATCATTCAGCATCGGGATGATCGCATCTGGTCCAGCAGCATCGGAGATACGGGTATAATCCCGCAAATCCGAATACCACAGAACGGCTTCGATCCGGTCGGCAGCGCCGCGATTGATACGCCCTGCCAGAACGCGTTCACCTGCATCATGACCGAGATAGACTTCGGCAATTGTCCGCACGATCCGCGCCAGCGAGGCGCATTTGATGGCAATGGCAAGGCCCCGCACGAGACGCTTCAATGTTGCGATGTCGCTGTCGTTGAACCCATCGGTGTGGGCGGTAGACCACTGCGAATAGAAGCAATCCATTTCGCCGATACTGCCTTGGGTTGAAAAGCGGTTGATCAGCGCCAGATAATCGGTAAGTCCTTCAGCCTTGAGGTTCTCAAGATGAACAAAGCCCGGCTCGTCCATTTCGCCAATACGGCGGCGGAGCGAATCTTCGCCTGACTGTAACAGATGATAGAACGTGGTTCGCTGCCAGCTTTCCGCGCTCGCTCCCTGGGTGCTGGAACCGTACTCAATGACAGGCTTTTCAACTTCCTCGCGCTGGCGCCAGTGAAATGCCCTGCCCTCATAAATCGGATGCAGCGTATCGACAAACGCCAGGGCGCGCTCAAGTGTGATACCGAGGCCGCAACAGCGCGCACAAAAACCGTTCAGCAGTTCGGTTTCGCTGGCTCCAGCCAATCCTTGAGCGTCAAGCCATTCTTCAATTGCAACGATATCGGCTTCAATCATGATTCCCGCTCTCACATGAGTGCTGAACGGGTATCACGTTCATGCCGTTTGACAAAGATAGTCCCGTTCCGGTGCCGGGATTCAGTTGCCCGCTGTTACAGGTTCCAGCTTCATCGGGGGTGTCGGCAGATCTGGTGCCGGCTTTTCGCCATCCGTGGTCTTTTCGATAGCGCAGACCTTCAGATTGCCGGTGAAGAGAATGCCACTGATTGGCAATGCCGGTTCAGCCGGAAGCGTTTCATGGCGGATACTATCTTTTGGAACATGCAGCTTGTGCTCGCCTCCAGCAGTGCCGCCGCCAAGTGTGAGCGCAAGAGTTGCCGGAGGCTCAAGAAGCGTTGTGCCGTAGAGGAATTCAAAGCTCAGCATGGAAACCAGGAACTTGTAGGTCCCGTCACGCACGCCGCCCTTGAGCAGAGCCGCCCGATGCAAATCGTTACCCAAACGGATATCGAGCGGCGGAATGCGCGGTTCGCACACATAGGCCATTGCCAGAAGCTGCCCCTTGTCCACCTCGAAGCGCAACCGGTCGCCGCCCAAATCCAGAGCCGAGATAGAAAATCGCCGATTGCTGTATTCGACTGGAACCCGGCCAAGCCTTTTGCTCAACTGGACGCCATCAAGGGCGCGTGCCCCGGCGAAGTGTTCCGGATCAATGGGCGGTGGCAAGGCGGCGGCCTTGACCGGACGCTGCAATGCGGGTTCCAACTCATCGGCGATGAGGTTGGCAACAATGGTTGTCGCGACAGGCCGGGCGTAATGGCCTTGATCGGAATAGAAACTGGCGTGGCCGACAACATCACGGCCCAAGCGCTGCATGAGATTGCGTGATACGTCCACGCATATGGTCCCGTAGCACTGCGAGATGTAATTGATACCCGCATCGATGGACGGAACGGCGTTAAGGAACGAACCGTTGCGTGCGCCAAAGATAAGAGTTGCAATGCGCAAGTTGGGGTTTTGCTCCAGAGCATAGCGTATAATGCCCTCATAGAATCTGGCCCAATGACGGAACGGCCGCCGCTCGTCGCCGTAAACGAACGCATCGTTGAGTGCATATTCGATCAGCAACAGATCGCAATCAGCCAATTGGTCATAAATCTTGAGCTGATAAAGCCCAAAGGCGCTGGTGGTGCCGCCGACGGCGAGGTCGGCTACAACGTCAAGCTCAATGCCGCGCCGTGCCATCGTTGACAAAAGCGACGGCAAATAGCCTGGCAACATGACGGTGTTGGAGCCGCCGATGACTACGGTTTTTAATTTCATGGTGCCACCACTGCTGCCTTGCCCGCAGGAGAAAGTCCTCCGCAACGCCAGACCCCATATCCCTTTGCGTCCCAATCAAAATAATAGGCCGCTGCCACGCGGCCCGTTCCCATGAGTTCTTCGAACCGGTTTCGCGCTGTCTCGACCAGAAGTTCGCGCGAACCGTCATTGGCGGGGCATGTCGTTGACGTATTCGAGAAACCCCATTCGGTGATCCAGCATGGTTTGCCATCCGGCTCTGATCGGCAGATCGACAGCGCCTGACTGATATGGTCTGCGCGCGTTTTTGGCGTACCATTGCTGCCCGGATAGATATGTATCCCGTAGCCATCCACCACCTTATCCAACCCATGCTCGCGCAGGAGATTGGTAAAGATGGTCAGGTCAACACTATCGATCCCGCGCCTGTCAGCGTCAGCAAACGGAATGTCCGAAAGACCCGCCGAGATAACCTTGGCATTGGCGCTGTACTTGGTGGTTTTGAGTTCTTCACGAACAACAGCAGCAAGCTGGACATATTTTGCAGCGCCTTGCTCGACAACGGTCAAGTTATCAAGATCTTTCAAGACGCGCGCCGTCTTCGATTTGGCCTTGGGCTTCACCTCAAGATCGCCATTATAGGCGCCCCAGTTGATTTCATTACCGGGTTCAACTGCGACAAGAGGAATTTTCAGCGCATCAATCTTGCGCAAGGCATCACCCACCACAGACCGGAACTGATCTGGCGAAATATCGGAAAGCCGGTACATATCCCATATCCGGCCAAGTCCGGAACGCGGTTTGGTACCTTGGGGGTAGAAAGCCGCATTGTTGAGGGATATTTCAAGAAGAATTGCCAGTCCCTTTTCATGGGCCACGCGGATTGCGTCAATGCTTTGGTCAATCGGCCTGGTTAGTGACAACCGCACCGCAACCACACCGCTCTTGACCATGAGGTCGAGCACTTTTTCCCGTTCCGGTGCCGAAAGCCAGGCAAGGTTGACCCTGTTCACACCAAATCGTGCGTCTTCTGTTGCCTGCGATGGCGTTGCGAGCACACTGCCCGCAACAGCCATTGCCACAGCAAAGGAAACACCGGCGTAAAGCCCACGCAATTGCAATCGCCACGTCATGGTTTCATGCCTCCCATATGCTGGACGCCGGTGAAAGCCTCATTATCGGATGCCGATATCTTTCAAAGCGCCGTTGAAATTAGCTTCGCACTCGGAATAGCGATGTATCGCCGCCGGAACGTCAATCTTCGAGAGGAAGTCCTGCAGAAACGCCTTCTTTTGTGGCTCGCGATTCCACACCGACGCCTCGATGTGCGGGAAGCCGACGAAATCGAGCATCTCGCGCATACGGTCATCGACAGCGATCATCAGTGCCGGAATACCCGACTGCATGCCGATGATTGAACCGTGGAAGCGGCGGCCAAAGCAGAAATCCTGCCCCGATACCCAGCTGCGCCATTTATGTGTATCGAAGAAGACCAGATAATCGCGCTTACGCTGCCATTTTTCCGCATGCTTGTACTCAGTTGGTGCCGTGATACGGCTTGCCGCCTGATCGTAGGCTTGCGTGGTGTCTTCACCGACCATGTTCATGTTGTAGACGATTACTTCGTCCTGAATGACATAGCTTGCCGTACTGTCCTTGTGCAGGAGTGCATGGGCATCGACGATCGTATCGGGAACGCTGCCAAGATAACCACCAAAAGCGATCTTCTGAGATTCAGCCAGTCCCGGATCGGCCAGACGGCTCAGCGAACGCTTCATCTGGGCCGGATCGAAATAAAGCGACGGGCATCCGGTCGGACGCACATATTTCATACCCTCGGCTTTCAGGAACTCTGCCGTAAAATGTCCGCGCGTCAGGAAGAAGGTTTCCTTCTTCTTCAGCACGTTGAGAAAGCGCTGCGTACCCTCGGGCAATTCAGCCTTGAGATTTTCCTTCTTCTGGATGCCGATGCCCATGATGACGATTGGCATGTTGAGAAGTTCAAACACGTGGGATTCCGTTGCAGCCGCATAGCCGGGCCGCAGCAGATTGGCCGATGCAAACAGGCACAGGTCAAAGCTCTCGTTCAACCTTGCATAGGTTTCCGGCGAGTGAATGCTGTTGGCCAGATGCCAGAACGGAATATAGGTAACATCGTGGCCGCGGACGCTGTTGGCAGCGCCTTCGCCAATGAGATAATTGCCCGTATTGGCAATCCTCTTAACCTGATCGATGACATCCTTTTTTGTTCGGATGTTTTCGAAATAGGGCCGGTGTTTTACCGTTGCCCCGGAAACGCTGTCGACGGTCCGCATCAGATATGATGGGATGCCTGTGATCATTATTCGCATGTTCGTCCATCTTATGTTGGAGCTTCCAAGGCGCCGGATATGGGAGTTATCCGATGCCGATCTCGGTTAGGACCGAGCGGAAGCTGCGTTCACGGTCAGAGTATTTTTCGATGACCTGCGGAATGTTCATCTCAGCCAAATGGTCAGAGATGAATGCCGAGCGGTCATTTGCAGAATTGAGGTCATTGGCCTCGACTTTCGGCAACCCGGAAAAGTTCAGCATTTCGCGCATCCGGTCGTCGACGGCCACAATCAGGCTTGGCACGCCAGCCTGAAGCGCAATGACATTGCCGTGGAAACGCCGACCAAAGGAGAAGTCCATGGACGATGTCCAGGCGCGCCATTGGTTCGTGTCGAAAAATGTATGAACCTTGATCTTCTTTTTCAGCTCTTCGGAGCCCTTGAATGTCAGGTCCCCGATCATCTCACCCGAGGTGGAATCGTAGACGCGGCCATCCTCGTTCGGTTCAATCTGCATGTCAAAATGCAGGGGCTCGTCCTGAATGACATAGGCCGAACGTCCATCGTCGGACGAAAGTGCATTCATGTCACCAATCGTATCAAGCGCTGCACCCATGTAACCGGTGAACACGGTGCGTCCCTCGCCTACCTTCACATCGGGCAGACGGCGAATGGCTTTGCGCACATTGGCTGGCATGAAATACATCGACGGGCAACCAACAGGCCTCACGAATGAGAACCCCTGATCCTTGAGGTACGCGGCTGTCTCATCGCCGCGTGTCAGGAAGTAATGTTCTTTTTCCTTCAGGACTTGCAGCAGACGCTGGGTGCCCTCGGGCAAGGACTCTTCGAGGTCTGGCCGGTTCTGAATGCCGATGCCCAGCATGACGACAGGCATATCCAGCTTGGACAGCACTTGCGCTTCCGCATCGGCAGACAGGCTCTTGCGCAGAAGATTGGCGCAGGTGAAGACGCAGATGTCGAATTGCTTGTTGATGGCGTCCAGACCCGTACCGTTGTTGACGGCGTTGTAGAGGTGCCAGAATGGAATATGGGTAGCGTCTGGCGACAGCGCGCGCAGCGCACCTTCCCCGATCAGGTAGTTCCCCGTATTGCTGATATTCTTGAGTTCGCGCAGGTATGCTTCCTTGTCTTCCGGCTGCGGCTGTTTCTCCGAATAAAAGACACGGGAATCTTCTGCTCTCTGAATGAGACGTGTCAGGTGGCCGGGGATGCCGGTAAGGAGAATTCTGGGGCTCATGGGGTTCACAAAACCTTTCTGCTGATCATCATGCGACTGCCCGGCCCGGAAGCTCGGCGGTTACATTGAATTCCTCTGTGATTTCGGGCGTGGTCGCATTCCGTTCACCTGGAATTGCGGGTTCGATTGTGTTGCACCAGGCAATGAAGCTGGCAAAAGACGAGGTCCAGGAACGACGGGATGCACTGGCGAGTGAACCCTCAGCGGTGCGGGCAAGGGCTCCGCGATCCTGTGCGAGAATAGTGAGCAGCCGCGCGATATCAGAGACGATCTGGGCGTCATTGGCATTTTTGATGAGAATGCCATCAAGCCCGTGAACGATCAGTTCATCGACAGCGCCAACAGCCGTCGCCACGGGCACGCAACCGAGCTGTTGTGCTTCGGCAATCATCAAAGGCGCACCTTCCCATCGGGATGGCATCAACAGCACATCTGCCCAAGCGAGATGGGTCGCGATGTCCTTGCCGCTGAAAACCGGCGGTGAAACCTTGACGCCGGCGTCTTTGAGCCTCGCCATCCAGGAGGAACTTGGATCATCGGATAGAATCTCGCCGCCAATGGCCTGTGCTTCAAAGGCAATACCGCGTTCGCGCAGCTTGAAGATGGCATCATACAGCCGGTCAATGCCCTTCTGGCGGTCCAGTCGTCCCATGTAGAGGATACGAAGCGGCTCATCCGGTTGCTGCGTTTTACGCGCAGCGGTGACCTGTGTGCGCAATTTTGTATCGATTGAAAAACTGGCCGCGTTCGGTACAGCGAATATCTTCTCGAATGGCACACCGAAGCTGTGCAGATAAGTTTTCAGCTGTTCGGAGCAGGTCAGGAATGCGTCATAGGCGTGTTCAAACGCGATGGCGGCATAGGGCTGCCCGGCGCGGCGACGGAACACCGTCTCATCCACCACATGAAGATAACAGGCTGTGCGCGTGCCTTCCGACCGGAGTTTCCCCATGAGCGGATGGGCGGCCATGACGTGGTTATTGACGATCAGGTCAAACCCGGAAAGCTGTCCGCGTAACCCTTCCCAATCGAGAGGATGATCCTCGGTGATGAAATCCTGTCCAAGGAAGCGATTGGTATCACCCCATGCCGGAATGCCGTCTTTCCAGAAATGCACATAATCGAAAGCCTGATCGAACTCATCGAGCACATCCATCCGGCTTGAACCGAGCACAAAAAGGTGGGTCTCGAAACCTTCCTGTTTCAACTCGCGTCCTGCAGCGTAGGCAACTTTTTCAGCGCCGCCAAAGGAGGCATTGGGAACCAGCACCGCAGCCGTCTTTCGCTTGCCGGCATTATGGGCGAGCGGCAGGACTGGCGATCCGCCAAGTTCCTTGCGCAAGACCTGATACATTTCTGACAGGGCAGGCAAGCGGCGCGGGCGCCATGTCCAGCGTGTCGAGGCTGTTTGCTTGAGCGGGCTGGTCGCAATGGCGGTAACAAGATTGAGCAGCGCCTGTTCGGGCCGTGCCAGCGAGCGGCGTTGCCGCGCCTTTGGAAACGGGAAGCGAATTTTCACCCGCGATGAGGTGGGCCATAATTGCTGGCTGCCAATGGACGAGAACCAGTCGAGCGCGTCATTATCAATGACGTTCTGGATGAGCTTCGTTGAAACGAAGATCAGATCAGCCGGACCCTGATGGGTGCCCGACGACATGATTTCGGAATCAATGCGCCGCTCTGAATCCACATTGCCAAGTTCAACAAAGACAATGTTGGTTTTTTCTGCAAGCCGTTCGAGATGGCAAAGAATATTTGGCAGAAGCCGCGAGCGCGTAAGCAGCTTTAATGTCTCGCTGCTGCAGGCGGCAACGAAGGGCGGAAAGTGGAAATTGTCGGGCTCGCCGACGCTTCCCCAAAAAGCGCGGATCGCATCGTCAAATGCGACCTCTCCCGGCTTTTGCGTGGGATCGCTGAAGGTGCTGAGTGTCCCCTCGCCCGTGCGAATGAGCGCATAGCGCGGACATTCTTCATGTTCGAAACCAACCAAAGTTGGACGTCGAAACAGAACCTTGTGTCGCTTGCGCAGGAAATTGATGGATGCGGACCGGTCGCGATTTGCTTCCTTAAAGCGGCTTTCGGCTCTTAGGCGATACTCAAAACCGGTGTCATGGCATGGCTGGCCAACAAAGCCTGCTTCAATCGCCGAAAGCCAGAATTCCCAGTCCTCAAAGCCATTCTGGCGGTCGTCATCAAAACGGATGCCGCTCTTGAAAACATCCAGCGAAATCATCGATCCCGTATCGCAGATATTGTCCGTGATACAATGAATGAGACGCGAATAGCTGTCGCCATAGTGGGCGCGCCAGTTGACCGAGAATGTATCAATGTTTGTGTAAATCCAGCCTGCATCACTCGCAGCTAGACGGCGGTAAAGTGTATCCACAGTATATGGCTGAACGCGGTTGTCTGCGTCCAGAAAATATACTGCCTTTGCTTCGGGCAATTCTTCAAGAATATAGTCAATCGCCCGGTTGCGCGCGCCGCCCGGCCCGGCATTTTCCCCGAAGATCACATGGATTTCGGGGTGTGCTGCCGCATAAAGTGCGAGCTGGTCAAAGACTTCGTGCCGGGGATCACCATCTACCGATACGACAATGGCAATGCGGAATTTTGTTACGGATGCCAGTGCAGATTCAAGCGCCTCAGGAACGAGTGCTGCATGGCCATAGAGTGGCATTGCAATGGCAATCAGGTCCTGAGATTTATCGGGCATTGGCCATCTCCTGGACTGGACGAGCCTCGATATGCTTGACGAGCCGGAAGTTGAATACCTTCAGCCAGGAGAAATCGACCGAACCAGCGGTAGCCTTGCTAAGAACGACGAGGTCCATCGCACGGGTGGTTGCTGTATCCAGCATGAAATTGATATCAGCCGGTTGCATTGCGGTGATCTCGGTCCAGCCGCTGAAAAGTGCCGTGGGGCGCTTTTCGCCCGGGCGTCCGAGCGCTGCTATCTCTCCCTTGATGTCAGCCGACAAGCTTGTCAGCAGGAAGCCGACAGCACCGGGCTTACCTTCCGGATGATCAATGAGCGCACGCGCCGAAATGCGCACCGTACCCGGTGATATGACCCGGCGGATAGCACCAGCCGTAATGCCCTCGGCAAGAGGGTGGCACACGATTGCATCTTCGTGTTCCAGGAAACGCACTGTGGGGAAATCCGGCACAATAGTGCTTACCGAAACGTTGGTAACGCCGCGAAGCAGTTCCACCGGCAGGCGATAATCTTCCACGCGCCTTCCCGCAATCAGGGAGGTAGGCACAAAGACATTCGGCAAGGATGTAGGACGCACGCCCGGCAGACCGGTAAAGACGCGGAAGGCAAGCGGCCGCATATCGAGATCCGCATGGGGTATGCGCGCTCTTGCAGCATAACGCTCGTTCGTGATGACATTGCCGAGGGAAAGCTCTGGCGGTACACCACCTGTCGCCGATACTCTCAGCCGCAAGGTGCGGTGCCCGCCATCGCAGGCTTTTGGCAGCGAGAAGAAGTTCCAATCGGCAGCAACGCTGCTGTAGGGAACCAGCCATTCGGCAATGCCTTCGCCATTTTCCACATAATCGAGAGTGACGATCAATTGGCCAGACCGGCCGGATGGGAGGCCGCGGAAATGCAGGGCAAAGCCCGATACGGCGTAGCTCGACACCGGGAAAAGCTGTTCGATCTCTGATTCACGCAAAAGATTTGCGAAACCCTCGTCTTTTGGATCGACGCTTGGTGTGTGGCTAAAAATTTCGGTAACAGAATCCCAGTTGCGTGCATGAAAGGCATTTTCGATAGCGCGGTAATTCTCGAACAGTGTTTCCCGTTCCCGGCGCAACATCACAAGCTCGGTATGAACCTTTGTCACGTGGTTGGTGAGACGATCTATCCCGCTTTCAAGCACCTGCGCTATGAGTGCTGCTTCCGTGGCAATCGTCGATGGATCAAGCCGGACAATCGGCACTTCGGGCAAAGTCTTGAACCGGTAAATTCGCTTCAAAGCGTTCTCTAACTCCGTCGCCCCGGTATCCGAAGCGGCAACGCCAATCAGCGGGAAGGCGTTGAGGAGGCGCACCTGATCCGATTCCGGCTCGACGAAAACAATGAAATCGGCCAGGGGTGAAGATTCGAGCAGCTGTTGATCATGGGTGGAAGCAATCGCGTAGCGGCTTCGGCGAGGCTGTCGATCAACGGCTGTGGGCAGTGATGTGTTCAAAATAGACATCCAGTGTAGTTGGTCGATTGTGCAGATGCGAACTGCGTCTCCCTTTATGAGAAAATATCAATAGAGTAATGTCAACAGAATATGCTCTTGATCTATAGTAAATTATAATACAGATATGGATTTGATTTGTTTCAAAATTCGAAATAGTTTAGTTATACTTTGTGTGCAGTGCAAAAAAACCCATGCCGTATCTGGGTTTGGATAATCGTTAAAACCAAAATCCATTGAAATCAGGAGGCACAAAACCGCGTCTTCAAGCCGTTCGCAAAACCGTATCAATGAGGTTTTTTTGTCGCGCGAGGCAGTCGGTCAAGCGAAAGCGGGACTCGATTGTTCGGCGTGCTGCAGCGCGCAACGGCATAAAATCATTCGGCTTGGCAAGCACGCGCAGGATGGTGCTGGCGAGCGCATCCGTATCGTAAAAGGGAACAAGCAGACCATTCTGACCGGATCGGATCACTTCCTGCACGGGTTGCGTATCGGAGCCGATGATCAGCGCACCGCATGCCATCGCTTCAATGACAGACCAGGACAGTACGAACGGGTAAGTCAGATAGATATGAGCCGTCGAAATCTGATACAACTGACGGAGAAGATCGTGCGAAATTGCGCCCGGAAACAAAATCCTGTCAGCTGGTAAATTATATTTGGAGAGAAGCGCATCCTTCCACGAACCGCCTCCCGGAGGCGGTGTGCCATAACTCACGCCATCTGCGCCAACAAAGATAAACAAGGCGTCGTTGTTCTTCTGGATCACCTTTGCCGCTGCTTCAAGCGCCTGCGGAAAACCACGATAGGGTTCGAGATCGCGGGCAACAAAGGTGATTACCGGATCGCCTGTTTTGATGATGCGCCCATCCGGTAATTTCAGCGATGCGCGCTGGTCGGGACGGAAAAGCTGGGTATCAACGCCTTCATGGCAAACTGCGATGCGTTTTTGCGCTGCAGCCGGATAAAGGCTCTTTTGCCAGAAAGTGGGACTGATGCCTCCATCAATGGCTTCCAGCGAAATTAACTGCGCAATATTGCGCAGCCTTAATCTTTTGCGCGTTTCTGCGTCCGGCTTGTCATCCGGAGCAAACCCGACATCGGCACCTTCGGCCCGATAGAAAAATTCACAATAGCCCAGGGCGGGAATGTTTGGCAGAACGTCCTTGACGAACATCATGCTGCCCCAACCAATATGGCCAATGACAATGTCAGGGCGTTCACCCTGGCGTGCCATCGAATCAAACGTTTCCGCCACGCGATGCCCGATCCGCACATGGTGGTCGGGAATGCCTAGATACCTGGCCATCTGGCTATCCGCCCGAGGGCCAGGTTCCATTCTGTGTCTGATCACGCGGACCGATGGGAGGCGACGGTCCACTGTTTCACAGATAAGACTGACATCATGCCCGCTGGTTGCAAGATGTTCGGCCAGGGCCGCGAACTGACCTAGTCCGCGCCTGTGAACGAAAGCCACATGCATGTCAGTCCTTTCCAGACGTCAGAACGCGAATTGACAGAGGGTCAGATGCCGTAACGAGCGGCATTTCCCCAAACCAGTTCGAGTCTGTGTAATGTCTGGAATGCGATTTCCAGATTGCGAAGATCGTCATCATCCCTGGCAAGTACGCGGTTGTAAGCCCCGCCAGCGTTACGCAGATTGGAGCAAAGCTGTTCGCCTTTTTCCGTCAAACGAATCCTTGCGGATCGCTTGTCGCGCTGGGATGCAACCCTGTCGATGTAACCGCCATCGCCGAGCTGCTTCAGATAATAAGAGATGTTGGAACCGATATAATGTCCCCGGTCCAAAAGCTCTCCGACGGAAAGTTCGACGTCGCCAATTGCCAGGAGAACCATTGCCTGGGCTGGGCCAACGTCTTCAATTCCCAATTTCGTCAATTCGGACCTCAGTAGGCTTGCGAACCGACGATTTACTCTCTCAATCATTCTGGCCAACTCAAAATGTGTGACCACAACGGTATGAATTGGATGTCTATGTCCCTGTTTTTCAGCAGTAATCTCAGGAAAATCGGCGGCATCGTAGCCGTCAATAGATGTTTCGACTTCCACTCCTTCGTGTAGAAGTTTTTGTATCATCTTGGTCTCCATCATCAATTTTACTTCAAAATTTGAAGTAAGTTACAAGTATATTCTCAGTCTCCTTTGCTTTTTTCCCCACCATATAAACTTTTTTCTGTCACATTCTGCACGGTATTACTTTACTAGTCTGTTTCCTTCGACCAAGGTCAAACGGGCTAACCGGCAGCTGTGGCATTTCCAAGGCAGATTATAGATGACAGATACTCGTCAAAACAATGCAAATGGCAAGAGCAATATTGGAAAAAATACGATGACGTCCGCAGTTCCGGCGCCTCAAGCTCTCATTTTGCGAGCGCGCCGGGTGTTCCTGTCAGGCTTGCTTTATGCCGTTTTATTAAGTGCTTGCATCAATCTTCTGCAACTCACTGTACCGCTTTATATGTTGCAGGTACACGATAGAGTTTTGAACAGCCGGAGCACCGATACGCTCATTATGTTGAGCATTCTGGCGGTCGGCGCGTTGATTGTTTTTGGCATTCTTGAGTTTATTCGGGCTTTGTCATTTCAGGCTATGGGCAGTGCGCTGGTGCGCCGTCTTAACTTGCCAATTCTTACAGCGGCGGTTCAGGCATCCGTCGATCAGGGCTTGCCGAAGGCCACACAGGCACTGCGCGATCTGACGGAATTGCGTACATTCCTGACGTCAACTGCGGTGAGTGCGCCGCTGGATGCGGCCTGGTCGCCGATTTATCTGACCGTGCTTTTCCTTTTGCATCCGGTTTTTGGGATCATCGGCGTGGTTTCTGTCGTCGTGCTCGTGATCTGCGGCGTTATCACGGATATTATGACGCGAAGCCTGCTGAAGGATGCGAATCAGGCAAATATTGAAGCCATTTCCAAAATCGGCAGCACCTTGCGCCATGCGGAAGTGATTGAGGCTATGGGCATGTTGCCGGCGCTGGCGAGGCGCTGGCGGTCAACCCAGATGAATGCGCTGGATCTGCTTGATATTGGCGGCACCCGCAGCCGCGGCATGGCAACGATTGCCCGTACACTGCGCTTCATGATTCAGATTGGCGGGCTGGGCGCCGGTACATTGTTGGCCATGCAACAGGAAATCACGGGTGGCGCCATGATCGCTACGACGATTATTATTGGCCGCCTTCTCATGCCTTTTGATCATGTTGTAGATACATGGCGTCAGTGGGTGAACGCCATCGGCAACTGGCAGCGGATACAATCGCTGCTGGCGCAGAATCTCGCGGTGCGTCAGACGATGCCCACGCCAAGACCCCAGGGCGATCTGATCATCGACAAGCTCGTTTATGCGGCTCCCGGTGTTGAAATGCCGATTATCAAGGGTATTTCCTTTTCTCTTTCACCCGGTGAAGTTCTCGGGGTTGTGGGCCCATCCGCAGCCGGTAAATCGACCTTGGCCCGGCTGATGATTGGTATCGTCAAGCCAACTTCCGGCGGTGTTTTCCTCGATGGCAACAATGTCTATCTTTGGGAACGCGGCTCCTTTGGCGAGATAGCCGGATATCTTCCGCAATCGGTGGCACTGCTCGACGGCACCATCAAGGACAACATCGCGCGTATGGGTGACAGTGATCCGCATCGCGTTCTGGAAGCGGCCCGCCTCGCTGACGTGCATGAGATGATTGGCCGTCTGCCACTTGGCTACGACACGCCTGTCGGCGATGGTCGCCTCACTCTTTCCGGTGGTCAGCGGCAGCGCATCGGCCTCGCCCGCTGCCTCTATAATCGCCCTCGCCTCATCGTATTGGATGAACCAAATTCGAACCTTGATGCGGTTGGTGAGCGTGCTTTGATGCGCGCCATCGAACAAGCGCGGGATGATGGCGCTATTGTCATCATGATCGCTCACAGGCCGACCATCATGCAGGTAGCGGACAAGCTGCTGGTGCTTGAAAACGGTCGAATCACGCAGTTCGGGCCGCGCACTGATGTGGTGGCTTCCATTACACCCACTGGTCCGAAAATGGGTACGGCAGGAGCAGGCGCATGACCGGCAAATCGATAGTTCCCAAGCGCGTTAGTCAGCTTCTGGCTCCCCGCGAAAAAGCTGGTGAAAAGCACGCATTGACCAAATTTGGAACTGTGCGTCCCGAATGGGTTGTTGATCTGGAAAACGAGGATGCAAAGTCGCCGTTGCGCCGACTTATCATAGCCGGCGTTATGACCATCGTAGTCGCGTTCGGCGGGTTCTTTGGCTGGGCCTATTCGGCTGAGCTTGGAAGCGCTGCGGTTGCCCTTGGAACCGTGATTGTCGATTCGAAGCGGAAGACCATCAGCCATCTGGAAGGTGGGATACTGGATCGCCTGCTCGTGCAGGAAGGCGACGAAGTGAAGGTTGGCCAACCATTGATCCGGCTGGACGATACAAAGGCTCGCTCCGAATTACAGTCCTTGCAGTCCCGGCGTGTCGGTCTCATAGCCAAGCTTGCACGATTGCGGGCTGAACAAGGGGGTGAGCCAGAGATTACCTTTCCGGAGAATTTCGGTGGTCCGGATGATGTCGCGGCGCAGAACGCGGTGAAGGCCGAGCGCATCTTCTTCCAGAAGCGTTCAGCGCAAAAGATCAGCCGTACCGACGTTCAGAAAAAGACCATCGAACAATACACGGAACAGGCAAAGTCAGCGGCCTCGCAGATCGCTGCGACAGACAGACAGATCGAACTCATCACGGAACAGCGCACTGCAATCGCCAGCTTGGTCGCAAAGGGTTTTGCCCAGAAATCCAAGTTGACCGAAATCGATACAAAACTGAGCGAACTGGCCGGAAACCGCGGCGAGCATGCTGGTGACAAAGCAAGGGCTGAACAGGCAAAAGCCGGTGCAGAATTCGCATTGATTGGAATCGAAAGCGATCTGCAATCGGAAATCGCCGGTGAAATTACAACAAATCAGACCGATCTGGCGGATACGGAAGAGCGGATTGTTGCGGCGAAGGATGTGATGCGCCGTATTGAAATCAAGTCACCGCAGGCCGGTGTCATCGCCAACATCCGCCTGAGGACACCCGGCGGCGTTATCGCGGCTGGAGAGCCGGTACTGGACATCGTTCCAGAAAATGAGCCGCTGGTCGTGGAGATGAAAATCAATCCGCGGGACGTGGATAGCGTTTCGATGGGATCGCCTGCGCAGATTCGTCTGACAGCCTATAATCAGCGTTCGTTGACACCACTCGACGGCAAGATCAGCTACATTGCGGCGGACCAGGTGATCGACGAAAAAACCGACACGGCCTACTTTGTGGCGCGTGCGGAGATCATGCCAAAGTCGCTGGCGGCCAATCCGTCAGTCAAACTTTATCCGGGAATGCCCGCCGAAGTGATCATTGTTCATAAGGCTCGTAAGGCGATCGACTACATCATCTCGCCAATATCAGACAGCCTCAATCGTGCATTTAGAGAAGATTAAGTAGAATAATTCCCCCAAAATGGGGCGTTTTGTGTGACATTTCAAATTTTGAAATAAAATATAACCAATATAGTTTGATAGATTAATTACAGTTGAAATAAACATAAATTAGAGTCGTGATACAAAACGTGAAGTAATACGTTTCCGTAATAATTTGTTACTCGTGAATGCCGCATTTATACTCTTAGGTTATGTTGCATTTCGATTTGTTGCAGCGCACAATCGTCAAAGCATCGATGGTCGGAACATTTTCGGCAGTCGAAACTCAAAGCAGACAGAAGGAGAAGCAGATGGCCACTTTAGAAGGCGGCGCCTACGACGACGTTTTGTTTGGTTCGCGTTTTGACGATTTCATCCACGCCCACGGTGGTGATGATCTCGTCTTTGGCGGAAACGGCAACGACATCATATTTGGTGATGAAGGGAATGATCTCCTTTTCGGCGGACGGGGTGACGATACCCTTTTCGGCGGAACAGGCAGTGATATTCTCCATGGTGACCAAGGAAATGACATTCTGAATGGCGGCGACGGAAGCGACGTTCTGTTCGGTGACAACGGAGATGATACTCTTCTGGGCGGCAATGGCTCAGACATCCTCTTCGGCGGCTCCGGCAATGACGTTATTCTCGGCGGCGCAGGGAATGACTTTATCGTTGGTGGAGCTGGCGATGATACCCTAGTCGGCGGTTCCGGACATGACGTATTCCTGTTCAATGGTGGCGGCGGCAACGACGTCATTCTTGATTTTACCCCAGGTGAAGACGTTCTTCAGATATCCAAAGGCATCAATGGCCTTCACATCAATTCCCCGGATGATGTGGCAGACCATATTACGCAAGTTGGCAACAACGTTGTGGTCGATTTCGGCCATGGCGACAGCATCACACTTGTGAACACCAGCTATGACGATGTGCAGGCACATCCCGACCAGTACTTCGTCGTACATTGATTTTTTCAAAAATTGGCGTGCCCTGCTTTTTTGCCGGGCACGTTTTTCTTTCCGATGTGAATGAAAGGGCAACGTGTTGAACCTCGACCATTCGACGGATATTGCAGACGACACGGAGAGTGTATCCATCTCTCGTCTATGTGCTGATATTGCTGTCGTGATCTGGGATCTCCCCGGCGCGATGCGAGCCTCGACAAAATGTACACTGGAGGCATCGGATCAACTGGTTCCGCTTGTTAGCCTCAACATTCCTCTTGAAACGGGCGGTCAGCGTGTGCTTTGGGCCATGCGGACGAAAGATCAGCCGATCAATCTGACCCTTTCTGCTGGATCGCTCGGGCCAACGGAGCAGGCCGTTCTTTATCCCGCCGATGAACTTGCATCGTTTGATGTAAACAGTGCGGTGAATAATCTCTCGGCTGCCGGTCACATCAAGCTGCTCAACAATGTTCTGAGCACATGGCGCACCACATTCCGCCTTTCCCAAAACCAGATTTTCGCCGGCGTTGCGCGTGAAATCACTCTGGCGCTGACACCAGAACCCCGGCCCGTACGTTCCTGCGGCCAGCCGATCGACGGTCAGTATCTGCTGGAAACAGTGATTGATCCTGTGCTTGGCGATGTGAGCACGATTTACGCAATCAGTGCGGCTTCGGTGACAGCCCTGCCGGCAAAATTCGTCATGGGCTCACAAATCAAACGGGGCGGACAATCGTGTCACCTTTTGGTTGAGTCAGCGCGGTCTTTACCGCAGTCCTTCCATCTCGTGCTTTGCGGCAAGAACGGCGTTGCCGTTCGCAAACTCGCTGATGGTGACAGTCAGCAGGCGGATTTCGAAAAGTGGTGGGCAAAGCGCCACGGAGACATGGATCTGCGTGAGTTCCTCATCCGCGAATTGGCCCAGGTCACAGGCGCTGGCCTTGCCACTGCCATTGATATGCAGACGCGCACGCCGCTGACGGTTCGTCAGATTGCCAAATCCGCCACGCATCCTGCCGCTGAAATCGATCTCGCTCTCGCGCTGGATGGTGGTCTGCTTGTCGGCGGTTGGACACATGATCCTGCGGCCATGTTATCGAGGATCGAATATCTTTCAGAGAATGGAAGCGTCTTGCCGCTTCAACCCAATTTTTACAAATTTCCCGGTAAAACCGGCGAGCGCGAAGACGGTTTTGGTGCAGATGTAACCGGATTTGTTGCATGGCTTCCGCAAAGCAAAAATTTGGGCCCACTGCTCCAACCGCGTTTCCAGATGCGGTTGGTATCTGGCGCGACGTCGTCGCTGATCCCGCAATTGCAGCCTTTCGAAGCTTCAGCCCAGCGAAATCGCATCCTGCGTTCTGTCCCTCCGCAACATGCGCGTGATCAGGTTTTCGAGAATATTCTCGCCCCTGCCCTGCAGGAAGTTGAGCACAAGCTCGGCAAGACTGTGAAGATCGCTGATACCAAGGATTATGGCGTTCTGCCTGATAATCCTGTGGTGTCGATTGTCATTCCGCTCTATCGGAACCTCGACTTCCTCCGCTTCCAGTTTTCTGCCATGGCGACAGATCCTTGGCTTGTCGACAACGCTGAACTCATTTTTGTGCTCGATTCCCCTGAAATTCAGGATGATACCGAACATATGCTAGGCGGCTTGCACATTCTGCACGGCTTGCCATTCAGGCTTGTCACAATGAATCGCAACAGCGGCTATGCCCGTGCCTGTAATGCGGGCGCAGGCGTAGCCACAGGCACAATGATAGTCATGTTGAATTCGGACGTTGTGCCTTGCGCCAATGGCTGGCTTCAGGCTCTTATTCAACCGCTGCTTGATCAGAAGAAACTCGGTGCAATCGGTCCAAGGTTGTTGTTCGAGGACGGGTCTCTCCAGCATGCCGGGCTGTATTTTGCGCGCGACCAGAAGGGCGTCTGGCTGAATCACCATTTCTACAAGGGAATGCCCGGCGCATACGCTCCCGCACGTGTGGGCCGCACTGTCCCGGGGGTGACGGGCGCCTGTCTGGTTACTCGAAAAGACATTTACGATCTCGTGGGTGGCTTCACCGAAGATTACATTATCGGTGACTATGAGGACAGCGATCTGTGCCTGAAAATTCGCCAGATCGGCTTTCATATTGCCTATGAGCCAGATGTTTCCCTGTACCATTTCGAGCGGCGGTCCATCCGCCGCAGCGCAGATTACATGCGTGGTCTGGCAAGCCAGTATAATTCATGGCTGCACACCAAGCGCTGGAACGATGACATAACCGAATTGATGTCGACCTACCTCGATGAAGCGACAGAGGACACTGTCGCCCCTTATATCGTTGGAAAGTCTGAAAGGAGCGCCGCTTGACTGAGGTTGTAGCACTCAAGAAAGCCCTACCCGAGCATACAAATGCTGTGAATGATGAATATGTCGACTGGCTGATGGAAGCTGTCGTACGAAACCGGTTTCTGCCCAGTCCTGACCCGGACAGTGTTTTTGTCGGTGATGGTGATTTTCGGACCGTCGGCTCCGAGTTTCTGGGTCATTTTATCCGCAAGGGCGGATTGCGCCCGGAAAGCCATGTGCTTGATATCGGTAGTGGTATTGGCCGTATGGCTGTACCGCTCACACAATATCTTGATCCGGCTAAAGGAAGCTATCGCGGCATTGACCCGGTATCCGGTGGCATCAACTGGTGCCAGCAGAAGATCACGCCCGTCTATCCGAATTTCGAGTTCCGCTACATGGATATCGCGCATTCCCTTTATAATCCCAAGGGAGCGATTGATGGCCTTCAGCTCAAATTGCCCTTCGAAGACAAAAAGTTCGATTTTGTCATCATGACATCGGTTGTTACTCATCTTCCCGATGAGGAAGTCAGTGTCTATCTGCGTGAAGTTGCGCGCGTTCTTGCGCCCGGCGGACGCCTTTTCATGACGGCGTTTGTAGTGGACAAGACAGCGGCCGAAAACCCGCTGAAGAAGCGCGATACACGATTGGGTTTCCAGCGCTATGATCAAGGGCCCTGCTGGTTCGTGCCGG
Organism: Phyllobacterium sp. P30BS-XVII; assembly: GCF_014138335.1. Lineage (NCBI taxonomy): Bacteria > Pseudomonadati > Pseudomonadota > Alphaproteobacteria > Hyphomicrobiales > Phyllobacteriaceae > Phyllobacterium > Phyllobacterium sp. P30BS-XVII. The sequence goes on from NZ_JACGXO010000012.1 coordinate 51,107, forward strand.
AATTGCCTCCCCTCGCCGCGGTCGGTTTTGATGACGGATTTTTGGATCAGGCTTTGACGCGTGCTGGCCTATCGGTTTTCAATAAATCACTTGGTCACTGGCGCGGCATACCCGCTGATCATTATCAGGACATCTTCATTGCGGGACCTGGAGGGGAGAGATAATGGCCCGTGTCCTTATCGCGGCCCATAATCACCCGTCACTGCATCCCGGTGGCACCGAAATCTTTGCGCATGATCTATTTCGCGCCTATCAGCGCGCCGGATGCGAAGCACTGTTTCTGGGTGCAACCAACCATATTCATCGCGAGGCACGTCCCGGCACAAGCTTTCAGAGTATTGGCAACGGCGGCGATGAAATTTTGCTCTGGTCTGGCCACTTTGACCGCTTTTTCATGAGCCAGGTCGATCTCTATGGGATCGTGCCCGACATTGTCGAACTGCTGCGGGATTTCAAGCCGGATGTCGTTCATCTGCATCATTTGCTGCTGTTAGGCGCAGAGTTCCCACATATCGTCCGGAGAACATTGCCCGAATGCCGGATTGTTCTGACACTGCACGATTACTATCCGATCTGCCATCATGATGGCCTGATGGTTCGCACGAGAGACAAGGAACTTTGTTACGGAGCAAGTCCGGATCGGTGCCATAGCTGTTTCAAGGACATTGCGCTGGACAAATTCGTGCTGCGCGAGCGTCATCTGAAATCGCTGTTGAGTGTAGTGGATGCATTTGTTTCACCGAGTGAGTTTCTCAAGCAGCGCTATGTCGATTGGGGAATTGACGAAGAGCTGATCAGCGTGATCCCGAATGGACAACCAAAGCGCGAACTGACAGCGAAAACTGATCCGGCAACCCGTACCAAGCCCATCTTCGGATATTTCGGCAACCTCAACCCCTGGAAGGGGACCACTGTCCTTCTGGAAGCGGCGAAGCAACTGATTGCTGAGGGCTATGATTTTGAACTGCGTGTCCACGGTGCTGCGCCATTTCAGAGTGAAGCGTTTGTTGCCGATATAGACAGGTTGTTTGCCGAGACATCGCCTTTCGTACAAAGGCGCGGTGCCTATCGGCGTGAAGACATAGGAAATCTCATCGCGACGGTTGATTGTGCGATTATGCCATCAATCTGGTGGGAGAATGCTCCGCTGGTAATTCAAGAGGCTCAAGGACAGGATTGCCCTGTGATCACCAGCAATATTGGCGGTATGGCCGAAATGATCGAAAACGGGGTCAATGGCCTGACTGTTCCCCCCAACGATCCGCTCGCGTTGGCAGCTGCTATGCGGCGGATTGCTGAAGATACTGACCTGCGTCAGCTTCTTTCACTGGGGGCACGCCACCCTGATACTATCGATACGACAGCTGAACGGTATCTCGATCTGATCGAGACCCTGCGTTCTGAACGTGTCGAGGCAGCCTGAGAGGTATATCATGTCTATAGTGACAAAAGTGTCGGCGCAGCCTTCTGCAAAGCCGACAACCGCCCCGGAACAGGATAACACCAAACAAGTGCAGCCTGAGCCAGCAAAAACAGAACCGATCAAAGGGCGTGTCGACGCTGTCGATGATGGTCGTCTCTACGGATGGGCGTTTGATCCGGCGGCACCGGATGTGAGATTGACCATTCGCGTGATGCTCGATGGTAAGCCTATTGCCGAAGCAACGGCTGATAAGGACCGGCCCGACCTGAAGCGCAATGGGATTGGTGATGGTATCCATGCCTTTGATGTGATGTTGCCGCAATTTGCCTCGATGCGGGCAGGTGAACTTGTTGTTATCGCGATCAGCGGCGCAGGCGTAGAACAGTCATTGCGCGTTCCAAAGCCCGACGAACAGGCTGCAGAAGCGCTCATTGCGGCACCGATGACGCGTATTCTCGACAAGCTCGATATGCTGATGGCAGCGCAGCGCCAATTACAGGTGAATCAACGCTCCCTGCAACGGCCGTCACAAACCATTGACGGGGGAGGCACGCCCTCCGACCTTGGTGATGTCAGCAATTCGCTTGAGGGTCTGCGCAGCGATGTCAATCAACGCATGACAGAGCTGGACGTGCATCTCATGCGCATGGATGGTGTTGTGGCGGGATTGGAAACCCGCATGGAGCTTCTGCATAAGCGCGCCGGTGGTGATACCAAACCATTGTTCCTGCTGTTGTTCGTCCTGGTGGGATTCGTTACCGGTGCGCTCCTGACGCTTGGGGCTCTCCGTTGAGGGTGTTGAGATGACACGCGACGAAAAAACCCTGATGCCCGTACCCAAAACCGGTAAAGCGCCGGAGCGCAATTCCATTGTCATGGAAGGCGAAATGGTTGTGGGTTGCCCGGTAGAGGATACGCTGGTGCTGGTCCTCGGTATTGGCAGTAACACCTCCGATCAGGTGACGGTTTTCCTCAATGGTGATCCTGCCATGAGCGTCAAGGCAACGCTCATCACTTGGCCACTGAAGGCACCTTCGCCAGCGGGCACCCACGGTTTTGTTGCTATTGTTCCAACCAGTGTTTTACGCCGCGGTCAGCTGAAGACAATCATGTTCCAGCACAAGGCAAAGGTGGCGCGATATTCATTTGCCGCACGAGCCGCCACGGTTGGCGATCTGGCAGCCATGATGGCCGATCTCGCAGGGTCCAATTTGCCCGGCGCCATTGACGGGCTCGTTGAAGGACTGATTTCCGGCCCGATCGGCCGCAAAAAGCTTGCGGCTATCACCGTACTGTTACAGGCTGGCGCCCGATCTGATGGCATCATCGAATTGATCGGCGGGAGTGATGAAGGTGAGATTTTTGTACAGGGTTGGGCGCAGGATCTGACGCCTTCCGTTACGCGGCTTCTGATTAGTGGCCGTTCTCCTTCCCTTGCGGAATGTTCAATTGGCGTTTTTGCACGGCCGGATGTGAGTGAACAGGCGTCTGGCTTTGCGGGGCTGCTGCTTGCCAATGAACCTGTTGCGCCAAATGACATTGAGCGCCTGCTGTTTCGCGGACGCCGGGGCTGGCGCTTTATTGAGGTCTATGACCGGCGTCTGCTGGTTGGCTCGCGTGAAACACCCAGCCATGTCAGGGCTATTTTGCCGAACATGCGCAGTTCGACGGAGATACTTCTCCGCCTGCGTTCGGCGGCTAACCGTTTTGATGGCACGGAGACAATATCCGGCCTGCCCTTCCCGGTTAGGATGGGCATTGATAACGTGTTTCGTGTTGAAGGCAGCGGCCTTCTGGTTTCCGGCTGGCTACTCGACCCGGATAACCATGTGCAGTCGGTCAAGCTCCGTCGGCACCGCGGTGAAACCCAGCTTGATAGCAACTGGACGCGGGTAGACCGGCCTGATGTGACGAGGGAATTCGACAACCAGCCACCATTCAATGCCGGACTCGACCCCAATCGTCATGCGCATGGGTTCGTGGCTTTCGCTCCGGAACTTGCAGGTGACAGCACGGCTCCCTTCTATATTGAACTTGAGTTGAGCGATGCACGCCGGGCCTTCATGCCCCTGACGCCGACGCGGATTACGTCACGCGATGCGGTTGTCAGGCAAATTCGCGCCATTGACCCCAATGCATGGGCGCTGCGTCATATCGTTGATCAGCAACTCGTGCCATTGCTTCGCGGTGTCAGCCGTCCGCCTCCGGAGATTTTCGGTATCGTTGATCTCGGTGCCTTTGAAGACGCTGAAGGACCTGCGCTTATCATCGGTGTGGACGAACGCGTGGAAGAGATTGGTCCTCTTCTTGCCCTGCTCGCACTTGATCCCGGTACACGCAAGGCGCCGATTGTTGTAGCCGCTGCAACGGAAATCGTTGACCGTATCGGCGTTCAGATTCGCAGATTAGCCGATTTCTATGGCCTACGCGTCCGGCTGGTATCCGCAAGCGGGTCGGAAGATCTCTATGATGCATTGGAGGTGGGTGCGCGGGCAGTTTCGACCGAAAGCGTTGTCTTTCTCGCCGCATCGCTTTTACCCCGCAGCTCCGGTTGGTTCCAGAAATTGCTGGCCGCCTACGATGCACGCAAGGAATGCGTGCTGTCTCCAACCCTTGCCTATGAAGATGACTCCATCCGCTGGGCCGGGACATGGGTGGCAGGAGCCCAGTCCGATCGCGCCTTGATCAGCCGTTATGCCGGATATCCAATTGATGCTGTGGCTGGGATGGGAATAACAGAGGTAGCAACGGCAACCTTCGAGTGCTGCATCCTGCCACGCAATGCCCTGTTCTCAGTCAACGGGTTCACGCGCGGCTATCTTGGAACGCATGAGAAGGGCCTCGATCTTGGCCTCAAACTCAAACAGTCGGGTTTGCGTTCCTATTGGCTGCCATCGGCCCAGATGTTGGGTTCTGACGATATATCCGTATCTGACAAGGCCTCAACCATTGCACTGATCGAGCGGATTGATCGGCAGGTTTTTGACGCACGCTGGGCCAACAATGTCTCCAATAAACGCGGTGCTTCCACAGAGGAAACGGCATGACCGAACAGCTTCGGGTTCTGGTGATTTCCCATGCTCATCCGAGTATTTCACTCGGGGGTGGAGAAATCGCATCTTACAATCTGCACAAGGGGCTTAACAGCCTGGCCGGTGTCCAGTCTGTCTATCTTGCACGAGCCGGTCATCCGATACCGCGCCATGGTACGACCGCTTTGATGAGCATGCGCCGCAGCAGCGACGAAATCCTGTTTCATGCGGATGAATATGATCACTTCTATCTGTCAAATAACAACACCGATGAAATCCGCCGCGATCTCCTGCGTTTTGTCCGGGACCTCAATCCGCATGTGGTACACTTTCATCATGTGCTCGGCCTCGGGTTGGAAACGCTCTATGCCATTCGCGAGGCGATGCCGGATACAATCATTCTGGTGACGTTCCACGAATATTTGTCGATCTGCAACAATGACGGACAAATGGTGAAGGCGGGCTCGGCAAAGCTTTGCAACGAGGCTTCACCCATCGATTGTCATGCCTGTTTCCCCGATATTCCTCCGGCTCGTTTTCTTAAGCGGGAACGTTTCATCCGCGGTATGCTTGAACTTGCCGATGCCTTCGTTGCACCCAGTGATTTTCTGGCGGAACGATACAGGGAATGGGGGCTCGATCCTGCAAAGCTGACCGTCATCGAGAACGGCATTGCCATCGATAACATAACGCCGCCGCGGGAGCTGTCGGGACCAAGGCCTCGGCGCAATCGCTTTGCCTATTTCGGACAGGTCACGCCTTTCAAGGGTATCGACGTGCTTATTGATGCTGTCTCGCGCGTGCCCGAGGAAAGCTGGGGCGAAGATTCACGCCTGATGATCTTTGGCGGCAATCTTGAGAAACAACCGCGCGAATTCCAGGATCGCATGCAGAAGCTGATTGAGGAAGCCGGACCGCGTGTCCGCTTCTATGGCGCATATCAGAATGCGGAGATGCCGCGCCTCATGCAATCAGTCGACTGGGTGGTTATGCCCTCCATCTGGTGGGAGAATTCGCCTATTGTCATTCAGGAGGCTCTGCACCATCGCCGTCCGGTCATCTGCTCCAATATTGGTGGTATGGCGGAGAAAATTCGCGATGGACTCGATGGCTTGCATTTCCGGGTTCGCAGCGCTGAAGATCTGGCGGATCGTTTCACAGAAGTGCTCAGCGACTCCTCGATTTGGGATCGTCTGCACCAGACTATCCGAAGTCCGCTGAACTATATTGACTGTGCTCAAGAACATCTTGCTCTCTACGGTGAATTGCTTAAACCTACCCGGCAGCAGTCGCTTAACGTAGCTGCAAGAACTGACGTTGTTCTTTCCCAAGCAAGCTGAATTTACCCAGCGTTCATCGCCAAAAGAAGGAATACCTCATGGCACGCGTCCTCGTACTGATACCCGCCGGTGAAGTATATGATCATGACAATGTACGCTGGTACAAGCACAGTGATATTCAGCGTAGTATTGATCACTACCACAACATTGGCGATGCTTTCGTTTTCGAATCGTCATTGAAGCTGATGAACTACGATAAGGTTGGCGAGCTTCCTATCGTCAATCCGCCGATGGAGAAGATTGATCAACTGCGCGAGGAATATGACTATGTCATTCTGCGCGGGTCCAACTACATCAATAAGGAAATGAACTGGCGAGACACAATCCCGGTTCTCAAGCGGTTGGGATTGCCGGTTATCGCTTTCGGCGTTGGTGCCCAGGCGCCGGTCAAAGGTCAGCTGGAACTTTCGGAGGAATCCAAGGCAGTTTGGCGTCTCATCGCCGATTCTACCACGTCCATCGGCGTGCGGGGTGCCTATTCGGCACAGGTTCTCAATGATATCGGCATCAAGAACGTGCGGATTATTGGTTGCCCCACGGCTTTCCGCCGGAACAACCAGCATCTGCGCATTAAATTGCCTGATTTGGATACGGTAAAAAAGGTTGGTGTGACTGTCCGCCGCGAAGTGTCGCCAACCTATGCGCAGGATATCCAGCGCTATCTGACCCTTCATCGTGAACTGATCAAGCAAATGGCCAAACGCTTTGACATTACCCTGATGGCGCAGGGTGAAGTGGAAGAGAAGAAGATGGTTTTCGGCACCGATGAGCAGAAGGAACAGGCCATCGCTGCGTTGAAGGGAAATCGCTGGGTCTCCGACTGGTATTTCGATGAAGCAATCGAAAAGCTCTATCGGGAGCGCATGTACTATTCCGATGTTGTTGCTGATTACGAAAAGCTGGTGCGGTCGCATCAACTGGTGCTTGGCTACCGATTGCACGGCAATCTCATGGCTTTGGCCAATGGTATTCCGTCGATCTATTTCACCTATGACAGCCGCACCGTCGAATTTGCCGAGACCTACAAGATTCCGAGTTATGACGTGTTCAGTGACAAGCCATTCAGGCTGGAAGACTACTGGGATCAGTCGCTGTTTGATAAATACAACCGCGCCTGGTTCGAGACTTATGGTGAGATGAATGTCTTTCTGACTGAAAACAATGTTGATCATAAAATGACCGAGACGGGCAGACGTGCAACGGACGCCGCTCGCTGGGTCGCATAACGAATAGCCGCGAAATTTCCTTGGGAGGAAAACAAACCGCAGGAAGGAAGCACAACAACTATTGTCGAATTGGCATAAGCCGCTCCATCACATAGATATCTCCAACAAAATTGCAGGAGTTCCTCCCATGACTGTTCTCGTTTCTGGTGGCGCCGGCTATATCGGTAGTCACATGGTGCTTGCCCTCAAGGATGCCGGCCGATCGGTGCTGGTGCTTGATGATTTGAGCTGTGGTTTCGCCTGGCTGGTGCCGGATGATGTACCCTTCGTGCAGGGCGATATCGGCGATCAGGCACTGGTGCGCGATCTGATCCGTCGACACAATGTTACTGCGATCCTGCATTTTGCCGGATCAATCGTCGTGCCGGATTCGGTTAAGGACCCGCTTTATTACTATCGCAACAATACGGTGCAATCGCGAGCCCTGATTGAGGCAGCGATTGCCGAAGGTATCAAGCATTTCATTTTCTCGTCGACCGCTGCCGTCTACGGCGAACCGGAGCGCACGCCGATCACCGAGGATATGCCGCATCAGCCAATCTCGCCCTACGGCACATCCAAGTTGATGACCGAATGGATGCTTCGCGATGCGGCAGTTGCCCATCCGGAATTCAACTATGTGGCGCTGCGTTATTTCAACGTGGCAGGTGCAGATCCGCAATTGCGTTCGGGTCAGTCGTTCCCGCGCGCCACACATCTTATCAAGATTGCCAGTCAGGCCGCGACCGGTGAACGCTCACACATTGACGTTTACGGTACGGATTATCCGACCGCCGATGGCACCTGCATCCGTGATTACATTCACGTCAGTGATCTGGCACAGGCACATCTCTGCGCGCTCAATTATCTGGAGGCAGGTGGAACCAGTACGTCAGCCAATTGCGGTTATGGCTATGGTTATTCGGTGCTTGAAATCATTGATGCGGTCAAGCGCGTGTCAGGTGTTGATTTCGAGGTTCGGACGGCACCGCGCCGTGCCGGCGATCCCGCTGTTCTTGTTGCGGGTAACGAGCGTGTGCGGACACTGTTCGGCTTTGAGCCCAAGCGTGCAGACCTCGACCTTATCGTTGGCGATGCGCTGGTGTGGGAACGACAGCTTGCCATTCTAAAAACTCTGGAACAGTCGGAATCCCGGATCGCCGTCTGATCAAAATCTGCTAAGCGGTGAATATGCCGGGCTAACAGCCCGGCATAATGCTTTATCAGGCACGTTCAAGCGCGACAGCGATACCCTGGCCGACACCGATGCACATGGTGGCAAGGGCGCGTTTTGCGCCTCTGATATTAAGTTCCAATGCTGCCGTCCCGGCGATGCGCGCGCCGGACATGCCAAGGGGATGACCAAGTGCAATCGCACCGCCATTCGGATTGATATAATCGGCATCGTCGGCAAGTCCGAGTTCGCGCAGAGTGGCAAGGCCCTGCGAGGCGAAGGCTTCGTTGAGTTCGATCACATCGAAATCCTGTGGGGTGAGGCCAAGCCGCGCGCAGAGTTTGCGCGTTGCTGCAACCGGACCAATACCCATGATGCGTGGTGAAACACCAGCGGTTGCGCCGCCAACAATCCGGGCGATGGGTGTCAGTCCGTATTTCTTCGCAGCAGCTTCGGAAGCAATGATCAAAGCGGCTGCGCCGTCATTAACGCCTGATGCATTCCCCGCTGTTACCGATCCGCCCTTGCGGAAGGGTGTCGGCAATTTGGCCAGTTGTTCAGGTGCCGTCTGTGGACGAGGATGCTCGTCGCGATCCACTGTTACCGCCTCGCCTTTGCGCTGGGGAATAATCACAGGAGTTATCTCGCGACCGAGCCGACCGCTGTCCATGGCAACCCCTGCCCTTTGCTGCGACCGTACCGCAAAAGCGTCCTGATCAGCACGCGAGACGTTATAATCTTCGGCAACGTTCTCGCCGGTCTCGGGCATAGAGTCGATGCCATATTGCTGCTGCATCAGCGGATTGACAAAGCGCCAACCAATGGTTGTGTCGTGAATTTCCGCATGGCGTGAAAAAGCCCCTTCTGCCTTCGGTAAAACGAACGGCGCACGCGACATGGATTCAACACCGCCCGCAATGGCAATTTCCAGTTCTCCGGCCTTGATCGCCCGCGCCGCTGCAATAACCGCGTCCATACCCGAGCCGCACAGGCGGTTGATCGTCGTACCCGGTACGCCCACCGGTAGTCCGGCAAGAAGCAGGGACATGCGCGCGACATTGCGATTGTCCTCGCCTGCCTGATTGGCGCAGCCATAAAAGACTTCGCCGATGGCTTCCCAGTCAACGGATACGTTCCGCTGCATCAATGCTTTCAGTGGGATGGCACCGAGATCATCCGGTCGAACCGAGGACAGCGCCCCGCCAAAGCGGCCAATGGGCGTGCGGATATAATCACAGATAAAGGCTTCGGACATCAGGCTGCCTCATGCGCTCGTTTTGTGCGTGCGTTGATATCGCGCAGCACTGAGAGTTCGGTTTCAGTGGGAACGGGTGTTTCCACGGTCTCTTTAGCAAACCGGACAGGCCAGCCGCAATTCTCTTCAATCTGCCGGCGCGTCACACCTTGGTGGATGGATACCACAGTTAACTCCTTCGTCGCCGGGTCCGGTTCGAAAATGCAAAGATCCGTAATGACACGGGTTGGGCCCTTGGTTTTCATTCCAAGTCGCGCGCGATGGTCGCCGCCTTCGCCATGGCCCATGGATGTTATGAAGTCCAGATGGTCAACAAAACCACGATTGGTCAGCGCCATGGTGATATAAATCTGGCCGCAATTGCTGGCAATTTCCGGGGCGCCGCCACCACCGGGCAGCCGTACTTTCGGCGTATCATAGGGACCGACGACTGTGGTGTTGAGATTGGCAAAGCGATCTATCTGCGCTCCGCCGAGAAACCCGGTGGTAATACGTCCGCCCTGCAGCCAGTAACGAAACATTTCCGGCACCGAAACGGTAAACAGGGCGGTATCGCAAAGCTCGCCATCGCCAATGGAGAGCGGCAATACATCCGGTTTGGTGCCGATCGTGCCGCTTTCATAGATCAAGGTGATATCGGGTGCATGGGTGAGCCGCGCCACATTACAGGCCGCCGAAGGTGCGCCAATTCCGACAAAGCAGACATCATCATTGGTGAGCGCACGCGCAGCAGCAATGGTCATCATTTCAGTGGGTGTGAAATCCTGTGTCATGATCCGGTTCCTTACGCCGCGTTTGCCGCATGCCTGACAGCATGACGGGCAAAATCTTCGGGCTTGCCGGCAAGGACATTCTCTTTGATCCAAGCCGTGAAACTCTCGCGATCACGCGCGATCTTGTCCCATGCAATGTAAAAAGCATTGGAGCGTGGGTAGTAGCCATGGGCATAGGATGGAAAAGCGCCGCCCGGTACATGCACAACTGCACTGATAGCCCAATGGGGCAAGACAACTGCATTGGGTGATGGCGGGTTCAGTTCATCGTCGATTTCCTCGACTGTCACGATGGAGCGGCGCGCGGCAAGCACTGCTTCCTTCTGCACTCCGGTAATGCCCTCGATCAGCACATTGCCTTGCCGGTCGGCACGCTGCGCATGGATGATCGATACGTCAGGACGAATGGACGGAACAGCGGCCAGCACCTCCCCTGTAAAGGGACATGTGATGGACTTGATGTTCGGATTGACCTTGGCAAGGTCGGCGCCGATATAACCGCGCAAAACGGCAAAAGGCAGATTGGCAGCGCCGGCCTCATAGGCGTTGGCCATGGCTGCATGGGAATGTTCCTCGATGGCAAGCGGCCGCGGCCATTGGTTTTCAACCGCATCACGGAAGCGGTGCAATGAACCCACACCGGGATTGCCACCCCAGGAAAACTTCATGCCGCGTGCCGCGCCAACACCGATCAACTGATCATAGATAAGGTCCGGTGTCATACGAACAAGAAACAGGTCCTTGCGGCCCTGTCTGATAATCTCGTGGCCAGCCGCATAGGGAATGAGGTGGGTAAACCCCTCCATGGCAAGTGTGTCGCCATCCCTGACATTGTCCTCAATCGCTTCGGAAAGCGTACAGATTTTCGCCACGTCTCTCTCCCTGCTTTGGCACCGACCGACGATTATGTGCCGATGTCTGATGCAAACCTCCATCTGCTCCCAACGGCGTAGTCCCGCCAGGTTCGGCACGTCAATGTATTTTGTGCGTTATTTGACATTTGTTCGTATATCGCACAAGCTGTCCGAAAATCTCCATAAATTAGGTTGAAAATGAATGCGCGAGACCGATTTCATTAGTGGCTTTGCCAAAGGACTTTCTGTCATTGAGGCTTTTGATGCGATCAATTCTCGCCTGTCGATCACGGATATTGCGCGGATGACTGGACTGGAGCGGGCCACGGCACGCCGCTGCCTTCTAACCCTCACACAGCTTGGCTATGCGGATTATGATGGCAAGTTTTTTACTTTGACACCGCGTATCCTGCGCCTCGGCCATTCCTACCTCTCATCCACGCCCCTACCCCGGTTAATCCAACCATTTCTGGACCAGCTTTCCGAAAAGACCGGCGAAAGTGCATCAGCCTCGGTGCTCGACGGTAACGAGATTGTCTATATCGCCCGCGCTTCGCATAAGCGTGTCATGTCGATTAATCTCAACCCCGGTAGCCGGCTGCCGGCTTACTGCTCGTCCATGGGCCGGGTTCTTCTGGCGGCGATGAGCGATGATGATGCACAGCGTATTCTTGAGGATAGCAACCGCACGGCAAACACGCCGCGCACGAAAACGTCAGTCCCGGAATTGATGGACGAAGTGCGCAAAGTCCGCTTGCAGGGCTATGCGGTGATCGATCAGGAGTTGGAGATTGGCCTTTGTTCCATCGCTGTTCCCGTGCGCAACACGCGCGGCATCACCATCGCCGCCATCAACATCGGCGCTCAGGCACCACGCGTTACGGTCGAAGAAATGATTGAGCGCTACCTGCCTGTGATGCAATCAACCCGGGATACGATAGCCGGAGTTTTAGTATAGGTGCAGTTGAACTAAACAACCATTCTGGCGCTTTGTTCGGTGCGGTATTGTCGCGGTGTCCTGCCCGTTTCCTTGGTGAAAAATCGTGTGAAATAGGCAGGATCGGCAAAGCCCAGATCATAAGCAATCTGTTTGATGCTGGCCGAAGTGAATACCAGATCGCGTTTAGCCTGATCGACCAGACGGCCCACGAGTAAACCATTGGTGCTTTGTCCCGTCGCAGTCTTGACGATACGGTTGAGATGCGTTGCCGACAGGCCAAGATGAGCAGCGTAGAATTCAGCAGGATGGTGGTTGCGGAAATGCTGATTGACCAATGTTTGCAATAGTTTCAGACGGTCTCCCGTTCCGTCATTGGTGTTGGGGTGTTGAGGGGCTGTCATCCGCACCGCCAAAAGCACGATTGTCCTGAGATAGGACTCAACGAGATCATCGTGAAAAGTGCCGCCTGATATCAGTTCTGCGCTCAGGCGCTCGATGCTTTGCACAAGGAAGATCGTGTCTGCGTGACCAGATGTCAGCGAGATTAATCTTGGCTGTGTACCGGCGTCGCAAATACGCCGCCCGGAAGAACCAAAACGCGAGGCGAGCATCGTCATCACAATGCCGTCCATATCCCGCGAAAATCGAAAGCCGTGCTCGCATTTTGGTGGCACGGTGATCATAACAGGCGGGCATATGGGATGGCTTTGCGTACCAAAGACGGCGTCACCGGTGCCGCCACGAAAGTACAAAATCTGAAAGAATGTATCGTGACGGTGGGTCTTGATCTCCCAGTTGTGTAATTGGCTTCTTGAGGCAATTGTCTCCCAATGCAGCCAGAAGTCGGGCCGTTTCGGATGATTTTCGCCGTAAAGATCATAGGTTGGCACTACTCCCCGCATCGCTTCCTCCCACCTCCAATGTTCAGATTGTCCTGTTTTTTGCCGGATAAGTCCATTGTTCATATGCAGACCGACGCTAGCCTTACGCACATATTTCAGGCTGGGAGGCATCATGCGCACGCAAGTGGTTATCATTGGGTCCGGGCCCGCCGGGCTTCTGCTCGGTCAACTCCTGACCCGGGCGGGCATCGACAACGTCATCCTCGACCGGGCGAGCAAGGACTATATTCTTGGCCGTGTTCGCGCCGGAGTGTTGGAGGAAGGCACGGTTCGACTGCTGGATGATGCGGGAGCCAGCATGCGCTTGCATACGGAGGGTCTGCCACATGATGGGTTTTCGCTGGCCTTCGATGGTCGCAATCATCGTATAGATCTTTTCGACCTGACCGGTGGCAAGCGGGTGACGGTCTATGGCCAGACTGAAATGACCCGTGACCTTATGCAGAAGCGTGCAGAAAGCGGTGCGCTGGCGATCCATGAGGCAAACAATGTTGCAATCCATAATTTTGATACGAACAAGCCGTTTATCACCTTCGAGAAAGATGGAAAGACTGACTGTATAGATTGCGATTTTATTGCCGGATGTGACGGCTTTCATGGGATCAGCCGCCGTTCGGTGCCCGAGAAAGCTATCCGGACATTTGAACGCAATTATCCCTTTGGCTGGCTGGGTGTTCTCGCGGATGTGCCGCCCGTCGCACACGAGTTGATCTATGCCAATCACTCGCGCGGGTTCGCACTTTGCTCAATGCGTTCCATGAGCCGCAGCCGTTACTATGTCCAGTGTTCACTTGATGACAAGGTGGAGGACTGGTCCGATGACCGGTTCTGGGATGAGTTGCGGCGCAGACTGCCCGAGGAAGACGCGGCGGCTGTGACAACGGGACCTTCGTTCGAAAAGTCCATTGCTCCGCTTCGCTCATTTGTTGCTGAGCCCATGCGCTTTGGTCATCTGTTTCTGGCTGGCGATGCTGCTCACATTGTGCCGCCGACGGGGGCAAAGGGGCTCAATCTTGCGGCGAGTGATGTACACTATCTGTTTGAGGGTTTGCGTGAATATTACGCGGATCAGAGTATGGCCGGTCTTGATGACTATTCACGCCGTGCGCTTTTACGCGTGTGGAAAGCCGTACGCTTCTCCTGGTCGATGACGATGCTGATGCACCGTTTTCCCGATACCGACGCGTTCGGACAGAAAATTCAGGAAGCCGAACTCGATTATCTCACCCATTCCCGTGCAGCTTCGACAGCGCTGGCCGAAAACTATGTGGGCTTGCCTTTCTAGGTCGCACTTCCAATTTGTTCAGAAACGTCTTTCTTGGCGGATGGATTCCCATCCAACGAACAAAACTGGAAGTTTTCATGCCTGCGATAAGAGACCTGCCGGGTGCCATGGTCGTGCCATATGAGTTACAGATCCTCGTTTCGGGATACAGCTGGCGTCGAGACGAACTCGGCCGTTCCGATGCACAGGTTTTTAAGCTCGAGGCAAGCGGTCTCCCCCAATTGTTTATCAAGACGGAATTGATAAGCCCTTATGCGGAATTGCCCGACGAAGTGGCGCGCCTCCAATGGCTTGCATTGCAGGACATGCCGTGCCCGCGGATACTGTTTGCTGGATCGCATGCGGGACATTATTGGCTTTTGATGAGCGCGCTCGCCGGAGCGGACCTTGCCTCCGCAGACACCCTATCGGTTGAAAGCCGTATTCATATTTTTGCCGGTGCGCTTCACCAATTGCATGCCCTTGATCCAACAGCCTGCCCTTTCAATCACCGGCTTGATAGGCGGATCAAAGCAGCGAAGGCGCGAATGAAAGCTGGGCTCGTTGATGAGACAGACTTTGATGACGATCAGCTTGGGCGAACTGCGACAGAGCTTTTTTGCAAGCTTCTGGCAAAACAACCCGAGGAAGAGGATATTGTGGTCACCCACGGCGATGCCTGTCTGCCAAATTTTATAGCCGAAAATGGCGCTTTTAGCGGCTTCATCGATTGCGCACGGCTTGGTATTGCCGATCGATATCAGGACATTGCACTCGCCTGCCGTAGTGTTACCGACAATTTCGGCGGGCAATGGGTTCACGTGTTTCTGGATTTCTATGGTCTGAAAACGCCAGATCCGGCAAAGCTTGCTTATTACCGCTTGCTTGATGAGTTTTTCTAATCAGTTCTTCATTCCGTCTGCCGCCTCGCGGATCGTCTGCATCAGGATCATGAGCGGCAGCGAAGGCGTTACATCGGCGCGGGTGGTCAAGCCAACCGGGCCTTTTGTTTCAGTGGTATCGATCGGCAGAAGTGCAAGCATACGGTCTGCAACGTCGCTGGCGACCACTCCGGCTGAAATAATCCACACGGCATGATGGGAGCGTACAAAGGCCCTGCCAAAAGCATCGGAAACCGTCTCGATCTGGTGCGGGAGTTTGGCGACACCGTTGGCAATAAGAAACCGGTCGACGAAGGGCCGAATGATGGATGCGCGCGTCGGCATCAGCACCGGAAACTCTTCGAGACGATTGAAAATGTCTTCGCTGGCATCAAGCAATGGATGGTGTGCGCTGACAGCAAAAACTACCTGTTCAGAATAGAGATGTTCGAAGGAAAAACCGGTCATTTTTTCCGGCGCAGCCAATCGGCCAACAACAAGATCGAGGTCGCCCAGCCGCAACTGTTCGAGCAGCACGGCGTTTTCTCCGGTGACGATTTTCAATCGGCTCTGGGTCTTTTCCTGCAGGAACAGGCTGATGGCCTGCGGCATGATGCGGGTTGAAACCGTTGGTAAGGCACCTACCCGAACGGGGATACCCTCCCCCGATTGCTCGTTGGTGACAGAATCGATGCCTTGCCGCAGCGCGGTAATGGCTGCTCCCGCGTAACGCAAAAATACTTCACCGAAGCGAGTGATACGGATGCCGCGACCGTCACGCTCAAACATGGCAACGCCAAGCACCTCTTCCATTTCACGAATGGTTTTGGTTACAGCGGGTTGGCTGATATGTAGAATCGCTGCTGCCTTCATCACGCTTTTCTGGCGGGCGACTTCGAGAAAAGTTTGCAGGTGGCGGAACTTGATGCGGCCATCGATCATGTGTTTTCATAACCCCAGGGTTAAGCGAATGCGGCAAGATATCATTTTACTGAACCAAATACATAATCCATTGTCCATATAAGTTATCCGGGAGGGTTTCGGTGCAATTTGCTCATATCAATGGCGTCACGCTGCATTATCAGTTGATCAGTGCGCCCGCAGGTAAGCCTGTGCTGGTTTTCGCCAATTCACTTGGAACGGATTTTCGCATCTGGCGGGATGTGATTATCCGGCTCGTCGGTGAGTTCGCCATTGTTACCTATGATATGCGCGGCCATGGTCTGTCGGATACTGGCAGCACGCCTTACACCATCGACGATCATGTCGGGGATTTGACTGGCTTGCTCGATTATCTCTCCGTCAAGGATGCGATCATTTGCGGCCTGTCGGTTGGCGGGCTTGTGGCGCAGGGTCTTTATGCGAACCGGCCCGAATTAGTGCAGGCACTGATCCTGTGCGATACGGCACATAAGATCGGCACAGCGGAATTCTGGAATGCGCGTATTGATGCGGTGAACGAAAGCGGTATTGCGTCGATTGCCGACAGTATTTTGCAGCGCTGGTTCACACCGGCTTTTCATAAAGAGCGCGCCAATGATCTCGCAGGCTATCACAACATGGTGGTTCGCCAGCCGGTGAGTGGCTATAGCGGCACCTGTGCTGCTCTGCGGGATGCGGATTTCACCGTAGCGGCAAAACGCATCGCTGTGCCTGCAATCTGCATTGTCGGCGATCAGGACGGCTCGACCCCACCCGATCTGGTGCTTGAACTGGCAAAACTCATTCCACGGGCGCGTTACGAAGTCATCAAGGATGCGGGTCATATTCCCTGCGTCGAGCAACCGGAAACACTGGTAGCGGTGATGCGAGCCTTTATTGACGAATTCAAGCTTGGAGGAAAATCATGACGGACGCAGCTACCCCTTCACACCGGTATCTGCAGGGCATGGCGACACGCCGGATTGTTCTGGGTGAAGAACATGTCAACCGGGTGGAAACCACCAAGACCGGGTTTGATCAGCCTTTTCAGGACCTGATCACGGAAGCGGCCTGGGGGCATGTCTGGTCCCGACCCGGCTGGACCAAGCGTGAGCGCTCGATTGTCACGATTGCGCTTCTGGCAGCACTTGGCCAGGACGACGAACTGACCATGCATATCCGCGCCACTGCCAATACAGGTGCGACACAGGATGATATTTGCGAGGCACTGTTGCACGTTGCAATTTATGCGGGTGTTCCGGCGGCAAATCATGCGATCAAGCTGGCCAAGCAGGTCTATAAGGAACTGTAAGCCGAACAGGCAGCGTGACGGGAGGCAGCAATGTCCAATAGAAAACCGGAAACCGGCGCATTCTTCCAGCGCGACAGGCAATGGCATCCGCCTGCCTATACGCCCGATTATAAGACAAGTGTTGTGCGCTCGCCGCAGCGGGCGCTGCTGTCGCTGGATAATACACTGTCTGAGATCACCGGTCCTGTGTTCGGGCATTCACTGCTCGGCGAGTTTGATGATGATTTGATCCATAATTTTGCCAAGCCGGGTGAAAGCGCCATCGGCCAACGTATTATCGTGCATGGCCGCGTTATCGATGAACGCGGCGTTGGTGTGGCCGGTGCTTTACTCGAATTCTGGCAGGCCAATGCCGGTGGGCGTTACCGCCATAAACGCGAAGGCTACCTTGCGCCACTTGATCCGAATTTTGGCGGTTGCGGGCGAACAATTACGGATGAAGATGGCTATTATCGCTTTCGCACAGTAAAGCCCGGCGCGTATCCTTGGCCGAACGGGGTCAATGATTGGCGCCCGGCGCATATCCACTTTTCCGTATTCGGCCATGGGTTTGCACAGCGGCTGATCACGCAGATGTATTTCGAAGGCGATCCGATGATCTGGCAGTGCCCAATCGTCAAATCGATCCCTGACAAGGCGGCCATTGAACAACTGATTGCCGCGCTTGACCGGCAGAACACCATCCCAATGGATGCACGCGCCTACAAGTTTGATATCGTGTTGCGCGGTCGCCGCTCCACGCTGTTCGAAAACCGTCTGGAGGGCAATTGATGGTGCAGTCTCTGGGCTTTCTCAAGGAAACACCGTCGCAGACAGCCGGTCCCTATGTGCATATTGGCTGTACCCCGAATTTCTCCGGGATCCCTGGTGTTTACCAAACTGACCTTGGTATCTCCATGGTCAATGACAAGACATTGGGTGAACGCGTTACCCTGCGCGGTCGTATTTTTGACGGTACGGGCACGCCTCTGCGTGATGCGCTTGTTGAAATCTGGCAGGCAGATGCGAAGGGGCTTTACAATAGCCCATCGGAGATGCGTGGCACTGCCGATGCTAATTTCACCGGCTGGGGCCGCTGTCCAACCGACATGGAAACCGGCGAGTATATTTTTGAGACAATCAAGCCCGGCTGTGTGCCTTACAAGGACGGACGGTTGATGGCGCCGCATGTGACGCTATGGATCGTGGCACGCGGTATCAATATTGGCTTGCAGACCCGTCTTTATTTTGCCGATGAGGAAGCCGCAAATGCGGAAGATCCGGTGCTTCAGCGGATCGAGCATCGCAATCGTGTGCCAACGCTTCTCGCCCGCAAGAATGGTTCGACCTATCACTTCGATATCCATCTGCAGGGGGAGAAGGAAACTGTCTTCTTCGATATCTGAGATATCAGGGATATCTGACCAATGAGTATCTCTCCCTTTGATCATCCGTTTCTATCAGGCCTTCTCGGCAATGAGGCGGCAAGCGATTGGTTTTCGGCCAATGTCGATATTGCGGCCATGCTTGATTTCGAGACAGCGCTGGCTCAGGCTCAAGCCGACGAGGGTGTAATTCCTGCTGAATCCGCACAGGCAATTGCAAGTGCCTGTCAATCGTTCGTGGCCGATATGATGGCCTTGAAAACCGCCACTGCACGCGATGGCGTTGTTGTGCCGGAACTCATAAGCAAACTGCGTGCGGCAATTCCAGAAGAACATCGGAACGCGCTGCATTTCGGCACAACCAGTCAGGATGTCATTGATACGAGCCTGATGATCCGTTTGAAGCCGGTGCTCTTTCATCTGGATAGTGGGCTCGATGATATAATCACCGGGCTCAATCGCATTGATACTGCGTTTGGCGGCAATAGCCTGATGGGATATACGCGTATGCAGGCGGCAATTCCTATCACTGTACATGATCGTATCGAAGCGTGGCGCGAACCGCTGCTGCGCGATAAACAGCGGCTGGCGTTTCTCACACAGTCATTTCCTGTCGTTCAATTCGGCGGCGCGGCTGGCACGCTGGAAAAGCTTGACGGCAAGGCGGCTGCGGTTCGCAAACGGCTAGCGGCAGCGCTCGGCCTACATGATGCACCACAGTGGCACAGCCAGCGGGATCGTATCGCCGATTTCGCCAGTCTCCTCTCGCTTGTCACGGGAAGTCTGGGGAAAATCGGGCAGGATATTGCGTTGCTTGCACAATCCGGCAGCGAGATCAGCCTCAGTGGTGGTGGCGGTTCGTCGGCGATGCCACACAAGCAAAATCCGGTTCAGGCGGAACTGCTTGTCACGCTTGCCCGCTATAACGCCGTGCAGCTTTCCGGCATGCATCAGGCGCTTGTACATGAACAGGAACGATCAGGGTCCGCATGGACGCTGGAATGGTTGATCCTGCCATCCATGGTTACAACAACCGTGTCATCGTTGCAGACAACAGCCAGCTTGTTGTCTTCCATAGAGAGATTGAGGAACAGCACTGTTTCCGAAGAATCATAACTTGGGGATTATGCAAAGGCGCATAGTTTTCATTTTACATTACCAACTGGTGTGAGACATTGAACGAAACATTCCAAACGGACCAGATGGGAGAAATAATCTGGCCGGCAGGGGATCAAAGGGAGGAATGATGAAAAAGCTTATTCTGGCTGCAGCGGCAGCCATGCTGCTCAGCGGTGCCGCCTATGCGGATGTGATAAAGATTGGTGTGGTCGGCCCGTTCTCGGGCCCGTTCGCCATTCAGGGCAAGAACTTCAAGGCTGGCATTGACGCCTACATTGCCACGCACGGCAACAAGATCGGCAATGACACAATCGAAGTGCTCTATCGCGATGTTCCGCAGGCTGATCCGGCTCAATCCAAGGCGCTGGCGCAGGAACTGGTGGTCAAGGAAGGTGTGCAATATCTCGCGGGCTTCTATTTTACCCCGGATGCGATGGCCGTGACGCCGCTTTTGCAGCAGGCAAATGTGCCGCTCGTGGTGATGAACGCCGCCACATCAGCCATTGTCACCAAAAGCCCCTATGTGGTGCGCACATCGTTCACCACATGGCAGACCTCAGCCCCAATGGCCAAGATTGCGCGTGAGCGCAGTGTGGAGAAAGCCATCACCGTGGTCAGTGATTACGGTCCGGGCGTTGATGCGGAAAACGCTTTCAAAACCACCTTCGAAAAGGAAGGCGGTGAGGTGGTCGAATCCATCCGCATGCCGCTATCGACCAATGATTTCAGCCCGGTTATGCAACGGGTGCGTAACTCAGGTGCGCAGGCTGTCTTTGCGTTTCTGCCATCGGGCCCAACGACGCTCGGTTTCGTCAAAGCCTATAATGAGAATGGCCTGAAGGAAGCCGGTGTTCAGTTTCTCGCACCCGGCGATCTGACGCAGGAATCCGATTTGCCCGCGCTCGGCGATGCGGCGCTCGGTATTCTCACAACATTCCATTATGCCATTGCGCATGACTCGCCTGAAAACCGGGCTTTTGTCGAGGCTGCGCGCAAAGCCATTGGCAATCCGGCAGAGCTGTCATTCCCTTCCGTGGGTGCCTATGACGGTATGCACGTCATTTACAAGATGATCGAAGCAACAGGCGGCAAGCAGGACGCCAAGAAAGCGGTTGATGCAGTGAAGGGCCTCGCTTGGGAAAGCCCGCGCGGTCCCGTATCTATTGACCCCGAAACCCGGCATATCACGCAGAATATCTATTTGCGTGAAGTCGCCAAAGGCAGCGATGGCGTCTATTACAACAAGGAGATCAAGACCTTTGAAAAGCAGCCTGACCCCGGTCTGGCGGCGGCAAAGTAGTTTTGATTGATGAATGGCCCGGAGCGGTAACTGCTCCGGTTTCAACCGGGATGATTTGATGCAGGTTTTCTTCAGCATTGGCGTTGACGCGCTCGCCTATGGGATGGTGCTTTTCATCATCTCCATCGGCCTGTCCGTAACCATGGGGTTGATGCGCGTCGTCAATCTCGCCCACGGCGCCTTTGCCATGATCGGCGGCTATATTGCCTCCTATGCGGCCCGCGATCTGGGACTAGCCTATGGTTTTGCGATTATTCTGGCTGTCATTGGCACAATCATTATCGCCATCCCGCTGGAGCGCTTCCTTTATCGCCGCATCTATGGCGCGCCGGAACTGACACAGGTGCTGATGACTATCGGCATAACCTTCTGCGTCATCGGCCTTGCCAATTATGTCTTCGGCCCGACATTGAAAACCATCCCACTGCCCACCGAGTTGCAGGGCCCGGTTGATCTCGGATTCCGTACCATTGCGGCGCACAAGCTCTTCGCTATCGCCTGCGGTGTGGTCGTAGCGCTCGGCCTCTGGTTTCTGATTGAGCGCACGTCATTCGGTGTCAAACTGCGCGCCTCGGTTGATAACACTGCCATGGCCGCCTCGCTTGGAGTGCGCACACGCATTGTCTATGCGGCAAGCTTTGCCCTTGCGGTTGGCCTTGCCGCCTTTGGTGGTGTCATCGGCGCGGAACTTCTGCCGGTCGAACCCTATTATGCGCTGCGCTACATGGTGACTTTCCTTGTTGTTGTCTCGGTTGGCGGCGCCGGTTCCATTCCGGGCGCGCTCATTGCCTGCCTTCTGCTTGGTGCCATTGACACAACGGGACGTTATCTCGTTCCTGAATATGGTGAGTTTTTCTTCTATCTTGCGGTGATCGCCATTGTCTGGGTCTTCCCGCGTGGACTTCTCGGAAGGGCCAAGTGATATGAGCGCTACCGAAATCTCCGCTCCTTTTGAACAGGCAAAACCAATGCGCCGCCCTTGGCAGCGTGATCTGGCAGGTGTTCTTATTATTGGCGTCGCCGCTGTCGTCGGCTATTTCCTGTTCCCTGACAATCTGGCGCTGCTCACGCGCATCATCGCGATTATGCTGCTGGTTCTGTCTCTCGATCTCGTCACGGGCTATTGCGGTGTTGCCACGCTTGGCCATGCGGCACTTTTCGGTGCCGGAGCCTATGCGGCTGGTATTGCCGCTGTTACTTTCGGCATCACAGAACCACTCAGCATGGTTGCCATCGGGGCGATAACGGGAGCTGTTGCGGGCCTCGTCTCGGGTGTCGTTATCCTGCGTGGTCACGGGCTGGCTCAACTGGTCCTGTCCATCGCGGTTATTCATCTTTTCCACGAAGCAGCCAACAAAGCTTCTACTTATACGGGTGGCAGCGATGGTCTTTCCGGCATTGCTCCCGATCCGGTCTTTGGGCTCTTTGCCTTCGACCTCTGGGGACGGACTGCCTATGTGTTCGGTATTGTTCTGCTGATCCTTGTTTTTGTCCTGCTGCGTATCCTTGTCCGCTCACCCTTTGGCATGCTGTGCCGCGGCATTCGCCAAGATCCAATCCGGGTGAGCGCCATGGGCGCGTCGGTCAAGATGAGCCTGATCAAGATGTATGTGATTTCGGGTGCCGTTGCTGGCGTAGGCGGAGCGCTGAATGCGGTTTCGACCCAGGTCGTTGGGCTGGACAGCCTGAGCTTCACCAATTCAGCCGAAGCACTGGTCATGCTGGTGCTGGGCGGTGCGGGTTCACTCTATGGTGCCTTGGTCGGGACCATTGTCTTTATGTGGTTCGAACATGTGGTGTCCGCCGCAAACCCATTCCACTGGCTGACCATTGTCGGCGCATTGCTGATTGCCGTCGTGCTTTTCGCGCCAAAAGGCCTGTACGGTACGGCAGTAACCCTCATGAAACGTTTCATCGGGAGCGGCCAATGAGTGCAGTCTTTGAAGTCGAGCGGCTGAAAAAGTCCTTTGGCGGGCTGGATGTCACGAAAGATGTTTCGCTTTCCATGGCAAAAGGAGACCGGGTCGCGCTGATCGGTCCCAATGGTGCGGGGAAAACCACCTTCGTCAATCTGGTAACCGGGCATTTACAGCCGAGTTCCGGCCGGGTGCTGATGGATGGTGAGGACATCTCCCGCTTCAACCCGATGCGGCGCGTACAGGCAGGGCTTGTGCGGTCCTTTCAGGTCACACGGCTCTTTTCGGAAATGACACCTGAGGAACATGTGGCGCTCGCCATCCTGCAACGCGAAGGCAAAACTGGACGCTTGGCGGGAAATTTCCATGCCATGCCGCAGGTTGTGCGGGAGACACGTTCGATCCTTGATACGCTTAATCTCGGCGCGCTGGCCACGGTGCCAGTGGGTGAAATCGCCTATGGTCAACAACGCCTGTTGGAAATCGCCTTGGCGATGGCTTTGCGGCCAAAAGTATTGCTGCTGGACGAGCCAGCGGCAGGTGTGCCGCATAGTGATACATTCCTGATTGAAAACGCCCTTGCTCAACTGCCCGATGATCTCGCGGTGCTGATGATCGAGCATGACATGGATCTTGTTTTTCGTTTTGCCAAACGGGTTGTGGTGCTGGCCGCCGGAGAGATCATCTTCGATGGTTCGCCGCGCGCGGTAACCGAAGATGCGCGGGTGCGCGAAGCCTATCTGGGGAGCTATGCCCATGCCAGCAGCGCAGCTTGAAGTCAAAAATCTCAGCGCGGGTTATGGCCCGACGCGGGTCATTGAAAACATCACCTTCACGGCTGAAGCCGGGTCTCGTGTTGCCGTGCTTGGCCGTAACGGCGTCGGCAAGACAACATTGTTTGCCACGCTTGCGGGACAGACAAAACGCTACGAAGGAACCATCAAACTCGGCGATAGCGATCTAACTGCTCTGGAAAGCGCCGCCCGCGCCCGGAACGGTTTGGGTTTTGTACCGCAATCGCGTGCCATTTTTCCCTCGCTGACGGTGGAGGAAAACCTGTTTGTCGGGCTGAAAGGCAGGCCGCGCAGCGCATTGCAGGAAGCCTATGACATGTTCCCGCGTCTCTACGAGCGGCGGGCAAACTCCGGTTCGAAACTATCGGGGGGTGAGCAGCAGATGTTGTCGACAGCGCGGACCATTCTTGGCCGCCCTTCCCTGCTCCTTTTGGACGAACCGCTGGAAGGACTTGCCCCTGTCATCTGTGAAGAACTCATGGCTGCGTTTTCGCGCCTTGCCTCAAGCGACGAAATGACAATTTTGCTGGTCGAACAGCGTATTCAAAGCGCGCTGGAATTTGCCGAACGTGTCATTATTCTCGAGCGGGGTCGCATTGTCTGGGACGGTTCATCCGATCAACTATCGAAGGACAGGGATACTGTTGATCAATTGCTTGGTGTCGCAAGTCTGGCTCACTGAAATATTTTCCTCCTTGCAAGTGTCGTCAGGCGCTGTTTGAATCTTGCTCCTCAGCGGGGACCAATCAGAATGGAACACGACGACGATTTGAAGAGCTTTGAGGCTCATGGTGCGGCGCCTCTGCCGGTGACATCAGTTCAAGGCCATATCGAACACGATGGTGCCAAGGTTTGGTATGCTTCCTATGGGGCAGGCGCTCCGGTAATCCTGCTGCATGGTGGCCTCGGCCATAGTGGCAATTGGGGCTACCAGATACCCGCGCTCACCAGTTCTGGCTACCGCGCTATCGTTATCGACAGTCGGGGACATGGCCGCAGCACACGCGATTCACGACCCTATACCTATGAATTGATGGCATCGGATGTTGTGGCCGTTATGGATACTTTGCATCTTGAAAAAGCGGCTTTCGTGGGTTGGAGCGATGGCGCATGCATCGCTCTTGTCCTTGCGTCAAAGGCACCTGATCGTGTGGATGGCGTTTTCTTCTTCGGCTGCAATATGGACCCAAGCGGCACCAAAGAATTTGTGCTTACTCCGGTTGTTGACAGGTGTTTTTCTCGCCACTCCAGGGACTACGCCGAACTCTCCGCTACGCCAGATGCGTTTCAGGCATTTGTCGATGCGGTCAGTCTGATGATGGGGACGGAACCAAATTACATGGCTGAGGATTTGGCGGCTATTCGCGTGCCTGTCACGATTGTGCAGAGCGAGCATGATGAATTCATCAAGCCGGAACATGCAGAATACCTTGCCCGGAGCATTCCGGGAGCAGCTTTAATCACCCTCGCCGGCGTTAGCCATTTCGCGCCGCTGCAAAGGCCGGAATTGTTCAATAATGCCGTACTCGCCTTCCTCAAGGGGATCAATCAGCGGTGAACGTTAAGCCAGCGCCTCGATCGTCTGAAACGCGTCATAGGCGGCGAGAACTGTCTCCATCTGTGCCGTGTGCCCAGCAATGAAGGCCTCGTCATAGATGGTCTCATCAGGGTATTCAGTGATCAATGTAAGGGGCACGTCGTGTCTGCTATCGACAGAGATCATGCAGGGAAAGCCATTGATAATGCGAAAGCCGGTTTCGCCTGCGTGGATTTCGTAAAGCCTGATCTGCTCATTATTAAAGGCAACAAGCCCCGGTACTGCTGCCAGCCGTTTTGTCACCAAATCCATGAAACGCTCGGCCCGTTCTTCCCATCCCTCCTGATGCCGCATGATCAGGAAAAAGCCCTTTGGCAGGGTCCACATGGCAAAGCCGCGCGGCACATAGCCGGATAGTGGGCGGGTCCATTCATGGGCGGGATAGCCATGCAGGTTGATATGCAATTGTGCGCCGCTCAGGCGCTGTGCCTCAACGCGGATTGCCTTCTCGCGCAACTCGGTGCCAGTGCGGTATTCCAGATCATCACCAAGCGCCGTATAGCGAGCCGCATGGTGCATATGCCGGGGATTGTCGACGCGAAGGCGCTGGTGCAACGCATAACCATCCGGATTTTCCAGTGGTGAAACGGTGAAGTGCGCGCCGGGACGTTTGGCAAGCGCCAAGGCACTGCGCAGGGCACCGACAATGCCTGTTGATTCATTCGGGTGCTGGCCGCCGCTGATCATGACAGCAGCATCTGTTCCCTTGTGATAGCGGGCTTGAACCGCCCTCCCGGCACGGGACTGCGCCTCAAAGGTTTCGCCGTCGATCTTGGCGAGTTCCGCGCGAACCTGCTCAACGAAAATGGGTGCGTGGGCTGTTGCCAACGGCTGAAGTCCACCTTTTGCTTCCACTGTATAAAGCTGACGCGTCTCGATCCGCAATGTAGGTGCTCCCGCACCTTGAATGATTTCTGGAACGATATGTCCCGGCTGCAAGCCGCGATCACCCAGCGGGCGGCCAGATTTTTTCTGGAATACTTCAAGCAGCGAAAAATAGAAGTCCTCGTGTAGCGCTTCACGCAGACTGATGACCTCGTCCCCGAAAGGCAATGGCTGGTCGGCAATTGCAAGCGTCGCGCGGATATTCAGCTCATCGAAATAGGGCTCGGTGCTGCCCCAATCGTGATCAATTATCGTGCGCATGGCGGTAGCAAACAGAGCCTCATAGTCCGTTTCAAGCCTTGTGCCTTCAAACGCGCCATTTAGTTTGATCCAGCCTGAGGGCGAGACAAGGGTTTCACCAATGAAATCCGTATGAATACGGTTTGGTGCGAAAACCTTATGTTCTGCCTTGCTGCCATCCTTGTAAACCAATGCCACGTCATAGGTAAATGGAGCGCTACTTCCGATTTCGAAACGCAATTCCGCCGTCCCGGTCAGGGCAGCCAGCGGATAGGCCTCCAGCAGAAAGCGGTTTTGCGCACAGTTCTCATGCACGGGATAGGCGATGGAGATGCTCTTCAGCGCATCCAAATCCACCTCTTCAAGGAAGAAATGCAGCAGTGGCTTGTAACCGCTACGCAAGCGGGCCTCAACGCCAAAAGCGGCCAGCTTTTTCTCGGCGGCTCGGCGGCTCGGCGCGTCCTCGAACAGCCATGCTTCAAAACGGGTGCCGCGCGCGGCAGTCCTGCCGTAAGTGTTAAGGAGCTGATCGAGGGTGCGGTCAAAACCGCCTTCATAAATGACTGTCATTTCGATTCACTGTTGATTAGCGCGATGTTCTTCCGGTGGGATCAAGGCTGTCGCGCAGCCAGTCACCCAGAAGATTGAGACCAAGTACGGTCAGGAGGATAGCGAGGCCGGGAAACACACTGACCCACCAGGCATTCTGCAAATAGGTGCGCCCGTCAGCCAGCATGCCACCCCAACTCGGAATAAGTGGATCAACGCCGAGGCCAAGGAATGTCAGGCTGCTTTCGAGCAGGATGTTGGTGGCAACGTTGAGCGTCATCAGCACGATGACCGGGCCGATGAGATTGGGCAGCAGATGCTGGAACAGAATGCGATAGTCCTTCACGCCAATGGCACGGGCCGAGAGGATAAATTCGCGATCGCGCAGGGATAACACCGAACCGCGTACCAGCCGGGCATATTGCACCCATTGCGACACGATCAGCAGGATGATCATGTTGGTGAGCCCGCCACCTGCAATGGCAATGAAGGTGATGGCAAGAAGGATAAACGGCATAGCCAGTTGCACATCGGCAAAGCGCATGACCACCATATCCCAGAAGCCCCTGTAATAGCCCGAGATCAGGCCCATCACGACGCCGATGACGACGGCACCGGCCACGGAGATAAAACCTACCTGCAGGGAAATCTTACCGCCGGTGATGACACGCGCCAGCACGTCACGGCCGAGTGGATCGGTGCCAAACGGATGTGTCCATTTGACGAAGGGTGGGAGCAGCCGTGCCATCAGGTCGATCTTTTCAGCGCCGCCGGGAAAGATGACACTGGAGAAGATGACCGCAAGGCACATGCCACCTGCGAGCAAAGCGCCGAGGATGAATTCCAGATTGCGGAACCGCGCAAATCGAGGAGTTGTCGTTGTGACAGACATGGGCTTACTCCGTCCGGATACGCGGATCGACAAGGCCATAGGCAATGTCGACGAGAAGGTTGACGCCAATGATCATCAGGGAAAGGACTGTGATGACCGCCTGTAGCACGGGATAATCACGCGCGCCGACCGCATCGAATGCCAGTGTGCCGAGACCCGGCCAGTTGAAAACGCGCTCGACTACGACGATACCACCGAGAAGGCCCCCGAACTGCAAGCCAAAATAGGTGATCAGCGGAATGGCGCAATTGCGTAGCGCATGCTTGTAAAGCACGACATTCTCACTGAGACCCTTGGCGCGGGCAACCATGATATATTGTGCGCTGAGCGTTTCCAGCATGGCCGTGCGCACCAGTCGCACATTGGTGGCTGTCAGGATAATGCCCATGGTGACGGCGGGCATGATGAAGCTTTCAAAGCCACTCATGCCACTGGGCGGCAGCCATTTCAATGTGATTGCGAACAGCAGCACCAGCATCAGCGCCAGCCAGAAATTCGGAAAGGACAGGCCGACGAGCGAAAGAATGCGGATAAGCTGATCCGCCCATTTGCCGCGCGATGTTGCAGCCTTGATGCCGAGTGGAATGGAAATGGCGATGGAAACGATGAGAGAAGAGAACGCCAGAAGCAGTGTGGCGGGCAATGCGGCTGCGAGCAGAGTGGAGACTTTGGTTCCGCCAAGGAAACTGCGGCCGAAATCGAGGGTGAACAATCCTTTCAGGAATCCGAAATATTGCGCCAGGAATGGCTGGTTAAGGCCAAGAGCTTCACGAATGCGAATAAGGTCATCTTCGGTGACACTGCCCGCCCCTTGTGTGAGCATCAATGCCGGATCGCCGGTAAGGCGGATGGCAAATGCCACGATGAGCGTCACAACAATGACGACGAATATCGCCTGCAAAAACCGTTTGATCAGAAAACCAGCCACGTCTCTATCCTTCAATCAATGGCCTGCCGCCCGGTGGCGACAGGCCTTAGCCATTATTCGACCGTGACATCCGTGAGCCGCAGGCGGCTATCGGGAACAGGTACGAAATTCTTCACGCGCTTGTTGACGCCGAAAATCGCGTTGTAGTTGAAGAGCGGCATTTCCAATGCGCGATCTGCCGTGTAGTGGGCGATGGATTTGAGGATTTCCTCGCGCTTGGCCCGATCAGTAATGGAGCGTTGGGATTCCAGCAACGCATCCAGCTTGGCATCACTGTCATAGGGGTTCCACTTCTCACCTGAGTGATACATTGAATAGGCGGTATTATCGTAATCGAGCGTCCAGCCACCCCATGCCTGCTCGAACATCGCGCCTGTCTTGCCAGCCGGGATAATGTCGTTGAGCAAGACGTTGGTCTCGTAAGGTTTGATCGTCACTGTAATGCCGATGACCTGAAGGTAGCTGGCAATGGCCTGTGACACTTCGTTGAATGTTGTGTCATTGCCGCGCACATCAATCTGCAATGTGGTGCCTGCTGCAATGCCAGCCTCCTTTAGCAAGGCTTTCGCCTTTTCCGGATCATAGGGCAATGGCTTCATCGTGGGGTCGTTGCCAAAGGACAGCGCGCCTTGAAAGCTGGCAATAAGTGATGCCTGTCCTGCGAGAATTGACTGGATAATGGCATCGCGGTCAACACCGAGGATCAGCGCTTTACGCACCCGTTCGTCGGCAGTTGGCCCGCTTTTGGTATTAAAGCGCAGGGCATAGACGGTAGGACCGGCTGTGCTCGCGACTTCAAGCTTCGGGTCGGCCTGAATGGTTGGGATCATTCCAACAGGAATGGTTGGTGGGATGACGAGATCAACGCGTCCGGCCTGCAATTCGGCAACGGCGGTGGCAGGTTCCGCAATGAAGCGATATTCAAGATTGGAGAGTTTCGGTGCGCCACCCCAATGATCGGCAAAGGCTTCCAGTTTGATGCCGATCTTCGGCTCGTAGGACACAAACTTGAACGGACCCGTGCCGACAGGATGGGCGTTGAAATAGTCATCACCCTTTTCCTGAATGTATTTCGGCGGCACGATCATCGCACCATAACCGGCAAGCTTGGTCAAAAGGACCGGGTCCGGCGCCTTCAGGTGAAAATCGACGGTCTTGGCGTCGATAATTTCTACGCTCTCGATAGCGGCATAGTTGGAACGCTGTGGCCCCTTCTTGCCTTCTTCACCAAGCAGACGGTCAAAGGTGAATTTGACGGCTTCCGCATTGAAGGGTTCACCATCATGGAATTTTACGCCTTCGCGCAGGGTAAAGCGGATGCGCTTGCCTTCGTCGAGTTCTTCCCAGGCGGTGGCAAGGCCGGGAGCCAGCTTCAAATCAGGGCCGCGATAGGTCAGGCCATCATAGATATTGGTGGCGACGGAAGCCCAGTTGACGAGAAATGTATCGATCGGGTCCCAGCTGCCGGGGTCCTGCGGTGATGAAATGGTCAGCGTACCCGCTGCCGCTGCTGGCCCAGCGAGTAAAGCTGTTCCTGCCAGACCCAGCGCCAGCAACGCTGCATGTATTCCCCATTTTTTGTTTGTCATTGTTTTCTCCTCTTTATAATCAGTCTTGTTGGAAACGGTTCAGGCTGCACTTGCCACAAAATGACCGGGCGCAATTTCCTTCCGTTCGAAAATCTTGGGTTCATCGCCAACACGGCGGATGGGGCTTGGTATTTCACCCTCCAGCATGATGCGGTTTCGCGCGCGGCCCGGATCGGCCACCGGTACTGCCGATAAAAGGCGCTGGGTGTAGGGATGTGCAGGTGTTTCAAAGATTTGCTGGCGAGTGCCGATTTCGACCACCTGCCCCAGATAAAGGACTGCCACCCGGTGGCTCATTTTTTCAACCACAGCCATGTCGTGGCTGATGAAGAGATAGGAAAGCCCCTGCTGTTCCTGCAATTCCATGAACAGGTTGAGGATTTGTGCCTGAATAGACACATCGAGCGCTGACAGGGCCTCATCGGCAATGATCAGTTTCGGATTGGAAGCAAGCGCGCGGGCAATGCAGACGCGTTGGCGCTGTCCCCCGGAGAATTCATGCGGATAACGGGAGGCATGGGCGCTCGTTAGCCCGACGCGTTCCAGCAGCTCGTCGACGCGCTTCTGGATCTGTTTGCTACCGTCGATGAGCCCGTGGGTGCGGATTGGTTCGGCAATGGAAAAGCCGACAGTTTTGCGCGGATCAAGCGAGGCGAATGGGTCCTGGAAAATATACTGAATTTCCTGCCGCAGTTTTTGCTGCTCATTCCTGTTCATCGCGGAAACGGGACGGCCATCAAAGAGGATCGTGCCTGAGGTTTCTTTTTGTAATTGCTGGATCGTTCGCCCAATGGTTGACTTTCCGGAACCGGATTCGCCGACAAGTGCCAAAGTCTCGCCGGGATGAATATCGAAAGATACTTTTTCAACGGCATGCACCCGGTGGGTGACGCCGCCAAAAATGCCCTTCTTGATGTTGAACCGGGTAACGAGGTCGCGCACCGAAAGAATCGGCGGAAGGCCATAACGAGCCGTATTCTGGATGTGCTCAGCACCGACAAGATATGGTGTGTCGCCATCCATAATTGTAAGCGGGAGACGTTTCGGAAATTCCTCGCCGGTCATACTGCCAAGCTTTGGCACCGCCGCAAGCAATGTCTGCGTATAGGGATGTTGCGGCTTGGCAAAAATATCGGCAACCGGGCCTTCCTCGACCTTCTTGCCCTTCCACATAACCACCACGTCGTCGGCCATCTCTGCAACAACACCCATGTCATGGGTGATGAAGATCACAGCCATGCCAAGTTCGGCCTGCAGCTCACGGATGATGTTCAGAATCTGCGCCTGTATCGTCACGTCAAGCGCTGTCGTCGGCTCATCGGCGATCAGCAGTTTCGGACGGCACGCTAGGGCCATGGCAATCATGACGCGCTGTCGCATGCCGCCGGACAGCTGGTGCGGATAGCGCCCGAGCAAGTCGGAAGCATCCGGCAGACGCACCATGTCCAACAGCCTCTTGGCTTCAGTTAGGGCGGCTGGCTTGGACATGCCCTCATGCAGAACGAGAACTTCGGCGATCTGGTCGCCGATGGTGAATACAGGATTGAGCGAGGTCATTGGCTCCTGGAAGATCATGGCGATCTCCTTGCCGCGAATACCGCGCATGGTTTTTTGCGTTGCGGTGGTGAGGTCAATCCTCCCCTTGCGGCTTTCGAACAGCACCTGACCCGTCGGAAATTGCCCGCCCATCATGTCAGCCAGCCGCATAACGGAAAGCGAGGTGACGGATTTACCCGACCCGGATTCTCCGACGATGGCAAGAGTGCGCCCCGCCCGCACGGAAAAGCTCAGGTTCTCCACAACCCTTGACGGACCAAACTCAACGGAAAGATTGTCCACGGCCAATAGCGGAGGAGAGAGATCACCGGTCACGCAACAATCCTTGTATTAAAGAGTAGTGGCGGCACGAGCCGCTTGGTCATAGGCGCCCGAAAGGAAGCGCAATACGGCGGCGATTTCCGAGAGCGTATCTTCGGCAGGCCGCGCATTGATTGTTGATGCGACGAACAGGCGCTCGCGAATCTGGGCGTAACGCGTGCAGGCGTCAGCGCCCTTATTGGTGATCTTGATGGTCTTTTCCTTGGCTGCCTTGCCCGTGGTGACAAGTCCGGCGGCTTCCAGCTTGCGGATAGCGTAAGTGGCTATGTGCGTGTCTTCGATATCAAGAACAAGACAGATATCGGCAAGCTTCTTTTCGCGTCCGCGATGCCGGACAGAGTGAAGGATGAGAATTTCTGTGGCCGAAAGGCCCGGCAATCCTGCGGCGGCCATGCAGCGCACCATCCAGCGGGAAAAGGCATGGGAAGCGAGAATCATACCGTATTCGACTTCGGAAAGACCGGGCGAACCGCCCTCGGCAAGATGTGCTGACGATACGATAGGGCCAATCGAAGAAACAGGTTTCAGATGCTTCGGCAGTGCCGTTGCAAACTGTTCAATATCCGCCGTCGTGTGGTCTTTGGGACCAGTCGTCATTCTTCTTGCCTCCACCTTGACGAATTTATATCATCATTTTATCGACATATTGTCAACGACGCTATAGTCTATTAATTGGGCATGCTTACAAATGTGGCAGTCGAGCAAGAGGAGTGCAGGATGAGCATGGGAAGCTGGGATTTCTGGGTCGACCGTGGCGGCACGTTCACTGATGTCATCGGCCGTGATCCGCAAGGCAAACTCCATGCCCGCAAGGTACTGTCCGAGAACCCTGATGCTTACAAGGATGCCGCTGTACAAGGCATTCGCCTGCATCTGGGATTGAAGCCCGGCGAAGCTATCCCCTCCGGACTTATCGGGGAAGTGCGTATGGGCACGACCGTTGCGACAAATGCTTTGCTCGAACGCAAGGGCGAGCGCCTCGCGCTGATCACCACAAAAGGCTTTCGCGATGCTCTTCGCATTGGCTATCAGGAACGCAAGAACATCTTTGCCACTGAGATCATCAAGGCGGAGGCACTGTACGATCAGGTTGTCGAAATCAACGAGCGTGTACTGGCCGATGGCACGGTTGAAATTCCCTTTGATGAGCAGCAGGCGCGCACGGCTCTGAAAGCGTTGAAGGAAGAGGGTTACGACGCGCTCGCTATTGTTTTCATGCATGCCTACAAGTTTCCGGCTCATGAGGCCACCATTGCAGCGATTGCGCGCGAACTGGGCTTTACTCAGGTTTCCGTCAGCCACGAGGTGTCACCGCTGATCAAGTTGGTCGGGCGCGGCGACACTACTGTTATCGATGCTTATCTCTCGCCAGTACTCCGCCGC
Source organism: Phyllobacterium sp. P30BS-XVII (assembly GCF_014138335.1). NCBI lineage: Bacteria > Pseudomonadati > Pseudomonadota > Alphaproteobacteria > Hyphomicrobiales > Phyllobacteriaceae > Phyllobacterium > Phyllobacterium sp. P30BS-XVII. The sequence goes on from NZ_JACGXO010000012.1 coordinate 84,817, forward strand.
TATGTGGCACAGGTTTCCAAGGAGTTGGACATTGCCCGCACAGGCGCCCGCGTCATGTTCATGATGTCATCGGGTGGTCTGACAGCCGCCGATATGTTTCAGGGCAAGGATGCAATCCTGTCTGGTCCGGCGGGCGGCGTGGTTGGTCTGGCCAGAACCGGCGAAGAGGCAGGTTTCCCCAATGTCATCGGCTTCGACATGGGGGGGACGTCCACCGATGTGGCGCATTTTGACGGCGAATATGAACGGGCTTTTGAGACTGAAGTCGCAGGTGTGCGCGTTCGTGCGCCGATGATGCTGATCCATACGGTCGCTGCCGGCGGCGGCTCGATCCTGCATTTCGATGCGGGGCGATTCCGTGTTGGACCGGATTCGGCCGGCGCCAATCCGGGGCCTGCCTGCTATCGCAACGGTGGTCCGCTGGCTGTGACTGACGCCAATGTCATGGTTGGCAAGCTCCTGCCCGAATTTTTCCCGCCGATCTTCGGTCCAGATCAAAACGAACCGCTGGATGTCGATGTGGTGAAAGCCCGCTTCACCGAACTGGCAAACCGGATCGGAGATGGGCGCAGCCCCGAGGATGTGGCTGATGGTTTCATCCGGATTGCGGTTGCCAATATGGTTGAGGCCATCAAGAAAATTTCCGTACAGCGCGGCTATGATGTCACGCGCTATGCATTGAGTTGCTTTGGCGGTGCGGGTGGACAGCACGCCTGTCTGGTTGCCGACGCACTTGGGATGAAAAGCATCCTTGTTCATCCCATGTCCGGCTTGCTTTCGGCCTATGGCATGGGTCTCGCAGACATTCGCGCCACGCGGCAAAAGGCATTGGGCGTGGCGCTTGATCCTGCCGCCCCTGCCCCGCTTGCTGTTCTGGCAGAGGAACTTCAGCATGAATGTCTCGCCGAACTCTATGCGCAGGGTATTGCCGAGAGTGAAATCAGCAGCATTGTGCGCGCCCATATCCGTTATGCCGGTACTGATACGGTGCTGGCGGTTGAGGCGACCTTCCCTGAACATGACGATATCAGCCGCATGCGCCGCGAATTTGAGATCTTGCACAAGCGCCGCTTTGGCTTTGTCGCCGAAAACAAGGCGCTTGTCATCGATGCCGTTGAGGTGGAGACCGTCGGCGGTGGTGCAGGGCAAGCCGAAACATCGGTGGATGCAACCGCAACGGGCGAGCCGGATATTGTAAGGCGTAACAGTTTCTACTCGCAAGGAAGCGCCCAACATGCAGCAGTGGTGTTGCGTGATGCAATGAAACCCGGACAGCGCCTTGCCGGTCCGGCGATCATCATTGAGCCGAATCAGACCATCGTCATTGAAGACGGCTGGCAGGCGGAACTGACGGCCAAGGATCATATCGTCCTTAAACGTATCAAGGCTTTGCCTGACCGTTCAGCTATCGGCACCAAAGCTGATCCGGTGATGCTGGAGATTTTCAACAATCTCTTTATGTCCATCGCCGAGCAGATGGGCGTCACGCTGCAAAACACCGCCTATTCCGTCAACATCAAGGAGCGGCTGGATTTCTCCTGCGCCGTTTTTGATGCGGAAGGAAATCTTGTTGCCAATGCGCCGCATATGCCGGTGCATCTCGGCTCAATGGATGCGTCCGTAGCTGCAGCCATTCGCGAAAATCCGGTCATTCATCCCGGTGACGTCTTTTTGATTAATGCGCCCTATAACGGTGGTACTCACCTGCCGGATCTGACTGTCTGTACGCCGGTTTTTGATGATGCCGGCACGACAATCCGCTTCTGGGTCGCCAGTCGTGGTCATCATGCGGATATTGGCGGCATTGCGCCGGGTTCCATGTCACCACTGGCTACCACAATTGAGGAAGAAGGTGTCTATATCGACAACTTCAAACTGATCGATCGTGGCCGCTTCTGCGAGGAAGAGTTGGCTGCGCTTCTGACCGGCGCCCTCTATCCGGTGCGTACCCTCTTGCAGAACGTCAATGATCTGAAAGCGCAGGTTGCCGCCAATGAAAAGGGCGTTGCCGAGTTGCGCAAGATGATCAGTCATTTTGGCGAGGACGTGGTCGAGGCCTATATGGGGCATGTACAGGATAATGCGGCGGAAAGCGTGCGCCGCGTGCTTGATCAATTACAGGATGGCCGCTTCACCTATGAAATGGATCAGGGGTGCAGCATTGTCGTCAACATATCAGTCGACAAAGCAGCCCGCGAGGTAACAGTGGATTTCACGGGCACGTCGGAGCAGCGCGCTGACAATTTTAACGCGCCGCGCCCGGTGACGCGCGCTGCTGTGCTCTATGTCTTTCGTACATTGGTACAAAGCGATATTCCGATGAATGCCGGTTGCCTGCGTCCGATCCATATTATTGTCCCGGAAGGAACCATGCTCTCCCCGGAATATCCTGCCGCTGTTGTGGCTGGTAATGTCGAGGTCAGCCAAGCGGTGACAAACTGTCTGTTCGGGGCTGTGGGTGCTCAGGCGGCGGCTCAGGGGACGATGAACAATCTTACCTTCGGCAATGATCAATATCAGTACTATGAAACCATCTGTTCCGGTGCGCCTGCGGGACCCGGATATAACGGTGCCGATGCGATCCATACGCACATGACCAATTCGCGTCTGACCGATCCCGAAATTCTCGAGACGCGTTTTCCTGTGGTGCTGGAAGATTTCCATATCCGCCCTAATTCCGGCGGCAAAGGCAAATGGTCCGCAGGCAATGGCACGAAACGGACAATCCGCGCGCAGGAGAAGCTAGACTTTGCCATTCTATCCGGTCATCGCCGGGTTGCGCCCTTTGGTCTGAAGGGCGGCGAACACGGACAGACCGGGACAAATGCTGTGCGTCGTAAGGACGGTAGGGTGGAAGAGCTTCAGGGTTGCGCCCACACGGTTCTCGAAGCTGGTGAGGCGTTTGTCATTGTCACCCCAACCGGTGGTGGCTACGGCAAGCCGGAGAATTGATGGTTCTGAAAAGCGCCTTTCTTCCCGAGTGAAGAGAGGCGCGACTGTCGCAGATATTTGGATGAGTGCTGCCACGCGCTGCTAAAACCTGTGTGAATAGCTCATCTTCTCTGATCTGGGTGATCTGCCTACACTCAAAGTCGACCAATCTAATGTCGCAAAATAGTGGACTAAATAACTCAACATACGGAAAAGATTACAGAATTTTACCTCTGCGCCTTCTTAGAATTCTTCTAATATATTGTTATTGCTTCGTTTTTCGTCCCGGTTTATGACTTGCCCTGCGCTGTACAACATCGGGCTGTCAGCGCCGAGGATTGGTTTTAATGCTTGTTCCATTTTTGATTATGCTGCGCGAGGGCATTGAGGCCGCGCTGATTGTGGGCATTGTTGCAAGTTATTTGAAGCAGACGGGTCGTGGCTCGTGGATGCCCGCAGTGTGGGTTGGCATTTTGTTGGCCGTTGCGCTTTCGCTGTTCGTGGGTGCCGGCCTCCAGATGGTTAGCGCCCAATTCCCGCAGAAGGCGCAGGAGTTTTTTGAGGCAATCGTCGGTTTTATTGCCGTCATCGTTTTGTCATCGATGGTTTTCTGGATGCGCAAGGCTGCGCGCTCGATCAAATCCGAATTGCATACGTCTATCGACGAAGCACTCGCTCATTCGTCGGGGCAAGGTGCGGCGCTTGTTGCCATGGTGTTCTTTGCGGTCGCCCGCGAAGGTCTTGAATCCGTGTTCTTCCTGCTGGCCATTTTTGAACAGAGTGCAAATTCCGATGCGCCGCTTGGGGCGCTGTTGGGTATCATTGTCTCCATTTGTCTTGGCTACGGCATATATGCCGGTGGTGTCCGCCTTAATTTGAAGCGCTTTTTCTACTGGACTGGCCTGTTCATCCTGGTTGTTGCTGCGGGTATCCTTGCCGGCTCACTGCGCCACCTGCACGAGGCAGGTGTCTGGAACAGTTTGCAGACTGTTGTGATCGATTTGAGCGACGTGCTGCCGGTCAGTAGTACTTTCGGCACACTGCTTTCAGGCATGTTTGGTTATCAGGATATGCCGACACTGGGTGAGGTCATTGCCTATGTCGCATTTCTCGCCATTAGCCTGTTCTTTTTTCTACGGCCCGCCCCTCAGCGTCAAAGCGCAGTTGCGGCGTCGCGACCAACTCATTGAAAGCTTTTCATGGCAGCCAATACAAATCCGTCTTCTCCTCCACCATCACAAAAGCTGATGAAGTTTGCCGTTGTGGGTGCTGGCCTGCTTGTCGTTGCCGGTGGTGCCGCGTTTTACTATGCCTCGACAAAGGTCAAAACTGGCCCGGCTGACGGCGCGATTACTGTTACGATCAGCGAAGGCAAATGTGATCCGAATGCCCTGACCGTGCCTGCTGGCCGTACGACATTCAAAATCGTCAATAAATCTGACCGCGCGCTCGAATGGGAAATCCTTGATGGCGTCATGGTTCTGGAAGAGCGGGAGAATATTGTTCCGGGCTTCACGCAGACGCTGACGGCCAAACTGAACGCGGGCAAGTACGAAATCACCTGCGGTCTTCTCAACAATCCGCGTGGTACCCTGACTGTAACACCGTCAGCAGAATCGGATGCGGCCGCAGCACGACCGGCACTCGTGGCATTTGTCGGCCCACTGGCCGAATATCAGGTGTTTCTTGCGACGCAGACGAGCGCGCTTGTGAAGGGCGTTCAGGCGCTCGACGATGCGATCAAGGCTGGAGACATCGACAAGGCGCGAGACCTCTACCAGAAGGCGCGTCTGCCCTACATGCAGCTTGAGCCGATGGCGGATCGTTTTGCTGATCTGCACAATGCGATTGACCCTGTTGCCGATTATCTTGAAAAGCGCGAGGCGGATGCCGGATTTACCGGTTTTCACCGCATCGAATACGGGCTCTATTCGGTCAAGAATCTCGATGGCTTGGCACCCGTTTCCGCCAAATTGCTGGCTGACGTTACTGCCCTCAAGGATCGTGCGCGGTCACTGCGCATTCCGCCGGCCCAGATTGCCAGCGGTGCCGCCCGTTTGATTGGCACTATTGCCAGCACAAGGATTACCGCGGGTGAAGATCACTATTCACAGACTGATCTTGCCGATTTTGAAGCCAATCTCGCCGGTGTCTCACGCATGATGGCGCTGATGAAGCCGGTTGTTGCTCAGGGTTCGCCTACTGTTATTGCCGATATCGAAGCTCGGTTAGCGGCTGTTGATAGTGCGCTCAAGGCACTGCGCGGTCCGGGTGGTTTCCCGTCGTACAGCGACGTGAATGCCGACAGTAAAAAGGCGCTGGCTATGCAGATGCAGGCGCTCGCCGATTCCATCGGTAAGCTCAATGCCGCTGTTGGTTTGGAATAGGACGAGAAGCAAGCATGGCAAAAGACAACGACGCACAGTCTTTTATCACCAACCGCCGCAATCTTTTGCTTGGTGTTGGTGCAGCGGGTAGTGTGCTGGCCGCCGGTGTTACTGGCGCACATGCTGCAGAAAGTCATGGCGAACAGGTCACAGATGCGCCTGTCAGTGACAAAATGCTGGAGCAGCAACCCTTCAACGGACAATATCAGTCTGGCATCGTAACACCGCGTCCTGCGGCAGGTATGGTGGCGTCTTTCCGGATTCTGGCAAGCAAACCGGAAGAAGTTGAGCGGCTTTTCAGAACCCTTTCGGCTCGTATTGCCTTTCTGATGAAGGGTGGCACGCCTCCCGCACTCGATGACAAACTGCCTCCGGCTGACAATGGCATTCTTGGCCCCGTGGTTCTGCCTGACAATCTGACAATGACTGTCTCGCTGGGTGCGTCGTTCTTCGATCAACGTGACTGGCTTTTACCGCATAAGCCTGTCCGCCTTTCCCGTATGAAGGCATTCACAAATGATGCGCTGGATCAGTCGCTATGCCATGGCGATCTCTCGTTGCAGATATCGTCGAATACACCCGATACCAATATTCATGCGCTGCGCGATATCCTGAAAAATCTGCCTGATTTGATGGTTTTGCGCTGGAAGCAGGAAGGCTCGGTGCCTGTTTTGCCGCGCAGCCCTGATGGCACACACCAGAGTGCGCGCAACTTCCTTGGCTTCCGGGATGGATCGGCAAACCCTGATGCGGGCAATACCGAATTGATGGATAGGATTGTCTGGGTTCAAGGCAGTGGCGACGAGCCCGCTTGGGCGCGTAATGGTACCTATCAGGTGATCCGGATCATCCGCAATTTTGTCGAGCGGTGGGACCGTACGCCGCTGGGTGAACAGGAGCGCATCATCGGACGGCTCAAGCCAAGCGGAGCGCCATTTGGTGGGCGTACCGAAATAGAAGTGCCTGACTATGCGAAGGATGCGGAAGGTACGGTTACACCGCTGGATGCGCATATCAGGCTGGCAAATGACCGTGCGAAGGGGTCTGACGCGCACCTGATCCTGCGCCGCCCGTTCAACTATTCAAACGGTGTAAGCAAATCCGGTCAGCTCGAGCAAGGGCTGCTGTTCATCGCTTATCAGGCTGATCTCGAGAAGGGTTTTATTGCCGTTCAGAACAAGCTGAATGGCGAACCGCTTGAGGAATATATCAAGCCGATTGGCGGCGGTTTTTTCTTTACCCTGCCCGGCGTTGTCAATGCCGATGATTTTCTTGGCCGATCATTACTGGAAGCAGCCGGCCATACTCCAACACTCACCAAATCCTGAAGGAGCTATCTATGAAACTAAGCGCCTACCTTACAGCAAGTGTCTTTGCCATAACCGCTGCGGTAGCACCGCGTGCTGCTAACGCGGAAGTCTCCCCTCTCGATCTCGTAGGGCCGATTGCCGAGTACAAGCTTTTCATTGGCGAGAATCTTGAGAAGCTCGTCAACGAGACAAAGGCTTTTACCGATGCCATTAAGGCCGGGGATTTGGAGAAGGCCAAGAAGCTTTACGCGCCAACCCGCATGAACTACGAAATCGTGGAACCAGTGGCTGAACTTTTCAGCGATCTTGATGGCTCGATTGACTCCCGTGCTGATGATCACGAACAGGCGGAGAAAGATCCTGCTTTCACCGGCTTCCATCGGCTTGAATATGGCCTTTTCAGCCAGAACAGCACGGAAGGCCTGAAAGACTTTGCTGACAAGCTTCAGGCGGATGTGGTGGAACTCCACAAGCGCATCACCGAATTGACATTCCCGCCCGAAAAAGTTGTGGGCGGCGCTGCTGCGCTGATGGAAGAAGTGGCTGCAACCAAGATTTCCGGTGAAGAAGACCGCTACAGCCATACGGATCTGTGGGACTTCAAGGCAAACTTTGATGGTTCACGCAAGATTTTCGATCTGGTTCGCCCCTTGATCGAAAAGGATGACAGTGCATTTGTGACCAAAGTTTCGGGCAATTTTGATACTGTCGACAAGACTTTGTCGAAGTACAAGACTGCCGAAGGTTACGAGCTTTATGACAAGCTGACTGATGATGATCGCACAGTGCTGGCCGCCGCTGTTAACACGTTGGCTGAAGATCTTTCGACCCTGCGCGGCAAGCTTGGCTTGAATTAAACCGCATAATCTTTCATTATTCTTTTTGAAACCCAGCTGGCGACGGCTGGGTTTCTTTTTTTAAGCCTTTGAATTAATTTCATAAAATTCGCGACCTGCGAGAGAATGACGCGTTAGCTTTCCCTCCACTTGCATCGGGCTTCTTTGTCAAATACAGTTATTTCAGTAATTACTGAAATAACTGTTGCATCAGGAATCACCGATGAACCTTCCTCCTCTCGTTCAATCCTTCGTCCTGCATTTTGGTGAAATGGGTAGCCGCTGGGGCATTAACCGTACCGTCGGTCAGATTTACGCACTGCTCTACGTCTCTCCTGAGCCATTGAACGCGGACCAGATTGTCGATTCCCTTGGTATTTCCAGGTCCAATGTTTCGATGAGTTTGCGCGAATTGCAGGCATGGAACTTGGTTCTGCTGAAACATCTCCCGGATGATCGCCGCGACTTTTTCACGACACCTGACGATGTCTGGCAGATTTTGCGAACACTTGCTGAAGAGCGAAAGAAACGGGAGGTCGATCCGACACTTTCTGTTTTGCGCGAGATTCTCATGCAGCAGCCCGCAAGCGATGCCGAACGCCACGCTCAGGAACGCATGGCGGAAATGCATGGCCTTATCGAACGTCTGACAACTTGGTATGATGATGTGAAGAAGCTCGAAACTGATCGTCTTGCAACATTGCTTACACTTGGGGCCAAGGTGACGCGATTGCTCGAGGCGAAGGACAAGATCGTTTCACTCGGTCGTTCCAAACGCAATCTGGACAGGGCATAACCGATGTCAGTCGACGCGTTGAGTTCCTCGACAGCTTTGCGGGCCGGTACTACGGTAGCCAGCGGCTCTCCGCGCGTCGAACAAACCTCCGTTAGCACTGGTCAAACTTCAGCGGTTAACCGCGGTGGTCAGGTAAGACGTGCAGCCTTCGTTCAGGCTGCTGGCTCTCTCCTGTGGTTGCCGCAGGCAGGGCTTTTGAGCATCGCTGTCGGCCAGATCGCGACCGGTAACGCGATATCCGGCATAATATGGCTCGCCGCTGGCGTCCTTCTGATTGGAATAGTACGTGCGTTGATCGATGCGCTGGGAAACCGACTGGCTTTTCGTGCTGCGCGCGCTGCTCTTTCGGAACTGCGGGTAGACGCCGTTGCAGTTCTGGCTCGCCGTTCGCCGCTTGATCCTGATCGGATAGCCTCGGGTGCTGCGGCAAGCATTCTGACGGAACAGGCTGAGGCGGTCGTACCCTATCTCGCGCGCTTTGGTCCCGCGAGGTTCAAGGCAACGGTGGTCCCGGTCGCCATCCTTCTTTGTGTTCTGCCGCTCTCCTGGGCCGCCGCTATCGTTCTGCTTGTGGCAGCGCCGCTTATTCCTGTTTTCATGGCGCTTATTGGCTGGCGTGCCAAGGCGGCGAGCGAAGCACAATTGGTCGAGGTTGGCGGAATGAATGCATTTCTGCTGGATCGGCTGCGCGGGCTTGCCACGATCCGTTCGCTCGGTGCTGTTGATAGGACAGCAAAGCGTCTGCGAGACGATGCTGAATCCTTGCGGATGCGGACAATGGCCGTGTTGCGCATCGCCTTTCTGTCCTCGGCGGTTCTTGAGTTGTTTGCGGCGCTCGGCGTTGCCATGGTGGCTGTTTATGTCGGCTTTCATCTTCTCGGGCAGCTGGATTTCGGCACATGGAGCGGCCGACTTTCACTGAGCGAAGGGCTGTTTATCCTCCTGCTCGCTCCGGCGTTTTTTGAGCCTCTGCGTGAACTCTCGTCTGTCTGGCACGACCGAGCTGCCGGAGAAGCTGCGCTGGACGCGCTACGCAAGCTTGCGGTCGGTGGCACTGAGGTGCCAGGCGCAAAAAATGCAAAGGGCCATCAGCAAAAAACTGCCGTTCAATCGTCCGGAACATCGGCGGTTCAGATCAGAGGTCTCACATTCCGCTATGCCGATAAACAACTGCCAGTCTTTGAGGATATCAGCTTTGATATTGCTTCTGGTGAAACTGTTGCGCTGCTTGGGCCAAGCGGATCGGGAAAATCGACGTTGTTGGCTCTGATTGCTGGTCTTGCGCCACTGGAATGCGGAGAAATTGCTATCGCTGGCCTGTCCTTGGCGACAAATGCTATGGAGGCGCGCAAAAAGATTGCCTGGGTTGGGCAAAGACCGCATATTTTTGCTGGCACTGTCTCTGCAAATATTTCCCTGGGGCGCCCCAACGTCGATGGGCAAGCGGCCGAGGCGGCTCTGCATCAGTCTGCTCTCGATAATGTTGCCAATGCTCGTGGCAAGGCTGCAATCGGTGAGGGAGGGGCCGGACTTTCGGGGGGCGAAGCACTGCGTCTTGCTCTTGCCCGTGCGGCCGCTAATGCTGAGGCGTCGATCATCCTTGCCGATGAGCCAACGGCGCATCTCGATAGTGAGACAGCTAATGATATTGCCGAAAGATTGTTCGCGATGTCCAAAGGCAAGACGCTTGTCATAGCGACACACGACCCGGTACTGGCCGCGCGCGCACACCGCATCCTCGATCTTCGAATGGCATTTTCGAGGAGTGGCATATGATGTCTTTCTGGCGCGATTTTCGCCCCATTATCCAGCTTTTCCTCGCAGAGCGACGCTTTATGCTTGTTGCAGGTGCGCTGCTGGCAGCTGCGACGGTGTTGGCTGGCACTGCGCTCCTCGGATTATCCGGCTGGTTCATCACCGCCACGGCAATTGCCGGGCTTTCGTCGGCGACCGCCTTTGCCTTTGATGTCTTCGCGCCATCTGCGGGTATCCGCTTTCTTGCTCTCGCACGGACTGCAGCGCGTTATGGCGAGCGGTTGACGACCCATGATGCCACGCTGGGTGTGCTTGCTGGTTTGCGGGAGAAATTGTTTCGCGGATGGGCGCGGCCTGACGCTGCTCATGCGCTTTTACAGCGACCGTCAAAATTGCTGTTTCGGTTAACGGCAGACATAGATGCTCTCGACTCCCTCTACCTGCGTATACTGGTTCCCGGTGCGGTCGCGTTGTGCTCCGCATTGACGATCAGCGTTGCTTTTGGCCTGATGCACCCGGTCCTTGGGCTGAGCGTTGCGCTATGGCTTTTGGTAACGGGGTTTGGAATTCCTGTTCTTGCCGGTCGTTTTTCACTCGGTGCTGCCCGCCGCCGCACCCACGGGCTTGAGGCGCAGCGCTCGCGTGTTATCGATCTGATCGCAGGTCAGGCGGATCTCATCATGGCTGGACGAGTCTCAGCCCAATGTGATGCGATCAGATCCGCTAATGACCGCTTGGCTGATGCGGATGATCGGCTGAATCAGGTGGAAATGGGTGTTACAGTTGGCTTTGGGATAGCCGCCGCCGTGCTCCTTTCCGGAACGCTGATTGCTGTCGCCATTCTCGCACAGGCCGGTCTGATCGGCGCGCCGGTTGCTGCGCTGGGCATATTGTTGGCTTTGGCAGCGCTTGAGCCCTTTGCCGGGTTGCGGCGCGGCGCTTTGGAGCTTGGTCGTACAGTTCTAGCGGCAAGGCGTATTGGCAGCAATCTTGTAGATATCCCCTCCCCTCCTCTTCCCTCCCCTCCCCCGGGCATTAATGCAGTCCAGCTGGAGGCGGTCACGGCCTTTCACAAGGGAGCTTTCATACCTGCTCTCACTGACATTTCGCTTACCCTTGCAAAAGGCGAGCACATCGCTCTGCTCGGCGCGAGCGGCGCAGGTAAATCGACGCTGATGATGTTGATTGCAGGGGAAATTGCACCGGCAGTTGGCTGCATCAGATATATATCCTCGGCGCGGCTTACCCAAAAGACGGAGTTATTTCAGGATAGTCTTCGTGACAATCTCAGGCTTGCTGATCCGGATGCGACTGATGCGCATCTTTGGCACGTATTGGCGATAGCGGGTCTCGCAGACCACGTAAGGACATTGCCCGGACAGCTTGCTACTCGGCTCGGCGAAGGCGGACTTGGGCTCTCAGGTGGCCAATTGCGTCGCCTGGCGCTTGCGCGGCTGCTTCTGCGTGACGCGCCGCTATGGTTGCTGGATGAGCCAACTGAAGGGCTTGATGGCGACACGGCCCGCGATGTCCTTGCGCGTCTGAAACAGCAGATGGGTGGCCGTTCAGTCGTCATTGCTACTCACATAAGGCGGGAGGTCGAGTTGGCTGATCGTCTTCTCATTATGAAACGGGGGCAACTTATTGCCTCCATACACCGCGGCGCGCCGGAGTTTGACGCCGTGCTTGCAACATTGCGGCCTGATTGACCGCACAGTCTCTTTCACTCGGCGCTTGCCTGTCGCAACGCTGATCAACAGGGGGTCGGGCGAACCCGACAGAAGCAGATGGAACTCGACATCGTGGCGCTCTCGCGCCTGCAATTTGCGATAACAGCGCTTTATCACTTTCTTTTCGTACCTTTGACGCTCGGCCTCTCCGTGCTGCTTGCGATCATGGAGACCGTCTACGTGATGACCGGTCGTGTGATCTGGCGGCAAATGACGAAATTCTGGGGTACGTTGTTTGGTATCAACTTCGCTCTTGGCGTGGCGACCGGTATTGTCATGGAATTCCAGTTCGGCATGAACTGGAGCTATTACAGCCAGTATGTCGGGGATATTTTTGGGGCACCACTGGCCATTGAAGGCCTGATGGCATTTTTCCTCGAAGCGACCTTCGTCGGGTTGTTCTTTTTCGGTTGGGACAAGCTTTCCAAAGTCGGGCACCTCACAGCAACCTGGTTGGTTGCCATCGGTTCGAACTTCTCCGCTTTGTGGATATTGATTGCCAATGGCTGGATGCAGAATCCCGTCGGATCGGCGTTTAATCCGCAGACCATGCGAATGGAGGTCACTGATTTCTTTGCAGTTTTGTTTAATCCGGTTGCTCAGGCAAAGTTCGTTCACACGGTCTCAGCCGGTTACGTAACGGCCTCAATCTTTGTTCTCGGCGTCTCGGCCTGGTATGTTTTGAAAGGTCGCCACACGGCTCTGGCCAAACGATCGATGACGGTGGCTGCCTCCTTCGGGCTTGCGGCTTCCCTCTCCGTAGTCGTGCTTGGAGATGAGAGCGGCTATCTCTCCACCGAACATCAGAAGATGAAGCTCGCATCCATTGAAGCGATGTGGAAGACCGAGCCTGCTCCTGCTGCTTTCACAGCCTTCGGCTTTCCCGATCAACAGTCGCGTGAAACCCATTATGCGGTGCATATCCCTTGGCTTATGGGATTGATCGGTACGCGCTCCCTGACCACGGAAATTCCGGGTATTGAAGATCTGGTCAAGCACGCGAAAGTGCGGATCAAGCAAGGTTTGCTTGCCTATGACGCACTTCAGCAGATACGTGCGGCTGGCAGCACGGGTGAAATTGCCCCTGACACCCGCACGACATTTGAAAATAATGGTGCTGACCTGGGCTATGCCTTGCTTCTCAAGCGCTATGTTGACGATCCGCGTCAGGCAACAGATGCACAGATTGAAAAGGCCGCGTGGGATACGGTTCCGCATGTCCCTACCCTCTTCTGGTCTTTCCGCATCATGGTTGGGCTCGGTATGTTCTTCATCTTGCTGACTGCAACCTTTTTTGTGCTGTCTGTGCGCCGGCAACTCGATACATATCCCTGGTTGTTACGGATTGCGGTATTGGCGATCCCCCTCCCCTGGATTGCCGCCGAAATGGGCTGGATCGTTGCGGAATTTGGCCGCCAGCCTTGGATCATCGAAGGTGTTCTACCGACAGCAGCAGCAGTTTCCAATCTTGGTGCAATGTCCTTGCTGATCACGATTGCCGGCTTTGTCACGATCTACACGGTGCTGTTCATCATCGAGATGGGCTTGATGCTTCGTGCCATTCGCAAAGGACCGGAACCGGACGACGAACCGGAAGCGCTCCTGATTTCCCCACACATTGTTCCGGCGGAGTAAACGATCATGATCCTGCATCAATTCATTGATTACGACACGTTACGACTGATCTGGTGGCTTTTACTCGGCGTATTGCTGATTGGGTTTGCTGTAACAGATGGTTTTGATCTCGGCATTGGGACGCTTCTGCCCTTTGTTGCGCGAACTGACATGGAGCGGCGGATCACCATCAACACAATTGGTCCCATCTGGGAAGGTAATCAGGTTTGGCTTATTGTTGGTGGCGGTGCGATATTCGCCGCATGGCCTCCGCTTTATGCCGTATCCTTCTCCGGTTTCTATCTCGCAATGTTCCTCATACTGGCAGCGCTGATTGTTCGCCCCGTTGCGTTCAAATACCGCTCCAAACGCGATAGCGCCACATGGCGCACTGCCTGGGACTGGGCGCTCTTTGTTGGTGGTTTCGTGCCATCCCTGATCTTTGGTGTTGCCTTGGGCAATGTTTTGCAGGGTGTTCCCTTCCGTTTTGACGGCGACCTGCGCGTTTTCTATGAGGGGTCCTTCTTTGGCCTTCTCAATCCGTTCGCGCTTCTCTGCGGGCTTCTATCGGTCTCTATGCTGATCATGCATGGCAGCGCGTGGCTGCAGTTGAAAACGACAGGCATCATTGCAGAACGGGCTCGCCGGTTTGGCAGTTTTGCGGCACCAATCACCATTCTTCTGTTTGCTCTTGCCGGGTTGATCCTATGGACGATGATTGGCGGTTATCGCATTACCAGCATTATCAATCCGGTTGGCCCGTCGAACCCGCTGTTGAAGACAGTGGTGCAGGATAATAACGCCTGGTTTGTCAATTTCGGCACCCATAGCTGGATGATCATCGCCCCTGCCCTCGGGTTTCTTGGTGCCACGATTGCCTTGCTGGGTTTCAGAGGCAAACGCGAGATTACAACCATACTGTCAAGTGCGCTCTCGATCTTCGGAATTATTTCGACTGTCGGTCTGTCGATGTTTCCATTCATCTTGCCCTCGTCGATCGATCCGCGATCAAGCCTGACAGTCTGGGATACGTCATCAAGCCATCTGACGCTCTTTATCATGCTTGTCGTGGTGGTCATCTTTGTACCGCTCATTACAGCCTACACAACGTGGGTCTATCGAGTGCTATGGGGCAAAGTGGACGACAAAACTATTAGCAATAAAAGCGGCCATGCTTACTAGAACAATGGAGGAGTAGAAAAATGTGGTACTTTGCCTGGCTTCTTGGATTGCCATTTGCGGCGGCTTTCGCGGTTCTCAACGCCATGTGGTATGAACTCGTGGAAGATGATGCGAGCCGTAAGGCGGATACGAAGAAATAAACAATCGAGCGAGGCCGCGCATCTCAAAATGCGCGGTTTTGCAGTTTTTATGAATCATTCAGTCATATTGGTATTGATCGCTTACACAGAGCAGTCTTTTTCAGATCGCCTTGTTTTTAGCATACAACCAAAAGTGCATAATGAGAATCAACCTATACGTGTATCCCTATTGATATCTTCCGTTAAAAACGGCATAGGATCGGATTACAAGACCATGTGATCGATAATGATCACAGACTTCAGAGGGGACAGAAGTACAGTCTTGCAGGCGGCTCGTGAGCCGCGGGTGGGGACTATTGCGATAGGATAATATTGATTGACTTCACCTCGTCCAGCCCGTTCCGGGAGACGCCCCGAATCGACAGTGTCCAGCCACGTTGAAACAAGCCAATCCTCGCCACAGAAAGATATGGGCAGAAGCCTATATTGGAAGCTCTGGACGGGAACGGGCATGGCAGTTGTCTGCACGGGCATTCTCGCCGCAAGCATCATAATGCCGTCCTATGGCGACTACTGGCTCGCCCGCCGCAACCTAGATCGTGTTCAACGCTACCGTCTGGTCTTGGATGCGGCCAATCGTTTATCGGCCGAGCGAGGCCCATCCAATGCAGTGATGGGGATCATGGATCTCCCGACTGATGATGCGAAACGGCAACTCGTTCAGTTTCGTGCAGCAAGTGATGCAGCCATTGAGGCGATTGCAAATCCCATTGCGCCTAATCGTGAGTCAATTGACCATCCCATACCCCTGCGATTTCTGGAACAAACAAACACACAGCTGAAAAGCGCCAGAGCGGAGGTTGATCGCGTTGCAAATCTTCCCTTGGGGCAGCGGCGTCTTGAAGACGTTCAACTGGCGATCGAAGGAATGTTCGCAGTTGTTGACAATTTTCAGTCAATCGTCGCCTGGAATGTCGATGATCTGGTTGATGCGGATGACGGAATTGCAGCATCTGTCTTGATCGGTCACATGTTGAGCGACCTCAGAGAGTATGGCGGCCGGATTGCATCGCAAATCATGGCGCCGATCGCGACACGTCATCCTTTGGAACGCAAACATTTGATTGACAGCAGCCGAACCCGCGGCCGGCTGAACGAGCTTTGGCGATTGGTCGGCGGACAGGACGCGATCTTCCGCAGTGATGCAAGGCTTATCGGAAAACGCGAGGAAATCGAACGCGTCTTCTTTGGTGAGGGGCTAGAGATGTTTGATGCCCTTGTCACAGAAGGCCGAAACTCCGGCAATTATTCTTTGACAGCCGAGGAATTCACCAGGCGTTTTGTGAAAACGCTCCAACCATTGGAGAGCCTGCGCAGTGAATTTCTGAATGTAAAAATTGACGAGTTGATGCAAACGCGCGATCGCGCATTGAGAACATTGCTGATGGTCATTGCCATCACCACGGCTATCTTGGTGATCCTTGCCAGTCTGGTCCGTATGGTTCACAGGTCTGTTTTATCTCCGTTGCTGCAAGCTCGGGATGAGGTTATTGGATTGGCGGAGGATCAGCCCGTACAACTCGGCAATCCTGCGCAATATGCGGGTGAGATGCGCCGCTTATTTGATGCCATTCAGATATTGCGTGGCAAGCTCCGCGAGCGGGCACGGCTAACCGACAAGCTGAAAGAACAAGCGGAAACAGATGGTCTGACGGGCCTCTTCAACCGCCGTACGCTTGATCTTATTGGGCAAAGCAAAGCGAAAGCTGACGGGCAGGCGGAAACAGCTTGTCTCGTTCTGATCGACATCGATTATTTTAAACTCGTCAACGATACGTATGGTCATCAGGCGGGAGATCAGGTTTTGCGGGAAGTGGCGGCTCTCTTTCGATCGATGTTGCGGCCGACAGATGTGATCGCCCGCTTCGGAGGTGAAGAGTTTGCGGTTCTTCTATCGGGCGATCTGCTTTCGGATGTGGTTATGCGTGCGCGCAGGTTGCGGCTTGCATTGCAACGGCACGAGATTGTTCTCGCTGATGGCGCTCGTCTGAACATGACTGCGAGTTTCGGTGTTGCATCGGGCCCGCTTGGGGCGGAAGAGTGGCCGCGGCTCATTAAAGCCGCTGATATAGCTTTATACCGGGCAAAGTCCGAAGGCAGAAACCGGGTGCGATTCGCCGCTGGGACCGAATTGGATGAGCCGTGAGTAGAATAACGTATGCTGTGGTCAAACAAACCATTGGATAAATATTGAACCCGGAATGTACGTTGATTGCGTGGTTGGCTGGGAATTCAGCAGCTGGTGCGGCATCGCTTTTCTTTTTACGCAAATTTACCGCAGTAAAATCATACATTTTCGTAAATGAAATCAGTGCATTAACTGGTAGTCCGGAAAAGAGATAGGTTGGTAATGCAATTTGGCGCATAAATGGATGAGAGACTTTGCCGATTTGGATTGCCAAATCCCTTTAACCATTTGTTAACCTAAAATTTCTTGCTGGATCGTTAGAATCGGAGCTTAATGGCGCTTCTTAGAAGATTTGCTTTGAAAAAGCGCTATTAGAGGTTTTGTCTCCGATGAATTTCGCTCTACCTCTGCCCAAGTTCGAGTTTGATGACAAGATCCTCGATCAGGGAGCAGAGATATCACGCCGCCTTAACCAGCTTCGGATGGAAAAATTTCCGCCGAATGCAAAGAAGACATTGCGGCAGTTCTCCATGGCTGAAGTGGCGCACTATCTTGGTGTGACGCAGAACAATCTGAAGCGCTTGCATCTGGAAGGCAAAGGCCCCGTTCCGGCTCAAGCGACATCCGGGCGGCGATCCTATACGGCCGAGCAGATGCTGGAATTGCGTCATTATCTGGATCGTAATGGCCGTACCGAAGTGAAGAAGTATGTTCCGCACCGCAAGCCTGGTGACAAGCTGCAGGTCATTGCGGTTGTAAACTTTAAGGGCGGTTCCGGTAAGACGACGACAGCCGCACATCTGGCGCAGTATTTAGCGCTGACTGGCCACCGCGTTCTCGCCATTGATCTCGATCCTCAGGCGTCACTATCTGCCTTGCATGGTTTTCAACCGGAGCTTGACAGGAACCTGTCGCTTTACGAGTCCATTCGTTACGATGACGAACGCAAGCCCATTGCTGATGTCATTCTGTCAACCAATTTTCCTGGGCTCGACATCATTCCCGCCAATCTTGAACTGCAGGAATATGAATACGACACGCCACTAGCGATGCAGGACAAGGCATCGCGCGAGGGCAGGCAGTTTTTTACCCGTATCGCTACTGCGCTTGAGAGTGTCGATGACCGCTATGATGTCGTGGTTATCGATTGCCCGCCACAGCTTGGCTATCTCACATTGACTGCAATGTCGGCCGCCACGGCCGTTTTGATCACTGTACATCCGCAGATGCTGGATCTCATGTCCATGTCGCAGTTCCTGCTTATGCTTGGTGGCATTCTGAAGACTGTGAAACAGGCTGGTGCGAAAGTGGAGCTTGATTGGTTCCGCTATTTGATCACACGCTATGAGCCGACCGACATCCCGCAGGCCCAGATGGTCGGCTTTATGCAGTCAATGCTGGCTGAGGAAATTCTGGCTAATGCGATGCTCAAATCAACAGCCGTTTCGGATGCTGGCTTGACCAAGCAGACGCTCTACGAAGTAGAGAAGAATAGCTTCACCCGCACGACCTATGAAAGGGCCATTGAGTCTCTTGACGCCGTGAACTCCGAAATTGCTTCTTTGGTGCATCGGGCGTGGGGGCGCTGAGATGAATATGGGATTTACTGCAGTAAAAACACGGCTTTTCGCTAGAAAAATCAATTGCATGACCGAGAGTGGAAGCGAATAGATGGCCCGTAAGGATGTTTTCAGCAGCGTGATGAATCCAGCGCCAGTGCAAACTGAGCGCAACGAGGCGCTGTCCTATGTGGTGACCGGCGCGTCGCGATCAATCAAGAGCTCATTTGAAGAACTCGCCAAGGGCAGTGTTGTTGAGCTTGATCCTGATCTGATTGAAAGTTCATTCGTCTCAGATCGGATTGAAGAGGATGACCAGGCATTTCAGGAACTTCTTACGGCGATTGCGGAGAGGGGGCAGGATTCGCCAATCCTTGTCCGACCGCATCCTTCAATATCTGGACGCTATCAGATTGTTTTCGGTCATCGCCGTGTCAAAGCTGCCCGGCAGTTAAACAAACACGTCCGGGCTGTCGTCAAGCCGATGGCTGATCAGGACCATGTGATCGCGCAGGGGCAGGAAAATGCCGCACGCCAGAACCTGTCTTTTATCGAGCGGACATTGTTTGCCAAACGCCTTGCGGATCTTGGCTATGATCATTCCGTCGTCAAATCTGCTTTGACGCTTGATCCGACGACATTCTCCAAGATGCAATCTGTCTCCACCTATATTCCAGAGAGCATTGTGCTTGCCATTGGCGCGGCCAAAGCAACCGGGCGGGACAGATGGTGGCAATTGTCCAAGTTTCTCGAGCAGCCCGGCAACCAAGCAAGGGCAGCTGATTTTGTGAAGTCTGCTGAATTTGCGACGGAAGCCAGCGATGAACGTTTTACGCGGCTCTTTGACTTTCTGAATGGGCTAAAACGGTCCGCGCAAAAAACAAACACGCCAAAGACTAAAACATGGGCTGCCAAGGATAAGTTGCTCAATGCTGAGATCAAAGATACGGGCAAGAGCTTTACGCTGGCCTTAAAAGCCAAGAATGCCTCTCGTTTCGGTGCATATATTGCCGATAATCTTGACGAACTCTATCGAGCTTTCAGGGAATCGGAAACAGTAGAAAAAACAGGAGATTAACCGCAAAAGAAAAAAGCCCACCTAAACATCTCTGTCTTGGAAGGCTTCTCTCATATCTCTAGCAGGATCGAGAATCGCATTTCCGGGAATCAGTGTCAAGAGTAATTGGCGTCGTTTGGGCGAGCGGAGATCTTTTGCCTATTGAAAGGTAGAGAACGATGCAGTCGGGGAATGCATTCACGACGCCCTTTGGGCGGCGATCGCTGTCGCTTGGCATGCTGGCAACGCAGGCCGGCGCGATGGAGGTCGA
>NZ_JACGXO010000013.1:0-93145 GCF_014138335.1 Phyllobacterium sp. P30BS-XVII
GCCCTTTGGGGTGAAGCCTATGGCTCGCGCAGCCATGCGGACAGAACAAGCAATGCATCCGCCTATAGCCGCAATACCGGCGGTTTCGTCACCGGGTTCGACGGGGTGATTGCCGATACATGGCGCTTTGGTCTCTTGGCGGGTTATGGCAATACGTCTGTCAACACGGCGCGTGGTCATGCCTCAGCCGATAGCTATCAGGTCGGTGTTTATGGCGGCACCAGGATCGATGCGCTGACCTTGAGCCTTGGCACCAGCCTTGCCCATCATGAGATTGATACGCGCCGCAAGGTGGTCTTCGGCGGGATCAATGACAGCAACACCGCAGATTATTCCGCCAACACGGTGCAGCTGTTCGGTGAAGCCGCCTACCGGATCGATACGGCCTATGCTGCATTCGAACCCTTTGCCGCAGCCGCCTATACGCATCTGAAAACCGCTGGCTTTACCGAAACCGGTGGTATCACCGCGTTGTCAGGTCAATCAGACACAACGGACCTGACCACCACAACCCTTGGTCTCAGAGCCTCGCATCGCTTTGCCGTGAGCGAGGCAACCGTGCTCACCGCTCATGGCATGGCGGGTTGGCGGCATGCCTTTGGTGATACCACACCGGAAGCCTCGCTGGCCTTTGCCAGTGGTGGTCAGGCTTTCGCGGTCAGTGGATCACCCATTGCATCCGATACGGCACTCGTCGAAGCCGGACTGAACTTTGGCATCGGCAAGGCCACCACGCTTGGCATCAGCTATACCGGCCAGTTCTCGCAACAGACCCGCGACAACGCCGTCAAGGCCGATCTGACGGTGAGGTTCTAAAGGGGAAACGTGCAGTGGCAACTCAACCAAAACAGGCGGATACCCGACCATGGCAAGGCATTACCGTTGTTGAGAACCTGCTGAATGCCCACGAGCAGCAGGCCATCTACCGGTTCCTTTCTAGTGGAGGCTGGGGTTATGGGTGGCGATCTCATAGCGGCGAAGGTGCGCAATCCTTCTGGCATAAACATTTTGCCGGAGCGATCGGTGATACAGTTGAACCCCAAGAAGGAAAGAAACCGAATATTGGATGCGAGGCTGAACTCGCATCCAAAGCCCCTCTCCTTCACGTATTTTGGCAGCAGCTCAGTCAAACGGCGCTGAAAGGGCATGTTCTCCAGCGCTGCTATGCCAATGGCCTGCCCTATGGCAACGATGGTGCAACCCATACGGATTCCCTGGAACCGGGCGCTTGTACTGCCGTCTACTATCCGCATGAGAAATGGGACCCCGACTGGGGCGGGGAAACAATTCTGTTTAATCAGGAAAAGGATGATATTCTTGCCGCCATATATCCGAAACCGAACAGGCTTCTGCTCTTTCCGGGCTTTGTCCACCATGTCGCACGCGGTGTCTCGCGGGTTTGCCCAACCATCCGGATCACATTGATGTTCAAGACACGCGTGAAACCGGAATGACGAGATAGTCGCAGATTGTTGCGGACATCGCCGGGATTGCACTTCAAAGCTTAGATTATAGTGGCTCTAGGCTTGACTTTTTGGCGGGTGTTGGTATGTGTCCGCCTGAATTTCCGCTTATAGCCACGTTGTTGGACTGAACGGCGGTCCTCTTCTAATTAAAACAGGTAAACTGAAAATGGCTAAGGCTGCGAACATCAAGATCAAGCTTCTGTCGACCGCTGACACCGGTTTCTTCTACGTTACGAGCAAGAACAGCCGTACGAAGACGGAAAAGATGTCTTTCCGTAAGTACGACCCGGTCGCACGCAAGCACGTTGAATTCAAGGAAACCAAGATCAAGTAATCTTGGCTTTTCCCTATGATCAAAATGCCGCCTTCGGGCGGCATTTTTGTTTTCAAGCATATGCATTCGATTCGCACCAACGCACGCGGCGGCGGAATAAAATCACGCAGTGGCAGAGCGTGCTTACGCAACAGCGAAGCAGTTCACGCCGCGCGGAGCGGACTCACATTATAGCGCAGAAATCTTATGCAGCGGCGGAAACAACCTTGTTCCGCCCCGATGCCTTGGCACCGTAAAGCGCCTCGTCGGCGCGCTTGAGCATGTTCTGTACCGTGTCATCCTTTGACTGCACGCTGGCAATGCCGATGCTGATGGTTACCGGCACACTGGTAATACCGTCATCAACAAAGAATGGCGTCGAGGCCACCTCGCGGCGGATTCGCTCGGCCACAATAGCCGCCATGGTCAGGTCCGTATCGGGCATCACAATAAAAAACTCCTCGCCGCCATAACGGCTGGCAAGATCGCTTCCGCGCACATTGCGGCGCAGGCGGCGGGCAAATTCACGCAGCACCTCATCGCCGCCATCGTGTCCGTGCGTATCATTGATGAGCTTGAAGCGATCAATATCGGTCATCAGGATCGACAGTGGACGGCGGCGGTCGATGGCGCGCTTGAACAATGTCGCGAGGTGCGTTTCAAGATAAAGCCGGTTGTGCAGACCGGTCAGGCTGTCGGTGACGGCCATTTCGTAGGTCTTGACCACACTGGCGCGCAGGCCGTCATGATAGGCCTTGCGCCGCAGCTGGGTGCGCAAACGTGCCAGCAATTCATTCGAATTCAGTGGCCGGACCACATAATCATTGACGCCAAGCTCCAACGCACGCCTGATTTTCGGCTCCTCGCCCGGATCGGCAACAAGGATGATCGGCATGGACCGGGTGTTGTCGAGCGAGCGCAGCTGCGCGCAAATCCGCAAGGGATCGTGCGCGGCAAAACTCGATGCGATGATCAGGCAATCATGATTGCCTTGGATGGCATCAAAGAAACCGGTCTGGGGATCAGTCTGGACATCAACCACGCATTCCGGCGACAGGACGCTCCTGATCCGCTCGGCGCTGGCCGGGCGTTCATCGATCAGCAGAATCCGCGCATCCCGCCCAATGGTTTCGATCCCGCTCGGAAAACGCAGGATGGATTCAAGGCCGACATCGCGGGTTGTCGCGACGCGCAACCGCAATTCATCCGTGAGGTTCTTCAGGCGCACAAGGCTTTTGACCCGCGCAAGCAGTTGGAGATCATTGACCGGCTTGGTCAGAAAATCATCAGCACCAAAATTCAGGCCGGTGATGCGATCCATGTCCTGATCAAGCGCCGTCACAAGAATAACCGGGATATGCGCCGTATGAGGCTGGGATTTCAGCCGGCGGCAAACTTCGAATCCGTCCATCCCGGGCATCATCACATCAAGCAGGATGACATCAACGCTGTTGTTTTCGCAAAACTCCAGCGCCTCATAGCCATTGGTGGCGGTGACAACTTCATAATATTCGGCGCTCAGCCGCGCTTCGAGCAGCTTCACATTGGCTGGAACATCATCTACGACAAGAATGCGGGCCGTCATATTTCACTTCTCCGGTAAAACTGACGGGTCAAACGTCGCCAAGATAGGATTTGATGGTTTCGATGAATTTCGGCACCGAGATCGGCTTGGATATATAGGCTTCGCATCCGCCCTGCCGGATGCGTTCCTCATCGCCTTTCATGGCAAAGGCAGTGACAGCAATGACCGGGATAACATGCAGGTCATCATCGGCTTTCAGCCATTTCGTCACCTCAAGTCCGGAGACTTCAGGCAGCTGGATATCCATGAGAATCAGATCAGGGCGGTGTTCACGCGCCAGATCAAGCGCTTCAAGGCCATTGCGCGTCCGGATGGTTTCATAGCCGCTGGCTTCGATAAGGTCGCGGAAGAGCTTCATATTCAGCTCATTATCCTCGACAATCATAACTTTCTTCACCATTGGCCACTTCCCATAGATCGTGCGTTGTGTGGGATTGCCGTATTGACAAGGCTCCCACTGCAGCATCATTGAATGGATGCATTTGATAGCGAGTTTTGATTGATGAAAAGGAAACTCTTCATGCCAATCAAAAATGCTGCGGATCATGTTTAACCAAGGCTTTATTGAACATGTTATTTTGATCAGATTCAATTGGCGCGTGCGCATTTGACCTGCCGCAACCGGCCTGAATGGCTTCAATTGGCAATATTGTTGGTTGAGGTGCCCTGTTGAGCACACATTACGGAGCAGACAAGACCGATGAAACAACAGATGAACCTCGACAGCGCGCAGGATCTGGCGATCAATTCTCTGGTCTTTCTGGCTGGGGATACGGAGTTGCTTCCGCGCTTTCTGGCCCTCACGGGCATTACCGCCGACCAGATTCGTGAGGCGGCACAGGAACCCGGTTTCCTCGCTGGCGTGCTGCAATTCTATCTCGCGCACGAACCAACCCTGATGCGCTACTGCGAGGCGACGCAAACGGACCCTGCCCTGTTTCAGGAAGCGCTGCGGCTGTTGCCGGGCGGACGACAGGATGTGTATTGAGGCGTAAACGGCTTGCAAGAGGCCTGCCACTTCGGTACGTTCGGCATGTTCTATTTATGTTCCTGGTATCATGGCAACCCTTAACGATCCCGAATTTGGTTTTTGCCGCGACTGTCTGACAGCGCAAGCGTCGGCCGGGCGCCGGTGCCAGCAATGCGGCAGCCCGCGCCTGTTGCGCCATCCGGAACTCTACAAGCTCTCAATCGCCCATGTGGATTGCGATGCATTCTATGCTTCGGTCGAAAAACGCGACAATCCTGATCTGCGTGACAAGCCTTTGATCATTGGCGGCGGCAAGCGCGGCGTGGTCTCCACCGCCTGCTATATCGCCCGCATTCACGGCGTAAAATCGGCCATGCCGATGTTCAAGGCGTTGGAAGCCTGTCCGCATGCGGTGGTTATCAGCCCTGATATGGAAAAATATGTGCGTGTCGGGCGGGAAATCCGCCAGATGATGCGCGATCTGACCCCGCAGGTTGAGCCGCTATCCATCGACGAGGCATTTCTTGACCTGACAGGCACACAGCGCCTGCATCACGATCCGCCTGTCCGGGTCATGGCGCAGTTTTCCAATCGGGTGGAAAAGGAAATGGGCCTGTCCGTTTCAGTCGGCCTCTCCTATTGCAAATTTCTGGCAAAGATCGCCTCGGACTTTGATAAACCGCGCGGGTTTTCCATCATCGGCGAGGAGGAAACACCACGTTTTCTCTACGACAAGCCGGTCACTATGATCTGGGGTGTCGGCAAGGTGTTTGCCGCCACACTGGAGAAGGACGGGATTCGCACCATCGGTCAATTGCAGACCATGGAGCTTGGCGCGCTGATGCGCGCTTATGGCACCATGGGTCAGCGCCTTTATCAGCTCTCGCGCGGCATTGACACGCGCCGGGTGGAACCCGACGGTGAATCCAAGAGCGTTTCGGCAGAAACCACGTTTAACGAGGATATCAGCACGCTTGACGATCTGGTTCCGATTCTGCGCTCGCTCTCGGAAAAAGTATCGCGGCGCTTGAAAGCCGCCGATATTGCCGGCAGGACTGTGGTTCTCAAGCTCAAATCCAGCGATTTCAAACTGAAAAGCCGCAATCGCCAATTGGCTGATCCCACCCAGCTTGCCGACCGGATTTTCCGCACTGGTCTGGCATTGCTGGAAAAGGAGATTGACGGCACACGGTTTCGCCTCATCGGCATCGGTGTAACCGATCTTGGCGATGATGGCCGCGCCGACCCGCACGATCTTGTTGATGTTCAGGCCACAAAACGCGCTGTTGCGGAAACCGCTATCGATAAATTGCGCGGGAAATTCGGGAATAATGCCGTCGAGACGGGATATACATTTGGCAAGATCAGACAGAGATCAAGGCCAGTGCCGGATGAGATAGATTAGAGTTTTCTGATATTTATGGGTTGTTTTTATAGATTGAGTCAGGTGCGGGTAAGTGGCGTTGGGTGTTCACCCCCCTCTGTCCTGTCGGACATCTCCCCCACAAGGGGGGAGATCAGCTGTCATCGCTGCCGTTGCACAATCTCCAATGCTTCCTGTGGTGGGAAAGCGTTACTGTCAATGTGATCTCCCCCCTTGTGGGGGGTCCGAAGGACGGGCGAGACCCGTGGCTCGCCCAGGTAGTCCGACAGGACAGAGGGGGTGAGCGCCACCGGTTCGTGGTTCGTGGTTCGTGGTTCGACATAACAACACACCACGTCATTGCAACGTCAAAACGCTACACCATCTCCACATCGACCACACCTGGTATCGCCTTCATCGCGCTGGCCACCTGCGGGCCAACCCGGTAGCGGTTGGGTAGCTCGATTTCCACCTCGCTCGCACCGTTTTCCTTGATCAGGATCAGGCTGACGATCTGACCGTCATTCTGCGGAGCGAGATAGGGTGTAATTGCACTGAGAGGTTCACTGGAGCGCATATAGAGCCGCAAGGCCTTCTGCATACGCGTCGCCTCGTCCTCGAGCGATTGCGCCGTCTGGATGCGCAGGCTGATGCCCTCGGGCCGGTCTTCGGCACCAACAGTCACCACAACGGAACGTCCGGGCTCCAGAAGATCGCGATATTGCGCCAGCGCCTCGGAAAACAGCACGGCTTCAAACTGGCCGGAGGCATCGGAGAACTGGATGATCCCCATCTTGTTGCCGGTTTTGGTCTTGCGTTCCTGCTTGGCGGTGATGGTTCCAGCAAGACGCCCGGCATTGGCGCCGCGCTTGACGGCAGCGGAGAATTCGGCCCAGCTCTGCACCCGCATCTTTTCGAGGATCGGGCGGTATTCATCCAGCGGATGGGCGGAAAGATAGAAACCAGCGGCCTCAAATTCACGCCGCAATTTTTCTGCCGACAACCATGGCGCTGCATTAGGTAGCTGCAAGCCCTGCGAACCACCAGCGGCCATACCGCCAAAAATATCCGCCTGCCCGCTGACACTGTCTTCCTGTGTGCGCTGGGCATGGCCGATAATGCGGTCGAGACCGGCAATGAGCGCAGGCCGTTCGCGGCCAAAGCAATCAAACGCCCCGGCATTGATCAGACTTTCAAAAACACGGCGATTGACCACACGCGGGTCAATTCTTTCACAGAAATCTTCAAGGCTGGCGTAGGGTTTGTCGCCGCGTTTTTCGACGATGTGATCGACAGCTGCCTCACCAACGCCCTTGATGGCGGCCAGCGAATAGAAAATGCGGTTATCACCCACTTCGAAGAGGCGGAACGAGGTGTTGACCGATGGCGTGACCACCTCGATGCCGAGGCGCAACGCCTCGCGCCTGAAATCATTGAGCTTGTCGGTGTTGGCCATGTCGTAGGTCATGGACGACGCGAGGAACTCAACAGGATAATGCGCCTTCATATAGGCTGTCTGGAACGACACGATCGCATAGGCGGCGGCGTGCGATTTGTTGAAACCGTAATCGGCGAATTTGGCAAGCAGGTCGAAAATGAAGTTGGCCTGCGGCTTGGTAACACCGCGCTCCACCGCACCATCGACAAAGCGCTCGCGCTGCTTGTCCATTTCGGCGCGAATCTTCTTACCCATGGCGCGGCGCAGAAGATCGGCTTCACCCAGCGTATAGCCGGACATTTCCTGCGCGATCTGCATCACCTGTTCCTGATAGATGATGACGCCCTGGGTTTCCTTGACGAGATGGTCGATCTTGGGATGGATCGAGGCCATCTCCTCATCGCCGTTCTTGCGCGCATTATAGGTCGGGATGTTCTCCATCGGACCCGGACGATAAAGCGCAACGAGCGCGATAATGTCCTCGATCCGGTCAGGCTTCATACCGATCAGCGCCTTGCGCATACCGGTACTTTCCACCTGAAACACGCCGACGGTCTCGCCGCGCGACAGCATTTCGTAACTCAGCTTGTCATCAAGCGGCAGATTGGAAAGATCGACGGTAATGCCGCGCCGCTTGACCAGATTGACGGCCGTTTGCAGCACGGTGAGGGTTTTCAGGCCAAGAAAGTCGAATTTGACCAGACCCGCCTCTTCCACCATCTTCATGTTGAACTGCGTCACCGGCATGTCGGAGCGTGGATCGCGGTACATCGGTACAAGTTCGGAGAGCGGACGATCACCGATAACGATACCGGCGGCGTGGGTCGATGCGTGGCGGTAAAGCCCTTCCAGCTTCAGCGCAATATCAAGCAGACGCTCGACAACTGGCTCCTTGTCGCGTTCCTCGCGCAGACGCGGCTCATCCTCAATGGCTTTGGCCAGCGTTACCGGATTGGCCGGGTTGGCCGGAACCATTTTGGTCAGGCGATCCACCTGCCCATAGGGCATTTCCAGCACACGACCAACGTCGCGCAGCACAGCGCGCGCCTGCAGTGTTCCGAAGGTGATGATCTGCGCCACCTGATCGCGGCCATATTTGGCCTGAACGTAGCGGATGACCTCGTCTCGGCGCTCCTGACAGAAATCGATGTCAAAGTCCGGCATCGAAACGCGGTCCGGATTGAGGAAGCGTTCGAACAGCAGGGAGAAGCGCAGAGGATCAACGTCGGTGATGGTCAGCGCATAGGCAACGAGCGAGCCCGCACCCGAACCACGACCGGGACCCACAGGAATATCATGGGCTTTCGCCCATTTGATAAAGTCAGAAACGATGAGGAAGTAACCCGGATATTTCATCCGGGTGATGATGGAAATCTCGTATTCCAGCCGCTCGGCATATTCCTGCGGCGTGTGGCCATCGGCAAGACCAAGTGTTTCGATGCGGCTTGCCAGACCTTCACGCGCCTGACGCGCCAACTCATCGGCTTCTTCCTGTAATGCGGCTTCCGGATCACCACTTTCGCCGGTAAAACGCGGCAGGATCGGTGCGCGGTTTTTCGGATAATAGGAACAGCGCAACGCGATCTCGACGGTATTTTCCAGCGCCTCCGGAAGATCGGCAAACAGCGCAACCATCTCGTCTTCGGTCTTGAGGTAATGATCCGGCGTCAGGCGGCGGCGATCATCGATAGAAAGGAGCGAACCGGCGGCAATGGCAAGCAGCGCGTCATGCGCCTCATAATCCGCACTCTTGGAAAAGAACACGTCATTGGTGGCAACGAGCGGCAGTTCCAGTTCGTAAGCCAGATCAATATGGGTTGCTTCCAAGGCACGGTCATAGCCGCGATGGCGCTGCAGCTCGACATAGAGCCTGTCGCCATAGATCGAGCGCAGATGGATCAGCCGCTGGCGCGCTCGGTCAATGCGTTCATCCTTGATCGCCTTGGCGATAGGACCCTCAGGACCACCCGAAAGCACAATGATGCCATCGGACACATCAGGCAGCCATGCGGCGGCAATATGCACGGGATCGCCCGCAGGCGTTTCCAGATAGGCGCGGCTGACGAGCCTGACGAGATTGGCATAGCCCGCTTCCGTTGCGGCCAAGAGAACAAGCGGCGCAAGACCAAGCGCTTCGCGCCGGTTGGCGCTGCGGCTCTCCTCGGCCTGATCGTGGAAGGCAATATCAAGCTGGCAACCGATAATCGGCTGCAAACCGGATTTGGAGCCCTTCTGGGCAAATTCAAGCGCACCGAACAGATTGTTGGTATCGGTAATGGCAATGGCTGGCGCTTTGTTGGCAACGGCCAGATCAATGACCTTGGCGACCTGCAGCGCACCTTCCAGCAGCGAATAGGCGGAATGCACGCGCAGATGAACAAAACGAAGCGCCTGCTTTTCCGCATTGCCTTCGTTCGGGTTACGCTGTCCGTCTGCCAATTCCTGCATCTCCAAAAACTTCCCGGTGAATGCGCTGATTCACCTTTTGGCCATTCTCGGGCAATGGCTCTGGGGTGTCCACCTATACTTTGGCCGCCGGATCGTGCGACTGTGAACAACCCCGCATTTGCACACGAAAGGCCCCATGAATGAGCAACGCATTTCCTGAAATCTATCTGGTTCGGCATGGCCAAACGGAATGGAGCCTTTCCGGCAAACATACGGGCCGAACCGACATACCGCTGACAGCAGCGGGCGAAGCGTCAGCACGCCAACTCGCGAATCGTCTGCAGGGCCACGCCTTCGATGCCGTATGGTCGAGCCCGTCACAGCGCGCATCGAACACCTGCGCCCTCGCCGGTTATGGCTCCGCCCGTCTCATCAAGGATGATCTGGCCGAATGGGACTATGGTTCCTATGAAGGTGTTACCACCAAAGAGATTCTGGCTGAACGTCCCGGCTGGCAGCTTTTTCGCGACGGCTGCCCCAAAGGGGAATTGGCATTCGATGTCGGCGCCCGTGCAGACAGGATCATCGCCGATATCCGCAACGCGAACAGCAGAATTCTCATCTTTTCAAGTTCGCATTTCCTGCGTGTCCTTGCGGCACGCTGGCTTGGCTTGCCGCCAGAGGGCGGCTCGCTCTTCGTTCTGGATACCGCCAGTATCAGTGTACTCGGCTATGAGCATGATCTGACGGAGCCGGTTATTCGCCGGTGGAACCAGATATAACGGACTGGAACAAATGACTGACAATTTCAGTCGTCATCACGGTTCCGATCTCTTCAGATAACACTCACCCACATTGCGAATGTCGCAATAAACAGGCTGACTGTAACGAATGACATGACATCCTGGAAAAGTTCGCTCATCGGTAAAACCCTTCTTCGTTTGCTCTATGTCTATGTTTTGTTCTATTTTTGTTCTAAAGTCAAGCGCACCAAAGCGACCATTGGTGCTATGGTTGTCGATTTCTTAACAGAGGGTAAAACGAAGCTGGATGGGATTGATGGCACACGCTAAACGGGATGCGAATTTGCTTCGCATCCCTTGCTGCCGGATCAGGAGACGGTGGTGATCTTGCCGTCTTTCAGCGTCACCCGGCGATCCATGCGGCGGGCGAGTTCATGATTGTGTGTGGCGATCATCGCCGACAGGCCGGACTGGCGCACCAGTGCTTCGAGCGCCTCAAACACATAGGATGACGTGACCGGATCAAGATTGCCTGTTGGTTCGTCAGCCAGAAGCACAAGCGGTGCATTGGCCACGGCGCGGGCGATAGCCACGCGCTGCTGCTCACCACCTGAAAGTTCCGACGGGCGGTGCGAAGCGCGCGCGCCGACTTTCATGTAATCGAGCAATTGCTGCGCACGTTCGGAAGCCACGCGAGGTTTCATGCCCCGGATCATCTGAGGCATCATCACGTTTTCGAGTGCCGAGAATTCCGGCAGCAGATGGTGGAACTGATAGACAAAGCCAATATCATTGCGGCGGATCGCCGTGCGCTCTTCATCGGAGAGCGAGCCACAGGCGCGCCCGTCCAGAATCACGTCACCATTGTCAGGCCGCTCCAAAAGGCCTGCCGTGTGCAGCAGCGTTGACTTGCCAGCACCTGATGGAGCGACAAGCGCCACCATCTCGCCTCGCCCGAGCGAGAAACTCGCATCGTCAAGAATGACGAGTTCCCGGTCAATCTCATTGTACCGGCGGCCGACATTGGTCAGCTGAAGAATAGGCCCGGCTGACATTATTCGTACCTCAAGGCTTCAACGGGATCGAGCTTGGCTGCGCGCCATGCGGGGAACAGCGTTGCCAGAAATGACAGGACAAGCGCCATCAGAATAACAGTGAAGGTCTCGTTGAAATCCATCTTGGCGGGCAATGTGCTCAGGAAATAAAGTTCAGGATTGAACAGGGTCGTACCTGACAACCACGAGAAGAACTGCCGGATACGCTCGACATTCAGGCAAACAAGAACGCCAAGCGCTACACCGGCAATCGTACCGGTGACGCCAATCGCCGCCCCTGTCATCAGGAAGATGCGCATGACCGAGTTTCGCGTTGCGCCCATGGTCCTGAGAATGGCGATATCGCGGCCCTTATCCTTCACCAGCATGATCAGGCCGGAAATGATGTTCAACGCCGCAACAAGCACAATCAGCGTTAGAATCATGAACATGACGTTGCGCTCGACCTGAAGCGCCGAGAAGAAGGTCACGTTGCGCTGGCGCCAGTCCGTGAGCATCAACGGCCGTGCCGCCGCATCCTCGATGGGCTTTTTCAACGCGTCGACATTGTCAGGGTTGTTGGCAAAAATCTCGATCGATTGGACCTTGCCTTCCTGATTGAAATAAAGCTGTGCCTCGTCCAGCGGCATGAGCGCGATTGACGCGTCATACTCAGACATGCCGATCTGGAAAATCGCCACCACCGGGTAGGATTTGACCCGCGGCGAAACACCAAGCGGGGTCACATCGCCATCCAGCGACATCAGTGTGAGTTTGTCGCCAATGCCCAATCCCAGATTTTCCGCCATGCGCGTGCCGATAGCCACGCCGCCTGCCTTGTCAAAATTGGCAAAAGTGCCCTGTTTGACATTCTTGGCGACGAGCTGAAGCTTGTTGATATCCTCTTCACGCAGGCCGCGTACCAGTGTGCCGGTACCCTGCCCGACATTGCCTTGCCCCAGCACCTGTCCTTCAATGACAGGAATGGCGAAGGAAACGCCCGGCACCGTATCAATGCGCTTGATAAGGTTATCATAATCATCAAGCGGCCGGTCCATCGGCTGCATGATGACATGGCCGTTAATGCCAAGAATGCGGGTGAGCAACTCGCTGCGGAATCCATTCATGACAGCCATGACGATAATGAGCGTCGCCACGCCGAGCATGATGCCGGTGAAGGAAAAACCGGCGATCACCGAAATAAACGTTTCCTTGCGCCGGGCGCGCAGATAGCGCCATGCGATCATCCGTTCATAGGCAGAGAACGGCTTTGGACCCGGTTGGACAGCAGTGACGGCCGGTTCAGTCATAGAGTACCAGCCTGAATGTCAGCGGGGCCTGCAAGCTTGTTGATTGCAGCTTCAATGCTCAGGGTTTCACGTTCACCCGTCGCGCGATCTTTTATCTCGACTTCGCCAGCAGCGACACCGCGCGGGCCAACAATCACCTGCGTGGGCAGGCCGATCAGATCCATCTTGGCGAACTTCGCACCGGGACGATCATCCGTATCATCAAGCAAGGGCTCAAGACCGGCATTGGTCAAAGCTTCGTAGAGCTTGGCGGAAACGGCGTCGCAGGCCTCATCGCCCGGCTTCATGTTGACGATACCGGCTCCGAACGGCGCAACGGCCTTTGGCCAGATAATACCATTCTCGTCATGCGATGCTTCAATGATCGCCGCGATAACGCGCGAAGGCCCGATACCGTAGGACCCCATGGAGACCATATGATCCTTGCCATCGGGTCCGCTAACCTTGGCACCCATCGGCTCGGAATATTTGGTGCCGAAATGGAAGATGTGGCCAACTTCGATGCCGCGCGCGGCGAGCTGTTCGGAAGCACCAACCTTGCCCCATGCAGCTTCATCGTGCATTTCGTCCGTCGCCGCATAGGGCGTCGTCCACTGCGTCACGATATCCGCAATCTGCGCATTATTATCGAAATTGGTATCGGCACCGGGAACCGGCAGATCGAGATAGGCACGGTCACAATAGACCTGACTCTCGCCAGTTTCGGCCAGAATGATGAATTCATGGCTGAGTTCACCGCCGATGGGGCCCGTATCGGCGCGCATCGGAATGACCTTGATGCCAAGACGCGAGAATGTCCTGAGATAAGCAACGAACATACGGTTATAGGCTGCCTTCGCTCCCTCGAAATCAAGATCGAAGGAATAGGCATCCTTCATGAGGAATTCGCGCGAACGCATGACGCCGAAACGCGGGCGGCGTTCATCGCGGAACTTCCACTGGATGTGGTAAAGGTTCAGCGGCAAGTCCTTGTAAGACTTCACATAAGCCCGGAAAATCTCGGTGATCATTTCCTCATTGGTCGGGCCATACAGCATCTCGCGATCGCCGCGATCCTTGATGCGCAGCATCTCATCGCCATAGGCGTCGTAACGGCCGCTTTCACGCCACAGATCGGCGGACTGGATCGTTGGCATCAGCAGCTCAATCGCGCCGGAACGATTCTGTTCCTCGCGGATGATATTGGACACCTTGTTGAGAATGCGCAGCCCTGCCGGCAGCCAGGCATAGATGCCTGCCGATTCCTGACGGATCAGGCCGGCACGCAGCATCAGCCGGTGCGAGACGATTTCCGCCTCTTTAGGATTCTCTTTCAGGATAGGCAGAAAATAACGGGAAAGCCGCATTGAGATCACCAAATTGAAACACAGCCTGAATGCTTGAAGAATCAGGCAAAACCAAGTGCAAAGTTAGCGTATAACCCAAAAATCTTTGCTGATTTCCGGAAAGGATCACGCGCCATTGAAAGTGTCGCTGCGCTCGTCGCAAAACCCTTGGGAATCCACGGCGCAGCAATGTTTCTTAGCGGCTTAACGACTGGTTGGGAACCCGCAACCCACAAATGAGACGCCTCGAATTTGTGACAGTTTTGTTACGCTGCCAGATTTGTAAGCAAAAAATGACTGTATCGAATATTTTTCGTGACATTTCGAAGGCAGTCCGCTATTTTTTTAATCATAATGAGAAAGTAAGAATAATTCTGCTTTCCAGCGCGGTCAAAGTCTTGGGAGGATGTGACCTTTGGCGCGGTAATACGCAGCCACCACGCAAGTGGATTTAGGTCAGACGCGATCTAACAATGCAAGGCGAAAGCCTTGCATTTTTTTTGTTTTGTATTGGGAATACAAGACGTTATCGAACATTTTTAAACTTGAATTAATGTACTGCTATTCTTTATGCCACTACTTCATCGCTATATTTAAACTACTTGCACGCCCGGCGTAGTCATCACATCGGCGATTTCAGTCATGGATGAGATTTTCTGTGTCCAGGCTAATGAATCCAAAAGTTCGGAAAAGCTCTCTGATACCGCTCATCGATTCGCATTCTTCTACCCGTCAGACCGCGGCATACGACTAAGGCCGTAATGTTGAAATCATCTTGGCGTGCTAGCCTTCGACCATGAATTAACGCGCCCTTCGTGGGGATTGGCGCGTTTTCGCATTAGTGTGTTCGGGGACGACCCATGACTGACGACAGGTGCAACGCGGCAATGCCGCGCAAGCGCAGTATATGCATAAGCACAGTGACGCGTAACCGGCCGGTCATGCTGCAAAACCTGCTTGCCTCCTACGCGGCGATGCGGATTCCTGATGATGTGCATCTGCACTTCCTTATTATTGAGAACAATGAAGAGGCAACGCTTCAGGCTGTTGTGCAGCATTTCCGTTCGCAGGTGCCTGATATATCCGTTCAATACGAGGTCGAATCGCGTCTGGGCATTGCGTTTGCACGCAATCGCGCACTGGAATGTGCGCTGGCCGGTGAACATGACCTGCTGACTTTTGCTGATGATGACGAACGGGTCGAGCCTGACTGGCTGGTTGAGTTGCTCGCTGAACGTGACCGATTTGACCTTGATCTGGTCGCCTCGCCTGTTCGTTGTGCCCCCATTGCACCCAACGCCTCCTTTGCTGCGCAGCTTGTTTGGGCGGGTTTGAACCGCAGAAACAGACGCAGTGAGCACAAGGCAACGCTCAAACGCCAGAACAATGAAGCCAACAGAATTTTGCTGGCAACGGGAAGCTGGATGGGTAGCCTCGATTTTTTTCGTCGCACAGGTCTGCGCTTTGACAATGCGCTCGGCATGGCCGGTGGAGAGGACTGGCGCCTGTGCAGGCACGCATGGGAACTGGGTGCCAAAACCGGTTGGACGCCGCTGGCCATTGCCTATGAGACAGTGCCACTTGAGAGACTGACCTTTCGCTATCACTTCCGGCGCGACAGGGACAATAGTGCCGTCGAGATTTGTGCGAAGCTTGCCAATTGCCGCAAGACCACTTTGCTGCGTGTGCCGGGCTCTATCGCGGGCAGAGTCTTGAAGCTTTGCAGCTATACCATCGCCGCGCCGTTTACCCGGGGTGAAGCGCTGATCCGGGTGGCTGCCTGCATGGGCAGTATTACAGGCATTTGCCAGGGCTGTTTTGGTAAAACATCATCGCATTACAGGCAGACAACGGGGTCTTGAGGGTTACGTGCCATTTGCGGGTGATGGGTTGTTTGTTCAACACGACCTTCTGCAATAGATATTCTGCATAGACGTGGTTCGTGGTTCGTGGTTCGACAAGCTCACCATGAGGGCGAGTGAGGATGCAACGCTAATCGCAAAATTTGCAGATCAAAAAAGATTGCAGATCACCAAGATTGCAGAATAAAGCTCTCTGCAAACACCTCTCTCCCTCATGGTGAGCTTGTCGAACCACGAACCATGTTCATGCCGCGCACAATATTTCTGCAGACCCTAATCCAGTTTAGGGAAGAAAACCGGGATATCATCGACACCGAAGCCGAGCTTCTGGTTCACGATATAGAAGATCACAAAGATAACTGCGG
Source organism: Phyllobacterium sp. P30BS-XVII (assembly GCF_014138335.1). NCBI lineage: Bacteria > Pseudomonadati > Pseudomonadota > Alphaproteobacteria > Hyphomicrobiales > Phyllobacteriaceae > Phyllobacterium > Phyllobacterium sp. P30BS-XVII. The sequence continues at coordinate 16,163 of NZ_JACGXO010000013.1, forward strand.
AGACAATGGTGGTGATGAGGAACACCCGACCCATGCGATGCTTATGGGGCGCGCTGGCAGTCGTGCCAAGCGTAACATCATCTTCGTCGGCCTGGGTGCGAAGGCCAATCGGCAGTACGGTGAACAGCGTCAGCCACCAGAAGATGAAATAAACAGCCATTCCAGTCGCGATAGGCATTTCAGACCTGCTCCAGTTCGATCAGCGTCCCGTTGAAGTCTTTCGGGTGAAGAAAGAGAACCGGTTTCCCGTGGGCGCCGATCTTTGGTTCGCCGTCGCCCAGAATGCGGGCGCCCTGCTCTTTTAGATGATTTCTCGCTGCCAGAATATCGGTCACTTCGTAGCAGACGTGATGCATGCCGCCTGATGGGTTCTTGGCAAGGAAAGCGGCAATCGGCGAATCTGCATTCAGTGGCTCAAGCAGTTCGATCTTGGTATTGCCGACATCGATGAAGACAACGGTAACACCATGCTCCGGCAAAACCTGCGGCTCGGTGAGTTTTGCGCCAAGCATGTCGCGATAAACAGCAGATGCCGCCGCCAGATCAGGAACAGCGATAGCAACATGATTGAGACGGCCAAGCATCATCTACCTCAAATGCGCGTTACGAATACGGTGACAACAGGCTTTTTGCCCCATGCCTCGTTGGTTGCAGCGCGCACCGCGCGGCGAACGGCTTCGCGCACCATGGCGAGATCCCTACGCTTTTCCCGTGGGATGCTTTGCACGGCGCTCACTGCCGCATCATAAAGCAGGTCTTCGAGAAGTTCACCTTCACGGTCATTCTCCGGCAGGCCGACAGGCACGACTTCCGGGTCTTCGATGATGTTGTACTTCGCATCGAGCAGCATGGAGACAGCGACATGGCCGACATAGGAAAGCTTGCGGCGGTCAACAATGCCGACTTCTTCCTCGTCGCCGATCAGCCTGCCATCCTTGATCAAGCGGCCAAATGGCGCCTGATCGATGATCTCAGCCTTACCCGGTGCGAGGCGCAATATATCGCCATTGCGCACCTGCGGCACTTCCGGAATGCCTGCCATGGCGGCGAGCGAGCCCTGCGCCACCAGATGTGCGGCTTCACCATGCACGGGCACGAGGATACGCGGGCGCACCCATTCATACATGCGCTTCAGCTCATTGCGGCGCGGATGGCCGGAAACATGCACAAGCTGGTCATCATCGGAGATGATGTGAATGCCCTGCTCAATCAGCAGGTTCTTTGTCTCGATGATCGGCTTCTCATTACCGGGGATCGTGCGCGACGAATAAATGACCGTATCACCGGCGGAAAGCGCCACACTGCGCATTTCATCGCGGGCGAGCTTGGCGAGTGCAGCACGGGATTCACCCTGACTGCCGGTCAGGATGATGACAATATTTTCGCGCGGAATGAAACCGTAGTCCTCTTCGGACAGGAATTCCGGAATGCCATCGAGATAGCCAAGTTCGCTGGCCACAGCGATCATGCGTTTCATCGAGCGGCCAAGCACCAGCACCTGACGTCCGGCATCGCGGGCAGCGATGGCAATGGAGCGAATACGTCCGACATTGGACGAGAAGGTCGTAATGGCCACGCGGCCACGGGCATTCTCGATAATATCGCGCAAACTGTCACCGACTTCGCGCTCGGATGGCGATTCACCTTCGCGCAGCGCATTGGTGGAATCGCACATCATGGCGAGAACGCCTTCATCGCCGAGCGCACGGAAACGCGCTTCGTCGATCAAAGGTCCAAGCGATGGTTCCGGGTCCATCTTCCAGTCACCCGTGTGGATGACGGTGCCAAGCGGTGTTTTGATTGCCAGCGAGACAGGTTCAGGAATCGAGTGTGTCACGGCGAGCGCTTCGAACTCGAAAGGTCCGACATTGAATTTCTCTCCGGCACGGTAAATCGTAACGGGAATATCCGGTGCGCCCGGCTCGGAGTGACGCTTGGCTTCCAGCAATCCAGCGGTGAACGGCGTCGCATAGACAGGCACATTCAGCATCGGCCACAGGTCCAGCAACGCGCCATAATGGTCTTCATGGGCATGTGTGATCACAATGCCTTTGAGATTATGCCGCTCTGCCTGCAGAAAACGGATATCGGGAAGCACAAGATCAGCGCCAGGAAGATCCGGTCCGGCAAAGGTGACGCCCATATCGACGACGACCCATTCGCGTTTGTGACTGGGGCCATAGCCATACAAGGCCAGATTCATCCCGATCTCACCAACACCGCCTAAAGGCAGGAACACCAGTTCCGCCTGATCGGAATTTGCCATTTATACTCCTAACAACCGGCTATCCGGCACTTGCTGATGCGACTGCACCGAAGTGAACATCGCCGGCAGCAATCTTCACCCTCTCCCCATCATTATCGCGTATGACAAAACGACAGTCTTCGTCAATTGTCTCGAATATACCACGCAGCACCGAGCCGTCGACCCGCACCGCAACTTCGGTGCCGATTCCGGCGGCCCGCTTCAGCCAGCGCTTGCGGATTTCCGAGAGACCACGTCCCTCGTCCCAGATGCGGCTGTTTTCCTGCCAAGCATCAGACAGTGCCAGAAACAGGGTTTCCGCATCACAATCCGCACCGAGTTGCTTCAATGATGTGGCTGGATACGGCACGTCCTCAGGGTACGCAACCACATTGACGCCAATACCAACAACGACAGCAAAGCGTCCGTCAGGCAAAAGCGTCGATTCAAGCAGAATGCCAGACAGCTTGGCCTTGTTGATCAGGACATCATTGGGCCATTTGAGTTCAATGCGCAGGTCAGAATTGCCCACACCATCAATACCGACCGAAATTGCAGCCTGCGGACATACCGCATCAAGTGCATCGGCCAGCGAAAGCCCAGCGACGAAACCGAGCGTTGCCGCAGTCTTTAATTCAAAATTGCCTGTCAAAAGCAGCGATGCGGCCAGATTGCCGTGGGACGTCGCCCAAGCGCGGCCACGACGCCCGCGCCCACTCTCCTGCTTTTTGGAAACAATCCACAACCGTCCGGGATCGCCCTCATGCGCGCGTTCCAGCGCAATGGCATTGGTCGAACCGACGGTATCAAAAGCTTCAAGCCTGAAACCGTTTTGCTGCGCCAGTGGCGAGAGCGAAAATCCCATTGGTCAGGGTTCCCGGCCTCAGAAGAAGGTTTTTGCGGCAGCTTCCGCATAGGTGCTAACCGGTCCACCGATGAGCACATAAAGCAGCGTCAGCAGGCCTGAAACACCAAGAACCAGACGCAGTTCACCGGCAACAGGAACAAAGCCTTCGGCTGGCTCATCAAACCACATGATCTTGATGATGCGCAGGTAATAGAATGCGCCCACGACCGAAGCCACGATACCGATGATAGCCAGCGCATAGAGGTTGGCCTGCACAGCGGCAAGGAAGGTGTACCACTTGCCCCAGAACCCGGCGAGCGGCGGAATACCTGCCAGCGAGAACATCAGGATAGTGAAGATCGTCGCCATGATTGGATTGGTGCGGGAAAGCCCAGTCAGATCCTCGATCAGCTCGACATTTCCGTGCTTGCGGCGCATCGCCAGAATAAAGGCAAACACACCAAGCGTCGTGATCAGGTAGATGAACATGTAGATGACCACGCCGCGCACGCCAACCTGCGTACCAGCAGCCAGACCAACAAGCGCATAGCCCATATGGCTGATCGACGAATAGGCCATCAGACGCTTGATATTGCGCTGACCAATGGCGGCGAACGCACCCAGAACCATCGATGCAATGGCGATGAAGACGATGATCTGCTGCCAGTCATGGGTGATCGGCTGGAACGTCTCAACCGCAACACGGGTAAGCAGGGCCATGGCAGCCATTTTCGGCGCTGTCGCAAAGAACGCAGTGACCGGTGTCGGTGCGCCTTCGTAAACGTCGGGTGTCCACATGTGGAAAGGCACGGCGGATATCTTGAAGGCAAGACCCGCAAAGATAAAGACCAGACCAAAGACAACGCCAAGCTGGCGTTCGCCGCCTGCCAGCGCCTGTGCGATACCTTCAAAGCCTGTGTGACCGGTAAAGCCGTAAACGAGCGAAATACCGTAGAGCAGCATGCCGGATGACAAAGCGCCGAGGACGAAATACTTCAGGCCAGCTTCCGTCGAGCGGGTGCTGTCACGGTTGATTGCAGCAACGACATAGAGCGCCAGAGACTGCAATTCGAGGCCGAGATACAGCGACAATGTATCATTGGCCGAGATCATCAGCAGCATGCCGAGGGTCGCCAGCATGATAAGGATCGGGAATTCGAACTTGTCGAATTTTTCAACCTTGGCAAAGCCCACCGACATGACAAGCGCGACAATGGAACCAACCAGTGTCAGCACCTTCATGAAGCGCGAGAATGGGTCCGAGACAAAGGCGCGGCCAAAGACGTGGCCATCATGCGGGAACAGGACAACGAGTGCCAGTGCTGCAAGCAGCACGGCAACCGCCAGTCCGTTGACCACGGAATTTGCCCGTTCACCGGAGTAGGCCCCGATCATCAGAAGAGCCAATGCTCCCACTGCGATGAGCAGTTCAGGGGCCATAAGCGTCAAGTTGGCAATCATGTCGGTCTGCATCGGCCTTGGCCTCTTCCTGCTATTTCAGCGCCAGTGTGGCGGCTGCGGACAGCGCGTTATTGTATTGATTGATAAGGGCATGAACCGAGCTTGCCGTCGCGTCGAAAACGGGCATCGGATAAACACCGTAGAAGATGGTGAGGATCACCAGCGGATAGACAACCAGCTTTTCGCGCGGCGACATATCCAGCAGTGACTTCAGGCTTTCCTTGTCGAGCGAACCGAACACCACGCGGCGATAGAGCCACAGCGCGTAGGCCGCCGAGAAAATCACACCTGTCGTTGCAAACAATGCAACCCATGTGTTGACCCGGAAGACACCAAGCAGCGTCAGGAATTCACCGATGAAGCCCGAGGTTCCCGGTAGGCCGACATTGGCCATAGTCAGGATCAGGAACACCACCGCATATTTCGGCATGTTGTTCACAAGGCCGCCATAGGCGGAGATTTCGCGGGTATGGGTGCGGTCATAAACAACACCAACGCAAAGGAACAGCGCGGCGGAAACAAGACCGTGCGAGAGCATCTGGAACAATGCGCCCTGAATGCCCTGCTCGTTCGCTGCAAAGATACCCATGGTCACATAGCCCATGTGGGCGACGGAGGAATAGGCGATCAGCTTCTTGATGTCTTCCTGCATCAGGGCAACCAGAGACGTGTAGACGATGGCAACAACCGAGAGGGTGTAGATCAACGGCGCGAAGTCAGCCGAGGCAATCGGGAACATCGGCAGGGAGAAGCGCAGGAAACCATAGCCGCCGAGCTTCAACAGGATACCGGCCAGAATGGCGGATGCCGCTGTCGGTGCTTCCACGTGCGCATCCGGCAACCATGTATGCACAGGCCACATCGGCATTTTCACAGCGAAGGACGCGAAGAATGCCAGCCACAGCCATGTCTGCATGGACACAGGGAAAGAATGTGCCAGCAGTGTCGGAATGTCCGTCGTGCCAGCCTGCCAGTACATGGCCATGATGGCGATCAGCATCAGCACGGAGCCGAGCAGCGTGTAGAGGAAGAACTTGAAGCTGGCATAGACGCGGCGCTTGCCACCCCACACGCCGATGATGATGAACATCGGCACCAGCACGGCTTCGAAGAATACGTAGAACAGCACGATATCCAGCGCACAGAACACACCGATCATCAGTGTTTCGAGCACGAGGAAGGCAATCATGTATTCCTTGACGCGGGTCTGGATCGCTTCCCAGCTGGCAAGGATGCAAAGCGGCATCAGGAATGTCGTCAGGATAACGAACAGCATCGAAATGCCGTCCACGCCCATATGATAGGAAATTCCGGAGTCGAGCCAGGCAAGCTTTTCCACGAACTGGAAACCAGCATGGCCCTTGTCGAAATAGTACCAGATCGGCAGGGACAAGAGGAATGTGATGACCGTGGTCCACAGTGCCACATTGCGGATATTGCGCCGCGCGGATTCACTGTCATCCCGGATCAGAAGGATCAGGAGCGCACCGACCAATGGCAGGAAGGTAACAGTCGAGAGAATTGGCCAGTCGGTCATCAGAAGTTGCTCCCGAGCATCATCCACGTGACGAGTGCGGCGACCCCAATGAGCATCGCGAACGCATAATGATAGAGGTAACCGGTCTGCAGGCGCACCACGCGGTTAGTGATATCGACAACCCGGGCAGAAATCCCGTCCGGACCATGGCCGTCAATGAGCCAGCCATCGCCCTTCTTCCACAGGAACTTGCCAAGAGCCTTTGCCGGACGCACGAACAGGAAGTCGTAGAGTTCGTCAAAGTACCACTTGTTGAGCAGGAACTGGTAGAGACCGCGATGCTGCTCGGCCAGACGCTTCGGCGTTTCCGGCGAACGGATGTAGAAGATCCAAGCCAGGATGAAGCCAGCCAGCATCGCCAGGAATGGCGAGGCAGCTACAAGCGCTGGAACATGATGATGCAGTTCCAGAATCTCGTTTTCCTTGCCTGTGAACAGCGCGCCCTTCCAGAACTCGGCATATTCATGTCCGAAGAAGTATTCGCGGAAGACAACACCGGCAAACAGCGCACCGATGGCAAGGATGAACAGCGGCACCAGCATGACATAGGGCGATTCATGCACATGATGCATGACATCGTGCGAGGCGCGTGGCTTGCCATGGAATGTCATGAAAATCAGGCGCCATGAATAGAAGCTGGTGAACAGCGCGGCAATCACAAGCAGGACGAAGGCATAAGTGGCAGCCGGGCTTGTCGAAGCATAGGCCGATTCAATGATCGCATCCTTGGAGAAAAAGCCAGCAGTGCCGATAGCCGTGCCGGGAATACCAAGGCCGGTCAGGGCGATCGTGCCGATGACCATCATCCAGTAGGTTTGCGGGATCAGCTTGCGCAGACCACCCATATTGCGCATGTCCTGTTCATCGGAAACCGCATGAATGACGGAACCTGCACCAAGGAACAGCAGCGCTTTGAAGAAAGCGTGTGTGAACAGGTGGAAAATGGCGGCGCCATAGGCACCAAGACCAAGCGCCACAAACATATAACCGAGCTGCGAGCAGGTCGAATAGGCGATGACGCGCTTGATGTCGTTCTGGACAAGACCAACCGTTGCCGCAAAGAAGGCCGTGGTTGCGCCAACGAATGTGACGACGATCAAAGCCGTGTGCGACAGTTCGAAAATCGGCGACAGGCGGGCAACCATGAACACACCTGCCGTAACCATTGTTGCGGCGTGGATGAGTGCGGAAACCGGCGTCGGGCCTTCCATGGCGTCAGGCAGCCAGGTGTGCAGCAGAAACTGTGCTGATTTACCCATCGCGCCCATGAATAGCAGCAGACAGGCAACCGTGATCGCTTCCTGTTTACCCAACGCATAGCCGAGGAAATTCAGGACAACCTTGCCGTCCCCTGCTCCTTCTGCCGGAAGATAGGAGGCAGCGGATTGGAACAGCGTATCAAACTGAACGGTATCGAACAGGACGAACAGCGAGAAAATGCCAAGAAGGAAACCAAAATCGCCGACGCGGTTGACGATGAAAGCTTTCATCGCCGCAGCATTGGCCGAGGGCTTCTTGAACCAGAAACCGATGAGCAGGTAGGAGGCAAGGCCGACGCCTTCCCAGCCGAAGAACATCTGAACCAAATTGTCGCCCGTTACCAGCATCAACATCGCAAAGGTGAAGAGCGACAGATAGGCAAAGAAGCGGGGCCGATGCGGATCGTGATGCATATAGCCGATCGAATAGGTATGGACGAGCGCCGACACCGTGTTGACGACGATCAGCATGACGGCAGTCAGCGTATCGATGCGCAAGGCCCAGTCAAAGCTCAGCGAGCCCGATTCAACCCAGTGCAGGACCGGAACCTTGAATGCTTCGCCATGGCCGAGCGCTACGGTCGTGAAAGCAATCCATGAGAGGACCGCAACCACGATCATCAGACCGGTGGTGACATACTCGCTCGCCTTTGCGCCGATAGCCGAGCCGAAGAGCCCCGCGATCAGAAAGCCGAGCAGCGGAAGGAAGACAATCGCCAGATACAGCATGCCCCCGTCAACCTTTCATCATGTTGACGTCTTCCACGGCAATCGACCCACGATTGCGATAGAACACGACGAGAATAGCAAGTCCGATGGCGGCCTCAGCGGCAGCAACGGTCAAGACAAACAATGCAAAAACCTGTCCAACCAGATCCCCCAGAGCGGCGGAGAACGCCACAAAATTCAGGTTGACGGCGAGCAGGATCAATTCGACCGACATCAGGATGACGATCACGTTCTTACGATTGAGGAAGATACCGAAGATCCCCATCGTGAACAGCAGCGCGGAAACTGTCAGATAATGTGCGATACCGATTACCATCATGGCGCTCCTGTCAAATACCCTTGCCCGTTTCGACCTGTTTGACCTCAATGGCCGTCTCGGGCGTGCGTGCGACCTGCTGCGAGATGTTCTGGCGCTTCACGCCTTCCTTGTGGCGAAGCGTCAGCACAATCGCGCCGATCATGGCGACCAGAAGCACGAGACCGGCAATCTGGAAGTAATAGATGTAATCCGTATAGAGGATGTCGCCGAGCGCGGCCGTGTTGGTGCGCGTCGCCACATCAGGCGTTGGCTGAACGACAACCCGTCCAATGCTTGGCGCGAAGATTGATCCTCCCAGAACAACGATCAGTTCTACCGCCAGGATCATGCCGACAAGTGCGCCGATGGGCGCATATTGCAGCGCGCCGCGCTTCATCTCGGTAAAGTCCACATCCAGCATCATCACGACGAAGAGGAAGAGAACGGCAACCGCGCCGACATAGACCACAAGAAGGATCATCGCCAGGAATTCAGCACCGGTCAGCAGGAAGAGCCCCGCCGCGTTGAAGAAGGCGAGGATGAGAAACAGCACGGAATGCACGGGATTACGCGCCGCAATCACCATGAACGCACTGGCGACGGTGATGAAGGCGAAGAGATAAAAAAACGCCGCCGCAATACCTGTCAGCATGGGTTCCCCCGATTTCCATTCCGGCAGACTATTCTGCCATTTTTAAAGCGATTCACGGACATTTCCGTATAATCGCAGCCTCTTAACGCATGTTCCTGCCGGGTAGAAGCACCCTGCCCTAAGACACATGCGCGCACTTGGACGAGACGATGCCCCATCCACTCAATTCTTACCGGTACGGCGCATCCATTGCGATGTTCCGGGCCAGTTCGCGTTCCCAGCGATCGCCATTGGCGAGCAGCCGGTCCTTGTCATAATAAAGCTCTTCACGGGTTTCCGTGGCGAACTCGAAATTCGGACCTTCGACGATGGCATCAACCGGGCAGGCTTCCTGACAGAAGCCGCAATAGATGCACTTCACCATGTCAATGTCATAACGCACCGTGCGGCGCGTTCCGTCATTGCGGCGCGGGCCAGCTTCGATGGTGATGGCCTGTGCCGGGCAGATCGCTTCGCAAAGCTTGCAGGCAATGCAGCGTTCTTCGCCGTTGGGATAACGGCGCAGCGCATGTTCACCACGGAAACGCGGGCTCAGCGGTCCCTTTTCATAAGGGTAGTTCAACGTTGCCTTCGGCGCGAAGAACTGCCGCATCGACAGGAAGAATGCCCCGACGAACTCCGCCAGCAGGAGCGATTTAGCAGCTTGTGCGAGTTGTGCCATGCTGATTCTCCTTACGGTGTCAGGCCGGTGATTTTAAGAAAGGCCGCGGTTGCGATGACCATGAAGAGCGAGATCGGCAGGAACACTTTCCAACCCAGACGCATCAATTGATCATAGCGGTAGCGCGGAACGAATGCCTTCACCATGGCGATCATGAAGAAGACGAAGAAGAGCTTGAGCATGAACCAGATGATGCCGGGTACCCAGTTCAGGAACCATACATCAACCGGAGGCAACCAGCCGCCGAGGAACAGGATCGTCGTCAGCGCGCACATCAGCGTGATGGCGACATATTCACCAAGGAAGAACAACAGGAACGCGGTCGACGAATACTCGATCATGTGACCGGCAACGAGTTCCGATTCCGCTTCGACCAGATCGAAAGGCGGGCGGTTGGTTTCGGCAAGCGCCGAGATGAAGAAAATGACGAACATCGGGAACAGGCCAAGCCAATGCCAGTCAAGGAATGTGTTTGGCAGGCCGACCATCGTGCCAAGGCCCGTTTTCTGCGACAGGACGATATCCGTGAGGTTCAGCGAACCGACGCAGAGCAGAACGGTGACAATGACAAAACCGATGGAAACTTCATAGGAAACCATCTGCGCAGCGGAGCGAAGCGCACCGAGGAACGGATATTTTGAGTTCGATGCCCAGCCGGCCATGATGACGCCGTAGACTTCGAGCGATGAAATGGCGAGCACATAGAGAATGCCGACATTGACGTTGGCAATCGCCCAGCCTTCATTGACAGGGATAACCGCCCATGCAGCCATGGCAAGCACCGAGGAAACCAGCGGTGCCAACAGGAAAATACCCTTATTGGCGCCGGATGGAATGATCGGTTCCTTGACCACGAACTTCAAAAGATCGGCAAAGGACTGCAACAGGCCGAACGGGCCAACCACGTTCGGACCACGGCGCAACTGAACGGCCGCCCAGATCTTGCGATCCGCGTAAAGCAGGTAAGCGATGATCAGCAGCATCACCACGAGCATCAGCACTGATTTTCCAAGGATAATCAGCAGCGGCAGGATGTAGGTTGCGAAAATTTCTTCCATATCAGTCTCTTCCCCGCCTACTCGGCCGCCTGCTTGAAGCCGCCCTTGGCCAGCGCGGAACATTCAGCCATGACGGCGGAAGCGCGGGCGATCGGGTTGGTCAAGTAGAAGTCTTGCACTGGCGATACGAAGGCCGTCTTTTCAACGGAGCCCGATGCGTTGGCCAGTTTCGTGATGTCGGCAGCGTCACCGGCCTTGATGGCGTCGATGACAGCCAAATGCGGGTATTCTGCATAAAGCTTGGCGCGCAAAGCGGCCAGCGAGTCGAAAGGCAGTTTCTTGCCAAGAACATCGGACAGAGCGCGCAGGACCGCCCAATCTTCCTTGGCATTGCCGGGCGCAAAGGCAGCGCGGCTGGTCATCTGCACACGACCTTCGGTGTTGACGTAAGTGCCGGATTTCTCCGTATAGGTCGCACCCGGCAGAATCACGTCCGCATTGTGCGCGCCCTGATCGCCGTGGGTACCGATATAGACGGTGAAGGCTCTGCCCTTATCAGACCAGTTCAGTTCATCGGCGCCGAGCAGGAACAGCACATCGAGCGCGTCCTTCATTTCGCCAACCGATTTGCCACCCTCGCCCGGTACGAAACCGATATCGAGCGCACCGACGCGGCTTGCAGCGGTGTGAATAACGCCGAAACCATTCCAGTCATCGGCAAGTGCGCCGGTGTCCGCAGCAATCTTGGCAGCAAGAGCCAGAACCGCATTGCCATCCGCACGGCTGAGAGCGCCCTGCCCGATGATAATGATCGGCTTCTTGGCCTTCTTCAGCACCGCGTGGAATTTCAGCGAACCATTGGCAAGTTCCGCCAATGTATCGGCACCGGCACCGAGATATTCATAGTTGAAGCGCAGGTCGGCCTGTTCGCCGATCAGTGCAATCGGGATACCGGCAGCGCGCCAGCGCTTGCGCAGACGGGCATTGAGCAGCGAAGCTTCAAAGCGCGGATTGGAACCAATTATCAAAACAGCGTCGGCGTCTTCGATACCGTCAATGCTTGGATTGAAGATGTAAGACGCGCGGCCATTGGCAGTGTTCAGCACTGTTCCGTCCTGACGCCCGTCAATATTGGCAGAGCAGAGCGAGGTAACAAGCTGTTTCAGCGCATACATTTCCTCAACGGTGGCAAGATCACCGGCAATCGCGCCGATCTTGTCGCCTGTCGTCTTGGCAACGGCAGCCTTGATTGCGTCGAAAGCCTCCGGCCAGCTTGCCGGAACAAGACGGCCATCCTTGCGAACATAAGGGCGGTCAAGGCGCTGCGTGCGCAGACCATCCCAGATGAAGCGGGTCTTGTCGGAAATCCATTCCTCGTTGACGGCTTCATTGACGCGCGGAAGAACGCGCATCACTTCGCGGCCACGGGTATCAACGCGAATCGATGAGCCGACAGCATCCATCACGTCGATAGATTCGGTCTTGGTCAATTCCCATGGACGGGCCTGAAATGCGTAAGGCTTGGATGTCAGTGCGCCGACTGGGCAAAGGTCAATCACATTGCCCTGCAATTCCGATGTCATCGCCTGTTCGAGATAGGTGGTGATTTCGGCATCTTCGCCGCGACCGATCAGGCCAAGCTCGGAAATACCGGCCACTTCCGTCGTAAAGCGGACGCAGCGCGTGCAGTGAATGCAGCGGGTCATCACCGTCTTGACGAGCGGTCCGATGTACTTGTCTTCAACGGCGCGCTTGTTTTCCTTGTAGCGCGATGCACCGATACCAAACACCATGGCCTGATCCTGCAGATCGCACTCGCCGCCCTGATCACAGATCGGGCAATCCAGCGGGTGGTTGATCAGCAGAAATTCCATGACGCCTTCGCGGGCCTTCTTGACCATGGGCGTATTGGTGAAAATCTCTGGTGTTTCGCCGTTCGGGCCCGGACGCAGATCGCGCACGCCCATGGCGCAGGAAGCGGCAGGCTTGGGTGGTCCGCCCTTCACTTCGATCAGGCACATGCGGCAATTGCCGGCGATCGACAAACGCTCATGGAAACAGAAACGCGGTACCTCGGCACCCGCCGTTTCCGCAGCCTGCAGAAGCGTGTAGTGATCCGGTACTTCGATTTCCCTACCGTCGACTTTGATCTTTGCCATTATTCTTCTCCGGCACGGGTTGCCGCTTCATAAGCTTCAAACAGATCTTTCAGGGGAACGCCATTGATCGTCATTCCTGCGAGCATGGCGTTTTCGATCTTAACATTGCTCATATTAACATTTGTGAACAAGGTATTGGAAAGGTTCACATCTTCAACTTTTGAATTGCTGAGGTTCGTATTACCGATCCGCACACAAGACAGGTTGACGTTGTTAAATCCGGTGTTCGACAGATTGACGTCGTCAAAGATGGAATTGGTAATCACGCACTCGCGCACATCAAGAACATCGCGCTTGGAATGTATCTCCATTTCAATGCTCTCCTGATGGGGTCTGAAGAGCTTTGGCCTGCGCCGTCCACTCATCCCGCACGATACGTCCGCCAAACTTCAAATGGTCATCAATCCGGGCGACTTCTTGCGCCGACCACGCCGCAATCTGCGCGTAGGTGTAGACACCAAGGCCGTTCAGAACCTTTTCCAGCTTTGGACCTACACCCGAAATCCGTTTCAGATCATCAGGCACAACAGATTTTTCCGTAGTAACCAGCTTTACCGGCGCAGTGGAACCAGTGACCGGAACGTCAGCAGCCGTGACGGCAACGGCTTTCGGAGCAGTTTCCACGGACTTCTTGCGTATGATCGTCTTCAATTCAGCAACATCTGGTGCTTGTTTGGCGTCAGTCTCAGGCACAGTGCCCAGCGGCTTCAATTTTGTATTGGCATCAAGCACGCCGGCCAGCGCGCCGGCCCATAGGCCCCACATTTGGCTGGCAATACCGAGACTCAAAACAGACGCAGCCGCTATCGCGCCCATGGGCGGCGTCAGCAGATTGGCAGCCGGAACGATCTGCTTCGGCATCACTGCCGACCAGTCTGCGCCCGGTTTCTTGTCTGTCTTGTTATCCGGCATGTGCCCTCAACCCTACTCTGCTGCAACAAGCACGGGGCTTGCCGAAGAAGCATTGCGTGTGAACTCATCAATGCGGCGCTCGATCTCAGGACGGAAGTGCCGGATCAGACCCTGCACCGGCCAGGCAGCCGCGTCGCCAAGCGCGCAGATGGTGTGGCCTTCGATCTGCTTGGTCACATCGAGCAGCATGTCGATTTCACGCTTCTGCGCATTGCCGACTGCCATACGTTCCATGACGCGCCACATCCAGCCTGTGCCTTCACGGCATGGCGTACACTGGCCGCAGCTCTCATGCTTGAAGAAGTAGGACAGGCGTGCAATGGCGCGAACGATGTCCGTGGATTTGTCCATCACAATCGCCGCAGCCGTACCGAAAGACGACTTGACGTTGCGCAGGCCATCGAAATCCATCGGGCAATCGATGATATCAGCAGCCGGAACAACCGGGCAGGATGCACCGCCGGGAATAACCGCCAGCAGGTTGTCCCAACCGCCGCGGATACCGCCCGCATGCTTATCAACCAGTTCGCGGAAGGTGATGCCCATGGCTTCTTCAACCGTGCAGGGACGATTGACGTGGCCGGAGATCATGAACAGCTTGGTGCCGACATTATTCGGGCGGCCAATGCCGGAGAACCATGCCGCACCACGGCGCAGGATGGTTGGAGCAACGGCAACGGATTCAACATTGTTGACCGTTGTCGGGCAACCATAAAGACCCATATTGGCCGGGAATGGCGGCTTCAGACGCGGCTGACCTTTTTTGCCTTCAAGGCTTTCCAGCAATGCGGTTTCTTCACCGCAGATGTAAGCGCCAGCGCCGTGATGGACATAAATGTCGTAGTCCCAGCCGTTTTTGTTGTTCTTGCCAAGCAACTTGGCATCATAGCACTCGTCAATGGCCGCCTGCAGCGCTTCACGCTCACGGATATATTCACCGCGAACATAGATGTAGCAGGTATTGGCACCCATGGCGAAACCGGCAATCAGGCAGCCTTCGATCAGCGTATGCGGATCATTGCGCATGATATCGCGGTCTTTACAGGTGCCCGGCTCGGATTCGTCAGCATTGATGACGAGATAATGCGGGCGACCATCGCTTTCCTTGGGCATGAAGGACCACTTCAAACCCGTGGGGAAGCCGGCACCACCACGGCCACGCAGGCCAGAGGCTTTCATCTCATTGATGATCCAGTCACGGCCCTTGGCGATGATCCCCGCTGTGCCATCCCATTGGCCGCGTGACATCGCACCCTTCAACGATTTGTCGAAAAGGCCGTAAATATTGGTGAAGATGCGGTCTTTGTCAGCGAGCATATCGCACCCGTCCTACTCTCTTCGTCCATTCTCCAGCGAAAACGACTATCGTTTCCGCCAATGATATTATCTCGGCTTCTTGCCGAAAACCTTGATGTACTCGGCTTCGCCGCCCTTGGCCAAGGCCTTGGCTTGCTTCACCCAGTCGTCGCGTTCGATACGGCCCTTGAAATTCAGGTAGCCGTCAACCCATTCGCGTTCAGCCTTTTTCCAGCTGGCGACCTGAGCATATGTGTAGATGCCAAGCTCATGCAGAATGCCCGCAATCTTTGGACCAACGCCAGCAATCAGTTCCAGATCGTCTACGACGGCTGGCTTTTCGATTGCTGCGGGGCGGTTCTTGTCCTCAAGCGAAACAGCAGGAGCCTTGATTGACTGCACCGATGGCTTTTCGCCCAGTGAACCCTCGGCAATTTTGGGGTTCCTGATAGCGCGCGCCGCGGCAGGTGTTGGTTCAGCGGACTTGGAAGCCGCATCTTCCGCCGCCTTCGATGCCTTCACCTTCGATGGCGACTTGATCGCCTCACTGGTGGCCACATCGTGCGTCACTGGCTTGGCCGCATTGGTTGGGGGAACGGCTGCGCCATTAGCAGCTTTCGCCGCAGCCTTTGGCTTGGCAGCGCCATTACCACCGGTAAGCGATGTACGCTCACCAATAGGAGCCGATAGATGACGATCAATCTGCGGTCCCGGGGTGATCGTGTCACCCTTGCCAGCTTCAAACGCATCGATGATTTCTTCGAGACGTTCCGGCGTCAGATCCTCATAGGTATCCTTGAACACCATGATCATCGGAGCGTTGACGCAGGCGCCGAGGCATTCCACCTCTTCCCACGACAAGGTACCTGATGCGTTGAGTTCAAACTGATCATGATGAATGCGATGCTGGCAGACCTTTTTCAGATCCTCCGAACCGCGCAGCATGCATGGCGTTGTGCCGCAAACCTGGATATGGGCACGCGTGCCGACCGGCTTCAGCTGGAACTGCGTGTAGAACGTTGCAACTTCCAGGACACGGATCAGCGGCATGTCGAGCATGATTGCAACATGCTCAATGGCTGCCTTGGTGACCCATCCATCCTGCTCCTGCGCACGCATCAGCAAAGGGATGACAGCCGACTGTTCGCGGCCCTTGGGATATTTCTTGATGGTCAGCTTGGCCCAGGCAGTGTTTTCGCGATTGAACGCAAACACTGCTGGTTGGACGCTATCTTCTGCAAGACGACGGACGGACATTAGCGATCAACCTCACCAAATACGATATCGAGCGAGCCGAGGACAGCGGAGACGTCGGCCAGCATGTGACCACGGCACAGGAAGTCCATGGCTTGAAGATGGGCAAAGCCCGGAGCGCGCAACTTGACGCGGTACGGCTTGTTGGAACCATCGGAGACAAGGAATACGCCGAATTCGCCCTTTGGCGCTTCGACGGCGGCATAAACTTCACCAGCCGGGACGTGATAGCCCTCGGTGTAAAGCTTGAAATGATGGATGAGCGCTTCCATCGACCGCTTCATCTCACCACGCTTCGGTGGGACGATCTTCGCTGACATATTGGAAACGGGCCCTACCCGCTCCTTGCCCAGCAGGAGATCGACGCACTGGCGCATGATGCGAACCGACTGGCGCATTTCTTCCATACGGATCAGATAACGATCGTAGCAATCACCGTTCTTGCCGATCGGAACATCAAATTCCATCTCGGAATAGCATTCATACGGCTGCGACTTGCGCAGATCCCAGGCAGCACCCGAGCCACGCACCATTACGCCGGAGAAACCCCATGCCCAGGCATCCTCAAGCGTTACAACGCCGATATCGACGTTACGCTGTTTGAAAATGCGGTTCGGGGTGATCAGGTCATCGAGATTCTTGACGGTCTGCAGGAACGGATCGCACCACTTGCCGATGTCTTCGACGAGTTTATCAGGAAGGTCCTGATGCACCCCGCCGGGACGGAAATAGGCCGCATGCATACGGGCACCACAGGCGCGCTCGTAGAACACCATCAGCTTTTCACGCTCTTCAAAGCCCCAGAGCGGCGGCGTCAAAGCGCCAACGTCCATGGCCTGCGTGGTCACGTTGAGCAGATGCGAGAGAATGCGGCCAATTTCCGAGAATAGAACACGGATCAGCTGGCCGCGCTTGGGCACTTCAATGCCGAGCAGACGTTCGACAGCCAGTGCATAGGCATGTTCCTGATTCATCGGCGCCACATAGTCAAGGCGGTCGAGATAGGGCACGGCCTGCAAATAGGTCTTGGCTTCCATCAACTTCTCGGTGCCGCGATGCAGAAGACCGATATGCGGGTCAACGCGCGCGACGACTTCACCATCCAATTCCAGCACAAGGCGCAAAACACCGTGTGCCGCAGGATGTTGCGGGCCAAAGTTAATGTTAAAGTTGCGGACGCTGTGTTCAGTCATATTTCGCTCCGCGAAACGTGAGTAGTGAATGGTGAGTAGTGGTCATCAACGTCGTACCTAATTCATTCAGCCTGTTGTTTACTCTGTACAGTGCGGATCAGCGCTCTAAGCATTTTCCCGTTCACTTCGCACTGCGACAGCAGATCAACTTCTTCATTCTGACCCAAAAAGCCAACGCGACGCGATAGCAGAATATGAGTCTCCAGTTCCTTCAATGAGCCTTGTGCTATTCGTAGAAACTGCACAAACGACCCTCTATTCTCTCGCCCATAACCTTCCGCAATATTCGCGGCAATTGAAATGGCCGCACGTCGCATCTGCGCAGTCAGCCCGTAAACCTCTTCCTTCGGGAAGCTCTTAGTGGCTCCGTAACAACATTCGGCAAGAAACATTGCCGACTGCCACACTTTCAAGTCCCGATAGGATTCGATCCTTTGTTGCAAAAACCCCTACTCACTACTGACTACACCACTACCAACTTATTGCTTACTGCTTCGCCTTCTCATCACCGGGCAGCACATAATCAGTGCCTTCCCAAGGTGACTGGAAGTCGAAATTGCGGAATTCCTGCCGCAGTTCCACAGGCTCATACACCACGCGCTTGACCTCATCATCATAACGGACTTCGACGAAGCCTGTCAGCGGGAAGTCCTTGCGCAGTGGATGCCCTTCAAAACCATAATCGGTCAGGATGCGGCGCAAATCCGGATGACCGGAGAACAGCACACCATAGAGATCATAGGTCTCGCGCTCATACCAATCGGCACCCGGATAAACAGGCGTCGCCGATGGCACCGGCGTGTCCTCGTCGGTCGCAACCTTCACACGAATGCGCAGATTCTGACGCGGGGACAGGAGGTGATAGACCACATCAAAGCGATGCGCACGATATGGATAATCCACGCCGCTAATATCGATCAGCGAGATAAACTGGCACTGCACATCATCACGCAGGAATGTCAGCGTGTCGATCAGCGCACCGGCTTCCACTTCAACCGTGAGATCGCCATAGGCAAGTGCTACGGACTTCAGCGAAGAACCCAGCTTTTCGGTGAGATAACCGGAGAGTTCATTCAATGCTTCTTCAAACATCGCCCTCTCCTATCGCTCAATCGTGCCGGTGCGGCGGATTTTCTTCTGCAGCATCAAAACACCATAAAGCAGCGCTTCCGCCGTGGGTGGACAACCGGGAACATAGATATCGACCGGCACAACCCGATCGCAGCCACGAACCACCGAATAGGAATAGTGGTAGTAACCGCCGCCATTGGCGCAGGAACCCATGGAAATGACATAACGCGGCTCTGGCATCTGGTCGTAAACCTTGCGCAGCGCCGGGGCCATCTTGTTGGTCAGCGTACCGGCGACAATCATCACGTCGGACTGACGCGGTGACGCGCGCGGTGCAAAACCGAACCGCTCACCATCATAGCGCGGCATGGATGTGTGCATCATTTCGACCGCGCAGCAGGCAAGGCCGAAGGTCATCCACATCAGTGAACCGGTACGCGCCCAGGTGACAAGCGCGTCAGCAGATGTGACGAGAAATCCCTTGTCGGCAAGTTCATTGTTGATCTCACCGAAAAACGCATCATCGGAACCCAGAGGCTTGCCCGTGTTGGGGTCAATAATACCTTTGGGCCTCGGTGCAACGAGGGTGGTGTTGCTGTCGGTCAATCCCATTCCAGCGCTCCCTTTTTCCACTCATAAATAAAGCCGATTGTCAGAACGCTGAGGAAGATCATCATCGACCAGAAACCGAACCAGCCAATCTTGCTGAAGGCGACAGCCCACGGGAAGAGGAAGGCTACTTCCAGATCGAAGATGATGAACAGAATCGAGACAAGATAGAAGCGGACATCAAATTTCATGCGGGCATCATCGAATGCGTTGAAACCGCACTCATAGGCCGACAATTTTTCCGGGTCTGGCGACTTGTATGCGACCAGAAAAGGCGCAACCAACAGTGCCAAACCGATTACCAGCGCTACCCCGATGAAGATAACGATGGGCAGGTAGGAACTTAAAAGCTCGTTCATGATCCGACTTTTTCCGCCTTGTGAACTCAGGCTGACAAGAATGCCATGTTATGCACATGACTGCCACATATACGCGACAGACCGCCCCGGCTTTAACACCGCTGCGATGCGGCGAGGGTTAGCGCGTTAGCGCCATGCGCGCAAGTGCAACAATCGCCCCAGTGTCACCCCGATTTGGTCACCATTGCGTGACGCAGATCGGTAAAAAGCTGCATATTTTGCTGTTTTATGCCAGTTTAGCCTGCAAAACGCAGCTGAATCGCTCTTTAGAATGATATTAATGTGCCTTGTCGGCCTGTTCGTCCGCGACGTGGTTTTTAGAACTGCGACATTCGGTCCTATAAACGATTTAGGGCAAAATACAGATATTCTGCGCGCAGCAAAACAACACTCGCACCAAGGCGCGAATGCTGTTTCACCAACTCTGGGAAAGAGGGGCGCTTAAAGACCCGCAAGTGGCTCCAGACTGAGCCTTTCACCCTCTTCGGAAACATATTTCTTCTGCTGCGCCCTGCGGTCCAGCAGCAGCGACCAGATCGCCACCCCGAGCCCCAGCAAAGCCAGCACCGCGCCCACAAAGGGAAGATTCTGATAGGACACACCCCATGTCAGCGCCGCGCCACCAACCCAGGCACCTGCGGCATTGCCAGCATTGAACGCACCCTGATTAAGCGTGGCAGCCAGATTCGGGGCTTCGCTTGCGGTTTCGACGACTCGCATTTGCAATGGCGGCACAATAACGAAAGTCAGAATGCCCCAAAGAAACACCACGGCAATCGCAGCCGCCGCGCTGCCGCTGACTTCAGCAAGCAAGGCATGGGTGAATACGACAGTGACCAATGTGCCAATAACGGTCGGCATCAACTTCCAGTCGGCAAGCCTGCCACCGATGACGTTGCCAATGGTCATACCAGCGCCAAACAGCAACAGCACCCATGTGACCGCCGAGGTCGATATGCCTGAAACGTCGGTGAGAATCGGCTTTATATAAGTAAAGACTGCAAAGAGGCTGCCGGAGGCCAGCGCCGAAATCAGCATGGCGAGCCAGACCTGCAATTTCCCGAGAACCTTGATCTCATTCAGAATGCCCCCACCCTTCTCTTCTTCCCTGGCCGCAGGCACAAGCAGCGCAATGGCAATCACCGCGGCTATGCCAATGGCAACAACGGCAAAGAAGGTCGAGCGCCAACCATAGACCTCGCCGAGGGCCGTACCCGCCGGAACGCCGAGAATGTTGGCGAGCGTCAGGCCGGCAAACATCAACGCAATGGCGCTGGCACGCTTGTGGCGAGGCACAAGGCTGGCGGCAACAACGGAACCGATACCGAAAAATGCACCATGGCCGAACGCCGTGACCACCCGGGCGATCATCAGCATCCAGTAATTGGGAGCGATGGCACAGAAAAGATTGCCAATGACAAACAGCATGGCAAGACCGATGAGAACCGGCTTGCGTGGCAGCGATGCAGTGGCGATAGCGATGATGGGCGCACCGATGACAACACCAAGGGCGTATCCGGTGACGAGCAGACCCGCATGGGGAATAGTGACGTGCAGATCAGCGGCCACTTCAGGCAAAAGCCCCATGATGACAAATTCGGTTGTACCGATGCAGAACGATGCAATGGCAAGGGCAAGAATCGGCAAGGGCATGGATGGCAACCATCAGGGCTCGAGTAAGGAATGACGATGCCTAGCCCAAGAAGGTTTCACAATTGTTCTTTGTGCAACGCAGCAATGCATTTATGCGGGGAATACGAAGTTGGTTGATTGAGGGCGGATCAAATCAACCACGCACACAGCCGCCAAACGACACAGGCAGCAGGAGCCTATCTACTGCCTGGTTGATCGTCCTATTGGCCTAGCAACAAACTCGCCTGACATGGTCAACTGATCAGAACTGCATGCGAAACTGAGCCGTTACCGAACCGCCGATAATATTCTCGCCGTACTGAAAATCACCACGCACGCTGCCGATAACAAGCCGGTCAACACCATTTATCTTGCCTGTTAAAGCAAGAAGATTGGCACCGAAGCTCACTTCACCGTATGTTTTCAACCGGTCTGTCTTGACTGGTAGAACAACCGGATTGGCGCTGCTCGGATCCATTGTCAGGGTCGCATTAATATCGCCAGCAAAGTCATGATAGGCGGTTGCCGTGATGAAAGGCGACAGACGGATACGGTCATCCTTGAAGAAGAAATTCCGGGAAACGGTAATGCCGCCAAAACCAATCAGGCTCTCGACATCGGAGAAGCGCACGCGCGCCTCGTTCTGGTTGAGCAGGATATTATGGGGAATAAACAGGTCATCCGTGCTGCTCTTTGAATAGGTAAAGCCAGTCGCGGGAATGAATGACCAGTCCTTATAGGGGAGCGTATAGGAGGTGGAACCGCTAATCGACGTACGCCTGCCGCCAACATCTCCGTTCTTGATCTTGAAGACCGGATCATCAACATTGACGGTATAATCCATCAGTTCCTGACGCACTTGGAAATCAAGGAAGAACGGCCCTTTTGTATAGGCGGCATAGGCACCGTAAAACACCGAATTGAAGTCGGTGGTGTTCGCAAAATTCTTCTGGTCGGACTTACCAAAAATCTGACCACCTGTGAGGCCAAAATTGACGTTGCCGCCCGTGTCCTGAATATTGAACACGCCCGCGTCGAGGCCAACCTGATAGCCATAATAGCTTGTCTCGATCGTTGCCGGCGCTTCAACAGCGGTGCCGTCCGGCTGGTAGATCGTGCCCTTGGTATCGATCTTGGACATACCACCATTGGTTCTGATCCATGGAGCAAGACCAAACTGGTTCTTGTCAGGATCAACAGGCGCCGAGATCAGACCGCTCGATGGCTTGAAGAATGATGAACCGATAACATTCTGTGCCGCGATAAATCCGGAGACCACACTACTAGCAGCGGTGCCGTTGATGCCAGAACGAATGACAAATCGCGAGGGATCGCTACCAGACCCACCAATACGGGCCACATCATACTGAACGATACCACCCGACGGCAGGCCCTCAACAGTTACCGTTCCATCTCCGCCCTTGGCAGCATCCAGAACAAGAATCGTCTTGCCGAAGGCTGTTGGTGCCTGGCCCGCGGTTAAGCCGTTAAGCTTCAGATTAGTCGTTCCCATCAACACGCCGCCGACGGTAACAACGTCAGACGTCGAATTATCAAAATCGACGTCGAGCGCAATGTTTGAACCTGCGTGCCCAACATAGTCGCCCGATATTGCCAGCCTGTCGCCAACGGCGCCATTGACGAGACTGAGGGTGCCGCCTGCGTTATTCTCAAAGCGCTCCAGCCCATTGAGCTGCGTGTTGCCGGTGGCTTTGATCAGACCGGAATTCTGGATGACATCATTGCTGCCAAGCAAATTTGATACGCCCGAATTACCCATGTCCCAAACACCGCCAGCCATATTGTTGACGAATGTCTGCGCACCTGCTCCGGAAGCAAGCATACCCTGCATCTGACCGTAATTGTTCAGAATCGCCTGACCGGCGACGTTATCAAGTAGCGTAAGACTGGAAGCGCTTCCTGATCCTGCAGCGTTATTCAGCGAGGATGTGATCGTCGCATAATTGTCGAAAGTCACCACACCGGTGCTATTGCTGCGTAGCGCTGTTTGACCCGCAGTGACGTTTTGATCGAGCAAGGCGTGAGAATTCGTTGTTTCGCCTTTGAAGGAGATCGCGGTATCTGTGGCGGTTACAGCGCCGCCAAGATCAAGCTCCATCGCGCCATTACCGGTCGTTTCAAGAGCGATTGCCGTATTGCCGCTGATCGTATTGCCTGTCTTGACGGAGATATCTCCGTTTTGAGACTTGACGAAAACGCCATGGCTGCCGCCTTTGATGGCGCTATTGCCGGATATTGTAACCCGTCCACCAACTGAACCGGCGGAAATCGCCGGGCCGGATGTGCCAAGCACACCGCCATTCGTGTTGACATTGACGTTACCCGCGCCTGTCGTATTGGCATTGATACCCGTTGCACCCGATACGAGTTTATCGGCCTGGATATTGATAGATCCCGTTTGCGATGACCCTAGAATACCGACAGACCCGCCTGCGACCTGATCATGAGCTGCAACGTCAATATTATCACTCAAGGAGCCTGCCGAAATCGCCGCGCCAGATGTGCCTTGAACAGCATTGTTTGTAACTATGTTGACGCTTCCGGTCCCTGTCGCGTTTCCAGATACGCCAACCGCGCCTGACACAATGCCCGAAGTCTGAACGGCGATCGCACCATTTTGTGTTTCTGCCAATACACCGATGCCGCCGCTCGTTACATTGCCTACAGCTGCGACCGTCACGCTGCCATCAATCGAACGAGCAGAAATTGCGGGGCCGCTGGAACTTACGACGGTATCTCTGGTGACTACCCTCACCTTTCCTGCCGATGTGGTCGCGGCATCGATTCCACTCACGCCAGACACTTTTCCTGTTGTGTCAATATTGATGTCACCAGTCGTTTCGCGTGCGGTGATTGCTGTGCCCGATCCATTCACGACCGTTCCATTTGCACTGGTCGAAATATTAATTCCGCTGCCGGTATTGGAAACATCAATTCCCGAAGTAGACAACGAAGCTATGGTGCCGCCGATCGCAGTGGCTTTGATATCTGCATTGACATCACCAATCAGCGTTCCGCCGGTCCGTCCGAATGCCTTGGCTGTTACCCTGTCGCTGCTGAAGAGTGTGCCGCCACTCAAAAGATAGCTTTGAGTTTCGACAGAACCTTGCATGAGTCCACCGGTCTGTCTGAAAAGATTCGCCCCCTTCACATCACCGGTGAGTACACTGGTATTGTCGCCAGCCAGAAAATAATTGTTGGCTGTGGCAATCCCCGACATTGTTCCCTTGGATTGTCCGTACGTAACAGTGTTGACTTGGCCATCCATTGTGCCGCCAATTTGCAAGACGCTGGTATCGGCATTCAAAATACCGTTCTTAAATACAGTACCATCATCTCTAATTGTAGCAGTATTGGTGACATGCAAAGTACCGCGAAGTTTGCCCCCGGACAAATCGTAGTTCGCTGCGGTATTTGTTTGGCTCCAGATATTACCGCCCGATTGATTGAGCGTGCCACTCGCTTTAATTGTTCCTATAACATCGCCATTCGAAAGGTTGTAGTTCAGCGTGTTCGCCGTTCCTCCGGCTGACAATTTGCCGCCACTCTGATTAACATTCACGCCATTTATAATCGTTCCGGACATCTCGCCATTATCAGACAGATTATAGATGGGTGTATCAGCAACACCTCTCATCTCGCCATCAGTCTGGATTATACTGGTCGTTGCCTTGATAAAGGCATTAGCTGCAACAACACCATTGTCCTTGATTGTAGCAGTCTGAACATTAATGATTCCAGTCCCTGGAGCTCCATTACCCTCAACACGTCCGTTGCCTGACAGAACAAAATTCTGCGCACTTACGGTACCGGAGAGAGTCCCACCTGACTGCTTGACATCAATGGCATTCACGATGTTCCCGGACATCGTGCCCTTGACTAAATTATAGGTCTCTGTGCTCGCGGTGCCCGCCATCGTTCCATCAAACTGGTTGAATAACTTTCCACCGATAATAGCACCTGTGGAACTAACGCTTCCACCAGTGAACAGATTGTAAAATGGCGCCTGTATCGTTCCCGCGGTGGTTCCACCAATCTGGTTCACTTCGTTCGTGGCAATCAGACTGGCACCTTGCTCAATCCTCGCATTGCCCTTGATATTTGCGTCTATCGTATTAACGGCCCCAGTCAGCTTGCCTGTATTCGTCAGATCATAGCTGTCGGTCTTTGCAGTTCCAGACAATGTTCCATCTGATTGTTTATAGATCTTGGTGACGGCGGTCCCGCCCATGGTCCCGCCAGACTGATCAATCTCATTGGTAGCACTGAGCTTGCCACTGCCCTCGACAGAGGCGGTACCACTAATGGTTGCCGTATCGGTTACGGCAACATTTCCAGTTAGCTTGCCAGCGGAGAATGTATAATTCTTCGCTTTTACGACTTGCGTGCCAGTGCTGGAGATCTCTCCGCCAAGTTGAAAGATAGTACCACTCGCGTTAATGGTCCCAGAAACGACACCATCCCCGCCAAGACCATAATCCTTGGTTGTGGCGGTTCCTCCCATCGTTCCACCAATCTGAGTAATCGCGTTGGTGGCGTTAATATTGCCCGTGTTAGCCACCACAGCTGTGCCTCTGATCGTTGCGCTGTCTGTTGCCGTTACCGAACCAGACAACACGCCACCAGAAAAATCATATTTTTTTGCTGTTACGGTCTGCGTACCAGTGCTAGAAATTTCCCCGCCGGATTGATTCAGATTGCCGATTGCGTTGATCGTTCCTGAAACGATGCCAGTGCCTCCAAGGCCATAATCCCTCGTAGCGACATTACCGGCCATTGTTCCGCCAATTTGACTGACATTCTTTGCGTCAACAATCTTGCCAGTGCTTGAAACCTGCCCGCCCCTCAGAAAATAGGTGTCGGTATCAGCGGTACCCGCCATCGTACCGCCATCTTGCGTGACGGTACCATTGGTGCCTGTGTTAATCGTTACATTATCGGCGATTGTGCCTGAACCACTGATAGTGGCGTCGTTCACACGAATTGTGCCACCGGTAGGATTATTGCTTATTATAGAGCCGTTGCCGCTTACATTCAGCTGGTCTTGCCGTTGCGTAGTGCCGCCAAGATCAAGGACACCGGTTCCCTTTACAACGGTCGAAGCAGTTGTGTCCCCCAGCGTACCAAACCCCTGAACCCTAATCGTTCCATCCTGAATTTCAGTACCGCCACTATAGCTATTGTTCGCACCAGAGAATATAACGGCTCCAGCACCAGCCTTAACAAGCTTTGCATTGTCACCACCAGTGATTGTAGTGTTTATGGTGGCGTTTACTCCAGCATCTGTTGTAATAATTGTTGATGGGTTTGCCAGTTCGAGGCCGCCAGTAGCACCGCTGATATTGTAACCATCCTTCTGGAAAGTCAGCCCCCCAACTTTAAGGGTCGAAAAAAACCCCACAGTCACAACATCACCTGTTCCAGTGAATATTGCTATGTTGCCATCTTTCCAACCGGTTCCGGCTGCCGCGCCTCCAGAATCCGTCCAATTCTTATTGGAGTTGTCCCAGGTTCCTTGCCCGCCATCAACAGTACCGTTGGGGGTCGTGCCCCCGCCAGCATTATTGCCATCCCAATACTGATTGTCGCCAGCGTGCGCCAAATGGGGCAAGAATATATTCAGGCCGACAGACAGCAACCCGGAAACGATGGCAAACCGAGAGAGATTCGTGGTCGATCGTAAACGCCCGATATAGTTTCCACTCCGGAGAGCTTTTTTCTTGAAACAAATAGAGATAGTCGCGCTGGCTTTGGTCAATGAATTGGCTTCCGGTCAGTGTAAGTTAGCGAATTAAAATTTTGATTGTGTTGTGAGCACAAACTATACAAGCCTGCCAGCCACCTCAACCCCAAGATGCATTTACATTACTACAGTTGCAAATATGTGTCGGCTTGGAATGACTTAAATTCTCAAGCCAAAACAAAAGTGCAACTATAGACGCGCTTCACGTTGAAGATACTCTCCACGGTAGTTTTTGGGAAATTATACAACCCAGCCACAGCACTCACCCCCATACGTATACTACAACTCTGTGGTTCCTCATGTGCTCACATGAGCTTTTGCGCATGCGCGCACTGCTGATATCCCCCGTCAACTCATGTTCTACGGTTGTATCACGAAGGTTGCAACAACTAGTTACTTTAATATTTTTGCCGCCTGTAAGCTCATAGAAAAACAACCGTTTTTTCTTCATCCAAGCAAAGTTTTCATCTGCTCATGACAATTTCTTCCCTCTGATTCGGCTCATGCCGCGCAGAACAGAAAGACAGACGCGAGAATTTAACTGCATTTTCTGGAATAAACAGGCTGGTGTAGGCGTTCAGATATATAAGGACCAGAGCAGACCCGCGCAACCGGCATATGCAACACGCCATTCCGCCGTTAAAATCCCGTAATGAGGCTACATGCCCAACACCATAATCGGCATTTTCATGGGAGACGCGCAGATAACAATGCGCACCATTGATGAATGAAAACCAGATATTCTTTTGCGCTTCTCGCTCGCACGGAGCTTTCAACCAAAGATTTACTGTCAAAATCGACTAGCGTGCTTCGCCCTTGGCCTGTCGTATTGCGTGTATTTTCGTCGCGTCGCCCCATATTGCCCGAGAGTCATAGGCTCTCATCGGGAAAGCACCCCACGTAGGCTTGATCTTGAGATTATGACTCTCAATGAAACGCAAGACCATCGTCTTGAGTGTAACGGGCTCTCCTGAACAGCAGTTGATCGTACCCGTAATCTGATCCTGTGCCGCAACATCTGCGATCATTTC
Source organism: Phyllobacterium sp. P30BS-XVII (assembly GCF_014138335.1). NCBI lineage: Bacteria > Pseudomonadati > Pseudomonadota > Alphaproteobacteria > Hyphomicrobiales > Phyllobacteriaceae > Phyllobacterium > Phyllobacterium sp. P30BS-XVII. The sequence continues at coordinate 44,130 of NZ_JACGXO010000013.1, forward strand.
GCCCAACTCGGCCACGTCGATGAAATCAAAAAGCAACTCTCCCGAATTCAACGGGAATTCCGCCTTTCCATCCGCTTCGGCTTGCAACAACTTTTTGAAGATTGAATTATTGTTGGCGTCGTCGCCGACAATATAGAAACATCTTACCCATTGGTTGACGGCAGTATACTCCTTGCACAGCAGTTCCTGAACCAGCCGAAGGTGATTTTTTGCTATTCCATAAGCGTGTTGAGGGAAAGTAGGCGTGCCTTCGACAATCGGACCGATATGGAAACCAATCTCGTGCGACGTGCCAGTGCCAACAACATGTCTCAGGCCACCGGCAAGCATGTTTTGAAGGAACGTGATATGTGCGGGCAGGTTTTCCAAGTGTTTGGGGCTGGAGTGTATAAAGCCATCCTCCCAAGCCAGATGAATCAGAACGTCTGGTCGCCCCGTCTCTTCAAAGATATCAGGATTTGGAACGAGAACATCGCCTTCAAATACCTCAACGCCATCATCCCGCGACATCTTGCTGCGGGTTGCAATAACCACTTTCTGACCACGAGAAACTAAAGAATTAACAACATTACGGCCGATGTAACCATTGGCTCCAGTCACCAGATACTTCAAACCACGCTTCCTTCCGTTAATGTGCGGAACAGATGCCATTTCCGAAAGGCGTAAGTCAACCATTCATCCATATTACAACAGATGCCACAGACGCATGTGGTCAAAACACAACGACCATGATGGGGCGTCATTTTTTTGTGGAGTGATCTCATAGCGTTATATTTCCATTCCAGGCCGGATTAAATGTTCTGCACGCCGCGTTGCAGAGTTACAGAGCTAAAAAACCATGAAAGAACTTTCGGCGTCCGTCGACAGAGGTAGCGGGCGATTTGTTGTTATCCTGTCGCCGCTGAAATCTCCCGCGTTCTATCCAATCAGCCAAAATGCATCCACGGCCTCACGATTATGTGCGATTTTCGATCCAGTCCACCAACGAACGCAGACCGTTTTGAAGTGACGCCTTCGGCTCCCAGCCAAGTCCTTTTCCGGTGTTTTGTGCTTTTGAGAATGCGTGCCGCACATCGCCATAGCGATAATCGCCGCTCAAGTGAGGTTCCGGTGCGGCGTAGATTTCGGCGATCTGCTTCGCCAGGTCCTTGACAGTCACCGGTATGCCACCTCCGATATCGATAACTCCTTCCATAATCCCAGGTTTATGCGCGGCCATTATCAAAGCCGCAGCAACATCATCGATGAGAACGAAATCACGCAACATCATTCCATCTTCATAAAGCGGGATTGACTTACCTTCTTTTCCCATCCGACAAAATAGGGAGACGATTCCGGTGTACGGATTAATGAGCGACTGACCTGGTCCAAATACATTCTGCAGGCGGAGTATCATCAACTCCGATCCGCTCGCATTGCACCACGAAGCCAAAATGTGTTCCTGGGCAAGTTTGGTGGCTCCATAGACACTTACCGGCGATGGACGAACATATCCCGCCTGCATAGGCAGCGGCTCTCCGTCAAAGTCCCATTTGGACGCGGCAAGCTGCTCGCGACTGCGTTGACCAGGGTAGAATACAGTGTTGCATTCGAAAGACTGCCAAGCGCCCTCTCCGTAAACGGCCCGGCTGCTTGCCAGAACAATGCGCTTTGGAAGCCTGTCGTGCCGAAGGAAAGCGTCGAGCATCATGGTAGTGCCCGTGACATTCGTATGCGAATGGCGCGACGCTTCCGAAAATGATTGGCCCGTACCCGTTTCCGCCGCAAGATGAATAACAGTCTCCGGTGAACAGTCTGAAAGCAGGCTGTCCCAGGTTTTCGGCTCAGTTATATCGGCCACCAGAAGCTCTACACTCTTGTAAAGAGCGTCCGGTCGACGTTTAGACATGTGTATCTGGGGATGAAGATTATCCACGACGATGACACGATCATAGAGCTTGGCCAATTGGGATGAAATCGCGCAACCGATAAAACCTGCGCCTCCCGTGACAAGACAAATGCCATGACTCACGTTCATTCTCCTAATATTTCAGTTTAAACCTGCTCCTAATATTTAGGCCCCAATTCGCCGGTCAGAAATCAAACTCGAGATGCTGCACCTCTTCAGAACACGTGCAAAGGCGCATATCCGTAACTGAAGGTACGACAAGTGTATAGCCAGCCAGGAAACGTCAAGGAAGATAATCCACTATCTTTTACCAGAACCAGTTTTGCTCTCTTCAAACGGCAACCAATCCACTCAACTCATTGCGTTTACCCAATGAACATCAATGCCAACAAGAATGACATCGCAATGTATAGCCAAGATCAAACGCCGTTATGGCGCCTAGATGGAAAGCCTCTCTTTCACCGCAGTTAGCGAGTAGAGAAAATTCACAAGAGAGTCAAAAGTCGATCTATACGGCTCCGGAGACGAAAGGTATTCCCATTTATAATCGTATGCTGGCTTCATATCCCCGCTCTGGAAATCCCCTTCTTCGTCTACTTCTTCGAAATGGGTTTGGCTTTGAAACCTACTCTCTAGATAACGAAGGGGATGATAGAGATTTTGGTCCAGATGAGTAACTTAACAACTTGGTCGACGACGTTACTGGCAAAAATGGACATGCCATAATTGAAGAAGCCCGCAGCTCACCCGATCTTTACATCATTAAAACACATCAAAAGCCACTTACGGATGACCCGGCGATTTACGTGCTACGAGATGGACGATCATCGATTATATCGTTCTTTCATTACCTCGGTCGCCAAGGCAATCGCATCGTTCCTATGGAATTTATCATTGACGGAGTACCTTTCAGCAGTTCCTGGTCTTCCCATTTTGCAGCATGGAACCCAACAACTCGGTCGAATCCCCTCTTCCTGCGTTTCGAAAATGTGACGCAAGATCCAAATAGCACAATTCTTCAACTCAGCGAATTCCTACAGAAACCAAAGATAGGTAATTTTGATCAGTCGTTTGAAAAATTGAACGCTCTTTCTCCGCAGTTCTTCGGTTCCGATGATGATCAGAAAAATATCGCGGAGATCAAACCATTTTGGGGACTGTTTGTTGCTCGCCACGGTCCGCTCATGAGGCAGATAGGTAAAATATCCGAAGAAAAATGTCTGCCTGTTTTGAAATCCTATTGTACTGAACTCGAAGGAAAAATGGCTCTGGTAAATCTTGCTGCAGAAGTGTCAAACTTAGCTGAAGTTGAATATCATCGTTTTGATCTACTAAGCTCAAGGATGGATAGCTTTGCAGTTGGGCTTACTAATATGATCAACCAAATGACAATAATCGAGAAACACAGCTACGAGCATTATCTAAACCTAACTGCTATGATCACCAAATCTAGAGAAATGGACGAAACAGATAAGATCAGCTAGGCGCCACATGTTGTGCGAATAACGCGGCACACCCAACAAGATGGGATAACGAAGGTCAAAGCCCCATCTTCGTGTGCTATTGCTTCGCTTTGACAACACTCAATCACCAATGGAAACTGACCTTACGCGAATGCTTGTAAGGGTAGCTGCCGCAAGTTCCGTGTTCCTTAATAACCAGACCGTGTTTGCATCAACTTGCCCCGGAAGTGGTATTGATATTCTATTTTCGCCGGAATTGAACTCGTGCCAACCCTGGGTAGTCACACCTGCAACCTGATACGACAAGTAAAGAGAACCGTCACCCTCTCCGTTGATCGTTAGTTGGAGATATCTTTTGGCAGCCTCGTTGTCGGGGAGTTTGATGGTTGATGGTTGGGATAGTCCTGTGTCAGATGCAAAAACGACTTCGCTTTTTCCCGGCTGTGCTGGCCATATAGCATCAGTTGTCAACTCAGGCGTTGTGGCGAACGACGATCGCATCTTCAACGCATCGACATCCCCAAGTGGCACACCGAAATAACGCTCTGTCATCAAATAGAGCACAAATCCGGGTTTGAATTTTTCAACGGTACCTTCGAAATCCAGCTTTGCGGGTGGCTGCTGGACATGATGATTCACCTGGAGCAATTCTTTGAATGAAGCCGTCCAATAGGGTGACAGCGAGGCGCCCATGGAATCTGTAAACACGAGTGTTCGCAGATTGCTGGTCGCATTGGGTGAAAAGGTCTCGCGTGGCAGTTCAAGAAACCCGGTCAAGGTTTCTCCAGAAAGCGGGCGCTGTGTGCCATCCGGCATGATAACATTGTACGTGGGGAACGGCTGTTCACGAACAGGACGGGTCCACTCGTTGGTTACGTCGATATTCAAAAGACCCGCCGCTTCGTTGTTGGCGTTAATCGTTTCAACCTTTATCTTATCACCAACCCCGGCCAATTTTTCACCGGGCATGATCTTTTCAATCTCCGGTGCAATTTTCTGCCAAGCAACGTAGGCACCAAAATCCGACCAGTGAGAATTAAGTTTGGAGTAGGTCTCGGCAATCTTTCGTCCTTCGATCAAATCACTACGTATGTCGAGCAACGGCAATCCCCGTTCCTTCGTCAGCTTGAGCACACGATCAAAAGGTGTTGGATTGTTTGAAAAGCCTGAGGGTACGTGCGCAAGCTTGTCAGCGTAAACAGTACCAGTCGAGGGAGCGACGACAAACAGCATAGGAATCCCGCGCTGCTTGAGATAATCCCGCTCATACTCGAATGTATTTACCCATGCATCTATTTCGGACTGGGGTGGATTGTATCGTCTGGTCACCTGATCATAGGCTTTGACATGATCATTGCCGAGGAACATGTAACCCTCTTTACCCATTGCCATCACATTAGGATTGGGCGAAACTCCAATGCGATATAGAGCCGTATTGTAGAGAGCAATACCATCTGACCAAAGAGGGGTTGCCCGACGCAAAACCTCCTTTTGCACTATAAACGATGCAGGATTGTCAATTACAGTACTAACAAAGGTTCTGAATTGGGGAGACAAAACAGCAGCAGCAGGCGGAATCAAAAGAGCTCCGATAAATACTGTGTTGATGATAGTCCTTGTCGGTGAATTGAACATTCTAAAACCTGAAATAAAGGAACGGGCTGTAAGATCCGGAAAGAACCTTGAGGCTACAGGCAAACACTAGAACTGCTGCGATAACTACGCTACCTGGTACAACCATACTCCCCGGTACGAGTTTCTTCACTTTCTCGTATACAGGCATACTGAATATAGCACCCACAATTAGCGTGCCCACGACAAGCGAATTGGCAAAGGCAGCTAGCGGCCATGCCAGTGTGCCAGCTTCACCGAACCCAAACATTGCCCTCAGCATATGGCTCGCTACATCGGCGGAATCGGCCCGGAAAAGTGTCCAGCCAATCATGACCACAAACATGACATACACATGCCGCAAAGCATTCGGGATCAGCCATTTTTCAGGATTAAACCGCCGTTCGATCAGCATGAAAAGACCGTGCCATAGACCCCAGATCACAAAGGTCCAGGAAGCACCATGCCAGAGTCCAGTCAACGCAAAGACAATCAGCAGATTGACATATGTCCGCCCAGCGCCGCGGCGGTTACCTCCCAAGGAAAAATAGACATAATCGCGGAACCATGACGACAGCGTTATATGCCAGCGGCGCCAGAAATCACCGATGGAGCGGGCCATATAGGGATGATTGAAGTTCTCCGGATACTTAAATCCCATCATACGCCCCATACCGATGGCCATATCGGAATAGCCGGAAAAGTCGAAATAAATCTGCATCGTGTATGCGATGACGCCTAGCCACGCTACACTCAACCCCAACTCTCCGTGCGGAAGCGCAAAGATGGTGTCCGCTGTGGCCGCCATCGTATCAGCGATAAGTACTTTCTTGGCTAACCCTCGCACGAACCGCCCAATGCCTTCGAACACATGTTCGGCCTTTACACGCCGGTCATCCATATCATTGGCGATATCGGCATACCGCACGATGGGCCCCGCAATCAATTGTGGAAACATCGCCTTATATGTCGCGAACACAAACAGGCTCGACGTCGCCTGTATAGTTCCCCGGTAAATATCCATGAGGTAGCTAATACCCTGAAAGGCAAAGAAACTGATACCCAACGGTAAGGCGATATGGAGTACCGGGAGCATATGCTCAATACCGAGCATATGGAGCACCTGGTTGGCGTTCTCTCCGACAAAGCCAATATATTTAAAGTAAGCTAGTAGTCCAAGATTAAACATAATACCGGCAACCAACGCCGAAAGAGCTGCCTTTTTCGACTGTTCAAGAAATCTCTTGATGATCACTCCAAAAGAGAAATTTCCAAGAATCGATATCAAGAGAATAATTACACGCTCGCCCTCGCCGATGGAATAAAATAGCAGACTGACGATAAGAATAAGCAGATTCCGATAGCGAGGATCTAATAGATAATAAGTAAGAAAAAACAATGGAAAAAAGATAAACAGGAAGTTGTAGGAACTGAAAACCATTGTTACCGGCCATTATAAAAAGTGCATATTTCCTGGTCGCACCTCACGTACGGACCAAGTGTGTGTACATTATCCATTCAAGCGCAGGTACGCTTTTCACCAATGTGACCCGGTGAGTCAAGCACGATGCTCGCAACTTTTCACAGGCTAACCACCAAAACATTTTTGGGCGAATACTCTTTCCACCCGCTATCAACAGATGTGGCTAGGTGCCTGTAGCCGATGGTTTCGGTACAGGCTACCGGATACTAGACATATAAAAAGCTTTGTTGAACGGCCGAAACATCATGAGTGCCGTAGACCATGGTGCCCCAATAGTTGTTGCCAACTGCGACCGAGATGAATACTCCGTTGGCGGTATCCTGAACATAAGTCTTTCCAATATAAGCCGAAGACAAGGCGAACAAATCTTGTTTGGCCGTGAAATCGGCGATGGCCTCAACAGTGTTGGCTTGAATATCGTTCATAAACTGGAAGATATCCGCGCCAGCTCCACCCTCATATCGGTCAGCACCAAGACCTCCATACAGCACGTCATTGCCATTGCCGCCATAGAGTGCATCGTTTCCTCCATAACCGTAGAGATAATCTGCACCGTCATTGCCAATCAAAATGTCGCTGTTGACGGTACCACCCACCTGATCGCTCCCAGCCCCCGCATCCACATAGACATAGCCACCATAACTATTGGTGCCGAATATGGTGTCGTCACCAGCACCTGCAAGAACTGTATCAAGACCATTGGCATGAATCGTATCATTGCCATCACCGCCATCAATAGTGCTGACGCCACTTGAGACAGAACCATAATAAGTTGATGAGAAGATTGCATCATTGCCAACTCCCCCATTCAAACTGTCATTCCCCGTTCCACCATACAATGTATCGTCGCCTGGACCCCCATCGAGAAAATCGTCGCCTTCGCTACCGTCCAGGGAATCGTTACCAGTCCATCCAAACAGGGAATCATTGCCTCCGTTTCCGCGGATCCAATCGTCGCCTCCGTTCCCGTAAAGGCCATTAACGCCGTCATTACCCGTGATAATGTCATTGAACGCACTTCCAACACCGACCTCTATAAAGTAATCGCCTTGGTATGCATTGTGGCCATTATAGATATCGATATTATTGTCAAAGCCGTTAACACTGGAAAATGCACCAGGGATTAGACTAAGTATTGTCCCCGTTGTTGATCCAGAGAAATCCAACGTGTCCCATCCACTGGTATCGTGAATCGTGAAGCCAACTGCGCTGAGACGACCGCTGCTTGTAAGAGCAAACCCATCGTTGCTGCCAAAGCCATATGTATTATTAGAAGTGTTGATATTTACCTGCTGGAAGGAGCCATCTGGATTCATAAAATATTTGCGGACCAGAGCCTCAACGTCGGCGCTTCTTGGGGAAATGAGATAATATTCCCGGGATGTAAGGCCAGCTTCAACAGGCGTAAAGTAGGACATTATTGAATACTGCCACGAATCCAACGCGAACTGCGCATTGCTGGCAAAAGTAGCATTGAAGTTATAGTTCCCGCCGTGACCAAGTCCTAGCGCATGGCCGATCTCATGAACGAAGGTCTGATAGCCATAACCTCCGATGCTAAAGTCACCGCCCCACCAGGTAGGCCCAACGTTCAGAAGATGAGTACTACTATCAAAATAAGCACCGGTGTCACTATTGCCGAAATTGACATCAGTTGCCCCGCTAAAAACCTCCTGGAAAGTAACCGGGAGCATTTGTGACCATTTGGCCATTGCTGCACGCGCAGCTACAAGTTGCGAGGTATAGGAATTTAACGCTGTTAGATTGACCTGAACGATGAGATCTGATTGCCGGAATTCAGTAAATCCTCGTGCTTGCCAATAACCACGCCGAAGAAAGTCAACATAGTGATCGAATGAGGGATCAAGCGCGTCAAAACCCAAATCGCTTGATTGCGCTCTGGTATCAAAAACATAAGACAAAGAACACCCCGCGCGGAATTAGACCGGTCTTTTTGACCATTTTATATAGTAAACAACCGACGAGCTACTATGATGTGCGTCTGATTGTTGTCAATGGAAAATCCTTTATAAAAAGGACGACGGGCATTATTATCGAGACTGTGTCTCAGATGAGGATGTTTCATCGTGATTCAGCAATGGTGCTGGTGTCAGTCAATATTTTGTAAAGGGACCAATGTTGTAGGTTCCTTTACACTACAGCAGACAATTCTGAGATACTTTGCGCAGCGTACAGCGAATGCGAGGCATACGCCGTGCCGTTTAGATGTTGGAATGCCGCGTCAGCTAGGATTTGGGGCGTATACGCAAAACACGCCATCGAAATGAAAGCAGCATTGACTGCCACAGGATCGCGATTGACCGGAGCACACCGGGGTGCAGGTTAACGCTGCCTACCGTATGTTTTCCTCCCCCGTTCAACATTGACACAATCATGTTGCGTTGCGACTGGATGGAGTTCGTAGGTAGCGCGGACGTCAACAAATCGACCTTGTGCTCCAACATCACATAAGCTTGAGCAGCACTTCGTGCACTGGAAACATGCTGTGTGATATATCCGGAGTCCTGAGCGACATATGCCATAACACGTTCGAGCGCATGCGCCATGCCGCCATCAGCATGGTTGGGCTCTTTATTGAAGTCTGTCCATTTCCAATTCTGCTTAAATATCTTACGCAAAGCCGACGGACGAAACCAAAACATTGTTCCATATGACGCAACAGGAGTTGTATCATCAAGATTTGCATGAATATTCAGCGTCTTTACGACTTCTTCCACCTTCGACTTGTTGTTATACCAAGCGTGACCAATTGTGTAGAACGATATGTGGATAATTGGAGGTATGGCGATGCCGATCCATGGGCTGTCAACCAGCATATTCAATAGATTGGTAACATACCCCTTACTGCCCAATAGGTTATTCAACAAATGCCGCTTAAAGAACTCTCCGCGCGCAGCCTCAACTTGTGGCGTTTTCTTTGTATGGACTCGGCAGACATAATCGTATCGATCGTCAAGAAAGAGGTCTCGACAACTGATGAATAGTGCCGACATGTCTCTTCCGCGATTTTCCTCGACCACCCTGACAATAATACTCTTTATGCCGGGGTAACCCGTCAACCTTTCGATCAGCTCATTTTTCTTATTTTCCGTGTCCGTGGTCGCAATGAAATCGTAGGGTACCGGAATATTACTTGTATAACTTAAGATTTCCGGCAGCATATCCGTGTAGTACATATGCGCGCAGACCGCGATATTCCCGTATTGTTCGGCTCTTGCTGGTGCACTAGCTTTGTCAGCAAGTATCGACATGAGAGTGGCATTTACGTTCAATGTGCGTAGCTTGCTCGTACGGGCCGCATTCTTCCATATAAGACCCAAGTCGAAATCGGACGTAGACTTCAATATATCCAGTGCGCGCGTGGTATCGGACGCGTTAACTTCCAAATAATTAGTGTCACCAAAAAACATTCTGCGTTTGAGAATGGGACACCGCTTTAACATCATTTCGTCAGGGCGCAGCATGAGAGGATAATCGCCGCCGATATCACGGCAAGATAAATAAACAGAAGATTTGAAGCCCAATTTTTCGAAATAGCTCGTAAACCGGCTCTCGTGTTTCACTACTGAGTCCGTATAATTTGCGATTTCAGGCATGTTTGCCCAATAGTGCTTAAAGGAGGAGGACTGGAGCATCGGCCGCCGAACGGCAATAAAATGTGAGTTAATATGGTACGGTAACACCCCACTATGCGTGAACGGGTTCCTAGACATCTCTGCGTGATCTGTAATGCCCCAGAAATCGCATTCCCGACTATCCATTTCGGTGAATAATTCTGACAATGGGTAAAGAGGCCCATAATTCGTATGATTATAGAGGATCAACTCATCGTACTTGGAGATTTCTTCGTAGCCTATTGATTCAATAGCAGTTTTGTAGGCCCATACGTCAAAGCCATCATTTTCTCGAATGATAATCTCATCGACGCATTTCTTTATCTTCGCCTCGCCGTCCCGATGGAGCGGACCATTGCTCACGAAGATAGTCTTTTCAACAAACGGCTCGAATCCCTTCACCAAGGCTGGCATATAGTCATCTACGATTCCATCTTCATCGTAGAAAAATGCCACGGCAAGACGCTTTGTACCGGCCATTCACTAACTCCTGTGTCGCAATTTGTCCAATTTTGAAATGTCTAGGCAACCCAATTGCAGATTTTCTTCAAAACTACAACTTCAACTTCTGTCTAATCGAGGTAGTAGAATCGTTTGGATCATTTTCTTATGAATCTGCCTGTTGACACAATGTTATGATGAATCGCCCTTTGTTAAAACGCATTCCGCCTCCGAGAGAAAAAAGCGATAAATATCTGCACCGAAAACTTTGTGACAGTTCAACCGAGATATTAAAGGGCCAGAGGTTAGAGAGTTTGATGACAGCGAACAAAGATTGTTGTCAGGACATAGGGAATTATAATATCCATATTAAGAACGTCGCTGTCTGTGCAGGCACAGTTAAATCTTATCACTCGTGTGTTTCATAAGAAAAACACACACTCCATTAACCTTGGAGAACTTGGGCGCCTTATTTATACGGTACTCAACCTCAGTTTCCAAGGATTGAGTTAAAGCGGACGACGCATCATGGCGCTAAGTCAAAACTACTGTCTCAGTGAGAGCCTAATACAACAAATGTTAAACTCATCACGAACCTATCGCAAGTATGCATGGAGATTCGCATTCTAGCATCCCATTTTCACAAAAATCGACGGATGCCGGATTGAGAAATAATGGAGGAAGAACGCGATGACTGCATACATGGTTGAATTTCCGGCGGAATACGATGCCGCAGTATATAAATCTGAAAACGCTGAGCTGGCAAATTTTTCGCCACAACTTCTGGAGCAACACTACTATCTGTACGGTGTGCCTGAAGGACGACCCGGAAATGCGCTGAAGACGCGCACTGATTTTCTGACCCTCATCCCATCCACAGCAAAGGTTCTCGAAATCGGGCCATATTTCTCACCGAGCATGACCGGCGAAAATGTCAAATATTTCGATGTTCTTTCACGTGAACAACTTATTGAACGGGCGATTTCCCAAGGACAGACTGAGCCGAATCCTCCACACATCGACTACGTGTCGCCTGTAGCCGACCTAGGTGTTATCGATGCAAAATTCGATTATATTGTCAGCAGTTATTGCATCGAGCATCAGACCGATTTGATTAAGCATCTACAGGACGTCGAAAATTTGCTTCACCCCGGGGGAAGCTATTTTGTAATGGCACCGGATAAGCGCTACTGTCACGACTACTGGATGAAAGAGAGCGGAGTAGCTGAAGTTCTAGGTGCTCATCACGAGAACAGAACAACCCACCCGTTCCGATCTGTTGTAGAGCATTTGGCGCTTTCGGCACACAACGACCATTTTCGACATTGGGCCGGCGATCATGGCTACCCCTATGAGGATTTCTTGCCACGTCTTGATCGAGCAAAGCACGTATTTGAGAACGCAAACGGCAATTATGTGGATGTTCATTCCTGGTATTTCACGCCGGACAGTATGCGTGAGATTATCCACATTCTCAATCGCACAGGTGACGTAAAACTATCGTGCGCTCGCTGTTATGATACGCGAAGAGACCATAACGATTTCTGGGTCATCTTACAAAAGGCAAACTCCTAAAACTTTAGGCCAGATATTCGTCAGGTGAGATGTACTATTTTTGATAGATTGATCATCATCCTGGCGAATGACGGTCGGCACGTTGTCAATCGCAATAGATCCAGACGATAAGCGTAGGGTAGTTATCGCTGATCGAATGACAGGATTCGACGGACTGCTCATTGCAAAACTGTGCAAATCTTTGCATGGTCAATTCTTAATCTTGCCCAGTTTGTTCTTATAATTTGTCCTATACGTGTTTGGCATGTCTTGATCGCCAAAAAAGTCATATAGGATTGATGTATGCTCCCGATTTGTTCCGCCCATCATTCTTTTTCTGGTGTTTGCTTGACGCGCGGAGGCGGAAATGGTCCAGCCTATGGTCTAACAGCACCCGCTGCCTAATGGGCAAAAGCTAAAAACGTTAAATTTTGTACGTTTGAATGAGACAAAAGGATACAGTGATGAGCATCCGTGGATTAGCGTCCAATGCGGCCTTTTACAGCATGATAGCAATGTTCCCAATTCCCGGAGCTTTTTATGCCAGTGTCACGCCTTCGATTGCAGCGGAAACCAGCACAATTATTGCATCGTGGCCTCCACTTACGGGAATTGATAATTCTGCTTTTACAGGGGATCCTACGCTCCCTGCACCCGCATCCATAAGGCTTACCAGGTCCGACAATGAAAGTGCCTTGCGTTTTTCCTTTGCGTCAAGCAGCGCCTCTTCGGTCTATATCGGCTATAAGATTAATGGTAAGATCACTGAAGGTTGGCACAATTTCAATATTGGTGAACGGGTAACTGTCCGAATACCAGGCAACATAGACGATCAGACCGTCTGGATTAGCCGTGATCCAAAACAGACACCGTTTAATGTTAAAAAAATAGAAATAGTCCGAGGAATGTAAGCTAATTCAAAGCTATCGCATCCGAAAAAGTGCGCTCCGCAATAGTTCCGAGCTATCTGCTAGACGTTCCTAAGCAAGGAACGGCGGACCGGAGAAACATTCTGCGGGCGGTTGTGTGTCCACGCTACTTGACCTGAGATCGAAGTTCTGACCAGTTTTTGGGAGAGTGTTACGTTTTCAATTGACCTCATGCGGCCTGTTTTTCCGGTATAGCTTTCACTGGGAACTCGTTGAATGTGATGTTACCCAATAAAGAATATCGTCTACAACACGAAAATGGCTCAGATAAAGTCCCGGCTCCAGCGTTCATTGGAACGTGATGGCAATATCAAAGGTTGCCTTGGTTCCCAGGGCACAACTCGGTCATCTTCAAGTCATCATTATGTTCCCTCGAAATACCGATAACTGGTTCATCCTTGATCCACGCCTGCTCCACGTTCTTCGTCTTCTCCTTATGATGGAATCTACCAAATTTGGGGGTAGGCTCACGGGCTCAGCTCAGTCTTCACGAATGCAGACAATGCATCACGAAAATTACGCGCGAGAATATTATCTTGAAAAGCAAGAACAATCGGAAAACTGCGGAGTCCGTCACTTTTCAACCAAGCAGTTATCTATTTGACTCACTTGAGAGAAAAGTGGCGCGAGTGACGGCGCTCGAACCAGCGACCTCCGGCGTAACAGGTCGATGAATTGGCGCGTCATTTCAATACTAGTTTCAAACATTTCGAAGGGAGTATGAGCGGGAAAAAACATCTAAAGCAGAAACCGACAAGCTGAGGGCAAAAGGCATTTGTACCGACCGATTCAACGATTGCCAATTGGCAATTGAAGATGGATTGATTGACCTAATTGCCGTTGCACCAATCGCCGGATGGAGTCAGAAGGAAGTGATAGCTGCCCTTTTGGCGGAGTACATCACGCCATGAGCGTGTCTCGGTCTGGATTGGCCTGCCGTTCTTGCCGGTATGTTCGCTCCGGTTAGTAAATGCGCTGTAGCGCACGAAGCCGACTGCATGATGAGAGATTGCTATCGTCGCTGTATCTTCGACAAAGCTTTTGCGCTTCTCTTCAAACAAGGCCTTCCACTTCTCTGAAAGATTGCTTCCAGCCTTCTTGTTCGGATTATACCCTTCGACTAACTGTCGAGTGCTTGTCCGAATTCCCTCCTGACTGTGTCCACAACGATTGATGTTGTGTCAAAGTAAGGGAGGCTTTGCACGACAAAGGTTTTTACCGCCTCGCTGAGTTTGCCTTTTGCCGTGGATTTGTCAGGCTCGGGTCAGTTTTGTATTGACTGCAATTATTTAGGTCTTGCGGCATTTAGCCTTGAGAGGCGTGATGTCGGCGCTCAGTGCGGAAGGACAGGTAGTTCCTGTAGGTCCCGTAGTAGCATTCCTGGCGTAGATAATTAGGGCAACCGTTTTGGAGCGAATCCAAACCCGGTTAGGCTTGCTACCTTGGTCGCCTCCTCACAGTGACTGATCAAAAAGTTTCTGGTATTAGCTGACACCAAGGAGCCGCTATGGGAAACTTTAAGATCAGAACTGATCGCTCTCCTCAAGAAGACAAACGTCTTTCTCTGGAGAACGATTGCCGAGACTCCTATGGAGAAAACAACAAGTCCAAACGCAAAGCCATTCCACGGTTTAAAGCCGCATCCAATCGTGTGGGACGCCGTATCAGCAAGAGTTTGATCAAAAAGGCAACCATTGACATCGACCTTGTTGATGAAGCTGCCTTACACAAAGCAACATTAAAAGCTACGCGCCCGATAAAGACTAAAGTCAGCGAACAGCCACTGAGGAACTTTCTCGCGTGCAAAAATGTGCGCGGAAAGCTCTAGCTGGTTCCAGAAGCCGGATTCGACCTGCCAGCGTCTTGGCTATGGCAAAGCGTAACCGAACTGCGCTGTTTCGCAATACGGGATATTTTGGTGAATAAAACTCACCTCACCAAGATCGTACTATAGTGACGATAAAATTCCCGATCAGACCAATTGTCGTCAAATTCCAAAGGCACGTGCCACGAAATATCATTCACCGGCCTTTGTCACCGCCATACATTTTCTGAATTCTCACGTCGCACCGTTCACGCAACTCGGTCCAACGAAACTCATGCGCGACAAGTTCGATGAGTTCACGGGGCACGCTTCCTTCATCCAGGCCCCATTCATCACGTTTTTCCATTGTTTCCGCAACAAGGACCAGAACGAAGCTCTTTAGATTGTTTTTCTCCCGAAGAAGATTGATGGCCTCAAAAAAATAGCTTCCGCGCGATCAACGCCAAACCGCCCCTCCAGTATGCGCCGCGCATTTTCAATCAATATCGCAAGCGAAGCAGAACTATTGGAAATCCTCGACCGCTGTAACATACCGTTTATATGCAAAGACGGGTATTTTATGGTTTATGGTTACGCTTCTGACAGTAGTTGGCAGTTCTCTCACTCTCCTATCGAAGGCGCATAAACCTCCATCTGCCGCAAGCTGATGCTCGGGCTGGGTTTGACCGGCGAGTGTTCCCTATCCATAGGTCCGCACTGAACATCAAATCATCCAGGCGTCATTGTAGGCAATTCCTCACCAAATTGAAAGGATTATTTTCCATATACAGGAATTTTAACCTATTTCACATTATCCTGTCACTATAAATGTCAAGTTCGATGCGGACTCCACGCATACCAACAGCAAGCAAAGTTTCTGGTTGCAGGTCTATTCCTTCATTGTTTCGATCCAGCCAAAGCCCACAGAAAATACGCGCGCGGTATTTGGCGGAAAGCAGACGCCAAACATCGAGATTTTGCGTGAGAGGCTCAAGTAATTCGGCGATCTGACCATTTAGATCGCCCAGAGATCGATATTTGACTTTGCGATTCCAAAGGCCCGTATGCGCCACCCTAACCTTTCCGTTTGGTAGTACGTGATCTTTGCCCTTCTCGTAGGCCAGGTGCGGTTGCGCGCCCATCAATCTCGTTACGTACTCGACATCCAGATCATCACCCGCAAAGTTAACGGATGCTGCAGATTGAAATACTTCGGCCATGGATGTGCCAGTCCCTTTGTCGTTGATCTTCCACAAGCGCAACAATCTTTACGAACCCAGAAATTACTCACTCGGCCGTCCTATCTTTTTGAAAGAGAGCTCTCCAAAAATGCTTAGAATGTCTGTCCGCCATATCTTGAGCCCACTCAACTAAAGCAATATCGCGCAGATCAACTGCCGGACGGTATTCAAATTCGTACTTTATGCCTGCTGGAAGCCGACCCGTTGGAGGTAGGATTTCATACTTTATGCTCATATTGCCTGTGAACCGAAGGTATCTGTACGCAAAGTATAGGAGCTCCCTCTTGCCAATCGTTTTCGTGTACTCGTCGATTTCGCGCACCCGGTTATAGACGCTATCAAAATCCTTGGATCTGCACGCACGTTCGAGATTCACGAACAGGAGAAAAAGCTTCTTGTTCGTTAGAGTAAGAACAGTGACGGCAGTACTATCCACTCCGAGATTAATCAACCTTTGTTTGGTGAAGCTATATATCGACATTGACCACCGACTTGAAACAGACCCGCTCGTCCGTTCATAGCAGAATAACGGGCGAACATTCAGAAAACGACGAAGAAGGTTTGACTTCTGCTGAGATCGTTCGAGAGGTCGTAATATTTCTTGCAGCGCAGATCGCTGCCGCAGCAAATTCCAAAACATCCTTTACCGACAACATGCGGAACTTGCTTGACCGTAAAAGTACTCGAAAAAAAGATCAGGCGTAAAGAAAAGTTTGACAACAATTTTTGGCAATAGATTTCCAAGGCGGGAAGCCGTGAAGTTCTTCCCATGCACTCGGCGAGTATTCCCTGTCTCTAGGCCGCCAGTCAGCCGCAAATCACTTTTCTAAAGGATGTACTGAATTTTCACCTATTCAAAGGATCAAATACTTATCTACAAGAAAAAGGGCTGCGTCCGAAGCGCCGCCCTAGATGATTTCAAGCTGCGCCCAGGGTTCTGACATGTTTTACTTGCTCTGAATTGGAACGGTTTTGGTTGTGCGGGCGGGCATCATTGCGGGACGGCATACCTCTTGGACAATGCCTTCAACGTCAAAGACTGGTGGCATCGAACTACTGCAGTAATTGTCATAATATTTTTGGGTTGCGATCAGCCCGCCATTGGCGGTGATAAAAAAGCTATCATATGCAGGCGACGCAATAATCGGGGTGTTGGTAACAACGGGACTTTCTGCGGTAACGGGCCATCCGGTAATGTCACCCTTTTCGCAGTTGCGCGCACCCGCCTGATATCGCTCTGGAATGAGTTTTGTAACAAACTGCTGCACGGCAATTAGGATCTGCTTGCGACCTGCAACGTCGAGCCCAACATTTGCCTGATAATCCACTGCACCGCTCTGATTGCTCTTGAAAACTGGCAGTTGATCCGTGAGGTCTTGTAATACATCCCGACATAACGCAGCCGATTTTGCCAGTCGACCATGCATCCCATGATAAAATGCGAATTGGGATAAGCGTTACTAAACAGAACCCGGAATTCTTCATTGCCTGTCTTGTTATGCACGCGCGAGAAGGGAACCGCTTCCGTCAGGCACTTTCGGGCAAAATCGTCGGTCAATGGCAGAAGGCGCTGACATTGACTATCAAATTCTGTGGCGGCATGGACCGCTGTTGTGAGGACCAAGGTGGAGAATAACGCAACGATCAGAAGACGAAAATTCGCGATGAAGTCTCTCATGACTTTGGCTATATTGCTTGCCCTACCCCAAATCGAACTTTGGCCATAGATAGTACAATTGACCAATCGTGCCCTTTAGACATCATGAGTTTGAGCGTCAATGCTAATTTACGGCTCGCGGCGTCATCGCTTATTTGTTCGTCAAAAGCGAATAGGTCTTCAGGTAAACTGGTTCAATATCCCAACCTCTCGAACTAAAGAAAAGCTCAACGACTTCAAACAGCCAGTCTTGCAACTGATTTCTGTTCATCCATCTCTTTCGCGTCATCAGCCCTCACAAAAGAAACAAAAGATCGCGGTCGTACTCTAGTCGGCCTTCGAGTTTATTCATGGCCAACCAAATAAATGCACCGTAGTCTAAGTCCTTTAAGTCTTCCTCGAATTCCGATTGGAGATTTGCCTCGTTCAGATCCAGCACAATTGCGTATCTTAACCCCTCCTCGTGGGAAAGCTGCTGCCTAATAGCATCGAGAATTTGCTTTCCAAGCACCTTAACCACTTCCTCGATTGGATAACTTTCCAGAAATAGGTCTAACGCGCGCTCACTCATGATGATTTCCCAAGTGTCCGCCAAGCCGACGATAATTGTTGCGAATCAAACTCAACCGGCGTCATTCTCCCAAAAAGTTCGATCAGTGCAATGACGCGCCCCGCCTGCGTTATCTCCTCCACAATCGCAGTATGCTGGCTGATTTATTGTTGCGGGGTCGACGGGCTCACACTTGGTCGACTTCGGTTTGAATGACGCGATCAA
Source organism: Phyllobacterium sp. P30BS-XVII (assembly GCF_014138335.1). Taxonomy (NCBI): domain Bacteria; kingdom Pseudomonadati; phylum Pseudomonadota; class Alphaproteobacteria; order Hyphomicrobiales; family Phyllobacteriaceae; genus Phyllobacterium; species Phyllobacterium sp. P30BS-XVII. The sequence continues at coordinate 62,611 of NZ_JACGXO010000013.1, forward strand.
TCACATGAGGCGAGAGGATCACTCAGGAACTACTCGCTAAGCTTATTGCGTGAGCCCTGGGGACGACCTGCCGGATTGCCGGACTACTCCTTTTTAAAGGGAATGCCTACTTGTTGTTTTTGTTCTGTTTTTTTAGCATCCGATGTCATCACGGGCTTGTTTTCTTATGACAGCCATCGTCTCTGTTATAGCAAGAGAGTTGTAAGGGGCCTTGGCGGAATCGCGGAACGTAAGCCAGAGACACTCAATGAACGATTTAGAGCCGCGGCAGAGTTAATAGCTTCATCTATTGCGAGAGCACTGTTGTTCACAACTATTGAGGCTGCTGGTTCAGCGCTTGCATATTGCCGATCGCTAACACCGTCGCATGCAGTTTCCGTCGGGGGCTGGATTGGAGCTTCTCAATCCGACGACAAAAGACCGGAGAAGCAGCATTCGCGATTATGTCCTGCCGAACTCGGCAATTGGCTTAAACATATATGGCTGGATTGGATTTCGAACTCCACGATGATGCTCCAATTTTTAGACCGCGTGGCGCAGCCCGGGACTGAAGGGGGGTCGCCGACATAATCCCGTTCCATACAAGAAAAGCAGTCTTATTGATGACTTTGCAGACGTCCGGCGTACAGAGTCCTCGGTAAAGAAGAAAAGCGCCGATTATGGACATGCGGCGTACTGGCGCGATTGAAGCCGTATCGGACGGCGGGACTGTCGAATCTATCGCTACCAAGATGGGTAACAGCATTGATCAGAACAAAACGTTGCAAAAAACGTATATGCTGGTCAATTTGGCTTCGGTCCACGCAGCGGATGAATCAAGAAAGATCGGTCGCAAGAATATCGCTTCCCAACAGAATGAGATAAAAAGTTGAAACTGGTGAAGAAAGCGAGTTGAAACTGCGGGGTCCGCCACTTTTCAATCAAGCAACTATCTATTTGACTTACTTGAGAGAAAAGTGGCGCGAGTGACGGGGCTCGAACCCGCGACCTCCGGCGTGACAGGCCGGCACTCTAACCAACTGAGCTACACCCGCGCACTTTGCAAACCAGAAGTTCATCTGGTGTGAGGCGTCGTTTAAGGGGTTCGCAGGGGAGTGTCAAGCGCTTCGCAACACGAAAAATGCGATTGTGAAAAACTCTTCAAACAAATCATAAAAGTGTCGTATACCCCCTTGCCAATAGCGCGCGAAACGCCTAAACGCTCCCCACACACCCTCTGTGAGGGGCGATTAGCTCAGTTGGTAGAGCGCTTCGTTTACACCGAAGATGTCGGGAGTTCGAGTCTCTCATCGCCCACCATTCCACTGTGGAATATAGAATATCCCCTCAATAAACCTCCTGATCTATCAGCAACTCCGCCTATGTGCTGGATTGCATGAATGATACTGGTTTTGAGTTTCGTGATGCGGTTTCTGCATCTATCCCAATAAGAGAATCGGTTTGCAGGCAAAAATCATGGTCTTGCACAATGACGGCTGAAGCTTAGGGACAGATACGCTGTCTGACTTTCTCTGCTGCAATCAAACAGGCCCTGTGTTTTCCTCATTGCACGCATCATTTTCTGCGGCAACAATGTGTTTCTCCTTCCAAGAGACAAACCAAATAATGGGAACAACACATGGTAACGACCCGCACGTCACGAATCGCCGTCTTTTCGCTTGCTACACTCTATCCTGCCCTTGCCCATGTGCCCCTCGCCTATGCCCATGTGGGCGTGGGTGAGACCAGCGGCTTTACCCACGGCTTTGCCCACCCCATATCCGGCCTTGATCACGTCCTTGCGATGATTCTCGTCGGCATCTTTGCCTTTCAGCTGGGCGGTCGCGCCCTCTGGCTCGTTCCAGCCGCTTTTGTCGGCATGATGGCTGTCGGCGGCGCGCTCGGCGTTGCCGGGATCACTATGCCCTTCGTGGAGCTTGGAATAGCTCTCTCGATCATCGTGCTCGGTGCAGCCGTCGCATTTGAGGTTCAGGCGCCGGTTGCCATAGCATCTGGCCTGGTGGGGCTGTTTGCGGTTTTCCATGGCTACGCCCATGGCGCGGAAATGCCTGAGAGCGCCGGTGGCCTTGCCTATGCGGGTGGGTTCATGGCTGCGACCGCCCTGCTCCACATCGCCGGTATTGGCATTGGCTTTGCTATCGGCAAAATCGGCCAGCGCGTGGGCCCCAACGTTGTCAGGCTTATTGGCGGGCTTGCAGCCCTTGCCGGTATCGGCATCCTCACAGGCACGCTCTGAAACGTCCACTGATAGAATCAAAAAAGCCGGGCAATGTCTTGCCCGGCTTTTTGTTTGTTTCGATATTAGTGCGCAATCTGCGCCGAAGCATCATCTTCGGTGGATGCGGCTGCCGGTACATGAACCGGCTCGGTCCATTCGATTGGTACAGGCGCACGCACCAGCGCATGCTTGAGCACTTCGTTGGCGTGGCTGACCGGGATGATCTCAAGGCCGTTCTTCACATTATCCGGAATTTCCGCCAGATCCTTGGCGTTCTCTTCCGGGATCAGAACCGTCTTGATGCCACCACGCAGTGCGGCAAGCAGCTTTTCTTTCAGACCGCCAATCGGCAATACCCGTCCGCGCAGTGTGATTTCGCCGGTCATGGCGATATCCTTACGCACAGGAATACCGGTCAGGATCGAAACGATCGCTGTTACCATGGCAACACCAGCCGATGGACCATCCTTTGGCGTTGCACCCTCAGGCACATGCACGTGGATATCCCTGCGGTCAAAGAGTGGAGGCTCGACACCGAAATCGATGGCTCTTGAGCGGACATAGGATGCCGCCGCAGAAATCGATTCCTTCATCACGTCGCGCAGATTGCCTGTGACAGTCATGCGGCCCTTGCCGGGCATCATGACGCCTTCAATGGTCAGCAATTCACCGCCCACTTCAGTCCAGGCAAGACCTGTAACAACACCAACCTGATCTTCACCGTCGATCTGGCCGAAGCGGAATTTCTGTACGCCGAGATAATCGTTGATGTTGGCCTCAGTGACCTTCACCGACTTCTTGGTCTTCGACTTCAGAATTTCCGTCACTGCCTTGCGGGCAAGCTTCATCAGTTCACGTTCAAGGCTACGCACACCGGCTTCGCGGGTGTAATCGCGCACGATGGCACGAATGGCACCTTCTGAAACCGAGAACTCCTTCGGCTGCAACGCATGATCGCGGATAGCCTTCGGCAACAGGTGCCGCTTGGCAATCTCGACCTTTTCGTCTTCCGTGTAACCGGCAATACGGATGATCTCCATACGATCCATCAAAGGACCGGGGATATTCAGCGTATTGGCCGTCGTCACGAACATCACATTCGAAAGGTCATATTCGACCTCAAGATAGTGATCCATGAAGGTTGAGTTCTGTTCCGGATCGAGCACCTCAAGCAGAGCCGATGATGGATCGCCGCGGAAGTCCTGGCCCATCTTGTCGATCTCGTCGAGCAGGAAGAGCGGGTTGGACTTCTTTGCCTTCTTCATCGACTGGATGACCTTGCCGGGCATCGAACCGATATAAGTGCGGCGGTGACCGCGAATTTCAGCCTCGTCACGCACGCCGCCAAGCGACATGCGGATATATTCGCGGCCGGTTGCCTTGGCGATCGAACGGGCCAGCGACGTCTTGCCGACACCGGGAGGACCAACGAGACACAGGATCGGGCCTTTGATCTTGGTCGACCGCGCCTGCACGGCGAGATATTCCACGATCCGGTCTTTCACCTTGTCGAGGCCATAATGCTCGGCGTCCAGAACCTCGTCGGCAAGGTTCAGATCGTTCTTGACCTTCGACTTCTTGTTCCACGGAATGGTCAAGAGCCAGTCGAGATAGTTGCGAACAACCGTCGCTTCGGCGGACATCGGGCTCATCTGGCGAAGCTTCTTCAACTCCTGATTGGCCTTCTCGCGCGCTTCCTTGGAGAATTTTGTCTTCTTGATGCGCTCTTCCAGTTCGGCTGCCTCGTCGCGGCCATCTTCGCCGTCGCCAAGTTCCTTCTGGATCGCCTTCATCTGTTCATTGAGGTAGTATTCGCGCTGGGTCTTTTCCATCTGGCGCTTGACGCGCGAGCGGATACGCTTTTCCACCTGAAGAACGGAAATTTCCGACTCCATGAACGACATTGCCTTTTCCAACCGCGCACGCACGGAAAGAATGGACAGCATGTCCTGCTTTTCAGGAATCTTGATCGCAAGATGCGAGGCGACCGTATCGGCCAGCTTCGAATAATCCTCGATCTGTCCGGCTGCGCCAACGACTTCTGGCGAAATCTTCTTGTTCAGCTTCACGTAGTTTTCAAAGTCAGACACGACAGAGCGGGCCAACGCTTCGATTTCAACGGGATCTTCTGATGGTTCTGCCAGCGTCGTGGCATTGGCTTCGTGGTAATCCTCACGATCACTGAAACTGGTGATTTCAGCGCGGGCAATACCCTCAACCAGAACCTTGACCGTACCATCCGGCAGTTTCAGCAACTGCAGGACATTGGCAATGGTGCCTATGCTGTAGATTGCATCCGACTGCGGATCATCATCCGCAGCGTTCTTCTGTGTGGCAAGCAGGATTTGCTTGTCGACGCCCATCACTTCCTCAAGTGCGCGAATGGATTTTTCGCGACCAACGAAGAGTGGAACGATCATGTGTGGGAAGACAACGATATCGCGCAATGGCAAAACGGCATAAAGCCCGCTTTCCCCACCCGCTGGTGTCTTCTTGCTTGCAACCGTCATTTCATGTCCTTTCTCAGGCCAATCGGCCTAGATCGCCACATCCGGGTACCCTTTGGTTGCATGATCTTTCCAAAAATCGGGAACCATTTTTGGGATCATGCGAAGAGCGGCGTACTACCGGTTGTGCAGCTTAACCTTTACTTGGAGTGGCGGGGCTCTCGTTTCAAGCGCCCCGGTTTCAAGCACAGTCACAGAATCGTAATCTATCCTGCTCCTACCAACGTCCAAGCGCAATCTTTTGCGATGCAGCACACCTCTGAAGAGGATGATTTTCGTGGAAATCATCGGTCGACCGGGGCGATACTGCCCGCTTCGGGCTTTTACGCCTACGCTGCTCTCACAAAAATTGTGCGCCTCTTATAGTTAATCAATCGTAAATATTGTTTCGTGGCGCAATTAAGACGAGCAACAAATGCAAAAGGCCCCGCTGATGCGGAGCCCTTGCTTTTTTGACATCGCTTCGACGCTCTACGCCGAAACGTTGCCCTTCTCTTCCTTGCGCTCCGCATAGATGTAGAGCGGGCGTGAATTGCCTTCGACCACATCGCCGGAGATCACAACCTCCTGCACGCCGTCAAGCGTTGGCAGTTCATACATCGTATCGAGCAGGATTTTCTCCATGATCGAACGAAGGCCACGCGCACCGGTCTTGCGGGCAATGGCCCGCAGAGCGATTGCTTTCAACGCATCTTCATGGAACGTCAGCTCGACATTTTCCATATCGAACAGGCGCTGATACTGCTTGACCAGAGCGTTCTTCGGCTCCGACAAAATCTGCACCAGAGCAGCTTCATCAAGATCCTCGAGCGTCGCGATAACAGGCAGACGACCAACAAATTCGGGGATAAGGCCGAATTTCAGCAGATCTTCAGGCTCAAGCTCGCGAAAGATTGCGCCAACACGGCGTTCGTCCGGGCTTTTGACCGCAGCACTGAAGCCGATGGACGTTTTCTCGCCACGCGCCGAGATGATCTTGTCGAGACCGGCAAAAGCACCACCGCAGATGAACAGGATGTTGGTTGTGTCCACCTGCAGGAATTCCTGCTGGGGATGCTTGCGTCCACCCTGCGGCGGAACGGAAGCGACCGTACCTTCCATGATCTTCAAAAGTGCCTGCTGCACGCCCTCGCCCGACACGTCGCGGGTAATCGACGGGTTGTCGGACTTGCGGCTGATCTTGTCGACTTCGTCGATATAGACGATGCCGCGCTGTGCCCGCTCGACATTATAGTCGGCAGACTGGAGCAGCTTGAGAATGATGTTCTCGACATCCTCACCGACGTAACCGGCTTCCGTCAGCGTCGTCGCGTCTGCCATGGTAAACGGCACGTCGATGATGCGGGCGAGCGATTGCGCCAGATAGGTTTTGCCGCAACCGGTTGGACCAACGAGAAGGATGTTGGACTTCGCCAGTTCGACTTCATTGTTTTTCGATGCGTGGGCCAACCGCTTATAGTGGTTGTGTACCGCGACAGAGAGAACACGCTTGGCATGGTTCTGACCGATGACATAATCATCGAGTACAGCCATGATTTCCTGCGGCGTCGGAACGCCTTCACGGGATTTCACCATCGAGGATTTGTTTTCCTCGCGGATGATGTCCATGCACAACTCGACGCATTCATCACAGATGAAGACAGTCGGGCCCGCAATCAGTTTGCGAACTTCGTGCTGGCTCTTCCCGCAAAACGAGCAATAAAGCGTATTCTTTGAATCACCGCCGCCGTTGCTGACTTTGCTCATTGCAGTTTCCTTTCAGTATCGGCGCCCTGTTTTGCCGGGAACCGTTCACCCCCTTTGGACTATGCCCTGCGGGGAATGATTCGAATAGTAATTCGAAGAATAGGCTTCCTCTACTCACCAATGACTTAACGTAACGTCTGTTGGCCTGCATGCAAGCCGGTTGTGTGGCAAAAAGTCCGCATCCGGGTCAAAAAAAGTTCATTCTTGGCCCGGTGCGGCCATTTAGCCGGTTACTTTGCGTCGCCTTCGATGATCGCACGGGATTCAAGCACCTTGTCGATCAATCCGAACTCAAGTGATTCCTGTGCCGTCATGAAGTGATCACGATCGAGAGTCTTCTCGATTGTCTCGTAGTCGCGGCCCGTGTGCTTGACGTAAATCTCGTTGAGGCGGCGCTTCATTTTGATGATGTCCTGGGCGTGGCGCTCGATATCCGAAGCCTGACCCTGGAAACCGCCTGATGGCTGGTGAAGCATGATGCGGGCGTTCGGCAGAACGAAGCGCATATCCTTTTCACCGGCGGTCAGCAGGAGCGAGCCCATCGACGCAGCCTGACCGAAGCAAAGGGTCGATACGGCAGGACGGATGAACTGCATGGTGTCATAGATCGCCATGCCAGATGTGACGACGCCGCCGGGTGAATTGATGTAGAGATTGATTTCTTTCTTCGGATTTTCCGATTCAAGGAACAGGAGCTGGGCGCAGATCAGCGTCGCCATGCCGTCCTCGATCGGGCCGGTAATGAAAATGATGCGTTCTTTCAGCAGGCGCGAGAAAATATCATAGGCCCGCTCGCCCCGGTTGGTCTGCTCGACGACCATGGGTACGAGGTTCATTGCTGTTTCGATTGGATCTCTCATCGGTGGGCCTCAGCGTTTTGGAGAACAAGGGGTTTGAACGCCCCAAGATTCGTGGATTACACTTTCGATACATAGGGTGTTGCCGCCCTGTTCCGCAAGATGTTCTGCACTTTATCACCCAAATCGGCTATTGCTGGAAGCTCCGGGGTTTCGCGCAAAATCTCGCAATCATACCCGAAATCGGAATGTAATAATGAGAGTCAAGGCCCACGAGATAAGTTCCGATGTCCATGATGCAAACGAAACGGGGCTGCTTTGCTTGCAACCCGGTTACGCTCAAGGGTTAAGAATAAGCCCGCGCTGGCCCTCTACATACGTCCATATTGATCGCGAGGCGTTCAACCGCTTGCTTGCGGTGCGCGAAGAATTGCCAGAGGGCGTCACGTTGATCCTCACCAGAGGTTACGAACAGGCGCATTCGAGACTTGGCCTTGTCAGGCGCGTTTCGCGGCAAATGGGAATAAAGCTGTTTCAGATCCTGTATAACCAGCGACGCTCAGAAATCGCCGAGATATTCGGTGCCAACGGACATGATGTTAATGGAACGCATATCGATGTCTCAATTGCGGTTGGCCAGAAGAGGTTGCGGTTTCTCCCGCTCGGCGTGTTCACACCGGAATCGTGGCAGAAAGCCAAGGTCCGGCGTCATCAGCCTGATATCGAGGCCGTGAAGGCCAAACTAAGGGAACATGGCTTCCACATCCATCACAATCACACCGAAAGTCTCCAGATTCACTGTGACTTGATATCTCCCAAGACTCCTGATCATGACGGAGTACTACAGGGGGCCGTTTAAGCGGCTTCCGCCAGCAACCAGCGCTTGAGCAGGGGTACATCGCCGGTTCCCAGCGCCTGCGCCACACGCCGCCCGACCGCCGCGCCGAACTTGTATCCGTGTCCGGAACAGGCAGAGACAACCAGACATTTCCCCTCGTCCATCGCGAAAAATCGGCTATCCGAGGTGAACGTGTAGGCGCAGGTGACAACATTGGTGACTGTGTATTCGCCGATCCGCTTCATAGGCGGTGCGAAGAGATCGCGGATCGCCTCACCCTCACCCGCTTCCGGAACCCGGCGCAGGTCAGCATCAGGCGATTTGCGCTTGTGCAGACCAGAGCCGAATTTCAGGCCGCCGCCACCACTTGCGGGAATGATGTAGCCATCCGTGCGTCCACCCACATCGAGTACAACCGGAGAACTATCCCATGCGGCTTTTAAATCCGCCGGTGGTTCAAGATAAACGACGGCAGTGCGGTAGGTAGTGAGCGAAGATGTCACGCCGGGGAAAAGTTTTGTGACCCATGCGCCCGCCGTAACAACAACCCTGTCGGCGGTAATCATCGTTCCGTCCGCAAGCGCGACCGATCCGGCGGCACTGTCAACTGCGGTGACTTTTGTATTTTCCAGAACCACCGCACCATGCGCGCGCAGCCAGCGGGCGATATCAGTGGCGATCTTCCTGCAATGCAACGCTCCCCCCTCCGGCGAGAAGAATGCATACCGGAATGTTCCTTCTTCCAGATAGCCATAGCGTTTCACCGCTTCCGCTGGCTCATATATCTCCAGCGGATAACCGCCGCGCTCCAACCCCTCGCGATATTCCTCCGCTTCATCATCAGCTTGTCGCGAAATGCAGATGAAGCCGCGCGGATCGAGATGCGTCGTTCCGATATCCTGCCACAGCTCGTCCCACGCCTCATAGGCTTCCGAGATTGCATCGGCATAACCACCAGCGGCACCATAGGCACGGCGGATAATACGATGGTGATCGCCGGAAGCCGCCAGCGGATTGGGAATAGGTCCCTGCTCGATCAACGTCACAGAATGGCCCGCCTTGGTCAGCGACCATGCGCTGGACAGTCCGGCAATTCCTGCCCCGACGATGGTGATTTTCATGATTGTGTCCTGCTATGACTTATGGAGGAGGAAGATTCGCATGCAATATGAAACCATTCGCATCGATTGCTCAAACATTTTCGATGAAGACAGCTTTCACAGCGTTTTTGCCGCGACGTTTGGTTTTCCTGCATTCTATGGTCGCAACATGGATGCGTGGGTCGATTGCATGACATCGCTGGATGAACCCGATGACGGCATGACCACCGTTACGGTCGAAAGGGGGGGCATCGTGGTGTTGCAGCTTGATGCAATCGCTCAAATGCGGGATCGTTGCCGCCGTACATATGACGACCTTCTCGAGTGCTCTGCTTTCGTCAATTGGCGCCGTATGCAAAGCGGCCTCAAGCCTGTCCTCTGCCTGTCTTTTGCCTGACCCTGACGGTACATCAATCATGAATCCCATGCCCGCCCCCTTCCACTTCAATCCTGCCAATCGCCATCTGAAACTCGATCCGCACGATCAGCCCTTCGTCCAAGACCCCTATGAGACTTACGCGGCACTGCATGCGCAGACATCGACGTTCTTCTGGGAGGAATACGGTTTCTGGTGCTTCATCGGCTATGACGGCGTCAATAAATTGCTGCGCGACCGACGTTTTGGCCGGGAGAACCGCCATGGCATTGCGGATTCGCAGGGCAATAGTGGCGACCGCTCACATCTGAAAGATTTCGATCATGTCGAAAAATTCTCGATGCTGGAGCTTGAGCCTCCCACGCATTCGCGGTTGCGTACGCTGGTCAATCGCGCATTCGTTTCCCGGCAGGTAGAACGCCTGCGCCCGCGCATCGAGGTTTTGGCGCATGAGCTGATCGACCGGTTCGAGGCCAGGGGTGAAGCCGACCTTATCGCGGATTTTGCCACGCCCATCCCTGTTACGGTCATTGCCGAGATGCTTGGCGTACCCACCGAGGCCGCACCGCGATTGTTGGATTGGTCGCACCGGATGGTTGCCATGTATATGCATGGCCGCAACCGGCAGTCCGAAGACAGCGCCAATGCTGCCGCTGCAGAATTCTCGGGTTTTCTCCGCGACTATGCTGGACAGCGGCGCGCCGAACCGGCCGACGATCTCCTTAGCCTGCTGCTGGCGGCCGAAGCAGATGGAGCAAAACTGTCAGAAGATGAGCTGATCACCACGGCAATCCTACTGCTCAACGCCGGTCACGAAGCGACGGTTCATCAAACCGGCAATGCGGTGAAAACCATTCTGGAAAGTGGCCGTAATGCCGCGGAACTGTTGCGGGACACCGATGCAACGGTGCAAACCGTTGAGGAATGCCTGCGATTTGACGCGCCGCTGCATATGTTCACGCGCTACGCCTATGAGGAGATCGATCTTGGCGACGGTATCGTTGTGAAACCCGGTGATCAGATCGGCCTGATGCTGGGTGCGGGCAATCGCGATCCTGATGCCTTTGCCAATGCGGGATCGTTCATGCCGGGACGATCCGACCAGAAAAACCTGTCCTTCGGCGCCGGTATCCACTTCTGCATCGGCGCACCGCTGGCACGGCTGGAATTACAGGTTTCGCTGAAAGTGCTGTTCGACCGCCTGCCCGGGTTGCGTTTGAAGGAACCCCCACGCTTCCGCGATAGCTATCATTTCCATGGATTGGAAAGGTTGGTTGTGGAGTGGTGAGTGGTGAGTGGTGAGTGGTGAGTGGTGAGTGGTGAGTGGTGAGTGGTGAGTGGTGAGTGGTGAGTGGTGAGTGGTGAGAAACGATCATCGACCCGCCCCCGCCGTCAACCCCTTTCCCTCATGGTGAGCTTGTCGAACCACGATGAACCATTGGTGCCAGACTGCCCGGTTCAAAGCTTGGTGCGTGGTTTGACAGGCTCACCATGAGGGAGGTAGGAGCGCTTCACGGCCGGATTACATATTCCTTGCGGGTGGTTTCAGTCACTTCCCAGGTGCCGCGAAAGCCCGGTTTCAGTACAAAACTATCCCCGGCCTCCAGATGGCGCTCTTCACCACCCTCTTCCGTGACAATCGAGCGACCGGACAGGATGTGGCAGAATTCCCATTCGTCATAGGCAATACGCCATTTGCCCGGCGTTGCCTCCCAGATCCCGGCATAAAGACCACCTTCCGCCTCATCGCAGTTCCATGTGCGGAATTGCGGATCGCCGGAGATAACCCGGTCCGGCGCCGGTGCGCCGTGTTCAGGGTCAATGTTACCGAAATCGATACGGACAAAATGTGTCATGGGTTCATCCTGCCTTTGTCAGTGCCTGATCGAGATCAGAGATAAGATCCTCGACGGTCTCGATACCAATCGACAGCCGCACCACATCGGGTCCCGCTCCTGCAGCCACCTTTTGCGCGTCGCTCAACTGCCGGTGCGTGGTCGATGCCGGATGGATAATCAGGGATTTCGTATCGCCAATATTGGCCAGATGCGAAAAGAGCTGCAGGTGCTCAACCAGTTTGACACCCGCCTCATAGCCGCCCTTCAGGCCAAAGGTGAAAACAGCACCGGCACCGCGCGGCGCATATTTTTGCTGCAACGCGTGGTATGGATCGTTTGGAAGTCCCGCATAGCTGACCCAAGCCACTTTCCCGTGGGTAGAAAGCCATTCGGCTACTTTCAGCGCATTATCCGCATGGCGCTGCATGCGCAGTGGCAAGGTCTCAATTCCCGTCAGAATCTGAAAAGCGTTGAACGGCGATAAAGCTGGTCCAAGATCGCGCAAACCAAGCACACGGCAGGCAATGGCAAAGGCGAAATTGCCAAATGTTTCGTGCAGCACAATGCCATTATATTCACTGCGCGGCTCGGATAGCAGCGGATAATTGCCGGATTTTGACCAGTCGAAGGTGCCGCAATCAACGATCACGCCGCCCATGGAATTGCCATGGCCACCCAGAAACTTGGTCATGGAATGCACGATGATATCGGCACCGTGCTCGATAGGCCGGATGAGATAGGGCGATGCCAGCGTGTTGTCGACGATCAGCGGCAGACCATGTTTATGGGCGATTTCGGCAATCGCCTCAATATCGGTGACGATACCACCCGGATTGGCAAAGCTTTCGATGAAGATGGCGCGCGTCCGGTCATCAATCTGCGCTTCGAACGAGGCGAGATCATCCGGCTCCGCCCAACGCACAAGCCAATCAAAAGATTTGAACGACTGGCCGAACTGATTGATCGAACCGCCATAGAGCTTTTTGGAGGCGATGAAATTATCGCCGGGCTGCATCAATGTGTGGAAAACCAGCAGCTGCGCCGCATGGCCCGATGCGACTGCAAGCGCAGCGGTGCCGCCTTCAAGCGCCGCCACCCGTTCCTCAAGCACCGCATTGGTCGGGTTGGTAATGCGCGTGTAGATATTGCCGAACGCTTTGAGACCAAACAGCGATGCCGCATGGTCGGCATCATCGAAAACAAAGGCTGTCGTCTGGTAGATCGGCGTAGCACGCGCTCCCGTTGCCGGATCGGGCTGGGCGCCCGCGTGGACGGCAAGAGTTTCAATTCCGGGTGCGCGATGCGCCATGGTTCATCTCCCTGTCATCAATGATTTGCCAGAGGCTATGGGATTGCGGCTTTAACGCCAAATCATTTTGGCTGTCTTAAACCAAAACTCTGGAACCCCTGCCGCATCTGCGGTTTTTTCGCCGATAGAACCCGCGAATTGACGCCGCTCCAGCCGATCTCGCCGCACAGCCGCGCATATTCAATCTTCGGGCAGCGATTCATGACCACCTGAATGCCCGCAGCCTCGGCTTTGTGCGCCGCTTCATCGTGGCGAACGGTCAGTTGTGTCCAGATGACTTTCGGCAGCGGGCGCAGCGCCAGAGCTTCATCAACAATGGCAGGCACTGCATCGGAGGCGCGAAATACATCAATCATGTCGATGGGATCAGGGATATCGGCAAGACGCGCATAGACCATTTGCCCGAGAATCTCCTTGCCCGCCTGCCCCGGATTAACTGGAATCACCCGATAACCCTTGGCAATCAGATATTTCATCACAAAAAAGCTCGGCCGCACCTCATTGGTGGAAGCGCCGACCATGGCGATGGTTTTGACCGAAGAGAGAATGCCGCTGATATATTCGTCGGGATAATAATCGTGATTCGTCGACATCTACTCAATACCAAAGGCTTGCTTCAATATCGCGTATAGCTGCCTTCCAGACTCCTCATCGAGTTGAAACGTCTGACTCAACTTTCCTTTGTCTTGTCGCGACGAACGTCCGAAAGTGGAGATCTGAAGCACCCGTTTGTCATCGTACTCGTGAATATAATATTTTGCTTCAATCGAATCGTGGAGTTGAAACCGATCCATCTGCCCTTTTTCAAAATCTGTAATTCTCGCCATTATTCGCCCTTCCATTCAGCCTTGCGCTTTTCGATGAAGGCGTTGATGCCTTCTTCCGCATCGCGAGCCAGCATGTTTTCCACCATCACCTCAGCCGCATAATCATAGGCATCAGACAGGCCCATTTCCGCCTGCCGGTAAAAGGCTTCCTTGCCGATCTTAACGGTCAAAGTCGATTTCTCTGCAATGGTTTGGGCGTATTTCCTGACAATCGGATTCAGGTACTCCTGCGGCACCACCCGGTTGATCAGGCCAAATTCCCGCGCGGTCGAAGCATCGATCGTCTCGCCGGTCAGCAGCATTTCCATTGCCTGTTTGCGCGATACATTGCGCGACACTGCAACCATGGGCGTGGAGCAGAACAGCCCGATATGGACGCCGGGCGTGCAGAAAGTGGATTTGTCGGAGCTGATGGCAAGATCGCAGGAGGCCACAAGCTGGCAACCGGCAGCTGTTGCAAGGCCGTCAACGGCAGCAATCACCGGCCTTGGATGGTGGACAATCGCCTGCATCAGTTCGGCACAAAGCTTCATGGTCTGTTCGAAGAATGCGCGCCCACGGTCGGCATCCTGCCGATGCGCGGTCAATTCCTTCAGGTCATGCCCGGCGGAAAACAGCTTTTGCGCCGAATCGATAATGATGACGCGGACCGCCTTGTCATCGCGCGCGCTGAGCAGATGATCCAGAAGCAATTGCATCATGGCAATCGAAAGCGCATTGGCTGGCGGATTCTGCAATGTCAGGCGCAGCACGCCCGAGATGAGTTCATACCCGATGATTGGTTCATCCTTCCGGATAACGTGAACTTCTCCCATATTGCTCCTCATTTCCATGCGCAGACGCCCCAATCAGAGGCTTGTCCATTGCTTATAAAGCGGTTTGATCGAACTTAAATGCTTTTTGACAATAGCCAGATTCTCCGGTGATGGCCGTGCCTTCTCCACCGCTTCCAGCCCTGCTTTCAGGCCATCGATCATATCGGCCTTCTGCTTGTCCGTGAGATTGGGCGTTGATGGGATGGTAGCAATCGCCTTTTCCACCTCCTCGCGCGGATCAGGATTGGTGAGCCAGTGATAGGTCACCATGATCGTTCGCGTGGTTTCGCCCCAGTCATTGAAATCCTTGAAGCCGTATTCCGCCGCTTTCCTGTCCAACCGCGCCGCCGCTTCCGGCGAAGTGGCATTGCCTGCCGCTTCCTGCTTCATCTGCGCGCCCACGGCGGCAAAGCTGTAAAGGAAGCGCTTTATAATGTCCTGCGTGAGTGTCACCGGCCGCACGGGCAGGCTGAACGGTTCAATCTGCGGCGCAATCTGGGCGAAGGACGGTGTTATAGAGTTTGCCGCAAGAACGGCGATGACAAACAGCGTGGTTCGAAGCAATTTCATGACTGGCTTCCTTGCAAAGAAGACACGGATGGCTAGGAATATCAGTGAATGTGCTGTGAGAACAGATGGAGCGTACCTGTGGGGACTGCAATGAATGTAAAAGCGTTAACAGCTTTTCTCGAGCGTGAATTCCCGCAGGTGAACGCAGATGGCGTGGCTTATACGGTGACTGGCGCCGGCCCGGGGTATGCCACCATGCGACTTGACCCGGCGGACAAACATTTGCGTCCGGGAGGGACCGTATCAGGCCCGACGCTGTTTGCCCTTGCCGATATTGCCGCCTATATCGCTATCCTGGCGCAGATCGGCCCTGTAGCGCTGGCGGTGACGACCAATCTCAACATCAACTTTCTGCGCAAGCCTGAACTCGGCCCCATCGATGCCACGGCAAAGCTGCTCAAGCTGGGCAAACGGCTCGCCGTGGTGGATATTTCGTTGACCAATGGTGGAGATAATGAACTCGTGGCCCATGCAACCGCGACCTATTCGATTCCACCGCGTTGATGAGCCCGTTATCGTAAAACACGCCTGTAAGCAGCAAAAACGCAGAAAATTGAGCCGAAGATTATGTGGTAATATAATACCTTTTTTCTAAATCATTGTTTTTATTATTGTATTTGTCAAAAAACAGAAAAACATCCGCTTGACGCGATCAGCATAGGCCGGTATTGAACCCCTCGACTGCCGTAGGTTCTTCCTGCGGCATTTAACTGTTGTGTGAATGGCGACCATCCACACAACGCAAGCAACAAGAAAAGCCTTCTTTTATGAAGGATGATCTCAAGGACGAACACAATGGCTACCTTCACTCAGAAGCCAGCAGATGTGACGAAAAAGTGGATACTGATTGACGCCGAAGGCCTCGTCGTCGGACGTCTCGCTTCCATCGTTGCCAACATCCTGCGCGGCAAGCACAAAGCAACCTTCACTCCCCACGTTGACGATGGCGACAATGTCATCATTATCAATGCTGAAAAGGTTGCACTCACCGGTAAGAAGTTTACCGACAAGGTTTACTACTGGCACACCGGCCACCCAGGTGGCATCAAGGAACGCACTGCCCGTCAGCTGCTCGAAGGCCGTTTTCCGGAACGCGTCGTTGAAAAGGCTATCGAGCGCATGGTTCCCCGTGGCCCGCTCGGCCGTCGCCAGATGAAGAACCTCCGCGTTTACGCAGGTTCCAATCACCCACATGAAGCTCAGGCACCAGAAGTCCTCGACGTTGGCGCGCTGAATTCCAAGAACAAAAGGAGCGCATAAGAATGGCTGAGCTCAACTCGCTCGCAGATCTCGGTACTGCCGCCGCATCGACGCAGGCAGCTGCACCGGTTCATGTCCAGAAGCTTGATGCCAAAGGCCGTGCCTATGCAACCGGCAAGCGTAAAGATGCGGTTGCCCGCGTCTGGATCAAGCCAGGTTCCGGCAAGATCATCGTCAACGAAAAGGAATACGGCAAGTATTTTGCCCGTCCGGTTCTCCAGATGATCCTGCAGCAGCCAATCGTTGCTAGCAACCGCGCTGGCCAGTACGACATCATCGCTACCGTTGCTGGTGGTGGTCTGTCCGGTCAGGCCGGTGCCGTTCGTCATGGCATTTCCAAGGCTCTCACCTACTTCGAACCTGCCCTGCGCGGCGTTCTGAAGAAGGGTGGTTTCCTTACACGCGACAGCCGCGTTGTTGAACGTAAGAAGTACGGCAAGGCGAAGGCCCGTCGTTCCTTCCAGTTCTCGAAGCGCTAATACAGCGTTTCAATTGGACAGAACAAAAAGCGGGCCCTCGGGTCCGCTTTTTTGTTGCCAATAAATGCGGTTACGGTAGCTTCGCCGTGGTTCGACAAGCTCACCATGAGGGAGAGTGAGGATGCAACGATAATCCTCAACGTTGCAGATCACAAAGGTTGCAGAATATGGTTCCCTTTCATTACCCGTCTCCCTCATGGTGAGCTTGTCGAACCACGCACTACGGAAAACGCAGAATTCCCCGGAGTTAGAAATCCAATGCCATCGAAGACCATTGATCACGCCTTCACCGCACGGACATTGACCAGCGCAGCGAGCGATCCCACGCATGCGGGGGCGCTGTCATTCATGCGCCGGCGCTACACCAAGAATCTCAACGGTGCGGAAGTGGTTGTATGGGGCATTCCCTTCGATGCGGCTGTTTCCAACCGACCGGGTGCGCGGTTTGGCCCGCAGGCGATCCGGCGGGCATCGGCAATTTTTGACAATGATCCGCAATATCCGTTCCAGCGCGATCTGTTTGAAGACCTCGCCGTAATTGATTATGGCGATTGCCTGCTTGACTATGGCAATCACCAGAAAACCCCTGCAACGATTGAGCGGGAAGCAGCCAAAATCATCAAATCAGGTGCATTCCTGCTCTCCATGGGCGGCGATCACTTTGTAACATGGCCTATTCTGAAAGCGCACGCGGCCAAGCATGGTCCGGTTGCACTGGTGCAGTTCGATGCACATCAGGACACATGGTATGACGACGGCAAGCGCATCGATCACGGCTCATTTGTCGGGCGGGCGGCGCGCGACGGCGTTATCGATCCTGCCCATTCGATTCAGGTGGGTATCCGCACCCATGCGCCAGATGATTGCGGCTTGCAGATCGTTTATGGCTATGAAGTGGAAGAAATGTCTGCCGCCGAAATTGCCAAGGCGATCATCAAACGCACCGCGGGCAAGCCTGTCTACCTCACCTTTGACATTGATTGCCTTGATCCGGCATTTGCGCCCGGAACCGGCACGCCGGTTGCTGGTGGTCCGTCCTCGGCTAAAATCCTTTCCGTGCTACGGCATCTGACAGAACTCAACATTGTCGGAGCGGACGTGGTTGAAGTCGCACCTGCTTATGACCATGCGGATGTAACGGCAATCGCGGGTGCCACAATAGCGATGTACTATCTTGGTATTCTTGCGGAGAAAAAAGCCAAGCGATGAAGCTGATAATTTGATTCAGGGTTCTTATATGTTGAATCCGGTTTTCTCGCTAACTCACTGAATACCAAGCTCTAAGGGCATCTCACATGAAACCGAAAATCTTTATCGACGGCGAACACGGCACCACGGGACTACAAATCCGGACGCGGCTTGCGGGCCGTCATGATCTTGAAGTGCTGTCCATTCCGGAAGCTGAGCGGCGCAACAAGGATCTGCGCGCCGATTTCCTGAAGGGCGCTGATGTGGCCATTCTCTGCCTGCCTGATGATGCATCGAAGGAAGCTGTGTCTATTCTTGAAGGGCATAACTCCACGCGCATTATCGATACATCAACGGCGCACCGGATTCACCCGGATTGGGCCTATGGCTTTGCTGAACTTGATCGCGCCCAGCGGCAGAAGATTTCCGATGCGCGGCTGGTGGCCAATCCCGGCTGCTATCCGACTGGTGCGATTTCACTGGTTCGTCCCTTGCGCGATGCGGGTATTCTCCCCGGCGATTACCCAATCACTGTTAATGCGGTGTCCGGCTATACCGGCGGCGGCAAGCAGATGATCGCACAGATGGAAGACCCTGCTAATCCTGATCATATCAGCGCCAATAACTTCCTTTACGGTCTGCCGCTCAAGCACAAGCATGTACCCGAGTTGCAGACCCATGGTCATCTGGACCGGCGTCCGATTTTCAGCCCCAGTGTTGGCCGCTTTGCGCAGGGTATGATCGTTCAGGTCCCGTTATTCACCGGTGATCTCAACGGCAATGCCTCGCTTGAAACCATCCACGCAGCCTTGCAAGCACATTATGACGGCCAGAACATTGTTCAGGTCGTGCCGCTGGCGGAAAGTGCAGCATTGGCAAGGATCGACGCGGAGGAACTGCGCGATACAGACATTATGAAGCTGTTCGTGCTGGGCACGCCGGGTCAGGGAGAGGTCAATCTCGTCGCTGTGCTCGACAATCTCGGCAAGGGCGCCTCGGGTGCGGCGGTGCAAAATCTGGACCTCATGCTGAACAATGGCTGATCGCATTCCGGAGATTTTTCCTACGGAATGGCAGGTCTCCTCGCCTGAATTGATCGTTGAAACCCATACCAGCCGCATCATCAAGGTGCGGCTGGACAATGGTACGCCCGCTATCGTCAAGGCGCTCAATGCAACCGGCGTGCAGGAAGAACTGCGCGGCGTGCATTATCTCGACTGGCACGATGGCAAGGGAGCCATCCGTGTGCTGGCAGAGAAGGACAATCTGCTGCTACTCGAATATGCCGGCAGCCGCACCCTGCTCGACCATCTCGATGAACATGGCGATGATGCCGCCACGGCTATCGCGGTTGATGTGATGTTGAAGCTTTTGAACAATAGCGGCAACAACAGACCCTTTGCACCGGACCTGCGCCCGCTGCGCGAACAGTTTGCCAGCCTGTTCCTGAAAGCGGCAATTGATCAGCAGAATGCCACAGACAGTCTTTTTGTCGAAGCGGCGAAGGTGGTTGACCATCTGCTTGATAACCCACTGGATGTTCAGCCACTGCATGGCGATATCCATCATGAGAATATTCTGCTGGGGGATCGCGGCTGGCTGGTCATCGATCCCAAGGGGCTTCTGGGCGACCCGATGTATGACGCGGCCAATATGTTCTACAATCCGTTGGAGCGGCAGGATTTGCGCGCCAGTGAGCAGCGCATTGCCACGATGGCGCTTACCTTCTCCCGCGCATTCAACCGGGATATCCGCACCATCCTCAATTATGCGATGAGCCACGCCTGTCTGTCGGCGTCGTGGCATACGGAGGATGAAAATTTTGACGAAGCAGAACGAAGCCTTACCGTGGCAAAGGCGGTACAGCGCGTGCGGGCATCACTGGATTGAGCGCCTGACCAGTCCTGCCACTGTCACAAAAGTAAGAACCCCAAGAATGCCGACCATTGCTGCAACTGACAAAGCCAGCGTGGGTCCCAGTTTTTCCATGATGAATGCGAAAATGAATGGTGCGGATGATGAAACGATCAGCCGCGCCGAGGTGATCTTTCCGAGAATCTCGCCATAGCCCTGATGACCAAACAGGGCGAGCGGCAATGTGCCCTGCACAATGCTGTTGAGGCCTGATCCCATACCAAACAGCATGGCGAACAGCACCGCGCCGACAACAAGCGGCATTGGTTCGGGGGCAATGAGCATCATGAATGACAGGGGAATTAACGCGGTCGACAAGACTGCAATCGACATGGCAGAAAGCTTGTTGCCGAAAACCATATTCACGAGACGCGCAGCAAATTGCGACGGGCCAAAAATGGCACCGACAAGCACGGCCGACGTGCCAACGCCAACAGCAGCAAGCACGGGTACGAGATGCACAAGCATGGCTGAAAGCGAAAAGCTTGCGAGCGAAAACCCGGCCATGATGAGCAACAGCGCCGAACGTCTGCTTTCAAGCGGCAATAGCCCACTGACGGCATCAGCTGGTTCCTGAGAGACTTCCCCATGCAGTTTTGGCGAACGCCGTGTCATCTGTGACAACCAGAAATGGATAGGAAAGCAGATGAAAAACTGTAGGCCCGCATAGAACAGATAAATCTCGCGCCAGGTAAAAACCGTCAGCAAACGGGTGGCCAGCGGCCAGAACAAGGTTGAGGAAAACCCCGCGATCAGCGTCAGATAGGTAATGCGGCGTGAAGCCATCTGCGGATCGATCTGCACAAGAACCGCGAAGGCAGTGTTATAAAGAATGAACGGCGTTGCCATACCGGTTGTCACAAGCGCCGGAGCAAACCAGAGCCAGTTCTGCGACAGAACACAAAGAACCAGTGACAAGGTGGCGGCGAGCGAACCGAATGTCATCACCCGCCCTGCCCCGAACCTGTCAGCCCAGCGGCCTGACCATGGGGAGACGATACCGCCAATCAGAAGCGTTCCGGAAAATGCCGCATAGAGCCATTCACGCGATTGGCCGAATTCCTGCGCCATGGCGGGTTCGAGGATGCTGAAGCTGTAATAGAGTGTGCCGTAGCTGACGATCTGCGTGACTGCCAGACCTGTCACAGCGGCCGTGGAGCGTCTCGCACTTAGGATCATGATTCTGGCTTTCGAAGCGGCGGGAAAGCTTCGCAGACCATAGCCAGCGAAGCTCTCAAATCACTACACCGAGTCTGCCTGCAAATACAGATTACACGCCGTAACCAGCACCGATTTTTGCTTCCGAAGGATACGCACCCTTGGTGGCGCGCCAATGAGCCACGGCAAAGCCGAGAATCACAATGGCAAATCCCTGATGCAAAAGGCCAAGGCTCATCGGCACCTGCATCAATAGCGTGGTAATGCCGATGGCGGCCTGCAGCAGCACCAGAACAACCATGAATATGGCTCGCCGCGCGTGGGTGGTGCCGGGCAAGCGGCGCACTGTGGCAAATGCCTGCCAGAGTGCGGCAAGCAGCACAAAATAGGCAAAGCAGCGATGGACAAATTGCACCAGCTTCGGATTTTCAAAGAAATTGTGCCAGATCGGCTGGATCGGGAACATATCGCCGGGAATGACTGCCCCATCCATCAACGGCCATGTATTGTAGGAAAGCCCGGCATCGAGCCCGGCGACGAGCGCCCCAAGATAAATCTGGATAAAGACAAACAGCACCAACCACCCGGCAAGCCGTTGCGTGCTCCTGTCGGCGGGTCGTTCGGAATAGACAGCCAGACCGCGCGCCACATACATCACAGCGGCAAAGATGATGCAGGCGAGCGTCAGATGGGTTGCCAGACGATACTGACTGACATCCACGCGTCCACTCAAGCCGGAGGCCACCATCCACCAGCCCACAGCACCCTGCAGGCCACCAAGCGCCAGAATGCCGATCATCCGAGGTTGCAACAGCCGCTCAAGCCGACCCGTGATCCAGAAAAAGGCAAGCGGAATGGCCACAAGAAAGCCAACACCCCGCGCCAGAAAGCGGTGTGACCACTCCCACCAGAAAATGCGCTGGAATTCACCCAGACTCATGCCCTTGTTGAGTTGCTCATACTGAGGAATAAGCTTGTATTTGTCGAACTCCTCAAGCCACTGCTCATGGCTCAGTGGTGGAATAATGCCATGGATTGGCTTCCATTCGGTGATTGAAAGACCTGAACCAGTCATGCGTGTCGCGCCACCAACCAATACAATCGTCGCGAGCACTATCAGCACGAGATAAAGCCAGATGCGGATCATTCTGCGGTTGCGGGCTTCGCGATCCCGGGCGGAGGACACAGCGCCTTCGGACATGGTGTGGGCAGCCATTCAAAATACTCCTGTCATCAGGCCGTAAACTCATCAATCGAGTCGAACTGGTATGAGGCTTTCGACCATATCGATGCGTTTACGGCCTGAGCGGATAGGTGCAGCATAAGCACCCGCATGACAAGCGGGAGTTACGCGACAAGCCGTCGCGTTTTTAACCCACGGTGGGCTTTTTTGCTTTGCGCATGCGGTTTAACCCGGTAGACCAGTCGCCAAAAGAATAATGATCTCGATTGGAGTGGATGAATGCCTGTACGGCTCAAGAAACTTATCGGAACCGTCCTGCTGGTCACTCTGGTTTGCGTCTACGCCATTGTCGCTACGATTTTTGCGGTGGCGCTGCTTGCCAATGCCAGCCCGTGGATTCACCTGATTTATTTTCTTGGAACCGGCCTGCTCTGGGTTATTCCGGCCATGTTCATCATCAGCTGGATGGAAAAACCGCCAAAGAAGAAAGCCTGAATTCAGGCCTGTATGACGCGTCTTCCCGCATTGGCGATCGGCGTCGTGACCCCGCTCATCATCGTCTGGGCATAGACCAGCTTCTGAAAACGGCCATTGATAGAGATTCGCGGCAAAGCATGCAGATTATTGCTATGTTCGACATGAATGGTGCCATGCCGGGTCGTCACCGCTGACTGAAAACCCTCAGCTGCGGCAATTTCCGCCTCGCGCTTGCCCGCCGCTTTGGCTGAACCATAGGGAAAGGCAAAATGCTGCGGCCGCCGCCCAAGCTTGTCTTCGATCATATCGGCTGACAGGCGCATTTCCTGCTCTACCATTCCTGATGTCAGCTTTTTCAGGTTGTAGTGGTGAACCGTATGGCCGCCAATCGTACACAGCGGATCGCTGTTTATCTGGCGCAGCTCGCTCCAACTCATGACGTCGCGATCCTGCGGCACACCGCACACTATCCCTTCGGCTTCACACAGTTCACGCAGAACCGGCATCTGCTCGATTTCGGTCAGCGTATATGAGAAATACCGCATAAGCGCATGAAATGCTGATCTTTTCTGGAAGAGCGTACCGCATCGCCATTCCGGGCCACCCGGAATCCTCACAAAGTCCGCCTTGGCCACGAGACTTTCCACCACTTCCCACCACAGAACAGTAGCGCCCTCGATAAATCCCGGCGCTACATAGACGGTGAAAGGCACTGAATACTTCTGGAAGACCGGATAGGCATGGTAAAAATTATCATTGTAGCCATCATCAAGCGTCACGGCGACAAAGCGCCGGTCAGGCCGCCTTCCCGCTTTCACGCGTTCAACCACCTCATCCATCGAAATAAATTCAGTGCCTTCGGCTTTCAATGAGACGATGATCTGTTCGAGAAAGGCTGGTGTGATGGACAAAGAACGGGTGACACCCAAGGGGCTGATACAATCGGGGCGCACCCGATGCAGCATGATGACAGACCCCAATCCGCCAAAATGGTCGCGCGCAGTCGATGCAAAACCCGTATGCCAGGCCAGTCGCATCACAGCCTTCCGTATCAAGTCGGCCGCGTGGACCATTCCTTCACCAATTCGCGCTAATCAAGGCATTATGAGACGAGGTTCTGAGCAGCCTTTCATGCAGACTAAATGTTTATATAAGGTTGATCAATGTGGTGGCATTTGATGCAACGCCACTTTCACTGGAAACAGCAATGACTCGTCCACGACTCGATGCCAAAATCATTGCTGAACCCGGCGAAACAGCGGAGTTGTGGCAATCACTTCCCGAAACCCATGTGTTCGGTCCGGCCCAAACATCTGACTGGTTTTCGCTATGGCAATCCAATGTCAATCGCGACTGCCTTCTTGCCTGCCTATATGCGGGAGAAACAGCCGTCTTCGTTCTGCCGCTGGAGATCAACCAGATTGGACCGTGCCGGATTGCCGCCTATCCCGGCGGCCCGCATGCCAATTGCAACTTTCCGGGTGTTTCTCCTGCGCATCAGATCACCAGTGATGATCTGAAACGCCTGTTCGATGCTTTGCATCGGGTGCGGGCCGATATCGACCTCATATCGCTGGAACGGCAACTTCCAACATTGGATGGTTATGAAAACCCGCTTCTGCAGCTTCCAAGCCGGGAAAATGCCAATATCAGTCTCGCCATCACGCTTGACCGGAATTTTCAGACGGTTCTCGAGCGCCATAACGCCAAGCGGAAATGGAAAAAATACCGCAATACTGTTCGCAAGTTTGAAGAGGCGGGCGGATACCGGATTGTCACCGCCACAACCTCAGGCGAAACCGATGCCATGCTTGAGAACTACCTTACAAACAAGGCGGTGAAATTTGCAAAATCCGGCATCAGGAATACTTTTGAACCACAGACAATCCAGAGTTTCTTCAAAGAGCTTTTTGCGCGGCATGCCGGGAAGGTAAATCCGTTGTTCCAGCTCAAGGCGCTTGAGGTTGCCGGGCAATATCGCTCCGTGCTTGGCAAATCCTGGGCAAAAAGCCAGACTTTCATCGATTTTATCGGCATTACTGAAGACGCGTTGAACAATGCCAGTCCCGGCGAATTCCTGTTCTTTGAAGATATCAGGGACAGCTGCCAAACCAGCCTGTCGGTTTACAGTTTTGGCGTTGGCGACGAGCCCTACAAGCGCAGCTGGTGCGATCTTGAAACAGCTGTTTATGACACGCAGATCAGCCTGACAGGCAGAGGCAAAGCCTATGCGGGATATCTCGTCACGCGCGGGAAACTCGTGCGCGGCATCAAGAAGAATGAGCGCCTCTGGACGGCAGTGAAGAAAATGCGGTCCCGATTGTTGGGGCGTAATTAGAGCGCCGTGCGGATAATCGCGCCGTCATCAAGCTCCAACGCACCATCCTTGAATGGGGTCAGAAGCTCCGGCTTGATGAAGCCGCCGTCGAAAATCGCCATGGATATCGCCTTGACGTCTGCATCATCAGGGTTGATCAGGCTCATTACAAGCTCGGAGCCATCATCGACAATGTGCTTCAGTTCGTCCGCCGTGGCTGGTCCGCTATCCACCACTACCAGATCATAGGCTGATTGCAACGCATTGAGGATCATCGGCAGGCGCCCGATAGACTGCATGGCTTTTGCAGGATCATGGGTGCCAAGCGGAATAATTTCCGCTTGTGAGTAATGATCGGCATGAATGACTTCGCTGAACGGCTGTTCGCTCGCCAGAAGATCGGTCATGCCAGCCAGATCCTGACCGTCGAGCATGGAGCGGCCCATCTGGCCCGATCCGGTCATATCAAGCAGTACAACCCTGACACCGCGGTCAGCAAGTTCCCGCACCAGCAGAATGGTCAAGGCTGATGCTTCGTCGCCCTCGGGCGAGACGATTACAGCGCGCGCCGCACCACTTGCCATCAACCTGTCTGCAACGGCCGAAATACCGGAATGATCTGCTGGGTGTTCAACGCTTGCGGCAGGCGGCGTGAATATGGGTGCGGTTACGGCAGGCGCTGGCGGTTCGTCTTTGTGCGGTGCGGTGATGGTTTTTGCAACCGGAGCCAACACGACGGGCTTGGTTGCCGCGACCTTTGTTTCGACGGGAGCAGCTTTCGCGCGAGCCGCTTGCGCCGGGCGCAATGCCCGTCCGCTAAAAAGCGCACTGAGCAACGTTCCAATACTCAAGGCCAGCAAGGAAGCGACAAAAGCGGCAGCTGTCATCGGCAGCACTTTCGGGAAATAAGGCTCTATCGGCTTGTCGGCACGCGAGAAAATTCGAACATCCGCCGGCAGATAACCGCGATCGGTACGCGATGACGCCTCACGATAGCGGGTAAGATAGGATTCAAGCAATTGCCGCTGCGCTGTTGCTTCGCGCTCCAATGCCCGCAGTTCGACTTCTTCTTCCCCGGCCTTGGAGGATTGTGCCTTCAGGCCGTTCAGGGAGCGGTTCAGTTCTGTCTCGCGCAGGCGCGCGGTCTCCGCTTCACTCTCAAGACCTGTGAGTACCTTGCGGGCTTCAAGCCTGATCTGCTGGTTAAGATCGGCCAGCTGCGAGCGCAAAGCCTTGATGCGCGGATGACCGCTTAATAGAGAGGCAGAGAGGTCGGCGATATCATTGTTGAGCTGAACCTGGCGTTCACGCAGCCGCTGGATCAGGGGCGATGCCATGACACTTGGTAGTGTCTCGACCGGCGCGCCCTTGGCAAGCGCAGTGCGGACGCTGGTCGCATTGGCCTCGCTTGCCGCCTTATTGGCACGCACGCGCGACAGTTCCGAAGACAATTCGGACAGTTGCTGTGTCGCCAGAACAGCATTGTTCTGGCCAATCAACAGGTCGGACGAGCTGCGATAGGCAGCAACCTTGGCTTCGGCGTCCTTCACCCGCTTACTCAAATCAGCGATTTCAGGCTCAAGCCACCCGGTGGCGTCGGCATTCGATTGTGACTTCGACGCCTGCTGCGTTGAAACATATTCATCGGCAATAGCGTTCGGCACGGTGGCAGAAAGCGCCGGGTCCTTCGACGAAAATTGGATAACGATCACGCGAGAGTTCTGCACGCTGTAGACAACCAGACGATCCCGCACTGCCTGCAGAATATAGTCATCCCGCGCCGTTGCATCAGGATCGGTGGCAAGACCGATTCCCGCCAGCAAACGCTTGATCGCCGAAGGTTCAGCACCAGCAGCCAGTTCCGCATTGTTTCCAAGATCAAGTTTTGCGATGACCCGCTTCAACAGATCCGATGAGCCGATGAGTTCCACCTGGCTCTTGATTCCCTCCTGATCGAGAACTGGCCGGTCGTCGCCCTGATCGCCAGTAGGGCGCGTAAAGACAGATTCGCGTGTCTCGATGAGAATGCGCGTTTCGGCGCGGTATTTCGGCGAAATGAACGAAAGAATAAGGAATGCCAGCAATGTCAGGAGGATTGCGCCCAGCAAAACCCGCACCCTGTTTTGCCACAAACTGGCAAAGAGAGCGCCGATATCAATATCTACGTCACTATCGACAGAGCCAGCCCGAGGCATTCCCCACTCCACTTTGAATGCCGCAATGGTAAAGACCTATGGTAACCAGCGGGTTAAAATATTCAGAACTATCAAGAACACGGCATAACTAAAGTATCAGCACAATTTACCAGCCATTAACCCTAATGAACTGATAATCCCGCACAGAGTCGAGCGAATTCGTCGCCATTGTTGCAAGGGTATTTACGGTGTTCAGCAAGCAAATCTTTCTGGTAGCGATCAGCGTTGTGTCCATGGCACTTGGCGGCTGTGCGAGTTATCGCCCTGCCCCTGCGGCATTCCATGAGGCTATCAACAAGCCCTATCTGCTTGATGCGGGTGATCGGATACGCCTGACCGTCTTTGAACAGGAAGGCATTACCAATACCTATAGCGTCGATCAGGCCGGTTATATCTCCGTGCCACTGATCGGCAGTGTTCCCGCCCGCGGCAAGACCATTCAGCAGATCGAGGCAGCCGTTGCGGCCAAGCTGCGCAAGGGCTACCTGCGCGATCCTGATGTTGCGGTGGAAATTGACCGCTACCGCCCGATCTTCGTGATGGGTGAAGTCGGTGCAGCTGGTCAGTATTCCTACGTTCCCGGAATGACCGCCCAGAAGGCCATTGCTGCTGCCGGTGGTTTCAGCGCTCGCGCCAATCAGGCGGATGTGGATATTACGCGCCAGCTCAACGGCGAAATTCTGACGGGCCGCGTGACCATTTCCGATCCAGTCCTGCCCGGAGATACAGTCTATGTACGTGAGCGCTTCTTCTGATCTTCCTGCATGATCGACAAACGGTCCCTTCGAATTGTTCATTGCTTTCGCGCACCTGTCGGAGGAATATTCCGCCATGTGCGCGATCTGATTGATGCCCAGATAGAAGCAGGGCATCAGGTGGGTATCGTTTGCGATGCATCCACCGGCGGCGATTTCGAAGAAGCGCTGCTCTCAGATATGCAGGACAAGCTCGTATTGGGGCTTAGGCGCATTGCCATGCAGCGGCAGATAGGCCCGCGCGATGCAATCGCCGCCGTCCGCACGTACAGGACAATCAAATCAATGCAACCCGACATCCTGCATGGACACGGCGCCAAGGGCGGCACCTATGCCAGGCTATTCGGCACGCTGCTGCGGTTATCGGGAAATCGCGTTGCCCGTTTTTATTCGCCGCATGGCGGCAGTCTGCACTATGATCCCAAGACAATGGCGGGGCGCGGGATTTTCTTCATTGAGAAGATCATGGAGAGGATGAGCGACCGGATCATCTTTGTTTCCGCCTTTGAACGCAGTGTTTACACCAGCAAGATTGGCGCACCGCGCTGCAAATCAGCGCTGATCTATAATGGCCTCACGGATAAGGATTTTGAACCGGTTCAGGCCAATAAGGATGCGGCGGACTTCCTCTTCATCGGCGAACTGCGCACCCTGAAAGGCCCGGATATCTTCATTGACGCACTGGCCAAAGCGAGCATCGCAAGTGGGCGCGCACTATCCGGCGTGATCGTGGGTGACGGTGCGGAACGTGCGAGCCTTGAGAAGCAAGCTGTAGCAGCCGGGATCGACGCGCATATCCGTTTCTTCAAACCCATGAAGGCACGGGAAGCATTCCGCCTCGCCAAAGTCGTGGTGATTCCGTCGCGTGCAGAGGCCCTGCCCTATATCGTTCTGGAAGCGCTGGCTGCCAGCAGACCCGTTATCACCAGCCGTATCGGCGGCATTCCCGAAATATTGGGCAATGATTCCCCTGCTCTGATGAGCCCAAATCCACAGGAACTTGCCGAGAAAATGCTTGTTGTTCTCAGCGACCTGACTGCCTTTCGCGCCGCGCTCCCTGATAGCAATAGATTGCGGCAAAGGTTCAGTGTGAAGGCGATGGCCGCACAGCTTGAGAGCGAATATTTTGCGGCGCTTAATCCCCCGCTGGTCTGAGACGTGAAGCACGGCCTCCCACAGGAGACCGTGATGGCCAATTTGTTCGGCTATGCCGGGTTCATGGCAGCAAAGATTTCCTCGTAGCGATCGTCCCGTTCGGCCCAGCGTCGAGCTTGGTCACGTTCGAGCAACACCTCACCTCTTGGGTGATCTCCCCGCTCCAGCAGTTGCATCATCTCCGCGAGATAAGCATCGAGAGGCATGGCACGCGGATCGGTTATCTGATGTGCGCCTGTAAGCTTCGTCTGCACATAGGGTGGTGAAAGCTCAAGCACTTCAACGGGGACTTTACGGAGCTGATGGCGCAGCGACGTAAGCCAGGAGTGCAGAAACGCCTTGCTGGCGCAGTAGGTCGGAAAATCGGCACGCGGCACGAAGGCGAGAGCGGAACTGGTTGCCATTATCGTCGCGCCGGGCCGGTTTTTCAGGATCGGCAAAAATGCCGCTGTCGCGCGCATCACGCCCATGATGTTGGTCTCCACTATCAACTGAGCGGCGGAAACGTCCCAATTCTCGTCTGTCATATCCTCCGGGTGAGAGATGCCAGCATTCGCAACAAGCACATTAAGTTCGGGAAAGCGGGTGCGAACGTCGCGTTCCAGCTGAACCAAAGAGTTCGGGGCGCCAAGATCAAGCGGCATTCCCATCAGGCCGGGTCGACCCGCCGTAATCTCTTCGAGGACGGCCAAGCTCCGCCCTGTGATGATGACACGGTTGCCGCGGTCATGGAAGGCTTCAGCGAGCGCCCGCCCGATACCACTCGTGCCACCCGTAATGAGGATCGTATTGCCTGTCATTTGCATAATTGCTGCTCCTTTGTTTCGTTCTTGCGGTGATTGATGGATTGATCGCGCGGCTGCTTTTTCAATGCGCGTTGACAGCCGCCGCCGTTCGGCGCGCGTGTCTGTAGGCGGTTCGGCAATGGGACAGATGGCGGCGCAAATTGCGCCGCAGAGCGCAGGACGAAGATCGTCTCGACTTCGAACCACACAGGGGCGCAGACCCGCGCGGCGCGCAGGGTTATACCGAGAGCGATGTCGGAGAAGGCCGTGAAACGGCGAGTGGATGGAAGTTGGGGAAATAGCATCATACCTTGCGCCTCTTACCCCGAGAACTCCCAGCTGGGACCCTCTCGGCAAAGGACGCGTTGGATGACGGTAACGCCTACGACAGTGGCTGCACGAGCAACTGTATTTGCGAATTAGCGCGGCACGCCGTTGTTGTCAACCAGAGTCCAAGCCGCTGCAGCGCGCATTTTCATGCAAGTATTTTTAATCATATCCGTGCTATTACGGAGCTATAAAAAATGTTCAGGGTGCAGCATGAAAGACAGAAAAGGGGAAACCAAATTCTCGCGGGATGCCGTGCGCGATCTCGCGTCCAGTGCCGGTTCTGTGCCAAAAGAAAAAGTGGCACTCAGCCCTGTCGCCTATCAGATAGCGTCGCAATATGCGCGCACCAGCAATTCGCCTGTCATGATCAGCGGAATCATGCGGATTGTCGAATTCCT
>NZ_JACGXO010000014.1:0-80315 GCF_014138335.1 Phyllobacterium sp. P30BS-XVII
GCCATGACCATGGCTTCGACATTGCGGACGTCGGGGCGCAGAAGCGAGCGAAGCAGTGACGATCCCGCCGCCATCAACTGATCTTCGGCTGAACCATCGACGCCTTCAAAAAGTTTCTGCGGCATTAACTGCTGGCATCGGGCCGCAAAGGCCGCGCCAAACAGCGCCTCCTTGTTCTCGAAGTGCTTGTAGATGCTGAGCTTGGATATCTTCGCGCGCTGGGCGACCTTGTCCAATGTCGCCGCATGAAATCCCAGTTCCTCAAACAGTTCGCACGCGGCATCGACGATCGTTTGACCAAGCGCCTCGTTGGCGGGCCGGCCGCGTCGGCTCTGGATATTTTCACTCATGGCTATTTCGATCCTTGACAGTATCGTTATTTGAACTTACGATACCATCAAGTATCTGAAATATGCAAGCCGAATAGTGAACTCAAACCACGAGGGTGCCATGCAACGACGAACTCTGCTGAAGCTGGCCGCAATTTCCACTATTGGAATCCCTCCTGCTGAGGCCACCGGAAAGTCTAATCCAGCCCCCTCTATCCCCAATTCGGAGCCTAACACCATGAATGATGTCGTTATCATCGGCGGCAGCTTTGCTGGCCTCGCCGCCGCTCTGCAACTCGGCCGTGCCCGCCGGAAAGTCACCGTCCTCGATACCGGCCTGCCGCGCAATCGCTTCGCCGGCCGTTCGCACGGTATGCTCGGCCACGATGACAAGCCACCGTCCTCAATCCTGGCCGAGGCGCGGCAGCAACTCGCGCGCTACCCTGCTATCAAAATGGTCAATGCCCGCGCCGACGGCATCTCTGGTGCCATCGACAATTTCTCCGTCCTCACTGGCGATGGTGAAACCCTGAGCGCGCGCCGCGTGATCCTGAGCTACGGCGTTGTTGATCAGATGCCTGATGTTCCGGGCTATGCCGACAACTGGGGCACATCTGTCATCCCATGCCCCTATTGCGACGGCTTTGAAGTTGCCGACCAGCATTGGGGCCTTGTCTGGTCGGGTCCGCAGTCGATGAACCAGGTCAGGCTGTTTCGCGACTGGACCGACAATTTGACGGTCTTCGCTGATGTCCACGACATCGCACCCGACATCCGGGCCGATCTGGCAGGCCGAAAGGTACCTGTCATTGATGGGCGGATCACCGGGATCGCCCGTCACGGGAGCCATGGCGCCACCATCAAGATCGATACCGGCCCCGATGTCGCGGTCGATATTCTATTCGCGCATCCGCGCAACAAGCCATCGGCAAGCCTGCACGAAACCCTGGGCCTCGCCACGGTCAATACGCCAACGGGTATCGCCCTCAAGACCGACGAGCGCCGCGAAACCAGCACGCCCGGCATCTACGCCGCCGGTGACCTTGCCAACCCCGGCATCCCCTCGGTCACTACGGCAACATGGCAAGGCGCGATGGCCGGTATCTTCGCTCAGCAGTCGATGCTCACTTGAGTGGAAGCAGCATCGATCACCCTAGCTCAATTTCACGATAAACAGGAGCGCCACCATGGCCGCTGCAAAACCATTCATACCTCTCGACGAGAAATTTCCGTTTGGCCGCCAACTCAATATCGAGGCCGCGCCCCTCGTGCTCATCAACCTCTTCACAGTCGTCGATCCCGCCGACGAAGCGGGCTTCCTAGATGCTTTCAAGGCGGCTGCCGAGGTCATAACAAAGGCACCGGGCTTCATTTCCATGCAACTGCATCGAGCGATCGGCGATAGCCCGACTTACCTGAACTATGTGGTGTGGGAATCCACCGAGGCGGTCCGCCCCGCCTTCACTGATCCCGCGTTCCTCGCGAAACTTCCAGCATATCCGTCATCGGTCGAAGCCAGACCGCACCTGTTCCAGAAGGTCGCCGTCCCCGGCTTTTGCACAGCCTGAACGAGGCTGATTACAGCGAAGATCGGAAGGAAGAGTATGGCCGTCGAAACTGACAGCGCGGGTGTGCGCTTCCCTCCGCCCCTGATCTATCTGGGAGGGCTGCTGCTGGGACTAGCAGCGGAGCGTTTCGTCGTTCTGCGCACTTTCGGAATCGACTGGCGGTTGCTGGCCGTGACAGGCGCGCTGCTGTTCGTCGCTGGCGCTGCGGTGATGCTTGCGGCAGCAGGGCTGTTCAGGCGGCTCGGCACCAACGCTCCACCGACGCGACCGACGACACTCATCGTAACGACAGGTCCCTTTCGGTGGACCCGCAATCCTATGTATCTAGCAATGGCGCTCATCTATGCCGGCCTTGCGATCGGCTTCGACAGGCCGATCGCATTAGGCTTTCTCCCGTTAGTGCTGATCATAATTCAGACACAGGTGATCGCCCGCGAGGAGCGCTATCTAGAAAGGAAGTTCGGCGACGACTACCGCCGCTATAAAACGGAAGTTCGACGCTGGCTCTGACCGTTCCGCCGCGGCCGTCTGCGGGCCTTCTGATAAACCAAAACCAATTGAGTAAAAGGCAGTGATCCTCATGAATACGACTAATCCTGGCGTCGCCCTGGTGACCGGCGCATCCTCCGGCATCGGTCTCGCCACCGCCAAAGCCTTGCAGAATGCCGGCTTTCGAGTGTTCGGAACCAGCCGCCGCGCCGCGCCGGGGCGATCCGACGGTTTTACTATGCTGACCTGTGACGTTACCGACGATGAGTCCGTGGCGAACGTCGTCGAACGGGTACTTGCCGAGGCTGGACGCATTGACCTGCTCGTCAACAATGCCGGGATGGGCCTGCTCGGCGCCGCGGAGGAGTCCTCGACGGCCCAGGCGCAGGCGCTGTTCGACGTGAATGTCTTTGGCGTCCTGCGCATGACCAGGGCGGTGCTGCCGACCATGCGTGGTCAGGGGAGAGGTAGAATCGTTAATGTGAGTTCGGTGCAAGGGCTCATCCCGGGTCCTTATTTCGCGCTTTATTCGTCGACCAAACATGCCGTTGAAGGCTATTCCGAGTCGCTCGACCATGAACTCCGCCCGTTCGGAATTCGTGTCTCGTTGATCGAACCCGCCTATACCCGAACGTCCTTCGAAGAGAATCTCGCGAAGCCGGATACTGTGTTGGATATCTATAACACGGAGCGCGCAGTCATGAATAAAGCGGTACGGAAAGAGATGGAGAATGGCGATGCGCCCGAGGTGGTAGCGCAGACCGTATTGACGGCTGCGACCGATCCGGTTCCGAAGAGGCGCTATGCGGCTGGGAAAACAGCGCGTCAGATTAGTCTCCTGCGCCGTTTCGTCCCCGCGTCCCTATTCGACAAGAGTCTACGGCAGCGGTTCGGACTGCCGGTCTGACCGCAGTTAACATCCGCCACATCGGCCCCCGAGGCGATCGTGGAACAGATCGCCTCGGTGGCCGAGTAGCGCACCGCTCCCACAGGCCGACGTCAGTACCGTGACCAAAGTCAGCCTACTCCGTAGCTTTCGCAAAAATCCCAACAGAAGTTGGAATTTTACGCTTGAGTTTTGCATCGCGCATTTCTGCGCCGCTACTCACGCGGCGGTTTTGCCGAAATCTATCCGGCTGTCGAGATCAAGATCGAACCGTCCGTATGGATTGACGTGGGCATAGATCAGCGGCGTGAGCCCTCGATAGTCGTCAGGCGTCATTCGGGCTTCCCAAGCCGGTTCTGCGAGCACCGTTTGCAGCATGCGCGTGTTCACATAAACGAGCGACGCTTGCAGAAGATGCAATGCCAGCGCCGAAACTTCTTGCTCGTCAATGCGGTTGGTCGCCATTTCGCCGCCCTTGCCGAAGAACACAAAGCCGTTGGCGCTGTTCCAGTTTTCTACGACGTTGAGCCCTTCGTTGATCTCCCGGCGGAAGGCTTCCTGGCGCAGATAGCGGCATAGAAAGATCGTCTTGACCGCGCGACCGAGTTCGCTGAGCGCCTTGTAGGTCGGATGCATCACTTCCGCTCGCGCGAAGCGGCGCAGGATTGCCTCTGGATCGGCCGTGCGCGTCTGCATGGCGGCGGCATATTTGACCATCTCGTCATATTGCTGCTCTATCTCCTCCCAATTGATCGGATTGGAAAGGATTGGAAGCAGGTTCGGCAATCTTGCCTTGAAGGCAGCGTCCGGTAGCGCCAGCTTCTGCCGGGCAATGGCCTTCAGGCGTGGGGCCAGTTCAAATCCGAGCAACCGACAAAAGGCAAAGCCAACGGCGCTTTGACCGTGGCTGTCAACATATTGCCGCTGGATTTCCAGATCGGTGCAATGGCGCAGAACGCCCTCGATCATCGAGGCGACTTCCGACGATGAGCAGCGTTTGAGTTGTGAATAGACACATGTGGCCCGTTTTTCGACATGCCAGTAGATCATGACGCCGCGCCCACCATAGCGAGCATGCCATTCGGTCATCAGATTGCGGTCCCAGGCTCCGAATTTTGTGGAATCCGAGGCGCAGGCCGTTCCAGCGTCAGCCCAGACCGCCGCGTTGCGAATTGCAAGCGTAGCATTGGCGACCCGAGCGCATGCTTCCCGCAAAGTGCCCGCGTCAATAAAGCGGCGATGTACATGCAAAAGCTCCTCATAGCTGACATCGGCGGTGGCACCGGCTACCCGCTTCAGACCAGCATTGGTGCCGAGACCATAGAGGCAAAGAAGCAATCGTTGATCCAGGGCTGCCTTTGACAGCGCAACACGGGACGCCGAAGTTTTGAAAGCGTCAAGAAGCCCCGTGTCGAGCGCGGCTTCCTTCAAAACATCAAGGAGACCGGTCATCGGCCAGCGCTGGCCAATCTCCGTTTTGATGGCTGCCAGTCCTTTCGGCTCGGGGGATGGCTTGAACGGCGTGATCGAAATCCGGTTTTCCCCGCGCCAGAGGATTCTCACCTTCTCGCTTCGCGGGATCGTTTCGTTCAGGAGCAACAACTCCTGCTCCAGCTCCTTGCGAACCAACGCCACAAATTCACGGGCATTCTGCGTCAGGTTCAGCCGGGCATAATAGGACGAGCGCCGAACTGCAAAATCCTTCGGCAGATCGTCGTCGGGATTTCTGTAGCGGTCAGCACCGACAACCCAGATTTCCTTGGAGCGGATGCACTCCCGCAATTGGGTCAGCACGCAGAGTTCATAGCTGATGCGGTTGACGCGGCCGTTTCCGTCGATGACCGAACTACGCCATTTCGCCGGGATCACGCCGTCTATCGGCACATCCTGTTCCAGTACGAACCGGCACCCGTCGTCCAGCCTCGCTCTGATCCAGTCGAGGGCAGACAAAACCGGTCGCCAAACCACATTATTCGACCGGAATTCCAGTACGGAAAGCAGGCTCGGCAGCATCCGACGATAATGATTGGCCCATGAATTGCGCATCACCGTGTAAATGCGGCGGTCGAGCGCGCCCTTGGCATTGCTTTCCTTGATGATCGCTGCCAGCTTTTCCTTGCCGGCGACTGGAAAGATGACATCGCATATGCGACCGTCGGGATCGTCAATTGATGCCGTGGCAATATCGACAAGCAGGCGTTCCTTGCCATAGACCCGTTCGACGTCCTTGGCGATATCGCCGATTACCTTCCGCTTCGACCGGGTCCCGATCTTGTGTACCGTCTCAACCAGAAGATCGACCATGGCATCGGTGATCGCCGTTTCCCGTGCCATCAGATACACCGCATAAAGCGCAAGCTGGCGAGCCTCCGTGTGGCGGCGCATCTCCGAGGCCTTTTCGCCGGAAACGCGGCGAACGATCTGCTCAATCCAGGTTGGGTTGATGTTCGAGAGAAGCTTTCGGGGAAGATCGAGCTCTCGGATGAATGCCAGCCGCTCGGTTACTTCCAGAATGTTGTCCAGCGTTGCTCGGCCTGCGTCGGCCTTCATCGCGTTGAAGCCGGTCGGTCCATCCGCGTCAGCAATGGAGCTTTCCATCGATGCCACAGTTTCGGCGGGAAGCGCGGCGCTCACCTCTTGAAGCCAACCATCCAGATATTGCTGGCGTTGTGAGCGGACCAGCCGCTCCAGTTCCTTGGCCGACGGGCCATAGATATTGCGATCTCGGCACCAGAGGAACACGGCTTCAAGCATGGCGCTGACGGATCGCCCGGACGGGCAGAGTTCATCGACGATCCAGAAAGATAGTGCTTCCCTGTCCACACGCCTCAAGCGGCGAAAACCGAGATACTGCAAAATCTCGGCGCAGTGCCGCCGGGCCGTTCGTCCGCCGAAATCATAACCGGACAGTTCATCGGCACTGACGCCGAGCTGTTCGGACAGATATTCGGCTGCGTCATTTGGGACCGCCGTGCCATCGTCGGAGAAAAAGCCGCGTGTGCTGAAGAACTTCAATTGCGCGGCCAGACCGAGCCTTGTCGCTGCCGGTTTGGAATTGATGAAATCAATGTCGGCAAAGCTCAGGCTCCATTGACCGACGAAATCCGAACTCGAAATACCCGTACTCATTGCAACACCCCTCAAATTGGAGCGCAATGTCACGAACAGGCGCTTTCCTGGTCAATCCCGCAAGCCATGTTCCCACAACGTTCTTCGAGTTGGCCAAAATCGCAGCTTCGGGCCGACTGGGCCCTGATGTCGTAATCGCAAGCGGCAGCGACTGGTGCACGAGATATTTGGCCAGTTTCGTCTGTTCGGCCATTTCCTGCGGATCGTTCATTCAATCTCCTGCCCAGTTTAGCCGGGACAGGATATGTCCTTATCGGCAGCCGTACAATATGCGGCGTTGTCGCCCTAAAGACAGGTCCTCGGCTAACCTACAGCGTTCATCGGGTTACGCGGTTTCGCCTCGGACCTGATCGATGCAGAGCGGCCGTCATGGCGGCCGCGCATTGTTTGCATCAGGGGCAGGGGACAAAAGAGGCTCTGCCTCTTTCCCCTCGCAATCGAAAAATCAGGCTTCCCCAATCTTCCTGCATTCCGCTGCGCTTCACTGCGTGCAGACCTGCAGCCGTTCCGGCCTTGTCCTCATCCCCTCGGGCTTCGGATGGGGAGACCCCTCCTGATTTTTGCGTTTGCCACCCCGTATCTCCGGGCTTCGCCAGCCGGTCAGGAGAGCAGGCGAGGCCCGCTCTCGCTTCCTTGAAAAAGGAAAGAGATCACCCGGAAAAGGAGAGAGTTCCGTCATGACCGTTTACACCAATACCGCCCGTTTCGATCATCAGGCCCGCGCCATGACCGAGGATGAACTGCGCAAAGCTGCACCGTCCATCTTTGCAACCGTTGCCCATGAAAGCCGGTCCGAACGGTTTCAGCCCATCCCGACAATCGACGTTCTGCGGGCCCTGGCTTCAGAAGGATTTGTGCCTGTCGGAGCAAGGCAGTCCGGAACTAGGGATATGGGCAAGGTCAACCATACAAAACACCTTATCCGCCTTCGCCGTATCGATGACGGCAAGGTCTACAATGTGGGCGATACGGTCTGCGAAATCCTGCTGAAGAATGCCAATGACGGAACAAGCGCCTATGAATTGCTTGCTGGCCTGTTCCGCGTTCGCTGTCTCAACTCACTGGTTGCCCAGACCGGCACCATCGACAGCGTCAAAGTCCGCCATTCCGGCGATGTCGGCGCCAAGGTCATTGAAGGTACCTACCGCGTTCTTGAGGAAGCCGAAAAGACACTTGCCGCGCCGCAGGACTGGAGCACGATCAAACTTTTGCCGGATGAACAACTGGCCTTTGCCGAAAGCGCCCACATTATCCGTTTTGGCAATGAAGAAGGCGAGGCGGCAACGCCGATTCAGCCGAAACAACTGCTTATCCCGCGCCGCCACGACGACAAGGGCAACGATCTCTGGTGCGTATTCAACGTGACGCAGGAGAATGCGATCCGTGGCGGTTTGCGTGGTCCTTATCGTGATGTGGAAGGCAATCGCATCCGCCGGGTGAGAACCCGCGCCGTGACGGGTATCGATCAGGATATCAGGCTCAACAAGGCGCTCTGGCTGCTTGCCGAAACCATGGCCGAGCTGAAGGGCCACAAGGCTGCCGCCTGAATAAACCCGGGCGGCGCAAGCCGCCCATTTCCCCGATTTTTTTCAGATTATGGAGAGACGACAATGGGAGACCGTTGCGATTTGAGACTTGCCGTTCATGGCCATATAGAAACCGTCGAACAGCTTACCCGCATCATCGCCGCGCTGGACGAAGCGGGCATGACCAATGAAACCGCAGAAGGTGATTACAGGCTGGAATTTGCCGATGCCATCCAGAAAGGCACTTCGCCCGTGTTCATGTTTGACGAATGTTACACGGATGAGGCCGAACCGGTTGAGGCC
This sequence comes from Phyllobacterium sp. P30BS-XVII, assembly GCF_014138335.1. Classification (NCBI taxonomy): domain Bacteria; kingdom Pseudomonadati; phylum Pseudomonadota; class Alphaproteobacteria; order Hyphomicrobiales; family Phyllobacteriaceae; genus Phyllobacterium; species Phyllobacterium sp. P30BS-XVII. The sequence goes on from NZ_JACGXO010000014.1 coordinate 8,231, forward strand.
GTTTTGCAGGAACTGGAATTACCTTACCACGTCGAGCACGGTGCTGGCGATTACTATCCCGGCGGCCAGTGGATATGGTCGAAAGAGAAAGGCTATATCGGCTCTATTGCCGCGCCGGGGAGGGGTTCCGTTGTGGAATTCTTGGAACTCGAAAAGGCCCTTGCGCAAGGAAACCCGCTTGCGGCCGTCAGAGCGCTCTTTGAACACAATGTCATCGCATCCGGCTTTTACCTGCCAGACTTTTCGGTGTCGGCCGACGTCAGAAAGCATCTGGGATTGAGCGTGGAGGTGCTGCCATGCTGACCCTCGACGAGTTTCGCGCAACGCGCCAATATATCAAAGACCTTGCGCCTTATTTCGGCATCGCATCGGAAGATGGGACCGAGCGTCCCGGCTACACCTATGCAGAGGATTGCTATCTGATCATCTGCGGGCAGGGGAGACGGCCTTATTACTATCTGGGCATTGGTCCCAATGAGTGGACCAGTCCCGACCTCGCACGACAGGAAGAGCGGCTTTATCAGAACTGGTACATGCTGGAACATCAGGGCGAGGGGGATCAGTCATGAATGCGCTCATGCCCCGCGCCACGATTGAAGACATTGTGCGCTACCGCGATCAGGCAATAGCGCTCTATGAGGTGGCCTATACGAAGATCGAGGAAGCAAGCGAGGCCATCAAGGCGGCGCATGCCATGGCCAGCAACTGTCATCCGGGAACCAATTCCTACAATTACGCGGAAGGCAAGGAGATAGAAGCATTCCGCAAAGCCGTCCGGTTGCCGGAACGCACGCAATATCTGCGCACCGCCCGCCGCCTCACCGATCTTGATGCATGGTCCTACATCGTTGAACGCACCGATCTGCAGCGCTTGATGGACAGCGAGGCAAAAGACCAGCTGCAGAACCAGATGCGCTACATTCCTGATCGGGTGGACCGGTCAGGCCAGCTGATCAACGAGGAGGAAATCGCCAAAGGCATGCCGCCGCTTACCGTCGATAACATCATGGCAACCCTTGAACAGTTTGCCCTTGATGCCGACACGATATTCCGGCGCGGCATTGCCAATGCCTTTTCCAAGCTTGATCGGCGGTTCCGCTCCCATGATGGTTTCAAGATCGGTTCGCGCCTGATCCTCACACGCGTGTTTAATGAATGGGGAAGTCTGAACTATGGCCGTATCCGCGACACCTTGATCGACATCGAGCGCGTCTTTTCCGTCCTCGATGGACACGACGAAGCCGCATTCACCTCAGCGCTCTACGCTATCGAAATGGACCGCCGGAATTGTCATGGCAAACGTCAAAGCGAAGTCGAAACGGAATATTTCAAAATCCGCGGCTTTATGAACGGCAATGCGCATTTGTGGTTTCAGCGGGCCGACCTGGTTGTCAAGGTCAATAAGCTACTTGCCGAGTATTATGGCGAAGTCATCGCCGACGGCCAACAGGCCGACGAAGATCCGTTTGCCAATATCAAGAATGTTCCGGCAAAACGCTTCGGGTTCTATCCGACGCCTGACGGTGCCTGTGACAGAGTGTTTCGCAATATTTCCGTCCTGCAGCGGGCGGACCATCCGCAATTGCGTATCCTTGAACCGTCGGCCGGCACAGGCAATCTTGCTCGCCGCTGTGTTCGTTCCATCGATGATCTGGGCAACTACGAACGTGAACGTTATCTTGACCAGTTCCGTTTTGATAATCTCGTCGATTGCGTCGAAATCCAGCCCGGTCTTGCACAGGCTCTGCAGGAAGAGGGCATTTACAACCGCGTCTTTACAAAAGACTTCCTGCAACTGACGCCTGATGTAACAGGGCTCTATGACCTCGTTGTAATGAACCCGCCGTTCGACCGTGAACGCGACATTGATCACGTCATGCATGCGCTCAAATTCCTGAAGGAAGACGGCCGTCTCGTCGCCATCATGTCCGCTGGAACGGAATTCCGCGAGACGAAGAAATCAACGGCATTCCGCGCGCTCATGCAAAAGATGAATGCGCAGTGGGAGGATCTTCCACCCGGTTCATTCTCGGAAGTCGGAACCAACGTGAATACGTTTTTCCTCAAGGTTTGGAAGAACGGCACCCGATACGGCCGTTGAACCAGTCGCGTCCCTTTCCAGCACTTCTCCCCATTCATTCAAAGGCAATCATCATGAAACTCGAGTTGAAATCCATCCAGTATAACGCCGCCCTCAGCGACGAAACCAATGCCTACAGCGCCAAGCTCTACAAGGACGGCAAACATGTTGCCGACGTTGCCAATCGCGGGCATGGTGGCTGCGATGAACAGCATTGGCGCGATCACACTGCGCGCCGGGACATCGAGGCCTATTTTGCCACGTTCCCAAGACAAGAAACCGGATACAGTCTCAAAGGCGAGCCGGTGACCTATCAGCCTGATTTGGAAAGCTGGTCAAATGAACAGGTGGACCGCTTCGCACTTCTCAAAACCCTCAAGGCTGCATGCCGCAAAAAGGTCGTCGGGATCATCGGCCCGGATCAGGTTACTTTCAAATTCGATCCTGACAAGCTTGATGTACAATATGCGCACGGTGAGACCGCACGGCAGCTGTTCATCAAGCGCAATCCCGGCCTCGTCATTCTCAATGGCCTCAGCGATGACCAGCTGGTGGAGGTCTACCGGGGACAAAGCAACATCGTTTTATCGGATTGACGTCTCTCCCGTCATATCCGGGCGAGGGGAAACGGTTCCTTTCCCCTCGCGCTCCCCTTTCCCTTTCTTTGCAATCTTGGCGACTTTTGGCGTGTTTTGGTTGACCAACACGCCCTTTTTGTTGACTGGCACCCGCTTGTTGGTGACTTCCAACTGGCGCGGTGGATTTTCCCGGTTCCATTGCAGAGAAGCGGCCTTCTGTGCTCGGGTTTATCCGGGCGTTACAAATCACCTGAAACCATGTATACTCTCAGCTGGATTGGGGGTTCCCGGTCGGCACCTGGCTCTGGAGGGATCTCCGGGGCCTTTTGCTTTTCCGCGCTTCAGAAACCGGAAAAGAGTCGCTTGCACGCTTCCCGCCTGCAGGCTCGGGTCATCACGCAGATCATTGCCATTATGAGAGTGGTGTTCTGCCATGGCCTGATATTGAGAGGAATGGCAGTCAGCCTGTCATAGCCGGTGTGAGGCGAAGCTGCGGTGTAACCCGTCCCCATCCTGACGCTCATAATCCCGGATGCGGCTCCCTATCCGATTGCGATTCCCGCAATGTCATGGCGGGATTTGATGACGTCCTGTTTTTGCGTCTTGTATTTGTCCGATGCTGCCCGTGACATCGATGTCAAAACGGCTCTATGGCATGATCATGGCCGATAGTGCCGTGTTGTCCTCATTGTTCAGGATGAAGTGAGGGAAGCCGAATTCACGCCGTCCAGCTCCTTGTTCGGCGCGTTGTCTTTGAATGGATGACTAGGCCCGGCTGTCCGGCAGGCAACGGCGGGTCCGAATGATTTTCCCCTTGGGCATTGCCCAATTCCTCGCGGCCGGCTGCGCCTCCAAAATCATCCGCTCGAGCTATCGCCTCGCTTCGTCCTCCGCCGTCCTCCACATGCGTTCCGGCCCCTGCAGGGTCCATGCGGACCCCTTGGGGTGCATCCCGGCCTTTTGCCGGTCCTTTAACGTATCCATCGACAACGCGAACAAAGGAGCAAACGCGATGACCGACACCCTCGTAAACTTCATCCAGATCAACGACAACGGCACAATTTCGGGAAACATTGCCACAGTTGCCTTCGACATCGACATCACTGGCGAGAAGCTTAACAGCGACAACCCGAAGGCCCCGGTCTTCAAGCTCTTCGCCAAGACACCCCGCGGGCGCAAGATCGAAATCGGCGGCATCTGGGAAAAGACAAGTGTCACCAAGGGCACGACCTACTACACCCTCTCCGTCAACACCGGCTATGACAGGCTGAATGCCAACCTCGGCCGCTACCCCGGACAGGACGACAGCACTCTCATGGCCGTAATCCCCTGGGACTGAGATCAAAGCAGGGGGAGAGCCGCGCGCCAGCGGCTCTTTTCCGTTGAAAGTGTGAGCGGAAAACGAAAGGATACGAGCCATGACCTATACGATCGAACCTTCAAAACACGGCGGATGGCAGATCATGGATCTGCGCACGCGTGAAGCCTACGGCTCCAACTGCCCCACGATCGAAGAAGCGCAAAAACGTCTCAGCCAGGCCGAAGCCGATGCCGCCATGAAGAAAATGTTCTGCCGCGCCGGATCCTGCTCCATCTGAAGCATGATTGGCTATCGTTGAATCCGTTCGAGTTCCGCCCAACTGTCGGGTAAGCCCAACCTCTCCATATAGAGATTGAAATAATTGAATGTCGCATAGTCAATCGTGTCGGGTGAGAACCAGACTGCTTCGCATTCTTCGCACAGATATATAACTTCACCGGTGCGCTTCACCTTGACAGGGATCACTAGTCCTTGCCGGCAACGCGGACAGGTTATGGTGTCATCAGCATTCATCGACAGTTCGCCTGGACATTTTGCTTCGTGACCCGATTTCACTATTAATCCAGTTTTCTGGCAAGGCCATATTGGCGAACCGCATAGCGGCCGCGCTCTATGCCTTCGGCACCGAACCTGCAGGCAGTTTCGGCCCACAAAGGGGTTACGATCGCTCTCGCAAGACAGGCACTCGGCATCCCTACAGCGTCCGTTGATTTACGCGCTCCGCCTCGTGTCTGATTAAATGGGAAGAGCCGGAACACCGGCTGCGTATTTTCCTTACGCGAGTAAGAGGGGGCCCGAGAAGGCGACTGCCTTCTACGCCCCTCCAAACAGAAAATAGACATCCCCGATCTTCCGCACTCCAGCTTCGCTTTCGTTTGTGCAGACCTGCGGCCTTTCAGGCCTTGTCCTCCCTTCGGTCAGACGGGGACCCCAGTCAATTTTCGGTTTGCCCCCCGTACTTCCGTGTCTTGCTTGCGACGCGGCAGGGACAGAGGCGAAGGGCCTCTGCCCGCCGTCGATCAGGCGGACAACCGGATAGGAGAGATATCCAAATGACCGATACAATCACGATTGCACTCGATAAGCTCGACATTGACCCGAACAATGCACGCAAGACACGGCCAACAGAAACGATTGAAGAAATGGCCGCAAGCCTCAAAGCCAACGGGCAGATTCAAAACCTTGTCGTGAGAGAAGGCGACAAAAAAGGCCATTACCTCGTGACAGCCGGTGGAACGCGGTGGGCAGGGTTCAAGCTCTTGGCAGCCAATGGCGATATCAAAAAGTCGCATGCCGTCCGCTGCATTGTGCGCACAGAAGAGGAAGCCACGGAAATCAGTCTGGCAGAGAACATCGTTCGTTCAGACATGCACCCGATAGATGCATATTTGGCGTTTTCAAAATTAGCGGAGGAAGGCAAAACAACGGCTGATATTGCCGCTCGCTTCGGCAAGACAGAACATCACGTCAAACAGCGTCTGGCACTGGCAAAGGTGTCCCCCGTCATTCTGCAACTCTATCGCGATGAAGATATCAGCTTTGAACAGTTGCAAGCCTTCACTGTCAGTGATGATCACGCATTGCAGGAAGACATCTGGTCCAAACTGTCATCGTCCTATTATCGGGATGGCAATGCGATCCGCAGAGCATTAACTGGAGAAGCAATTCCTGCGACCGATAAGCGTGTCAAGTTTATCGGTGGTCTGACGGCTTTTGAAGCAGCGGGCGGCGAGGTGCGCCGTGACCTGTTTGATGAGGCTGACAGCGGTCTTGTTCTTGATGCCAGCAAGCTTGAAAACATGGTAGCGGCCAAACTGCAGGATGTTGTGGAGGAAGTGAAAGCCGAAGGCTGGCTGAACGTGGAAATCATTGCGGAATACGACCACGAAAGCACCTGCCATATGCAGCGTTATTGGCCGCAACAGATGCCGCTCACGGAAGAAGAACAGGCCGAATATGACCAGTTCCAGGCAGAGTATGATGATCTGGAAACGCAGATCGAGGCCGGTGCCTTCGATGACAATGCAATTGATGACGCGGAATTGCGGCTAGGGGCCATTGATCAAAGAATGGTTGCCATCGACAGACGGGCAAAAGTTTTCACACCGGAGATAATAGCGACTGGCACCACATTCATTTCGCTGGATTATCAGGGAAAGCCGAATATCCAGCGCGGATATCTGCCACGCGAGGAACAGACGGAAAAGGGCAGGGGTGCCAGTGCGAACAATGGATCAGGTGCGAATGGCAACGGCAGCGGCAAGGCCGAAATCCTGTACTCCGCCACGCTGATCGAAAGCCTGTCCGCACAGAAAACCGCGATCCTGCGGGCAGAACTGATGAACAACAGCCATGTGGCGCTTGCTGCAACGGTTCATGCCTTGTTGCAGAAGCTTGGCGGCGCATCGCGGTACGATGCACAGACATGTCTCAAAATTTCATTGAGCTATGAAGCTGTGGGCAAGCGTGTTGATTTGACAGGCGGAGCCATTGCTCAGATCGAAGTTGAACAGCGGGAAAGCCAGATCAGCGAGCGCATCCCCGGCGATCCGGTTGCCCTGTGGGAGTGGTGCCTCGAGCAATCGACAGAGGAACTTCTGGACCTGCTTGCATTCGCCGCAGCACAGTCCATCAATGTCGTCGAACTCAAACATGATGCCAACCGCAATGCCGTTACCCATGGTCATCGTCTGGCCGAAGCCCTCAAGATCGACATGGCCAGCTGGTATCAACCGACAGGGGAAAGCCTGTTCAAGCATCTTAACCGCAACAGCATCCAGATAGCCGTTAAGGAAGCAGTTGGAGAACAGGCAGCGCTTGCCGTTGCCAATGCCAAGAAGAAGGATGAAGCCGTCATCATTGCCGAACGTCTGGTGAAAGATACCAGCTGGTTGCCTGATCACCTTCGCATCAACCAGCCAAATGCCGTCATTGCAGCCGATCCGGAGGACATGGACGACATCGAGCAGGACGATGATATTGATCCGTGCGAAGTGGGCGAGTTCGAAGACGGTGACTTTGAACAGGCGGCAGAGTAACAGGCGAGGGGCGGCGTAAGCCGCCCCGATCCGTCGAACTGAACATTGTCGTCCGCCCTCGTGCAGGTCGCGGGCATCGAGCCCGCGACCTGCACGTTTTCTCTGAAAGCCGCGTCTCTCCCGCGCCTTCAGCCATCAGATCCCGGCTCGCTATCGCTCGCCGGGATTTTTGGTTTTTGTGAATCTGGCATAACCTTAATTATGGAACTAAGTTATTGATATTATACAATATTATGAAATAATGGCTAATTGAAAAACCCACATTTCAGTTCGTGGATGATTGAGCCGGTACTGATGCAGCGGCCAATTGCGCAGCCTCTTTGTCAAGATCTGTATTGGAAGCGGTGTTGATGCCCATGAGCCAGTCCCAGGCCGCCGCATCATTCGCAAGTTCATCGCCCCACTGCTCGACTTCTTTGGGTGCGGGTACAAACAGGACTGGACCAAACTCCATTTCATGGCTTTTCGTCATGATATGCGCCACGCTCAATGCATGAATGATGCCTATGCCCGAATGCGGCGATTGCAGGAACGGGCGTACTTCGGAAGGAGACTTGAGCAGGATCGGCTCTCCCAGTACCGGATTGTCCCGCTTCAACTGCAGGGCAAGAACATACTTGCCGCTGCCGGTCCCACCATAGATGACGATTTTCGTCATCACCGCCATTTCAATGCTTCTTCCGTTTTGTTGGCGGAGCTTCAGGCGGCAGGAACAGCGGCGGAGCGGACAGCCGGTACATGGCCATGCTGGCCATGGCCAGCAGGTTTGCCATCGTGGTTGCAGCCGTCAGAAAGGCATAATCATTGCCATGCTCTGCAGCCAGTTCCTTCAGTCCATCAAGATAGAGCTGACGTGGTGTCGGCAATGGTTTGTCTGCCATCAGCCCAGCTCCGCCAGATAGGTCTCGACAATCGCTTCCTCTTCTTCATGCTTCTGGTAGCCCTTGCGCCGGATGGCGATGACCTTGCGCAAGGCCTTCACGTCATAGCCATCGCCCTTGGCTTCCTTGTACACATCCGACTTTTCGGCATTGTGGTCCTTAATCGTCTCATCCAACCGCTCGATCTTCTCGACAATTTTCTGCAGTTTGCTATTGCTCATTCGCAGGCTCTCCAAAGGGTGATTATTCGCCATTCCCTCGTGCGTGCACGCACACGCACGCGAGGGCTACAATTTCAGGTATTGCCGAAGTGCTTCACTTACGATTGCACGAGCAGTTGTTTTTTGCTCTGCGGCGCGCACTTTCGTTGCCAGGATCAGATCGTCGTCAAGAATAAGCTTGAGCATTGATCTTGACTCATTTTGATCTGAGCGGGACGAATGTTTGTTCTTGTCACCACGTTCGATTGCCGTTGTTTCGCTCGGGGATTCTCGTCGCGCTGATTGCCCGTTTGATGGGGATATGCTTCCAACCAAAAGTTCATCCAGATTTGACAAGTCACGCCTTGTTTTTGGCAATGTGAATTTGGGTACGGAATCGTCTGTCATGACTATTGTGCGGCCACTGCGTTGAGATCATTGATCGCCTGCAGCATGTCGCCAATCAGGTCGGCGATGTTTTTGCGCGCCTTGGTCACCTGCTCCGTCTTTGCTGGATCCTTGCCGATCTGTGAGAGTGTCCCGGCGTCCTTGGAAAACTGCTCGTAGACTTTTCGAGACAGGATCAGCGTCGATAAGCCGGAAAGACGGTGCTGCCTGATCAAGGCGATTGCATCGGTAAATGCGACAGTATTTCGGTCGATACCTTCCACGCGATTTAAGACCAATCTCAAAGGCGCGCGTTTCAAATTGCTCGCCCACTCAAAAAGCTTGACCGTCTCGACCACTTCCATGACCGTCGCCTTCGTCGGCACAATCGTGAGATCACTGGCAACGATTGCAGTGGTCAGCAGGTCATTCATCGAGCCTTGCACGTCGATCAGAATGATATCTGCATCGTCACGAGTGTGCAGGCGCTTTGTCAACTCCTGCACTTTGGTGACAGGCTCGACCAGCAAGCCGTTTGGCAGTGTCCCGGCCACTCTGCATCGTTCCGCCCATTGCAAGCATGATTGCTGCGCATCGGCATCAATGATCAACACCCTACTACCATGCGCAGCCAGTTCGGATCCAATTAATGTGCAAAGGGTCGATTTACCGACCCCACCCTTGCTGTTGGCGAAAGCGATGATCGTCATATGGTCCGTTCCTCTTGTGTCATTGCGATAAAAGCAGGCAAACAAAAACATATATAGATAAGAGTGTCAACGGATGGCCCCTATGGCCCTTCGAGGCCCTGTGGACCGCTAGTTCCATTGTGGCCATATGGACTCTATGGCCACAATGGCCCCTGTAGTCCATATGTGCCCTTTGGACCATAAGGCCTGCAGTGGCCCATGGGCCATCGTGGACCATTGGTACTCACCGTCCCGTATCGTCCATAGGAGGCCACTCAAAACAAATGAGCATCTACAATTCGTATCAATGATAGTAGAAAAAAAGAGAAATAAATAGATATATAGATGGCAGGATAGGGAAAAACGGTGTACGTTTTTCCGTGTGCCCTCGCCGGGCTGGCTCAAACCATGTTCCGGCAGTCACCCTAAAGGGCGCCCGGAACATGAAAAAGGTTACGAGACGTAGAGATGGCGCGAAGTGTTACCCGTACGAAATCTGTTCGTATTCGCTTGTCAGAGGATGAGCTGGCCAATCTTGCGGCGTTCAGCCGTGAGCATGGCCTGACCATCAGTGAGGTTTTGCGGCGACTGGCACGTGAAGCAGCCGGCTTCGGTCCAACTTATGACGCCGAAACCCGCGATGCTATCCGCGAATACGCCCGTCAGCTGAAGGCAATTGGCGTGAACATCAACCAGATTGCATATATTCTGAACTCCGGCCGGACGCCTGATTATCCAACCCTGCATGCTGGTATCGGACGCTTGACGAAGGAGCTGGTTACTCAATCCGAAGACTACCGGTCACTGTGTGCGAAGGCCCGCAAGCGCGCTCAGCGACGTATCGGAATCCATCATGATTGATCAAATGGACGATCTTTTTGCAGGGCTTGAAGGACTGACCTTCCGCCGTCGGTCATTGCGGCAGGCGACAATTGATGCACATCTTGACCAGCAGGGTGTGTTCGATGCTCCAGTGAAGCGAAAAAAGAAGCGGCCTGCCAAGACCGGTTCGACGAGTGGCAAGCCGCGGTCCGGCGTCGCCGTGAAAACCGGTGCCCGCCTGATCGATACCTCGCTTGAAGACGAATGGAAGAAGCGCAAACCATCGCAGGCTGGCGGCGGAGGCGGTGCAACCGCCTCCCCGAGATCTGCGCTTGGTAGCGCGAAGTCGTCAGCATCAGCATCGCCTGCAGGAGGCGCAAAACCCGCCGATCCGATTGCTGCAAAAGTGAAAGTGGCGTCGGGATCGCAGGCAGCCGTTGTCAAGATCGCAAGCTATGCAGCAGGCGGCAGCCGCGTGAATTCACTGGTTCAGTATCAGAGCCGCAATGGCGAACTGACCCTGGAACGCGAGGACGGCAGCAAGGTTGAAGGATCGGAGCGCATTGCTTCATTGGCCAGAGAATGGACAGCTGAAGAACCGACGCGCGAACCCAGTAATGACGTGCTGCGGATTGTTCTCGATGTTGAGGGCAGTGAGTTTCGCGGAAGAGGCGGTCAGGTACAGATACAATCAGCCCTCCGCCAGGCCCTGCCCGGTCATCGCTTTGCTTGGGCGTCGGAAGAACTCCCGGATGGTACAACGCGGGTTGAAATCGTCATGAGTGCCGCGGCTCGACGCCAGGGCGATGAGGCAAAATCCATCCGCATTTTCGATAACCGCAAATCACTGTCAGGACTGGAAGATCGGCTTGATCGTGCCTTTGGCATGGAGACGGATATGGAAGTGCGCGGCTTTGCCCATGGTGTTGAAGGCACTGCGCGATACCTCACACAAATGACCCGCGGCGGCACCCGCCCTGTCCAGTCTATGCGGCTTTCCAGAGATGGCGGGTTTGCCGACGCAACCACTTTGATAGGGCATGAGGCCAATCTGAAAGAAGCCAAAGACTGGAAGCGGGATCTGCGTTCAAGAGAGCAGCGGGATGTTGCTCACATCATTCTCAGCGCCAAGCCCGGCACGGATAAGGATGCATTTCTTGATGCAGCCCGGGCCATGCTTGCACGGGAATTTGCCGGGCACCAATATGCCTTCGCCCTGCACGAGGACAAACAGCACATTCACGTTCATGCCGTCGTCAAGATGAAGGCGCAAACCGGCGAGCGGCTTGATCCGAAGATTCAGGACTTGCAGCGCTACCGAGAAACCCTCGCCGAAGAAGCACGCGAGCGTCATATTCCCATGGATGCACTCAGCCGTTTCGAGCGTTCCAATCCGCCCGCATACAAACTGAAAGACATCAGGCGGGTCGAGCGCGGTGTTGCTCCGGAGAGTGTCCGGCGCCGTGTCGATGCCGTTCGATCTGGAACGCCTCACATCCCTACCCGCGAGGAAGGAAAGAAGCGGGCGAATGAAGTTCTGCAGGGATGGCGCGCCGTGGAAGCGATCGCTGCATCCAAGAGCTTTGAACCCGCCCTCGCCGCCGGCGCAACACGGCTTTATCGCGCCGACCGGCCAGGTGCTGCGCTTACCAGTTCGCCGCTGTTCACCCGAGATCAGAATGCAGCCATGGCCCTCGCCGCCCGTTCCGGCGGCAGTGTTTCCTATATCGATGTGTCTGCGGCCGAGTTGGCAGCGCTGAAGCCCTCGCGCACCGATGTGCTCAACCAATTCGTGGTCAGCCCGGAACTGGCAGCTTTGCGCAAACCACTTGAGCAGCCATTGGCGGCTACAATCCTTCAATTCAGAAACCGCGCTGAACAGGCCGCAACGGGAGCGGCGCAGCGCGATACTTCCCGTCCCACAGCAATGACAGGAGTTATGACCGACATGCCGAACTATGAAACCATGCAAACAGCCTTTGATGATATCAACGCCCAGATGAAGATCGTCGAGGAAACCCTGCCCGTCGAACTTCTGCCGCAGGTGGAAAACGTCAAAAAGAAAATGGTTGAGACGCAGCGCGGGCTGCTCAACACACAGATGAATATCGAGCGCAAACGCGGAGCCGTTGAAGGCGGCCGGTATGTCGAGCCGGAGCCGAAGGACATTGCCGGTTTTGTTCCAGAGAAACGCGGCGAGACAATCCGTTATTCCCATGTCTCCAGTGACGGTGAAATCGGCAAGGTTGCGTTCGTCGATAATGGCAAAAAGGTCGAGATCCACGACTGGAAGGATCGGTCCGCGGTTCTTGCCGCCATGCAGGTCAGTCATGAAAAGTGGGGTGCGCTGACGGTTACAGGTACGTCAAGCTACAAAGCGCTCGTCGTTGAGCTGGCGGCCGAACATGGGTTCCAGGTTTCCAATCCGGAACTGCAGGACCAGATCAAACGCGAGACAGCTCGCCTCGAGCGCGTGCGAGCTGAGCGGCCGGGATTTGCAGCCGGCACACCAGAGCAGCAAAATGCAGATAAACCTAAGGATGAGCCCACGGCTACTCAGACAAGAACGACCCCAACAGCAGACCAGTCCCAAATTCCGACCGATCCGGCAAAGAGCCAGTCACCGGCGTTCACGGATACGGGAGCCATGGTCAAGATCAATGATCGCAGGGATCGTGAAGCCGTCCGTCTCGCTATGGAAGAGGCTACGAAGAAGTGGAGTGAAATAACCGTCACTGGTACAGCCCGCGACAAGGATCTCGCAGTCAGCGTTGCGGCCGAACATGGCTTTAAAATCGCCAATCCAGAGCTGCAGGACAAGCTCAAGACCGAGACCGCACGCTTCGAGCGTGAACGCGAGAAGGAAGCAGCCCGCGCAGCGCGCGAAGTTGCAAAGGCTCCAGGTTTCGTGGATGCCGGTGTTGCCCGGCAGCAAGGAGCGGAGGCATGGGATAGGGTGAAAGAAACATGGAATGCCCGTTTCCTCATCACTGATCCGGAACAGCGGCAAGTTGCGGATCGAACCCATGGCGAAGCTTTGTCCCAGGCCGCACAGCTTGCCCGATCCGGAAATGCCTACCTTGTCGAAAAAGCAGGACAGGAAAAGGTTCTGAAGGATGAGATGGACAAGCAGGATAAACAGGCAGCTCAGGAAAGAGCAGAACGGGCAAAACCCATCCGCACTGAAGGTGAAATCAAACTCGGCCTTGAGACGGTGCGCACCCGCGTGGAGAATGAGGCGTCTCGGGAAACCGCCCAAGCCAATACATCATCTGCTTCCAACGAGCGGCCCTTTGATGGTGGCGGCGAAGATCACGCCTACCGGACCCAATCAGAAGCTGGCGCAGCGCGCCGTGCAGAGAATGCGGTCGAAACAGATCCAAAGCGCCCCATGCCCACGGATATCAACCAGTCGCCGCAGGTTGAGCGCATGGCGCAGGATCAGTCTGAACTTTTGAAACAGCGCGAAGAGCTGCAGAAGGCTGAAAGCCAGAAGAGCGGCAGGCAGCGTCAGAAGCAGTAAAATATTATTTGCTCGAGGGCTGGCAAACCACGGCCAGCCCTCTCCTTCACAACCCGTAACGTTCATGTCACAGATATGTCTTCGCCCAGTCCAAACATCAGTCAGCGCAAAACCGCCCGCAACCGTCTCATGCTTGATCAGCTGAGGCTGGGTCTTACCTTCACCGACATTGGAACGCTGCACGAGATTCATCCGACGCGGGTCAAACAGATCATTCTTGCGGAAATCGCACATGAACAGCAACTGCTCAACAAGGACCTGGTGCTTTCAGGACAGGCGTCACCGTCCACCCTGCTTTCAGAGCCAATCCAGCGGGGCATAGCCGCGTGTCTGGACAAGGATCACTTCACTCAAAGAGATGTGGAAGGCTTTTTTCAAGGTTCTTTCGCGATCCTGTTGCGACAGCCAGGAATATCGAGCAAGCATTTGAAAGAACTCGATACCTGGCTTACGATGCGCCTCAACAAAAGATGATGTGCGACATTGTTGTGATTAAATTCCCAATTGAGCCACTTGACTCCGCGATGCGTTGAGAACATTTGTAGAACACGGAAGCGCTGCGGCCACTTCTCACACATTCAGATTGACCCTCACTTGCTGTGAAAATCACAGGAGAGAGCATACGTGCGCAAACCCGAAACAATAGAACGCTTATATGCGGATTTTGATGGATTTTTCGCCTCAGTCGAGCAGCAATGCGACCGCCGATTGCGTGGTCGGCCGGTGGGCGTCGTACCGTTTGAAGGTACGGACAGAACCGCCGTCATAGCCTGTTCGCGCGAAGCAAAGCTCTTCGGCGTGAAAAACGTCATGTCGATTCCGGAGGCGAAAAAGCTTTGCCCTGACATCATACTTGTCCCGCAAAAACCGGACCTTTACCGGCGCGCGCACAATGCTCTCCTATCCGAGATAGAGACAATCATTCCGATTGATACGGCGAAGAGCATTGATGAGCTGACCTGCCGTCTGGATGAAAGCGGCCGCACGGATCCCCACTTGCTTTCAGCGCGGATCAAGGCGGCGATCGCAGACAATATCGGGCCATACATTACCTGTAGCATTGGCTTTGCAGCTAACCGGCAACTTGCCAAGATCGCCTGTAAGATCGATAAACCCAATGGGGTTACGATCTGGCATCCGGACGCGATGCCGGCGCCACTGTATGCCGTTGCCATGGAAGATATTCCAGGGGTTGGCGGCAACATGGCAAAGCGCCTCTATAAATCATTCATCTATTCAACACAGGATCTCTACAACCTGCAGCCGAAACATATGCGCAAATTGTGGGGCAATGTTACAGGCGAACGGTTATGGTACGCCCTCCACGGTTACGACATTCAGGCACCGGCCTCCAAACGCGGCATGTTTGGACACGGCCGCGTCCTGCCGCCCGACAGCCGGACTATCCAGGGAGCGCGCGAGATCTCGCGTCTGCTGTTGACGAAAGCTGCACGACGCATGCGCCGCGAAAACTACTATGCGAGTGGACTATGGCTTTGGCTGTCCATTCGTGACGGATCATGGTTCGGCAAACGACACCTTCCCGTTGTCAACGATGATCAGGCAATCCTCTATGCTCTTGCCGATTTGTGGCACCTGGTTGAGCGTGAATATCCGAAAGGGCTGACAGTGTTTCGGGTAGGCGTCACGCTTTATGACATCTCTCCATCCGATGAGCGCCAGCTCGACCTGCTGCTCAATGACGATGCCCTGCGCCAGAAATGGGAAAGCGCGAATGCCGCCATCGACGTGTTGAACAGCAAATATTCAGGCACTGTCGTCAGTCTTGGAAAATGGGACCCACCCAAGGGCGGTCACGTCGGCGGCAAGATCAGTTATACCCGTATCCCATCGGCCGAGGATTTCTGGTGATGAAGGGCTGGAAGCAAAACGTCCGTGTGTCGGATCTTGCCGACAATCAAAGGCTCGAACTCACCTGCAGGAAGTGCGGTCACGTGCGCTACCTCACGAAGTCGATGATATGTGTCGTTCCGGAGCGTGAATTTCTATTTATCGATGAAGTAGAGCGACAAGCAAAATGCCGGGCGAGAGGCTGCAAGGGCAGCGTCCGGATCGCCATGGTGCGGCTCGACGAGATGAGCGGATTTGTGGGCGGCCTCGCCTGAAGATGCCGGTCGTCTGTTCAGGCGGCATCGCGGTAAAGGTTGCGCATGGATTTCGCAGATTGCGTCATCAGGACATGATCGCCGGCATCGGTACGCGCGCACCAATGGGATCTTTCACTCATCTCCTGCGTATCCGTGCGGATCAGCTGCTTTTCGCTGAGGCGAAGCAGGACGTGCCGGGTTGCACTTGGCGAGGCACGCAAGAGATCGATCAGCTCGGCAATCTCAATACCATGCGTTTCATTGGCTGAAGGAATACGGCGCAGAACCATCAATTCCTGTTTGGTCGCCCTTTTAATCATCTTTGCAACGTAGCCTTTCAATTACTCGCTGATTGAAAAACGTGGCAGATACTGCAGAGAACCGCCACGTTTGATACTGTATCATCGACCAGAGGCCGATCAGAATTGGACCAAAAGCCCAATCCTGCCCGACAGGTCACGTGATCGTTCGCCCGTATATTCGATTGAGCCGAAGGCGGAAACTCCTGAATTGAACTCAAGCTTTGCGCCTGCAGAGACCCGGTAGGATAGGCCGCGCATGTCGGAAATGCCTTGCAGGGTGTTCACGCCATCCGTAGCGGAAACGGCATTTTCAGCGAGTGCTTCATAGGCGAGGTCCGCTCTGAGCCATGGTCTGAAGACCAGTCCGCTATCGAACTTTGTTTCCGATTCCAGCTTCAGTCCGGCCAGAAGCATCAATGAATCGCCAGACAACTTACGGACGGTCGCGCCGAAATTGTCAGTGAAACGATCAAAGGCAACATCCTGATAGAGGAGTTGTGCAACCGGAGCGATCCAAAGACGGGTCGCGTCACTGGAGGCAAGACGGTAGCGGTAGCTTGTTTCGAGACTGCCGATCCAGCCATTTACATCGATGTCAGCGCCATGCCGTCCGCCTGCGGAAAGGCTTGCCTCATTGAACTGATAGGCAGCAAGGGCATCAATCCAGAGTCCCTCATCGATGGATTGCCAATAGCTGGCATAGATGCCGGCATGGCCACCCTTCAGGCTGATATCAATATGCGGCCGGGTGGCCATCGAGGCATCGAGCCATCCGTAACCGCCGAAGACGCCGCCCACCAATGTGCCAGACGAAACCAGGGTCGAGAAATCAAAATCTATCCCGGCCTGCAGCGTCTTGCGGTCAAAGTCTGCCTTGACGCCGGGCTCCGGTGAAATCGCTCCGGTTCCGCCAATAAGACGGCTCCAGGCTGCAAAACCTTTTGCCTGAAGATCCGCGGCGTCATTGGAGCGAAGACCGCCCATTCTGGTATAGAGACCATCCGCAAGGCTCCGCCCCTGTAGCTGTGCCAATGAGAGAATGTTGGCGTATCCGTCAATGGTTGGTGAAATCCAGGGTTCCGGCGTAACGATCGGCACTTCGGGTTTTGGCTCAGGCGTTACGACAGGAATTTCCGGCTTGGGTTCGGGCTTCGGCTCAGGTTTGGGTTCAGGCCATTGCGTAACCAGCTTATAGGTCTTGTCTGTCGCGTCGTATGCGAGCTTGTAGACGTAAAGACCGCCAATGACGTCATCACTGGTAAAATTGGTGCCGTCCGTGATGCCACCCACCGATATAACAGGGATTTTCCGGTTGCAGGCTGAAGCCCCGTAGGCTGACAGCCGCAGCGCTGTGCTTCCGCTCGCGTTACCGCCGATCCGGACAAAATCGGATGGACAGGCCTGTCCGTCAAAACCGACATCGCCGGTAATGGTTGAGCCGGTCAAACCTTTATAATCCCCAGTGATGGTCAGCAAATCGCGTGCCGCCTGGTCATCAAGAGCAATGCGACCGGCATTGATGACGTCGCCGTCAATGAGCGTCGATCCATGCCCGCTTACCGTGCTGGCGGCATCGATATCAATGGTTCCTGCTGTCAGCGCGCGCAATGGATCGAGTTTCAAAACCGACTGCTGCAGCTCGATCAGCTCGAAATTCTCCAGCCTTGTCCTCGCAATATCCGTCGATTGCCCAATGAGCTGGAGACGATCAAAACCTTGAGCCCCCTTGGCATCTGTCCCGCCGTCAATTTCCCTGAAATTGTCTGTGTTTGCGGAAGCTGTGACGATCACGGTGTCGCTTCCGCCGCCAAGAGAAATGCGGTCACCCCGGGTTGAACCATGGATGGTGACGTTCTCTTCGCCATCATAGCCCATGATTGAGCCCGTAACGCTGACATTGCGTAAGCCAACAGTGGAATTTTCGAGGTTGAGAATATCCGTTTGAGTGCGACCGAGATCCAGCTGGCTTGATGCAATGTTGATCGTTTCAAAATTGCGAATGGCGTCATCGCCAAGTGTGCCGGACTGTTTCTCCATGGTGAGCGAATCGTCGTCAGCTCCGCCATCGAGCGTTCCAAGTTTGGTAATGTCGGCCGATGACGTGACGACAAGACTGTCATTGCCCCGGCCAAGCGCCACGCCGCCAAGCGTGGTGCCGTTTTCAATCGTGATGTTTTCGATACCATCGGATCCGGCGACACCGACCGAGGCCGACACGTCTCTCAGGGTGACATTGGAATTGGCGACATTGACCGTGCCTGTCACTGTCCGTCCAAGGGTCAAAGCGCTGTCGGTGACGTTGATGAATTCAAAGTTCTTCAGCTGATCGTCTGCAGTTGATCCGGAGAAGAGCTGGAAGTTGATGGCATCCGCGCTGCCGGCGCCACCGTCCAAGGAAGCGGCCGCAAAGTTAACGCCGCCGATGAGAGTAACACTGTCATCGCCGGCACCTCCCTTGAAGAAGTTTAGGATCGTACCATCGCGGATAATCAGGGTGTCATTGCCATTGCCGCCGTCAAAGGAGCGAATGGATGTGTTTTTGCCGTCGAGGATGACTTTGTCGTCGCCGTTCTGACCCCAGATATTGGTAAAGTGTGCTCCGGAACCGGCTTTATCAGTTGCCGTGGCTGTGAACGTGTCATTACCTTCGCCGCCCATCAGCACGCCATTGGGATCGTTGACAATATCGTAAGCGACACCGCCATCACCAATGAGGTGGACAGTGTCGTCACCATCCGCCAGGTTAAATCCGACATTGACGCCGTTGACGATGCTGGCAACGCTGCCCGTTTGCGCCCGGACATTGATCACGTCGGTACTGGGGCCTGTCCCGGCCGACGTTCTTCCGTCGCGGCCATAGGCCAGTGTGGCAAAGGAATTGTTGGTTGCCGTGATGTCGATGAACATTTTTGCGCCCGTTACTATCGAGCCATCAGAAAAATAGGACGCACCGCCTCCGTTTTCCGAGCGCACCAGAGAAGCACTGCTGTTATTGTCGGCCGAGATGGTTATCCTGCCTGTCTCTCCCGAGCCGAGGCTGGAAGTAAAATTGCCAAAGCGAAATCCCTTGTTGCCGTCAAAGCCTCCTGTGACGAGGTCAGCCGTGCCGCCATTCAGTGCCGTCACACTGATGTCGAACGATCCTTTTCCCAGGTTAAGCGCAGAGTTTGTACCGCCATTACGGTTTTCGTGCATAAAGCTGGAGAGCCCGAACCCATCCTGCTTTACTGATATGGCATCATTACCGGAGCCGAAGTTCACAGCCGCTGAATTAGTCGCATGTGTGTAGGCGATAACTCCATCAACATTCTCCAGATTGAACTTCAATCCGTTATCGCCAAGATTCAACTCCGCCCCACCAGGTCCGAGATTGATCTTGGAACCGGTCGTGCTGGAGCAATCAATGGTGCTGCCTTTTTGGAAGGGCGGCAGGGAGGAACAGCCGGCATAGGCAGGATGCGCAAGCGACAAGCTGCCTGCAGCTGCCAGAAGCGCGGGAATGGACGTCGCCAGCCCCGAGCGAAGATAAGTTTTTAATGAATATGAGTCTATGATAGACATAAGTCCGGTTCCCCGATCTGTCTCGAATTTGCTGTTCAGGTGGATTTTTTGGAGCCATGGACCGAAGCGTTGGCGCGCTTCGGTCCAGCTCATAAAAGTCCGCGATCAGAGATCGTCGCGCAACTTCTCCTGATCGTCACGATCCGGATCAGGCCAATAGCCCTTGTCTTCCTCGACCGTCTTTTTACGTTCCGGCTGTTCAGGTGCTTGTTCTTCCTGGCTACGCTTCGGATCTTCGTAAGGCATGTGTATTCTCCGTGGTTGTCGCTCCGGCCGGGATAAAGGTGCCGGTCTATGTGTTCGATTGGTCAGGTGCAGATAGTCTCGATAATCCTGCAGCTCGCAGATCCGCATTGCGCGATCGCGGCTTTTTGCGCTTGCCTGATAGTAGGGGCAGATGTCGCTCCCCATTTGCGAGCTGCTCCATTGCCCGCGGCAAGCGCGGCACATGGCTCGTAGGGAAAGCCCGAACCATCATTGTCAGATCCGTGGCGATGATTGCGGAATGTCACGGCAACGTTGCAGGCTTTTCCGCCTGCATGCTCGCAATGTTTGACGGCTGCAGCTTCGGCCTCGTCTTTGGTGTTTGCACCCCAGAAAATCCCGCGCTTGTGGTCAACGCCGGAATAAGCGATGGAACCCCAAATGCCTTTCCCGGCCAGATCAATCGCCGATGGCTCAGGTATCCCGTCGTTGACGATCGGATCGGCGGCAAATGCGCTGCTGCTCGCAAGCGTCGCGGCCAGTAAGATGCTGGTAAGTTTCTTCATGTTCATGTCGGCTCATGCCTCTCGATCAATCTGTCGTCCGCGGGTTGAAAAGCTTCAATAGAGGCCGTCACGCGGCGTTATGTTGTGCGTTGGAGCGGGTTTGGATGACTTAACGCGCGGTTTTTCCGCTGCCACTTTGACGCCGGACTTGTTTTTGGCGGGCGTAACGGCATCAACCTTTGCAACGGCGGCGGTTTCAGTTGCATCCACTTTCTTTGCGGGATCATCCGAAGGTTTCAGTTCCGCCTGCTTTTCCGGTTTGATGGGAACAAACTTCCCGAACGGATCTTTGGCGGCCGCATTCAAAGCTTCCTGGAAACCAGCCATTGAAGACTTGGCGTCAACCAGCTTGTTCGTCTCCCCTTCCCGATAAGTGTAGGAGAAGGACAATTCTTTTGCGCCTGAAATTGCCGCCTGGACAAAGCCCTCGAAAGGAAACGAAGCGATGCAGCTGTTGGAACCGCACGACCACTCACTGCCCCGAATGGTTTTTTCGAGCCCGGAAAAGCCGATACGCAGACCGGTCTCGATGTTCAGAACCGGTGGAAGGGCAAAAACCACGATCGGCTTGTAATCCGCCGACATGGCGATCCGCCACGCAACCAGCTGCGTCTGCCCGTCCCCCACAACCTGCTCGGTGGAGCAAAGACGCTTGTTGAGCGATGGGCGCATATCGCATTTAAGCGACCATGAACCGAAGGGACGATCAACCTTGATCAGATCGCCCCATTCCGGCGTCTCACCCGGTTCGAGCAGAGAGGCAAGCTGAATAACGGGTGTTGCAGCGTCAATTCTCTCGCCCACATTGGCACTATCGGCTTGCTCTGCGGCTGCGGCGCTCGTCATTACAAATACCGTCGAAAGTAGGATCAAAGTCCGCATGAAATTCTCCTTTCAGAAATCCAAGGCTGACGACGCTCAGCCTTGGCCCCTTTGCTCACACTCAGTTGAACGTCCAAGATGCCCCGGTATTCCAGGACAGGCTTGAATCCTCAAAGCCGTATCCAAGTGAGCCGTTCAGGCGGAACTTCCCGTCTTCCGTGGTGTAGCCGACACCAGCTGCAATGCTTGTCGAGGATTTGAAACCGCCCATTCCGGCGGCAATGCTGCCCTTGCCCGGCCGGTCATCGTAGCGAAGCCCTGCCATTGCCGTTGCCGAGGCGATGCCGCTGCGGGCTTCTTTGCGCACGGAACGGATATTGCCGGAAAGATCGCCTATGCGGCTATCGGCATAGTCCTTGATGGCGCTGACCTTTTCGTCGGTGTAGCGGAAGGATTCATCCCGCGCTTTTTTCACCTGCCCGACATTGGCTGCATCCGTACTGGAAACACCGTCAGCAACGTTGCTGATGAGGACAGGGCCTTTCGATCCGCCAACCAATGTGATGCTGTTGCCACGCGAACCGTCCGCATTGGTGTTATAGCCAATATTGTTCTTCACCTGTCCGTAATTGACGGCGTCGGTATCGGCCGATCCGGCTGCGACATTGGTCATTTTGACCGGCTGTCCTGTGCCGTCGCCCGTCAGCGCAACCGTGTTGGTGGGATTGCCTTTTGCGTCAGGCACATATTGGACTGAAAGCTTGTTGGTCGCCTTCAACGCATCCCCGACATTGGTGTAGGTGGCACCGCCGACGTTGTAAGTTGGTCCTGTGACTTTGCCATCGGGTCCAATTTTTGCGCCGCCGCCAAGACCATCCAACGCTCCGGAGAGCTGGCTCACATTGACAGCATCCGTTGCCGTGGTACCGGCAGCAACATTGCCCAGCTTGACCGGATTGCCGGTGCCGTCATTGAACGTGACGCCACTGGTCTTTTTGCCGGTTGCATCACGATTGTAGAACACGGCGCCATCCTGAATGCCGGCAATGTCGCCCTCGTTCTTGACAATCCGCTTTTCATGATCGGCAAGGGTCACATCCTGGCGCGTATTGACCGTTTTAATGTCGGTAATATCTGTTTCGTTCTTGGTTATACGCTTTTCGTGATCATCAAGGGTTTGGTCCTGCCGTGCGTTGACAGCTTTGATGTCGGTAATATCTGTCTTGATATTGGTGATATCGCCCTCATTTTTGGTAATACGGTCGCCCTGATCGGCAAGCTTCTGATCCTGCGCCTTGTTCACGTTGTTGATATTGGTGATATCACCCTCATTTTTGCCGATGCGGGTCTCGTGATTGCTGAGGGTCGTGTCCTGGCGGTTATTGACTGCGTTGATGTTGTTGATCTGGTTTGTGTGACCATCGATCGTGTTTTTGACACCGTCTGATAGCCTGATCGGATTGCCTGCAGAACCGTCACCGACAATGGTTGATCCATCCGTAGCTGCGGTTGTTGCCCTGTTATTCAGGTTGTTGATCTGGTTCTGCAAATTGTCGAGCGCGGGATTGATCTGGTCATCTGTAACGAACTTTGCCAGTTCCCACGAGTTCTTGCTGCCTGCGGTTCGGCCTTCGCAAACATCGTTGACATTGCCTTGCTCGCCAATTTTGAGAACACAACCTTGTGTTCCTGTAACCTGTCCGGCAGAGGCAGGTGTATCGATTGACCATGCCAGCGCAGTCAGCGCTGTTGCAGAGAGTAGAAATTTTACGCTTCTCATTTAAAATGCTTTCCGGTTCTGACCGTTGTGGCCCATCCCTATGGGGCGGGCCGGTGTGATTGCTTGATAGGTTTTTGCATCAATGTCGGAGCCAAGGGCCGGTGCGGTTGCAACGCATCGGTCCACTTCGCCCGGACAGCATTCTCATGTGTTCATCCGTCGATCCTTCCTGCCCGGTTTAGCGGCCTTCAGATTTGGTCTGTCAGCCATTGGAGGTGAAAGCGCCATGACGGACGCCATGGACAGCGGTTCGTCAGAGGCGGCGGCGGTCAGACTTTCGCTCATCCGCGAGAGGGCGCCGGACAAGGCGCCAGTTTCCGATACATGCCCGCTTCCGACAGCCGAGGCGGCAAGAGACTTCACTTCGTCAATCTGTGCGGCGGCATCCGCCAAGCCGAAATCGATGCGCGTGTCATCGTCGTCGCCAGCTTCATCTCCTGAATCATCCTCGATCGCCTGATCGGCCGTCGCCGTTGCTGGCGGAGCGGTGAACGGATCTGCGATGACGGGAAAAGGCACGACCGGATCCGCGAATGGATCATCGCTATCTGCAAAAGCCGGAGCAGGACTTGCGAATGGATCATCCATGTCAACCGGGACTGTTTGCGCAATCTCTGCTGCGTGTGTTGCCACTGCAGTTTCGTCCAGGACAGAAACCGGATGAACAAGCGTCAATGCAGGCTTGCGACCGTTCTGCCCGCCAACAACATAGAGCCGGGCACGTTCTTCGGTCACTGTGCGGCGGGCACTGACAATTGCGGAACGCAATGCCGGTATTGCCGCCAAAGCACGTTGACGTGCCTGCCTGGCTCTCACATCAAGAAACAATGTGTCGCCGTGCAGCGGTCCATAAAATTCCGGCCGTACGCGCAGGTTCCGCAAAAGGTGCGCCGCTGCATCATTGTCCTGCGAGGCAATGGCGTCGCGATAGACCAGAGTGAAGCGATCGACATTACGATAGACCGAACGAGCCAGGTCAATCGTATCTGTCGCTTGGTCGTCCATGGATGATTTTCCAGCGACCGATGCGTCAACTGCAGGCGCACCTTGCGACGAAGCTGCAAACGAAACGGGAGCCGGTGTGGCTGATGCTTCCAGCATTGCGGCAGGCCGGTCCTGAAACAGAGGCCATTCGGGCGTGAGCTTGATCTCAGGCTTTGGCATCCTGCCGGCAAAGCCTGAAACTTCTTTGCGCCGGGTGACGAACTGGTCATCGGTGTAGAAATTGAGCTTGTTCAACACCGCGCCGTAGGTGCCGCGGATCTGCAGGATGGTTGAACTGTCATCAAGCCGCAGGACCGCATCGTTATCCATCAGCGGGATCAGCTCAAAGCGGCCCTGCGAGGCCTGTTTGCTCAGGAGCAGGCCGCCTGCCTTGCCCCATCCTTCCCGCTCGACATATTGGCGGCCGAGATTGCTGGAAACAATCTTTGCCGTCGTATCATCGCCAACGGCGATATTGAGCTTGATGTCCATATTGCCGAGCAGGGCATCACGGGTCTTGACGCCGTAACGCTCGTCAATCTGGGGAATATTCTGGGCAATCAGCGCGATCGTCATGCCGTAGCCTGCAACGAGTGGCGCTCGCTTGATGATCTCGGGAAGGCGCTCGAACTGATAGAACTCATCCAGCATCATCAGGATCTTGTACGGTTCATCCTTATCCGGAAGCGCGCGCAGCATCACATCGTGGATCTGCTGGATCAAAAGGCGCAGGATCGGCTCGACCGTGCCGAAATCGGAAACCGGGCTTGCAATAAACAGCGAGAATGGATTGCGGCGCAGCTCGCGAATATCAAAATCGCTGGCACTGGTTGCCTCTGCAATCAGGAGATTGTGAAACGCCGAAAGTGCCGTCGTGACATTCCCCTCGAACGATGGCCGCTGCTCTTCATCACGGCCGAGATGTTCGGAAAAGATGTCACGGATGAACGGGTTCAGCTCCGGCTCTTCCCGAAGGATATTGAAGATGACGTGCGAGAACGTCGTGCCTGAAGAAAACATCCGCAGGACCGATCGGATGGTGCGCCTGCCCTCCATGGTTTTCGATTCCAGCACATAGCCCATGCAGCCGGCGAGAATGGTGCGGGCGGTCTGTTTCCAGATTGCGGTCTCTTTTTCATCGAGCGGGATCAGGCTTGCGGCAAGGTTGATCAGATCAGTTGAACGCTCCGGCCAGTTGCGCACGACATCGAGCGGGTTCCAGCGATGCGAGAATTTTGAACCGGGGGCAAAGACAAAACACTTCTGGCCTATGGCAAGACGCGCCGGTCCGGTCTTTTCAAAGTTTTCCAGTTTCACATCGAGGACAATGACACTGCCCTCATATTCAAGCAGATTGGTCATGACGAAGCCGCGGCCCTTGCCGGACCGCGATGGACCATTGACGAAAAAATGGCTGTCACCGCTGTAGCGAACTTCCGGTGCTCCCCTGCCCTTGCCGAATGTTCCGAGAAGGATGGAAGTGCCGGGCTTGCCATCGAGCAATCCCGCTTTCTTCAGGTCTTTGAGTTCGGCAAGGCGCGATCCGTCTGCAGGCGGCTTGACCGCCCAGGGCCGCTTCACCAGAAGATATCCGCCGATGCTGAGGGCAGTTGCTTCCACAGCCGTTGCTCCCGCCGCAATCATGCCGATCCGACTGATCCGCGCGTCGGATGCAAAAGCGGCAAGCTGTTTGGCTGGCATCATGAGATCGCCGCCAAAGAAAGCCTTCCACATCGCGGTGGATTTAAGGACGAAGAAGCTTGCACCGGCATAATTGGCAGACCAGCCCAGAAAGAGGCCAGCGGCAGCAACACAGGGACCGGCCGTCATGAGAGCGATTTTTTCGTAAGGCTTGAGGGTCATTGGGAAACACCTCCGCACCAGTGGGCAATGCGTGCTGCCTTGGCTTTGGAACCCGGGGTCCAGTTTAGCGCCAGACCTTCCTGCAGGAGGATCGAACCGACATCGGAGCTATCTGCCAGTACCAGCCAACCCAAAGTGCGGCCATAGCGATCAATCTCTCCAGAGCGTTTGATGCTGACCACCTCTCCCGACATCAGCTCACGCAGGCGGGCTTTGGCTTCAAGGCCCTTTTGCAGCTCGAACTCACATGTCGGGTGCGAAACCTCCGGCGTGTCGATATCCTTCAGGCGCACCTTTTCGGCACAACCGCGCACGAACCCGGTCTCCGGTTTGCAAGGCAGGGCGACGGTATCGCCGTCGATGACGATGATCCGGTCGCCAGCAATTTCCATCTGGCTCCTTTCAAGCGCGAAGGCTGGATACAGGAGTATCGCAGCACCTATCAAAGCAGTCGCGATCAGGATCAATGTCGTCAGTTTCACGGCATTCATCTGGTGGCACTCCACTTGTTGAAATGGATCTCGGTAACGCCGCGCCGCCCGGTCTTCGGATCCCGTGCGATCTGGATAATGACGGGAACGACGAAGCGGACGAATTCCAGAAGTTCAGCCTTGGTGAGGCCCAACCCGCCCTGCATCGTTGCCATGGCAAGCCGCTCATAGGCACCGATCGGATTGTCGGCGTGCAAGGTGGACATGGAGCCTGGATGACCCGTGTTGATCGCCTGCAGAAACGAAAACGCTTCAGCGCCGCGCACCTCGCCCATGAAAATGCGATCCGGGCGCAGACGCAGCGCCGCCTCGAGGCAATCCTGGATAGTGGATTTTGCCCTGCCCTGCCCGCCCTTGGAGGCCACAAGGGCAAGATAGTTCGGCTGGTGAGGTTTTAACTCGCGCGTGTCTTCAATCGAAACGAGACGCTCCCATTGCGGAACATCCTTCAGAAGCCCGTTGAAAAAGGTTGTCTTGCCGGAGGACGTTCCGCCAGAGATCAGCATGGTCACACGGTTTTCAACGGCAAAGCGCAGAAATTCGCGGCGGGCTTGCGGTGCCGGATCGCGCAAGAGATCAATGAGCTGGTTGTCCAGCTCAGAAATTGTGTCCGGTTCGACCAGCCGGGGACCGCTGACCTTCACATTGTCGAGCCCGCCCATGGCCAGATACTGGTCGATGGTCATTTCCGTGATAACCTGCTTGCGGATGGAGAATGCCCCGCCGAGACTGGCAACCGGCGACAAGACAGCCTGAAACCGCTCACCGTTCGGCATGGCTGCTGAGAGGAGCGGCGTTACTTCGTTGACATTCTGGCTGGAACTGCCGGCAATGTGACGCGCAAGATTGATGATTGCCGTTGAGGTGAGCTTTGGAACATCGTGGCGGACCATATGGGCAACGCCGCGCTCCTCAACCCAGATTTCTCCCGGCCGGTTGCACATGATCTCGATAACATCAGGGCTCTGCAGCCATTGCCGGATCGGTTCGGCCGCATGGCGCATATAGGTGCCCATGCCCGCCCAGATGGCATCCTTCTCCATATCAGGCACCGGCATCACTCCGCTATCCATCGCTATCTCATCCCTTTTGGGTTGCGCGAGGATCCGGGATGACGCAGTTCGTAAAGCGCTTCCTTGACCGGATCGGGATAAAGCGAGGAGAAATTCAGATCCCGGCGCACAAACACCATGATCTGTGTACCCTGATCGATATGGATAGTCGGCGGAATGTTGATGGAATCCTTCAGCGCCTGATTGGCCATGTCGGACATTGTCTGCGATATGGTCTGCTGAGCCTGTGTTGCGCCATTATTGTTGTTGTTTGAACCGGAACCAGCATTTGAAGAGCCGTTCGAATTCAACCCGGCAACAAATGACGACACGCCGCCGACAATAGAGAGAACCGCGGAAGCGCCAAAGCGTTCGAGATAATGTTTATCGACAACACCGGCGACACCGGAGCGGCCAAGATCATCGGTTCCATAAGAGCCAAGCGAAATGGATGTTCCGTCAGCCCTGAGTGCCCGCGTCCAGACAATCATCACCCGGGTTTGACCGCGTGACAGGCCGCTCTTGTATTCGCCTACAAGCATCGTGCCTTTCGGAAGAAGCACGCGTCGGCCGTCGAAGGAATAGATGTCTGACGAAATGACCGCTCGGACCATGCCGGGAAGATCAGACTGGATTGCCGTTTCCAGTATGCCGCGGATGAGTGTGCCTTGTGGGATCAAAGCATCGATGCGATGATTTTGCGTCGCATCGACCATCTCTACATTCTGCGCAGCTGTCCGCCCGAGGAAACGGCGATTGGCATCTTCATCGCCTTCCATACCGGCTGCCGAGGCATCCGCAGCTGATCCGGCAAGCGATCCGCTACCCGGTCCAACAGATCCGTCAACCACAAGCATGTTGGAGCGAAGCCGCTCCAGACGGCGTGCTTCTTCTTCCCGGCGCAGGCGTTCAGCTTCCTCCGCTGCACGGCGCGCAGCGCCATCATCAATCTGAACAACCGGGGCAGCGATAACAGGAGCAACAACCGGTTCCGGTACAGGTGGGGGTGGTTCAATCACCAGCTTGTTATCAACTGGAAGCGAAGGCACGCTGAAGGAGAGGTTCGGCGCCGAGCTTGCCGTGCGAAACTCTTCATTGGTGGTAAGGTCCGATTTTGCAGCGGGCTTCAGGTACGACGTATAGGCGGCATAACCGAGCGCACCGATGGCAACCGTGACAAGCAGGCCTGCTACAAGCGGGTTCGACCGGCCGGTATGTTTGACCGCAACTGTTTCACCAATGCTGGCTTCGCGTTCAAAATCAATCGTCATGGCCCGCGCCCCTGCTTGTTAGATTCGTGTTCTCGATAGTGATTACTGGCGTATTGGTTGCCGGCACTGGCCCGGAAGTGACGAGGCAGAGTGCTTCGGGCCAGTGCCGGTCTCCCCGGCGTCGCTTCATCTCGACGGCGAGGAAATAGCTGTCATGCGCATCGCGGGACGCGTCATAGGGTTCTTCATGGTGCTTGATATCAGCGGTCATAGGCGCGGCCTCCCACGCTGCTTGCCGCAATCGCACGTCCGCCTGATAGTTTCATATTGAAGACGCAGGTCGCAATCTTGCCGCTGCGCAGCGTCCATTGCCGGTTGACCTTGTCGACAACGATGTAATTGCCCTCGCGGCGATAATTGACGAGAGTTTCGCTGCCATCCGATTTGACGGCAAAGATGCCGGGCACTTCACCGGTGAATTCAAAGAACGTTTTGGTTCCGTCATCAGCAACCGATGTGGGCTTGTTTTCCCTATCGCCCTTGTAACCGTAATCGTAATTGACCTTCATGGGATCGGAGAGAGCTGCGCGCACATTCGGCATGGCGGCATTGATCTTCGCCTGTGCCATCAGCCGCGCATCTGCCTCGTCATCGGGATAGGAGAAACGCAGCTTGATGACAGCGGTTCTTGAATTACCAACAGGCGAACCCTTCATCATGAAATTGTAGACACGTTTTGAGGTGACGACATTCATGTTGGTGACCGCATTGGGCTCGAGTGGCTTGATGAACAGGAATTTTTTCGACTGATCGGGAACTGCCTGCCAGCTCTGGCTGTCACCCATGGCAACGGTTGCAATCTGCTCATCATCATTGAAGACCACCATGGTCGAAACGCCCATCATGCCGGACAGGAAGATGATGTTGTCCTTCTGGTAGGTGACAGTGCGGATACGCTCGTCGGCCTTGACCGATTTCGGTGTGCTTTCGGCGAAGGCAAGACCGCTTGTCTGCACAAGGACCGTCAGCGCCACACCGAGAAGAAGGCCTGTGCGAACCCTCATGGCTTGACCTCGCGTACTTCAGGCGTGATCGTTTCCTGATCGCGCCGGTATTCCGTCACCTGGAAACCGAGCGGATTGTCGAAGCGCCAGTCATTGCGCATGGGTTCGGACGTGTAGCGGAAGCGGACATTGGCAACCCAATGTTCAATAACGGTGCCCTGCACACTTGTGCGGGTAGTAGAGAACCGTGCTGCGGCTGTCTTTTCGTTCAGGAAAATGATGCTCTTGATCTGAACCGAGACAATTGCGCCCGGTCCATAAAGCTTCATCGGATTGTTGGGATTGGAACCGGCATAGGCTGCTGCAAGGTCGGCCGCAGCCTTACCGGTTGAATAAAGCGATGCCAGTTCAAAATTATCGCGAAGGCCTTTTGGATCATAGGTCTCACGTGCCCGGATGAAGCGGACGATATTGGCCCGTGTAACGGCCTCGTTCTGGGTAAGATCGCCGCCTGCTTTGAGTGGCCGGCTCGCCTCGACAAAGCCGGTTGTCTTGTCGACTTCAAGCACAACCACGTCGAAGGATTTGAGCGGCAGCATCACCCAGAGAAGACCGATGGCGGCAACCGAGGTTGCACCCATGCAGATCGCCACGGTACGCCAGATGCCGCGGGAAATGGCAACCGAACGATAGATCGATTTCTCCCACCGCTCACCGTCACTGTAATATTTTGGATCAATCACGGCTGGTTCGCTTGTCGTCATACTATCCCCGCTCATTTGAGAAATTCCTTCAATCATATTCATCGCCGTGCATTCCTTGCGGCCGCTTCAACCTGCGCGAGCGACGCATCCGAGCCATACATGTTTGCGGATGACCCACCCCTGCCGGGTATCTGTCCCCACAAAGCGCTTGCGCCGTTAATCCCGGTGCGTCCCATAAAACCGGCGGCTCTACGAAAATATCCATTGGGGCGGTCAAGACGCGCGCCGCCAGCTATGCCAAGTGCGATGTTCAGGGACATTCTAAGGACCAGCATTGTAACGACGCACATCAACAGGAACGGTGCGATGACAGTCATTGCCGTATCAGCGGTCATGCCCTGCACATCATTGAGTGTGCCCTGCAGAAGCAGCAGCATGACGCCGAGCAAGCCGTAAACAATGATGGGCAGGAGCGCATACTGCGCGAGTGATCGCATCCAGCCGTCGGTGATGTGGGACGTAAAATTGAACATGGCAAAGCACAGGATGATCGGCCCAATCGCCAACAGCATGAACATGGTCATCTTGCCGATCATCAGGAGAACCACTGCAACAGCGACGAGTGCGCCGACAATCGCCATGACGAAGATCGCAAGCATCATCAGTCCAACCCCGGTCCAGCCGCCTGCCGACGAAATCGTCTTCGAGGCTTCCATTCCCGCCGTCCAGATGTCGGTCAGACCCTGACTCATAGATGCACCGCTCGACCCGCAGGACTTGCCGCCAGCCGCCTCACAGACCATTGCCGCCATGGCATTGGGTGCTTCCACCAGAGGCGCAACGATCAAGGGTTGATAGGTGCCCCAGGAGGATAGGAAGGAATAGATGAGAAGCAGCTTGCCAAGCCGCCAGACAAAAGCGCCTGCCGTCATCTGTGCGCGGCCGAACAGCATCTCGTAGCCCCACCAGGCTACGAAACAGGTCATGCCGGCAAGAAAGACCGGCTGTAGCGCAGTGCTCAGAGTACCGTAAAGCGTTTGAACCATGGTGGTACCCATGCTATCTACTTTGCCAAAAAGCGCTGAAAAGATGTCGTTGGAACCGGCCATAACTTAGTTCTCCACGATCGCGGCTGCTGGAGGTGTTGCCACATTGATGTCGAGCAGCGGGCCGCATCCCTCCGATGCATAGGCCGAACCGGACCAAAAGGAGCCTGAATTGAGAGCTGCCGAACAAGGAGCTTTCAATTCCTTATGTCCGGCACAGGCGGGAAGAATGAGCGCGATCGCACCAAGAGCGGCAATGCCGATCAGATGTCTGGTAAGATATTTCATGGTGCCACCAGCCTCGCTTTAGCCGGATCGTAATCCATGATCTTCTTCGTCTTTTCGGCAGTGGCTTTTTCACTGTCGATCGACTGCTTGCGCAGTGTCACATCTTCGCTGATGACGCCGGACAGATCCGAGAGCGCATAGGCGAGAAACAGCAAAGCGCCGATGAATATGAGGGTCATTTTCCACTGACCCAATCGCCTGAGGAAATGCATCATGGCGCAACGAACCTCGCCTTCGAAGGATCGTAGCTCATGACCTTGGCGGCCTGTGCCTGTGCCGCCAGTTCCTGCATCTGCTGCGCATTCATGGCGGCATTGCCGGCATTCATGACACCGATCAGCTCGTTGACGGTTTGCGCCGTCTGCGTCTGCAGCTGCGAGTTCTGGTCGATGGAGCCCTTGATGTCAGGCGCGGTGCCGATCAGCTGGCCCGCCTGCTGAAAAGCCTGGCTGCGCTGTCGTGCACTTGATTGTGTGCCCGATATCATGCCTTGCAGGGCCGTCGCGGTATTGACGGCACTCTGATAGGCCTTGTCCGATCCGGAGAAGCTGGCAGCATCGGTCTTTCCCGTCAGGGATTTGACGAGATTAAGGGCATTGAGGATGGTGGATGCGGTCTTGCCGAATTCACCAAGATTGCCCCACGACATCTGCCCGCCCATCAGGGAGCCGAAGTCCGGAGCCCCGCCCATGGAAAAGCCGGAACCAAGGGCTGCGTTGGCAATGCTCGAGGTGGATCTGTTGCCCGTCACAGCCTCGAGCGTCTTGTTGACCGTATCAAGAATGTTGCTGTTCGACTTCATGATCTCGGAAGTGTGAGCCGCCGTCTTTGTCGCCTGCTCCAAGGTCGCATCGTCCCGCACCGGAACCTGTGCCGATGCGCTCCCAGATAGGGCGATGAAGCCGGCGACAATGCCTGCGCCAAAGGAGAAATACTTTGCTTTATCCTGCATGATCAGTTTCCTTCGTTCGGGGTTGAATTCGGGTTGGTAAGAGCGTTCTTCCGCGCTTCTTCCTGCAGCCGCGCCAGTTCCTTTTGAATGGCATCAAGACTGGTATTGTCTGTGGAGGGCGTTTGGCTGTTGTCGGATTTGACCTTGTCATCATCGACAAGGCGAACCTTGGATTTGTCATAGGCCATGATATTGGAGGTGGCGCTTGCCGCCGCTGTCTGATCGAGGAGCTGCTGGTTCTGCATCTGCAGGCGCGTGGTGCCCGACTGGACCGCCTGCCCCCAGATACCCGCCTCCGACAGGCGACCGGAAGAATTCTGGTCAAATGCTCCCTGGATCGAATTGACGGATCCGATTGCCTGACCTTGACCTTCAAGGTCGGTCTTGTTTTGCTGGATTGCACCGCTGACCGCTGACAGCGCATTGATGACGTTCCCGGCATTTTTGGATTTGAGCGCCGCAATGCTGCTGGCCACACCCATGATGCTGCCAAGATCCACACCGCCAACAGTCGTTCCACCGAAAGCGCCGCCCATAATATCGCCGCCACCTGATTGGGATAGCGAACCGCCACCGCCCTGATCGGCAAAGCTTCCCTTCACGCCAGTTGTCGGGGCTTCTGTCCGCTTTTTGTAGGTGCGGGCCCGCTCCATGCAGACTTGTGTGTTGGTTTCCTTGCGGGTCCTATCAGCATCATTGGTCGGAACCTGTGCCATAGACGGCTGAGCACATAGCATCGAGAGGACCGCTAAACTGGTCGTTGCGATCATGCATTTCAGCCGCAAAAGAGCGAAAGATTTCATGCTTCAGTCCTCCAGTTGCAGAAATATGGCAGCCAATTTTGCGGGTCATCGCCGTAGCGCTCGCGCAGCTCCGCGCATTCAGCAACACTGGCTTCATTGCCGGAAAGCACCTTGACGAAATCGAGCATGCTGGAGAGGTCGAGCGTTGCGATGACGCTGTCATGATCGTGCTTGATGAGAAACTGCCGCGCTTCCTGCGGTGTATTCAGCACCCAGTCATATTCAGCGCGCGAAAGCTTGAAGCCACGGATATAGCTTTCTTCATCCGCCTTCTGATTGGGAAAGAAGATGTTGGTCGGTGTCTGCTCAAGCAGCGTATGTGCCATTTTTGATGACACAATGTCCTTGGCCGACTGTGTGCCGAAGCCGACAATGCCGTTGAGCTTGCGGATGGTCTTCAGCTTGTCGGTGACGAACCCGGAGAACCTGTCGTCATTGAGGATCTTCCAGCCTTCGTCGATGAACAGCATCATCGGCGTCTTGCCGTCGAGCATGCCTTCGATTCGATGGAAGATGTAACCAAGAGCGGCCGTCCTGATATCCGGATCGTCCAGCACTTTGGTCAGGTCAAAGCCAAAAATGCCTTTCTCATCATCCCAAAGATCAGCAGGATTGTTGAACAGCCAGCCGCGCGTATCGCACCAGACATCAAAGCGGGAAGCAAGATCGTCATGACTTGCCTGCTCCCCTCCCCGCAGCAGGTGCGAAACTTCGGCAAAGTTGCGTTCATGGACCGGGATCTGGAAAATCTGCTGAACGGCGGATTCCAAGATTTTTTCCTGCTCGGCCGAAAGGTCGGTACGCCCATCTCTTGGACGGACAAGAAAGCGCAGGAGATTGAGCACGAAATCCCGGTCGCTTGGACTGCCTGCAAGCTGCAGCGGATTGAAGCCGGTTGGTACGCCCGGCTCCAGCACCTCGTATTGACCACCCATGGCTCGGATGAAGACATCGGCACCGCGGTCCTTGTCGAAGAAGGCGCAGCGTGGCTGCGGATGAATGCGCATGGCCTGTGCCATCAGGAATGACAGCCCAACTGTCTTGCCCGATCCGGTAGGACCGGTCACGGTAAAATTGCCAACCTGGCGGCGATGGAAATTGAAATAGTACGGCGTCATCGACGTCGTCTGCAGCAAGGAGATCGCCGGTCCCCAATGATTGCCCGTTGGTTTGCCGACGGCAAAATTATGAAACGAGGCAAAGCCGCAGAAATTACGCGACGAGATCATGGCGCGGCGTGCGATATAGGCAAAGTTGCCGGGTAATTGTGCCCAAAAGGCAGGCTCGGCATTCAGATCCTCGCGCACCGT
Organism: Phyllobacterium sp. P30BS-XVII; assembly: GCF_014138335.1. Taxonomy (NCBI): domain Bacteria; kingdom Pseudomonadati; phylum Pseudomonadota; class Alphaproteobacteria; order Hyphomicrobiales; family Phyllobacteriaceae; genus Phyllobacterium; species Phyllobacterium sp. P30BS-XVII. Next base: position 42,801 of record NZ_JACGXO010000014.1, read on the forward strand.
CACCATGCCCGTATTCTGGATTTCCTTGGTTACGGCCTGAACGCAGGTTTCCAGTTCCTTCAGCGTGTCGCCGATCGCCATGACGGTCAGGTGGTGATAGCCCATCACGGCGCGGCCATTGACGATCTCGTCACGTGAGATGTTGATGGCCGACTCAAGCGATGTGCCGGCTTCGTCGGAGGCTGCAATCTGGCGTTCAACCTTGGCAATTTCAGCAAGAACCGGAGCACGGTCCTGCAGGGCAAAGGACTGCGTTGCGATGAATTCGCCGGGTATTTTCAAAAGGCCATCAAGGACACCCGAGACTGTCCATGATGTATATTCGCGCACGGACACCATGGAGCCGAAGCGGGTTTCAGCGTCCACTGCACCGCGCAGCTCAAACTGCCGCTTGCCGAATGTTATGCGGCGGGTCGGCAGATATTCATCAAGTCCCATGCGGGGAAGAAGCATCGGAATTTCCTGCGCGCCGTTCAGAAGCTGTGCCAGAAATTCCAGCGGTTCTGAAAACACGCTGCCATTGCGCTTGACCGCCGTCAGGACGCGAGCGCCATATTCCGACATATCTTTCTGGATATTGGCAACCTGCTGTTCGAGTTCCTTTCTCGCCTCGCCATCGAGTGCCTGTGCAGAAACACCGGCAGCCTTGCGAAACCTCGAAACAAACCCATCCGCTATGCCGACCTTTCCCTGAAACCCGCGGCGAATGATGGTGAGGTACAGGTCATTCACATACATGCGTTTTTCGGTAAGACCCTGCATGTACCGGTCATTCAAATCCCGGCAGAACGGGTTGGAAAAGGATCCAGTCGTTTGCGGCAGTATGCGGCGGCGGATGATATGGCTGTAGACAGCATAACGGCTGTCGCTGAGCGAGCGCATCAACGTGTTGCGCACATTGGCTTTCATATCGATTTCCGATTGATCGGCCGTCTGGTGACAGAAGCCATCGATCTTGATAATCGACAGGATCATGCCGTCTTTGGTGCGCAACGTGTTCTCATCGACATGGCGCAGATACGGCACATGCGAAGAAATCTTCTTCTCACGTGCTGCGATTGATCCAAAATCAAGTGATCCGCGAACTGCCCGCTGAATAGCCATTGTTTTCCTCAATGCGTGCCAAGACTTCAATGTGTGTATGAATTGCCGCCCCAGAACCTGCCATTGCGGGTTCCGGCGCATTTGGACAAACGAACGCGGATGATATCGACGAGGCGCACATCCTTGATGGTGAGGACATAGGACGCCGCATGCATGGGCAGGATCAGCAGAAACATCAGGAGGTTCTTGGTGTTGAGAAAGATCATCAACACCAGAACGATTTCCGCCACGAACAATCCCCACGGGATACCCCAGAGCATGCGCGGTCGCGTGAGACCGAGCACAAGGGGAACAGCTTGCGGCTTTTCTTGATCACCTTCACCCGCGCCCATGACTTACTGTCCAACGCCGCTGGAGATTGACGAGACAAGCTGTGCGCCGCCAAAGATGAAGGCAACACCGACAACGATGGAAAAGAGCCATGACCATGGCACGCGGCTGGTCAGAGCCAGGTATCCGACAGCGCCAACCGCAATGGTTGCGGCTGTCGTTGCAAACGTGCCGGTCATGAAGGTCAAAACTTGCGAGAACACGTTGTTGATTGGCTGGAATACGTCGCCGCCTGCGGCTGCAGAGATTTCAGGATTGCCAAGTATAGCGAATGCAACCATGGCGACAGCACAGGCACTCTTGATGAGCTTTTCCTTATGAGATTTCTTCACTTCTTCTCTCCTATTGAACATAAAGAACCGAGCCGCCGATCCATTCCCCGGATTTGGCGGTTTCAGTTTTGGGTTGATTGATGGGAATTGGAGATCCGTCACTGACGTTCTGGACCGGCAGTTCGGTTACATCGGCGGGCAATTGCCCTTGATTGTTGGCAAAACGATTTGTCTTCGCCCGCTTTCCGCCCTTCAGAGCATTGTCGAAACCGTAGTAAGCGTTCGTTACCCGCGCCGTGTAATTGACGGTTTCTGAAATGGAGGGAATGCCGCCGGAACGAAGCACCCGGTCTTCTCCGGCATTATAGGCGGCAACCATCAGCATGACGTTGCCGCCAAACCGCACATCAAGATCCTTCAGGAATGCTATGCCGCCACGAATGTTCTGTGCGGCATCGCATATGTCGGTCACGCCATAATGCGTTGCTGTTGCCGGCATGAGCTGCATGATGCCACGAGCACCGGCAGCAGAGTTCACGTTCGTGCCAAAGCCGGATTCTTGGTCAGCAATGGCAAGGGCCAGCTTCGCATCGGCGTCCTGCCGCGCCGCTTCAGCAACGATCATCGCTTTAATCGTAGCAGGCTCAAATTCGCCGTTCCTGCAACGAAAAGCGGATGCATCGCTTCTATTTGTTGTGACTGGCTTAATTGCTTGGGTGCTTTGCCCAAACCCGGTATCGCCAGCCTGATCAATGATCGCCACGGAGACAGGTGTCACCGGCACGAACGCATTCGCCTGTAGGCGTGGAGCATCTGCAGAGCCAAGGGTAGAGGCTTCAACGACTCTTTTTGTGATGAGATCGGAACGTACATCTTCAACGATTGAAACCTGCACCGGATCATTGCGCGAGGTTATCTCCTCTGCTGCAGCGTATGAGGTGGTGTGCAAAGCCATGATCACACCCAATGCGTTGCGGTAACGGACGATGTTGCCCGCGTTCGCAAATCCATCTATAAAGACGAATATGAGCCTTTTTGAAGTGGCAATCATTGCTATAAACTATCCTGCTTATCCGAAGTCGTGCGGCATAGTCATTGTTGACGAAACATAATATCATCTATAATGATAATTATGAACCTAGCAACAAATATTTTCTGGCACTGGATGAGGGATCACATGAAAATACTCGGTAGTGGCTTTTTGGCATCGATAGGGGCGGCAGGGATTTTATTGACTGTGAATACGTCCGCTCGTGCAGCTGATGCATCGTGGGGCTGTCAGGTCTTGCTTTGCGCTGCTTCAGAAACGCCCTCTTGGCATGGCGTGCCGTATTGTGTGCCGCCAATGACCAAACTCATCGCAGCTATGAAATTGCCCGGATTCTCTTGGCCTATCTGTAAAGAGGGAAACGCCGGAAAACCCGGTCTTGAGCCCTACGAGCCCTGCCCTGCAGGTTGGACGGCTACTGGTTCCAGCTCAACATCGGAACATGGATCGAGCAGTCAACAGAATGTGTGCACGCGATCTTTAGGACGCTGCAACAGCAAAGCCACGCGCGATCTCGTCCGGAATTCAGGGGTTGGTATCGAGACTCAAGAAGTCTATGCCGAGTCCGGCCACAACGGATCCTCCTGCGAAGTGATCCAGACGCAACCGCGCAAATTGCGAGCCAAGCCATACTTCTTCGACATTCCAAACATCAAGGGCGTGAAGCAACGCTTCTGGTTCGACTTGAACAAGTAGTTTTCCGAGTTCACGAAAGTTCTAAAAACTGAAGAAAAACAGGCACATGGAAAGAGTGGTGGATTCCATCCCGATCGCAGCAATGTTATACTGGCCTTGCGAAAAAGGAGCTATCAACCATGGATAACAATGAGCCAACTTATATCTACGTGCCCGAACAGCAGGGTGTGACATTCGGCATAGTCGAATGGTTTGTCACCATTCTACTTGTACTGGGATTTGGAGCTGTTTTGTTAGGCAAGGCGATGGATGAGGCTATTGCATTGGCCGCCGATCCAATTGCGCATCCCTATGCCGCCATTGCGGTTGCAGCCGTCTATTGCACCGCTGCTTATGTGGCCTGGCGTATCATTCGCCGGGTCTATTTCATCATACGAGCCCTTTGTTATTTCTTTTACGACAAATGGCTCGGCATCCGGTTCTATCTTAGAAGGAAATTCCGATGAAGCAAAAAATTCGACTGATGATGACGACCGTCCTTGTCGCGATGAGCGTGTCATCCCTGCCCGTTGCCGCTGCCGACGGCTATAAATTTAATCTGGTCCTGTCTCATAAAAATGTGCAGCACGACCCTGATGGTATTTGGCCGGATACAGATCTCACCGAATTTGGCAATCCTCCGAGACTTCCAAGCATCTATACCGCGCGATTGGAAACTCCGGCTGGCAAATGGCTTCTGTCCCAACTCGACAGTTCCTGCAATATTCAGGGCAACTGCTCATTCGTCCTGCAATTGACACGTCCGGATGGCAAGGTTCAAACCATGGCCGAAGGCCAGACGCTGCTGGGCCGCTCCGCCACATTATCGCTAAACTACAAGAAGATCACGACCGAAGAAATTTCTGATGAGATAAAACCATTTGTGGGTTCTTACGATGTGGAGCCCATGAAATGAACAAAACCGGCTCCTTTTTCGCAAGTACTGGTTGTGTAATAAAACTTATTTCCAGAAATTCGGCGCTTGTTATCGGTTTAAGTGCCAGTGCCGCGCTGGCTGGTGAAAGTGCCGTCAGTCTTATGAATGCCGGAATGCCAAGTGCATGTGCCGAATATGCTGAGAACGTCTCAAAAAGTGAGGGCAACTTTTCCAGTATCTCGCCACTCGTCAACGGCGTGCGCTGTTATGGTGCCTTTCAGTTCTGTGACAGCGGCACGATCCAGCAATATTATTCCGGAACGCCTCAGCAATTTTTGAACGACCCCTCTGCACAAACCGCGGCGTGGGTGAAGTATCAGCAGAACCAGTGGCAGTTTGCGCAAAAGGGCGGTCTGACGTCAGCGGTTGGCAAAGAAGTTTGCTATAATGGAACCTGTGCCGTTCTCACACAATCATCGATCCTCAAAGCTTGCCAATTTGGCTGCGCAGGGCCAACTAGCAAACTCGCCAAACTGGTAGCCGCTGGCATGGATTGCAATGCCCCTGGAACATCTGATGGCGCCGGCACAAGTGTTTGCAAGTACCTGGTATCCGGCGCCGGATATGATGTCAGCTGCATCACAAAATCCAGCGACGGCGTGAACTGTATTGCCCCGTCAAAGCCATAGCTCGGCCGTCGCAATTGCAGGCGGCCGACCCGACTTCCCCTCAAGCCTCTCACTATATTGATAATGGAGTTTCAGAATTGAAGCGGTCTCTTGCCTTCGCCGCCGTTTTTTCGGTGCTTGCCCCTTTCTCCGCTAGTGCGCAGGATAAGGACGGTCCTGCGACTGGCGCTTCTGCGCAGGTATTCAGCATTCCTGAGAACAATGTCGCCTTCTTAACCGGTGATACCTGGCAACAGGATGGCCAAAAGCTTCGCCTTTATGGCATCCAGTCCTGCATCCGCGGTACGACCTACACCGACAAGTCCGGCCTGAAGCAGGATTGCGGGACCGTGTCGCTCGCTATGCTGGCCGCTATGGTGCGCGATACCAAACCCACCTGCTCACCCATTGCGCAGTTGCCGGCTCAAAAGCCCGACGTAGAACCAACCATTCTTGTCGTCTGCTCCTCTCATGTCGGAGATCAGTCACTCGATTTAGGAACCGCCCTCATTACCCAAGGCTTCGCATTCGCAGCCTTTTCAAATGATGCCAAACCTGTCTACATGCCTTACCTTGTGGCTGAAGCCACGGCAAAGCAGGGTAAGGCCGGACTGTGGGCATATTCCGATATGCCTCATCCGAACCTCATTCTGTTTGGAGCAATGCAGAGTAAGACACAAAGGCCATGACAAAATCGAAATATTCGGAATATCGGGAAAAATGGCGGGCAGAATCCATCGAGCCAGGTCACGTTGAGACCAAACTGTTTCTCCCCCGCGAGGAACACGAAAAGGTTATCAATATGGCCCACACATTGGGCGCACGAATTCCTGTGGTTTTAGGACAGCTCGTGATAGCCGGTCTTGCCTCTATGGCAGGCAAATCGGCTAAACCAATGGAGGCAACACCAGCTCCTCCTCTGCCGGCATCTTCTGATGTTCTCATACTTTCCCAGATGATCGACAAATCGCGTTTTGAAAAGGACACGGGTTCAACGCGCTATCGACAAATCGCGTTTATCAATCGCCTGGCTGTCGAAATCATGAGCGGTCGCCGTCCGACAATACAGTCCTTGGCTAAAAGTGTTGATTCCCATTACACCCAACTGGAGATCCTATCCAAAGTCATGGAACATCGGGGCGTTGTCACCCGAACACATGTTCCCAACCTCACAAAAGGCAAGGCCGGAAAAGTTCTCTCTTTGCGGGACGATGCGATCGAAGCTTTCAACCAGATACATATAGCCGAAGTCGGCTTTCCGCTGCTGCCACTTGACGGTGCTGACACGAACGAAGATTGAGCTGCTCAACGCCGTAGCTACGGCATTTATTTTCTTTTGGCTTGTTTGATGACCGTCTCGATCGCATTTGACGCGTCTACCGCACTCAGATTTTCTGGAAAACCTTTCGGTGCTGCTACCTTGCCTGCATCAATGTATTTTTGCAGCAAGGCGATCTGCTTATCGCTTGCCGGCCTTGAACGCTGAGCATCATGGTTCTCCATGGGGCCGAGAAAATGGCGACAGGCTACCGCCGAGGCAAGGACGCCATCAGGTACACTCAGCCCCTCCCGCCTCGCTTTGGATTGAACAGCAAGCACCATATTCTTTGATGGTTTTGCTGGCATGGATTGTGTCAGTGCCAGCAATTCCGCCTGCAGTTTCTGATAGAATGCCGCGACGGTCGGCTTGTACAATTGTCGGCCGCTCGCAATCAGATCCAGCTCGGCCTCGACCTTTCTTGTAAAATCAAGATCCATGAAACCAAATCGGCCCGCGAGTATGTCTACGACTGTGCAGCCTTTTTCGGTCGGTATGAGCATTTTCTGCCTGACCTTGGCATAGTCACGCTTGATGATTGTACTCATGATTGCCGCATAGGTGGATGGGCGGCCGATCCCTTCACTTTCCAGCTTCTTGATCAGGGATGCCTCTGTGTAGCGCTTCGCAGGCTTTGTCTCTGATGTGGTGAGTTTACCTTGGGAAACGGCGATCTCGGAACCGACGGATAAATCCGGCACGGGATTATCCTCGTCATTATCCTCTTCCCCATCGGTTTCCTCGTCATCGGCAGATGCTGATTTCAACTTCAGCCAACCAGGATCAGTAAGGACGCGGCCGCGTGCCTCAAACTTCAGTGACCTACCGTCTGCAGCTCTGCTGGATAATGTTGCAACCCGAACTGCGTAACGTGCATCGACCAGTTGGGATGCGATAGAGCGCAGCCGGATCATCTGGTAAAGCAATCGCTGAGGCTCTGTCTCCCCGGCCGCAAGCATATCCCAATGTGTAGGCGTTACTCCCGGATGACCAGTTTGGGCTCCCTCCTTGGCGGGCCAGCGCCTCTGCTGAACAGTCGTCTCCAAGCCTATTTTTTCCGCTTCCAACCGGATCAGCGGCATATCCTCATCGGCAATATTTGGATTGTCGGTCCGGTGATATGTGATGAATCCCTGTTCATAGAGAGCTTGAGCAGCTGCCATGGTGTTTTCGGGATTAAGCCCCAACAGGACACTCGCAGCCTGTTGCAGCGTTGATGTTATGAAAGGCGGATATGGCGCACGCCGTGTTTCACCCGACTGACATGAGAGCACGCGAACGTGCGTGCAGCGGGCGACACTTTCGGCATAGCTCTGGTCCATGAAGTAAGTGGCGTCGTCTTTGACAAAATCGGGCTTTAGCATCCATTTGGCCGACCAAGGCTTTGTTGCCTTGTCGAATATCAACTCAGCGCCATAATGGATCGTTTTTCTGAAGTGTTTTATTTCCCGCTCTCTTTCGACCAGGATGCGCACTGCGACGCTCTGCACACGTCCAGCCGAAAGCTTCTCGCCATGTCTGTTACTGATCTCTGGGCTGACCAGATATCCTACCAGGCGATCCAGCACCCGCCGCGCTTCTTGCGCGGCAACGAGACGGACATCGATACTATGCGGGGCGAGCACTGCAGACAGCACCGCTTCCCTGGTAATTGAATTGAATGTCACGCGTTTGGGACTAACAAGCCCCAACACCTCCTTTAAATGCCAACCGATGCTTTCACCTTCCCGATCAGGATCAGTGGCAAGCAAAACTTCATCAGCAAAGGTGATCCGTCGTTTAATGCGTTCAATAACGGCCGCGCCCCTTTCCGATAGGACGTACTTTGGTCGAAAATCAGGCGCTGATACCGCAATCTCATTTGTGGGCAAATCGCGAACGTGTCCGATACTGGCAACAATCTCGTACTCATCGCCGAGAATTGCCGACAGCTTTTTCACTTTGCCCGGGGACTCGATAATCAACAGTTTCACGGACTGGTTCTCGGGTTCCATGCCTCAAGTTTTTCGTCGACCAGTTGCCGAAACCGCAGTTTGATTTCTATGGCGTTAGAATCCACCAGCTTTTCCCATTTTTGATACCGCTCTAGGAGTGCTGACCGATGCGCTTCGTTGTATTCACCTAACGAGAACATGATCTCGCTGAAGGCGAGCCATGCTTCCTTTGAGCCAATTGACAATGCATGTGCAGCAACCCACGCGGGTTCATGATCATCGGCCATTTCGGGGTGCTCCGATACTCGTAGACACTGCTAGTGCATTCTCTGAGCATTCCACGCACATGAGCGAGTAGATATATCTGGCCATTCTGAAGTATAAGGTGACTGAAATTTTTAACCCAAGCACAGGAATTTCCACGATGTTTTTCCAACAAACCTAGAATGATGCGACAGTTGCTTCTGACGCGAGAAAAGCTCTTGTATCCTGATAACAGAATAATAGAATGATGAAAAGCCATAACGTATCGATGTGGTCACAACTGAACTTTCCAGCGGCCGTTATGAAGCACATCATGGAAAACCCTGTTGAGGGAGAGACACCAGCAGCCCGACTTAAACAAGTCGGTATGATGAGTGTGATCTATTATCTTCAAATCGATGGGCAAGAGACTACTGTAAATAATATTATTGAATATTCAGGCGTTAGCCGTTCCGCCTTTTTCGAAATCATTGGGCCCCTTTTGGAGCGAAAGCTGCTCAGAGAAGAAAGTATTTTAAATACCGGAGGACGCGGGCGCGCCTTCAAATTCGTTATTCCCGATGAATTGTTCGAATCCTTGGCACTGATCCAGACAAAGCGATAATCATTTCACTATAATTAACTTTTAATATTGTGATATCAGGATGTCTTGCCGAACGGTTTTGCGTCGCACATAATGGTTTTTGTGCGATTCGTGAACCGAAGAGCAACACAGTGATTCGGCATGTCCGAACGCTTGAGAAGTAGTGATTAGGAGAAACCAATAGGCAAAACGAGAACGACCCCGAAAGCGGCAAACTTTCGAGGTCGGTTCGTCAAAGCATAAATTGCTTGAAGATGATGGTCAGACCACCAAGGAATTAAGTAGGTCGATCATCACGGAAAACACTATTGTTGTCAAGTGATGACGTCTCTTTGACGAGCGATTTTCTATTGCCGTTTTGAACGACGGGATTGAAGATGTCAGCTTCTGGATTAAGAAAAACCACTCCAGTATCTATGAGAACGGACCGTAGTGCTCGCCAGTATGGTCAGACCACAACTCGAATTGTCTCGCGCGTTGCTGCACTACGGGTCAGCAAGCGAGCCGCTTCCGGTCTGGGTTTGAAGGCTGCAAAGATCGCACTCATCGATCAGCTTTTTGCATTCTCCAAACCTTGTGATTGGGAGAATCCAAATTCACGACCCATCGTATGGCCTTCGAATGAAACGCTCGCCAGAAGATTGGGGATTTGCATTTCGACCTTGAAGCATCATCTCCATGGATTAGTTCAAGCCGGTCTAATCAGCTATAGTGATCATCCCACATATCAGCGTAGTGGTCGCAGAGACGCCGACGGAAAAATCATTGAAGCTTACGGAATCGATCTTTCTCCCATAGCAATGCGCTTCGACTATTTATCTTCAATGGCTGAACACGCAGAGCTTGTTGCCACCAAAACCAAAAACTTTAACTACCGTAGAACTATCCTTCGCAAGGAAATTCGGTCGATATTTGCAAGCGTTTTCACTGAAAGCGGTGATTGCTTCCCGCATGCGTGGCAATACCTATGGGCCAGGCTAGAAGAAATTTCTGATAGAAAACCTTCAAAATTGGATGAAATGGATGGAATTATTGCTGAGCTGACAACCTTGAGAAATGACGCAGAAGACGCATTCGACGTGCTACACAATGTGCCAGAAATAGACACCGCGCTATCTAAATTTCGGCCCCTACAAACTACGACTGATAAATCCAACGTACATTCCTGTAATGCTCATGAGAACCCCAACTGGATCTATCATGATGCGCAGAAGTCCTCTTCAGCGATAAAACACGATATGACGTCAAAAGACTGCCTCGATAATAATTGTAGGCAACAGGGTAGGCAAAACGATGATGCATTTAATATCTCACTCTCACTCATCCAGAATGCTTGTCCAAATGTACGTGAGATGTTGCCAGACATATTCATAAACTGGCAAACACTACGCGGGTCGGCCGCGGCGTTGTGCAAAGCCGCCACCATTAATCCGCAAGTGTGGTTGGGAGCTCAACAATCACTCGGGGAAGATCTGGCGATCTCGGCGCTTGCATTGACTGTTGAAAAAGCAAGTTTCGGTTTGGTAACAAATCCCAGTGGTTATCTAAAAGCTTTGGTCCAACGTGCTTCAATCGGTGAATTATACATCAGCCGATCTCTGTTCGCACTGACTAAGCAAACACCGCATTCGCGTGTCATCAACGAACTGAACCAGATGCAGCATCATTAATGTACGAGAAATACTCGTCGTTGCAGATCCGGTAAACCGCAATATCGGCGATCCTTCCATCAATGCCGAATTGATCATGTAATTTTTGGTATAGTCCTTTGATGTCAGGAATGCCGGCTTCATTATCAATCGTCTGGGCAGTAAGCAAAATAGCGCCTAAAACCTCTAATGGAGAAGGCTCGCCGTCGTCTGCTGCAGAAGACTCGCTGCTTTTGATGGTATGGCGCATGAAATAATTCCAAAGAGCGTTGGAGATTCTATGTTGACTTTGATCTGAAACTAGAACATTTATCCGCACAGCTGTATTCATGTTCACTCCGCTTGGTTTTATATAAACACCACCGGATGAATTTTTTGCATGTTTCAATTGTCATAAATAGGTATCAGCCTGATACCTATGCGGTATTTTTGTTCCAAATTCATCAGTGATATCAATAACTATGAGTGAAATCGGTTTCACTCTGGCCTAATGATTAGGTGCCGTGGTGATACCTATTCATCGCTTCGCAGCCCTGATAGGAACACGCCCATGGCTGACGTTTCTGAGAACATAGACAAAGTTTTGATCATAGAAGATGACTATTTCTATGCTGATAACCTACGCCGTCATTTTAAAACGTCCGGAAAACATGCTGTTACAGCAGAAACCTTTAGTGCAGCACAATCTGCAATCGAAAAAGAAGAATTTGATTTAATTATCATAGATCCGGGTCTTCCTGACGATGAGCGAGATATGGAGTCTCGCGAAGTCCGATACTCCATTCTAGAAAGCATTATTAGTACCACACCAGCTGCTGTGCATTTGGTCATCACTGGTCGGTATTCTAGTGATGAAGCAGAAACCTGCAGGGAGCTTGGCGCAAAAGGTTACTTGGGAAAAATTCGCCTTAACGCTCCTACCCTCGCCAGCGTTCTTGAGCTGATGACGCGGTCAGAATTTGTTATGCATCGAGGCAATGAAACCATCAGTGATGCCTTACCTGGATATAATTATCCATTCCTCTCCCTGTCGGAGGAAGAATGCCTCCAATGGGTTGAGAACCGGCCAAAGGGCATGAAAAGAAATGAACTCTTCGGTCTGATGGCGAGGCATTTCAAAATGAAAAGCCCTGAGATGGCTGAGCAAAAATACAAGCGTGCCCGGAGCAAGATATTGGCTCACGGACGTGAAATGGTGAACGCGAAAAACAATACCAATCCTGAGAAATAGCGAAAGTTTTAGACAATGAAGATGTTTCACCTTGCTTTGAGCCTTGGGTTATGTGCGTCAATGGCTACGACAATCGCTCGAGCTGGCGATGAAGATCCGACGAAAATTGTTGTTGAAAGAGAGGCGGGAAAGCCGATCACCGTTTATTCATTACAAGATCTGGAGAACGACTTCACCTACCGTGACCTGACGACAGTCACACCGTGGACAAGCGGAGTAGCTCGTACTTATCGCGGATTTTCACTGACCGAGATATTAGCCAAAAACGGCATGGCTAATGCGAAAATTATCAAGGGCATTGCACCTAATGATTTCTCGGCCAGGATCGATATGGATGAAATCAAACGCTACAATCCAATTGTTGCCTCAGAAGTGCAATGTACCAAATCCGAAGCAAAAACTGGAAAATGTGAGGAGGGTAGTTTCAGGGCATTGGAATCTGAGGATTATGGACCATTCTATATCGTTTGGCCATTTGATAAAATGCCTAGGGCGTATGATCCGCAAGACCATTCGAAGTGGATATGGTTCCTTGCTGTTCTGCAACAAGAACAATAGCATCAACAAACATTCCTGATAGCCCTCTTCTCAGCATTAGGTGGGCATAATTCGCGCTTGGTGTGAACGTGACGCAGCTATTCCGCACTTATGGGCCTTTCATACTTATTGTGATGATCGGAATTTCACTCTTGGCCGGCACTTCGGCATTTCTTCAAACCGATAAGTATCGCAGTGAAGCATATGACATCATCGCCGAAGTCAACGAAGTTCAATGGCGGTCCACCCAAGCCCGTGAAAAAATGGTGAGCATGTTGGGATGGTCTCGCCTGGCGGCAATAACCAATAGTCAAGATTACCGAGGCCGGGTCAAAGCAGATAGCACGTATCTAGCGATAAATCTCAGAACGCTCATCGCCCTCCCCTACGTTGGCAAAATCATGCCAAAAGCAGACATTGAAACATTGAGCGGCTTATTGGTGTACGTGAATACAGAAGTAAAGTCAGAACTGGATCGTCCGTTACCCGACTACGGCAGGATAGTGAATCGCTTGGAAAGCTTGTGGCCAGGTATCATCTTAACTACTGCAGGAAACCTGGGGAATACACAAAAGCGTACCGCTGATCTGGAGCAAAAGGCCCTTAATAATAACTTTCTCTATGCATTTATCTTCGCGATTGCGACCATGATCGCACTATTCGCTATGGTAGTTTACCGCAGCAAAGCACAGTACGACAACCGCGTGAGGCAGTTCGCGCTGTTGTTTTCTCATATGACCTACACCCGCATCAATGGGCTCTCAATGTGGATGCATGACACGCTGAACCCTCAGGAAGCCCCTGACGCGAAGATGCTGGATATGGCTCGTAAAAGAATAACCGACTTATCCGTCGCAACCGATTGGTTGGCGCGGATCGCTTATCCAAAATATGATCAGGACAATACCCCGATCGTGAGTTTGGGCACGATTATTGAGCAAATCGTTAAGCCGGATGGTTCGGCTATACCAATAGTTAAGTCTGAACTGAGGGCTATGCAGCTGCTCGTGCCTCAGGGGCAATTTCATCTCATGTTACACGAGTTGATCAGAAATGCGAAAGATGCGGTTGATGGCGTCAAGCATCCCGAGGTGAAACTTTGTGTGAAAATCGTGAAACGATTGCCATTCGGGAGAAGCCTATACATCGCGATAGAAGATACCGGTGTGGGAATGTCGCCAGAACAGATCAAGAAGGCCAAAACACCGTTTTTCTCGACAAAAGGGGAAGCCCGCGGCCATAGTGGTCTTGGGCTTACTGGATGTTACCGCCTCATACAAACGATGGGCGGTTCTTTGGCAATACGTTCTACGAAAGGCGTTGGGACAACAGTAGCGCTCACCTGCCCCCTTTCAAACTTACCTGCCATCAAGTGGAAACGACGATGACTAGTATGCCAACGGATAGAGCCTATTCACTCGAACAATTAATCGCGTCACTTCAAGACCGCATGGACGAGTATGAACGGAATAACGCCGAGTTACTTAAACGCGTGTCGCACCTAGAACGCCGTTTGCTCGCCCATAACCGGTTTCGATGGGATGCTATAGACAAAATCGCAGATTACTTCAGAGGCGCCTTCGTTAAGGGAGACTATCTGGAGTTCGGCGTCTATCAAGGCGAAACGTTTGCCTATGCCTGCAATGTCATGGCACCAATGTACCCTGATATGAGGTTCATTGCACTTGATTCATTCGAAGGACTACCCCAACCAAAAACTGGGATCGATGAGGATAACGGATATAGCGGCGGGTTCTATAAAGGTCAGTTCTATTGTGACGAGACTGAGTTTATAGCAAATCTGGTTGCCCGTTCAGTCGATATGGACCGGGTGATGGTCGTAAAGGGGTGGTACGACGAAACATTGCGTATGGACAACCCAAAAACGCACTCAATCGAATCTGTCGCCTTTGCCTGGGTCGATTGCGACCTTTACGAGTCAACGGTTCCTGTGTTGCAATATTTAACCAACAGGCTGACCGTTGGATCGGTGATCTTATTTGATGATTGGCGTTGCTTCCGCAATCTCTCGGGATTTGGCCAGCAACGTGCCTGCAGGGAATGGCTTGCCAGAAATCCTCAGATCAAACTCAACCTGCTAATGGATAACGACTATCACGGTTACGTATTTTCCGTCGCAGCCTGTTAGCATAGTTACGCGTTAACCTTTCGTTAACCCTTATTTTCTTGCGTAATTGCTCGACTCGCGTCATCTTCCTACGAAATAGTCGCGTACTGTGGGGAAATATCGTAGTTATGGAAAAGGCTGTAAGTCAACGTATCGAAACATTCGGCTCTAAAAGGCCGATGACGGATGTGATTGCCACAGACGGCGCAGCGCTTTCGGCCGAGCTACATGCTATGAGAGAAGCGTTGTTTCCTCCCGTCTCTCAGAAAACTCTGCGTTCGTTTTCTTCTGTCGAATCAGCCAAGCTAATCGGTATAGCCGATGCATACCTCAGACAGTTGTCCATCAATGGTAAGGGGCCGCGGCCGACACTCAGTCCCGGTGGCCGTCGATATTACACCCTTGAGCAAATTAATGAGCTGCGTGAAGTTCTTGATGAAAACTCAAAGGGTAAAATGTACCTCCCTCGCCGTAAGGAAGGCGAACACTGTCAAGTTATGGCTGTTGTAAATTTCAAAGGTGGTAGTGGCAAAACAACAACCGCTGCCCACTTGGCACAGTACATGGCCTTGCAGGGCTACCGGGTGCTTGCGGTGGATCTTGACCCGCAGGCCTCTCTTACCGCATTACACGGCTATCAACCCGAATATGATGTTGGGGCAAATGAAACGATGTATGCCGCTGTTCGTTATGATGAGCACCGCCGTCCAATCAGTGAAATAATTCAACATAGCTATATTCCTGGACTGGATCTTGTTCCCGGTAATTTGGAGCTTATGGAGTACGAACACGATACTCCGAGAGCGCTAGCAGAGAAAAATGCGGAGCCCTTTTTCGGTCGAGTCGCGACAGCTCTCGGTAGCGTCGCAGATCAGTATGATGTGATGGTCTTAGATTGCCCTCCCCAGCTGGGTTTTTTGACTTTAGGTGCGCTGTGCGCATCTACTGGCTTGCTGATCACGGTTCATCCTCAGATGCTCGATGTGATGTCGATGTGTCAGTTTCTCCTGATGGCATCTGACATTCTAGGCGTTGTGCAAGAGTCTGGTGGAAATCTGGATTATGACTTTATCCGGTACGTTGTGACACGCTACGAGCCTTCGGATGGTCCGCAGACACAGATGGTTGGCTTCATGCGCTCGCTATTTCGTGAGCGCGTACTCACAAATGCTATGTTAAAATCTACGGCAATCTCGGATGCGGGCCTTTCCAAACAGACCTTGTATGAAGTGGGTCGTGAAAATTTTCTAAAACAGACATATGACCGGGCCATCGAGTCCCTAGATGCTGTCAATGGAGAGATTGAAAGTCTTATCAAGCAGGCATGGGGGCGGTCATCATGAGCCGAAAAGACACGCTCAAGAGCTTTCTGACACGCCGCGAGAACGAGTTGCCACATGGCAACTTTTCCCAAGAGTTGCCACATGGCAACTTGGATTCCGACCCTCCAAATACCACGTCGACTGATAAGGTAGAGACCAGCAAACCACTTCAACACATCCGGTCTGGCGCTGTTGGTGCGATGGGGAGGTCACTTGGGCAAATCGCAAATGCCGCGGACCATGCTAGGGCATTAATCGCATCTGGATTAGCGGTCGTGGATCTCCCTACAGATAAATTGGATGGTTCCTTCATCAACGATCGGCTAGCAAACGAGGGAGTCGATTTTGACGCCTTATACCAGGCTATTAAAGATACCGGCCAAAAAAGCCCGATATTAGTTCGCCCTCACCCAACCGTTGCCGACCGATATCAGATCGCATTTGGCCATCGACGTGTACGTGTACTGTCAAAGCTAGGGAGAACAGTTAAGGCGGTAGTACAAAATCTAACAGACGAAGAACTGGTCGTTATCCAAGGGCAAGAAAATTCGGCGCGGTCCGACCTGAGTTATATTGAGAGGGGACTGTTTGCAGTGGCATTGGAGACGCGAGGCTTTGACCGCCATGTAATCATGTCTTCCCTTGGCATGGAAAAGACGCAACTATCGCGGTTGCTCGCTATCGCGCATTCTATCCCAAGAGACTTGGCTGAGGCGATCGGCCCTGCTCCAAGAGCTGGTAGACCGCGTTGGGTCTTACTGGCAGAAAAACTCGAACAATTGGAAAGCCGCACCACTCTTGACCGTCTTATCAATACTCAAGAATTTCAGAATGCCGACACAGACCTTCGCTTTGTAAAGGTGCTGGATGCCATCAGTACCAAAATGAAAAGAACAAATGTAGCTGTGCCATTAAAGTCTTCCAGCGGGCATAAGATTGCGATGATTTCGCGTGGGCGAGGAAAAAGTTCGATTGTAATTGACGATAATGCCACTCCTGAATTCGCCGACTTTGTGGCGTCTCGGTTGAGTGAACTTCACCAAGAATACCTGGATCAACGGCCGCCGAATGGCAAAACCGTTGATTAAGATGTTCACGTAAATGCTTCAAAACAAGAAAGGACAGTAGCAAAAGAAAAAGCTCCCGAACGTTGCCGTCGCGGAAGCCCTTCTCATATTTCGCAGTTTGAGAATCGCACTTCCTCGAATCAGTGTCAATAGTTTTTAGCGTCAAGTTGGCGAGTTGGTTTCTTTTGCCTCACTGAAAGGCGAATGAACATGCAAGGAAATGCGATCACGACGCCCTTTGGGCGGCGGCCGATGTCGCTCGTCCAATTGCGGACGCAGACACAGGCCAAGGAAATACCCGCCAACAAGTCAGCTGACAAATGGCAGCTCTATCGCTGGCTCTGTGAGGGGAAGGATATTGTTGGGGTAGGGGACCGCTCACTGGCTGTTCTCAACGCACTCCTGTCATTTGTGCCTGATAATGAGCTGTCTGAAGGAAACGGACTCATTGTCTTCCCTTCGAACGCTCAGCTGTCGCTACGCTCCCATGGCATGGCCAATGCTACGCTGCGCCGGCACCTGGCTGCGCTGATCGAGTGCGGATTGATTACCCGCAAAGATAGCCCAAATGGCAAGCGGTATTCGCACAAGGACAGGGCAGGGGAGATTACGGATGCCTTCGGGTTTTCCCTTGCACCCTTGCTTTTGCGCTCAGAAGAGCTGCAGGAGGCCGCAGAGAGCGTTCGTGCCACTGCCCGGGCACTCAAGCTCATCCGTGAGCAGATGACGCTTCACAGGCGTGATATCTCCAAGCTCATCGAGGTCGGTCTTGCGGAAGACGTCAAGGCGGACTGGCAGGGGATCTGGACGCGATTTCGTTCAATTGTCGAGGCCATACCACGCAAAGCTTCATTGGAAATCCTGGAGCCGATCCTCGATGATTTGTCGGCATTGCATGAGGAAATTGCTATCCACCTGGAAAATCACGTTAATGATGAAAACATGAGCGGCAAAGAGTCTCAAACTGAGCCGCAGCAACAGAATTCAAATCCAGAAACTATTTCTGACTTTGAACCTGGCTTCAGAAAAGACCAAGGGGCAAAACCGGAGCATAATACACGAACAGCAAGGGATGCCACAAAGACCTATCCGCTAGGGCTGGTGCTGAAGGCCTGCCCGGATATTGCCGATTATGCCACGGCCGGAATATCGAACTGGCGCGATCTGATGCTGACTACGGCCCAGATAAGAGCAATGCTTGGCATTTCACCCTCTGCATACGAGGAAGCACTGGATACGCTTGGCCAGGAGAACACAGCGATTGTCCTCGCCTGTATCCTGCAGCGATTACAGCATATCAATTCCGCCGGCGGATACCTGCGTGTTCTGACCATGAAGGCGAGGGCAGGGGAGTTTTCCGTCGGGCCAATGCTGATGGCGGGCTTGAAAGCAAACAATCGTGTAGTCGAGCAATTGGGTTAGACTGATTATAGATGCTTTATATCTGAGCCATAGGCTCTATCACATCAGGCTAGGCCCAATCCGCGCATTTTGACGATAATGTTAGTCATGACGGTGTCCGTTGCTCGCTGTCTTGATATTTCGTAATCGACGACTTTATCCGCGAACCTTTTTTTGAGATCAATCACAGCCTGAGATGGGGTTGTTTGCGGGAGAGGGCGGAATGACACGCTAGCGAATTAACATAGTTTTATCTGTGGCTTACCAATAATCACGCAGTGAGTTGCCATAGTGTCGTTAGCAAGCAGTAACCTCTTGAGACACCCTTTCGAGAAAGAAAACTCGATGATTTACAGGGGAATACATGTTGGAGAATTTAGTTTGCGCAGCATTCTTTGGCTAAAGGTGTCATTTCGCCCCCTCCCGCAAATGACCCGAAATTCATAAGTCATAAGGTAACGACCCATTGGATTGATTGGCTTTACCACTGGCAATCACAGCAGATCTAGGCGTTGTCCCATCCCACGGAAACAATCATATGACTTCAAATGTCAACTGTCGGAACGAACTTGGATCCCAGAAATGATCACAATAAATTCCGCGCTGTAAGCCGACCAGAACAAAGACCAATCCCTTAAATGAAAATCAAGTTGGATATTTCACTGTCGGTAAATGCCCTCCAATGTAACCGATCTCAATAGTTTTTGCTTGCATATCTCTGATAATGTGAACCCGATGGTAACTATCGACCCAGATATGTTCTTCAAAGACTTTGATGTCGCCATCTGCGTTCCTGAAGCAGCGATCTGCTTCATATTTATCCATTGTTGTTTTGCTTTCACGGGTGATGTTGGGTCTAATGTTAGGAAACTCACCAGCAGCACGCCATACCTTTACGCTCTGATCAAGCTCCTTCAGTCGCATAAAAAGCAATGGCAACATTTTTGCGCTGAATGACCTAATTTGAGTCTCGACATCTAATCCAAAGGCCAAGTGGGGATACGTGATTGCTTTTGTTTGCCAGAAGGATCCAAGATTTATGTTGCGTTGGGCTTCCGCTTGCCGCCGCTCTAGTAGAACTCCGGCATGCTTAACATTGGATACATGGTCAACGACGAAGTCCTTTCCATTTGCACAGTACGCCAGATGATTGTGATCCCATATTTCGTCAGGACCCAAACTGATGAGCACCCCTGACAATACAGTGCACAAAGTTAGATCAACTGCAGCTTGGCTTGCGGCGGCGTAACATTCTTGATGACCGGTGGCTGGACTCTGTACTTCAAGAGCCAAAGCTAGCTCAACAGCCTCTTCGTCAAAATCCGAGTCCGAAGGAGCCATATTCTGCAATGCGTCAAAGAAAGACGCCACATTGTATTCTGTCTCGTACAATTGGTGGGCGATTTCACCGAAAGAATAAACTCTTCCATCTTGTTCCTGTAATACCGGCAACACCCACAAATCAGTGTGGCTCCGTAGTGCAGGCAGGTCAGCACTGGTGGCATCTAACGTTGCTAACGCAGTCAGTAAATTGCGCATTTCATTGAGTGCGCTATCTCTCGTTTCTATTCGGGGTTCGGCAGACATCCGGTTAAAGACATAATCACCCATCTGATTACGCTACCGGTTTTACAAGACGGGCTGTATTGCGACGATGCTGGTCGAAAAATCCATCCGGCCAGAATTCAAGCTTACCGTTTCGGTCTATATTCGGTGAACTAACGGTGGACTGAATACCGGTTCTTTTGAAGTAATGAAACGCCGCATCTTCTGGGCTGAGTATCCCATTTCTAATCGCAATACGCACTCCGTCCATGAAATGGTCGGAATGGGTTTCGACGATAATTTGCACTCCGGCTGCGGCAGCATATGCCGTCAGTTCGCCTAATCGAGTCTGGCCTGCAGGATGGATATGCGCTTCCGGATTTTCCAATAAGACCAAACTGCCCTTTTCTGAACCCAGCAACGCAACCAGGACTGGAAGAACGTAGCTTAGACCGAAGCCGACATTTGTTGATCGGAAGTCAACGCTGGGCAGTGACCCTTCTTCTGCAAAGGAAAACGCACCGACCATCAAGTCGGCTATATCAACCGGCGTCAGTGCAAGACGAACTCCTGGGCTAATTTCGGCCAGCCAAGCTACCACTTGATCCAGTAAGCGCCCGCTCAGCGGATCGAGATGCCTACTGTCGTCTCGATCGAAGGTCACTTTCCCTTGATGGGTATGCAAAGCATGCATCGCAAACTCGCCATGAATTCCAAGATCAAAGTGTCGCCCACGCGTCGCCGACATCATACCGAATTTTCTTGGGCCCACACGTTCGGCATTCAGGTAATGGAAAGTCGGTCCGTCCGATTGTTCGGTCATGTTCATTGATAGTAGCAAGCTAATGGACGGAGATTTGGCTGCAGCATTGAAAGCGCTGAGATGCGCGAAACGATCAATGGCACTCGCCCTATCGTCAGAAACGGTATAACTGAAATCAAGAAAATTGCCGTAGATGGAAGTATCCCTTAGTGAAATACGTATTACATCGTCGTTAGCAGCTGTATGAAGTACGTCTGACGGCGTTCCCAAATCCACTAGCTCGCCTGAAAACGAAATGTGACCACCTGCTAAGGAACCATCTTTTTGCGACTGACGTAGTGAAAGCATGGATTGAATAACACTGCTTTTTCCAGCGCCATTCAGTCCGGCCAACAATGTCAGTGAACCAAATCTTAGCGTGGCCTCAGCGATGCATTTGAAATTGCCAATGGAAATGTCCGTTATCATTTTTGCTGCCTACACGATGAAATGAAGTAACTCTTCTATAGCTTTAAATCGCTTGGAAACGCGTCCAGGAACACCCGTTGAATAAGAAATCGACGTTACGAAATCAGAATCGTTCAGCATAAGCTCGTGGAAACCTCTAACGACTTGTTGTCGCTCAATAATGGCTCTCTCCAAATCAACTGGTTTTAGGCTTGCGAGGCCAAGAGACCACGCTTCGAACAAAGGCTTGCTAATTTGGTTCCTTTTTGTGCTTACCGTACCATCATTATTGAATCTGGGTTTTCTAAACGCCAAATCGTTGAATATTAATCTGGAGGCCACCATCACAGACTGAAACGAGTTACGCAGTTTTTCCCGATCAGACTCCGACATTGTATTCAGTTTTCGCATCGCCTCATTCAAAAAGGCGTCAAGGTCGTTCACCTTGTAATCTTGCCAGCTGACAATGCTGAATGCCAGAAAGCGCAATGCCATTTCTTGAGCAGCCATGCGATTGTCTTTAATTGAGTTATCAGTAGCGCTAATAAAGGTGGGATCGGAGGCCAACGATTTCAGGTACTCTCTAACGGGGCCCTTATTCAAAGCATTCCTAATCTCTTGACCATTCAACGGCAGACCTCCCGTATTGATCCGCTTGAATATGTTGATCATTACTTCTTCCGGGGTTCCCGGTTGGATCACGTTTATGACCAATTCTGTTTCTTCTATCCGCCGCTTCATTGATCGATCTAGATCTTGAAAAAGTTTGCCTTCCAAAGTGGTCAGGTATTCCAAACCCTGAAGACTGAATCCCCCTTTCAAATAGTCATAGATCGTAGTTATTCGCTGCAAACCATCAACGACGGCCCAATCATCCGTCTCACCCGCTGATACATAAAAAACGGGAAGGGGAATACGAAGCAGCAGTGACTCTATTAGTTGGCTCTTCCGCTGGATGGGCCAAACTCTCGCCCTTCGCTGGAATTCCGGAGCCAAATCCACCTCACCGTGGTCAATTCTACGAACCAGAAGATCAATATTCTTCTTCTCCGTTGTAACTTTGATTTTACTGGGGTCAAATGGACGATCAATTACCAAAGTTCCGTCGGATAGTTCTTGTTCGACTCCATCGTCTAATTCGTCAGCGTCAGCGACTCCAAATTCTACTCTGTCTTCGGGGATCGTCATTCTTTGTGAGCTCTCAGGGTTACTCAGACAATTTGCAGGTTTCTTTTGCGGCGTGCGACTATACCCGAACATATATCGCCATAAGCGCAGGCAGCAATCTAGGCCTTTCGTAAGTAGCTAATGATATTGGAACTGGGATGAATGATATAGAACGCGAGGCAATAATCCTCGAAGCAGCTTGGGCGATGATTGACGACATGGTCAATTGGGCCATGTTTGTCAAAACAGATAAACGTGAAACGTCAAACCTGATGTTTTTGACACACCAACACGCCCGACTCTTCATTATAATTCTCGGTGATTTTCTATCTGAAATAAAGTCCTTCAAAGGTAGTTCCATCCCGCTTGGATTAACACCAGCCCCGCCAAACACCGGACCAGCAAATCTCACCTTTCTTTATCATCTGAGGCAAGTCTGCGTAAGTCCGAAGCTTGGCACAGAAATCGGAGGTTTACGTGCGGCCGTAGAGGTCTTTGCTAGTTGGCTTGAAGGTGTATTTACGGCGGAGAAGGTGAATCTCGGTTCGATTGACGTCGTTGTTGATATTACAGTTCCAAGATATCGCTATGTTAAAATGTGTGGCGATATTGCCAAACACAATCTCGCAAGGCTTGATACAAACGTTAACCACTTACGGAAACTGTTGGACCAAGCCGGACAGTCAATAGATGAGCATGATGGCTATCTGGCTATTAATGACTTTTTTGATTGGTTTTTCTCCGACATCTTCATTTGTCATGCTTCACAGATTGCCGAGTTTTTGAACAACATCCGCTGGGAGATATACAATTATCTTAGTCATGAGTTTAGACGATCTTGGCACTTGAAAGAAGGGGCGACGGAACTCTTTCCAATGTACGGATATAAAGTGCCTTCAGAAATCAACGACCCAATTGCCCGAGCAATGTATTGGAACGTTATGAACCGCTCACGAAGTGAGCCATACGTGCACCGATTTAAAATACATGATTATGCCAAAACTAGATATTAAACTGTTTAGTGGTGAGTTCGTATGGAAAGTCAACATATTGTTATTGTTGCATCTATCGCTATTCACGGTAGCGTAATCGCCTATACTTTCGTCCTCATCGTGCATTTAAATAGTCACTAGGAAAGGCCATCCATCCGCCTCAATTGCGATACCGTTCAGCAGCGTCAAACACCAATGGCGGTACGGTTTATGGACCTTTATCGGCATTTTCAAATGAACGTTTTCTGATCACTTGCGTATTTGTACAATCGGCAATGACTCTACGTCAGTCTCCCTCAAAAGCTGATCAAGAGTTAGAAGGGGTTGTCGCATGGCCTTGGCATAAGCGTAGTGAAAGCAATCGAAATTGCTAAGTGCCCGTTTGCCGATGCCATGCTTCTCTGCAACAGCCACCGCATACGCTAATACGCGACGAGGCGAGGGCGCGTCTCGCAGTCGAATGTTACGAGCTTCAAGCCATTCCACGACAGCGCCCTCAGCCTCGCTGTATCGACAGTTGAGCTGGTCCGGCCGTGATAACACTATGATTGCCTCCCATGCAGCAAGCGTCGACGTTATGGGATCCGCGGCATCGAGCAACGCTGTTTCATAGCCAGCGGCTGTCTCTTCGCCCGCCATGATCGAGACAATTGCACAAGCATCGACGAACATTATTCATCACCTGTCAGGTCATGATCGAGATCGTGGTACGCCTCGGCCGGTACAGGTTTGCGATCAGATTGAAACGCCAAGCCGCGCTTTTCGAGAATCCGGCGGGCTGTGTCGCTCGGAGCTTCCTTGCGACGGCGAGCCTGGATTGTCTCTTTCAGAGCAATGATTACAGCTTCGGTGATACTGCTACCGTCTATATCGGCCAACTTTCTTGCCAGACTATCGGCTTGCTGATTGCGAATATTTAATACCATTGTGTAGCTCCTATTGTGTAGTAACATTACATTAATTGTGTAGTATTCGCAACACTTATTTGGCCCTAAGATACTGGCGCTGAGCTGGGATTTGGGTAGCAGGGGTTGTAAGCCCTAAACCGCGGAATTTTTAAAGCGATTGTATATCAATAGTTTAAGTCTTATACGAGCGGCAACACTTGGTGACAGGCGTATTCCTATACTGATTAATTGCCAATGTAGGGGTCACGACAAGATCAAGTCCTGGAAACCGGTTTCTAACCTTCACTAGAAACAATGGCATCTAGGAAGTCGCGGATGCACTCACTTGGGTAAATTGCAAATCGATCCCCTTTAGCGTGTGTGATTATACCATCGAATCTTAGGGTTCGCTGTCCGAATGAATCTGAGACTATAGTGAAGACCGGAGCACCACTTAACCCATCGGGGTCAATACTTATCTGTGTTGAAGCATGATGCTTCTCAAAGATGTTTCTGTTCTCTATATCCATTAGCTGAGGCGATGCAGGTAGCAGATCTAAACGCACCCATTTTGCAGTGAATTTTGAAAGCTTACTCTCGTCACTCTCATTGAGCTCTATGTTAACTGATTTTGTTGGGTAACCAAGAGCGAATGAATAGTCCCCTCTTTGCGTTGAACAATCGGACCACTGTAAATTACAGAGATCCAAATATTCTATGTGATAATCGTTGGGGACGTCCTTAAACTCGAACAATAGAATATCTTCAAGGGATCTAAACGATTCCTGATGATGGTTAGGCCCGTATATTTGAAACGGTGGGACAGCAAACTGTTTGTTCTGGCTCTTCGCGACAACAACGAACTTAGTGGCTGAGGGAGAATTCAAACCGCCCTGAATTTGATGTGCCGTTGTGAGAGCAAACGAAAAATTACGGTATCTGCCCATGAACGCGGTTCCTGAGAATCGCAACTCAAACGCTTCATCTCCGGTTGTGAAGAATGCCGGACGTGTGAAGCGTTGTAGGTTATCAGGTGCTGCCTTAAATGGTATAGCAACGCCATTGACGTTCACACTCATCATTGATTGAGTCTCTGCCCAGGTTGTGGTGATCATGATCCCGCCAGACGCTATCAATGATACGAGACAACGCTAATAATGTGCAAGAAACTCATATAATTACACCAGAATGATCAGCATCTGCCTTCAATTGCTCGATGTCCGATGATTTAGTTTCATCAATAGCGTCTAAGAACATTAGTGATTGAGATTTGAGTGGCTCAGCACCACGTTCGATCCAGTTACCTGCTAGTTTCTCGACTAACGAAATATTAAAAAACTTGTCTAGCTCCTCCTTTAGCGACAACCGTTTAGATATGTGCTTATACAAGCCCAGCATTATGCCCGCTGCCAGCTCATTTCGCTTAATTGCTGCGGTCATACGTGTGCGAAGTGTGTCGGGTTGAGGGCCCGTTTTCCAAAAGTAAATTAGTTCGAGGGGGTCTGCTTGGTGCCAAAGCTCTCCGTTTTTCTCCAAATCAAGAACTCTTTGAAACAGAGCATTCCGGAGAGAGGTTTCGTCTTTCCCTAAGACGAGTTCATTTGCCTTTGGTTGACGAATGACGGAAGCCAATAAGGAAATGTCTTCTGATTGCATGATCAAGCTAAGCAATTTCTTGGATTGCTCAACCATTGTAAGCTGATGGAGAAGAGACGTCATAATCGCTCTTAGGGATAGAAGATTATCCGCGTATGGTTCCGTCTCATCTTTGTATTGAATTAATCGATGACTCTCAGATTGGATTGCATCAATCCACTCGAGAACATCTGCTGGACGTTCTCTCAACTTGACCATCAAATGTGAAAGGAATTGCCTTCTCAGTTCAGGATGATCCACCTTTGGCATTTTATCAAGCTGTGAATACATCATCGTAATTGTCTTGGAGGGTCGCTGCGACAGCACAAAAGTCAAGACTGAACGTGGCCAGCTAGTCGATTCCGCAGTCAAACTGAAATAGTTGAGGCTATATTGAAAGTCAGCTATTCGGTGCGCTCGTTCACCCACACTACCGATGCTGTGTCTGGAAAAATGTTGTTGTAAATGCGGAAACAGATACGTTATCACCGCTTGCCTCTGACTCGTCCAAATACCCGGTAGTTTGGCTTTGAGGTTTCCCCAGCGTTCCTGCACATCTCCGGCATATTCCATGCCACCCTCGGTATAGGTCTTACCAAATGCCAACAGCGTAATCTGTTGCCGGATCCAATCATAAAGTGGCTGGTCGAGGATTTGGATAAGCTCCACCACAAACAAATCTGTTGGGTCGGTGTCTTCTTTTAGGCTCGCGTACGAGAATCTAAAGCTGTTAGAAACGCGTGTTACAGACCGAGGATTTTTCAGGTAGTGACTTATCACACTTAGCCACAAAGATGGGTAGGATGATTGATATCCTTCTTCCTCAAAAAGGTCAGGTATGTTGCCAATGTCTGCCATCAGTAGATCGCTAAGTCTGCTTCTTTTTGCTACTGGCAGTGGACGACGTAGTTGAATTATTTTTTCAAGATATTTCGCACCGTCCGTTCGTAGAGTTCTGCTTATCTGCTTTGATAATTGCTCATGATCATAACTAAGTAAGTAAATAACATTGGGTAACTCGCCAAGATTTTTCACGAGGCCCACCATCTGGGTTGCTTCACTTGGCGTCAATCGGTCCAAGTCGTCGATAATGACGAGTATCTTATTCTCGCGGAGTAATCCCAGTTCATAAGCAAGGCTGGCCTTTAAATTATCGAGATTTGGAGAAGAAGTTTTGGTAAACCACTTTACAAAGCCAGCGACGGTAGCCCCCAGTCCACCTGAACCAAGTGCATCTGCTGCTCCACCAATGACTGTGGCTAGCTCGGCCACTCGTTCAGCATATTTCTTAAAAGCGCTGGCAAGTGGGCCGGGAAATCTTTTCGAGATAACGTAAGAAAGATCTCGGATGAGAACTGCAGAAAGATCCGCCTTTTCTGGTATCAACCAAGGCGAAAATCTTACAATCAACGTATCCGGATAATCTTGCGCCTGCTCTCTCAGACGGATGTATCGAGTCAGATCATTCACCAGCGCTGGTTCGGCCGCCTTGGCGATCATATCATCAAGAAAACGCGTATTGCTGTGTCTACCCGATAGTCCCATGCCTTCTAAATGAAAGCTTAGCTCTGGAATTTTGCGAACTTTATCCGCCAGGAAATCCATCTTTTCTACATCCCATGCCTCGTCAACTACATCGGACAGTATCCCGCCGTTTTCTGTGAGTTTAATCATTTCAGCATGCCGGATTGCTTCGATGATCATGGCAATAAGACTTGATTTTCCTGAACCCCACTCACCTTCAATGCCGACCACAAAACCATTGCTTGCTGGAACTCCAATAATTCCAGCGGCCATTCTTTTCGCAAAAGTTGATCGACCCAGACGATCTTCAGCTGCTGAAGTGAGGGGTTGATCGGCATTCAACAGCTGTTCGTTCATTACCACCTCTCGACTGGACATTTGACGCCCCAGTGCCACGTTACCAACCCTCTTTCATTTTCCGATAATTATCCCGCTCTTTTGGATCGATGATCTTCACTGAAACCTCGCCGCCGCACTTGCATCTGACAATTTTGCCAAGCCACGTACCATTAGAATTGAGCCGTGCCAGATCCAGCTTGTCCTTGCGTCTACAATCCGGGCATTCGCCGTGAAGCTCCATGCCCGCCTTGAGGATTTCACCAAAGGTTTTCATGCTGTTGCTACAATCTCGACTGCCACGGCCGTGTCGGTCCCGCGATAATCGTTTTTGTTGACATTCTTTGATACCGGCCACGCCTGCAGGGTGTCCTCCGGCGCCGATCGCAGCAGCTCTTCGTTTGGCTCCTGCAACCACTCCGCCCAATCTTCCGGTTGCAAGATCACCGGCATACGATCGTGGATCGGCTTCATGAACTCATTGGCGGCCGCAGTGATGATCGTGCAGCTCTCCACAAGTTCATCCGTCACACGGTCTTTCCATGTTTCATGCAAGCCCGCAAATGTCAGCGGACGGCCATCCTTGGCTGAAATAAACCATGGCTGCCTGTCGGTCTTTGGTCCTGTCCATTCAAAGAAGCCAGAGCAAGGGATCAGGCAGCGGCGCTTTTTCAAAGCGTTGCGAAACATCGGTTTGCCGGAAATGTCTTCCTTGCGCGCATTGAACGTCGCCGGCACATCTTTCAGCGTCTTCGACCACCAGCCAGGAACAAGCCACCACCTCTTTTCAGAATAGTGATTGGCGCCATCCTCGCTCTTTGTGATGACGCCAACCTGGCTCGTTGGTGTAATGTTGTAGCGAGGCTGCAGATTGCGCGGCGTTGCCGGCACAATGGAATACATCGCGTGGATCTCCGCCCAGGTGTAGAATTGTGTAAACCGGCCGC
This sequence comes from Phyllobacterium sp. P30BS-XVII, assembly GCF_014138335.1. Classification (NCBI taxonomy): domain Bacteria; kingdom Pseudomonadati; phylum Pseudomonadota; class Alphaproteobacteria; order Hyphomicrobiales; family Phyllobacteriaceae; genus Phyllobacterium; species Phyllobacterium sp. P30BS-XVII. The sequence continues at coordinate 71,452 of NZ_JACGXO010000014.1, forward strand.
ACATTGTTCAATCCATCCAGTCAGCGAGAACGAAAGAGAGAGTTTAATATGGATAGCATCAAATCACCTCGTCGTGAACGCGATGATCCGGACCGGGCAATCGACTGTCAGGAAGCACTGGAACGGCGGTTTCAGAGCCTTATTCCAGCAAAAGCGTGGACCACACTCCATGACGAGGCAACGGCCGCCGGATGGTCTGCCGAGGAAGTGCGAACCGCCATGCTCCATCTGGTCCAAGCTGCCCTATCGATCGAGTTCGGTGATGACCTGTAATGTGCGTGCATTTGTTCCCCTGCTTGACTCTTTTGTTCAATGAGAACAAATATAGAACAAACAGCAGCAGGAGTACAGATCATGGTTTGGGCTGTGACCTTTCGCGGCAAGCACTTCAATCTCGACTACACATGGGATCCGGAAGACATAGAGGCGATTATGTCACGGATGCGCGGTATGGAAGAACTGCCCGGTTCCTTCGATGTCCTTCAACACGAAAGCGGTCTGCAGGTGACCGACATTACCTTCGAAGAATCCTTCAGGCAGAACGAACTGCCGTTCGACCTGCTCCATGGTTTTGACGACAGCGAGTATGGCTGCGGTGAAGTCTATATTTTCAAAGGCTTTCCGGATCACGGCGATGGCGAACTTATCGTGCTGTACGAGAACGGATCGGAACTCGATCCGCCCGTCAACGAGACACGGTTTCCGCTGAAGGATAACATCTATGAAAATCTGCGTGCCGAAGGCCAGGGGGACCTATTCGGGCCGCTGCATTGATTGCCAGACTGCGCATACCAAGCCTGTCCATTCGCCACTGAAGGCGATTGCCGAAACTGGAATATTACTTTATTTATTGCGCGTTGGCGCAACTCCTTTGCGCCTTCATCCCCCCAGGGAAAGGTCTTTGACCTTCGCAACTTGACCGGACCTTCGTGGCCCGGTTCTTTTTTGCAGCATTTGGTGAATATCCATCAGGACCGGCCTTAACGCGGCGACCTTGACTCTTTCCGTCAAAAGAACAAATATAGAACAAACATGAATAGCGGGAGTATGGATTATGACCGAACAATTCATTGTAGGTATCGATAACCGCACGGATTGGCAGAAAGCCAATGAGCCTGACACTGCCGAAGCAATGCGTGTCCTCAAATATGCGCCGGTAAGACGCTACAAATATTTCATCGATACTGTCGTGCGCACCGACATGATCTGGCTGAGCGGTCACGGTGGAAACTTCGTCATGCTCGATGACAACACCAATACGCCAGTGCTGTGTCCGCTCTGGCCCGCGCAGGTCTTTGTCGATATGTGGCTCCCACCCTATTGGGCCATGCCGGGACTTGAGGTCAAAGCCATGTCCCTCGATGTCATGCTGAATGGATTTTTGCCTTCGCTTGATGTCGCCTATATCGGCATCTGTTTTGACCACACCAACAATGGTCCCATCCTACCTGTCGATAAGGTGGTGGAAGATCTGCGCAAGGCTGTGGCGGCAAACAGACGCCGGTTGAACTAGATCAACTCTTGTGCCGACGCCTGTAGGTATCGAATACCGCTGCCGCGCAGATGGCGGCAATGGCTCCCCAGATATATTGCTGCAGGGTGATCAAATGAAACCCGTATGCGAGCAGCACCGCATATGCGGCGAAGTTACAGGTCATGGCTGTCAGAAACAATTGCGGTGACATCCGCAGCTTCACATAGTGGTCATTCTGGATGATCCAGTTGAACAGCCAGGTCAACGCGAACATAACCCCCGTCATCAAGCCGAATATCAAGATCACTCGCATACTATCAGTCATTCTCTATCCTTGCGTTCCAGTGATCCAACGGGCGAATATTTAATCAATGTTGCAGTTGTATTCCACCCGGGCAAGCCGCTGACGCGGTCGCGTTCTACTCGCTGCGCTCACGGAGCCTGAAGCAGTCTCCGCACTGCGTGTGACGACCACTCTTGCGGGTGCCATGCCTCAACGCTTTGTCCTGAACTTGCATGTAATTATTCTCCAGGAGCGACGCAGTAAACGCCTCTGTGGCGTTTCGCTGAGCCTGGCAAAACGCCGATGCAGGAAACCGTCAATCTCACTCATCTGTACCTGTGCAAGATCAGAACCGTACCGTGCAATCAGTGCGTTCTCGATCTGGCGGATGTCATGCGTGGTGGGATTATAGCCTGATGGCCCAGTCGGCCCGAAGCTGCGATTTTGGCCAACTCAAAGAACAGGTAGAGAACTCGTGATCACATAGAGTCTGACGGCGAACCTCGGCCTTCCAGGGCGCGGTAGACAGTCATTCTGGAAATGTTCAGCTCACGAGCAACTGCGGCTTTGGTTGCCCCAGCCGCGATCCTCCTGCGGATCTCCGCGTCATCGACATATTTCTTCCTGCCCGTGTAGATGCCGTCAGCTTTTGCCGCATCGATGCCCGCTCGTTGCCTGTCTTTGATGAACTTGAGTTCCATGTCGGCGACCATGCCGAGGATGGTGATGACCATCCGGCCCATGCTTCCGGCTGTCGTGACTTCGGGCTCAAGAATGCGGAGTGACGCGCCCTTTTCGTCAAGCTCATGAACGAGATTGAGAACGTCGCGTGTGGAGCGACCGAGCCGATCAAGCCGCAGAACCACCAGTTCGTCGCCCGCGTGCAAAAACTGCATGATGGTTTCCAGCTCGGACCGCCCCGTTCGGGACGCCCCTGATCCGGTTTCCGAGCGGATGATTTCGCAACCTGCGGCCTTCAGACGCTCGTTCTGAATATCGAGGTCCTGATCTGTGGTGCTGACGCGGGCGTATCCGATGCGGGCCATAGCAATTCTGTAACATTAGGGTGGTTTCGATTGTGTAACGTCACTTTTGTCGAAAATACACCCTTTTGTTACATAGCGCTCGTGTCACATTCGAGCGTCACTCTAGGGCGTACCAAAAAGTGACGTTGAGCGAAATGCTGTCGCAAAAGTTACCCACTTCGGGAGGGTGCACTGAACAGCGCCTCCTTGTTCTCGAAGTTGCCCATAGATGCCCTGCTTCAAAAGCTTCACTCGCTTGGTGACCCTTGTCCAGGGTCGTCGCCTGAAAACCCAATTCCACAAAGTCGCACGCGGTGTCGATCATCGTTTGACCAAGCGTTGACGGACGGCCGCGCCGGCCCTGTCCAACTTCGGTCTCGGCATTTTTAGTCCTTGACAGTATCCCAATTCCTACATTATGATACCGCCTAGTATCCAAATATGTGCAGGTCAATGGGTGGGTTTCAGCCATGCCCTCTACTCAAGAAAAGATCGCAAAATGAAACGCAAACATGTCCTGACTTTCGCGGGTCTCGTGGCAGCGGCAGGTGCCGCTACCTTCTTTCTGGTTTTCGAGACGCCAAGAAGGGAAGCTGAGGCCGCGGACCCAAGGACTGCGCCACCCCTGGTTAGGGTGGCAGAAGCGATGAGGACGGAAACGGCGGGGCGCTCGTTTACCGGCACAGTCGCTTCGCGGGTGCAGAGCAATCTCGGTTTTCGGGTTCCGGGCAAGATTGTCGAGCGGCTAGTTGATGTCGGCCAACAGGTCAAGCAAGGCCAGCCCCTGATGCGGATCGACGAAACCGATCTCCAGCTCGCGCTGACAGCAAAGCGCAATGCCGTTACAGCAGCGCGGGCGGTCCTGATCCAGGCCCAAGCGGATGAGAAACGGTATGCGGCACTGGTGAAGAATGGATTGGCTGCCACTCCGCAGCGTTATGAACTGGCGAAAGCGGCTCTCGATACGGCCGCGGCACAGCTTGCAGCGGCTGAAGCGGATGCCAAGGCGGCGGAAAATGCGGCTGCCTATACCGTTCTTCTCGCTGATTCGGATGGAACGGTCGTCGATACGCTCGCAGACCCGGGACAGGTTGTTGCCGCGGGCCAGACAGTCATTCAACTCGCGCAGGCCGGACCGCGTGAAGCCGTTGTCTGGCTACCTGAAACCTTGCGGCCGGATATTGGATCTGAAGCGCAGGCCAGTGTCTATGGAGGTGACGGTCTGAGCGCAAAGGCCAGGTTGCGACAGATTTCCGATTCCGCCGACCCGCAGACCCGGACATACGAGGCACGTTACGTTCTCGACGGCGCCGCTGCGTCTGCTCCGCTTGGCTCGACTGTGACGATCAAAATATCGGACGCGAACAGGCAGTCAGAGGTCGTCGTGCCCGTCGGTGCCATTGTGGACGACGGTAGCCGGACAGGTGTGTGGACTATCGACGGTGCCACTTCCACCGTGAAGTTCACCCCGGTCGACGTTAGACGGATCGGCGAGGAAACCGCCTTTGTTACCGGTATCGGCATTGGTGAGAAGATTGTTGCTCTGGGCGCACATCTCCTGGAAAACGGCGCGGCCGTCAGAATTGCCTCGCAGCAAGAGGTGACAAGATAATGAGCTTCAATCTCTCAGCCCTCGCGGTTCGCGAACGCGCCGTTACCTTATTCTTTATCGTTCTGTTGGCGGCTGCAGGCGTCTATGCCTTCGTCAAACTGGGACGCGCTGAGGATCCTTCCTTCACCATCAAGACCCTGACGGTTACGTCAGTCTGGCCGGGTGCCACTGCACGTGAGATGCAGGATCTTGTCGCTGAGCCACTCGAGAAGCGCATTCAGGAACTCACCTGGTACGACCGAGTCGAGACGACAACACGACCAGGCTACGCCTTCCTCACCGTATCACTTAAGGACAATACGCCGCCGGCCGCCGTCGAAGAAGAGTTCTACCAGGCGCGCAAGAAGCTCGGCGACGAAGCCCGAAATCTCCCGCCGGGCGTTATGGGTCCTTTCGTCAACGATGAATACTCCGATGTGAGCTTCGGCCTTTACGCTTTGAAGGCGAAGGGGATGCCGATGCGCGACCTCGTGCGGCAAGCGGAGGTCATCCGGCAGGAACTCCTCCATGTTCCCGGTGTCAAGAAAATCAACATCCTGGGGGAACGTCCCGAACAGATCTTCGTTGAGTTCTCCTACGCCAAGCTGGCGACGCTCGGCATATCGGCGCAGGATATCGCCACAGCTTTGCAGAGACAGAACACGGTGACGCCCGCTGGCTCCATCGATACGCGCGGGCCGCAGGTCTTCATCCGTTTCGACGGAGCCTATAACAGCGTACAGGCGATCGCCGACACGCCGATCGTGGCCGCGGGACGGACGCTAAGGCTTTCCGATGTGGCGGATGTGCGGCGCGGCTATGAAGATCCGGCCACCTATCTCATCCGTCACGATGGCGAACCCGCCATCATGCTGGGCGTGGTGATGCAACAAGGGTGGAACGGACTGGATCTCGGCGAAGCGCTTGAAGCACGATCCGCCGCAATCGCGCAGACATTGCCGCTCGGCATGTCACTCACCAAGGTCAGCGACCAGGCTGTCAACATCGACGAGGCGGTCGGTGAATTCATGCTCAAGTTTGCCATGGCGCTTGGCGTCGTGCTGTTCGTGAGCCTGGTCGCACTCGGCTGGCGCGTTGGCATCGTTGTCGCGCTCGCCGTCCCCCTGACGCTCGCTGTGGTTTTCCTCATCATGTTGGAAACCGGACGCTTCTTCGACCGTATCACGCTCGGCGCGCTCATCCTCGCGCTTGGGCTTTTGGTCGATGACGCCATTATCGCCATCGAGGTGATGGTGGTAAAGATGGAAGAGGGCATGGACCGCATCAAGGCGGCCGCCTATGCCTGGAGCCACACCGCGGCGCCGATGCTGTCGGGAACACTCGTCACCGTTATCGGACTGATGCCCGTCGGCTTCGCCAAGTCGAGCGCCGGGGAATATGCCGGCAACATTTTCTGGGTCGTCGGGTTCGCCCTGATCGTTTCGTGGTTCGTCGCCGTGATCTTTACGCCGTACATGGGTGTCAAGTTGCTGCCCGACATCAAGCCGGTCGAGGGAGGTCACGAGTCCATCTATGATACACCGAACTATCGCCGCCTGCGCTCACTCATCGAGTTTGCGGTTCGCCATAAATTCATGACGTGCGCCGTGGTTGGCATCATGATGGCCGTCTCGGTTGTCGGAATGGGCGGCGTCAAGCAGCAATTCTTCCCCACTTCGGACCGGCCTGAGGTTCTCGTCGAAGTTCGCATGCCTGAAGGCACGAGCATCGAAAGCACCACGGCCGCGGTGGCGAAAGTTGAAGACTGGCTGCGAAACCAGCCGGAAGCGAAAATAACCACCAGTTACATCGGCCAGGGCGCACCCCGCTTTTTCTTCGCCATGTCACCGGAATTGCCCGATCCCGCTTTTGCCAAAATAGTCGTGCTTACGCCTGACGCCCATGCACGAGAAGAATTGAAGCATCGCCTTCGGGCGGCCATATCCGAAGGCCTCGTTCCGGAGGCGTCCGTGCGCGTCACGCAGCTCGTATTCGGACCTTACACGCCCTTCCCGGTCGAGTTTCGGATCTTGGGACCGGACCAGGAAGAACTTTACAAAATCTCCGAACAGGCTCTGGCGATCATGAAGACCGTTCCCGATGTCCGCCAGGCTAACCGCGACTGGGGTAACCGCACGCCGGTGTTGCGCTTCATTCCGGATCAGGATCGGCTAAACCTGATCGGCCTTTCTCCATCGGAGGCGGCGCAGCAAATGCAGATGCTACTGAGCGGCATTCCGGTCACGCAGGTGCGCGAGAACATCCGCAACGTGCCTGTCCTCGCACGAAGTGCCGGCGAAAACCGACTTGACCCTTCGAGGCTTGCCGACTTCTCCCTGATGAGCAGAGATGGCCGTCAGGTACCGCTCGATCAGATCGGGCACTCCGAGGTCCGGTTCGAGGAGCCTATCCTGAAGCGTCGTGACCGGACGTCAGTGATCACGATTCGCTCCGACATCAACGAGGCGACACAGCCCCCGGAAGTCTCGCAGCAGGTCATGACGGCTCTGCAACCGCTCATCGCCTCGCTCCCGGTCGGATATCGTATCGAAATGGGCGGCAACATCGAGGAATCGCAAAAGGCCAATAACGCACTCGTCCAGGTCTTCCCGCTGATGATCGCGGCGATGTTGATCGTCATCATTCTGCAGGTTCGCAGTCTGTCGACAATGACAATGGTGATGCTGACGGCGCCGCTAGGCCTCGCCGGTGTGGTGCCGGCATTGCTCCTGTTCAACCAACCGTTCGGCTTCAACGCCATTCTTGGCTTGATCGGATTGGCAGGTATCCTGATGCGTAACACGCTGATCCTGACCGAGCAGATCAAGGAGAACCAGGCGGCTGGTCTCGATGACTATCACGCGGTCATCGAAGCGACGGTGCAGCGTACACGCCCTGTCATCCTGACGGCGCTCGCCGCCGTTCTGGCCTTCATACCCCTGACGCATTCGGTGTTCTGGGGATCTATGGCCTATACGTTGATCGGCGGAACGGCGGCAGGGACGGTGATGATCCTGCTCTTCCTTCCGGCGCTGTACGCCGTGTGGTTCCGGATCAAGCCCCCAAAGGAAGGGAGCCACGGCGAAACGATGGTGGAGGAGCCGCGGCTTACCAGGGCCATGGCTGCCGAATAGGGCAACGTGCTGTGCAAGGGAGAGACCCGCGCCACACTCTGCCTCCCGGCTGTTGATGCCTGTCAGCTTGAGGGATTGCGCGCGGTGACGATCCATGTCGCGCCGTTAATCATCACCGAGCGTTCACCGGGGCAGCCCGCGAAGGCGGCACGAACCGCGACCGAGGCGCTGTCGCGTATGTCGTCGGGCTGATCAGCGAGCATCCGCGACAGCGGGCCGACCTCCAGCGTAATATTCACGACATCATCGAGGGCCGCATCCCGCGTCTCCCCCTTGCCGAATGGGATGGAGGCATCGAAGGGCACGATAGTGACATCAGTGAAGCCGGCCGCCGTTAGAATACGCGCCACACGCCCCCGGTCGCCGAACGAGAACGGGCCGGGCGCTTCGGGACCGGGTGGTGTCATCGGCGCGAGGATGTCCTTCATCGCGCCCATCGGCAAACGCATCCAATCGTTCTCGGTCATGCCGCGCCAGCAGACAAAAGCGACCCGCCCGCTGGGCTTGAGCGCACGCCGCATATGGGCGAACGCGCCTGTTGGATCGTTGAAGAACATCACCCCGAAACGTGAGAACAGGATGTCGAACGCACCCTCTGGCAACTCGGCGCTGCTGGCGTCGGCTACTCGGAACACGACCGACATATCCTGTGGCGCAAGGGCGCGCGCTCTGCCGATCATCGGTTCGGATATGTCGACACCCAGCACTTGGCCCTGCCTGCCGACGAGGGCGGCCAGTGCCAGACTTGACTCGCCTGCGCCGCAGCCGACGTCCAGCACACATTCGCCCACGGCGGGCGCCGCAGCTTCGATCGCGACCTCGCCGAACACAGCTAGGATGGCGTCGAGCCGGGACTGATGGTTGACCCAGCGCTCTCCGCTCTGGTCATTCCAATCCGCGACCCGATCATGAGTTTGCGCTGCCATGTTCATTTCCTACCCTGTTCCCAACCGTTTTTAACCAGGTTTCCGGCTGCATGATCGTTGCCGCTGTGCGCAGCGATGAACATGGCGACGGCCGACCGGCAATAGGACTCGATCTCGTTGTCGTCCTCTGCTTTCGCCTCATCAAACCGTGCGACAAGCAGGAGATCGGAGCCTTTGAAAAGCGCACCGAACAAGCGGGCAGACTGGTGAGGATCAGGCACGTTCAGAAGCGCCTTTGCATGCAATTGACGCAACAGGGCCTCGATTTGCGCGATGATATGGGCGGGGCCTGCTTCGTAATGAAGCTTGCTCAATGACGTTTGGTTTGGCGTGTCGGCCATGACCATGGCTTCGACATTGCGGACGTCGGGGCGCAGAAGCGAGCGAAGCAGTGACGATCCCGCCGCCATCAACTGATCTTCGGCTGAACC
>NZ_JACGXO010000015.1:0-23979 GCF_014138335.1 Phyllobacterium sp. P30BS-XVII
ATGGTGATGCCGCGCGCCTTCTCTTCTGGCGCTGCGTCAATCTGGTCATACGCCTTGTATTCGCCGAAATACTTCGTAATCGCTGCCGTCAACGACGTCTTGCCATGGTCAACGTGACCAATCGTGCCGATGTTGACGTGCGGCTTGTTACGTTCAAACTTGCTCTTAGCCATCTGAGCTCTCCGTTATATGTTCGCCTGCTCAGGCTTAACTCAACTGTCACGCGCAACCCTTAGCGGTTACGCAAACTTCTTCTGAATTTCCTGTGCGACTGCTGTCGGAACAGGTTCATAGTGATCAAACTGCATCGTGTACTGCGCACGACCCTGGCTCATCGAACGCAGCGTGTTCACATAACCAAACATGTTGGCCAGCGGCACGTTTGCATTGACAACCGTAGCAATGCCACGAGCTTCAGTACCCGAGATCTGACCACGACGTGAATTCAGATCGCCAATCACGTCACCGACGTAATCTTCAGGCGTAACAACTTCGACCTTCATGATCGGCTCGAGCAGCTGGGCACCGGCTTCGCGGGCAGCTTCGCGGAATGCCGCACGGCCAGCGATTTCGAATGCGAGAACCGACGAGTCAACATCATGGTAGGCACCGTCGATCAGCGTGGCTTTCACGCCGAGCATCGGGAAGCCTGCGAGCGGACCCGCACCCATAACGCTTTCGATACCCTTCTGAACGCCCGGAATGTATTCCTTCGGTACAGAGCCGCCGACGATCTTCGATTCGAAGATGAATTCGTCGCCATCGTGGGGTTCGAAGATGATCTTGACGCGAGCGAACTGACCCGAACCACCCGACTGCTTCTTGTGGGTGTAGTCCTGTTCCTTCGTACGCGTGATCGATTCACGGTAGGCAACCTGCGGCTGACCAACATTCGCCTCGACCTTGAACTCGCGACGCATACGGTCAACGAGAATGTCCAGATGAAGTTCGCCCATGCCGGCGATGATTGTCTGACCTGATTCTTCATCCGACTTAACGCGGAATGAAGGATCTTCAGCAGCAAGACGGTTCAGCGCAATGCCCATCTTTTCCTGGTCGGCCTTGGTCTTCGGCTCGATCGCGATTTCAATAACCGGATCAGGGAATTCCATACGTTCCAGGATAACTGGCTTCAGCGGATCGCAGAGCGTGTCACCTGTCGTTGTTTCTTTCAAGCCTGCCAGAGCAACGATGTCGCCGGCAAACGCTTCTTCAATGTCTTCACGCGAGTTGGAATGCATCTGCAGCATACGGCCGATACGTTCGCGCTTGTTCTTGACTGTGTTGTCGAGCGAAACGCCCTTGGTCAGCTTGCCGGAATAGATGCGGCAGAAAGTCAGCGAACCAACAAACGGATCGTTCATGATCTTGAATGCGAGCATCGAAAGAGGCTCTTCATCCGAAGACTTACGGGTTGTTTCACCATCGGTCTTAGGATCGATACCCTTGATCGAAGGAACGTCAACCGGTGAAGGCAGGAAGTCGACAACACCGTCGAGCAGAGGCTGTACGCCCTTGTTCTTGAAGGCGGAACCGCAGAATACCGGATGGAATTCAACGCGGCAGGTGCCAACACGGATCAGTTCGCGCAGGGCGTCATTGTCAGGCATATTGCCTTCCAGATACGCTTCCATTGCAGCTTCATCGACTTCAACAGCAGCTTCGATCAGCTTTTCGCGGTATTCTTCAGCCTTGGCTTGCAGATCAGCAGGGATCTCAACGACATCCCACTGCGCACCCAGCTGCTCATCACGCCAGACCAGAGCCTTCATTTCGATCAGATCGATGACGCCCTTGAATTCTGTTTCAGCACCGATTGGCAGCTGCATGACAACAGCCTTGGCACCAAGACGGGTCTTGACCATTTCAACGCAACGATCGAAATCGGCGCCGGTCTTATCCATCTTGTTGACGAAGATCATGCGCGGAACATGATACTTCTCAGCCTGACGCCAAACGGTTTCAGTCTGCGGCTCTACACCGGCATTGGCATCGAGCAGTGCAATCGCACCGTCGAGAACGCGCAGCGAGCGCTCAACTTCAATCGTGAAGTCAACGTGGCCAGGAGTGTCGATGATGTTGAAGCGACGCTTCTTGCCATCACGGCCAGTCCAGTAGGTTGTGGTTGCAGCGGAAGTGATCGTGATACCACGCTCCTGTTCCTGCTCCATCCAGTCCATGGTTGCGGCGCCATCATGAACTTCACCGATCTTGTGCGACTTGCCGGTGTAATAAAGGATACGCTCGGTCGTCGTCGTCTTACCGGCGTCGATGTGCGCCATAATACCGAAATTACGGTAGTCTTCGATTTTATATTCGCGGGCCATGATATGGTGCCTTCAAGAATAGGGTTTCGACGATTACCAGCGGTAATGCGAGAATGCGCGGTTGGCTTCTGCCATGCGATGCGTGTCTTCACGCTTCTTCACAGCCGAGCCGCGGTTGTTTGCAGCATCCAGGAGTTCGCCGGAAAGGCGATCAACCATCGTGGTCTCGTTGCGACCGCGAGCGGCATTGATCAGCCAGCGGATTGCGAGAGCCTGACGACGCTCTGGACGAACATCAACTGGAACCTGATACGTTGCACCACCAACACGGCGCGAGCGCACTTCAACGTGCGGCGCTACATTGTCGAGTGCCTGATGGAACAGGGCAACCGGCTCCTGCTTGCTCTTGGCTTCAACCGACTCAAGCGCACCGTAAACGATACGTTCGGCAATCGACTTCTTGCCATGATGCATAACTGCATTCATGAACTTGGTCAGAACGAGATCACCGAACTTTGGATCGGGGTTGATCTCACGCTTTTCTGCACTATGGCGTCTGGACATATTCTTCGTCTCTTAACTACATCGGGTTGACCTACCAAGTGGCCAAATTCCCGGAAAATCTTACTTCGGACGCTTCGCACCGTACTTCGAACGGCGCTGCTTACGGTTCTTGACGCCCTGCGTATCGAGAACACCACGGATGATGTGATAACGAACGCCCGGCAAATCCTTTACACGACCGCCGCGGATCATCACGACAGAGTGTTCCTGAAGGTTGTGACCTTCACCCGGAATGTATCCGATAACTTCGAAGCCATTCGTCAGACGGACCTTGGCAACCTTACGCAGAGCCGAGTTTGGCTTCTTCGGGGTTGTCGTATAAACGCGAGTGCAAACACCGCGCTTCTGTGGGTTTTCCTGCAGAGCAGGAACTTTATTGCGCTTTACCGGCGCAGTGCGCGGCTTGCGGATCAACTGGTTTACGGTAGGCATTCAACCTTCCCTCTTTGTAATGCGTATCAAAGCGCTAGCGCTCCGGCACAAATCTCGTATCTTCGCCCGTCAGGGCCGTTTCAGCGCCATGCTCATGCACGAATTCGGGCAAATAAACCACCCAAAGGGTGGTTGCCCGAATAAAAGCAGAGGAAGCCTAAGAAGCTTCATGCGAGCGGCAAATTGCATTTCGATCGTAAAACGAACCCTGTTTGAGATGAACTCCAGAGCATGTCGCTCCGAAACAGCCAATCTCACATCGGCTCAGATGTCGTGCTGATACTTTGTCCCCTGCTCTACGTCAAGCCTGAACTCCAAATATTATTAAGGTTTGGAGTGTTTCGGGGCACTTTGGGGCCTGATCGTAAGATTGTTTCGCCTGATGAGGGCGAATTCAAGCAATCTTTCGCATCATGCACAGGGATTTATGGCATCCACAAGACGCGCGCGGCCATTTTGGCTAATCTGACCGCTAGAAACACACAGATTCGGGAATCATTAACAATGTCCACGCCTCCAGCCGACTCGAAACCGGTCCACCTCATCATTGCCGACGTATGGAAGAAAGGCGAGGAAGACTCGCGGCAGGTGCATGTACTCCTGATGAATGACGATACCGATGGACTGGTACAGACCGCGTTGCAGATACTGGCCAACGAAGGCTATGAAGAAGCCGAGCTTCTGGAAATCGGGACGCTCACAACCGAGCCAGACGAAGAGCCACATCTTTCCGCATGGAAGACCGCCCTCACCGGTCAGGTCGCTCTTATTGAATTCAACGAATAGCAGATTGCCACATAGTCAATACTGATCCTGCCGCGCTTGACGGATGAGCAGGATCATTGGCATCTTCGCTCATGCGTATACTTCTTGTCGAAGACAACAACACACTGGCGAATTGGCTGGCCAAAAGCCTTCGGCAATCTCAATATACTATCGATGTTGTTCATGACGGCGCGGACGCCGAACATGCGCTTGCGGTGACATCATACAATCTTGTCATTCTAGACCTTGGTCTGCCCGATAAGGGCGGGCTGGAAGTGCTGCGTCATCTGCGCCGCGCGGGTAACGAAGTTCCGGTGATTGTGCTGACCGCCAATGCCAGCCTTGATGGACGCATTACCGGCCTTGATGCCGGAGCCGACGATTACCTTGCCAAGCCCTTCGAGCTATCGGAGCTGGAAGCACGCATCCGCGCGCAGCTTCGCCGGGCGAGCCAGAAGACAGCGCCTGTCATCACCTGCGGCGCTTTGAGTTTCGATACGAACACCCGGCTGTTTTCAATCAACGGCGAACCACTGGCGCTTGCTCCCAAGGAACATGCGGTGCTGGAGCAACTCCTGCACAAGATCGGTCGCACGGTCAGCAAGACGGCCCTGTCCCAAAGCATCTATAGTTTTGACAGCGAGACCGACGAGAACGCTATCGAGATCTATATCCATCGCCTGCGCAAGAAGCTTGAAGGCAGCAAAGCGGAGATCGTCACCCTGCGCGGCCTCGGTTATCTCCTGCGCGACGGGGTGTGAACCAATGCGGCTGATCCCCCGCCTGCCCGGCAGCCTCAGAGTCCAGCTCGTATCCTGGATTGTCATTCCATTGATCATCATTGCGGCCATCAATTTATGGGTAAGCTGGAATACATCGGAGAAGATGGCCGATCTTGTCACCGACCGGATGCTTACCGCTTCCGCGCGCGCCATCGGCGAAGCGACCGCCGCATCCGGTAATACGCTAGATGCTATCGTTCCACCTGTTGCCATCGAAATGTTTTCAACGGGTGATGGCGACCATGTCTATTACAGCGTCGCCACATCGGATCGTCAATTGCTGACGGGATATCCTGATCTGCCCGCCCCGCCAGTGCTGAAGGATTTTGACCCTGTTTACTTCTACGGCAGCTACCGCAATCAGCCTGTACGGCTTGTCGCCCTGCGCCATCCGATTGTCGCAGCATCGGCGGAGCTATCGCAATCGGTCGACGTTATTGTCGGTGTTACACTGGCGGGTCACACCAACATCGCGCGCGGCCTCTGGCTGGACAGTGTAAGCCAGCAACTGGTTCTGATTGCTTTTGCAGCAGCCCTCTCCCTGCTGGGATTGCGCTACGGCCTGCGTCCGCTGATGAAACTGCGCGACAATGTCCTGCGGCGTGGGCGCGATCTCGAACCTTTTGATCAGGCCGCTGTCCAGACAGAACTGCAACCTCTTGTGGCTGCCTTGAACCAATATATGGACCGCGTGCGCAAACAGATGGCAGCGCAGCGCCGCTTTATCCAGAATGCCGCCCATCAATTGCGCACACCGATTGCCACCCTGACAACACAGGCAAGCTTTGCGCTCCGGACAAAGGATAAGGACGAACAGGCGGAGGTTCTGACGAGTATCAAGACAAGTGCCATGTTGCTGGCGCGTCTGGCGGCGCAGCTTCTAACGCTCTCCCGGGCGGAACCTGGCAGCAGACGGCCACGCGCCGACCGGGTTGATCTCATAGAGGCTGGACAATTGGTGCTGGAAAGCCTCGCAGGAAAAGCCTTTGACCGTGGCATTGACCTCGGGTTTGAAGCGAGTACCGCCGCTGCAATCGTCACGGGCGATGGTACGATGCTGCGCGAGATGATCGTTAATCTTGTCGATAACGCCCTGATCTACACACCCGAAGGCGGCTCCGTCACATTGGGTATCGCGCGCGACGGCGACCTTATCCATTTGACCGTCGAAGATAGCGGCCCCGGCATTCCGGAAAATGAGCGCGAGCATGTCTTTGAGCGGTTCTACCGGATAGCGGGCGTTCAAGCCGATGGCAGTGGTCTCGGTCTTGCCATTGTCCGCGAAGTCACCGAAGGCGCCGGTGGGACTGTCGCTCTGTCGGAAGCCAGAACCGGCGGGCTGCTCGTTACCGTTACGCTGCCCGCCAATTCAATGATCGCAGATTAGCCCGCCTGATCGGACAGGGCTTGCGGACGCCACTTCACCAGATGGTTTTCCACAAGGGTAATGGCATATTCAACAACCAGTGCCAGCACAGCGAGAATAACCATCGCGGCAAACACGCCATTGGCATTGAATGCCCCCTGTGCGGTGGAGATCATGAGGCCAACGCCCTTTTTCGCGCCGAGAAATTCACCCACAACCGCACCAACCAACGCGAAGCCGAAGCTGACATGCAGGCTGGCGAGAATCCAGCTCATGGCTGACGGGAGAATGACGGTACGGGTGATCTGGGTCGGCGAAGCACCAAGGATCTGGGCATTGGCAATCAGCGCACGATCAGCTTCACGCACACCCTGAAAAGCATTGGTAAACACAACGAAGAACACCATTACCACGGCGAGTGCCACTTTGGACGCCATGCCGAGCCCCAGTGCTATGATGAAAATGGAACCGAGCACAACGCGCGGAACCGAATTGGCAATCTTGATATAGATGCTGAACACATCGGCAAGAAACTTGTTGCGGCCAAGAATGATGCCGCAAATGATGCCGCCGATTGCACCGATGAGAAAGCCGAGAAGAGTTTCTTCCAGTGTGACGATGATCTGCTCGGACAGCGGTCCTTGCGACGTACCTTCCGTGATCCACACCCATATCTGATCAGCAATGCCTGATGGGCTGGCAAAGAAGAATGGATCAATCACATTGGCGCGGGTACCCCATTCCCAGCCGCCAAGAAAGACGACAAGGATAGCCAGCCGGACAAAAATCACCGTTGCGTAGCGCCTGCGTGCCTTCGCCTTGAACACGGCTTCAGTCTTGGCGATACCGGCAGCACTGGCGGCCGATGTTCCCGATGGGGATAAGATTTCATTGGTGCTCATTTTGATGATCCTTATTGACCGCTTTGCAGGGCGCGCTGCTGGCCGATCTGCACTTCCTCGCGCAAATCGTTCCAGATCACCTTGGCGATCTCGACAAATTTCTCGTCATAGCGAATGTCTTCCATCACGCGCGGGCGGGGAATATCGATGTGATAGACGCTCTTGACCGTGGCGGGACCGGCAGTCAGCACATAGACCTTATCCGCAAGCGCAATGGCTTCTTCCAGATCATGGGTGACAAAAATCACCGATGCGCCCGACTGCTGCCAGAGATCAAGAAGTTCACCCTGCATCAGCGTGCGCGTCTGCACGTCAAGCGCACTGAATGGTTCATCCATCAGCAGAATTTTTGGCTCATTGATGAAAGTCTGGGCCAATGCCACGCGCTTGCGCATACCGCCAGAAAGCTGGTGCGGATAGTGCTTTTCAAAGCGCGCGAGCCCAACCTTCGCAATCCATGAACGGGCCTTTTCATAGGCCTCTTCCTTGCTCGCACCGCGATAACGCGGACCGGCGCTGACATTATCAATCACATTGCGCCACGGAAACAGCGCATCGGCCTGAAACACAAAGCCAATATCCGGGCTGACGCCATCAATGGGCTTGCCCATCAATCGAACTTCACCCGCGCTGGGACGTGCAAGGCCGGTTACGAGGTTGAGGGTCGTTGATTTCCCGCATCCGGTCGGTCCAACCACGCAGGCAAACTCCCCCTGAGCAACCGTCATGGAGAAATCGCGCAAGGCCGTCATCATCTTGCCGTCGGGTGTCACAAACCGGCGGGTCGCATTGTCAAGCACAATGGCGGGTACATCAGATCCGTTTTGAGTTTTCGGGGCTTCCATCAGCATGGGGTTCCTCACGAACATGCGCCATCCTTGCCGGGAAGCATGGCTTCCAGCTGAAAAGGCGAACAATTGAAAATGAAAGCGCTGCCGGAACTGTTCCGCGCAGCGCTTCGTCGCGGATTATTTGGCGGCGTCGAGCGTGCTGTTGGCCTTATCGACAAAATCAGTCGTAAA
Organism: Phyllobacterium sp. P30BS-XVII; assembly: GCF_014138335.1. Lineage (NCBI taxonomy): Bacteria > Pseudomonadati > Pseudomonadota > Alphaproteobacteria > Hyphomicrobiales > Phyllobacteriaceae > Phyllobacterium > Phyllobacterium sp. P30BS-XVII. The sequence goes on from NZ_JACGXO010000015.1 coordinate 8,101, forward strand.
GGTCTTGGCCAGATCGATGTCTTTTCCTTTTACCGTTTTGGAAAAGGACGAAAGAACCTGCAACACGGTTGTTGGGCCGTCCTTCGGCATACGGCCATCGGGCGTATACTGCGCCTTGCCCTCGGCAAGTCCCTTCACATAAAGGTCCTTGTCGCCGACATAATAGTCTTTCGGCAGCTTATCGGCGATTTCCTCGGCGCTATGCGAGGCAATGAAACGCATGGTTTTCACCATGGCGTTGGCAAGCTTCTGTGCATCGTCCTTGTGGGTTTCAAGCCAAGCTGTCTGCACATAGAAGGAGGCAGCTGGATAGGGTCCGCCCAATGCGGCGGCAGTCTTTTCCGGCGTGCGCATATCAACCAGAATTTTCGCATCGCCGCTCTTCAGCGTCGCGGCAATGGTCGGCTCGGTGGTCATTCCAGCCTGAATGGCATCCTGCTTGATCGCGGCGATGAACGTATTTCCAGCCCCGACTGGCAGAAGCGTATAATCGCCCTGCTTCAAGCCATTGCGAATGGCCAGATACTGTGTGAGGAAATCGGTGGAAGAGCCAAGCCCGGTCACACCAAGCGTATGGCCCTTGAAGTCAGCAGGTGATTTCACCGTATCGGCATATTTGGACGAGACGAGTTCAACCTCGCCCGGTGCCTGACTGAACTGGACAATGGACTGAATAAACTTGCCTTTGGACTGAAGATCGATCGTATGATCGTAAAAGCCGACGACGCCCTGCGCGCTACCGGCAAGAAGTTCGTTTTCCGCATCAACACCGGCACGGCTGTTGATCAGCTCGACGTCGAGACCTTCATCCTTGAAATAGCCAAGTCGCTCGGTGAGCACGGCAGGCAGATAAATCTGCTTCTCCATGCCGCCCACGATAATGGTGAGCTTTTCCGCCTGTGCGGACGAAGCAAAAACAACACTCGCCGCCATGGCACCGGCAAACACGGCAGCGCTCAGCGAACGGCGATATAAAGCCAAAGAATACTTCATTGAATCTCCTCCTGGCCCGACTATTTTCCTCCGGGCCCTCCTCCAGAAAAGGCGCTTGCGCCTTCCCGATTCCTCAATCGGTACTGCTTGGTACTATATCCAAGCTTTCAACCAGCTTTCAGCCGCTTCGCTTATTTGTGATGGGGGTGTGATCAGCCACAGCCCATTGTTGCGCAAACAAAAAGGCCGCCCCGAAAGGCGGCCTTTTCCATGTGTTCCTGAGCAAGCGGCTTATTCGGCCGGGGTGCCTGTCATGTCGGTCAACATGGCGTCGACCTTGGCAGCACCGGCTCCGCTTTCCTTGCGGCGCTCGTCGATGATCAGTTCGTCGCGGGCACCGGCAATGCGGCGGATCTGCTTGACCGTGCCACCCGTACCAGCCGGGATCAGACGACCAACGATGACGTTTTCCTTCAGGCCCTGCAACGCATCCATCTTGCCGGCAACAGCAGCTTCCGTGAGGACGCGTGTTGTTTCCTGGAAGGACGCTGCCGAGATGAACGACGGTGTCTGCAGCGAAGCCTTGGTGATACCCAGGAGAACCGGAGTACCATAGCCCGACTTCTTGCCATCTTCCTCAAGACGTTCGTTGATCTCATCAAGCTCGATCCGGTCAACATGATCACCAGCGATGAAGCCAGTGTCACCGGATTCGGTGATTTCGACCTTCTGGAGCATCTGACGGACAATCACTTCAATGTGCTTGTCGTTGATCAGAACGCCCTGCAGACGATAGACTTCCTGGATTTCATTGACGAGGTAAGAAGCGAGTGCTTCCACGCCCTTGATGGCCAGAATGTCGTGCGGCGCTGGATTGCCGTCGAGGATGTAATCGCCCTTTTCGATCGCATCGCCATCCTGAAGATGGAAAGGCTTACCCTTGGGGATCAGATACTCAACAGGCTCGAGCGTCTCATCGTTCGGTTCGATGACAATGCGGCGCTTGTTCTTGTAGTCGCGGCCAAAACGAACCGTACCATCGATTTCGGCGATGATCGCATGGTCCTTTGGACGACGTGCTTCGAACAGTTCCGCAACGCGCGGCAGACCACCGGTGATGTCCTTGGTCTTGGCGCTTTCCATTGGAATACGGGCAAGAACGTCACCCGCCTTCACATGGGAACCGGGCTCAACCGAAAGGATCGATTCAACCGACAGCTGGAAGCGGGCATCACCACCCTTTGCCAGTTTCAGAACCTTGCCGGCCTTGTCCTTGACAACGATGCAAGGCTTCAGATCCGAACCGCGAGGGGTCGAACGCCAGTCGATAACCACGCGCTTGGTGATACCGGTGGACTCGTCCGTGGTTTCCGAAACAGAAAGACCGTCGACCATGTCTTCGAATTCAACATGACCTTCGACTTCCGTCATGACTGGACGGGTGTAAGGATCCCATTCGGCAACACGCTGGCCGCGCTTAACCGTATCGCCATCATCGACATAGATGCGCGAACCATAGGTGACGCGGTGTGTTGCGCGTTCCTTGCCTGTCGCATCAAGGATGACAACAGCCATATTACGACCCATGACGACCAGATGGCCATCGGAGTTGCGCACCACATTGCGGTTACGGATCTGCACTGTGCCTTCATAGCTGGCTTCGAGGAACGACTGATCCACAACCTGCGCCGTACCACCAAGGTGGAACGTACGCATGGTCAGCTGTGTGCCAGGCTCACCGATCGACTGAGCAGCGATAACGCCGACAGCTTCACCCTGATTGACAGGCGTACCACGGGCCAGATCGCGGCCGTAGCACTTGGCACAGATGCCACCACGGGTCTCACAGGTGAGAGCCGAACGGATGCGGATGGACTGAACGCCTGCCTTTTCGATGGCATCAATATCGAACTCGTCGATGATGTTGCCGCCGGTAACCAGAACGTCACCCGAAACCGGATGCAGGATGTCTTCAAGCGCCGTACGGCCGAGAACACGCTGGCCAATGGTCGCAACGACCTGACCGGCATCAACGATCGGCTGCATGGTGAGGCCCGTTGTCGTGCCGCAATCCACCGAGATGACAATGCAATCCTGCGCGACGTCAACGAGACGACGTGTCAGATAACCGGAGTTAGCCGTCTTCAAGGCGGTATCGGCAAGACCCTTACGGGCACCGTGGGTCGAGTTGAAGTACTCGTTCACGGTCAGGCCTTCCTTGAAGTTCGAAATGATTGGCGTTTCGATGATTTCGCCCGAAGGCTTGGCCATCAGTCCGCGCATACCGCCCAGCTGGCGCATCTGGTTCGGCGAACCACGAGCACCCGAGTGCGACATCATATAGATCGAGTTCATCTGCTTCTGGCGACCAGTAACAGGATCGAACTCGACAGCCTTAATGCGGGCCATCATTTCGTCAGCGACCTTCTCGGTGCACTTGCCCCAAGCGTCAACAACCTTGTTGTACTTCTCGCCCTGAGTGATCAGGCCGTCATTGTACTGCTGCTCATATTCGGTCGCCAAAGCTTCGGTTTCAGCAACCAGCTTCGCCTTGGTATCCGGAATGACCATGTCGTCCTTGCCGAAGGAAATACCGGCGCGGCAGGCATGGGAGAAGCCGAGCTGCATGATACGATCGCAGAAAATGACCGTCTCTTTCTGTCCGCAATGGCGATAAACCGTGTCGATCATCTTGGAGATGTTCTTCTTGGTCATTTCCTGATTGCAGATGTCGAAAGGCACATTGTGGTGCTTCGGCAGCAGTTCACCGATGATCATACGGCCAGGGGTCGTATCATAGATCTTCGACGTCGGCTTGCCATCGGCATCAATGCTCTTGAAGCGGCCCTTGATCTTCGTATGCAGGGTCACTGCACCGCTGCCAATGGCGTGATGCAATTCACCGATATCGGCAAAGGCCATGCCTTCGCCCGGCTCTTTGGCCGCAACGATCGACAGATAGTACAGGCCGAGAACCATGTCCTGTGACGGAACGATAACCGGCAGACCGTTTGCAGGGTGCAGGATGTTGTTCGTCGACATCATCAGAACGCGGGCTTCAAGCTGCGCTTCCAGAGAAAGCGGAACGTGAACAGCCATCTGGTCACCGTCAAAGTCCGCATTGAAAGCGGTACAGACGAGCGGATGCAGCTGGATTGCCTTGCCTTCGATCAGGATGGGTTCGAATGCCTGAATGCCAAGACGGTGCAGCGTCGGCGCACGGTTCAGAAGAACCGGATGCTCGCGGATGACTTCGTCAAGGATATCCCAGACTTCTGGCTTTTCCTTTTCAACCAGCTTCTTCGCCTGCTTGACGGTCGAGGAATAACCCTTGGCGTCGAGACGGGCGTAGATGAATGGCTTGAACAGTTCGAGCGCCATCTTCTTCGGCAGACCGCACTGGTGCAGCTTCAGCTCCGGACCCGTCACGATAACCGAACGGCCCGAGTAATCGACGCGCTTGCCGAGCAGGTTCTGACGGAAGCGGCCCTGCTTGCCCTTGAGCATATCGGACAGCGACTTCAGCGGACGCTTGTTGGCACCGGTGATGACGCGGCCACGACGGCCGTTGTCAAACAGAGCATCAACCGATTCCTGAAGCATGCGCTTCTCGTTGCGGATGATGATGCCAGGTGCGCGCAGTTCAATCAGGCGCTTCAGACGGTTGTTACGGTTGATCACACGACGATAGAGGTCGTTCAGATCAGACGTCGCAAAGCGGCCGCCATCCAGCGGAACAAGCGGGCGCAGGTCTGGCGGAATGACCGGAACGATCTTCATGATCATCCATTCCGGACGGTTCCCCGATTCCAGGAAGTTTTCGACGATCTTCAGACGCTTCATCAGCTTCTTCTGCTTCAGATCAGAAGTGGTTTCGGCAAGTTCTGCACGCAGATCGCCGGCAATCTTCTCCAGATCCATGGAAGCCAGAAGCTCATGAATAGCTTCCGCACCGATCAGCGCGGTGAAGGAATCTTCACCATACTCATCGACAGCGATCATGTATTCTTCTTCGGAAAGAAGCTGATGTTCTTTCAGGGCCGTCAGGCCGGGCTCGGTCACAATATAGTTCTCGAAATAGAGAACGCGCTCGATACCCTTGAGGGTCATGTCGAGCAGAGTGCCGATACGGCTTGGCAGGGACTTCAGGAACCAGATATGCGCAACCGGAGCTGCGAGTTCGATATGGCCCATGCGCTCACGGCGAACGCGTGACAGCGTGACTTCCACACCGCACTTTTCGCAGATGATGCCCTTGTATTTCATACGCTTGTACTTGCCGCACAAGCATTCATAGTCCTTGATCGGCCCGAAGATCCGAGCACAGAAGAGACCATCCCGCTCAGGCTTGAATGTGCGGTAGTTGATCGTCTCCGGCTTCTTGATCTCACCGTATGACCAGGACAGAATCTTCTCAGGGCTGGCGATCGAAATCCGGATGGAATCGAATGCCTGCACAGGTACCTGAGGATTGAAGAGATTCATGACCTCTTGGTTCATGCCGTTTCTCCATGGGGCAAAATTTGCCCTCTCCTTGCGATGGAATAATCCGCCGTCGCGGGTCCATCTAGATCAAATGCCGCTTCTGCAGCGGCTCGAAACAAACTGGTCGGGTGCGCGGCGAACCGCGCACCCCAACCTTTTTTACTCTGCCGCGTCAGGCAAGGCCTGCTGCTGGTCTTGCTGGCGTGTATCGTCCAGCTCGACATTGAGACCGAGCGAACGCATTTCCTTGACGAGAACGTTGAAGCTCTCGGGGATACCGGCCTCGAATGTATCGTCACCACGGACGATCGCTTCATAGACCTTGGTACGACCGGCAACGTCATCGGACTTGACCGTGAGCATTTCCTGCAGCGTGTAAGCCGCACCGTATGCTTCCAGTGCCCAGACCTCCATTTCACCGAAGCGCTGACCGCCGAACTGGGCTTTACCACCCAGTGGCTGCTGCGTAACGAGCGAGTATGGTCCGATCGAACGGGCGTGGATCTTATCGTCAACCAGGTGGTGCAGCTTCAGCATATAGATGTAGCCGACAGTAACCTGACGATCGAAAGTTTCACCCGTACGTCCGTCATAGAGCGTCGACTGACCGGAGGCCTTCAGACCCGCCTGCTCCAGCATCACATTGATGTCTGGCTCATGCGCACCGTCAAACACCGGCGTTGCAATCGACACGCCACGCTTCATCTGCTCACCAAGACGAACGATGCTCTCGTCGTCATAGTTGCGCACTGGCTCATTCCGGTCGTTGTCGGGGATGATCGACTCGATCGTCGCCCGCAGCGGCTGGATATCGCCTGCACCACTTGCAGCATACTGTGCCTTGTAGGCTTCGATCAGATCACCGATCTTCTTGCCCATTCCGGCACAGGCCCAACCCAGATGCGTTTCCAGAATCTGGCCAACGTTCATGCGGCTTGGCACGCCAAGCGGATTGAGCACGATGTCAACATGCGTTCCGTCTTCGAGGAACGGCATATCTTCAACGGCGGCAATACGCGAGACAACGCCCTTGTTGCCGTGACGGCCAGCCATCTTGTCGCCTGGCTGGATCTTGCGCTTCACAGCAACAAAGACCTTGACCATCTTCATGACGCCCGGAGGCATCTCGTCGCCGCGCTGTACCTTTTCGACCTTGTCCATGAAGCGCTGTTCAAGCAGCTTCTTGGAGTCGTCATACTGGTTGCGCAGAGCTTCGATTTCGCCCTGAAGCTTCTCGTCCTCGACAGCAAACTGCCACCACTGGGAGCGCGGGTGTTCACCCATGACTTCCGAAGTAACAATTGCGCCCTTCTTGAACGACTTCGGTCCGGCAACAGCAGGCTTGCCATTGAGAACATCAGCCAGACGGCCATAGACGTTGCGGTCAAGAATAGCCTGTTCGTCGTCACGGTCCTTGGCCAAACGCTCGATTTCCTCGCGTTCGATAGCCATGGCACGTTCGTCCTTTTCAACGCCGTGGCGATTGAAAACGCGAACTTCCACAACCGTACCGTAAGTCCCGGGCGGCATCCGCATCGAGGTGTCACGGACATCGGAAGCCTTTTCACCGAAGATGGCGCGCAGAAGCTTCTCTTCCGGCGTCATCGGGCTTTCGCCCTTCGGTGTGATCTTGCCGACGAGAATATCGCCCGGCTGAACTTCCGCACCGATGTACACGATACCGGCTTCGTCCAGATTCTTCAGTGCTTCTTCCGAAACGTTCGGAATGTCGCGCGTGATTTCTTCCGGTCCAAGCTTCGTATCGCGGGCCATGACTTCGAACTCCTCGATATGGATCGAGGTGAAGACGTCATCCGAAACGATCTTTTCAGACAGCAGGATGGAATCTTCGTAGTTGTAGCCATTCCAGGGCATGAACGCGACGAGCACGTTGCGGCCGAGCGCCAGATCACCCAGATCCGTCGAAGGACCATCAGCAATAATGTCGCCCTTTTCGATCCGGTCGCCAACACGAACCAGCGGACGCTGATTGATGCAGGTGTTCTGGTTCGAACGCTGGAACTTCATCAGGCGATAAATATCAACGCCTGACTTGCCCGGTACGAGGTCTTCCGTTGCACGGATAACGATACGGGTCGCGTCAACCTGATCGACGATACCTGTACGGCGCGCACCGATAGCCGCACCGGAGTCACGGGCAACAATCGGCTCCATGCCTGTACCAACGAATGGCGCTTCAGCACGAACCAGAGGAACGGCCTGACGCTGCATGTTCGAGCCCATCAGAGCGCGGTTGGCGTCGTCGTTTTCCAGGAACGGAATGAGCGCTGCGGCAACCGACACGAGCTGCTTCGGCGAAACGTCCATCAGATCCACGTTTTCACGCGGAGCCATCAGAACTTCACCCGCATGGCGGCAAACAACGAATTCATCCGTGAAGGCACCGGAAGCGTCAAGTTCCACATTGGCCTGCGCCACGTGATACTTGGCTTCTTCCATAGCCGACAGATAGACAACGTCATCCGTTACCTTGCCATCGATGATCCGGCGGTACGGGCTTTCGATAAAGCCGTACTTGTTGACCCGGGCAAAGGTTGCAAGCGAGTTGATCAGACCGATATTCGGGCCTTCTGGCGTTTCAATCGGGCAGATACGGCCATAGTGGGTCGGATGCACGTCGCGCACTTCAAAGCCAGCACGCTCACGGGTCAGACCACCGGGTCCAAGAGCCGAAAGACGACGCTTGTGGGTGATTTCCGAAAGCGGGTTGGTCTGATCCATGAACTGCGACAGCTGCGAGGAACCGAAGAACTCGCGAACTGCGGCGGCTGCCGGCTTCGCATTGATCAGGTCCTGCGGCATCACGGTGTCGATCTCGATGGATGACATACGCTCCTTGATGGCGCGCTCCATGCGGAGCAGACCAACACGGTACTGGTTTTCCATCAATTCGCCGACCGAACGCACACGGCGGTTGCCGAGATTGTCGATATCGTCGATTTCACCGCGACCATCGCGCAGATCAACCAGCATCTTGACCACGGCAAGGATGTCTTCCTTGCGCAGAATGCGAACAGTATCTTCCGCATTCAGGTCGAGACGCATATTCATCTTCACGCGGCCAACAGCCGAGAGATCATAACGCTCCGAGTCAAAGAACAGCGACTTGAACATGGCCTCAGCCGAGTCAATTGTCGGCGGCTCACCGGGACGCATGACGCGGTAGATGTCAAACAGTGCGTCCTGACGGCTCTCGTTCTTGTCAACAGCAAGCGTGTTGCGGATATACGGTCCGATATTGACATGGTCGATATCGAGAACATTGATCTCGGTCACACCCGTATCGAGCAGAACCTTCAGCGTCTTTTCGTCAAGCTCGTCACCGGCTTCAAGATAGACTTCACCGGTTTCGAAATTAACGATGTCTTCCGACAGGTACATGCCGAACAGATCGTCTTCCGTTGCCTTGATGAACTTCAGGCCCTTTTCAGCAAGCTGCTTGGCAGCACGGGCTGTCAGCTTCTTGCCGGATTCGAGAATGACTTCACCGGTATCGGCATCGATAACGTCTGTCGTTGCCTTGAAACCACGGAAACGATCCACGGAGAAAGGAATCCGCCAGGTATCGCCATCACGGCTGAACATCAGCGAATTGTAGAAGGTCGACAGGATTTCTTCGCTGTCCATGCCCAGCGCCATCAGAAGCGATGTCGCAGGAATTTTGCGGCGGCGATCGATACGCGCATAGACCACGTCCTTGGCATCGAATTCGATGTCAAGCCATGAACCACGGTAAGGAATGACGCGTGCAGCGAACAGGAGCTTGCCCGAAGAATGGGTCTTGCCCTTGTCGTGATCGAAGAAAACACCAGGCGAACGGTGCATCTGCGAAACGATAACGCGCTCGGTACCATTGACAATGAACGTGCCGTTATCGGTCATGAGCGGCATGTCGCCCATGTAAACGTCCTGTTCCTTGATGTCCTTGATCGACTTCGCGCCCGTATCCTCGTCAATATCGAACACGATCAGGCGCAGTGTGACTTTCAGCGGTGCAGCATAGGTCAGATCGCGCTGACGGCATTCGTCAACGTCGAATTTTGGAGCTTCAAATTCATACTTGACGAATTCAAGCATGGAAGCGCCGGAGAAATCCTGGATAGGGAACACAGACTTGAATACAGCCTGCAGACCTTCATCAAGACGCCCGCCTTTCGGCTCCTCAACCATGAGGAACTGATCGTAGGAAGCCTTCTGAACCTCAATAAGGTTCGGCATCTCTGCGACTTCAGGGATCTTACCGAAAAACTTGCGTACGCGCCTACGACCGTTAAAAGTATGGGTCTGAGCCATCGTCGCTCCTCGTCTTTGCGCCAGCGGAAACTGGCATGTTTCTTAAAACCGCTTTTGCGGCCCCGTGAACGGGACAAAACCCGTTTCCTGAAAGCATCGGAATTGCCGTCAGGAAAAGGGTTCAGTACCGGGTTGCCCCGAAGGGCAGATCAGCGGACAGGGCTCATCGCCCTGCCCGCCAAAAATGTTGGACTTACTTGAGTTCAACCTTGGCGCCAGCAGCTTCGAGCTGTGCCTTGATCTTGTCAGCTTCGTCCTTGGTAGCGGCTTCCTTGACTGCCTTAGGAGCAGCTTCAACGAGGTCCTTGGCTTCCTTGAGGCCGAGACCGGTGATAGCGCGCACTTCCTTGATCACGTTGATCTTGTTAGCGCCGGCTTCGGTCAGGATAACGTCGAATTCGGTCTTTTCTTCAACGGCTGCAGCAGCTGCACCGCCGCCAGCGGCAGCAGCAACAGCAACAGGAGCAGCAGCAGAAACGCCCCACTTCTCTTCCAGAAGCTTCGAAAGTTCAGCTGCTTCCAGAACTGTCAGGTTGGACAGGTCGTCTACGATCTTTGCGAGATCAGTCATTTTGGTTTTCCTTTACAAGGTTCGATATATTGACAGCGAGAACGGCCTTATGCCGCTTCGTCCTTCCGGGCATAAGCGCCAAAAACGCGGGCAAGCTGACCTGCCGGTGCGTTTACGATCTGAGCGATGCGCGTTGCTGGTGTCTGGATCATGCCCAGCAGCTTTGCGCGCAACTCGTCGAGCGATGGGAGTACGGCAAGCGCCTTTACACCATCTGCATTGAGAGTTGTTGCTCCCATCGAACCACCGAGAATGACGAGCTTGTCGTTACCCTTGGCAAATTCAACGGCGATCTTTGGTGCCGTAATCGGATCATTCGAATAGGCAACAAGTGTCTGGCCTGTGAACAGGTCAGAAATGCCTTCCGATTCCGTGCCCTGAAGAGCGATCTTGGCAAGGCGGTTCTTCGCGACTTTAACGGTGCCACCAGCATCACGCATCTTGGAGCGAAGGTCGCTCAGCTGCGCAACGGTGAGACCGGTATAGTGGGCCACGACAACTGAACCAGAGTCATTGAAGACCCCATTCAGCCACGCGACGAATTCGCGCTTTTCCGCTTTTTCCACTGTCTCTCTCCATTTGACAGAAACACACAATGTGTCCCTGCCGGGTTGCCTTTGTTGCAAAGCTTCGATCCGAAAACCGAAACCAAACAACGTTGAGGATCCTGTCCCCCCTGCTTCGCCGGAAATCCGGCTGCAAGCGAAAGGCAACTACGGTTCGAACCTTGTCTCGATGGATCTTTCCATCCTAACAAAGCTGTTCCACGTCTCATGCAGGCTCATGACAATTAAGGCGAGCCACCTGCAATCTCGGACAGGATAACCGGACTTTCATCCGGTTATCCAGGCCCCGAAAGGCCTGGAATTCTTTAAAACTCAGACCATCAGGTCCGAGACTTCACATCAATTGTTACGCAGGGCGTACAGTTGATGGATCAACCTTGACGCCAACGCCCATCGTCGAAGAAATCGCGACGCGCTTGACATATTCACCCTTGGCGCCAGCTGGCTTTGCCTTGGTGACGGCATCGGTGAATGCCTTGATGTTCTCTTCCAGCGCCTTGACATCAAACGATGCCTTGCCAACGCCAGCGTGAACAATACCGGCCTTCTCGACGCGGAACTCAACGGCACCGCCCTTGGAAGCCTTGACCGCTGCTGCAACGTCAGCCGTTACAGTGCCGACCTTCGGGTTTGGCATCATGCCGCGCGGGCCGAGTACCTTACCGAGACGACCGACGAGCGGCATCATGTCAGGGGTCGCAATGCAGCGATCGAAATCGATCTTGCCGCCATTGACGATCTCGAACAGATCTTCCGCACCAACGATATCCGCACCGGCCTTCTTGGCTTCTTCAGCCTTGTCGCCACGAGCAAATACTGCAACGCGAACCGTACGGCCTGTGCCGTTTGGCAGGTTGACAACGCCGCGAACCATCTGGTCCGCATGGCGGGGATCAACGCCGAGGTTCATCGAAACTTCGATTGTCTCGTCGAACTTGGCAACGGCACGTTCCTTGACCATGGCAACAGCCGAAGTCAGATCATAGAGCCGGTCCCGGTCAACGCCTTCACGAACCTTGGCTACACGCTTTGATACTTTTGCCATCGTCTCAGCCCACCACTTCCAGGCCCATAGAACGGGCAGAACCTTCGACCATGCGCATAGCAGCTTCAACATCAGCTGCGTTCAGGTCTTTCATCTTTGCTTGAGCGATTTCACGGACCTTGTCGCGCGAGATCTTGCCAGCAACTACCTTGCCTGGCTCTTTCGAACCGGACTTCAGGTTTGCAGCCTTCTTGAGGAAATAAGACACTGGCGGTGTCTTCATCACAAAAGTGAAGGACTTGTCCTGATAGTATGTGATCACGACCGGAATGGGCGAACCCTTTTCCAGTTCCTGCGTGGCCGCATTAAAGGCCTTGCAGAATTCCATGATGTTGATGCCACGCTGACCAAGTGCCGGTCCGATGGGCGGGGACGGCGTTGCCGATCCTGCCGAGACCTGCAGCTTGAGCTGGCCTGCAATTTTCTTAGCCATAACTTCTCTGCCTTATCATTATGCCGGAAAACCGGCGGTTGCAGTTTGGTGGTGCGGATTGAAGACCCGGCTAAAGGCCGCCTCACCTCCCACCATTTGCCGCTTGCGCGACCGGCCGCCCGGTGGGCAGCCGAATGATCAGATCTTTTCGACCTGACCAAATTCCAGATCGACCGGCGTAGCGCGGCCGAAAATCGAAACTTCCACCTTGAGGCGCGAACGCTCTTCGTCAACTTCCTGTACGATACCGTTGAACGAAGCAAACGGACCATCGGCAACGCGAACACTTTCGCCGATCTCGAACGAGATCGAAGCCTTCGGACGCTCAACACCTTCCTGAACCTGCGTCAGGATCCGCTCGGCTTCCTTGTCGGAAATCGCGACCGGCTTGTTGTCCGAACCAAGGAAGCCCGTAACCTTCGGCGTGTTCTTGATCAGATGATACGCATCATCCGTCAGATCAGCGCGAACCAGAACGTATCCCGGGAAGAACTTGCGCTCAGCATCAACCTTACGGCCGCGGCGCACTTCAACCACTTTTTCAGTCGGCACGAGGATTCGCTCAAAAAGATGCGACAGACCCTTCTGCCTTGCCTTTTCTTCGATCGACTCAGCGACCTTCTTTTCAAAGTTCGAATAGGCGTGAACAATATACCAGCGCGCGGTCATTCAAATTTCCTTGTCAGCCTGCGTTAACGACCAAGACCGAGAACGAGATCAATCCCGAAGGCCATCAACTGATCAGCTGCGAAGAAGAAAATCGCAGCAAAAAACGCCATTACCATCACCATAGCGGTGGAGATAAGCGTCTCGCGGCGTGAAGGCCAGGTGACCTTTGCCGTTTCCGCGCGCACTTGCTGAAAAAAAGATATCGGATTCGTTTTGGATGCCATTTACCGCTCGTGCGTGTCATTTTGCTGTAAACTCAATGCGTTGCAATCTCTGCAACACGCTTTGTTCACACCATTACGGCCCGTAAAGCTGATCGTTCAGCTCCACGCACCGCGTGTCTGTTGATGTTACATAGAACCGATTCCGGTAAAACACAAGTCCCCGGATTCGTTTCTTTCCAAACATCTGTCAGCACACCATCCAATCGTGTGCGGGCAGACTATGTATTGGCAGGGGAGACAGGATTCGAACCTGCGACCTACGGTTTTGGAGACCGCCGCTCTACCAACTGAGCTACTCCCCTACAGTCCGGGGCGTACATTCCACAAAGCGCCACGCTTTTCAAGCCCCTATTCCTGCAGCAGGCAGCTTTACGGCAAATTCATCAGCCAGAAGCAAAATTTAGCGGTATGCCTAAGTTCAATTGCAACGGAAGTAATGATTTAAACCTGAATTCGGCTTCAACCGGCTTGGGATTCCTCCGGTTAATGAACTTACGATTGCCGTGACGCTCACAAATATGACCAAACGAGAATCACTTCCGTCCGCCAATATGAATTCCGAATATCCCTTGTTGTACTTTATATAGTCATTGGCCTTCAAAAATATCAGTCCACCCGCGAAACAACTTTGGTCACGGGCTGTTTAAGCTCGACGCAGTTGGCGGGCTTGGTTTCCTGTTCGCATATGCGCGTGGCCGTCAGATCACCAACATCTCCTGCCCCGGTTACGAGCTTGTACTGCACCAGTTCATCCTGCGTCAGAACGGAGATATCCTTGGCCGGTATTGCCAACATCCGGTCGACAAGAGCCGGATCGACCCCCATCTCCGTGAAATAGGTCAGCAGTTTCTTCCGATAGCCTTTGCTGAGGTCGGTACGCTCGTAGGAACCGGCAGGCTTGCGGCCGATTATCCGTTTGTCCAGAATTTTTTTCCTACCGTTCACCATGCGGTAGCGCGTTTCATATGTAATGCGCGTCTGCGTATAGACCTGTGTGATCTGATGCACGCCAACCAGTGCCCAGGGGCCAACAAAACGCTTTTCGCCTGCGGCCAGAATATAGGGACAGGCCGAGAGACAATAGGTTCCGGCAGGATAAGGGAGACCGGCATAGGCTCCGTCGGCATAGCGATCCGGCTTGCACTTCTGATCCGGGCTGCATCCATCAAAGCGCGTATTACCAACGGCAACATCAAGGCCGCGTTTGCGGATCATCCGGCCCATTTCCATGGCCGCGTCCACATTGCCGCCATTTGATTCCATGATAATAGGCAGGTGACGCTTGCCCATAACCTTCAAAATCTTGCGCAGCTTTGCGGGCGTATCTCCCAAAATGGTACCAGACGCCGAAATCCACTCGGGACATCCCGGTTCGCAGGTCGGAACCGCAGTGCGCACAATCGCAAACCGCATGGATTTTACATCAGGCGCTTTTGCAGTTTTCTTTGCCGCCAGAACAGGTGCAGCCATGAATAAGGAAAGAAGAATGACGGCAAGCGCGCAAAAGAGCCCGCTTGAAAAGGCGCCACATACGGCCAAACGATGAAAACGCATATCAATCCTGATTGAAACCAATTGGCCGTTGCCGGACCGCTGCGCGATCCATTGCCGAACAAGGATAGACGAAGGGTTTCGGAGGGTAAATAGAAAGCAGCAGCCCTATCGCCGCAGGATAATCCCATGAACGAAGCGGGACGAAAACTCACTGTTCCCTTGGAACAGCTGAAATCAAAGTTGATGAAGCGCACCATATTTGCGTCATGCTCGCGTCATGAATATAAGTCATCACATTTCCGTGAATTTAAATTTAATGGACCACTGCCCGCCGCCGTCATTAACGGATTATCGCGGAGTGGACGAAAGAGCCAAAAATGGACGCGCTTCAAACCATCAAAATTAAGTCCTCGTTCTCGAGGCCACTGCAACATATTGCCATGTCCGCCATGCTGTCATTCTATTCGATCGGTCTGGTTATCTATGAATTGCTCGATAGCGAGCCTGAGAGCCTGATTGAGTATATTGCCTGTGTCGGTTCAGTGGTTTTCCCGCTGCTCACCTTCCGCCTGATCTGGCGTCTTTTGAAAACCCGTGATGCCATCACCATTTCACCGGAAGGTCTGTGTGACAAACGTCTGGCGAATGAACTCATTCCCTGGAAAAACATCAACGATGTGGCATCCTGGAATGACAATCGCGAACGGACAATTGTGCTTGGCATTGACCCCCAGCAGGTAGATCAGCTGGGCCGGGGTATCAAATCGAGGATTGTCCGGTCATCCCTCTTCCGCATGCCCAAAGGTCTTTATATCGATGGCCGGGTCCTGACGATAGATTTTGACCGCCTCCTTGAGATCGTGACGGCCTATCATCGCGCGCACGGCAAGCCGAAAGCTGTTTGAGACAATCAGGCTTTTCGTACCGGCAAAGAAAAAGGCGGCCAATTGGCCGCCTTTTTTATGCAAACTGTCTTGCGACAATTATTCAATGATCGAAGCGACGATGCCGGCACCTACGGTGCGGCCACCTTCACGGATAGCGAAGCGGAGCTTCTCTTCCATTGCGATCGGCACGATCAGCGTCACATCAACAGAGATGTTGTCGCCGGGCATAACCATTTCCGTGCCTTCCGGCAGGGTTAC
>NZ_JACGXO010000016.1:0-13316 GCF_014138335.1 Phyllobacterium sp. P30BS-XVII
ATCGCCGATCATGGTGGCGCGGGGTGGAGCAGCCCGGTAGCTCGTCAGGCTCATAACCTGAAGGTCACAGGTTCAAATCCTGTCCCCGCAACCAATCTTTCCCTCCCCAAAACAAAAACAGCTTCTCAAATACTCATCATAAACCGACAGCACACGGGGTTAAGCCCAGAGACACGACAATGGTGCCGCCGCAAGACGGTCGGCAAAGGGGACAACATCCGTGCTGTCATATAGAACGACGCCATAGGCAAATTTATCGCCACAGGCGTCAGCAAGAATTCGTAGTCCATCGAAATCAGATGCCTTGACCGTAGCGCTTGCTTTCACCTCAATCCCGACAATCATGCCATCATCGCGCTCGAGGACGATATCGACCTCATGCATTTTCTGGTCACGGAAGTGATAAGGCGTCAGGCGCAGTTGTGAGCCGGTCATCAGCTTCCGGACCTCGGAAAACACGAAGCTTTCCAGGAGTGCGCCAAATATGCTGCGATCTTTTGTGACGCGTTCGAAACTTAAGCCCCGACTGGCGGCAAGCAATCCGGAATCGACGAAATGCAATTTCGGTGTCTTGATGATTCGTTTCAGTGTGTTCGTGTACCAAGGCTGAAGTGTAAAGACGAGAAAGACCTGTTCCAACAGCCCGACATAACGCTGGCCCGTCTTGTAGTTGACATCAATGCTGCCGGCGAACTGCGAATAATTGACCAACTGTCCTGAATGTTCTGCCAGCAGGCGAACGAATTTGGGCAGGTCAGTCAGTTTCTCGATCTCGGCGATATCGCGCAGGTCCCTTGTCAGAACGGAGGTCAGATAGGAGCGCGCCCAATCCTGACGCCGACGTTCGGTATCGCGGACAATGGCTTCGGGAAAACCGCCCTGAAGCACCAGATCGACCAGATCATTTCCAACAATAGCCGTCTTGTCACCCCGCAACTTTCCTTCAAACAGCCGGTTCAGAAATGTGGGTGTTCGACCAAGGACCTCCGCGCGGGCCAGAGGCAGCATTTGAAGCGTTTCCATTCGGCCGGCCAGACTGTCCGCAACGCGGGGGAGTGTCAGGATATTGGCTGAGCCGGTCAGTAGAAAACGGCCAGGACGGTAATCTTCATCGACCGTTTTCTTGATTGCAAGCAGCAGATCGGGCGCGCGTTGGATTTCATCGATGATTGCCCGGTCCAATCCTCGGATGAAGCCGACCGGGTCAGACCTTGCAGCATCAAGCACTGTCTGATCATCAAGAGTAATATAGGTGCGTCCAACATCCTCCATCTTGCGCACCAGTGTCGTCTTGCCCGCGCGACGGGGCCCGACAATCAGGACCACGGGCGTATCGGACAGGGCCTCTTCTGCTCGATGCTCGATAAAACGCTTGTACATGCTGATCCCCGTTGATGGCAATCAGGAATATATATGGTGGTAATTAGTAGTCAATATGGCGGTGATTAGGATCGCATGCGTGGGTGCCGGCATTTTAAGGGTGAAGGCCCCGTATGGATTTTCCACGCCACACTCGCATGTCACTACATGCCAAATCTTACAAACATGTTTCCATGCTCATTGCGTAGGGCGTGAACCCGATACGCGACCAAAATGCCTTTCCACCGGGATTGGATTCAAGCACTTCGATGAGAATACGCTTGGGTGCTTGCTGCTGGCTCTCGATCAGCAGGCGATAGGGTCGGCGGCCCATACCTTTGCCACGTTGCGACCGGGCAATATAAAACTGCCTTATATGGATGGTCGTGTCGTTGATTTTCGAGATATTTGCTTCCAGACGGTAGGTTGCATAACCAATGATCACCAAGTTCGATGTGAAAACATCGACGGTCCAGCCGTCTCGCGAAACAAAATGGTGTAGCCGCTCTTTAAGTTCAGCGAGATTCATTGGGTTTGTGTGCCCTTCATCTTCAATGAGCTCTTTATTCATTTGTGCGATCTGATCAAAATCAGAATCTTCCAAACTTCTGATTGAGAAGATGGCGGCGGGTTGATTGGTATCATCAGCCGTTATTTCGGAGTTGCACATTCTCTTCTCCTGCAATTTGATTATTGGCTGTCTTGCCAATTCCATTTTTCTTAGAGCAGATGTCATTTTTGCGGGAAATTCTACTTATGACTGATCAGGTGATCGAGATTCACGGCGTTCGCGTTCTTGTATTTGGCGCCGTGGGCGACAGGCTTGCCGGGGAGCGGGATGCGAATGCATTTCTGAGTGCCGTTTGGGCACAGCAGGCGACGCTTGCGGTCATTCCGGTTGAACGATTGGGCGAAGATTTTCTCGATCTCAAAACCCGCATTGCGGGCGAAGTCATCCAGAAGTTCGTCAACTATCAGGTCCGTCTGGCAATTCTCGGGGACATCTCCGCTTGGATCAGTGTAAGCACGGCATTGCGGGATTTTGTCTATGAGACAAATCGTGGCCGAAGCCTTTGGTTCATCAATGATTTGGCTGAGCTTGAGCAACGGCTTTCAATTGCTGCGTGATTCCTTGCGAACAGGGCAAGAATAAATCCTTTTTCGGATTCCGATTCCGTGTCTACAACCGCTTTTTTGAGAGCGCCGTTGTTTGCCTTGTCACGAGTTCGAAGCCCACATTGATGGCTGATGCGGGAGAATCGCCCGCATCGGCACTATGGTCGAGCACCTGCAGCAATAATTCCCCGGTTTTCCGGCCAATCAATTCAGCGTCAATGCGAATCGTTGTAATGGCGGGAACGCATTGCCGGGCGATATCGAAATCGCCAAAGCCCATCAGCGACAGATCGTCAGGTACTTTAATGCCGCGGCGGTGACATTCCATCAACGCACCAACGGCTGAAATATCGGAAACGGCGAAAACGGCTTCCACATCAGGTGCGCGTTCGAGCAAAACACCAAGTGTAAGCGCGCCATGATCATAGGAAACGGGCGCGAGACCCTCGCGAATCACCAATTCATCGCTAAGGCCAGCTTCCCGCAACACGGAGGTGAAGCCCGCAAGGCGTGATTCGCCGCGCAAATCCTTGGCGTCGCTATCCATTCTTGAACCGAGCGCACCGATTCGCCGGTGCCCAAGGGCCAGAAGGTGTAGCGCCGCCGCCCGCCCGACCTCATAGTTGGAAAAACCAACCGCATGGTCAATTGGATGTTCCGGCGTATCCCAGATTTCGACGATTGGAATTCCGGCACGCAGCATCATTTCGTTTGCTGCCTTGGTGTGGGTCGTTCCGGCAACCACGATTGCGTCGGGGCGCCGGGCCAGCATGGCGCGGATGATTCGCTCTTCTTCCTCAAGCCGGTACATGGTGTAGCCGATAAGCAGCTGGTAATCGGCGGGCCGCATCGCCTCCGCAAGACCTTGAGCCGTATCGGCGAAATTGGAGTTTGTCAGGGTGGGGAGAATCGCCGTGATAAAATTGGTGCGCCGGGATGAAAGGCTGCCTGCAACCCGGTCGGGTACGTAGCTCAGCTGCTCGATGGCTTTCATCACCTTGTTTCGCGTTGATTCGGAAACAAGGTCGGGGTCCGCAAGCACGCGCGAGACAGTCATCTTCGATACGCCTGCGAGGCGGGAGACGTCGTGCATGGTGGCTTTTGGCGAAGATGGCGGCACGTATCGGTCCTGTCTGTTCCGAATCAGTTACTTCGGGGCGATCCTGTTGTAAACCACATGGTAAAAACGGCCATCGAACATGCGCATCATTTCATCGGTGATAACACGCCCTTCCAGACGGACGGGCGAGGCCAAAGCTTCTTTGACGGCCTCCATCGTGGGGTAGTCGACTTCCTGTACCATGGCGATGTCAGGCGAATCGGGGTCCGAATCAATCATACGCATCACACGCACTGCCTGGGCATTCGGCATGCGCTTCCAGATGGGCAATAATTGCTCCTCAACCATCCGGAAAAATGCCTCTTCCTGACCTGCGTGAATCTTGCCTTCAAAAATGGCCGAACGGGTGAACATCAATCCTCCTCAGGTGATAAGAGCGCGGCATTTTAGGGTTGCCACTTGTAATGTTATCGATAACATGCTTCATTGGAAACACAAGCAGCAAATTTCATGGGTTGCTGCAGGCTGGTTCAAATGCAGTGCATCTTGGCCATTTAAAGCCGGTTGTGGTGCCATAATCGGACGGCAGCATTTCTGGAGCATAGCGCTTATGGGAGTGTTATCGAGAACAAATGAATTGAATTCGGGCGGCGTGCTCGGGAGGTACTGCCGGAACCTTGATACAAGTGGAGGAGACTATAATGGGTATTTCAAAATCATTGCGGGTGATGATCGCTGCTGTCGGTGTTGCCGCTGCAGGTCTGTTTTCAGCTCTTGATGCCAATGCGGTCACACTGAATGACATCACTTCGCGCGGCACGGTACGGATCGGTGTGCTGACAGGCGCGCCGCCCATGGGCATGGTGGACGAGAAGGGTAATCCAACCGGATATGACGTTGATGTTGCCAATCTGATAGCTGGCTACCTCGGCGTGAAAGCTGAACTGGTTCCACTGACGCCGCCGTCGCGCATTCCGGCATTGCAGACAGGCAAGGTCGATTTCCTTGTTGCGACGCTTGCGCCAACGGGTGAACGCGCCAAAACAGTGATGTTCACCCAACCTTATAGTGCATTCAACATGGTGATCGTTTCGGGCAAGGATCAGAAATTCGGTGCGTTGTCAGAACTCAGCGGCAAGCGCGTTGCGGTCAATCGCGGCTCGTCACAGGAAGCCGCTTTGCGCAAAGTGGCCGTGCCAGGGCTTGAGCTTGTGGTTTACGAAGATGATTCGACCACGGCGCAGGCATTGATTGCCGGACAGGTCGATGCGGTTGCCTTGCCTTCCACCGTTGCGGATGCGGTGTTGAAACAGCTGCCCGACGCCGGTTTGCAGGTTGGCTTCACGTTCTTCCGTCAGGGAAATTCCATGGCAACCACTCTGCAGGATTTCGAGATGCGCCAGTGGCTCAACACGGCCATCTATCTCATGAAGAATTCCGGCGAGCTTGATGCAATTTCGGTCAAGTGGACCGGGCAGCCAATGCCGCAGCTGCCATCCTTCTGATCCGCTGCTCAATCGGTTCACCGGGCAAAGCCTGCCCGGTGCAATCCCTCACGGAGGCCGGAGATGTCCTACACCTTCCAGTTTGGCGTGATCGCCCAATATCAGAATGAGATTCTTGCCGGCATATGGATGACGATCAAGCTGTCTGTTGCTTCGATCATCCTTGGCTGCGCCTGTGGTATCGTGCTGGCGTCTGTTCGCTCGATGAAGCCAGGCATTGGCCGTATCCTTGTTGACGCCTATGTCGAGATCATTCGTAACACACCGTTTCTGGTGCAGCTTTTCATTGTCTATTTCGGCATGCCGGGGCTTGGAATTCGCGTCAGCGCGGTGACGGCGGCGTTGATCGGCATGACAATCAATCTGGCTGCCTATTCCACCGAGATTATTCGCGCCGGGATCGAATCGATTCACAAGTCGCAGATTGAAGCGGGCGAGGCGCTCGGTTTCACGCGGTTGCAGATTTACCGGCATGTCATCATCATGCCAGCGATTGCGAAAGTCTATCCGGCGCTGTGCAGCCAGTTCGTGCTGATGATGCTGGCTTCTTCGGTTTGCTCGGCCATTTCGACCAATGAGCTTGCGGCATCGGCAGCCTTTGTCGAATCGCAAAGCTTCCGTTCATTCGAAGTCTATATCGTCGTCACACTGATTTATCTGGTATTGGCGCTCGCCCTGCGCGGTGTGCTCGCCATTATCGGATTGTGGCTGTTTGGCCGCCGGGTGGCGCGGCGAACAGCTGTCGCTCTTCCGGAGGTGCAAACATGATTCTGCGTACCTTTGGTTTCAGCGAATTCGGTTTTCTTGTTTCCGCATTGCTATGGACTGTCGTCCTTACCATCATCGCACTCAGCGGCGGCGGCATTGTCGGCTTCTTCATTGCACTCGCCCGCACCTCCACACATAGGTGGCTGCGGATTGTCGCGGCGACCTATATCCAGATCATTCAGGGCATCCCCGTGCTGATGATCCTGTTCCTGTCCTATTACGGTCTGAGCCTTGCCGGTCTGCAATTACCACCTCTGGTGGCAGCGGGCGCTTCGATGACGATCTACGCATCGGGCTATCTGGCTGAAATCTGGCGTGGCTGCATCCAGTCGGTGCCCAAACAGCAATGGGAGGCGTCGGAATCGCTCGCGATGACGCGGACGCAGCAATATCGCTATGTGATTCTGCCGCAGGCGCTGCGCATCTCGTTGCCCTCAACCGTTGGCTTTGCCGTGCAGGTGGTCAAGAACACCTCGATCACCTCGATCATCGGCTTTGTCGAACTCGCCCGTGCGGGCCAACTCATCAACAATGCGACGTTCCAGCCATTCCGCGTTTTCATCGCGGTTGCGGCTCTTTACTTCGTCGTCTGTTATCCGCTGTCCCAGCTGTCGCGTTGGCTGGAAAGGAGACTCCATGCCAGAAGTCATCGTTGAAAATGTCCACAAAAGCTTCGGCATGGTCGAAGTCCTCAAAGGCGTCTCGCTGACCGTCGAGCGCGGCGAGGTGATCGCGCTGATCGGGCGCTCCGGTTCCGGTAAGAGCACGCTGCTCCGCTGCATCAACGGGCTGGAAAAAATCAATTCCGGACGTATCGAGATTGCTGGCCATACGGTGAGCAGCGATCCCAAACAGTTGCGGGCGTTGCGGACGGATGTTGGCATTGTTTTCCAGAGCTATAATCTTTTTCCGCATCTGAGTGTCGGCGAGAACATCATGCTGGCACCAAAGATCGTGAAGAATGTGGCCAAGGCACAGACCCGCGAAACGGCGGAGAGGGTGCTGAAACTGGTGGGTCTGTCGGAAAAATTTGATGCTTACCCGGACGAGCTTTCCGGCGGCCAGCAGCAGCGTGTTGCCATTGCCCGTTCGCTCGCCATGCAACCAAAGGTAATGTTGTTTGACGAAGTCACATCGGCGCTTGATCCTGAATTGACCGAAGAAGTGCTCAACGTCATGGAACAGCTTGCGCGTGACGGCATGACGATGATCCTCGTTACCCACGAAATGGCGTTTGCCCGGCGGGTCGCGACAAAGACGATTTTCATGCATCAGGGCAAGATCTGGGAAGAGGGATTATCAAAACAACTCTTTAGCGATCCGCAAACGCCAGAACTGCGCCAGTTCGTCAAGGCCGACGTTAAGTGAAATAACCAATCAGGAATCCCGTAATTATGTCGATTGATATTCTGCAACTCTGTCCCGTTATGCCAGCCCTCGAAGCGGACTTAGCCAAGC
Organism: Phyllobacterium sp. P30BS-XVII; assembly: GCF_014138335.1. Taxonomy (NCBI): domain Bacteria; kingdom Pseudomonadati; phylum Pseudomonadota; class Alphaproteobacteria; order Hyphomicrobiales; family Phyllobacteriaceae; genus Phyllobacterium; species Phyllobacterium sp. P30BS-XVII. The sequence continues at coordinate 7,267 of NZ_JACGXO010000016.1, forward strand.
GCTACACCGTTCATCGTTGGTTCGAAATGAAAGACCAGCCAGGATTCCTCAAATCCCATGCGGACAAGATTCGCGGTGTAGTGACGGGCGGACATGTTGGAATTCCAACCGAGCTTGCAGTGCAGTTGCCAAATCTGGAAATCATTTCAATCAATGGTGTCGGCTACGACAAAATCGATCTGAACGAGGCGCGCAAGCGCGGCTTTCGCGTGGCCAATACGCCTGATGTGCTGACTGCTGATGTGGCCGATCTGGCCCTTGGCCTGATCATTGCCTTGGCGCGCCAGCTTGTGCTTGCTGACAATCATGTGCGGGCTGGGAACTGGCCAAAGGGCGAACTTGGTCTTGGGCACCGGGTGAGCGGAAGGCGCTACGGTATTTTCGGGCTTGGCCGTATTGGTCAGGCCATTGCCAAGCGGCTGGAGGCTTTTGATGGGAAGATTGCCTATTCAGGCCGCCGGAAGCTTGACGTTCCCTACACGTTTTATCCCGATATCAGCGAACTCGCTGCGAACTGCGATGTGCTTGTCATTGCGGCGGCGGCCTCGGCGGAGACAAAGCATGTGGTCAATGCGGATGTGCTGAAAGCACTCGGCCCCAATGGCAGCCTGATCAATATCGCCCGTGGCTCTCTCGTCGATGAAGTGGCTTTGATTGCTGCGCTGCAGGGCGGAACGATTTCCGGTGCGGGCCTTGATGTGTTCGAGGATGAACCACGCGTGCCCGATGCGCTTTGGGCGATGAAGAATGTTGTTGTTTCGCCGCATATCGCCAGTGCGACCCACGAGACGCGACGCGCCATGGCCGATCTCGTGCTGGCCAATCTGGAAGCGCAATTTTCTGGCAAGCCGCTGCCCGCAGCGGTTGTTTAACTGACGTTCCGACACACAAGAGGAATAACCAAATGGCTGATGCGTCCACAGTGGCTGTTATTGGTGCTGGGTTTATGGGCGCGGCGATTGCAACGCGGCTTATCGAGACCGGCCACGTGGTGACTGTGTTCGATGTTGACGCGCAAAAGGTTGCGGCGCTTGTGGCCAAAGGTGCAATTGCTGCAAGGTCGGCTGCGGACGCAACCGCCAAGAGCAATTTTGTTATTCTCAGCCTGAATCATGCCGATATTGTCCGCGCCGTGGTCTTCGGCTCGGACGGGGTGGCTACTGCGGCCATAGCCGACAAGTTGCTGATCGATATGTCGTCGATCGACCCGAAGGAAACCGCTGAGATGGCGGCGAAACTTGCGGAGCAGACTGATATGAAGTGGTTGGATTGCCCGCTATCCGGCGGTGTGCCCGGTGCGCTTGCCGGGCGCTTGACGGTTATGGCGGGCGGTGATGCTGCCGATTTCGAACGCGGACGGACCGTGATGCAGCACCTTTGCGCCAATTACACATTGATGGGGCCAAGCGGCGCGGGGCAGACCACCAAGCTGATCAACCAGCTATTTTGCGCGGTGGCGTTTCAGGCGGTTGCCGAGGCGGTCAAGCTTGCGGAGGCGGGCGGCGTTGATCCTGCTATCATCCCACAGGCTTTGGCAGGCGGGCGCGCTGACAACCGGATCATGCAGGAGTTCATGGCGAAATTTGCCGCCCGGGATTTCACGCCAACAGGACGCATTGATAATATGCTGAAAGATCTCGATTCTCTGCAGGCCTTTGCCCTGAAGACAAAGACACCTTTACCGATGACCGGACAGGTGGTCGAAATTCACCGGCTGCTCTGTGCAGCCGGATTGGGTCCACGCGATTCAGCCGAAATGATGCGGCTGCTGGATGGTTTTTCCAATGAACGTTAGAGATCCTGTGTTTTCAACCATTCCACGCTGGCATCAACAATCTGCTTGATGGGATGGGCGACATCTTGCGTGAAAACCAGTGGCTCACCCTTTGGTGATTCCAGCGTCGCCAACTGGCTGTCGAGCATGGACAGCGGCATGAAGTGCCCGGTTCGCTTGCCCATATGGTCACGCAGAACTTCAAGTGTGCCATCAAGAAAGACAAAGGCAAGTGCCCCGCCAGCTTCCCGGCGCAACCGGTCACGATAGCTCTTTTTTAGCGCCGAACAGGAAACAATGACGCCCTTCTCGGCTTTGGCAAGTTCCGCACCAATTTTGTCGAGCCATGGCCAGCGGTCATCGTCGGTCAGCGGAATGCCCGCTGACATTTTCTTCACATTGCTTTCCGGATGCAGAACATCGCCTTCAATGAAGGGCAGGGACAATGCGGCCGCTATTCCCTCGCCGATCGAAGACTTGCCGGAACCACTGACACCCATGACGATGAGTCTGATCATACGGATGCCGTGATTCCGCCATCGACGTGGATGACCTGGCCATTGACGAAAGATGAGGCATCGCTGGCAAGGAACACCGCCGCTCCAACCAGTTCATCGACATTGCCCCAGCGGCCGGCAGGCGTGCGCTTTTCCAGCCAGCCGGAGAATTCTGGATTATCAATAAGGGCCTGATTGAGTGGTGTCTTGAAGTAGCCCGGTGCAATGGCGTTGATCTGCAGACCATATTTGGCCCAGTCCGTACACATGCCGCGGGTAAGGTTGCGGACAGCGCCCTTGGTTGCCGTATAGGGCGCAATTGAAGGGCGTGCCAACTCGCTTTGCACCGATGCAATGTTGATGATCTTGCCACGACCGCGTTTGATCATATGTTTTGCCGCACTTTGTCCCGCATAGAAAACGCTTGAGATATTAGTCTGCAGCAAGAGTTGCCATTTGTCCTCAGGGAATTCTTCCAGCGGCGCGCGGAATTGCATTCCGGCATTGTTGAAGAGAATGTCGATTGTGCCGATATCAGCCTCGATCTTGTCGATACCACTTTTGACGCTCTCAAGATTGGTCACGTCAAATACGGCGGGATGGGCTTTGTAACCGGCGGCTTTCAGCTCAGTGACCGCTGCATTCACCTTGGTTTCATCGCGGCCATTGACGATGATTTCCGCCCCATGTTCAGCCAGACCTTTTGCCAAGGCAAAGCCAATGCCCTGGCTTGATCCTGTGATGAGGGCACGTTTCCCCTCAAGGCTGAACAATGGATAGGCCATTCTTTCTTTCCTCCGGTTTTGCGGAAATTCGACTCGCGAACGCTGTCGCTTCTTCATTCACTTGACATAAATGTTATCGATAACATATGCAAGTATCAGTGTGTTAAAGCGCTTCGCCCACCCGCGACAATGTCGTCTGGGTGCGGGATGCGCAAGGGAGGAATGCATGAAGGCCGTCGTCATCCACGCCGCGAAGGATTTGCGTATCGAAGAACGTGATCCGGGTGCGCCGGAAGCTGGGCAGGTGGATATTGCCATTGAGGCAGGCGGCATATGCGGCTCGGATCTGCATTACTATAATCATGGCGGGTTCGGTGCGATCCGGCTGCGTGAGCCGATGATTCTTGGCCACGAAATTGCCGGAACTATTATGGCTTTGGGAGCCGGAGTGAGCGGCCTTGCCATCGGTGATCGCGTTGCCGTATCGCCCAGCCGACCCTGCAACCATTGCGACTATTGTCTCAAAGGGCTGCAGAACCATTGCCTGAACATGCGTTTTTACGGCAGTGCGATGCCTATGCCTCATATTCAGGGTGCGTTTCGCCAGCGGCTGATTGCCGAGGCATGGCAATGTCATAAGGTGGCAGAGGGCGTTTCCATCAATGAAGCAGCATTTGCCGAGCCGTTCGCCGTGACCCTCCATGCGGTCAATCGTGCCGGATCTTTGCTGGGCAAGCGGGTTCTTGTTACGGGCTGTGGCCCCATCGGTGCTTTGACCATTCTGGCAGCGCGTGCCCATGGCGCACAGGAAATCGTTGCGACCGATGTCATGGATGCGGTGCTGGTCAAGGCGCGGGAAGTCGGTGCCGACAGGACCATCAATGTGGCTGAACATCCGGAACAACTCGCCGCCTATTCCGCCAACAAAGGGTCATTTGATGTGATGTTTGAAGCATCCGGGAATGAAAGGGCGCTGCGCGCCGGGCTGGAGGTGCTGCGTCCGCGCGGGATTCTCATGCAGCTTGGTCTTGGCGGCGACATCTCCATTCCGCAGAACATGATTGTTTCGAAGGAAATCGACCTGCGTGGCTCTTTCCGCTTTCACGAGGAATTCGCACTGGCGGTTGACCTGATCGGCCGGAAGGTGGTCGATGTGAAGCCGCTGCTGACAGGCATTTTCAAGCTCGATGAAGTGGTCACAGCTTTTGAAACTGCGGGTGATCGCAGCCGCTCGATGAAGGTGCAATTGGCCTTTGGCTGACATTCGCACCCGGAATGCGGCAAATGTTCCCAAATGTTCGTTGAAACCGCTTTTCGCTATGCTAAGGTCCGGCACCACTTCCCCTTTGATAGAGCGTTGATGCTTTCGAGCGTATCGCCGAGGGTTTGTGCAGAGTTTTCGGGAGAAGGCCTGAAAAAGGCTACATCGTGACGGCGATCCTGTGCCGTCATCAGGAAGGACAGAAAGAACAATGACATTGCACCAGAATCTGATTGACGGCGCTTGGACCGGCGGCGACGCCATTGCCAACATTAATCCTTCCAATACCAATGATGTCGTTGGCGAATATGCGCGGGCAACGGCTGAAGACACATTGAATGCCGTTGCGGCGGCGAAGGCAGCTTTCCCGGCATGGTCACGCTCCGGCATTCTTGAGCGCCATGCGATCCTGCGCAAGACCGCCGACGAGATCACCGCCCGTAAGGATGAGATCGGCCGCCTGTTATCACGCGAAGAAGGCAAGACATTGGCCGAAGGTATCGGCGAGACGGTGCGCGCTGCTCAAATCTTTGATTTCTTCGCCGGAGAAGTTCTGCGTCTGGCGGGTGAGGTCCTGCCGAGCGCGCGCCCGAACATTGGTGTTGAAATCACCCGCGAGCCAGTCGGCGTTGTCGGCATTATCACCCCATGGAATTTTCCCATCGCCATTCCCGCCTGGAAGATTGCTCCAGCATTGGCCTATGGCAATACAGTCGTGTTCAAGCCAGCTGATCTGGTGCCGGGCTGCTCCTGGGCGATTGTCGATATATTGCACCGCGCCGGTCTGCCAAAGGGTGTGCTCAACCTTGTCATGGGCAAGGGTTCGGTGGTTGGCCAGACCATTCTCGACAGTGCCGATGTGAATGCCATCACCTTCACCGGTTCGGTTGGCACGGGCAAACGCGTCGCCGCTGCTTCCATTGAACATATGCGCAAGTTCCAGCTGGAAATGGGCGGCAAGAACCCATTCGTTGTGCTTGATGATGCGGATTTAAATGTCGCCGTGGAAGCAGCTGTTAACAGCGCCTTCTTCTCGACAGGTCAGCGCTGCACTGCGTCCTCGCGTATTATTGTCACTGAAGGCATTCATGACCGCTTCGTTGCTGCGGCGACCGAGCGTCTCAAAGGCGTTATTGTTGACGATGCGCTGAAGGCCGGAACTCATATTGGCCCCGTGGTTGATCAGAGCCAGCTGAAACAGGATGAAGACTATATTGCCATTGGCCAGAGTGAAGGCGCGAAACTTGCTTTTGGCGGCGAGCGGCTGACCCGCGATAATCCCGGTTTCTATCTGCAGCCGGCATTGTTCACCGAAGCCACCAACCAGATGCGGATTTCGCGCGAGGAGATCTTCGGCCCAGTGGCCAGTGTCATCCGGGTCAAGGATTATGAAGAGGCATTGCATACAGCCAATGATACGCAGTTCGGCCTGTCATCGGGCATCGCCACGACAAGCCTCAAACATGCAACGCATTTCAAGCGCAATGCCGAGGCTGGCATGGTGATGGTCAATCTGCCGACAGCCGGTGTGGATTTCCATGTGCCGTTCGGCGGGCGCAAGGGCTCAAGCTATGGTCCGCGCGAGCAGGGCAAATATGCTGCTGAATTCTATACGACGGTAAAAACGGCCTACACGCTGGCCTGAAGACAGCCTTTTCTCTTTTTATGACGACGTGTTTTGACGGGCGGTGCGGTGGCACCGCCCGTATTTGTTGATGGTTTGTTGTGTTTGGCTTTGAGTTATCCCCAGGGCTGGTTGAGGTTGGTTGAGAAAGTTAGGATTTGTGCGTTTT
>NZ_JACGXO010000017.1:0-6190 GCF_014138335.1 Phyllobacterium sp. P30BS-XVII
CTATCGGCAGAGGCACGGCCACGCGCCGTGTTGACAGACGTATTGCCATAACCTGCAAGCAGACCAAAGCGCCATGTATCGGCAATCACCCCGTCGAACCCGGTGACGAAACCGCCAGTATTGCGGCTATAGGCGGATGCATTGCTTGTTCTGTCCGCATGGCTGCGCGAGCCATAGGCTTCACCCCAAAGGGCCGTGGTGGGAACAGCTGGCAGCAGCGGGACAAAGGCGTCGCCCGCGGCTCCCTTCTTCTGATCGGGACCGTAAGCCAGAACCGGTGCTGCCGCCTTGCCGCCTGCCATATTGCCAAAGGCGGCACGAATGCGATTGGCAGCCGCATCGCGCACGAAGCGGCTATCCTCAACAAGCACAGCCTGCAGCGAAGCATGCACTTCACCTGACAGGGCATCAAAATGCTCAGGCAGGTTGTCTCCAAGCGTTGTAACGGCAATGGTGTCATAAAGCGGATTGCCGTGCCCAAGGCTTTCAACGCCTGTTGCTGCTGCTTTCTGGTTTTCTGTCTTGCCAGCATCGGCAAAGGCAACGCCATTGCGGCCAAGGCTGACTTTGACATCACTCTGTGCATAGGCCAGCGAAGCACCGATGAAGTAATAATCCGGCGTTGCTGCCTCGAACCTGCCGGTTATACCCTTTTCTGCGGTCAGGACCGTATAGGTCTTGCCGAGCAGGGCCAGTGTTTCAGCCGGAGAAAGCGGTGCCTTGCTGCTCTGCGGTGCAACGATAAGCACACCGCCGAGCAGGGTTGCCTTGCCTTTCACGTCCAGACGGTCGCTGCGCCCATCGGCAGCAACCTGAATGGTCAGGCCCGTCGCTTTGTCGAAGTTTGCAGGCCCGGCCACATGCAATGTGCCGATGGAATTGCCCGGAGACACCATACCGCCCGCATGCACCGCCAGACTGCCCACCGTGCCAATGCCGCCAAGCTCTCCGCCCGCGTTGATCTCCGTTGCACCGCTTGTGCCATCCACCGAGGCAAAGCCGCCATTGAGGGTAACAGCGCCGGTGACACCCGGAGCATTGACCTTCAATCGGCCGCCGGGATTTGCGGTCACAGCCGCCGTCTTGCCATCGACGGTCAAAAGCCCTGTATTGTTGATGATGGCGGCCGAAATGATCGAACCACCTGCACCAATGCCAAGCTCGCCGCCATTGACGATGGTATTGCCGCGATAGCTGTTCTTCCCCGTCAGCCACAATGACCCGGCACCGGATTTCGTCAGCCCGCCAAGATAGGCAGATGGATCGGCAAGCTTTTTGGTGAGGTAAGCGGTGCGGGCTTCGCTGACCGTGTATTCTGCCACCACTGCGTCAAATGCTCCGTGCATATGGACTGCAAATAGCGGATCAAGGACTTCAGTCTTGAAAACTCCGTAATTCTTGAGCGCATCTGCACTTTCCCACCACTTTGGATTTTGCTTTTGGTATTTCAGAATAAGTGGCAGCGTTACTGGATTAGTGTTTACTGTGTTGAATATCATGAGGTAATCGGCCATGGCTTTCTGACCACCTACCAGCTTTTCCACGAATGCGCCAAACAGGCCCGCTGATTTCTCCAAACTGTCTTTATCTGCAGGTTTGGCTGCCGCGATTTCTGCTCGTATTGTTGTTAGCTTATAGGCTTCGTACAGTTCTTGAAGATTGGGTCTTCCAAACGCGTATGGATCGGCCTTGATGAAATTATCCCTGAAACGCTTTGCATTCGCATCTGCTTCTACAGCGCCATACGCGTTCTTCACTTCAAGGCTATTATTGAGTCTCGCAACGCTTGTGGTGAACAAGGATGTAAATAGTGAGCCCATCTTATCAAGATCGGCTTTTGTTGCGGCTTCAACTGTAAGTCTTCGCGACTGCGGTACGCCATTTTCCCAGCCCTGTGCTTTCTTTCTATCTGTCCAGCTGGACATTTCAGTCTGCTCATCAATCTTGCGCTGATTAAGCGCTAAATCAGAGATATCGTTGCGCCATACATCATTCACGCCGGTATTTAGATTGGCTTCAATCCGGCCCAAAAATTGTCCGGGACCATTCATAGAATTCTCGAGGTTGACAAGGCCCCAACCCGATCGCTCATTAGGGATTTGGGTTCGAGATCCGGCAATGTTTAGCTTATCATTCCCCGAACCATCAGGCAGATAAGTTGCCGTGGTTAGTAGAATGTCATGGGCTGCCACAGAGTTCAGATAATTGAACCGCTGCATAATGAGCGTCATGGCCCCGGTCACATGTGGCGCTGCCATGGAATTACCGGTATCGTTGTCAAATGTGGGTGTTAATCCGCCGCTTTGTTTATCGTATTCAAAAAAAGAGCTTTTAACGCCTACAGCAGGTGCAGTTATACAATACCATTTTGTCTGTTCACAACGCGACGACCCAGCGTAAATCTTGTAATCGGAATAGCCGGGTATGGGAATGCCCGTTTGGCCAATACCCGTCACCGATAGCCAGTGGCCTTCCAGCTCGGGTCGGAAATAGGGCAGGCTGACCATGGCGTCCGGCGTAGCGCCCGGTCCATTGTTACCCGCAGCAAACACGAATTGCATGTCATGTTTCTTCACCGCGTCTTCGGCGATGTCGAACATTCTCTTTGTTGGATCATTGACGTATTGTGGAATGACATCCTTGCCGAAATTGAATGGGCTCGCTCCACCATTGCTTGTCGTATTTAATCTGCCATCAAGTGTTGCCGGACCGATTCCCCAACTATTATTTACAACGGGCACTTTTGCTTCCACGAAGCCATCAATCGCCGCGGCAAATATAGATGAATCGAAGGTATCAATCGTGCCAACGTAAGGACCCATCTCCGTGCCATTTGCCGCAGCAAGCGTCGCGTCAAAAGCCACGCCTTGCATTGTGCCCTGTCCGCCCTCACGCCTGGCCGCAATGGTACCGCCAGTGTGAGTACCGTGTGCATCATTGACGACGGGAATTCCCCCATAGAAATCAAAATAATCGCCAACATGAATTGGCGGATTTGGGATCAACCATGTTCCAGCAGCTGTATAATCATCTATGTAAGCGCGATTACCTTGCGCATGAATGGAAATGAATTTACCGGGGCCGGAAAATTTGGGGTGGGCTTCAAGAGTTCCGCTGTCGAGCACACCTGCAACCATGCCCCGACCAGTAATACCACGCGCATATGCTCCTTCGGCATGAATCGCTTTTAACCCCCAGTCGCCTTGAAACTCCTTGTCATCAAGCCAGCTCTTCTTTGCTGCTTCATAATCGTTGGTCTTGCTGCCATCGGCCTTGAAATATTTGCCCGGCACCTGCTGTGCATGGGCACTCGGCCCGGCGGCAGCGATAATCAACGCGGCACAAACGCCGCTCATCAAATGCTTGCGAAAAGTGGAAAGGCGAATAGTTCGTGCGGAAAAACCCGCATCTGTGGCGTGAAAAGACATGAAATATGGTTCCGTTATAATTTATGTTGAAATACTAGTTCGAAAAAACAAAAAATATGCGGCTAATAAAGTTGCAAGCATACGATCCGTCAAGCCAGAAAATGCAAACAGAAAAATTACGGTCGATTTCTTCGCGGTGGGAGCCTGCCTGCTCCGTACCCTGTTACGTTTAATTTGCGTTCCAGGATATCGCCCTTCTCGCGAGGTCGGTGGTGCAGGAAGATTGGCCGTCTTTGCCTTGTTTTGTACCGTTATTTGCGCCTGACGCACACGGAGAGTCTATGGGAGCACGGCTTGGTGTTCTGGTGAGCGTGGCTCGTGTTTCGCCAACACAGCCGATGGGTTTGTCATCCATCAGCTGTGTTGTCCAATTGAGGTGTTGCCTAGAACCTTACCGTCAGATCGGCCTTGACGGCATTGTCGTGGCTCTGGCTGGAAAACTGGCCATTATAGCTAACACCAAGCGTGGTGGCCTTGCCGATGCCAAAATCCAGTCCCGCCTCGACGAGAGCAGTGTCCTCAGCCACCGGCAAACCATCAACAGAGAAGGCATTGCCGCCTGAGAAGGCCAGCGAGGCTTCCGGTGTGGTATCGCCAAAAGCATGCCGCCAACCCGCCATGCCATGAGCGGTGAGTGCGGTCGCCTCGCTCAAGGCAAAGCGGTGCGAGGCTCTGAGACCAAGGGTTGTGGTGGTCAGGTCCGTTGTGCCTGACCGCCCTGACAACGCGGTGATACCACCGGTTTCGGTAAAGCCATCGGTTTTCAGATGGGTATAGGCGGCTGCGGCAAAGGGTTCGAGTGCAGCATAGGCCGTATCGATCCGGTAGGCGGCTTCACCGAACACCTGCACCGATTTTGCCGTATAATCAGCGGTGTTGCTGTCATTGATCCCGCCGAAGACCACCTTGCGGCGCGTGTCAATCTCATGATGGGCAAGGCTGGTGCCAAGGCTCAAGGTCAGCGCATCGATTTTGGTGCCGCCATAGACACCGACCTGATAGCTGTCGGCAGAGGCTCGGCCACGATCCGTATGAACAGATGTGTTGCCATAACCTGCAAGCAGACCAAAGCGCCATGTATCGGCAATCACCCCGTCGAACCCGGTGACGAAACCGCCAGTATTGCGGCTATAGGCGGATGCATTGCTTGTTCTGTCAACATCGCTCCATGAGCCATAGGCTTCGCCCCACAGCGCTGTTGTTGGAGTGGCAGGTTCGACAGAAGCAAAGGCCGCACTCCCCTTCTTCTGATCGGGACCGTAAGCCAGAACCGGCACCGCTGACTTGCTGCTTGCCGTATCGCCAAAGGCAGCCCGGATACGATTGCTCGCGGCGTCACGGACAAACTTGCCGTCCTCGGCCAGAAGGCCTTTCAGTGAGGCATGAACTTCTCCGGACAGGGCATCGAAGTAGGCAGGCAGATTCTCGCCAAGTCTGCTGACGGCTATGGTGTTATAGAGGGGATTGCCAAGTCCAAGGCTTTCAGCCCCGGTGGCCGCTGCCTTCTGGTTCTTGGTCTGTCCGGCATCGGCGAAGGAAAGTCCGTTTTGCGACAGAGTGACATTCACATCATTGGTAGTATAGGAGAGCGCTCCACCAATGAAGTAATACTGCGACACAACTGCATCAAACTGTCCGGCCCTGCCCCCCGCTGCGGTGAGAACCGTATAGCTCTTGTCGAGCAGCGCGAGTGTATCGGCGGGGGTAAGAGTATTGCTGTCTGCTGCAACACTGACCACGCCACCCAGCAGCGTGGTCTTGCCAGCCACGTCGAGACGATCGCTGCGACCATCAGGCGCGATCTGAATAGCGAGGCCACTGCCCTTGTCAAAGCTGGCATCTCCAGCCACATGCAGCGTCCCAATGGAATTGCCCGGCGCAACGATACCGCCCGCATGCACGCCGAGGCTGCCGACCGTGCCAATACCACCAAGCGCACCGCTATTATTGACTGAAACAACTGACGCAATACTGCCATCGACAGCGAGCAGGCCGCCATTGATCTGGGTGTCACCCGTATAGGTGTTGGTTCCGGTCAGACGCAATGTTCCGGTGCCGGATTTGATCAGACTACCGAAATACTGGCGCGTTTTGAACGCCTCGTCGCGCGCCGTTTTGGTGTTATATTCAGTCTTGTCCGCATCGCTTGCATTGGCAGGCAGGCCATTTTGCCAGCCCTTTGTGGTTTTGGTCGTTTCCCATTCATCGTGTTCGGCCTTGTCTTCGGTCTGCCGGGCACGAATCGCCACATCGGAAATGTTATTGCTCCAGGTATCACTCACACCTGCGCCCAGATTGGCATCGAACCGGCCAAGGAACTGGCCGGGGCCGTTCATCGCCTTGTTCAGATCGACAAGTCCCCAGCCAGTCACGGCATTGGGTACCTGCGCCGTGCCGGGAACAACCGGTGTGCGTGAGCGCGTACCCGTCGTTGGCGCAACATCCGGGCTTGCAACCATATTCTGAGCTGTTGTGAACAGCACCGATAGTGCCTGTTCATTGGTCATATAGGGAAACCGTTGCATGATCAGCGCCAGAGCGGCGGAAGCATGGGGTGCAGCGGCCGATGTGCCGTTAAAACCATTGCTCAAACCACCATTGGTATCTGTCGTTTGCACAATGGTCGGCGCCATGATGCACCAGTATTTTGCAATGCCGCACCGATTGTAAATCTGGTCTTTCTGGTTGTTGGCAAAGCCGGTTGTCGTCATCCAGTGGCCTTCAAGCTCCGGACGGAAATAGGGCAGAGAACCGCGCAGACT
>NZ_JACGXO010000019.1:0-3385 GCF_014138335.1 Phyllobacterium sp. P30BS-XVII
GCAACAACTGGCTGCTATTGACCAGTGCTGTCTTGGTCGAGGCATGTGCCTCACCCGACAACCGGCCAAATGCAGCACGCGCTTCATCGGCGCTCAGCAACGCTACGCGGTTATACAGCGCCAGCGACGGACCACTTTGTGCAAGGCTGCCCAATGCACCTGCGGTATTATACTGATTGTCCGTCTGCGTAACTGTCTGGAACACATGATTGATCGGACGTGGATTCGGTTTGGGCTCTGGCTTGGGTTCTGGTTTAGGCTCAGGTTTAGGTTCAGGTTTTGGTTCCGGCTTGGGTTCGGGTTTCGGTTCCGGTTTGGGCTCGGGGTTGACATCTTTGACGGCGATCTTCAGGTCAACCTGCTTTTCCTTCTGGTCCAAAGTAACGTCCAGAAATGCCGATTTGGATACAGCCTGCGCAAATTTGCCTTCAATACCCGTTTCTGCAGTCAAAATGGTGTATGTCTGCCCATTCTGATAGCTCGTTGCAGAATCTAGAGCGTTCACCTCGACGTTCACATTATTGCCGATTTGCGCTACACCGCTGGGGCGGAAAAGTCCAATGATCGCATTTGGACCAATATCTTTTACGATAATCAAATCACTGGTACCGTTGCCCATGACATCGGCTTCATAAATCGAGCCATCTTTGAATTGCAGGGCGCCCATGACAGTCAGCGTTCCGGCCGAATTATTACCCGGTGAAATTCTGGCATTTGTTTCCAGTGTGACTGAACCAACTGTACCCGAGCCGCCCAGACGTCCAAAAAGAGTTGGATCGCGATCATCAAGTGCATTGTTGGATTGCGCGCCCCAAACCTCGATGTCATTGCTATAGTGGGTATATTCGTCTCCAAAAGAGGTTGTCTTATACGTACGCCCTACAATCCCATCGACGATAAGTGTACCGCTTTTTACGGTGAACTTAGATTTGCTGTTATCTTCGGGGTCGGGATCGAAATCTGTTGTGTCCAAATTACTCTTGATGACGAGTTTCGTGTCCTTACCGTCAACGTTGACTGTCCCGTCACCACCGTTCCCGGTATAAAATTGTGAAAGGTCACCCGTTATAATCGTTTCACCGGAGGTTGCATTGATGGTGCCGCCTCCGACTATGGTGTTTGAAAATACATAACCCGAGCTGTTGTGATTAAACCAAATACTCGAATTTGATAGTGGGTCATTTACAAGTGTAACGATGGCATCGGAATTGATTGAGCCCGCCGCCTTGGTTTCACCAAAAACGACATCGCCATTTTGATTCTCAACAATGCCGCCGATGATCAGTGAGCCATCGATACGGATGCCGTTTCCAGCTTGAATGTGCCCGCCATCGCCCACGGCAACAACGCCGCTTGAAGACAATTTGCCCGTGACGTCAAATATTGAATTGGCGCCCTGCACAGAAAGGTAGGCCAAATCACCTACACTGGCAGAATCCGCTTTTACCGATCCGCCACTTTCAACCTTGAAGCCGCCTTGCGAAACGATTGATAGCTTTGCCGCCTCCAAGCGACCGCCTTGCGAAACAGCGATATGGCCGGTTTCGAAGGCACCTGTCAGGCGAAGTTCATCGTCTGCGTGAAGCAGAGAGTCTTTTCCAGATACGTTTGTTGTGCCACCCAGTGTGAGGGTTTTGGTCTTTACTTCACCACCCTGTGCGATCGAGAAGCCGCTGGCATTCAACATGCTTCCGTTGTTCAGCCATTTGGAGCCCGCGCCGCTTACAAGTGCAGGTCCGCCCTGTCCACCCAAGGAAACAGAGTTGGTGTTGATCTGTCCTTTATCAAGAATTGAGATCGGGTCAATGATACGGTCTGATCCGGAAAGGCCAACAAGCTCGTTGGCATTCAGAGCCGAGCCTTCCCCTTTGACAACAAGGACGCCTTGGGAACTATCGAAAATCGCGCTGCTCAACTGCAGAGAATTGACGTTCACCTGCCCGCCATTCTCGATGACTAACTTGCCTTTTCCATAGGTATTTCCGAGACCTCCGATATAGAGAAGATCGCCTGTCAAATTCCATTCTGCGCCGGGTCCAGAAACCGTAACAACGCCAGAATAAGGGTTGTCATGGCTGCCACCCTGACCAATATAACCGTTTTTGCTGTAGGCCTTGACGCCCGATATCAACAGCTCCGCTTGACTGCCGTTAACTGCCCCGACCCTTAGATCCCCGTTTATCGCACCATTCGTGCCATATGCAGATGTCCAACTATCTGTGCCCGTTGCCAAGGTGCAATTGGTGATATCCGAAGCATTTGTCTCGCATACAGTTTGCGCCTGTGCGCCATTAATGCCGATACCCGCGGCAAGTGCTACGGTCGACAAAGTCAACCCAGAGACAAATCTCGTCCGTACACGTCCCAAAGCCGTCGTATTCAGAAGCGTATGCTTCACTCGTTTCGATCTGATTGTCCCGCTCAAAATACTGCCCCTTGAAGTCTGTAGGATCTACATATGTCAGGCCGGGCTGCGATATTCAGAGTAAAAGGACTCTCTGACACCGCCTCCCGGCTCACTGATTCAATGTATAGGGAAGAGGCTAGGTGTTGAGCCATTAGTGAAGGTTCACTACAAGCCGCGCCTTGGCTTATCTTTACTGTGACTATAGAAGCTTGCGGATGAATTCTGCGGAGAGAGAGCGTATTATTGTTGCAGACGATCATCCCGTATTCCGGGATGGCTTGCGGTTCGTGCTGCAACGAGTTTTCCCTATGGCAGACATAACAGGCGTCGGCACCATGAGCGAAGTCCTTGAACTTGCTCGAAAAGGAAAGGCGCCGGATACTTTTGTGCTTGATCTGCTCTTCCCGGGGATGGCCCCGGACAGATCGATTGGAGCGCTGCGGCAAGAATTTATGAGATCATCCATCATTATTGTCTCGATGGTTGATGATCCTGCGACGATCGACATGATCATGGCGCAAGGTGCTGATGGTTTCATCGGCAAAACCGTTCCACCGGAAGAATTCAGTGCTGTCGTCACTGAAATAAGGAACGGAACCTTTGTTATCAGGCCTCATCCTATCAGCATAAAAGAGCCGCCGCGTAGTTCCGGTAGTCTTTCAACATTGACACCGCGTCAGCTCGAAGTCCTGCGATTGATTGTTGAGGGAAAATCGAACAAGGAAATCGGCCGTGCGCTCGATATCTCACCCTATACGGTCAGCATCCATGTCTCGGCATTGTTGCGAACACTCAATGTCGGATCGCGGGCCGCAGCCGCGGTCAAGGCCGCCAGCGCCGGTATTGGCTCGGGCAACTGATTAATACTCATGCGTGGACGGGGTGTTGCTCTGTCTGAAGTTTCAGCGCCAGAATGGTTGAGCGCAGTTCGGCCGGGCGGATGGGCTTTGACAGGATTGGTATCTGCGGATCGCCCAC
>NZ_JACGXO010000020.1:0-1416 GCF_014138335.1 Phyllobacterium sp. P30BS-XVII
CTCAGCCCTGTCGCCTATCAGATAGCGTCGCAATATGCGCGCACCAGCAATTCGCCTGTCATGATCAGCGGAATCATGCGGATTGTCGAATTCCTGATCATCGTCCTGAGCGGGATCACCGTCTTTCTGATGTATGTTGGCCCCGCTGCAGGGGTTGTCTTCAGCTATACATTTGCAATTCTTGCAACCGCTATCGTCGGCGTGCTGGTGTTGGAACTGACGGATAGTTACCAGCTGGCAGTGATGCGCAATCCATTCACCCGGTTCGGCCGTCTGCTGGTGGCTTGGTCCGGTACATTTGCCCTGATGGCACTGGCGGCATTCTTCCTGAAAATTTCGGAAGCCTATTCACGCATCTGGCTTGGTGCCTGGTTTGTATCCGGACTGGTCCTTTTCGTTGTGTTTCGCGTGATCATGTCACGGCTTATTCGCCGCTGGGCACGCAATGGCAAGATGGAGCGCCGCGCTGTCATCGTTGGCGGCGGCAAGCCTGCCGAAGACCTGATCCGCTCGATTGAACAGCAACCCTATAATGATATCCGCATCTGCGGCGTGTTTGATGACCGCGATGCCAAGCGCTCGCCGCCCGTCGTTGCCGGCTATCCGAAACTTGGCAATATTTCCGAACTTATCGAGTTTGCACGTATCGCCCATATCGACATGCTCATCGTCTCCCTGCCGATCACGGCGGAAGAACGCGTTCTGGCGCTTTTGAAGAAGCTGTGGGTCCTGCCAGTCGATATCAGGCTTTCGGCGCACAATAATCACCTGCAGTTCCGGCCGCGCGCCTATTCCTATATTGGCTCGATTGCCATGATCGACCTGTTCGACAAGCCGATCAACGATTGGGATTCGGTGGCCAAGCGGGCTTTCGATATCTTCTTCAGCCTGTTCGGCATTATCGTTTTCAGCCCGATCATGCTGGCAACGGCCATCGCCATCCGCATGGAAAGCAAAGGCTCGGTCATTTTCAAGCAGCAGCGGCATGGCTTTAACAATGAAGTCATCGAAGTGTGGAAATTCCGCTCCATGTATACGGAGATGTGCGATCCGACGGCGCGCAATGCGGTGGTGAAGAATGATCCGCGCGTCACGCGTGTCGGGCGTATTATTCGCAAGACATCCCTTGACGAACTGCCGCAGTTCTTCAATTCGCTGATGGGAACGCTGTCGCTTGTCGGCCCCCGGCCGCATGCCATCTCCGCCCACACCCACGACCTTTTATACAATGAGGTTGTGGACGGTTATTTCGCCCGTCACCGGGTCAAGCCGGGCGTGACAGGCTGGGCGCAGATCAATGGCTGGCGCGGCGAGATCGATACGGAAGACAAGATCAAAATGCGCACAGAATTCGATCTCTATTACATCGAAAACTGGTCCTTGTGGTTTGATCTGAAGATTCTGTTTCTGACGCCG
>NZ_JACGXO010000021.1:0-1348 GCF_014138335.1 Phyllobacterium sp. P30BS-XVII
TTCATTTTCTGACAACTTTCTAGTTTGTACAAAATAGCAAAATTCGGGTTGGTATTGCCAATATTCCGGCGATTGGAATACGGGATCGGTCGTGGGTTTCGTCCGCACAGGACTGACCGCGCAGTTTTGGCCGGTTGATCGCGTATGAGCCACCTTCTCACTTTTCTTTGACAATTCTGACATGTTGGCCATTTGCGCGCAGCTGGGCAAGCAGCATGGGCCAGACGGAGAATTCGCCGTTTGCGGCCTTGTCGGTGAGGGATCTGAGATAACCGCCGGCGGAATTGATCTGATCGGCCCTTTGCAGGATGCAGGCCATGGCGATGGCGGCGTTTTCCTGACCAAGCACGGAGCAGGCTTCCTCGTAGGCTGATGGGCTGACACCGAGCATGGAGCGCACGACAATGGCCGCGCCCATCAGTTCGGACCAGCTGGCAAGGCCGTTCCTGGCATAGGCTGCTATATCGGGGCAAGCCTGACGGACAAGACCGAGCGGAACCGGCTTTGCATCAAAGGCGGAGGCAAAAGCCTCGCCGGCGGGCAAATCAGCGGGTTCTACTGCAGCACGACCCGCCGGGCCAGTTGCCACAGCCGCAACGGCCAGCCGCCCTGCCCTGTCAGGGTTTTCTGATCCTGTATCGCTTGTTTCAACCTCTGTCGTTTTAGCAGGCTCATCCGGTGCAGTGTTTGGCACGTGGGTTTGGCCTTGGGTTTTTCTAAAGCCGGGTTCAAGATCAGAAGTGGATTTTGTATTTGAATTTTGTTTGTGGCGCTCAGAATGAGACTCTCTGCCGCTTGTTTGTCGTAAATTCAGCTTATCCTGCAACAACTTGCAGATCTCCAGCTGGATGCACTCAAGCCCGTCCACAACCGGCTCCAGATCGCGGATCGTTGCCTGGCGCGGAATATCATCCATCACCGCGCGAAACGCCGTGTAGTGGCCACTCCAGTCGATTTCTGGCATTTCCTCAAACCCAAGCTCGATCAGCTTGACGATATCACGGCGCAGCAGCGTCACCTTTTCCTTCATCAGCTTCAGCTGCAGCCGTTCAGAGCGCACGTCTTCGGCCATCGCCTCGAACTCCTGGGCGCGCGCCACCAGCGGGGCCAGCGAGAAGCCAAATGCCTCGCCGCCCTCCCCTGCCCCTGTCGCCCCTGTTCGTGGCTTGCGCGCATAGCGCTTGCCATTGGGGCTGTCTTTACGAAAGATCAGGCCTGTTTCCACCAGCGCACTCAAATGCCGGCGCAGGGTTGCCGGTGCCATGCCATGGGCGCGCAATGACAATTGCGCATTGGATGGAAACACCACCAGCCCACTCGTCTCACTCAGTTCATTGTGCGGATAGAA
>NZ_JACGXO010000022.1:0-1208 GCF_014138335.1 Phyllobacterium sp. P30BS-XVII
AGTCTGCGCGGTTCTCTGCCCTATTTCCGTCCGGAGCTTGAAGGCCACTGGATGACGACAACCGGCTTTGCCAACAACCAGAAAGACCAGATTTATAATCGGTGCGGCATTGCAAAATACTGGTGCATCATGGCGCCGACCATTGTGCAAACGACGGATACCAATGGTGGTTTGAGCAATGGTTTTAACGGCACATCGGCCGCTGCACCCCATGCTTCCGCCGCTCTGGCGCTGATCATGCAACGGTTCCCCTATATGACCAATGAACAGGCACTATCGGTGCTGTTCACAACAGCTCAGAATATGGTTGCAAGCCCGGATGTTGCGCCAACGACGGGTGAGCGTGAGCTCACATCCGTTGTTCCCGGCACCGCGCAGGTACCCAATGCCGTGACTGGCTGGGGACTTGTCGATCTGAACAAGGCGATGAAAGGCCCAAGCCAATTTCTGGGCCGATTCAACGCCAATCTCAGTGCTAGTATGGATGACACTTGGAGCAATGATATTTCCGACGTTGCACTGGAGCAGCGCAAAGGCGAAGAGCAGGCGGAAACAGCAGTCTGGAAGGCAAAAAAGGCAGTTCGCGGATGGCTGGGTGGATTGGACGAAGGCAAGGTTCAGTCAGATGTCAATGAACAAAGCAAGGATGCGATAAAGCTCGTCAGCTCTCTGGCAATTGCAATCGGTACCGGTAATTTTGCCAAGGAGCAGGCGGCTCTTGCGGGCAATGACGTGGCCACCAGTCTTTTCCAACGAATTCTCAATACAACAAGATATGGTCGGTATTTGGTGAGTCATGCCTCCAATCCACAATATTTATGGATAGCCAAATTAATAAATGAAGACCTTATGAAGTCCCTCAAAAATCCGTCTCTCATTAGTCTGGATAGCGATATTGCCGAGGCCAAAAAACTTTTGCAATTTGAATACGCCTTGATGGAGAATACGCGTGCTCCCTACCTCACCAAGAAACTTGCCGATCCGTCTGCCTATCTTGGCGGGCTGACGAAATCCGGTGCCGGGTCATTGTGGCTGACGGGGAAGAACAGCTATCGCGGCGATACCATCGTCAATGGCGGCGAGCTTGGCATTGGTGCTGAAGGTTCGATCATCTCGGCCGCCATCATCAACAATACAGGGCTTTTGACCGTCGATGGCAAGACGGCGGCTGTGACCGCAAATCCCGGCGGCCGATTGAAGGTCAATGC
>NZ_JACGXO010000023.1:0-1109 GCF_014138335.1 Phyllobacterium sp. P30BS-XVII
TGTTGCTCTGTCTGAAGTTTCAGCGCCAGAATGGTTGAGCGCAGTTCGGCCGGGCGGATGGGCTTTGACAGGATTGGTATCTGCGGATCGCCCACATCATCGCGCACACGGTTTTCGTCATGACCGGTCACAACAATTGCCGGGATCTTGCGGCCATTGGCCCGGCGGATATAGGCAATGCAGTCCGTCCCCGTGGTCTTGGCACCAAGGTCGAAGTCCGTGATGATGAAGTCGCAGGTCACATCCTTGCCTTCGGGAAGCGCATCCTCCTGTTGAACAATGCAGCCCCATTTCTCCAGAAGTATGCCGGTTGCCATGAGAATATTGACGTCGTCCTCCACCAAGAGCACGCGCAGGCCGTCCAGCAGGGAAGCAGGCTTGGCCCTGACCGTTTCAAGTGAACGGACCGGCTCTGCGACCATCTCAAAGCCATCGATGATAACGGTCGTGCCCTGGTTCTCCACCGATCGCAGCGATACGTCCAGTCCCATGAGCGTGGCAAGACGCTGCACAATCGACAGGCCAAGGCCAACCCCTTCCGTGTCCTTATCGCCGCGTTCGCGCACCTGATAGAATTCCTCGAAAAGCCGCGGCAGATGTTGCGCGGCAATACCGGGGCCGCGATCATGCACCTCGATTGACAGTTTGCCGTCGCGCACCCGGCATCCCAGCAGAACAGGGCCACCCGGGGCATATTTCAAGGCATTGGAAACAATGTTCTGGATCATGGTGGTCAGGAGGCTGGGATCGGTGCGCACGAACCTATGCGTTGCCACGACGGTCAGGGTCACACCGGCCCATTGGGCCGCTTCGGAATTCTGCCGTGCGATATCCTGCAGGATCTCACCAATGGCAACAGCTTCGGGCTGCGCCGATATCTTGCCGCTGTCGAGGGTCGAGATGTCGAGGAGGGACTGGAACAGGCGTGAAACGCTTTGCAGTGACCGGTCGATATTGTTGACCATCTGCTGTTCTTCAACGCCCAGTCTGGCATCGCGCAGGCAGGCGATGAACAGACTGATGGCGTGGATGGGCTGGCGCAGATCATGGCTTGCCTGTGCCAGAAACCGCGACTTGGCAAGGTTGGCTTCCAGCGCTGCATTGTAGGC